>NZ_WQNE01000036.1 GCF_009759665.1 Bradyrhizobium cajani
CCCGGAGACTCTCTATACCAGCTACCATATTGGGAGCCAAAAGTTAGGCATAATCGCGGCCGGCAAGACGCCCTCAAGGTATCCAATGACCGATCCTTTCGATCTAGACCGCTTCGTCCGGGCCCAGCACCCGGTCTATCGCGACGTCCAGGCGGAGCTGTCCCAGGGGCGGAAGCAGAGTCACTGGATGTGGTTCGTCTTCCCGCAGGTCGCCGGCCTCGGCCTCAGCGCCATGTCGCAGCGCTATGCCATCGGCTCGCGCGCGGAGGCCAAGGCCTATCTCGCCCACCCCGTCCTCGGCCCGCGGCTGACCGAATGCACCCAGCTCGTGCTCGCCGTCCAGGGGCGAACCATCCACGCAATCCTCGGCGCGCCGGACGACGCCAAATTCCGCTCGTCGATGACGCTATTCGCTGCGGTGTCCGATCAGCCCCTTTTCGATCAGGCGCTCGCCAGATATTTCGCGGGCGCGCGTGACGGTGTGACGCTGGAGATCCTTTCGAAGCTCGATCGGCCGGCTTAGCGCGGATCAGCGTCCCTGGAACACAGCCGCGCGCCGCTCGATGAAAGACTGAATGCCCTCCTTCGCGTCCGCACTGCCGAGCACGCGGTCGCGAATGTTCGGGATATAGGCGATCGCCGCCGCCTCGCCGCCCTCGATATATTTGGCAGCCGCCTCCTTCGTGACCTGGATGCCGAGCGGTGCATTGCGCGCGATGATGGCAGCGAGCGCCATGGCACGCTCGACCTGCTCTCCCGGCGGCACGACTTCCTGGACGAGGCCGATTGTGTGGGCGCGTTCTGCCGAAAACTCGTCGCACAGGAACAGGTGGTACATCGCGTCGCCCCAGCCGGCGCGCGACAGGAAGCGGAAATGCGCCCCGCCGAGTGGCGCGATGCCGCGCCTGGATTCCATCTGACAGAAGCGCGAATCCGCGGCAGCCACCACGATGTCGCCGGCAAGCATCAGCTCGATGCCGATCGTGAACACGATGCCCTGCACGGCGGTGACGATCGGCTTGCGGCAGCGCTTGTTGAGCCCGAACGGATCGACATTCCCCTCTTTGATATTTCGCTTCTCGGCGGACGGACCGAAGAACTTCGGCATATCAAGTCCGGCGGTGAAATCCCTACCCTCGGCACAGATCACGCCGACACGGTAGGTCTCGTTGTCGTGCAGCTCGGTCAGCACATCGGACAATTGCTCCATCATCGCCGGCGTGAACGCGTTCTTCTTTGCAGCGTTATCGATGATGATCTTGAGGACGTGCCCGTGCACCTCGGTGCGGATCTGACCTTCGCTCATTGGTTTCTCTCCGGATTGGTCTGTTGGTGTTGGCCGCAAATCAGGTCGGCGGCTGAATTGCCGCGCGGATCGCGGCGATCCGCTCCGGCGTGAACACGCCGGTATCCAAGAGCTCGAGGATCGAGAGCACGCCGCCCCGCGATCCCCAGCTTCCCTCGTCGATGATCTCGAAATTGACCCACCAGGTTGGCGCAGGCGCCTGCATCCCGCAGGCCGCCGCCAGCCGCGCCAGCACGTTGCGGATCACTTCGGCACGCACCTCGGCAGGCCAGGCTGCGTTCATCACCGCAATATTGACGGTCATGATATCGCGCGGCGTGTCCTGGTCGGAGAGGAGCCGGCCACCGATCGCCATGCAGTCGGGCGGCAGGTCCTTGAAGTGAACCTGGAAGCCCATTCGCGCTGCAGGCGCGTGCTGGCCGATTTCGGGCGCGAGCACGGCATCGGTCAGGCTTTCCGCGAGGCGGCGACGCCGTGTCAGGTCAAGCCGGCCGGCAGGCGCGGTCACGGTGATGATGGTCAGCTTGCCCCCTTTGACTAATATGACAATCGTCATATTTCAGGACCACTTGCCTATGTCAAGCGTCATAGTCTAGATGAGAGGGCCATTCGCGGGACATCCGATGACCTCCAGCACACGCGACAAGATGATCGCCGGCGCCGCCGACCTGATGAGCCGCGGCGGCGTCAATGCCACCAGCATGCGCGATGTCGTCCGCCATACGGCGACGCCCCGCGGCTCGATCAGCCACCACTTCCCGGACGGCAAGCGGCAGTTGATCGCCGAGGCCGTAGTCTTTGCCGGCAAGCAGGTGTCCATTCCCCTGGAGAAGGCCATGAGCGAACGCGGCGTGATCGGCGGCTTGAGAGCTTTCGTCGCATCGTGGCGCCGCCGACTGGAAGCGACCGGCTTCGAGGCGGGCTGCCCGGTGCTTGCCGTCGCCGTCGACCGTTATGTCGGCGAGGTCTCCGACAAGGACGACGATACGGCGCAGCGGCATCTGCTCGACCTTGCCGACGGCGTGTTCGCCGACTGGCAGCAGATCATGCACACCGCCCTGCTGCGCGAAGGGTTGGCTGCGGAACGGGCCGAGCGGCTTGCAACACTCGTCGTCGCCTCGATCGAAGGCACGGTCGCCATGTGCCGCGCGAGCCGCAGCGCCGCCGCGCTCGATCAGGTTCAAGAGGAACTGGAGACGGTGCTGGCCGCTGCCCTCGCCCGCACGGCCAAATAGATCGGATGAGCACCAATGGATTTGTCACGCCAACGCGAACTCGCCCGCCATCTCGCCAATTTGCGCCGCGAGGGCCGGCAGCAAAGCGGCCTCGACGAGCGGCTGGTGCCGCCGGATGCCGAGACGGCGTACCGTGTCGCGGCCATGGTGGAAGAGGAATTGGGCTGGGATGTCGTCGGCTGGAAGATCGCCGGCATGAAGCCCGGGCTCCAGCGCCAGCTTCACATCTCCTCGCCGATCTATGGTCGGGTGTTCGCGCCCTTGATCAAGTCCTCGCCTGCAAGCGTCGAACATGCCAGGCAATGCAGCCCGATTCCGGAAGTCGAGTACCAGGCGTGCCTCGGCGCCGACCTGCCGCCGCGCGCGAAGCCGTATACGGTGGAAGAGGTCGGCGATGCCGTCGCCTCGCTGCATCCCGGCATCGAGCTCGCCGAATGCCGCTTCGTTCACGACGCGGCGTTTCCGCCGATGCCCGCGATCATGGCCGATGGCTCCGGATCGGGAACGATCGTGCTTGGCGAGCCCATCGCCGACTGGGCCAGCCGCGACATCGCGAATCAGGATGTCATTCTCAATTGCAACGGCGCCTTGAGACGCCGCGGGAGCGCTGCGGAGGCAATCGATCATCCGCTGGTGCCGCTCGCCTGGCTCGCCAACGAGCTGTCGCGAACCGGCATCGGCCTTAAGGCCGGCCAGACCATCAGCACAGGCACGCTGACGGGCATGTTGCGGCCGAAGGCCGGCGAAACCTACGTCGCCGATTTTGGTCCTCTGGGAACTGTGAGCGCGACTTACGCCTAGGCCGTTTTCGAGCAACGTGAATTCCGGCGCGCGCAACGAAAACGTGTCAAACCCAGAATCCCATTCGGAACGGGACTGGCTCCAGGACGAATGGACGCACGCGCGAGGGCTGTAAGGGCCACCAGCGTAAACCCGCGATTAATACGGTCCCGCTATTTTTCGGAGAAATATCCTTCCTCTCCCGCGCCAGTTGCCGGACAGATCATGAAAATCGGTACGCTCCTGACCACCGCCATCGTCTCGCTCTCGACCGTGGGCGGCGGTCTTGCCGTCTACGTCGCCGTGACGAAATACCAGACGATGGAGCGGATCACCGAGGCACAAGGCCGCCTGGCGATCGTCCGTGCTGTCAGCGACATCCCGCGTTATCTCAATCCCGAGCGCGGCTTTTCCACCAACATCCTCTATGGCCCAGCCAGCATCGACCCGGCGCTGCTTTCCGAGCAGGACAAGCTGCGCAAGCAGACCGACGGCGCCCGCGACAGGATGAATGCGCTGCGCAAGGAGCTGCCCGGCCCGTTCGACGACGGCAGCACCATCGGCAGCAACATCGACGGCATCAATGCGAAATTCGCCGCGCTGCGCGAGGCCATCGACAAGGCCCTCGCCGGACCTGCCGAGGCGCGCAAGGACGCGGCCAGGAAGATCGTCGCCGACAATGCCGTGCTCAACGGCGGCGTGACGGCGCTGCTCAACGAGCAGGTCCGCCGCATGGCGATCCTCAACGGCGACGCCTACCGGCAGGCCAGCTACGCCAACATCGCGATGACGCTGCGCGACGTCGGCGGCTTCAATTCCAGCCTGCACAAGAATCTCGTGGGCGGCAAGAAACCGGCGACTGACGCGGAGAAAGCCGACATCAGCCGCTCGCAGGGCCGCAACGATCAGATCGTGATGGCGCTACAGGAACTGCGCGGCAATCCCGCAACTCCGGCGAACGTCGCCGCTGCGCTGGAGAAGTTCAACGCGATCTATATCGAGGAGTTCGGCCGCGAGCTCAAGCTGGTGAAGGACGGCGCTGTCAGCGGCAAGTACGAACACGACATGGAGACCTATTACGCCGCCACGCAGCGCGGCCTCGCCACCATCATCGACGTGCGCGACGCCTTCTACGACAACGCCGAGCAGATCCTCGCCGGTGCTTCCTCGGCCGCGCGCACCAGCTTCACCGTCGCGCTGCTCGGCCTTGTCGCCGTTCTGATCGCGAGCGTCGGCCTCGTCGTAACCGTCCGCCGCCGCGTCTGCGCGCCGATCGTCAGCCTGACGAGCCGGATGTCGCGGCTGGCCGACGGCGAGGTTGCAGACAGCATCCCCGGTGCCGAGCGTTCCGACGAGATCGGGGCGATGGCCGCAGCGGTTCAGGTGTTCAAGGACAACATGATCCGGGCCGACCGGCTCGCCGCCGAGAAGCAGGCCGAGAACGACGGCAAGATGCGCCGCGCCCAGGCGCTCGACGACCTCACCCGCGCCTTCGAGGCCAAGGTCACCGAGCTGGTCGGCGGCCTCTCGCAGGCCTCTTCGACCATGGAGAGCACGGCGCAGTCGATGACCTCGACGGCGGCCCAGACCAACAGCCAGGCCGCGGTCGTCGCCGCCGCCTCCGAACAGACCTCGACCAACGTGCAGACGGTCGCCAGCGCCACCGAGGAGCTGACCTCCTCGATCGCCGAGATCGGCCGTCAGGTTGCCCAATCCACCGAGATCGCGGCCCGCGCCGTCGACAACGCCCGCCGCACCGGCGACACCGCGCGCGCCCTCGCCGAGGGCGCCCAGAAGATCGGCGACGTCGTGACGCTGATCCAGAGCATCGCCGAACAGACCAACCTGCTCGCACTGAACGCGACCATCGAGGCTGCCCGCGCCGGCGATGCCGGCCGCGGCTTTGCGGTGGTCGCCTCCGAAGTGAAGTCGCTGGCCGGCCAGACCGCCAAGGCCACCACGGAAATCTCCGAGCAGATCACCGCGATCCAGACCGCGAGCGACGAGACCGTCGCCGCGATCCGCAACGTCGCCGACGTCATCGCCGAGATCGACCAGATCGGCACCGCGATTGCGGCTGCGATCGAGGAACAGGGTTCGGCGACCAAGGAGATCGCCCGCAGCGTCCAGGAGGCCGCCCGCGGCACCCAGGAGGTCAACAGCAACATCTCCGGCGTGCAGCGCGCCGCCGACGACACCGGAACTGCCGCCCGGGAGGTATTGGGCGCCGCCGAGCAGCTCTCGACGCAGTCGCGCGACCTCGCCGGACAGTTCGACCGCTTCCTCGGCGAGGTCAGGGCGGCCTGAGCGAAGCCCGCGGCTCCGAGTCGCGCACAGCTTTGTAGCCCGGATGGAGCGCAGCGTAATCCGGGACATCCCACGACGCGGACAGAACCCCGGATTGCGCTGCGCTCCATCCGGGCTACGGCACGACCGCGCAACGCGAGATCAATAAGGCGGCGCTTTCCGCGCGCGCTGCGCCTTTGCGGCTTCGATCCACCACGAGAGATCATCGGCAAAGCGCGGGAACGAGCGTTCCAGCGCCTTGCCCCCCTCGCCGATCGGCTCGCCCTCAGCCGATAGCGTCTGGGCGATCGGTCCGACGCCGATGGTGCTCGACACCACCACCATGCCCATCTCCGACAGCGTACCGTGCCAGGCGGTGGAGGCGCGCGCACCGGACAGCCGGCCGGCCGAGTAGCTCACGATCGCGGCCGGACGCCAGAACCACTCTTCGAGGAAATGGTCAGTGAGGTTCTTCAGGCCCGGCTGGATACCCCAATTGTACTCGCCGGTGACAAAGACGAAACCATCGGCGCCGCGGATCTGTCCGGCCAGCTTTTCCAACGCCTCGGGCGCGGAGCCCTTGGGATATTCCTTGTACATGCGGTCGAGCATCGGCAGCCCGATCGCCTTGGCGTCGATGAACGCGACGTCCTCGCCGCGGCCGCGCAGGCCATTGATGACGAAATTCGCAAGGCGGATGCCCATGCGGTCGGACCGGTAGGAACCGTAGAGGACGAGGATGCGATTGCTCATGACCGGACGGTAGCACGAAACCGGCGTCCGGCCCTACTCGATTTGCCGAACTATCGTCCGCGTCCGCGCTCCAGCGTTTGCGACGGTGTCTCGCCGAACTGGTCGCGATAGCTTCTGGAGAAGTCGCTGAGATGCCAGAAGCCAAACGCCAGTGCGACCGCCTTGACGCTGTCGGCGCCGGCAAGAAGCCGCCGGCGCACCAGCCAGAGACGACGCAGGCGCAAGTAACGGTGCAGGCTCATGCCGCGATAACGGCGGACCACGTCGTGCATCGTGCGAACGGACAGGCCGAGCTTGCCCGCGATCTCGTCGCTGTAGATCGGCTGCGACAGGTCGTCAGAGAGCAGCGCGCGGATATCCTGGAATATCTTGAAGTTCCGCCCGTCGTTGGCCTGCCGGGTCCAGCGGGCGGGAACGACGCTCTCGAAGGCGCCGTCGACGGCTCCGAGCAGCGATTCCTTCATCGCCGCGCCTTTCAATGGAAGCTCTGGTGCATCGACCAGATCGGACGCCTCGGCCAGCACCTCCCGAACCACGCTGCGCAGCCGGTGCAAGGCCACCGCGGACGTTTCGAAAATCTTGAAGCTTGAGACCGTCTGTGGCCAGCCGCGATCCCTCACCTCCGGCCTGAAAAACACCGAGGCGATTTGCCGCTGCACCTCCTCGATGGTGGTGTAGGCCGCTCCGCCGCTGCCAATGACCACGACCGGCCGCGCACGTTGCGAGCCGTTGAAGCGAATAGGTACGTTGAGGTCGTCCATCGTGAAGCCGACCGCCGTGCAATTGTCGACGAGCTGTGCGTCGACCACTCGCGGAAACGCGCGCGTCAAGTTCACGTCGCAGCCGGGCAACGACAGAATGATCTGCTCCGCCGAAATCTTCCTGACGAAAGGCGTGAACTCGAAATTCAGTCCGCGTATGGAGTTTCGAAATTCGTCGACATCGGAAAAGCGGAATATCTTTAGCGCCGTCCCCGGCGCGTCATCACTATTGTTCATGGCGGTATGAAACGCAGCGTCGCGCTCTACGCGTCCGGCGACAACGCCGGTTCGCTTCCCCCTTTCGGTTTCCCGTCAGACCGGAAGAATCACCCTGACCCATCCCTCAGTTGGCGGGCGTCCCACTCAAAGGACAAGCCATAGTTGCACGCCTGCCAAATTTCGATAGCATTTTCCCAGGAAGTAGCGGTGCGTTGATACCTGAGGAAACCAAACCTCAAATCCAAATTAACGCCTGTAGGTCGCAATGATGGTCGTTGGATCGTCAAAGTTATTTCAAATTTCAGGCACCTGCCATGATGGCAAACTCGCCTGCCGTTCGTCTCGTTGAATTGGAAGACGCGGTCGCAGCGTGTCCGCCGGAGCGTTGCGCGCGCATCCTCGAGGGCATTGTCGGTTTGCTCGCGGCCAGCAGCGACCGGCCTCAGGACATGCTCGTCAATATGGTCGATGGCGTCCTGCTGTGCCTGACCGAAAGGGTCGCCCCCAGCTCGCTGGTCCGGCTCAGCACAGCGCTCGCCGAGCTGACGGCGGCTCCGCAGAAGACATTGCGTCGCCTGGCCTCGCACGAGGATCCGGACATCGCTTGTCCGCTCCTGATCAAGTCGCAGGCACTGTCCACGACAGATCTCGCGACGATCGCGACCGCGAGGGGCGAACGGCAGCAAATCGCGATCTGCGCCCGCGACACGATCGAGCCGACGGTGACCGAGGCACTGATCAAGCATGGCGGCAGCGGGATTTGCCTTGCGCTCATCAGGAACCCCGGCACCAGATTCTCCGAGACGGCCTATGCCGCGCTGATCGCCGCAGCCGGGCGGGATGACGAGATCACGAAGGCGCTGGCGCTCCGGCCTGATACCCCCGACCACGTCACAAGGACATTGCTGTCGGCCTCTTTTGGCAAGAAGCCCCCGGTCAAGCCCAACGCGTCCGACGTGCCGTTGGCACAGGATGCTGCACCCGCTCCGGCAGCACCAAGGCTGCCCTCCCCGGCGGACTATGCGAACGCGAGGCCGGAGATCGTCGCGCTCAACCGCGTCGGCAAGCTCAACGACTCCACGGTGAACCGCTTCGCGATCCGCGGGGAGAAGGCCAATTTGGTGACGGCGCTCTCGGTGCTCTCGGGCGCACCGATCGAGATCGTCGAGCACGTCCTGGTCGACGACGACTGCGAGGGCCTGGTCATGGCCTGCCGCGCCTCGCGGCTGAACTGGGCGACCACTCTCACGATCCTGAGCAACCGCCGCGGCGTGCGGCTTTCCTCCGGAGAGCGCGAACGCGCGCGGACCATCTTCGAGACGCTTCTCTTATCGACCAGCCAATGGACGGTCCGCTGGGGCCAGATGGCAGCACGCGCCGGCACAAGCGATCCGGGACATCGCAACGCAAGAGGGGGAGATAACCGATGAGATTCGACGGTCGTAAAGCGTCTCGCGTGCGAATGGACCACCGGCAGCCCGTGCACCTGATGGGGGCGGACGGCACGTGGCAGCGCAGCTGCGTCCTGCTCGACGTGTCGCAGACCGGCGCGAAGCTCGAGGTCGAGGGCACGCTCGATGTCCTCCAGGCCAAGGAATTCTTCATGCTGCTGTCGTCGACCGGGCTGGCCTATCGGCGGTGCGAGCTGGTGTGGATCGACGGCACCATGGCCGGCGTTCACTTCATCAGAGCGGTCGGCAAGAAGAAGACGGCAAGCGCGCCGTCGGCCGCCGCGCAGAGCGCCACCCCAAGCAAGTAGGCAGATACTTCGTCCCACGCATTGAACATCACCGCATCTCAGGCCGCCCCGTGCAGAGCACGCGTACCATATCAAGCCCCGTCCAGCGCGACGGCGGTCTCGGAGAGAGGGAGGGGGCCCGCCCCATCGTCCATGTGCTGGCCGATTCATCCGACAAATTGTCGGCGGTCTGCTCGATCCTCGAAGCGCGATTTACGGTCGCGGGCGAACGGCTCGACACCGAAGCCAAGCTGTCGCAGGTGCCGTCCGCCATCGTGGTTCGCGCGGAGCTGCGCGATGTCGACAACATCGCGGCCATCAAGAAGCGGGCCAGCACGCTGGCCAAGGCCAAGAAGCGGATCTTCCTGCTTGAGCACAGCTCTCACGTCAGCATTTCCCAAGCCTATGCGCTCGGCGCGACGCTCGTGCTTTCCGGAATGGTCAACCGAGCCAGATTGCTGGCGGCATTGTCCGACCCGGCCAAGCCGCTACCGGTCTCGTCAGGCGACCAGGCGCAGCTCGACAACGCGGTTGAAACCGCAGCGACCGCCATGGCATCGATGTTCACGGCCGTCGCTCTCGGCCAGCCACTCGATGTCGACTGCGCCAGGCAAGCTGGTCGCCAGATCGCCGATCATATTACCGAGCATGGCCTGTCCGAATGGCTCGTAACGGTGCGGCGCCATCACGAGGGAACCTATCAGCATTGCCTGCTCGTGACCGGCGTCGCCATCGACTTCGGCCTCAGCCTCGGCGTCGGCAAATCCGATCTGGAGCGGCTTTACTCGGCCGCCATGTTCCACGACATCGGCAAGGCCCAGATACCGCTCGCCATCCTCGACAAGCCGGGCCGCCTCGATGCCGAAGAACGCGCCCTGATCGAAACGCATCCGGCGGCTGGCTATGAGTTTCTAAAGGCCCACCACCGGATTTCGCCTGAGATCCTCGATGCCGTGCGGCATCATCACGAATATCTCGACGGCAGCGGCTATCCGGACGGGCTCTGCGCCGAAAACATCGGCGACATCGTGCGGCTTCTGACGATCTCCGACATCTTCGCGGCGCTGATCGAGCACCGGCACTACAAGCCGACGATGCCACGCGCGGAAGCCTACGACATATTGTGCGGGATGAGCGGAAAGCTGGAGAAAGCGCTGGTGCGTTCGTTCAAGCAAGTCGCGCTCACGCGGTGAGCTCGTGACGCCGGCGGCGTCGCAAATTCACTCTAAAGCGGGATGGGGTTAGGTTGAATCGATTTGGGATTCCCAAATCAGTGCATTTCTGATTCACCATGCTGGCTGGATTGGAGGCCAGCATGGATGGGCAAGCCTTATTCTCTGGATCTTCGCAAGCGTGTCGTGGCCGCGATCGAGGGCGGGATGTCCCGCAATCAGGCCGCCAAGCAGTTTGGGGTCGCGATCAGTACTGCCATCGGCTGGATGCAGCGGGTCGAAGAGACCGGCAGCGTTGAGCCTGGCCAGATGGGCGGGCACAAGCCGAAGGCGGTTTCGGGAGACCACGCGGTCTGGCTGTCGCAACGGATCAGGGACGGCGATTTCACCATCCGCGGGCTCGTTGCCGAGCTTGCCGGTCGCGGCCTGAAGGTCGACTACCACTCGGTGTGGGACTTCGTGCATGCCGAGAAGCTCAGCTTCAAAAAAAAGCGTGGCGGCTGGCGAACGCGATCGTCCCGAGGTCGCGCGCCGGCGAGCCCAGTGGGCAAAGTATCAAGGTCGCCTCGAAGCTGAGCGGCTGGTCTTTATCGACGAGACCTGGACCCGGACCGACATGGCGCCCTTGCGGGGATGGGCCCCCCGCGGGCACAGACTTCACGCCAAGGTTCCCCACGGCCGCTGGAAGACCATGACCTTCCTGGCGGCCCTGCGCCATGACCGGATCGATGCGCCATGGTTCATCGAGGGGCCGATCGATGGCGTGAGCTTTCGCACCTATGTCGAGAAGGTTCTTCTGCCCGTCCTTCAGCCCGGCGATATCGTCATCTTGGATAACCTTGGCAGCCACAGGAGCAGAGCAGTTCGCCAGCTCATCCGTTCGGTCGGCGCCAAACTCTTCTTCCTGCCAAAATACTCGCCCGACCTGAACCCGATTGAACAGGTCTTTGCCAAGCTCAAGCACCTGCTCCGCAAAGCTGCCGCACGAACCGTCGACGCCGTCTGCGCCGCAATCGGCCACGCACTCGATGCCTTCACCTCCGAGGAGTGCGCCAACTACCTCAAAAATTCAGGCTATCGAACTTAATGCCATCACGCTTTAGAGCATGATCCGGACCCGGAGGGCCGCGTTAGCGCAAAGTGTGCAGCGGTTTTCCGAAAAGATCATGCTCAAACAAATAACCTAAAGCGCGATGACGATTCATCCTAATCTCGTCGCGCTTTAGTGCGTGGCGCGATATCTGTCGCGGCGCCGAATGGACCGGCCCGCCAGCCCCTCGGCAAGCAGCTTCATGTCCTCGCGCCTACCGCTGCGTATCAGTCGGCCGAACTCTTCGGGAGTGAAGGGAAGACTTGGATCATCATCAATCGGGCGCCGCACTCGCGGGCCGAAGAACCGCCGAACCAGGCTAGCCAGCCGCCGCATGTCAATTCCCTCGCGCCAGCAACAAACCTTTCAGTCTCCGTATTGTTCCTCCTGCGTGATGGAGATTGCAAGAGGCCACCAACGAGTCCGCACCAAATATTTTAGCGCGAGAATAATCTCCTCCATGTGCACTAATCGGCGAATCCCACGTAGCGCACGAACTCCTCGTTGTGTTCGCGATCTGAGCGAACGGCGTTCGCGGCAAAGCTGTCGTCGGGATAGCCCATCGCGACGCAGGTCATGATCACCTCGTCCTCCGGGACGTCTGCGACCTCGCGCACGATGTCGGAGCGCATGATGCCCTGCCCGTTGATCACCGAGCCGAGACCGCGGTCCCAGGCCGCAAGCACAATGCCGTAGCAAAGCGCGCCGAGATCGAAATGGCAGACCGCGCCGGGATCGAGCACGCGGTCGTAGGTCAGGACCAGCGAGACCGGCGCGTCGAACTGGCGGAAGCCGCGCAGCACCCAGTCCTGGCGCATCGGCTTGTCGTCGCGCGCGATCCCCATCGCGCCGAACAATTTCTTGGCGATGTCGACCTGCCGGTTGCGGTGCACGCCCTGATACTCGCCATGGCTGATGATGTCGCGCTTGACCTTGGCGCCGCCGACCATCTCCTCCATGTTGCGGCGGCGCACCTCTTCCAGCGGGCTTCCGGTGAGCACGTGGACATGCCAGGGCTGGGTGTTCATCGACGACGGCGCACGCTTGGCAGTCTCGATGATCGCCTCGATCACCGCGCGCGGCACGGGCTCGTTCCGGAAGCCGCGCACGCTGCGGCGCGACTGGACCAGCGTTTCGAATTCCACCTCTTGAACCTCCCTGCCCGTTCAATCCGGCAGCAACACGCTGCCGGTTGCTGATGCGGCGCGCAAAATCTATGCTAGCCCGCAAGCAAGACCAAGAACCCTGCAAGAACCCTGAAGGACTCGCCATGGCCGCGCCGCTCGATCCCGTCATCGCCCAGATCATTCCGCTGCTGCCGCTGCGCGATCCCACGGTGATGACGCCACAGAGCGCCCGCGATTCCTTGCGCGCACTGGCTGCCGCGCGCGCAGCCATCCCGCCGCCGCCGGTCGACACCGTGCAGGATATCAAGGTGAAAGGCGGCGCCGGCCCGCTGGATGCGCGCCTCTATCGTGTCGGCACCGGTCGGGCGCCGACCGTGGTGTTCTTCCATGGCGGCGGCTGGGTTGCCGGCGATCTCGAGACCCACGACCGGCAGGCACGCAACCTCGCCATCGAGACGGGCGCCGTCGTCGTCTCCGTCGACTATCGCCGCCCGCCGGAGACGCGCTTTCCCGGCGCGTTCGAGGATGCCTTTGCCGCCGTGCGCGACGTCTTTGGCCGCGTCACGGAATTCGGCGGCGACGCAAAGCGCTTCGGCGTCGCCGGCGACAGCGCCGGCGGCAACCTCGCCGCGACCACCGCGATCGCCTGTCGCGACGCCGACATCAGCCTCGCCGCGCAATTGCTGGTCTATCCCGTGACCGACGTGGTCGGCAGCTATGCCGATGCGCAGGAGAACGCGCGCTATCTTTCGCGTGCCGAGAACGCCGACGGCTACTTCCTCACGCGCGCCACGATGGAATGGTTTTGCGGCCATTATCTCGCCGAGCCCGGCCACGGCGCGGACTGGCGGGTCTCGCCGCTGCGCGCGGCCTCGCTCGCAGGCCTTGCGCCCGCGATCGTGACCACCGCTTGGTTCGATCCCCTGCGCGACGAGGGCGCGGCCTATGCGCGGGCGCTGGAAGCTGCCGGCGTAAGGGTCAAGCACCATGAAGGCCCCGGCCTGATCCACGGCTATTTCGGCCTCGGCGATGCCTCCGAAGTCGCACGCGCCGAAGCGCAGCGCGCACGGGCCGATTTCAAGGCGTTGCTCGCGCGCGGGGTCTGACGCAAAGGCGCGCAACGCCGACGCATTCGTCCTCGCCGCACCTGCCGGCGATCAGACCCGGGCAGCCGGCACCTCGAAAAAGCCGGTCGCCTGAACCAGGCGCCCGTCTTCGCCAAAGCGGCCGAAGCTCTCGCCCTTGACGAACACGCGGCCGATCCCGTCGTACATCGTCCAGCGGAAGAGTCCTTGCTCGTGGTGTTCGACGAAGCTGTCATTCCTGAAATAGGCTCCGGGAAACTTGAGCTGCGTCTGACCGATACGGACCATCAGCGCATCTCGCCCCTCAATCCGCGAGCCGGGATCGGTGTACACGCAATTTGCAGCCACGCTTTGCTCAAGCAGGCGACGGCGCTCGTCCTCGCCAACGGGGCCCCAAGCGGCTTGATAGGTGTTCCAGGTTCTCAGGCGTGCTTCGTCGTTCATCTTGCCATCCTCGCTATCCTACAAATTGACATTGTTCGATATTGTGTCAAGAGTGACGGCACCACGCTTTCATGGAGCGAAGATCGTGTCTCGTCCCCGTGCTGCAAAGGAGGAGCTTGCCGTCGAGGCTGCAACGGAGGTCTTCTCGCGCTACGGCTACGCCCGCACGACGATGGGTGACATCGCCGCGCAGGCCGGGATCTCGCGGCCGGCGCTCTATTTGCTCTTCCCCGACAAGGACGCCGTGTTCGCGGCGGCGATTCGAAGAATGGACGAGCAAAAGCATCGCGAAATTCAGGCCGCCGTCGCGCGGCTGGACGGACTTCACGCCAAGCTGCTCCACGCCTGCAAATCCTGGGGATCCCACGGCTTCGATCTGATCGAGGCGCATCCCGATTCGGCAGATCTCTTCGACCTGCGCTTCCCCGCGGTCCGGAAGGTCTACGACAATTTCCAGGCTGTGGTCGCCGACCTCATCCGCGAGCAGGTGCGGTCCGCAAGCATCACTGACGAGCCTGAGGTGCTGGCGCGATGCCTGGTCTTTGGCATGCGAGGACTGCGCGAGACCGCCAGGAACGGCAAGGACATGAGACGCCTGATCGCGGTTCAGGTTACCATGCTCATCAGAAGCATCGGTGGACACACCTGAGACTGCGCCGATCGAAAAATCGACGACGTGCGCCGATCCTGCTTGATTGCGCCACGATTCGCGGCTCCAATCCGCTCGCCATCTTTTTGGTTTGAGGAGACACCCATGATGAAGCGGATTTTCCTGGCTGCGATCGTTGCCACCTTCGCGGCGGGCTCGGCCTTCGCGGAGGACACCTGCGAGAGCAAGGCCGTCGGCAAGGACGGCAAGCCGCTGGCCGGCGCCGCCAAGACCTCGTTCCTGAAGAAGTGCAAGCAAGACGCCTGCGCGCCCAAGGCCGTCGGCTCCGACGGCAAGCCGCTCGCCGGCGCCGCCAAGAACAGCTTCATGAAGAAGTGCGAGGTCAGCGCGTAAGGCGCGCGACGATTTTGCGGCCTCCTTAGCGAACAGTCCTTCCACGAACTCGTCATGCCCGGGCTTGTCCCGGGCATCCACGTTCTTGTTTCCGGCCAAAGAGAACGTGGATGGCCGGGACAAGCCCGGCCATGACGGCGAGCCTTACTCCCGCTTGAACCGATATCTCTCGATCTAGTTGTAGCCCGGATGGAGCGAAGCGTAATCCGGGACAGACCATCGGCGTCGCACGACCGCTCGTGTGGCACGAATCCCGGATTGCGCTGCGCTCCATCCGGGCTACGGAGTTCACCGCAGTTCTGTAGCCGGATGGAGCGAAGCGCAATCCGGGGAAAGCCTCGATATGGTTCGCTATCGACGAAACTTCGTCCCCGGCGGGACTTTCTTTTTCACCGTGACGCTGGATGATCGAAGATCGTCCGCGTTGGTCGATCATGTGGACAAGCTACGCACCGCATTTCGCGTCACGCGCGCCGAACGACCATTCACGATCGATGCCATCGTCATCCTGCCCGACCACCTTCATGTCATCATGACACTGCCGGAAGATGACTCAGACTTCTCGGGTCGATGGAAGCGACTCAAAGGCCTCTTCACCCATCAACTTGCCGCTTCCGGTGTACCGATCTCTGGCAATGGTCGAGGTGAATTCGCTCTGTGGCAGAGGAGGTTTTGGGAGCATACGATACGCGACGAGACCGATTTCGAGCGCTGTACCGACTACATCCATTACAACCCGGTGAAGCACGGCCTGGTCGCATCGCCGATCGACTGGCCGCACTCGTCGCTCCACCGCTACGTTCGTGCCGGCGTGCTGCCCGCCGATTGGGGTGGCGCCGGTGAGATCACCGGCAACTTCGGAGAACGCGGAGACTGATCCCGGATTACGCTTACGCTCCATCCGGGCTACCGCGACGCACTCCGCTTCCCCCTCGAAGCCCGGATGGAGCGAAGCGTAATCCGGGACAGACCATCCGCATCGCACGAGTGCCCGTGTGGCACCGAACCCGGATTACGCTATCGCTCCATCCGGGCTAGCCGCTCCCTACGACCGCAACCCCGGCGCTTCCTGTCCCGTGCGCGCGACATATTCCGTGTAGCCGCCGCCATACTGGTGGATGCCCTCCGGCGTCAGCTCCAGCACGCGGTTCGACAGCGTCGCCAGGAAGTGGCGATCGTGGGAGACGAACAGCATGGTGCCCTCGAAATCCGACAGCGCCGTGATCAGCATCTCCTTGGTGGCGAGGTCGAGATGGTTGGTCGGCTCGTCCAGCACCAAAAAGTTCGGCGGGTCGAACAGCATCTTCGCCATCACCAGGCGCGCCTTCTCGCCGCCCGACAGCACGCGGCAGCGCTTCTCGACGTCGTCGCCGGAGAAGCCGAAGCAGCCGGCGAGCGCGCGCAGGGATCCCTGCCCCGCGGTCGGAAACTGGTCTTCCAGCGACTGGAACACGGTTCGTTCGCCGTCGAGCAGGTCCATCGCATGCTGGGCGAAATAGCCCATCTTGACGCTGCCCCCCAGCGCCACCGTGCCCTGATCCGGCTCGCTCGCACCGGCAATGAGCTTGAGCAGCGTCGACTTGCCGGCGCCGTTGACGCCCATCACGCACCAGCGCTCGCGGCGGCGGATCATGAAGTCGAGCCCGTCATAGATGCGCTTGGCGCCATAGCCCTTGTGGACGTTCTTGAGCGCGACGACGTCCTCGCCCGAGCGCGGCGCCGGCGGGAAGTCGAACGCCACCGTCTGGCGGCGGCGCGGCGGCTCGACCCGCTCGATCTTGTCGAGCTTCTTGACCCGGCTCTGCACCTGGGCCGCGTGCGAAGCGCGCGCCTTGAAGCGCTCGATGAACTTGATCTCCTTGGCGAGCATGGCCTGCTGGCGCTCGAACTGCGCCTGCTGCTGCTTCTCGTTCTGCGCCCGCTGCTGCTCGTAGAATTCGTAGTCGCCGGTGTAGGTGGTGAGCGAGCCGCTATCGATCTCGATCACCTTGGAGATCACGCGATTGATGAACTCGCGGTCATGCGAGGTCATCAAGAGCGTGCCTTCATAGCCGTGCAAAAATTTCTCCAGCCAGATCAGGCTTTCCAGATCGAGATGGTTGCTCGGCTCGTCGAGCAGCATGACGTCGGGACGCATCAAAAGAATACGAGCCAGCGCGACGCGCATCTTCCAGCCGCCGGAGAGCTTGCCGACGTCGCCCTCCATCATCTCCTGGCTGAAGCCGAGGCCGTTGAGCGCCTCGCGCGCGCGGCCGTCCAGCGCGTAGCCGTCGAGCTCCTCGAAACGGTGCTGCACCTCGCCATAGCGCGCGATGATCTCCTCCATCGCGTCGGCCTTATCAGGGTCGGCCATCGCAGCCTCGAGCTCGCGCAGCTCGGCCGCGACCTCGCTCACCGGCCCCGCGCCATCCATCACTTCGGCAACCGCGCTGCGGCCACTCATCTCGCCGACGTCCTGGCTGAAATAGCCGATGGTGATGCCGCGATCGGTCGAGACCTGGCCCTCATCGGGCAGTTCCTGGCCGGCGATCATGCGGAACAGCGTGGTCTTGCCGGCGCCGTTCGGGCCGACGAGGCCGATCTTCTCACCCTTGTTGAGGGCGGCGGAAGCTTCGATGAAAAGGATCTGGTGGCCGGCTTGCTTGCTGACGTTGTCGAGGCGGATCATGGGGTCTTTGGGGGATTTTTGCGTTGCAGCGTCATAGGCCATGCCGACGGCCAGGGGAAGCCCGGCCGCACCCGGATTTCGCCCCGCCGGACGCCAAATTCCTGCAATCCGCCCTGAGGCTTAGGGTTTGTAGACCTCCACGGTCTGCATCATGCCCATCTCCTCGTGGTTCATCATGTGGCAGTGGAGCATGAACACGCCGGTGAAATCGAGGAAGCGGGATCGGAACACGACCTGCCCGCCCTTGCGCTCGACGATCACGGAATCCCGCCATTCCGGCGTCGCCAGCGGCTTGCCGTTGACCGAGACCACCTGGAACGGATTGGTGTGGATATGGAAGACGTGGTCGTCATGCTCATGCGTGTTGACGATCGTCCACTCCTCGACCGCCCCGAGCTTGACCCGATGATCGATGCGGGCGGGGTCGAACTTCTTGCCGTCGATGAAGAAGCCGAACTCCTGCCAATGGCCGGCGGCGTCGGCCTCCGGCGCGGTCGCCGACAGCACCACCTTGCGGCGGTTGGTGATCTCGGTGTCCTTGATGGACGCGAGCGGCGCCGGGGGCAGTGCGCGCGGTAGCTTCATGTCCATCGGCGCGCCCGACACCACGACCCGCGCCAGCGGGCCGACCGGCGACGGATGGCCCTGGTCATAGGGCGCGGCGTTGAACCCATAGGTGCCGGGGCCGCCTGCCTTGACCAGGATGTCCGCGCGCTGGCCCGGCGCGATCAGGAGCTGCTTCAGCGGCTGCACGGCACCGAGCTGGATGCCGTCATAGGCGATCGCGTGCAGCTCGTGCTTCTCGAGGTCGAGCAGCATGTCGTCCTGATAGGCGGCATTGAGGATGCGCCAGCGCTGCACCTCGCCGGGGCGCATCTCGATGACGGGCCGCCGCTGGCCGTTGATCGCGAGGAAACGCGTCGCCGTCTCCGGGAACAGCGTCTCGAAATTCTCGATCATGCCGCTCGCATCGAACACCACCTGGCTCAGGACCAGCAGCCGCTCGCGCGCGGCCACGATCTCCGGCACGTCGGCGAAATCGCCCTCGACGATGACGGCGCCCACCATGCCGCTCGACATCTGGATGTCGGCGCTGCCGTGGTGGTGCGGGTGATACCAGTAGGTGCCGCGCGTGTGGTCGGCCGGCAGCGCGATCTCGATATTGTAGCTGTGGCCGGGCGCCATCGAGCGCATCACGTTGTCGGCGATCCCGCTCGGGCTCGCATGCGCGCCGTGAAAATGGAAATTGGTGTTGTTGAACTGATGCGGGTGGCTGATGTCGGCGGGCAGCCCGTCGCGGTTCGGCGGCAGGTCGTTGATCATCTTGATCCGCAGGGTCTCGCCGGGCTTCATGCGCAGGGTCGGACCGGGGCTGCCGCCCTCGTAGGACCTGACATAGAGCCTGACCCCGCCGATCTGGCGATAGGCGTAGCCGACGCGCAAGGTCGTGCTCAGTACGCCGTCGACGGACCGCCGCACCTCGGGCTCAACCAGCGGCTGATCCATCGCCGGAACCGGCGGTTCCGGCACCATGCCCATCGTCGGCGACATGTCCGCGGTGTGCGAAGCGCCCGCGTGGTTGTGCATCGCATGCTGGGCCGTCGCGGTGCCCGCCATCAGCGACAGCGCGCCGGCCGCACCGAGCAATTGGCGCCGCGACAGTGTGGTCGTGCCGGTCACGAAGCTGGCCGAAGATCCATCGCTCGGATCGTGCTGCATCTGAGTTCCCCAACCCCTTGTTGACGCCATTCGTCTTTCAATTTGATTCGACTGCAAGGCAAGTGAAATCGATTTCTCAATCCGGGCACGAACGCAAGCACCACCTTCATCGGATGTAAACGCCCCTGCGGTTTCTATGCCCGCATGACGAATCATGACAGCTTCAGGCCAGCGTTGGCGCGTACCAATCAGGCACCGATGCCGTCAGCATCGTAGCCCTCACAGCCCTGTACAAGGATCAGATCATGCGGCCTTCGCGACGCGCGTTCGTGAAGTGGTTGTCGGCGGGAGGCATTTCAGTCAGCCTGTCGCATCTCGGATTGGCGAAGGAAGCTCCTTTCGCGTCGCACGAGACGCTCCCGGGACGCGGCAATTTCAATCCCGCGACGATGGGCGCAGGCCGCGTCGACGGCGTCGCCAAGGTCACAGGCGCAAAGCTCTACGCGTCCGATTTCCGCGCCAACGACCTGCCCGGCTGGCCGCAGATCACCTCGCATGCGATCCTGGTGCGCGCCAATGACGCCACACATGTCTACACCGGGCTGGACCTCGCCCGCCTGAAGGGCGCGCTGAAGCCGTCCGTCGTGGTCACCGCCGCCGATCTCGATCGCATCGGCACGCAGGTTCCCGAGTTCTACGCCGGCGACCTGTTCTGCCCGCTCGGCAAGACGCCGCTCTACCTGGGGCAGCCGGTCGCGCTGCTGATCTTCGGGACATTCGACGCCTTCGACCAGGCGCGGCTCGCCCTGCGCGACGGCACCTTCGTCAAGTTCGGCGAGGAAACCGGCCCGGTGATCGTGCCCGATTACGGCGCCTACCGTTTCACGCGCGTGGCGGGCCCCTCGCCCGACAAGCCCGACGTCTATTCGCCGATCCAGGCCGGCTGGGTCTCGCCCAAGAAGGTGCAGAGCGCCGCGCTGCCGGTGTGGTCGCCGCTCGCGAAGGACATGCCGCCCGATTACGCCAGGGCCGCGAAACATGGCGAGCAGATCCGGGCCGAGCTTGCCGCGGACGATGCTTCGCTGCTGGTGCTCGATCGCGAGTTCGAGACGCAGTCGGTCGACCCGATGTTCCTGGAGCCGGAATGCGGGCTCGCCTGGTACAACAACAAGGGCGGCAATCTCGAGCTCGTGCTCGGCGTGCAGTCGCCCTATGAGGCCGCCGAGTCGCTCGCGCATCTCCTGGCCAAGGCCCGCGCGCCCTACAAGCCGTCGCAGATCAACGCGCAATTCGCTCATGTCGGCGGCGGCTTCGGCGGCCGCGATCACACGCCGTTCATCCTCTATGTCGCGCTGGCCGCGCTGTTCTTCCCCGGTAAGCCGGTGCGGCTGGCGCATGACCGCTACCAGCAGTTTCAGGGCGGCATCAAGCGCCACCCGATCAAGATGCGCTCGCGCATCGGCATCGACCGCGCAACCGGGGTCATCAAGGCCTTCGCCGCCGATCACGTGCTCGACGGCGGCGGCCTCGCCAACTTCTCCGCCAACGTTGCCGTGGTCGCCGCTACCGGCGCGATCGGCATCTATGACATTCCCAAGGTCGACGTCACCACGGTCGCGATGCACTCGCGCGGCGTGACCGCGGGCTCGATGCGCGGCTACGGCACGCTGCAAACCATGACCGCGCTCGAAGTGCTGATCGACGAAGCCGCCGGCGAGCTCAAGCTCGATCCGATCGAATTCCGCCGTCGCAATGCCCTGAAGCAGAACGGCCGGACCATGACCGGCAATCCCTACATCGTTTCGGTGCGCACGCCGGAAATCCTCGACAAGCTCGAAAAGCATCCGATCTGGCAGCAGCGCGCGCAGTTCCGGCAGGCGTCCTCGGACAGGCTGGTCGGCACCGGCGTTGCCTGCGTGACCAAGGATTACGGCTCCGGCGCGGACTGCTCGCTCGGGCGCGTCGAGCTCGGCGCCGACGGCAGGATCGCGATCTTCTGCGATCACGTCGAGATGGGCAACGGCATCGGCACCGCGCTGGCGAACCGCGTCGCCGCGCATCTCGGCGCGATCGCCGACGAAGTCTCGGTCGCCCGCGTCGACAGCTACGACATGCTCGGTCTCGTCACCTCGGGCGATCCCTACACCATGGACCAGAAGACCCAGGACGCCGCGGCGAGGAATCCGCGTTGGGTACCGTCGATCAGCTCGGCGACGTCGGCCTCGATCGGCGCCCATGTCGGCACGCATTCCTCGGCGGAGGCCGCCCGCGTCATCTTCCGTTTCGGCCTGTGGCCCGCGGCGCTGGAGCTATGGCGCATCCCGAAGATCGACCCGCGCGCCCGGCAATGGGCAACCGCGCGGTGGGAGAATGGGCAGCTCGTGATGCCCGGCCTCGAACCGCTGGCGCTGCCTGCGCTTGCCGCAACCGCTCATGCGCGCGGCTTCGTCACCGGCGCGGTCGCCCACAGCTTCTCCCGCTGGGCCTGGTCGCGGGCGCGCTTCGCCCTGCCCGGCGAGCAATATCGCGCCGACATCGACGCGCTGGCGATCCGCCGCGGCAACGGCAAGTTCGAGCGGATCAACCGGACCAGCGTCAAGTTTCCGCCGACGGACAACAACCGGATCGGCACCGCCTACACCTCGATGTGCGGCACGGTCGTCCGCGTCGAGATCGAGCGCGCGACCGGAGCCTTGCGCATCGCCAAGGCCTACAGCGTGTTCGAATGCGGCACCGCGCTCGTGCCCGAGGTCGTGATCGGCCAGTCCCATGGCGGCTTTGCCATGGGCGTCGGCTACGCGCTGCTGGAAACCCTGCCGCCGTTCGAAGGCGGCCCCGGCAATGGCGAGTGGAATCTCGGACGCTACCTGATCGCGCGCGGCTCCGACCTGCCCTTGCGCGATCTCGAAATCGAGATGCTCAAGCCGCTGACGCCGGACGAGGCACCGAAGGGCATGGCCGAAGTCGTCATGATCCCGATCGTGCCGGCGCTGATCAATGCGATTCACGATGCCACCGGCCACCGCTTCCGCGCGCTGCCGGTCACCGCAAACCTATTGAAGGGAGTGCTCGCGTGACGACCCTCAGCCTCACCATCAACGGCCGCAAGCACGGTCCGATGGACGTCCGCGACGACCTCTCGATGAACGATTTCCTGCGCGAGATGCTCGGCATGACCGGCACGAAGTTCGGCTGCGGCGCCGCGCAATGCCTGAGCTGCGCCATCATCGTCGAAGAGCCCGACGGCACCAGCTACACCAGCCCGACCTGCGTCGCGCCCGCCGTGAATTTCGACGGCAAGTCGATCCGCACCGTCGAGGGTCACGCCCGGGATGGCCAGCTCTCGGCCCTGCAAAAAGCCTTCATCGATCATTTCGCCTTCCAGTGCGGCTACTGCACCGCCGGCTTCCTCAACGAAGGCCAGGTGCTGCTCGAACGTCTGGCGCGCGCGCCGGTGCCGCGCGAGGCGCTGGAGCAGACCATCGCGGATGCGCTCGATGGTCATCTCTGCCGCTGCACCGGCTACATCAAGTATCACGAGGCGGTGCGCGACGTGATCCTTGCCGATTCAAATCGCTATCTCATCGCGACCAAGTGAGCGGCCAATGATCTCCGACGCGCGGTTCAAGATGGTTGCCGTGATCGCGGCGCTCGCCGGCAGTCTCGGCGCGGGCTACGCTGCCTCGGACACGGCGAGCCACGCGCTGGCTTCACCCGAGAGCTTCGCCGGCATCGCCGACACCGAGAAGCGCTCGGCCGCGATCTTCACCGAGCTCGGCAAGGTGCTGACGCATCCGCGCTGCACCAACTGCCACCCGGCCGGCGACAGCCCGCGCCAGGGCGACAATCCGCGCCTGCACCAGCCGCCGGTCACGCGCGGCGCCGACGGTCACGGCGTGGTGGCGATGCGCTGCCACAGCTGCCACCAGAAGGCCAATTTCGAGCCCGGCCGCGTCCCCGGTCATCCCGAATGGCACCTCGCGCCGCGCGAGATGGCGTGGGAGGGCAAGACCATCGGCGAAATTTGCGAGCAGATCAGGGATCCCGCGCGCAACGGCGGGCGCAAGGTGGACGAGCTGATCGATCACATCGGCAAGGACACGCTGGTGGGCTGGGCCTGGAAGCCCGGCTTCGGCCGTTCGCCGGTGCCGGGCACGCAGGCGCAAGCCGGCGCGCTGGTCGAAGCCTGGGTGAAGACCGGAGCCGCCTGTCCCGCGCCGTGACGAGGCACCAGGCGAGGACTTCTAAACATCGGCCTCCGCTTCCAAGGGCAAAGCGGAAGTCGTTTCGCTTGGTCGTCGTCGACGGCTTGTGACCCCGTTGCGGAAATCGTGCCTGCTGGTGAGCAGTCGATGTCTGTGTCGCAAACAATTCAGTGCCGCGAGAGATCCTTTGCCATAAGAACCAGGTCGTAATAGCGGCCAGCTTGCTTCAGAGCGTTCTTCTCGACGCCGTACTCCAGGAAGCCCAATCTCGCGTAAAGATTCCGCGCCTGTTCATTGTCCACCACCACGCTGAGCTGGATCAGCTCAACTTGCTGTTGGGCGTGATTGCATACCTCTTCGACCAACCGTCGACCGACCTTGGCATTCCTTGCGGCGGGTCGAACGTACATTCCCCAAAGCGCGCCTTTGTGAGCTTCTTTCCGGCCCTGTTGGACAGCAAAGCCAACAATGCCGACGAGCTCTGTGTCGCGGAACGCGCCGAGCACTGTAGAATTGCCGAGCCGATCCGAGAACAAACTCAGCGGCTGAGCATCTTCAACCTCGAAGGTGCTACCGAACGCTTCCGGGTTGGCTTGGAGAGCCTCCAGTCGAATGTCTCGATAGAGGACCGCGTCCTCCCGTGCGAGGCGACGTATCTCAAAGTCGTCGTCGGTCATTCTTCGGCTTCACCAGCAGGCAAGAAATATTCCTAAAGCATGATCCGGAAAAGTGCGGCGGTTTTCCCTCGCGACAAACGCGGAACGCGTTTGCGCGGAGATCATGCTCAAACAACAACCTAAAGCGCGATGACGATTCATCCTAATCTCATCGCGCTTTAGTTTGTGAGTTGCACGAGATAACTTCTGCGACACCGCAAATCCAGAGAAGCTCGACTTCTGATTTTGGCCCGGAGACGACCCAAGCTCCGGCCGCTCTTATGCCTGCTGTCGGTGGTAAATCGGACGTGAGACCGCGCTCGCCGAGCGGCACGCTGTTCGCAATCCTTACTCCGACAAAAGAGTTATGTAGTCACAATGTAGGACTGTTGGTCTTGCATCCCCATCCAAGAGCACTGTAACGCCGCTGGTGCGCCGGCTGAGTTCGACAATCGTGCCGGTTTCGTGAGCCAAGTCCGGGCATCGAAGCGCGCCAAGCTTGCTTATTTTGAAACGGGCGCCGACGGCAAATCTGCCTGCTTCACGAGCAATCATTTCAGAATCCGAATTAATGAAAAAAGCATGATTTAAGGTGACCATTATAGCGCAATCTGCAAATTACGCAACCTAAGGTGCGTATCAGGGAGCGCGCTCGGATGTGAGCTCCGCGACCGTGCTATTCTGAGTGCCGGACCATCGTGCACGTCGAATGCGGGAGGTCGGCTATTGGCCCGCAGCGACGAACCGTTAGGCCATCGCAACGTCGTCTCTCGGGCACAGATCGGACACGAAAAGGCTCGTGCCGGACCGACGCTCGTGACCTCGTTCTAATGCCCCTCATGAGACTCAGCGCGAGCCATTCCGGGTTTGACCCGAAGCCGACCTATGTCGTCTCTCTACCTGCTCGGACTGACGCGATGATGATCCCAACGATCGCACTTAAGTCGGCTTGTGGCCCATCAGCGAAGTGGCAGCCCGCCTAACTGAAGTCCGCTGAGCGAGGTATGCCGGACTAGATTTGCTCAGGTTGAGTTCTTCGCGTTTTGCCCCAAAGCGGAAGTCGTCCAAAGATCAGGCGTCTTTTCAGGACGCACGGGATCGTATACTCTTTGAATAGCTGTCGTCGCAGGCGGGAAAATGCCGAATTCCTCGCAGGATTGAACAGACAGCAATCGTGCCATCGGCAAGCATTGCACTCAAATCACCGACTTCCTTTTTTCGCCGGTCCTTCAGCATTCGCATCCTAACGCGAGTGCGCGTAAGCGCGACTGAATGCCATTTGAGTCCTGAAAGCGCGGCCCCAGAGCGGTGCCTGCGAGAGAGGAGAATCTCCATGGCTGACCACCCCACCATTTCAACTGAATCGAACCTGGCATCGCCGGCCCTGCCGACAACCACGGTCACTCGCCGCTCGCTGCTCGGCAGCGCGGGCATCGCGGCTGGTGCAGCCGTGCTTGCGTCTCCACCGAGTATGCTCGGGACTACTGCGGCGTCGGCCCAGCCTGTGAGCACGGACCCGAGACCGCTCGACGCGGCGTTCAAGCGTCGCGCCTTCGACATCCGAGAAGAATGCGCGCGCAACAACGACAAAATTCCGATCGCGCCACATCCGACGAATGGCGACGAGGCGCGCTATACCAATAAGATCGGTTCCGATTCACGCGGCCTGCCGCACGACAAACGCGGCGAAGTGGAACAAGTGGCATGGCAGGCGCTCTATGCCGCTTGCCAATCGGGCGATCCCGCTGATTTCGAAAAAGTCCCGCTCGGCGGCACGCGCAAACTGATCAATCCCATCGGCACGCAAGCCGTCAGTCTCACCGGCATGAATCCCACCCAGATTGCGATTCCGTCGGCACCAGCCCTCGCAAGCGCGGAGCGCGGCGGCGAGGCGGTCGAGGTCTATTGGCAATCTCTGCTTCGTGACGTTCCGCTTACCGAGTTGCGCGACGACACCTCCAATCGCGACGTCCTTGCAGCAACCGAGGAACTCAACAAGCTCGCCGATTTCCGCGGGCCGAAGTCTGGTGGGCGGGTCACACCGGGTACGCTGTTCCGTGCCAATGCGCTTTATTTCGACCCGACTGACCCAAAGGGCCGCTCGGTCACGCCTCCAGGCGTTTTGGACGGCCCGCTCGTCTCGCAATTCCTGCTCCGGGACGTGCCTTATGCCCCACAGTGGATCAGCGCTCAGATCCGCACCGTATTGCCGGCCAACGATTTCCTGACCGACTATGATGAGTGGCTGGCGACCCAGAACGGCGCCGCAGCGAAACGCCGGTTGCAATTCGACGCGACACCGCGATACATCGCGACAGGACGAGATCTCGCGGAGTATGTCCGCGCCGGTCCCGCACTCGGGTGGGCGGCAGCGCAGATGCTTGCAACGCCTGGCGGTGGAACGGACCAACGGTACTCCGGGATGTATCCACTGGCGGAGCCCGTGTCCTACCCGTCCAACCCGTATCGGAAATCGAAAACACAGGGACCTGCAGGTGCCACCTTCGGGTTGGCCCATGTGCAGGCACTACTCACCACGGGGATCAGCAACTCCGTCCGCGCGTCCTACTGGCAGAAGTATTTTGTGCACCGGTCCGTGCGACCGGAAGCCTACGGCGGTCTGGCGCACCATCGCCTCGCGAACGGTGTGAGCGACTACCCACTGCATGATAGCTTCCTGAAATCGGAAGCCCTCGATCGCAGCAAAGCCAAATCCGGCACCTATCTTTTGTCGCAAACCTATCCGGACGGCGCGCCCTTCCACTCCACCTATCCCGGCGGTGCCACGGGCGTCGGCGCCGTCACAGCTACCATATTGAAGGCGTTTTTCGACGAAAGCCGCGTCATCGCCAATCCGGTACAGCCCGATCCGGCCGACCCGACGAGGCTCGTGCCCTATACCGGGCCGCCACTGACGGTTGGTGGAGAGTTGAACAAGCTCGCGGTGAATTACGGTTTCGGACGGAATTGGGCGGGCATCCACTGGCGTTCCGACGCTTCGGCCTCAATGGCGATCGGCGAAGAAGTGGCTATCGGCATGCTGCGGGACGAGCGCATGACCCTGCGCGAACCTTTCGACGGCTTCTCCTTCACGCGCTTCGACGGCAGCCGCGTGACGATCTGACAGCAGCCGGGCGACGCCCCTGCCGTGGGGCGCCGCCCCGGTCATTGAGACGCAGCTTCGGACATTATTATTTGCCCATTCTCACTGGCCGCCTCGTCGCAAAGTGCTAGCCTTTGGGCATAGACCGGCGTTTCCTCCGCGGTGCTCAATGAGACGACGCGAGTTCATGGGGCTGATCGGTGGCGCGGCAGCGACGTGGCCGCTCGGCGCGCGTGCGCAGCAACCGGCAAGGCGGGTCTACAAGGTAGGTTATCTCGCGAGCGCGTCGCGGGAGCAGACACTTCGTAATGTTAGAGCCTTCGAGGCCGGCCTGCGGAGCCTTGGCTATCGCGTCGGCGAGAATGTCGTCATCGAGTACCGTTTTGCCGACGGAGACATGGGACGGCTGGCGGCGCTTGCCACAGAGGTGGCCGGGCTCGGCGTGGACGTCATCGTTTCCGGAACCAATGCGACCACGGTTGCGGCCATGAAAGCGACCCGGACGACCCCGATCGTGATGGCCAACAGTGCCGAACCGGTCAGTGCAGGATTTGTCGCCAGTCTGGCGCGACCGGGCGGCAATGTCACTGGGTTCAGCTCGGAGCCCGGCGATGAGATCAACGGCAAGCGGCTCGAATTTCTGAAGGACACTCTGCCGAACCTCTCGCGTGCGGGCATCCTGTGGAATCCGGACTTTGCGCCCAATCAGGACCGGCTGACGTCGCTGCGGGAAGCTGCCAAAACACTGGGGTTGACGCTTGTCCCGGCCGAAGCGCGCGGCCCGGACATACTTGAACAAGCGTTCGCGACAATGGAGAGTGAGCGAGCGCAGGTGCTCGTCGTGCTGAGCGATGGAGTGCTGTTCAACCATCGCGGCCTGATTGGCGCCATGGCCGTCCGAAATCGGCTGCCTGCAATCTCTGCGGTGAGAGAATATGCGGAAGCAGGCTTCCTCTTGAGCTACGGCACTGACTTGCCAGATCAGTTTCGTCGGTCTGCGACCCTTGTCGACAAGATTTTCAAGGGTACGAAACCTGGCGATCTGCCGGTCGAACGGCCGACCAAGTACGAACTTGTTATAAACCTCCGAACCGCCAAAGCACTCGGCATCAACATGCCACCGGCCCTTCTGACGCGGGCCGACGTAGTGATCGAGTAGGCACTCTGACGTTGCTTATTGGCCCAAGGCCGAAGAACGTCCATCCATCATCATGTCGCCTGTCTGGGGCAAACCGGACACCGAGCCGCACTCGCCTTGAGCGCCGCTTGTGACCCGAAGCGTTCATTGCCCAGTCCCTTGGCGCAACTTCGATGAACTGCCACACCAACGAGAGGTGTGATATCCTGGCATTTCCTAAGGCTCGGAGCGTATCCCCGACTGAGAGTCGTGAACAAGCTTTGGCAGGCCCGTGATGGCACCGGCCCGTGCAGCGACCCTAACACTACTTGTGGCGTTTACCGCGACGCGCGCATACGCCGCTGACATTCGTTATCTGGCTCCCCCCGGGGTCGCTGCGAACGAGTTTCCCTCACCTCGGCGCCCTGTTGCGCAGATTGTCAGCCCACGCCGCGCTGCCGAGGAGCACCGCGACGCTCTGGATGAGGCCGGTCAAATCGCCCGTCTGCTTGAATTGAAGCCGGGCATGACCGTTGGCGACATTGGTGCAGGCAATGGCTACCACACGGTCAGGCTTTCGTACCTCGTCGGGCCCGCCGGCTCAGTTGTTGCTCAGGACGTCACGCGAGATTTCCTCGTCGAGCTCGCCAAGCGAACCGAACTCATGAAGTTGACGAACATCCGATTCGCGCTCGGCGAAGCGCACGACCCACGCCTGCCCGCCTCCTCGCTGGACGCCGCAATCCTTGTGCACATGTATCACGAGATAGCCCAACCCTATGCTTTCCTCTACAATCTCGTGCCCGCCTTGAAGCGGGGAGCGCGCGTCGGAATTGTCGATCTTGAGCTTCCGACGTCAAAACATGGCACGCCAATTGAGCTTTTGCGTTGCGAACTCGCGGCCGTCGGATATCGTGCGGTCGTCACATATGAGCTAGCAGGGGACGGCGGATATCTGGCGGTGTTTTCTCCGCCGGAGGGGGCGGCTCGAAAATCCCCCCGGGATATCGTGGCTTGTCGGGATCGTGCTGGCAGGCGCTGACCACTTGATGAACGCCGGCAACCGCCAAGCCCCCGCTTGACCCATTGCCGACCTCATCGACCGTTCCCCTAGTTTGTTCTGACGGGTGTCCTGAACTCGACATTGAACCGAAACCGACCTGGGATATTCTGCCTGTCCATGAAAGAGATGCTGGCCCATCTAGAACTGCTCCGCGTGCAAATCGCCGAGTGCGAGCGCCTTCAACAGACAGCAAAGAGCCAGCTTAAGCGCGACGTCTATGCGCGGGTGCTCTCTCGCTACAAGGCAATCGCAAGAGAGCTGGAGCAGGCGATAGCGTGCCTGCCCGACTTTAGGCCCGCGCGTCGGCCACAAAGGCAAGATGAGGAAAAGTGAGCCCTCGTTCGCGCCTTTTAGGTTGCGTTGCCACTTTTTCCCGCCTAGATTGCTATGCTGAGATACCCACTATGGTGGCGAGCAAGATGAGTAATGACCAAATCGCTACGGCCGCCATCGTCGCAGTTGGCGCCCTCAATGCGGTGCTCGCGGCGATAGCCCTTCTGTCTTTCTGAGCACCCGTAATTTAGTGACAAGAGGCCGCCTCGGTTGGCAGCCTCTTTCGACGGGCGGATGCTTTGCATCGCCTCCCCGCTGACGACTGCCGCTTCTGGCCCATCAGCGAAGTTGCGGCCCAAATCATTGAGGTCCGCTCCGTGAGGATGGCGGACGAGATTTGCTCTGGTTGAGTCCTTCGCATTAGCGCGAGCTGCTTTTCCGCGCTTAGGACCCCGGCGGCTCTTCGCTCGGTCCTGCTGGATCGTTGTGAATCGTGACGCCCGCCGAACGCAAGCCGGTCAGCAATACAGTTCTCACAAAGGCAGGATCGAATCCAATGTCCTTGGCGTTTGGTGGATGCGCCTCGCTGCCCTTCAATCGGAGCGCCAGGTGCAATTGTTCGCAAAGGTGCTGAACGACGAGGTTGACCTGATCGTCAGTCATGATCTGCTTTTCCTGCTAGCATTTGCCGTCCGACTAAAGCGCGATGAGATTGAGATGAATCTTCATCGCGCTTTAGGTTGTTGTTTGAGCATGATCTTTTCGGAAAACCGCTGCGCACTTTTCCGGATCATGCTTTAGGTAGCACACATGAAGACAGGACGGTACGCGATTGGACCGCACCGGGGTCAACGCCCTATGAGCGGGAGTCCAAAATCGTCCGCCGATCGCGGCGGTGCGTTGTTCTGATCGCGGCGGCGGCCCCACCAACGCGGTTGCACATGGCGAGGCCGCCTGCGCTCCGGGCCGGGGCTGGTGCTTATGCCCGGAGGCCGCTCAACTGTACGCCCGTCGTCGAAGAATGATGACAACCCGAAAGAGGCACCCCTTTGGGATGCTAAGCGAGGCCCGGAAAACGAAAGGGGCCGCTTTTCAGCGACCCCTTGCCGGTTGAAATCTTGTTCGGGATGAAATGCCAGCCCCGGCATCGACTACCTTAGAGGCGGCGCTGCAATAAGGGGATTCCGTACAAATACTGAACGCGGCACTGTTCCAATTAGGACAGCACCGCGCCCCTATCTGAACTTTTGTAACTTCGCAACCGATCCGAAATGGGTCTATTGTTCCAATATCACCGGCTGAGGCTCTGCCTGTAGGCGCTGGTGGCTGAGAGACCGATCGCGCTCCCGCCTGCAAAACAGGGAGTGTCGCCATGTGGTTGCCATTCCAAGTCTTTCATCCGAACAAAATGAGCGATGCCGAGCAGATGCGGACAATTCGCGAGGGCTTGGCGCGGAGCATGGAATTGCTTAGGCGCGCTCCAGTCGCAGACACGTTCCTGGGCCGCAAGACACAAGAACCGTTTCCCCGAGAGGACGAAGCGATCCGCATCGACCGTTGGCTCAGTTCCAGGGAATTGCAGCCGCCCAAAAAATAAGGCCGCCTCAGTAGGCGGTCTCGGATGTTGCCTACTCGCCCAAAGCTGAAGCTGCGTCGCAAATGGTTCCGTTAGCTGCAATCGAGCCCACAGGCACCTCGCCGTCATGTCCGCTAGCGTCAGAAACGGCCTTCGCCCGCGCTCGCCGATGGGCTCCAACGTCGCCTGCCAATAGCAACGCGGACGCGACGAATTTATGGAGTACGCGCCCTACGCCCGCCGCATCAGCTTGAGCGAAGCGGCAAGGCGAAGACTGCGCTTGCCCGCGAGCGCGATGCCTTCGAGCTCGCCGCTGTCTTTCGTGCAGGTCCCGGAAAATCCGATCCCGACCTCGTAGCCGCCGAAGACGGGATTCTCGTCCTTCGCCGGCGTGTGCTCCTGGTTGAGCATCTCGCCCTTCCAGCGACCATCCGCCGAGGAATAGGAGCCGAGATAGTAGAAGAACGCATCGCCGCCGAGAATGCGGCCGTCCATCAGCAGCATGACGCCGGAGAGCCCGGCATCGATACCGTCGAGCGCGCGGATGTGGATCGAGTACAACCCGTTCACGATGCCGTCGGGACCGACGGTGCCGCGCGGCGGCAGTGCCCCATCGTCGAGCGGCGCGAGGTTCGCCCAGAACACACCGTCGGGCATCGTATCCGCCTTGCCCTCGAACAGGATCGTCGACCCCTCCGTCCTGCCGCGCACCTCGATCGCAGCGACGTCGGCGCCCATCAGCGGCTTGTAATGAGGATCATGATTGTGGCGCTCGGTGATCACCTCGCCGATGATCTCGCCATCGCGTTCCTGATAGGTCCCGAGATGCGCGAAGGCGGAATTGCCGCCCAGCAGCTTGCCGTCATGCATGCACATGATGCTGCGGCCGAAGGCGCCATTGATGCCGTATTCAACCTTGTACAGTCCGTCCAGCAACGTCATGAACCCGCAAAATCATAAGGGAATCACGGGCTACCTAGCACTGCCGCGGCGTCGGTTCCATCGGCTTTTCCGCGCAGGGGGCACCGGGACCTTCCGCTGCCATGATGCCATCATGCCCCTGTTTTGCCCGACGGGGCAATGGTTTATTTCGTAAAATCCGCAATAGAGCGATTTCAACCACTTGGCTACTGTGCATGGGGTTGTTTTTGCGTTTTTTTGTTTGCCGGTCCCGAAGAGCCAGTCTCACGCATCAGTGGCGCTTGAAATACTGCACCTCGCGCTCGTGCTTCTCGGCCGCCGCGCGGCTCTTGAAGGTGCCGAGGTTGCGCCGCTTGCCGGTCTTGGGATTCACCTTGCGTGAATAGAGGCGATATTCGCCGGATGCCAGTTTACGGATCATGGCTTGCTCCCGCTTGTCCGCGGTTTCAACGGCCGCCGCGCGGGCCGGTTCCGCGAAAGCGACTTGCGCGCGATCGACACCGGCTCGAACCCGCCGGTGCGAACACGCGACAAAGCGGCATGGATACGCCGCAGCAATCAGCCCAGGACGAGATCAGCGCGATCATAGCCAGCGCCGCGAAGCAGCCGCTGCTCGATGCGGCGTACGAGCTCTGGCGGCGGCGCTACCGGCTGGACCTGATCGAGGGACGTCCGACCGCCGAAGAGATCCGCATCAATCGCACCCTCACGGCGGAGCAGTTCAGCGCGAAGTATCGCCACGATCGCGACCACGCCCATGAAGGGCCGATGTTCGCCTATCTGAAGCGCGCGCATGCGAGCGCCGACGATCCGGCGATCAAGCAGGCCATCATCACCGCCGTCGAATTCGAGGACGAATACAACAAGCATTTCGACTGGAACGGCGATTTCTGGGATTGCGTGGTGCGCGCGATGGCGCAGGCGGCGCGAAGATATCCCGACTATCTCGAGACCACCTATCGCGACGCCCGCAACGATCTCGCCTACTACATGAAATGAGACGAAGCCTTCACCTCTCCCCGACGAGGAGAGGTGAACCGAACCCAGACCAGCGCGCCTCAGAAGCACAGCGTGGTGACGAGCTTGCCCTGCTTGTCCTTGATCGCATAGGGGCAGCGAATGCGCTCCAGTGCCTTCTTGGCGTCCTCGTCGCCGAGCGCTGCGGCGCGCTCGTAATAGGCTTTCGCGGCGTCCTTGTCTCTTGCGCCGCCGCGGCCTTCCTGCGCGAAGGCACCCATCCGCTCCAGGGCGCCGGGATGGTTTTGCGCAGCCGCCTTCTCGAACAGCGCCCGCGCCGCGACGTCGTCCTTCGCACCGCCCGTGCCTTCGGACAGCATCAGGCCGAGCTGGTACTGCGCCTCCGCATTGGTCTCGGCGGCCTTGCCAAGCAGCGCGCGCGCCTGCGCGGGATCGGCCGGGGCGGCGCCGCCAGCGCCGCCGAGGGCTGCGAGATTGCTGACGCCGCGGGGATTGCCGGCCTGGGCTGCCTTCTCGAACAATTTGCGCGCCTGCGCCTCATCCCTGGCAACGCCGGAGCCGGTGCCGTAGAGCACGCCGAGCTCGACCATGGCCGCACTCGATCCCTTGTCCGCCGCCTTGCGCCAGGCCGCCATCGCCTCCGCCGTCTGCCGGTTGGCCGCATAGGCACGGCCGAGCTGGAACATCGCACGCCGCGACGATGCTGCGGCCTGCTTGCAGAACTTGACGGCGGTCGCGACGTCGGATGCCGCAATCTCCGTCACACCCTTCACGTCGGTCGGCTTGTCGGGATCGCTGGGATCGGCCGCCACGCGGTCGCACAGGACGAGATCGGCCGATTGCGCCTGCGCCGCAAGGGGCGCCGCGAGCGAGAAGAGGATGGCAAGGAGACAAATCCGCATGGACGCCAAATTGCGTCTCCGCCCCGGTAAATTCAAGGCTCGAGTCCCGATTGGCGCAGCACAGGTACGGTCTCCGGTGATGCCAGGTAACGCAGCAGCCGCTCCGCGGCTTCGGCATGTTTCGCAGTCGCCATGCGGCCGGCGGAGAACACGGCCGGCGTCTGCAAATCGTGCGGGATCGGGCCGATCACCTCGATGCCGCCAACCTGCTTCAGCTCGCTGATCTGCTGCACGGCGAGGTCAGCCTCGCCGCTCACGAGCCACTCTGCCGTGAAGCCCTGCTCGACGATGGTGGCCTTGGCGTTGATCTCGGCCGCGATCCCCATCCGCACGATCAACTGGGCGAAGTACACCCCGCTGGCGCCCAGCCGCGAATAGGCGACGGACCGCGCCGCAAGCAGCGTCCTGCGCAGCTCAGCTTCGGTGGCGATGTCGGGATGCGCCTGCCCTGCCCGCACGGCCATGCCGATATAGGAGCGCGCGAGATCAGCCGCGCTCGCGGCGACCACGCGGCCCTCACCGATCATCTCCTCGAGCCCCTCGCGAGTGAGGATGACGAGATCGGCGGCCTCGCCGTCGCGCAGCCGCTTGAGCAGCGCCAGGGTCGGCGCGAAGTCGGCATCGACATGGATACCGCTATCGGCCTCAAACGCGGAGGACAGGCCGCGCATCGCGCCCATCAGGCCGAGCGTCGAGAGCATACGGACGTTTTCCATGAGCAATTCCCAGGATGGCGATCAGGCGCGGTGCATCAGCTTGAGCGCGGCGGTCAGGCGCAGGCTGCGCTTGCCGGCCAGCGCCGTTGCCTCCAGCACGGCCTCGTCTCCGTCATAGCAGCCGGAGAAGCCGATGCCGACCTCGTGGCCGCCGAAGATCGGATCGTCCTTGGCCGGCGTGTGCTCCTGATTGAGGATCTGCCCCTTCCAGCGCCCGTTCGCGGCGGTGTAGCTGCCGAGATAATAGAATGCCGCATCGCCGCCGAGGATACGGCCCCCGTTGAGCAACATCACACCGGTGAGGCTGCCGTCGACTCCGTCGAGCATGCGCAAATGCACCGAATAGAGACCATCGGCGATGCCGCCTTCGCCGACGCCGCCGGCGATCGGCACCTCGTCTTCCGCGATCGGCGTCATGACCGACTGGAAGGGCACACCCGGCAGCTCCTTCAGTTCGCCCTTGAAGCGGTAGAGATTGCCGTCAGCCCAGCCTTTCGCGAGCAGGGTCGCATCATCGGTGCCGGCCATGGCGCGGTAGTTCGGGTCGGGGTTGTGACGGACGGTCTTGATGACGATGGCGACGCCGCCTTCGGTCTTCTCGTAGGTGCCGATATGGGCGAAGGCCGAATTGCCGCCGAGCATCTTGCCGTTGCCGGCATGCATCACGCTCCGGCCGACGCCGTCGCCGAGCTGAAACCGCACCTTGTAGAATCCCTCAAACACCAGCCGTATCCCCGGCCCTGCGCGCATCCAGGAACACTCTATCCCGCTTTCACCAGCGATGGACAAGTTTCACTCGGCGAGGTCCGCAAGGCGCGGGAGCGGCTGTCATCAGAATGCAAAAATCCGCCGGAGCCTTTCAGCTCCGGCGGATTGAATGCCAACCCGGGCCAGCCCCCCAGCCCGAGCCGGGAGGATCTTAGGCCGCAGCCTTTTTGTCGGTCGGGACCGAAGCGATCGTCTTCAGGATCTGCGAAGCGATCTGGTAGGGGTCGCCTTGCGAGTTCGGACGGCGGTCTTCCAGATAGCCCTTGTAGCCATTGTTGACGAAGGAGTGCGGAACGCGGATCGAAGCGCCGCGGTCGGCCACGCCGTAGCTGAACTTGTTCCAGGGCGCGGTCTCGTGCTTGCCGGTCAGACGCTTGTCGTTGTCCGGGCCGTAGACGGCGATGTGGTCCATCAGGTTCTTGTCGAAGGCGGCCATCAGTGCCTCGAAATACTCCTTGCCGCCAACCGTACGCATATACTCGGTCGAGAAGTTGGCGTGCATGCCGGAGCCGTTCCAGTCGGTGTCGCCGAGCGGCTTGCAGTGGAATTCGATGTCGATGCCGTACTTCTCGGTGAGGCGCAGCATCAGGTAGCGGGCCATCCACATCTGGTCGGCAGCGGTCTTCGAACCCTTGCCGAAGATCTGGAATTCCCACTGGCCCTTCGCGACTTCCGCGTTGATGCCTTCGTGGTTGATGCCGGCAGCGAGGCAGAGGTCGAGATGCTCTTCGACGATCTTGCGGGCGACGTCACCGACGTTCGAGAAGCCGACGCCGGTGTAGTACGGACCCTGCGGGGCCGGATAGCCGGCAGTCGGGAAGCCGAGCGGACGGCCGTCCTTGTAGAAGAAATATTCCTGCTCGAAACCGAACCAGGCGCCGGAATCGTCGAGGATGGTGGCGCGCTTGTTGGAGGCGTGCGGGGTCTTGCCGTCGGGCATCATGACTTCGCACATCACGAGCACGCCGTTGGTGCGCGCGGCGTCGGGGAACACGGCGACCGGCTTCAGCACGCAATCGGAGCTGTGGCCTTCGGCCTGCTGGGTGGAGGAGCCATCGAAGCCCCAGAGCGGAAGCTGCTCGAGCGTCGGGAACGACGCGAATTCCTTGATCTGAGTTTTGCCGCGCAAATTCGGAGTCGGCGTATATCCGTCGAGCCAGATGTACTCGAGCTTATACTTGGTCATTGAGCCTCTCTGTAGATGATGCGAAAGGTTGGGGGCCCGAGGGCCCCCGCACGTTTTGTACCCGGCCATCATCGGCCGGCCCTTCACAAGCATTTAACGTGCCAAAAGGCCGCACTGCGGGAGGTTTTCCACCGCGGCCGGCCCGTCCTTGCTGTCGGCCGAACGTCCACAGCGCCGTGCGTCATAGCCGCGCACCTTCGCGTGAAGCTGCGCTGCAAAAATCCCGCGGAAAACGCCTTTTTCTGAAGCAGTAGCCCGCCTGCCGGAGGTTGCCGATGAAACGCGCATCAACGTCCGGCAATTTTCGTAAAGCGCTCGCCCCTGCCTAGCAACCTTTGGAATGGCCCAGGCGTTAGTCACCTACATGGTGCCTTGGGGGATGCAGATGGCTGCCTGCCTACAAATTGGGCGGCAACTGATTTCCTTTTCAGCACTTTCCAATTCGGGACGCGCGGCCGATATGGGGATTCCAGTAACCACAATCGAACGAGTCGGGCGCACCATGGAGGTCAAGCGCTTTGACCGGAGGAGAAATCGAAATGATGAACAATGGTCTCAGTCACGGATCTGCGAAGATCTACCAATTCCCCGTCGGCGGCCGGGCCGCTCTCGGGGGACGCCGCTACGGTGAAGCCCCCATTCCCGCCGATCACGCCTCGCTCCCCGTGAACGAGACGATCTGCAGCGGAAGCTGGTACCACCAGGACGCGGTCGACGAAGCCAAGCCGAAATGGGATCGCTGATGCCTGTGGTTGGTTTGATACCGCCGCGCTCTTGCAAGCGCCCGGCGGCAGTTCGGAAAAGGGTCGAAACAACGATGTTTCGGCCCTTTTCGATTCTTGCCTGAACCAGCCCGTTCAGATCACCGCGCAGGCCGTGACCGGCCGCTTCAGATGCTTCACCGTGGTGGTCCCGGTCTTGCCGATCACAAGCGTGATCCCCGCCCCCGAATAGCGCGCGCCCGAAACCGTCAGCCGCTTGGCAAGCGTGACCGGCTCGCCGTCGATCTGGAGGAAGGCGCGTTTGTCGTAGTCATAAAAGCCAACGATGAACTGCGTACCATCGGCGCAACGGTAGGTCTTGAACGTCTGCGCATCGGCCTGCCGCGCGCCGCAAGTTCCGCCCACCAGCATGATGATCGCCAAAAGAATGGCCTTGTGCCGGCCCATGATCGCCCCCTGTAATAGACCTCAAGGACGCCCCACAAGCGCGTCCAATGGAAACATAACCCAAGCTGATCCCATGTCAGACTCCCCTGCCCGTCACCTTCCCCTGCAAGGCGCCAGCAATTTTCGCGACCTCGGTGGCTATCCGACCATCGACGGCCGAACCACGCGCTGGCGGCGTCTCTTCCGCTCCAACCATCTCGGTCAACTCACGGCCGCCGACATCGAGATCGTCCGCGCGCTGGGCGTGCGGAGCGCACTTGATTTTCGTGGGCTGGAGGAGCGCGCGGCCGGCATTTGCGTGGTCGACGAGATCACCGTCTATTCGCTGCCGATCGAGCCGACCGTGGTCGCCACGTTGCGCGCCGAGCTCGCCAGGGGCACGCTGACCGCGCCGGTCGCGCTCGAGATCATGCGCGAGTCCTACCGCAACTATGTCCGCCACAACACGCACAGCTTTCGCAACCTGTTCGGCCACTTGCTGGAGGACCGTGCGCCGCTCGTGATCCACTGCACGGCCGGCAAGGACCGCACCGGCTTCGCCTGCGCGCTGATCCTGCACGCGCTGGGCGTACCCGATGACGTCATTGCCGATGACTACCTGCTCACCAACCAGCACTACAAGCGCGACGCGACGGCTGCCATCGACCTGCCCGAGGACGTCCGCAATGCCATCGGCAGCGTCGAAGCCTCCTATCTTGCCGCTGCGTTCGAAGCCGTCGGCAAGGAATACGGCGATCTCGAAACCTATTTGCGCGACGGCCTCAAGCTCGGCGCGGTCGAGCGGACCGCGCTGAAGGAGCGCTATCTGCAAGCGTGATCAGGATTTCCATTCGGCTGGCAGCCAGCTTGCGGACAAGGTCGCGTCGGTGACGGACCGGCATAGAGCCTTGGAAACCTGGAGCGTGCTCCAGTCGCTCTGATGAAGCATGTCAGGACGATCCGTTGGATCGAGCATCTGCTCGAAGGACACACCGTTCTGGACGTGCCAATGCCGCATCAAGGCCCAGCGCTGAAATACGCTCACGTTGGCCTCGTCTGCGATCCTGCGGATCTCGGAAACCATCTCCTCCGATAGGCCTGCCCTGTCGTCTCGGAGCATGGCGGTCACATATTGCGGGTCAATCAACACCACATCCATCGGGTGCTCGCACAATTGGCGAACCCCCTCGGCTATCTTCTTGACCACGTCTTTGAAATCGAACTGCTCCTTGCGAAAGACGGCGTTAGTGCCAACCTGCCAAAGCACAAGGGACGGTTTGTCGTCGAAAATGTCCCGACCGAAACGGTCGAACTCCTGGGGTGCCTCTTCTCCACCTTTGCCCCGATTCAAGACGTCGATCCGAACTTTCGGCAAATGGTCAGCATAGCTCTGCCTCAGATACATCTCGAGGTAGTACGGATACGGCACAACATCCGCGCGACCAGCGGTCGAAGATGACCCCATGGCCACGATGCGAACCGGACCTTCCCCACGCAACGCCCCGACGAAGTTTCGCAGCGGATGTTTCAGTTTGATGATGTCCCGGGGGAAGTCGACGGCCGGCAGACTCTCGGACATATCAATCCCCTCCCGCTATCCAAGGTTGCAGCAACCATTCAGCCTTGAAGCCGCCGCCATTGCAAGTCCAATTCACCGCGCGCAATAGTCGGCGCGAAGTGAAACGACGGAGCGTATCGTGCAGGGAAAAGTCATTGTCGTGACCGGCGCGCTTGGCGCGCTGGGCAAGGTGGTTGCCGAGACCGCGCAGTCACGCGGCGCGCGCGTTGCGGGCATCGATCATGCGCCCGCGCAAATCCCCGCGACGCCTGACAGCATCGAGATCGGCGGCGTCGACTTGTCGGACGCCGTGCAGGCGAAGACGGCCGTGGAAGCGGCGGCAAACCATTTCGGCAGGCTCGATGGGCTGATCAACATCGCCGGCGGATTTGCTTTCGAGACCGTGGGCGACGGCGACACCGCTACGTGGCAGCGCATGCATGCGCTGAATGTCCTCACCGCGCTCAACACCTCGCGCGCGGCGCTGCCGCATCTGGCCGCCTCCAGGGCGGGCCGCATCGTCAACATCGGCGCCATGGGCGCGCTCCAGGCCGGCAGTGGAATGGGACCCTATGCGGCGTCGAAGGCCGGCGTGCATCGCCTCACCGAGGCGCTGGCGAGCGAGTGGAAGGGCAAGGTGACCGTGAACGCGGTGCTGCCCTCGATCATCGACACCAAGGCCAACCGCGCCGACATGCCGAAGGCGGACTTCGCCAAATGGGTCACGCCGCAGGAGCTCACGGAGGTGATCCTGTTCCTCGCCAGCGATGCCGCAAGCGGCATCACCGGCGCACTGATCCCGGTGGGCGGACGGGTGTAATCGCAGCGCGATCGGCAGCATCCGAATATCAGCTCTGATTCAATCGGAGCCGGGAAGGCACTAGACTGGTCTCGACTGATTCTCCGATCGGACGTTCCCTTGGAAACCACGCTTTATCTGCCCGTCAAACGCTTCCTCGAAGAGCTCGGCTTCACCGTCAAGGGCGAGATCGGCGGCTGCGATCTCGTGGGCCTGAGTGCCGGCGATCCGCCGGTCGTCGTGATCGGCGAACTCAAGCTCGCCTTCAATCTCGAGCTGATCCTCCAGGCGGTCGATCGCGCGCCGGCCGGCGACGAGGTCTGGATCGCCGCAAAGATGTCGGCGCGCGGCAAGGGACGCGAGAGCGATGCGCGCTACCGCAATCTCTGTCGCCGACTCGGCTTCCGCATGCTGGGGGTCACCGATCGCGGCCAGGTCGAGGTCTTGGTGAAGCCGCCGACAGCGGCGCCGCGCCGCGAGCCGAAGGTACGCTCGCGCCTCGTCGCCGAGCATCAGCGCCGCCAGGGCGATCCCGTGCTCGGCGGCAGCACGCGGGCGCCGATCATGACGGCCTACCGGCAGCAGGCGCTGGCCTGCGCCTCGGCGCTCGCCGACGGCCCACGGCGCGTGAGCGAGCTGCGCGCACGCTGCCCCGATGCCGGCAAGATACTTCTGCACAACGTCTATGGCTGGTTCGAGCGCGCCGAGCGGGGAATCTACGGGCTGACCGAGGCCGGCCATGCGGCCTTGATCCGCTGGCCGCAACCACGCCCTGAGGTCGATGCCGGTGTCGCGTCACCACCCTGACACCCGACCGGTGCATAGCTGAGATGCCACGAGAAATTCATATTGCAATGCAACATATGCGGCACTAGGTATCCGGCATCGAAACGAGGCCCCTATGAGCGCAGACTGGAATACCAAGTACGGCACGCGGCGCGTCCGCCACGATCCGCCCACCCTGGACGAGGCGATCTTCGCCGCCGTCGGCATCACCGACGATCAGGAGCAGCAGGCCGAGATCGCAGCGGCACTGATGGGGATGCCGCTCGACGTCGTTCAGGTCGAAGTGAAGAAGCAGGCCCGCACCAACAGCCGCATCACCGCAACCCGCGTGATTGCCGGCGAACAGGGCGCGCAGCGCTCGGTGGTGGTGGAACGCCGCGTCGTCCGCCGTTTCGGCAACGACAAGCGCACCGGCACCTGACGCGCTACTTCATCGCGAATACGAAAGCGGACCGGCCTTGCCGGTCCGCTTTTTGATTCTCAGGCGGCGCGGTTGCCATACATGCTGGAGATCAGCTTCCAGCAGGTGGAGTTGAAGCTGAGCAAGGCCCGGCCTGCCGTGAACGGCGCGGCCGCGAGATCGGCGAGCTCGGCCTCGGGCGTCTTGGCCAGATCGATCGTACCGGTCGATTCACCATGGCGGAAAGCCAGATGCGCGCCGAACTTCCGGGCAAGCGCCCGCATGGCATGGTTCTCGGCGCCGGTGGTGATGCGCAGTCGCTTGTAGCCTTTCCAGCGCGCTTCCGCGATCAGGCGGCGGAACAGCACGGTACCGACGCCCTGGCGGCGCGCGGAGGCCTCCACGCTGAAGGCAACCTCGGGCAGCGAATCATCTTCCGGCGGATGCAGCTCGGCCGCACCGCGGACCACGCCATCGACGATATAGGCGACGATGACCGTGCCGTCCTCGGCGCAGCGGGCGGCGTAGCGCTCGATGAAGCTGTCGTCGAGAAAACCGTTGAAGCGGTCGTGCCGGCTTTCGGCATCGAGTCTGAGCAGGTGATCGCGCAAAAGCGGCAATTCTTCCTGCTGGCTCAGGGTCCGCACATAGCCGGGAGCGGTGCGGACGGTCTTTTCAAGTACCACGTCAAAACTCCTCTTGGTGTCCCTCGAGGAGGCGTTCGAATCCCTAGGACCCCTATATTGTGCGTCGCAACAAATTTTTCAAGACGGGAACCCGCCCAAGTTTCGGGCATCGGCGGCACCAATTCGTTAACAAAATCAAAGCCCCCGTAGTCTTACAGGACCAGCTGCGTCTGGGTCACCACGGCGACCAGCTTGCCATCCTCGGTCTCCAGCCGGGTGGTCCAGACCTGGGTCCGCCGGCCCCTGTGGACCGGGGTGGCAGTCGCGATGACCGTGGCTCCCTCCTTGGCGCCGCCGATGAAATTGGTCTTGCTCTCCAGCGTGGTCGTCCCCTTGGCGCCCTCGGGCAGGTTGAGCACGGTCGCCGCCGCGCCGACGGAATCGGCCAAAGCCATCACCGCGCCACCGTGAATTGTGTGGTGAAGCGTGCAGAGCTCGGGCCGGACCGTCATCCGCGCCACGACCCGGTCCTGCTCGGCCGCGACGAACTCGACGCCCTTGAGCTCTGCGAACGGCATCTTCATCGCTTTAAGTTTCTCGAGCGCCGTCATCGGATCTCCTCCCAATTCATTGTTGTCCCAGCGTGATTTGCTTCGCGCGGCAAAGCAATGACGTCCGGGGTAATGACCGTGCTGACATCGGCGCCGCATTTGCGCATATGCTTCGGCCATGCGCCACTTCCCGCCCCGCCGCATCGTCTGCCTGACCGAGGAGACGGTCGAGACGCTCTACCTGCTCGGCGAGCAGGACCGCATCGTCGGCGTTTCCGGCTACGCCGTCCGCCCGCCCCAGGTGCGCCGTGAGAAGCCGCGGGTCTCGGCGTTCGTCTCCGCGGACATCCCGAAGATCCTGGCGCTGGAACCCGACCTCGTGCTCGCCTTCTCCGATCTCCAGGCAGGCATCGTCGCCGATCTCGTTCGCGCCGGTGTCGACGTCCATGTCTTCAACCAGCGCGACATCGCCGGGATCTTGGCGATGATCCGCACACTGGGCGCGCTGGTCGGCGTGACGGAGCGGGCGGAGGAACTCGCACAAGGTTTTGAGCGGCGCCTCGCCGCGATCGCCGCAACGCCCCGCCCCTCGCCGCGGCCAAGGGTTTATTTCGAGGAGTGGGACGATCCGTTGATCTCGGGTATCGGCTGGGTGTCAGAGCTGATCGAGATCGCCGGCGGCGCGGACGTATTCCCGGAGCTACGGCAGCGGCAGGCGGCAAAGGATCGCATCGTCCCCGCCGAGACGGTACGGGAGGCGGCTCCTGAGGTGATCCTCGCTTCGTGGTGCGGAAAGAAGGTCGTCCCTGCCCGGATCTGCGCGCGTGAAGGCTGGAGCGATCTTCCGGCTGTGCGCAATAACCGCATCGTTGAGATCAAATCGCCGATCATCTTGCAGCCGGGGCCAGCAGCGCTGACGGATGGGCTCGATGCGATCGTGCAGGCGCTGTGGGGCGAGCGCTGCTAATCCTCCGCCGTCATTGCGAGCGAAGCGAAGCAATCCAGGACGCCTCTGCGGAGAGATTCTGGATTGCTTCGTCGCAAGGGCTCCTCGCAATGACGTCTGCGGTGAGTCCCCTCCTCACGTCACCGCATTGACGACCTGATATTCCGGCCATCGCCACACCTCGCCTGTGATCACGTCTTCGATGATCTCGGCCGCCCTCAGCACGTCCGCCTCCCCGATATACAGCGGCGTGATGCCGAACCGCATGATGTCAGGCGCGCGGAAATCGCCGATGACGCCACGGGCGATCAGGGCCTGCATGGCGGCGTAGCCGCCGTCGAAGGCGAAGGAGATTTGCGAGCCGCGGCGCTCATGTGCGCGCGGGGTCACCAGCTTCAGGGATGGGCAGCGGCGCTCGACTTCGCTGATCAGGAGATCGCCGAGCGCGAGCGAACGGGTGCGGACATCCGCGATGTCGACACGATCCCAAATGTCGAGCGAGGCTTCCAGCGCCGCCATCGCCAGCACCGGCGGCGTGCCGACACGCATGCGCTCGACGCCGCCGGCGGCGGCATAGGCAAGCTCGAACGCGAACGGCTTGGCGTGTCCCATCCAGCCCGACAGCGCTGCGCGTGCGCTGTCGGCGTGACGCGGCGCGACGTAGAGGAAAGCCGGCGCGCCGGGGCCGGCGTTGAGATATTTGTAGGTGCAGCCGGCGGCGAAGTCGGCGCCGCAGCCGGCAAGATCGACCGGCAGCGCGCCGGCCGAGTGCGCGAGATCCCAGACCGTGACGATGCCGAGCGCATGCGCTTTCGCCGTCAGCTTCGCCATGTCGTGACGGCGGCCGGTGCGGTAGTCGACTTCGGTGATGTAGAGGACCGCGATCTCCTCCGACAGCGCGGCCTCGATCTCCTCCGGCGCCACCAGGCGCAATTGATGGCCGCCCCCGAGCGTCGCGATCAGGCCCTCGGCCATGTAGAGGTCCGTCGGGAAATTGCCGGTATCCGACAGGATCACCTCGCGCTCGCTGTTCATATCGATCGCAGCCGCGAGCGCCTGATAGACCTTGAGCGACAGCGTGTCTCCGACCATCACCGAGCCAGCTTCGGCGCCGATCAGCCGCGCGATACGGTCGCCGACATGGCGCGGCTGGACGTACCAGCCGGCGGTGTTCCAGGCGCGGATCAGCTCATTGCCCCACTCGTCGGTGATGACGCGGCTGACGCGCTCGGCAACGCCGAGCGGCAGCGCGCCGAGCGAATTGCCGTCGAGATAGATCACGCCGTCGGGCAGATAGAACAGCGCTCTGGTGTCGTTGTAGACGCGAAGCTTGGCGTTGCGAGTAGACATCTTGGACTTCTCTACAGAATGGTGCGGACGCGCCAGAGTTCGGGAAACAGCTCGATCTCCAGCATTCGCTTGAGATAGCTGACGCCGCCGGTGCCACCGGTGCCGCGCTTGAAGCCGATGACGCGTTCGACCGTCGTCACATGGTTGAATCGCCAGCGGCGGAAATAGTCCTCGAAATCGACCAGCTTCTCGGCGAGCTCGTAGAGCATCCAGTGCGTCTCCGGCGCCTCGTAAACGATACGCCAGGCCTGCAGCACGCCCTCGTTGAAGCTGTGGGTCTCGCGGACATCGCGCGCCAGCACCGCCGCAGGCATCTTGAGCCCGTTGCGGTCGGCGAGCCGCAGCACCTCGTCATAGAGGCTCGGCGTCGCGAGTTCGGCTTCGAGCAGCTTGGTCGTTTCCACATCGTGCGCGTGCGGCTTCAGCATGGCGTGGTTACGGTTGCCGAGCAGGAACTCGATCAACCGGTACTGACGCGACTGGAAGCCCGAGGACTGGCCGAGCTGCGAGCGGAAGCGCGTGTATTCGCTCGGCGTCATGGTGCGCAGCACGTCCCAGGCGTTGTTGAGCTGCTCGAAGATGCGCGACATCCGCGCCAGCATCTTCATCGCCGGCTGCACCTCGTCCCGAGAGATGGCGCGGCGCGCAGCGCTGAGCTCGTGGATGGCAAGGCGCATCCACAGCTCCGTGGTCTGATGCTGGATGATGAACAGCATCTCGTCATGGGCCTCGGAGAGCGGATGCTGCGCGCCGAGGATCGCATCCAGCGCCAGATAATCTCCGTAGGACATGCGCCGGGCGAAATCCGTCTCGGCGCCTTCGCTTGCAGGATCGTAATCGCTGGACGTCATGACAGGCCCTCTCGATCGATCATCTGGCCTCGTCAGTTGAGGCCGATCAGGCGCGCAGTGATCGGCGACGACGGGTCTTTCAAGGCGTCGATCACGGTAAAATGGTTGAGCCCGGGATCGATGACGAGGTGCGTCGGCACGTCGAAACCGGTCCAGACGTTGGCCATCAGGTCGGACTGGCGGATGAACTCGGGCCGCTCGCTGCCGCCGACCCAGGCGGTCACAGGCGAATGTCCGCGAGGCAGATGCAGCGCCGCACTCTCGAGCGTCGCCTCTTCCATGGTCATGCGCAGCGTCTCGTTCATCTTGGTCTTCAACAGCGGACGTAGATCATGCAGCCCGCTGATCGAGAGCGTGCCGGCGATACGGTTGTAGACGGCGGGCTCGAGCCGGCTGTCGTCGCACAGCATGCGCGTGACGAGATGACCGCCGGCGGAGTGGCCGGCGAGCCGGATCGGCCCTGCGACCAGCGAAGCCGCCTTGACGATCGCGGCGGTGATTTCCGCAGTGATGTCGGAGATGCGCGCGGCGGGCGTCAGCGTGTAGCTCGGCAGCGCCACCGTCCAGCCGTGATGCCGTGCGCCTTCGGCAAGATCGGTCCAGGCCGACTTGTCGAAGCGCATCCAGTAGCCGCCATGGACGAACACGACGAGGCCCCTGCTGTCGCCGTCGGGCAGGATCAGGTCGAGCCGCTGGCGCTCGCCGGCGCCATAAGCGATGTCGGGACGAAAATCCTTCAGCCCCGCACGGTAAGCCGCCGCCTGCTCTGCCCAGAGCGCCGGCATCTTGTCTGAGCCCGGGATATGGGCCGAATTGGCGTAGGCATCATCCCAATCGCGCATCGTCATTCCCTCGACGGACTCAAGCCCTGCGATCAGGCATCAGTCTGCCACCGCCTGCGCCGGCATCCTAGTCTTTATTTTAAGCTTAAAGTATTTCGGGCAAAGCACCGTTGGTCTCTTCACTTGTCATTCCGGGGCGATGCGACGCATCGAACCCGGAATCTCGAGATTCCGGGTTCGCCCTTCGGGCGCCCCGGAATGACGGTGTCGTCGCTCGCACCGCCGGCGGAGAAAGCGGACCTACGCCTTCTCCACCCCGCACCATTCCGCGATGAACAGTGCCATGGCCTTGGTCGCCTTCTTCAGCGAGTCCAAATCGACAAACTCATTGAAACCGTGCATTTCGCCGCCGCTCGCGCCGAAGCAGAGACTCGGAATGGCGTAGTTGAGACCGTAGAAGCGCGTGTCGGTGAGTGCGGTAAAGACGAGATCCTCGACCGCGCCGCCATAGACCTTGCTGAAGGCCTTGCCGAACGCGGCCTCGGGCGCGGCGGCGTCGGTCAGTTCATAGCCTTCCGACAAGAAGCCCGACCATTCGATCTCCGGCGGATTGTTGGCGAGGAAGCGGTGGCTGCGCGCGGCGGCAGCGACGCAGGCCGCGATCTCCTTCTGGTGATCGGCGACCGACCAGCCCGGCAGGATGGCGATCCGGCAGTCGATGTCGCACCAGGCCGGGACGCTGGAGGCCCAGTCACCGCCCTTGATGATACCCGGGTTGAAGTTGATGGGATTGGTGAGCGTCTTGAAGTGACGATCGCTCCTGGCGCGCTCGTTCCACTCGATCTCGAGCTTCTGGATCGCCTGAATCAAATGATACGCCGCCATGATGGCGTTGGCGCCGGAGCCGGCATAGGCTACGTGGGTCGGATGGCCCTTCACGCGCAGGCGAAACCAGATCACGCCGACCTGCGAGCGCACCATCTTGCCGCCGGTCGGCTCCGGAATGAAGCAGGCGTCGGCCCGATAGCCGCGCTGAAGCGTCGAGAGCGCGCCGACGCCGGTGCTCTCCTCCTCGATCACCGACTGGAAATGAATCCGCGCCGTCGGCTTGAAGCCGGCCGCCTTGATCGCATCCAGCGCGTAGAGCGCGCCGATCGTGCCGGACTTCATGTCACAGGCGCCGCGGCCGAACATCTTGCCGTCCTTGATGACGGGCGAAAATGGCGGCGTGTCCCACAATTCCAGCGGCCCCGCCGGCACGACATCGCAGTGGCCCTGGAGGATCAGCGATTTGCCACCGTTCGTTTGCGGACGGTAGGTGCCCACCACCGAACGGGCCTTCGAGAAATCGTGCTCGATCGGGCCGAAGCCGCGCAGGTCCTTGAGATCGTCGACATCGATATGCCAGTCGTCGACCTCATAGCCGCGTTCGCGCAAGAGGTCGCCGATCATGTCCTGGCACGGTCCCTCCGCTCCGCGGGTCGAGGGGATCGCAACGAAATCGCTTGTGGTCGCGAGCTGGGCTTCGAAGCCGGCATCGACGGCGTCAAGAATCCTCTGCTGCGTCTCGGCATTCATCAGGCTACTCCAATCGAACATTTCAAATCATCGAAGGAGCGCAAGCTAGCCGATTTCAGCCGTTCGGGTACTCCACAAAATAAGCATCCCGCAATGCATCTTCGAGCAAACGGCCCTCGGAATAGCCGCTCAATGTCGCAGGCCGCGTCACGCCGTCGCGCAGCCGCGGGCAAGGTTCCGGTGCTCCCAGCACGGTGCGCACCGGGATGCGCTCGGCATAGATCGGCAACGCATAGTCCTCCTCGTCGTCGGCGACACCCTTGGCGCGGATTTTCGCCGAGGCTTCCTCGATCTCCATGGCGATGAAGGAGGTCGCCTTGATCTCCTGCGTGTTGCTCGCCCGCAGGCTCGCAGTGCGATCCGGGAAAAAGCGGTCGACCATCGCGACCACCGCCCGCTCCTTCTCCTCGGCGTCCGTGACCAGGTAGGCGGTGCCGAACGCCATCACGGCGCGGTAGTCCGCGGAATGGTTGAAGCCGCAGCGCGCCAGCACGAGGCTGTCGAGATGGGCGACCGTCAGGCAGACCCGCTCGCCTTTGGTCTGGCTGCGCAGCATGCGGCTCGCGCTCGAGCCGTGCCAGTAAAGTCTGGTCCCTTCGCGCCAGAAGAAGGTCGGCGTGCAATAGGGCTGACCGTCGATCACGTAGGAGACATGGCAAAGCATGGAGGAATCCAGGATGCGATGGACGGTGGCGTGATCGTAGAAGCCGCGGTCGTGCCGGCGCTTCACCTGGTTGCGCGCTGACGTCGGATAGGACACCTGGGTCTCGATTTGGGTCTCGATCTGGCTCACGGCCGCTCCTGTCGGGATTGGAAGACTTCCGGACCAGTTGTAGCTGCGGATTTGGTCTGCGATAGTGCCAATTCCATGCGAAAAATTCCGACCAATTCTCCCTCGCCGGCCAAGGCCGAGCTCCCGCTCGACCTCACCGGCCCGCACATCACGACGGGCGCCTCCGCCGCGCACCGGCTGTACCAGGCCCTGTGCGAGATGATCGTCTCCGGGCTGGTTAAGCCCGGCGAGCCGTTGCCGCCCTCGCGCAGCTTGGCCAAACAGACGGGTTTTCGCCGCAACGCGGTCGTCACGGCCTATGAGCGTCTGATCGCCGATGGCTTTGCCGAGGCGACGGTCGGCTCCGGCACCTTCGTCGCGGCGCGCATCCCGGCGCGGGCGGCCGGTCCGAACAAGCAGAAGGCCGTGGTCGAAGCGCCGCGGCAGGGCGCATTCTCGCTCGGCTGCACCCATATCGACGCGCGCGCCGTGCAGCACTTTCGCGCCTTCGTCGGCCGGCGCATGCGCGCGTTCGGGTCCGAGCATCTGCACTATGGCGATCCCCGCGGCAGCCGCGAGCTGCGCGCGGCGATCGCCGATCATCTGTTGTCGGCGCGGGGGCTGCGCTGCGACCCTGATCAGATCATGCTGACGTCCGGCACGCTGCACGCGCTGCGCATCGTGCTGAGCGCGATCCTCAAACCCAACGACCAGGTGTGGTGCGAGGACCCCGGTTACCCCGCCGCGCGAAAAACCATCACGCATTGCGGCAATCGCGCCGTGCACGTTCCCGTCGACGAGCAGGGACTGCGCGTCGCGCGCGGACGCGCCACCGCGCCGTCGGCGCGCGCGGCCTATGTGACGCCATCGCATCAGTTTCCGCTGGGCGTGCAGATGTCGATGCCGCGGCGGCTCGAGCTGCTCGACTGGGCGAAGCAGGCCGGCGCCTTCGTGCTGGAGGACGACTACGACAGCGAGTTTCGCTATGACGGCGCGCCGCTGAAGGCGCTCGCCGGCATCGATCATCTCCAGCGCGTGATCTACATGGGCACGTTCGCCAAGACCTTGTTTCCAGGCCTGCGCATCGGCTATTGCGCCCTGCCCGAACGCCTGATCTCGGACGTGACGGCCGCACGCGCTGCACTCGACCGCTTTCCCGGCACGCTGATGGAAGGCGCGGTGGCCGACATGCTCAACTCCGGCGCATTCGCCGCAAATCTCAAGCGCGTGCGGAAACTCTATCGCGAGGCGCGCGATGCGCTGGCCGAGACGCTGGAGACGGCGTCCGGCGGCGCGCTGTCCGTGCCGGTGCCCTCGCAAGGGCTGCACCTTGTCGCCCGGTTCGATCCATCGATCGATCTGTCGGTGGCCGCAGTTGCAAAACAGGCAGCCGGCGCGGAAGGCTGGCTGCTCGCCGACACCTATTCGCGGGCGCAGCCCCTGCCCGGTTTCGTGCTGGGATTCTCGGGCCACGCAGTTCCACAACTCGTGGCCTCAGCCGAACGGCTGGCGCGGGAATCGCGGACAGCCCTGCGGGCGAGCGGCAAACCGGCGCGACGGGCGTGACGAAGCTTCACTATGAGAATCGCCGGCCGGTCCCTACATTGCAGCATCGATGACGGAACCTCTCATCATGCTTCTCTGCCGTGCAGCCAGCCTCTCGCTCGTGATCTCCATCGCCCTCGCCGCGACGGCGCATGCGGGCACGGTCGGACGTGAACAGGACATCGGCGACCTCAAGCTCGGCCAGCGCGTGCTCGTCGATGATGGGACCTGCCCTGCCGGGCAGGTCAAGGAAGTGCGCGGCGCGAAGATGACCGACAAGGGAGTCTCGCGGACGAGCGCCTGCGTGCCGCGCTACGGTCCGAAATCCAGGTGATGAGAACTATTTTGCCGGATCGAACATGCACTGCAGGGTCGGCTTGGCGATCTTGGTGAAGGTCGGACCGATCTCGCCCTGCTTGGAGGTCGGCACCCAATCGGTCTCGATCGTCGGCACGCCGGTCTCGCTGATGCCGCGCAGCAGCGCCTCACGCAAATCGCGGTCCTCGACGACGGCGGCAGCATGGTCATGCAGGCAGCCGCAGACTTCCTCCGGATGCTCCCAGCGCCCGAGCATGTGCGGCGCACACTGACGCACGAATTCGCTGCGTGGATCCGGTAGCCTCGAGGGCGTACGCACCTGCGCCTGCGCGGAACTGATCGTCAGAAGGGAAATGCACGCTGCGGCGCAGAGGCGAACAAGCATGATGGCCTTTATCGGCTGATTTTTTTCTCGCGGGCGATCAGAAGCGCGCCGCGACCATGATTGGCTGCGCCACCGCGGTCGTGACCGGCGAGCCGCTGTACTGGAACGTGCCGACACCGGGGAGATTGCCGTCCGGCGAGCCCGCGAACGAGGAACCGACGAGCACGAAGCCGAAAGCGAGGATGAAGCTGAGCGCGCGCATGGACCTGTCTCCGAATTCCGTAGCCGGCGGTGAGCCGTCGTCGTTGCCAAGCTGATAACCATGGGCGGTTTCGCGCGTGATGCGCCAAAGGCCGAAAATGGTTTCATTTCCGTGAGAATTGTTTCGTCCCGTCCGAGGCGACGAAACATTCGGCGGAAAATCTCAATCTTTTCAGTAAGGTCCTCCCGGCGCTCAGAGTGACCCGGCAGGCCGAGCGGGAACTCGCGAGCACGCTGCATGCAGGCGCCGTCACCTGTGCGCCTTGCACGCTTCACATGCATTTTACGTTTTTCTGCTGAAGAGAGGCCGAAACGAGGGCTGGGACTTGCCGAACCGGGGGCGCTTCGGCTGCGACCCAAGCCATCGAAACCCAGACGTCCGGATCACCGGACGCATTCACGTGAGGGATGGCCACCATGATGGCGCAAGATCGCGCAACGATGCGCGACGCGGACCAATGCACGGACCGCTCCGATCAACGACAAATTCGCAGCCCCGCCACGTCGCCCGGCGAAATGGCGCTGCAATCGAGCCGCGGCTACGAGGCCGCGCCGCAGGCATTCGTGCGGCTGACCGGCTCACATCTCGCCAAACCGCGCGGCTGCCGCGCGGTCGTCACTACATGAACGGAGGCGTCACTGAGTGAACGCAGGCGTCACTGAGTGAAGAAGTCGCCGCACTTCTCGACGTTGGCGTCAGCCGGTCCCCACGGCATGATCGGCACGGTCGAGGTCGAGTTCTTCGGCGAACCCTCGATCAGCTTGTCCGAATAGACCATGTAGACCAGCACGTTGCGCTTGGCGTCGCAGCCGCGCACGATCTGCATCTTCTTGAAGAACAGTGAGCGGCGCCGGCGGAACATATCGTCGCCCTGCTCCATCTTGTTCTTGAACTTGATCGGCCCCACCTGCCGGCAGGCGAGCGAGATGTCCGAGACCTCTTCCGCAAGTCCCAGCCAGCCCTTGAATCCGCCCTTCTCCGGCACCGTGAAATGACAGGCCACGCCCTCGACCTCGGGATCATCGAGGCCATAGGTCGCGAGCTTGTCGTTCGGGCTCATCCACTTGAACACGGTCGAGCGGCGGAAGATCAGATCCGGCTCATCGGCGGCAGAGGCGGACGCCATTGGCATGGTCAGAGCCAGGAGGAATAAAACGAGGTCTTTCAAGCGGATGCGGGAAAGACCGGGGAAACGAGATGACATGAAGTTCTCCGGTAAGAAGTCCCCGCAATGTAGGCATGAGGCCGCCGGTCAGGAAGACGACGGACGCCCGGGGCGCAGCCGCCGTTTACCGCTCCGTGAGGCTTTTTTGTTACGTGTTGGACAAAAGTCGCTGATGGCAGAACCGCCGTGCTGGTGAACGCGTATCCCCTCTGCGAGACTAACGTCTGATTGGATTGTGGATTCGAGGATGAATAGCGTGAACGGGTCCGGTTTTTCTGCCAAGCCGGCGCGTCTGTGGCAGGTCGCCATTTTGACGGCGGCAGGTGCGATCGGCACGACCAGCCAAGCGGACGCAGCGTTCTACTACTGGACGGATTATTCCGACGGGTCCTACTACGCCCGGCCGGACCGGTATCCCGAAATTCCGCGCCAGAAGCCGCAGAAGCGCGGCACCGCCGGCAAGAAACAAGTCGTCACCGAGAAGGAAGCCGGCACGAAGCCGCAAGGGCCGCTGGTGATCGTCGTATCGATCGACCGGCAGAAGGTCACCATTTACGACACCAACGGCGTGTTCGCGGAATCCCCGGTCTCGACCGGCATGAAGGGCCATTCGACGCCGATGGGCGTCTTCAGCGTCATCCAGAAGCACAAGTTCCACCATTCCAACATCTATAGCGGCGCGCCGATGCCGTACATGCAGCGGATCACCTGGTCCGGCGTCGCCATGCATGCCGGCGTGCTGCCAGGCTATCCGGCGTCCCATGGCTGCATCCGCATGCCGATGGCGTTCGCGGTGAAGATGTGGAATTGGACCAGGATGGGCGCGCGCGTCATCGTCGCGCCCGGCGAGATGACGCCGCACAGCTTCTCGCATCCCCTGCTCGCCTCCGTGCGCGTGCCGCCGCAGCCTGCGGCCAGCCTCGAACCGCACACCAATGTCGCAGACAAGGCCGACAAGGGCGCGGCGCAAACCAAGAGCGCTGAAGCCAAGCCGGTCGAAACCAGGACCGCCAGCGCAGACACCGTGCTCGACCTTCGCTCGTCGGTCGGCCATACCGTGATGTCCGATGTGACGACCGGCAATGCACCGGTCCGCGAAGAGGCCGCGGCATCAGCCGACAAGATTGAAGCGCCCGCCAAGTCCGAGACCCGGACCGCCGAGACCAGGACCGCCGAGGCGTCCGACGCGGCCAAGCCGGCGAGTGCTGAAGCGAAGCCCATTGAGGCCACGGAAGCGCCCAAGGCTTCTACGGCAGCTTCCACGGCCACCGCTGACAAGCCTGCCGGCAAGATCGGACCTGCCAAGATTGGACCTGCCAAGATCGAGGCCGCCGACTCCGCGAAGAAGCCGGATGCACCGTTCACGCCTCCAGCAGTCGCCGCCTCACCCGATGCGAAGAAGGACGAGACCCGCGTTGCCGATCCCGCGCCCGCCGCAAAACCGGAAGCGCCCAAGCGGGCCGGCCAGATCGCCATCTTCATCAGCCGGAAGGACTCCAAGCTCTACGTCCGGCAGAACTTCGCGCCGCTGTTCGACGTGCCCATCACCATCGCCGCGAGCGATCGTCCGCTCGGAACCCATGTGTTCACAGCCGAGGTCGACAAGACCGACGCCAATGCGCTGCATTGGTCGGTGGTGTCGCTGCCCGTCTCCGCCCGCGCCGCGGCGCGCGAGGACGACGGCCGCGTGACCCGCCGCCAGCGTGGCGCCGCGGTGATCCCCGTCGCCGCAAAGCCTGTGATCACGCCCAATAGCCCGGCTGAGGCGCTCGACCGCGTCTCGATCCCCGCCGACACGATGGCGAAGATCAACGAGATGCTGACCACCGGCAGCTCGATCATCATCTCCGACCAGGGCATCAACCAGGGCGAGACCGGCGAAGGCACCGATTTCATCGTCCGCCTCTACTAGGCTTCCCCGCTCCCGATAACGCGGTGTTGACGAGGCCGTTTTCGCCGGCAGAGTAACATGCCCTCGGATCATTTCGGGGGACGCCGTCATGATGAATCGCAGGATGATGCTCATCGCGACGCTCGCCGGCACGCTCGCCCCGGCAACGCGCGCATTCGCCGATGCGGCCATGAGCCGGATTTCGGCCTACGCCTTCTCCTTCCCTGCCTTGTCGGGCGACGATATCCGCCTTGCCGCGTTCACCGGCAAACCACTGCTGGTGGTCAACACCGCTTCGCTCTGCGGCTACACTCCGCAATATGCGGGGCTGCAAGAGATCTGGAGCGAGTTTCGCGAACGCGGGTTCACAGTGATCGGCGTGCCCTCCAATGATTTCGGCGGACAGGAGCCGGGCGGTACGCGCGAAATCTCGGAGACCGCGCACCACCAATACGGCGTTACCTTCCCGGTCACGGCCAAGGTCGGCGTGGTCGGCGCGAAGGCGCATCCATTCTACAAATGGGCCGCCGAGGCGCGGCCGCGGGAGGTTCCGAAGTGGAACTTCCACAAATACCTGATTGGCCGCGACGGCTATATCGCCGAGGTTTTTCCATCTGCGATCGAACCGACCGACACACGGATCAAGACCGCAATCGCGAAGGCGCTGGCCGACAGTTGACGCCGCGCGCCTCATCCGGTTGGGCACAATTGTGGCGAGGCATCAAACAGCCGTTGCAATGGCGAGGGCCCACCATCTAGGCTAAGATTGTTTGGGGCAGGATGGGTTTTGCCGGAGGCGAAAAGCCGCGGCGGAACAACGGGATCAATCTCGAGGACAACACCATGCGTGTGGCGGCAGGACTGATTTTGGCAAGCGCGATGTCTTTCGGCATGACGGGCGCGGCATGGTCGCAGACCCCAGCCGCCAAGCCCGCAGCTGCCACGCAAGCCGCACCGGCGGCGACACCGGCCGCTTCAACGCCCGCGGCAGCACCGGCGGCCGCTCCTGCAACGGCCGCCGCGCCCGCGGGCTTCGTCAATCCGCCGCCGCCCAAACAGGCGCCGCAGCCGGCGCGCGCAGCCTGCAACACTCAGGGCGCGCTGGGAGTCGCCCGCACCGTGGAGATCGACACCACGGGCGGTCCGGGCTTCGGCTTCGAGCATTTCAAGGAGCTCGATTTCCTGCGCGACCACGAGGTGGTGCTGACCTTCGACGACGGCCCCTGGCCGAAGAACACGCCCGCGGTGCTGAAGGCGCTCGCCGACGAGTGCACCACCGGCATCTTCTTCTCCATCGGCAAGCACGCGACCTACGAGCCGGAGATCCTCAAGCAGGTCTACGCGGCCGGCCACACCGTGGGGACCCACACCTGGTCGCACGCCAATCTCAACAACAAGAAGCTCACGGAAGCGCAGCGCAAGGAAGAGATCGAGAAGGGACTTTCCGCGGTGAAGTGGGCGCTCGGCGGCATCTCGCCCTCGCCGTTCTTCCGCTTCCCGGCGCTCCAGCATCCGCCAGAGATGGTCACCTATCTCGGCAATCGCAACACGGCGATCTTCTCCTGCGATATCGACTCCTTCGACTTCAAGGCCTCCAAGCCCGAGAAGGTGGTCGAGACCGTGATGAAGAAGCTCGACGCCAAGGGCAAGGGCATCATCCTGATGCACGACTTCCAGAAGCATACTGCGGAAGCCCTGCCCGAGCTGCTCAAGCGCCTGAAGGCCGGCGGCTACAAGGTGGTGGCGATGCGCGCAAAATTCCCGGCCTCGACGCTGCCCGAATACGACCAGGAGCTGCTCAAGGACGCCAAGCTGCCGACGGTGAGCCAGCGCCCGGTCAATTCCGTGGTCACGACCGTTTCCGAATAGAAGGCAATTGTCTTTCCGGTTCGAAGGCTACGTCATCGTCTCCGCGGACGGCATGCTCGCCGACGCGACGCATGTGATGCCGGACACTCTGAAGTTCGAAGGCGACAAGCTGTTCTTCGAGCAGGCGCTCGATCGCGCCGCGCTGATCGTGCACGGCCGGCGCTCGCACGAGCAGCAGCCGAATTCGCCCAAGCGCAAGCGGCTGATCCTGACCCGCAAGATCAAGGCCCTCACCGTTGATCCGGAGCTGCCGAACGCCACGTTGTGGAACCCGGATCACGCGAGCTTCGAAGAGGCCTGCGCCTTCGCCGACGTCACCTCCGGCACGGTCGCGATCATCGGCGGCCCCGTCGTGTTCAACATGTTCATGGACCGCTACGACACGTTCTGGCTCTCGGAAGCCCCGCATCTGCGTCTGCCCGGCGGTGAAGGCTGTTTTGTCGGCGTGCCGGATCGGACGCCCCATGAGGTGCTTGCGTTGCACGGGATGAAGCCGGGCGCGCCGTACCTGCTCGACGCGGCGCATGACGTTACTGTCACGCCGTGGCGTCGGGTGAATTAGTCCGCGGCTGCGCGAAGCGCAGTCCCGCGGGCGTAATCCACCTCTTTTGCGTCCGCTGGGAGACACCGTGGTGGCTTCGCCTACGGCCAACCCACCCTACAAGCCACGAGTGCTACACGTCCCCGTAAGCCGTCTCGGCCGAACGCGTGGCGCGGCCGTAGCCCATGATCATGAACAGCGCGCCGATGATCGACAGGTTCTTCAGCGCGTCGACCAGCATCTTGGCATTGTCTGGCGGCACCTGGTTCCAGAAGTCGTAGAACAGCACGGTTGCGACCGCAACGTAGATGATCAACAGCATCGCGAAGAAACGTGCGCCGAAATTCAGCGCGATCATCAGTCCGGCGACAACCTCGAGCGCGCCAACGGCGATCGCCAGCAGCTGCGGCGTGGTCATCGCGGTCGCGGTCTCGACCTGCTTGGCGTAGGGCTCAATCATGTCGGGCACCACGACCTTGGTCGCGATGAAATCCGCCGTCGTCTGGATGGCGAAAAGCTTGGTCGCGCCCGTGTAGATGAACAGCACGGCGAACAGAATCCGCCCGAAAGTCACGAACGCTGGCATGATCGGCCTCTTGGCAAAGCGCTAAGCACGGGACGCGTAAGGGATTATGAAGAGTCCGCTTGAGGTTTTCAAACGGGGAAATGACGAAACTCTTTTGAAAAGATTAAACGACCAAGGCTCGGGCGCTGTGCTCCCTCGCCCCGTTCTTACGGGGAGAGGGTTGGGACGAGGGACTGCTTCCGCGGTCACGGTGACAGCTGGACTCGCGGAGGCTCCCCCTCACCCGGAATTCAAGCTGCGCTTGAATTCCGGCCCCTCGCCGCAAACGGCAGGGCTATCGCAAATGACTTTTGGGCGGGACCTGAGCGAGCGCCTCGTCCTTCGAGACGACCGTTTTGCGGTCTCCTCAGGATGAGGCTAAGCGGCATCTTTGCCTGTGGAAACTGCCGCCGCGCACTCCATCCTCATCCTGAGGGCCCGCCGCAGGCGGGCGTCTCGAAGGATGGCCGCGGGCGAGCTATTCGCCACGTTTTTCGCCATATGCGATTGCCCTACCGCAAACGGGGAGAGGCGGAGAACCGATCCTTACGTAAACAACGTCGGCTGCTGCCGCGCCGCACGCTCCTGTGCTTCCACCACGGCGACCGCGGTCATATTCAGGATGCCACGCGCCGTCACCGACGGCGTCAGGATGTGCGCCGGGCGCGCCGGACCGATCAGGATCGGGCCGACGGGCAGAGCGTCCGCCAGCGACTTGATCATCTGATAGGCCACGTTGGCGGTATCGAGGCTCGGCATGATCATGATGTTGGCCTCGCCCTCGAGCTTGGAGTGCGGCAGCACCATGCGGCGGGCAGCCGCCGAAAGCGCGGTGTCGCCCTGCATCTCGCCGTCGGCCTCGAGCTCCGGATGCTTCTCCTTCAGGAGCTGGGTCGCGCGCCGCATCTTGCGCGAGGATTCGGTATCGTAGCTGCCGAAATCCGAATGCGAGACGAAGGCGATCTTCGGCTTGATGTTGAAGCGCTGCACATGGACCGCCGCGAGCGAGGCGATCTCCGCGAGCTCTTCCGCGCTCGGGTTCGGGCGCACCTGGGTGTCCGCGATGAAGAAGGCGCCCTTGCTCGTGATCAGCAGCGCCAGCGCGGCGTAGTCGCTGATGCCCGGCGAGAAGCCGACAATCTCGCGGACATGGCGCAGATGGCTCATGTAACGGCCCTCGACACCGCAGAGCATGGCGTCGGCCTCCCCGCGCGTCACCGCGAGCGCGGCGATCACCGTGTTGTTGGTGCGCACCACCGTGCGCGCCGCATCCGGGGTCACGCCGCGGCGGCCGGCGACCTCGACATAGGACTGCACGTAGGAACGGTAGCGCGGATCGTCCTCGGGATTGACGAGATCGAAATCCTTGCCGGCCCGGATCGAGAGACCGAAGCGCTTGATGCGCGTCTCAACCACCGAGGGACGGCCGACCAGGATCGGCGTCGCCAGCTTCTCTTCCAGCACCACCTGCGTGGCGCGCAGCACGCGCTCGTCCTCGCCTTCGGCGTAGATGACCCGCACCGGCTGGGTCTTGGCCTTGGCGAACATCGGCTTCATGACGAGGCCGGAGCGGAAGGCGAAGCGCTCGAGCAGCGCGGTGTATTCGTCGAAATTGGTGATCGGGCGCGTCGCCACGCCGGACTCCATCGCGGCCTTCGCCACGGCCGGCGCGATGCGGAGAATCAACCGAGGATCAAAGGGACTCGGGATCAGCGAACCGGGCCCGAAGCCACCCGCCTCACCAGTGTCGAGGCTGCCCTGCGCGACCGCATCCGACGGCGCCTCGCGCGCGAGCTGCGCGATGGCCTCGACGGCGGCGTGCTTCATCTCCTCGTTGATGGCGCTGGCGCCGACGTCGAGCGCGCCGCGGAAGATGAAGGGAAAGCAGAGGACGTTGTTGACCTGGTTGGGATAGTCGGAACGGCCGGTGCAGATCATCGCGTCGGGGCGCACCTTCCGCGCCTCTTCCGGCATTATCTCGGGCGTCGGGTTCGCGAGCGCCATGATCAGGGGCTTGTCGCCCATCGCCTTCGCCATCTCCGGCTTGAGCACGCCGGGCGCCGAGAGACCGATGAAGATGTCGGCGCCGCCGATGACGTCGGCGAGCGTGCGCTTGTCGGTCTTCTGCGCATAGACCGCCTTCCAGCGGTCCATCGAGGTATTGCGGCCTTCATGCACGAGGCCGTCGATGTCGCAGACCCAGATGTTCTTGCGCTGCGCGCCCATCGAGACCAGCAAATTCAGCGTCGCGATCGCGGCGGCCCCTGCTCCCGAAGCGACGATCTTGACGTCGGACAGCTTCTTGCCGTTCAGCCGGAGGCCGTTGGTGATGGCGGCGGCGACGATGATGGCGGTGCCGTGCTGGTCGTCATGAAAGACCGGAATCTTCATGCGCTCCTTCAGCCGGGTCTCGATCTCGAAGCATTCCGGTCCACGGATGTCTTCCAGATTGATGCCGCCGAAGGTCGGCTCGAGCGCCGCCACGGTTTCGACCACGCGGTCGATCGTGTCGGCAGCGATCTCGATGTCGAACACGTCGATGCCGGCGAACTTCTTGAACAGGACCGCCTTGCCCTCCATCACCGGCTTGGAGGCCAGCGGGCCGATATTGCCGAGGCCGAGCACGGCCGTGCCGTTCGAGACCACGGCGACCAGGTTGGCGCGGGTGGTGAGCGAGGCGGCCTCGGCGGGGTTCTTGGCGATCTCGGTGCAGGCAGCGGCAACGCCCGGAGAATAGGCCAGCGCAAGATCGCGCTGGTTGGCAAGCGGCTTGCTCGCCTGGATCTCGAGCTTTCCGGGGCGCGGCAGACGGTGATAGGCCAGCGCCGCCTGGTGGAGATCATCAGAATAGGACGACATGCGGTGTTTCGCCTCGCGTTACCGGCCTCAAAATGCCCGACCCGGAGCGGCCGCCCAAGCGGACGGTATTTCCGGGCCATGGAAACGGGATGAAGCACGCCGGGCGCCTCGGTGGCAACATCCGATTGCGACCCCATCAACAGGGCGCGCGGTCAAATAATTGAAAACCATAGCTTTCCCTGGACCGCACGGCGTTTCGCGAATATGGCAGGTTGCGCGGTGCAAAACGAGCAACTGGAGCAACGGAATGAAGCGAATCCTGATCGGCCTGATCGCACTCGCCGTGCTCGGCGCGGGCGCATGGTTCGGCTTCAACCTCTACGCAAAGCATCGCGCCACCGCCGAGGTCGAGGCGGCGTTCGAGCAGATCCGCAAGCAAGGCGGCAAGGCGAGCCACGGCAAAGTCGGGTTCGACGTCATGACCCGGACCCTGACGATCGAGGACATCATGGTCGAGCCCGGCAACCAGCCGCAGGCGCAGATCAAGATCGCCGGCATCAAGGGCACGGGCGTTCGCCTGATCGACGATGCGAGGTTTTCGGCCGACAGCATCGACATCACCGGTTTCGAGGTCGCGGTCGACCAGCTCGGCCCCGCGAAGCTGAAGGGCTCCTACAAGGTCCCGCAACTGACCGTGCGCGACTACGCCGGTCCCATTCACGCCGAGAAGGTGCCGGCGGGTGGCTCGCTGATCGACATGTACCGCTACGTGCTCGCTCAGTATGCAAGTGTCACGGCATCCTCGCTCACGGCGCCGACGCTGACCGTGAGCTTCGATGCCAGCGGCAGCGCCGCCGGCAGCGGCGAGGTTGTCTATTCCGGGCTGGCAATCCAGAATCTCAAGCACGGCAAGGTCGACGCGATGAAGGCAGATCGCGCCGTCTTCACCATCGACGTGCCGCAGCCAGGCAAGCAGGACAAGCTGACGGGCGAGCTTTCCAACGTCATCGTCAACGATTTCGACGCGACCACGATTGTCGCCGCCCTCGATCCGCAGAAGACCAATGACGACAGCTATCACCGCATCTACCGGCAAATCTCGGCCGGCCCCTACATGCTCAAATCGGCCCAGGGCGTGCGGATGGACATTGATGGCGTCAGCTTCGAGGACATCGCAATCCAGCCGTCGAAGTTCCGGCTGGCCGAGATTCTGGCGCTCATGCCGGCGGACCGCTCGGTCCCGGCGCCAGCGCAATCACGTGAGATGATGGAGAAGCTGGCCGGGTTCTATGAAGGGATCCGCATCGGCAGGATCGAGGTCGGAAAGACCTCGTTGGTCACCCCGCAAGGGACCGCCAGGATCAACGCCGTCAAGTACCGCGAGGGCGAATTCGCGGTCGAAGGCGTCGATACGCCGGCCCCGCAAGGGCAGTTCAAGATGGAGCGGTTCGCGCTGAAGTCTTTCAGTGTGGCGAACCTGATGCGCTGGGCCGCAGGCCTCGCCACCCCCGGGCAGGCGCCCTCGCCCGATCAGATGCTAGGCCTGTTCCGAGTGCTTGAAGGCGCCGAGATCAAGGGCGTGGTCTCGCCGTACAAGACCACGCGCCAGCTCGTCATTATCGACACGATCAGCCTGAACTGGGGCCAGCTGGTTGGGTCGATCCCGAGCAAGGCCAATCTGGTGGTGAAGATGGTCACCCCCACCGATCCCGCCAATCCGATGCAGCGACCGCTGATCCTGGCGGGCGTCGACAAGCTCGCGATCGACCTCGATCTCGGTGCAGCCTGGACAGAATCGTCCGGCGCCTTCGCGTTCACACCCGCCACCATCGATCTCGGCAATCTCGCCAAGGCACAGGCCCGCCTCGCACTCGCCAACGTGCCGCGCGGCGTGTTCACGGCCGATCCGGTACAGGCCATGAGCCAGGCCGGGCAGATCGAGGCCGGCGCGATCGAATTCTCCATGCGCGACAGCGGCGTCGTCGATCTCATCGTGGCGCAGTATTCGCGCATGCAGAATGTCAGCCGCGACGCGGCGCGCAGCGCCATCGTCGAGATGATCCGGGCGCAGGGCGAAAAGATCACGGCCGCCAATCTCGATGCCAGGGCGGCGGTCGATGCGCTCGCCGGCTTCGTCGCGACATCAGGACAAACGCTCACCATCAAGCTGACCCCGCTCGGCAAGGTGCCGGTGGTTCAGCTCATGGATACCCTGAACAGCGAGCCGATCGTCGCGCTGGCGCAGTTCAGGATCGAGGCGTCGACAGGGCTGTAAGAGACAGAAGGGCGAAGCTCGTCTCCGCGTCATTGCGAGCGCAGCGAAGCAATCCAGAATCTTTCCGCGGAGGGACTCTCGATTGCTTCGCTGCGCTCGCAATGTGGGTGGAGCTTCGCCTGCGTTGAGGGGATGAACTCGTGGAGCGTCACCTCTCCCCGCAGGCGGGGAGAGGCGAAGACGCGTCACTTCTGCGGCAGGTTCACCCGCACATGCAACTCGCGGAGCTGTTTTGTCGTTGCTTCCGACGGTGCGCCCATCAGCAGGTCCATGGCCTGCTGGTTCATCGGGAACAGCGAGATCTCGCGCAAATTCGTGGTGCCACACAGCAGCATCACGATGCGGTCGACACCGGCCGCCATGCCACCATGCGGCGGGGCGCCGTACTGGAAGGCACGGTACATGCCGCCGAAGCGGTCGACCACTTCCTGCTCGCCATAGCCGGCGATCTCGAACGCCTTCACCATCGCTTCCGGCACGTGGTTGCGGATACCGCCCGAAGCGATCTCGTAGCCGTTGCAGGTGATGTCGTACTGGAACGCCTTGATGGTCAGCGGGTCCTGGCCCTTCAGCGCATCGAGTCCGCCCTGCGGCATCGAGAACGGGTTGTGCGAGAAGTCGACCTTCTTGTCGTCCTCGTTGTACTCGTACATCGGGAAGTCGACGATCCAGGCGAGCTCGAACCGCTCCTTGTCGGTGAGGTTCAATTCCTCGCCGACCTTGTTGCGGGCAAGGCCGGAGAACTTCCAGAACTTGTCGGGATCGCCGGCGACGAAGAAGGCGGCATCGCCTTCCTTGACGCCGAGCTGCGCGCGGATTGCGGCGGTGCGCTCAGGTCCGATGTTGTTCGCGAGGGGACCGGCGCCTTCGCCGCCCTCGCGCCACATGATGTAGCCGAGGCCGGGCTGGCCTTCGCCCTGCGCCCACGAATTCATGCGGTCGCAGAACGCGCGGGAGCCTCCGCCCGTCGCCGGGATCGCCCAGACCTGGTTCTTGGAGTCTTCGAGCATACGCGCAAAGACCTTGAAGCCGGAGCCGCGGAAGTGCTCCGAGACGTCCTGCATCTCGATGGGGTTGCGCAGGTCCGGCTTGTCGCTGCCGTATTTGCGCAGCGCCTCGGCGAACGGAATGCGGCGCCAGTTCTTGCTCACCGGTTTGCCCTTGGCGAACTCCTCGAACACGCCGGTGATCACGGGCTCCATCGCCGCGAAGACGTCTTCCTGCGTGACGAAGCTCATCTCGACGTCGAGCTGGTAGAACTCGCCCGGCAGACGGTCGGCGCGCGGGTCCTCGTCGCGGAAGCAGGGCGCGATCTGGAAGTAGCGGTCGAAGCCCGACATCATCAAGAGCTGCTTGTACTGCTGCGGCGCCTGCGGCAGCGCGTAGAACTTGCCGGGATGGATGCGCGAGGGCACGAGGAAGTCGCGCGCGCCTTCCGGCGAGGACGCGGTCAGGATCGGGGTGTTGAACTCGAAGAAGCCCTGCCCCTCCATGCGCCGACGCATCGACTTGATGATTTCGACGCGCGTCATGATGTTCTGGTGCAGCTTCTCGCGGCGCAGGTCGAGGAAGCGGTACTTCAGGCGGATGTCTTCGGGATATTCCTGGTCACCGAACACCGGCAGCGGCAGGTCGCCCGCCGGTCCCAGCACCTCGATCTCGCTGACATAGATCTCGATCCTGCCGGTCGGCAGATCGTCATTATCGGTGCCTTCAGGGCGGCGGCGGGCCTTGCCGTCCATCCGCACCACGAATTCCGAGCGCAGCTTCTCGGCCAGCGAGAATGCCGGCGAGTCCGGGTCGACCACGCACTGGGTCAGGCCGTAATGGTCGCGCAGGTCGATGAACAGCACGCCGCCATGGTCGCGAACGCGATGGACCCAGCCTGACAGGCGGACCGTCTCGCCGATGTTGCTCTCGCGGAGCGCGCCGCATGTATGTGACCGGTAGCGATGCATGGTCGTCCCAAAATCAATGTCGGAGGAAGCGAATCGGACGGCCTGTAACGGCCGGTCCGAAGTTGCGGCAGGGTTTACCCGACGAGACCCAAGGCGGCAACCAAGGGAACGCCGTGTTTTGGGCTGGAAGTGCCCATTTTTGCCCTTTCAGGGCTCAAGCCTTTGCCATCAGGCGTTCCAGCCCTATCTTGAGGCCATGACGGTCCATTTCCCCTTCCAGAACTCCTATTCGGCGCTGCCGGACAGCTTCTTTGCCCGCGTCGCGCCGACCCCGGTCGCGGCGCCCCGGCTGATCAAGCTCAACCGGCCGCTGGCGGTCCAACTCGGGCTCGATCCGGACCTCCTGGAGACCCCGGAAGGCGCGGAAATCCTGGCCGGCAAGACGGTTCCCGCCGGAGCCGATCCCATCGCCATGGCCTATGCCGGCCACCAGTTCGGGCATTTCGTGCCCCAGCTCGGTGACGGCCGCGCCATCCTGCTCGGCGAGGTCATCGACAAGGACGGCGTCCGCCGCGATATCCAGCTCAAGGGCTCTGGGCCCACGCCGTTCTCCCGCCGCGGCGACGGCCGCGCCGCGCTCGGGCCGGTGCTTAGAGAATACGTCGTCAGCGAAGCCATGCATGCGCTCGGCATTCCAACCACGCGCTCGCTGGCCGCCGTCGTCACCGGCGAGCACGTCATCCGCGAGACCGCGCTGCCCGGCGCGGTGCTGACGCGCGTCGCCGCGAGCCATATCCGTGTCGGCACCTTCCAGTTCTTCGCCGTCCGCCGCGACACCGACGCGATCCGCCGGCTCGCCGACCACGTCATCACGCGCCATTACCCTGACCTGCTCCACGCCGAGCGGCCCTATCACGCCCTTCTCGCCGCAATCGTCGCGCGTCAGGCCGAGCTGGTCGCGCGCTGGCTCTTGGTTGGCTTCATCCACGGCGTGATGAACACCGACAACACGTCGATCTCCGGCGAGACCATCGACTACGGCCCCTGCGCCTTCATGGATTCCTACGATCCCGCGCAGGTGTTCTCGTCGATCGACGAGATGGGCCGCTATGCCTATGCCAACCAGCCGCGCATCGGCTTGTGGAATCTGACCCGACTCGCCGAATGCCTGCTGCCGCTGTTCTCCGACGAGCAGGAGAAGGCGGTTGCGGAAGCCCAGGACATTCTCGGCGCCTTCGCCGAGACGTTCAGCAACGCCTATCAGGCGGGCCTGCGCAGGAAGGTCGGCCTGTTCACGGAGCGCGACGGCGACGAAGCGCTGATCCAGGACCTGCTCGACGCCATGGCCAAGAACCAGGCCGACTTCACCCTCACCTTCCGCAAGCTCGGTGACGCCGCCGTCGATCCGGCTGCGGGCGACGCGCGCGCCCAGTTCCTGGACCCCGCATCATTTGATGAATGGGCCAAGCGCTGGCGCGAACGTATTGCCCTGGAGCCGCAGAGCGCCACCGAGCGGCAGGCCACCATGCACGCCGTCAACCCGATGTTCATCCCGCGCAACCACCGCGTCGAGGCGGTGATCCAGGCCGCGGTGAACAATGACGACTACGCGCCGTTCGAGGAACTGGTGAAGGTGCTGGCGAAGCCATACGAGGAGCAGCCGGACTACGCCGCCTACGCCGATCCCCCGCTGCCGGACCAGCGGGTGTTGCAGACGTTCTGCGGGACGTGAGGCGCGTCCCGCTCGTGCCTATTTCGTCGCCTTCCTGACCCCGCCGAACGAGGCCGTATCGAACTTCTGCGGATCGACGGGCTCGTAGCGTGACCATTCCACGTCGGGCACTTTGGCGTACCGCTCGGTCCAGGCCTTGTCCGTCCTCGTGTTGCCGGGTGCGACGGGGCGGAGCTCGAAATGCAAGAGAGCGACAGACATCAGAAGGACAGCAAGCCATCCCAGCTTGCGGAGAATACCCGGCGTCACCATTCAACGATCTCGTGACGCAAATTCGATGAGCAGCCCGAACAAGCCATAGCCGCATCTTCGCGGCAAGGTAGACCGCGCCACGCGCCTCAATCGTAGCAGGTCATCCGACCGCGGCGCGGGTCTGGTCAGTCCCTCCGGAGCATATCCACACCGTCGCCGCCGGCCGGAACCGCTGTCATCAAACTGAAACACACGCGCTCTAACCGGCTGGCAGGGCCGTCTTGCCGGAGGCCGCCCATCCTCCCACAGTCCCGACAAAGCGCGCCATGCCCTTCAAGTTCATCCACCTCACCGATACGCATCTCGCGAACCCCGGGCTGAAGCTCTATGGCCTCGATCCGCGCGCCCGGCTGGATGCTGCGATCGCCGACATCAACAAGCAGCAGTCCGACGCGGCGTTTGCGGTCGTGACCGGCGACCTCACCCATTGGGGCGAGCCCGAGTCCTACGCCAATTTCGCGGACGCCATGGCCGCGCTGAAGATGCCGTACATCGCCATGGTCGGCAATCACGACCGCCGCGTCGCCTGCCTCGACGGCCTGAAGGCCGCGCCGCGCGACCCCAACGGCTTCGTGCAGGGAACGCGCACCACCGAGCATGGCCTGTTCATCTTCCTCGACACGCTGGACGAGACCAGCCATGCCGGCGAGATGTGCGCCAAGCGCTTCGACTGGCTTGCGAAGACGCTCGCGGCTGCGCCCGCCGACATGCCGTTCGTCGTGTTCATGCACCACCCGCCGTTCCCGGTCGGCGTCCACGCCATGGACGAGATCGCGCTGGCGCAGAGCGCCGAATTCGCCGAGGTCATCGCGCCCTACCGTTCGCGCATCCGCCACCTCTTCTTCGGTCATGTGCACCGGCCGATCTTCGGCAGCTACGGAAAAATCCCGTTCTCGACGCTGCGCGGCACCAACCATCAGGTCTGGTTCGAACTCGATCGCAACGCGCCGCACCTCGCCAGCCACGAGCCGCCGGCCTACGGCGTGGTGCTGATCGACCAGGAGAACCTGGTCGTGCACAGCCACGACTTCCTCGACACCAGTCTGCGCTTCCCGTTCGACCCGCCCGCGGGAATCGACGGCCGCGACTATGCGCTCAATTTCGCGGCGCGGTGAGATGAGCCTCGCTGAACCCGCGGCTCTCCCGGTCGCGGCATCGGCGGCACCGCGTCTGCACGTCCTGAAGCGCTTCACCAGCAGCTTCAAAGTCTCGCTGCCTGCCTATCTGCTGCTGCTTCCCTCGCTGGCCTTCCTCGCGCTGTTCACCTATGGCGCGATGGGCCGCGTCTTCGTCGACGCACTCTACCAGCGCGCCACGCCCAAGGCGCCCGTCCGCTTCGTCGGGCTGGACAACGTCAGCGCCGTGCTTGCCGACCCCGCCTTCACCGGCGCGGTCGTCAACAATCTCATCTATGCCGTCGGCACCGCGATCCCGAGCATCGGCCTCGCGCTGCTGTTCGCGCTGGCGCTTTCGCGCACCAATGCCGTGACCAGCGCGCTGCGCGCCGCGCTATTCCTGCCGGTGCTGATCCCGATGGTGGCGGCCTCCGCACTGTTCCTGTTCATCTTCCTGCCCAACGTCGGCCTGCTCGACTATTACATCGGCCGGATGCTTCCGGTGCTGCCGAACTGGCTCGGCGATCCCGATATCGCGCTCACCGCGATCATGGTCATCACCATCTGGAAGAACGCCGGCTATTACATGCTGTTCTTCCTCGCCGGCCTTCAGGCCGTGCCCGAGGACGTCATGGAAGCGGCGCATCTCGATGGCGCCGGACCGTTCCAGCGCCTGCGCTACATCATCCTGCCGGAGCTCAAGCCCACCTTCTTGTTCGTCACCGTGATCGCGACGCTCAATGCGGTGACCCAGGTCGACCACGTCTTCGTCCTGACCCAGGGCGGCCCGTCCAATTCGACCAATCTCGTGCTGTTCTACATCTACCAGCAGGCCGTCGAGCATTACGACGTCGGCAAGGCCTCGGCGGCGACGCTGCTGACGCTGGCCGCGTTGATGGGCCTTACCGCGCTTTCGTTCCGCACGCTGGCAAATCGCGAGGGCGGGCCATGACGTTGATCGACCGCCTGTTCAAGGATGCTCCGCTCGCCACGCGCCGCGAGATCACGCCGAAGCTCGGCTTCGTACTGACCGTGCTGCTCGCGCTGGTCTGGCTCATCCCGTTCCTCTGGATGGGCGTGGCGACCCTGCGGCCGGCGTCCGACGGCATCAACCTCATGGCCGAGCTGATGCCGAGCCTGAAGCCGACGCTCGACAACATCAGGGATGCCTGGGAGATCGGCGACTTCCCGCGCTACACCCTCAACACCACCATCATCTGCACCGGCATCCTCCTGGTGCAGTTCGTCACGATCACGCTTGCGGGCTTTGCCTTCGCGCGCCTCGCCTTCGCCGGCAAGACGCTGATCTTCTACCTGTTCCTGATGCAGCTGATGCTGGTGCCGGTGCTGCTGATCGTACCGAATTTGAGCCTGATCGCGCAGCTCGGCCTCTACGATACGCTCACCGGCGTGATGATGCCGTTCTTCGCCTCGGCCTTCGGCACCTTCCTGATGCGCCAGGCGTTCGAGGCCATTCCGACCGAGCTGGAGGATGCCGCGCTCATTGACGGTGCCGGCCTGTTCCAGCGCATCCGCCACATCTACGTGCCGCTATCGATGCCGAGCTTCTCGGCCTTCGCCATCATCTCCGTGACCAGCCACTGGAACGACTTCCTGTGGCCGCTGATGGTGATCAATTCGCCGGACAAGCGGCCGCTCACGGTCGGGTTGTCCGTCTTCACCAAGACGGCCGAAGGTACGCAGGCCTGGGGCACCATCGCCGCCGGCACGCTGATGGTGATCGCGCCGCTGCTCATCACCTTCCTGATCTTCCAGAAGCGCTTCATCAGTTCTTTCGTCACCTCAGGCATCAAATAGGAGATTTTTCGATGCTGTTTTCCCGCAGGCTCGTGCTTGGCCTTGCCATGGCAGGCACATTGGCAGGCGCCCTCGCCTTCCCGGCGATGGCCGACGGTCCGACCGAGATCGACCTGTTCTTCCCGGTCCCCGTCGACGGCAAGCTCGCCCGCGACATGGGCACCATGATCAAGGAGTTCAACGAGGGTCATCCGAACATCAAGGCGACCGCGGTCTACACCGGCTCCTACGACGACACGCTGATCAAGACACGCGCCGCGATCAAAGCCGGCAAGCCGCCGTCCGCGGTGATCATGTCGGCGAACTTCCTGCTCGACATGCAGATCGAGAACGAGCTCACCAATCTCGATAGCCTGATCGCCGCCGACGGCACCACCAAGGACCAGTTCCTGGGTCAGTTCTTCCCCGCGTTGCAGGGCAACGCGGTGATCAATCGCTCGGTCTACGGCGTGCCGTTCCACAACTCGACGCCACTGCTCTACATCAACGCCGACCAGGCCAAGGAAGCCGGCCTTGATCCGAACAAGCCGCCGCAGACCTGGGCCGAGCTCACCGACTGGGCCAAGAAGCTCACCAAGCGCGAAGGCGACAAGGTCACCCGCTGGGGCATTTCGATCCCCTGCGCCTACGACTATTGCGGCTGGATGATGGAAACGCTCACCATGTCCAATGGCGGGCGCTACTACAACGAGGAGTTCGGCGGCGAGGTCTATTACGACACGCCCTCGATGCTCGGCGCGCTCACCTGGTGGAACGACCTCGTCGCCAAGCACAAGGTGCATCCGCCCGGCGCAACGCCCGGTCCGGCCGTGAGCACCTCCTTCATCTCCGGCAATGCCGCGATGATCATGCTGTCGACGGGTTCGCTGACCTATGTGCGCGACAACGCCAAGTTCAACTACAAGGTCGCCTTCATCCCGCGCAACGTCCGCAATGCGGTGCCGATCGGCGGCGCCTCGCTGATCATCCCGGCAGGGCTCGAGGCCGACAAGCAGAAGGCCGCCTGGACGCTGATCAAGTGGATGACCTCGCCCGAGAAGAGCGGCTGGTGGAGCCGTGCGACCGGCTATTTCGCGCCCAACATGGCCGCTTACAAGACGCCCGACATGGTCGAGTTCCTGAACAAGAACCCGGACGCCAAGACCGCCGTCGAGCAGCTCGACGTCGCCAAGCCCTGGTTCGCGACCTACAAGACCGTGCCGGTGCGCAAGAACCTCGAGGACGAGGTGATGCTGGTCCTCAACGGTAAGAAGCAGCCCAAGGAGGCCCTCGCCGCCGCCCAGAAGGCCGCCGACGAGACGCTCAAGCCGTACAACGCTGAGACGTCGCTGAAGCTACCGTAAGGCCGGCAGTTCATCCCGCGAACATGCTTCGGCGCTCCGCGATGCGGGGCGCCGAAGTCGTTTATGGACACTGCTCAGATCGTCACGACGATCTTGCCGAACTGCATGTTCGACTCCAGGAAACGATGCGCCTCGACGATCTCCTCGAACCGGAACGTTCGAGCGATGACCGGCTTCAAGGTGCCGTTCGACAGACCGTCGAGAATGTACGCCTTTGCCTTCGCAAGGCGCGCGGCATCGCGGATGATCTCGTGCACGAGGTAGCCGCGCAGCGTCAGGCTCTTGCCAAGGACGTTGAAGAGAGGAAACGGCGTCGGCTCAGGGCTCAGCCCGCCATACTCGATCAAAATTCCGCCCGGCGACATGGCTGCGGTCAGCGGCTCGAACGCCGGACCGCCGACCGCATCGAACACGACCCGCACGCCGATCGCACCTGCGATCGCCTCCAACTGCGCCCGGCTGTCTTCCTCACCCGAAGCGATCACGTGAGCGGCGCCTGCATCAAGCAAGGCGTGCCGCTTGGCCGAGGTCCGTGTCAGGGCGATCGGAACAGCACCGACCCGGTTCGCGATCTGAATGGCAGCAAGGCCGACACTGCTCGATGCGGCGGTGATGACGACGACATCCCCTTGCCCAAGTCCTGCAATGTCAACTAGCGCGCCATAGGCCGTGAGATACTGCATCCACACGGCAGCCGCCGCCTCGAAGCCAAGCGCGGACGGATGCTTCACGACGATCTCGGCAGGAAAGTTCGCGAGCTCGGCATAGGCCGGCCACCGCACCATCGACAGCGGCGGTACGATGCTCACCTTGTCGCCCGGCGCGAAGCCAGTCACGTCCTCCCCGACGGCCTCGACGATGCCGGCCGCCTCCAGACCAAGGCCCGACGGAAATTTCGCAGCCTCGATATAGGTCCCCGTCCGCAACAGAGCTTCCGCACGGTTGAGACCGAGCGCCCTGACCCGGATCTGCACCTCGTCCGTTGCGGGCGGTGCGACGTCGACAGCCTCGATGCGCAGCACTTCGGGACCACCATGCCGATGAAAGCGAATGACGCGGGCCATGGACGTACTCCAAAACAGTTGAACTGAATGGAACTATGCCGACCGGGCGCGAGGGGATAAATCGCTGGATTGGACGTTCAGTCGAAACCAGGAGTTTTCAATCATGGACCGCCTGACCAGCATGGCCGTGTTCGTCAAGGCCGTCGATCTCGGCTCGTTCGCAGCCGCGGCCGACGCCTTCGAAATGTCCGGGCCGATGGTCGGCAAGCATGTACGCTTTCTCGAAGAGCGCCTCGGCGTCCGCCTCCTCAATCGCACGACCCGACGCCAGAGCCTGACCGATGCCGGTCAGGCCTATTACGAGCGCTGCCGCGCGGTGCTCAGCGAGGCCGAAGCCGCCGACGCCGTCGTGTCCGACGGGCTTTCCGAGCCGCATGGCAGGCTGCGTGTGACCATGCCTGCTTTGCTGGGGCGGCACTGCATCGCCCCCTTGCTGATGAAGCTCGCGCGGAAATATCCTCGTCTCGAACTCGACCTCTCGTTCGGCGACCCGATCGCGAACATCGTCGAGGCCGGCTACGATCTTGCGATCCGAACCGGGGGGCTCGACGACCAATCCGGCCTGACCGCGCGGCGCATCGCCGGCCAGCGCATGGTGGTATGTGGCGCGCGGTCCTACCTGCGCACCCACGGCAAGCCGAAATCGATCGATGATCTCACGGCGCACCAGGCCATTATCTATCGCCGCTCCGGGCGCGTCCGGCCTTGGCTGTTCCCCTGCGAAGGCAGGCCTCCTCGTGAGGTCATGCCGGCCGGCAGACTGAGGCTCGACGATCTAGAAGCAATCGCCGATGCCGCGGCGAATGGTATGGGGCTCGCCTGGCTGCCCCTCTGGCTGGTCCGCGAGCGTGTCCGCGCCGGCGTGCTGGTCCCTCTCTTCGAAGGCCGTCTGGAATTCCTGTACGACTGCCATGCATTGTGGCCACGTTCGCCCCGGATGCCGCCAAAGGTCCGCGCCGCCGTGGATACCCTTGCTGCCGCCCTGCCGAAGCTGATGACGTGACAGTCGGACGGCCCCCAATTAACTCTCCATCTACCATCCGGCCCGGCCCTGCCGCCGGTAACCACGAGAATTAACAGACCCTCAACGCGCCCCCGACAAGTCTAACGGTCTTTCGGGGGATTTCGCCGTGGATCTGTTGGTTTTCGAGTTCCTGGGACTGGCGCTGGTTGCCATGTGCGTGCTCGTGGTGGCGCTGCCTTGCGCCCGGAAATCTTCGCAGCGAATCCGCTACGAATAGGATTTTCGTCGGATGGGGTCGATTCCGGCCCAAATGCAAGGCTCGAATTCGCATCGAGCCCCTTGACATCACAGCGCTTTCGGCGGAACGGCTGATGTACGTGTCATGGGCCGTTCATGGATTTGATTACCACCACCGCTGACCTTGCGGCTGCCTGCAGCCGACTGGCCAAGCACCCCGTCATCACCGTCGATACCGAGTTCCTGCGTGAGACCACCTATTACCCGCTGCTGTGCGTGGTGCAGATGGCCAGCGCCGAGGAAGCCGTCGTCATCGACACCCTGGCCGAGGGCATCGACCTCAAGCCGTTCTTCGAGCTGATGGCCAACGAGAGCGTGCTGAAGGTGTTCCACGCCGCCCGCCAGGACATCGAGATCATCTGGCACCAGGCCAACATCATCCCGCACCCGGTGTTCGACACCCAGGTCGCCGCGATGGTGCTCGGCTATGGCGACAGCATCGCCTATGACGCGCTGGTCGAGAAAGTCACCGGCCACCGCCCCGACAAGACCCATCGCTTCACCGACTGGTCGCGCCGGCCGCTGACCAAGGAGCAGATGCATTACGCGGTCTCGGACGTCACGCACTTGCGCGATGTGTTCGCCGCGCTCGACGCCGACCTGAAGAAGCGCCGCCGCAGCGAATGGGTTTCCATCGAGATGGAGGTCCTGACCTCGCCCCGGACCTACGACTTCCACCCCGAGCGCGCCTGGGAGCGGCTGAAGACGCGGGTGCGCAAGCCCAAGGACCTCGCGGTGCTGATGGAGGTTGCCGCCTGGCGCGAGCAGGAAGCGCAGAGCCGCGACGTGCCGCGCGGCCGGGTGCTGCGCGACGAGGCGATCACCGACATCGCAACGCATGCGCCGAACACGCTGGAGAAGCTCGCGCATCTGCGCTCCGTGCCGAAGGGTTTTGAGAAATCCAAATGGGGCGCGGACATCGTCGCCGCCGTGGAGCGCGGGCTGGCGCGGGATTTCTCGACACTGCCGAAGCTGGAGAAGCCGCGCAACAATTCCAACGGCGCGGCCATCGTCGAGCTGTTGAAGGTGCTGCTGCGGATGACCGCCGAACGCCATGCAGTGGCGAGCAAGGTGATCGCCACCGTCGACGATCTCGAAGAGATCGCGGCCGACGACGAGGCGGACGTGCCGGCCTTGCGCGGCTGGCGCCGCGAGCTGTTCGGCGATGCCGCCCTGAAGCTCAAGCGCGGCGAGCTGGCGCTGGCGATCGAGAAGGGTCGCGTGGTCGGGGTTCAGCGGGCGTAGGCCGCTACGAACGCGCGAACTATGGCTGGCGCTATGCCAACCACGTCGTCATTGCGAGCCAACGGGGCCGCGCTTCGCGCGGACCCGTTGGCTCGCAATGACGGAATTTGACGCGCCGGCGTCTCCCTACGCCGGCGTCAGCTTCGCGACTTCCGGCTTCATGTCGTCCAGTACGCCTGAAATCGTCGCCACCAGCTCGTCGATCTGGGTCTTGGTGGCGATCAGCGGCGGGCAGATGGCGATGGCATCCAGCATGTTGCGCGAGATCACGCCTCGCTCCTGGAGCATGCGGCTGGCAATGCCGCCGACGGCGCCGGGTGTCGCCGCCGCGGTCTTGCGTCCCTTGTCGAGCACCAGTTCGAGCGCGGCGATCATGCCGACGCCGCGAACCTCGCCGACCAGCGGGTGGCTGGCGAGTTCGCGCAGCTTGCCCTGCATGTAGCCGCCGAGCTCGGCGGCATGCGCGACCAGGCCGCGCTCCTCGATGATCTTCAAGTTCTCGAGCGCGATGGCCGAGCCGACGGGATGGCCGCCCGCGGTGAAGCCGTGACCGAGCACGCCGATCTTGTTGCTCTCGTCCGCGATCGGCTCGAACATGCGGTCGTTCAGCATGATCGCCGACAGCGGGAAATAGCTCGACGTGATCTGCTTGGAGACCACGATCGCATCCGGCTTGATGCCATAGGTCTCGCAGCCGAACATCTTGCCGGTGCGGCCGAAGCCGCAGATGACTTCGTCGGCGACCAGCAGGATGTCGTACTTCTTCAGGACCTTCTGGATCTTGTCCCAATAGGTCGCCGGCGGCACGATCACGCCGCCCGCCCCCATCACCGGTTCGCCGAAGAAGGCTGCGATCGTGTCCGGTCCTTCCTTCTGAATCAGCGCGTCGAGCTCCTCGGCCCGGCGTGTCGCAAAGGCTTCCTCGCTCTCGCCGGGCGCGCCGTCCTTGTAGAAATGCGGCGAGCCCGTGTGCAGGATGTTCGGCAGCGGCAGGTCGAACGAGCGGTGATTGTTCGGCAGGCCCGTGAGGCTTGCCGACGCGATGGTGACGCCGTGATAGGCGCGCAGGCGGCTGATCACCTTCTTGCGCTGGGGCTGGCCGAGCGCGTTGGAACGGTAGGCGATCAGCTTCAATACGGTGTCGTTCGCTTCCGAGCCGGAATTGGTGAAGAACACCTTGCTCATCGGCACCGGCGCGAGCGCAACCAGCTTCTCGGCAAGATCGATCGAGGGCCCGTGCGATTTGGCCGAGAACGTATGATAGAACGGCAGCGCCTGCATCTGCCTGTGCGCCGCCTCGACCAGACGCTTCTCGTTGAAGCCGAGCCCGACGCTCCACAGGCCAGCCATCGCCTCGAAATAGCGCTTGCCGGCGGCGTCGAAGACATAGGGGCCCTCGCCGCGTTCGATCACCAGGGGTCCGGCCTGCTGATGGGTCCGCGCGTTGGTGTAGGGATGGAGCTGGTAGGCCACATCCCGGGCCTCTTGCGAATTGGGCAGCATGGACATTTGCAGGGATCCTTGAAGGCGTGACGTCGCCGGCGCATTCAGCGTCATCACTTGGTGATCGAGTTACTTGGCTAGTTACTTGGCTATTGCGATGAGACGGAGCTTGCAACGCCAATTCGACGGCAGCAAGCGCTCAGCAGCGTTGCACAAAGCCGCACACGGCGCAGCTCTCAGGCCGCACCGTCGTCATCCTCATCGTCGGTAGCGGCCTCCCGCACCTCCACGAGCGCCATCGAGAGCAGATAGACCGTCGTGGGCAGACCAAGCCGCCGCGCCGCCTCGGCGGCACGCGACAGGTCGCTCACCAGCTCCTTGAGCTTTTCTCCCCGTGACAATGTCCCACCCCATCCGCCGATCGCCTATACCGCGACGGCGCCGCTGGCTCTGATCAGTTCGGCGCTGGATTGGATTGTAGCAAAATTCCCGATGACATTCACTACCGCATGTTTGTAGGCGGCGGCATCGCCGGCGCCGGGTTGGCGGCAGGCCACGGCATCGCCGACGATCTGGTAGCGATGGCTGCGATGAAACCCCTCGACCGCGGTGGCCAGGATGGTTTCATCAAGGGAAAAGCCGATCAGAACACAGCGCGCATTGCGGATATTGGACATGTAGTCCACGAACCGCGGCGAGCTGTAGGCGGATGGCAGCGGATGCTCGAACGTCATCTCACCGGGCCGCGGCTTCGTCTCGGCGATCCAATCGGTCAGCCTGGATGCCGGATTGAACCAGGCGGCCTGGGCGATGCGCTTCAGATGCATCACCGGCCAGAGATTGTTGCGCCACAGCGTCAGCAGTTCCAGGCAGCGCGCAGTAGCGGCCTCGCCGTCGAGGATGACGTGGCGGCGCCCCTGGGTGAGATATTCGACCTGGAGATCTGCGCAGACCAGGATCGGCGGATCGTCTTGGATGGAGACCAGCATTGTCTTGCGCGGAGCTGCACCAGTTTCAGTGACCGGGAAGCGCGAGATCACGCAGCGGCGAGGTCACCGCCCGCCCTGCCGAGGCGTCGAGCACGCCCGGCCGGTCCCAATCGCCCTCGGGACGGATGATCACATAGGGATCGCTATCCAGCGTGATGGCGTCCGGTCCCGGCTCGATCTCCAGCAGCATCTCCGTGTAGGAGAAATCCGAGAAGGTGATCTTGCGGTTGTGGCCGAGCGGCTTGGCGCCGAAATGAGCCCAGAAGTCGACCAAGCGGTCCTGCGCCTGGCCGTAGATCTTGCGGAACCCCTTGCGCTTCACATAGTCGACGCTCGCCTGCACCAGCTTGAAGGAGACACGCGAGCGCCGATATTGGTGACGCACCGCGAGCCGTTCCACCTTGGCGAAGTCGCCGAAGAAGCGCACCCGCAGGCAGCCCGCAGGCTCGTTGCCGACATAGCCGATGAAATGTGCGGCCACCATGTCGTTGCCGTCGAACTCCTCCTCGAACGGACAATCCTGCTCGGCGAGATAGACCGCGGAGCGAATGGCGGTGACCAGCATGAGGTCGCTCGGATCGCGCGCGAGGCGGATCGTGATGGCGCGGGAGTCGGGCTTGGCGAGAGGAATCCTAGTGCCGTGCATCTGCTAAACTCCTTGCTTGGATGATCGCGCCTGGCATGCGCATTGGCGGCCGATGCCAGGGGCGCTCGTAACACCACAGATCGGGCTGGAAGCTCGGAACCGGCTCGAAGCCGGTAGCCCTCATGATATCGCGTCCGGCCACGGTTGACGGCTGCGCATAGCAATCCGCATTGCGAAATCTTACCTGTCGCAGATGAGCCGCGGCCTTGCCGAGACCAGCGATGCCGCGTCCTGTCGCCGCGATCGCCCAGATGTAGATGGCCGCAACGTCTTCGTTCGCGGAAGCAAGATAATGCATCTCTGGCGCGGTGAGGCAGATCTCGTCGAGCAGCAGCGCATCGTGCCCGCGCTCGTTGAGAAACAGGAAGGCCATTCCGCCGAGGAGTCTGCCCTTCCGGCTGAAGGTCAGGATGCTCTGGGGATCGATGGTGAAGTATCTCGCAAGCTCGGCCGCTCCGATCTGCACGCCAGGCACCAGCCGGCGAGCCATTTCGGAAAGCGCGGCAATTTCGGAAAATTGCGCGCAACGGACGTCGACGTCCGGACTGAGCGGCAGCGCGTCGAAATCATGCCTTGCGGCAAACGAGCCCCTTTCCATACCGGTATTGCCCCTCTATCGTTTGCGGCTTTCGTACCCCGCTATGAGGATGAGCTTAGCGGTTGGGGATCAGGAGTATGCAGCAGTTATTGCACCGGGGTGCTGCGATGATGCAGCACCGTGAAGAAGCCCTGGGCGCGTCCTGGGACGATTTGAAATTGTTTTTAGCGTGCGCAAAATATAAAAGTTTCCGCAACGCCGCCGAGGAGCTCGGTCTCACTTCCACCACGCTGATGCGCAGGATCGACCGGCTCGAAGACAGCATCGGCTGCAAGCTGTTCCTGCGCGACCAGAGCGGGCTGACACTCAGCGATGAAGGCACCGCGATGATCGCCGACGTCGCGCATATGGAGCGTCATGCCTTCAACGTCTTCCGTCGCGCCTCGCGTTCGTCGAACGACACCGCAGGTACGGTGCGCGTCGCGGTGACGGAAGGTCCCGGCAATTTCTGGATCCTGCCGCGACTGATCGACTTCCAGAAAACCTATCGCAAGATCACCGTCGATCTGCGCTGCGCGATGGAGCAGGCCGACGTCGCACGGCTTGAATCCGACATTGCGATCCAGCTCGAGCCACCGACCAATCCTGATCTGATTGTCGCCAAGCTCGGTCGGCTGCACATCTATCCCTTCGTCTCGAAGGAGTACGAGAACCTCTACGGCGTGCCGGCAACGCTCGCCGACTTGCAGGACCACCGCATCATCAAGCAGAGCGCGCCGCAGGTCGATGACGGCGCCTACGCCCGCGTACTCGGACTGAAGTCGCTGGAGGGCATCGTCGGGATCAAGACCAACTCCTCGGTCGGCGTGCTCTATGCGGTCGAGCGCGGCGCCGGCATCGGCTTCCTGCCGACCGTGTCGATCGCGCTCGGCGCACGGCTCGTTGCGGTCGATCTCGGCGTGAGCCACCACGCCGATCTCTGGCTCACCTATCACAAGGAGTTCCGCGCCTCGGAGCGCCACAAGATCGTGGTCGACTGGCTCAAGAAGATTTTCGATCCCAGGACCTACCCCTGTTTCCGCGACGAGTTCATCCACCCGAATGCGCTGGTGCCGATGATGACGGCCGCGCGCGAGGGTTTTGGGCTGACCGGCTATGTCGCGGTGACGCCGACGTAGGTCACCAGCGGTATTCGAATCCGGCCGTGCCCTGGTGCGACGTCAGCTCGTTGCGGAACTTGCCGTCGTAGTTGACGTAGAGCCGCGCGGTGCTGGTCAGGCTGAGCGAAGCCGAGGCGCCGGCATCCATGCCGTAGCGGCTCTCGCCGATGCCGGGAACGACGATGCTCTGGGTCCCCAGGCTGACCTGGATCGACCCGAGATCCTGATGGAAATTGTCGACGAACTTGCCGTAGGCGGACAGGTCCAGGATCTTCCGGTCGAAGATGAAGTAGCGTCCGATCTCGGCCCCGATCATGACGCGCGCGCGTGAGAGCGCCGTCGCGCCGACATTGAGCGGATCGAGCCCGCCGGCCTCCTGGAACGCAGCACTGGTGGCGCGCACATATTCGAGCGCGCCCTTGGGAACGATGCGCATCTGGTCCTTGGTCCAGTAGTAGCTGACCTCGGTCAGCGCGCCGTCGACCGCGGCGCGATAGCCTGCGGTCGCAAGGCCAAGGCCGGTGTCGCGGCTGGAACGGACCTTGCCGAAACCGTGCACCACCGCAAAGGCCCAGGTCCAGGGCCCCTTGTCGACGGAGCCGTTGAAGCCGACCTGGGTCAGGTCGAGCGTGGCCGACTGGAGCGCCAGCGGCACATCGATGTCGGTGTGACTCTGATCGACGGAGAAGCCGATATTGACGCCCGGCGCGAGCCGCGCGCCGAAGCCGGCGACGCCGCCAAAGGTCTTGCGCTCGTCACCGACGAAATCGCCCTGCGCATCGGTGCGGACCGAGATGCCATAGCCCTCGAACCAGGTGCGATAGCGCGGATCTTCCGCGCTCTCGGACGCGCCGCCGCCTGCCGGATTGGTCCGGAACGATCGATTGAAGCCGTTGGCGGCCTGGTTGCCGAGCCGCTCCAGGAACCCGGAGCCGAGGTTGAGCATGGCGTTGCCCGACGACTGGCCGTAGTGGGCCGCCGTCGGCGGCGGGACCGGGGTCGGCGACGGCGTGGGCG
>NZ_WQNE01000037.1 GCF_009759665.1 Bradyrhizobium cajani
TAGTCAAGGATTTGGGGCGGCTTTCGTGCTCCAGGCTCGCTGTCGTCGCCCGGCTTCACCGGGCGATCCAGTACGCCGAGACGGCCGTGATTGACCAGAGGGGCCGCGGCGTACTGGATGCCCCGGTCAAGCCGGGGCATGACAGCGGAATGGGGGGACGGAGCTGCGCGCTACTGACCCACCCTCCGATCACCAAAATGGCAATGATTAGCGCGCCTTACCATCACATAAAGGGCGCAATCGCCGCTGATGAGTTGGCTCAAGTTCCGCAGCCGCGCGCCCGGACGCATTGCCTGCCGCCAATTTCGGCTTAAGTAACTCTTCGATTGGCGCCCCGATTGGAAAGCTTCGTGCCCACCCCAACCCTTTTTTCGCCCCGGCTCGGCTCTGCCGGCCGGCTGGTCCTGGCGGCTCTTTGCGCGCTGGCCCTGGCATGGGAAGCGCGGCCCGCGGCCGCGCAGGGCAAGCTCGAGGCGCAGTATGAGGCAACGCTATCAGGCATTCCCGTCGGCAGGGGCGCCTGGAACATCGACATCGGCGACGACGTGTTCGCGGCCGCGGCCTCGGGCGGCACCACCGGGCTTTTGAAATCGTTCGCGGGCGGGTCCGGCACCGGCGCCTCGCAGGGGCGCGTGGTCAACGGCGCGCTGGTGGCGACCGGCTACCAGGCCTCCACCACCACCTCGAAGAAGACCGAGGAGATCCGCATCACCCTCGACAAGGGCAATGTGAAGGAATTCGGCATCCTGCCGGAGCCGCCGGTCGATCCCGACCGCATCGTCGTCACCGACGCGCATCGCCGCGGCGTCTGGGACCCGATGACGGCCTCGATGCTGCGCGTGCCCGGCACCGGCGATCCGGTCTCGCCGGAGGCCTGTCACAACGGAGCGCCCGTGTTCGACGGCCGCATGCGCTACGACCTCAAGCTCGATTTCAAGCGCATGGAGAGCGTGAAGGCGGAAAAGGGCTATCGTGGCCCGGTGGTGGTCTGCGCGCTCTATTTCGTCCCTGTCGCGGGCTACATCCCCGACCGCCCCGTGATCAAATATCTCGCCGCCCAGCGCAACATCGAGATCGCCTTCGCCCCGGTGGCGGGGACGCGCATCCTGGTCCCGTTCTGGCTGAAAGTGCCGACCCCCCTGGGGCCGGCTATGCTGGAAGCGACCAGCTTCATCACCTCGCCCCAGCCGCCGCGCGTGGCGAAGACGCAGTAAACTCCGCCGTCATTCCGGGGCGCGCGCAGCGCGAACTACGGTGCGCAATTGCGCACCTGAGAATCCATCGGGCCACAGAGACGGCCTCACGATGGATTCCGGGTTCTCGCTTCGCGAGCCCCGGAATGACGAGGAGATGATTTTCGAAATCTAAAAACTCTTGTAAGTACAATAACTTACCTACTGTGCATGGGGTTGTTTTCGCACTTTTTGTTTCGCCGGGGTCAGCGCTTCCTGAATCCATTTGACTCCACCCCGATTCTGATTCGACTCCACGCCATCCCCAACTTAAGGGATTCCGTCATGGAAACGCCGCTTGTGCGACAGGGCAAAACTCCATCTAGTGCGCAACCAATACGAGTCCCGCGACATGTTGCGTGAACGGAACAGGACTCAAATGGGAGTCAGCGATTCGGCCGCGATTCGTTCTAGAGTCGTTCCGAAGCTTAAGGCCAACGGGAAAAGCGTCGCAAAGTGAAACAGTTGCGCGAGGTTTGGGGAAGGCGCTCCTACCCATTCGGTGTCATCGCCCGGCTTGACCGGGCGATCCAGTACGCCGAGGTGGCTGTGGTTGAGCGGATGGGCCGCGGCGTACTGGATGCCCCGGTCAAGCCGGGGCATGACCGCGGGGTGCGTGGTCGGCGCCATGCACCTCATCGCCCCAGACAGCACTGACATTCGCCCCAATCGCCACTACCTAATCCCTGGACATGGCCTTCTCTCCCTCCCCCTTCGCTTCCGAGCGCGCACCCGGCGCGGGCGTCACCGCGGTGCTCGGGCCGACCAACACCGGCAAGACCCATCTCGCCATCGAGCGGATGCTGGCGCATCCCAGTGGCATGATCGGCCTGCCGCTGCGCCTGCTCGCGCGCGAGGTCTACAACAAGATCGCCGCGCGGGTCGGAGCCGAGGCCGTCGCGCTGGTGACGGGCGAGGAGAAGATCAAGCCGAAGAACCCGCGCTATTGGGTCTCGACCGTCGAGGCGATGCCGCGCGATCTCGACTTGTCGTTCCTCGCCGTCGACGAGGTCCAGATCGCTTCCGATCTCGAACGCGGCCACGTCTTCACCGACCGCATCCTCAACCGCCGCGGCCGCGACGAGACGCTGCTGCTGGGGGCTGCGACGATGCGCCCGATCATCGAGCGCCTGTTGCCGGGCGTGTCCATGATCACGCGGCCGCGCCTGTCGCAGCTGGAATTCGCCGGCGACCGCAAGATCACGCGCCAGCCGCGGCGCACCGCCATCGTCGCGTTCTCCGCGGATGAAGTCTACGCCATCGCCGAGCTGATCCGCCGCCAGCATGGCGGCGCCGCCGTGGTGCTGGGCTCGCTGTCGCCGCGCACCCGAAACGCGCAAGTGGCGATGTTCCAGAATGGCGACGTCGACTATCTCGTCGCCACCGACGCCGTCGGCATGGGCCTCAATCTCGACGTCGATCACGTCGCCTTCGCCTCCGACCGCAAGTTCGACGGCTACCAGTTCCGCCGCCTGACGCCGGCCGAGTTCGCGCAGATCGCCGGCCGCGCGGGACGGGCCACGCGCAACGGCACCTTCGGCACCACGGGCCGCTGCGCGCCGTTCGAGCCCGAGCTCGTCAATGCGCTCCAGAACCACACCTTCGACGCCGTGAAGATGCTGCAATGGCGCAATTCGAAGCTGGATTTCTCCTCGCTCGGCGCGCTCCAGGTGTCGCTGAACCTCGCCCCCGGCCACGAGGCCTTGACGCGCGCGCCGATCGCCGAGGACATGCGCGTGCTCGACCACGCCGCCCGCGACGTCGAGGTGCGCGATATCGCGCATGGCAAGGCGGCGGTGGAGCGGTTGTGGGAGGCCTGCCAGGTCCCGGATTACCGCAAGCTGTCGCCGGCGGCCCATGCCGAACTCGTGACCACGCTGTACGGCTTCCTGATGCAGAAGGGATGTATCCCCGATTCCTGGTTTGCCGCCCAGGTCGACCAGGCCGACCGCGTCGACGGCGACATCGACACGCTGTCGGCCCGGATCGCGCAGATTCGCACCTGGACCTTCGTCGCCAACCGCCCGGACTGGCTGAAAGACCCCGAACGCTGGCAGGGGATCGCACGGGAGGTCGAAAATAAACTATCGGATGCGCTCCATGAACGCTTGACTGAGCGTTTCGTTGATCGTCGGACCAGTGTATTGATGCGCCGCCTGCGGGAGAACACGAGCTTGAATACGGAAATCGGCAAGACCGGCGAAGTCATCGTCGAAGGCCATGTCATCGGCCGCCTCGATGGCTTCACCTTTGCACCGGATGCGGCGGAAGCCGGCTCCGATGCGAAGGCATTGCAGGCTGCCGCGCAAGCGGTGCTCGCCGGCGAGATCAACGCGCGCGCCGAAAAACTGGGCAACGCGCCGGACGAGCAGTTCGTGCTGACCTCGGAAGGCACCATCCGCTGGACCGGCGATGCCGTGGCGCGGCTGTCTGCCGCAGAGGAGGCGCTGCATCCGCGCATCCGCATCATCTCGGATGAAAGGCTGACCGGGGCACCGCGCGAAAAAGTGCAGGCCCGGCTCGACCTCTGGCTCAAGACGCATATCGAAAAATTGCTCGGACCGATGTGCGAGCTCGGCAAGGCCGAGGACGTCACTGGCATTGCCCGCGGCATCGCCTATCAGCTGGTCGAGGCGCTCGGCGTGCTCGAGCGTCCCAGAATCGCGAACGAGCTGAAGGATCTCGACCAGCCCTCGCGCGCCACCTTGCGCAAATACGGCGTCCGCTTCGGCGCCTATCACATCTATTTCCCCGGCCTGCTCAAGCCCGCCGCGCGTGCGCTCGCCGCGCTGTTGTGGGCGCTGAAGCAGGACAATGTCGATCTCTCCGCGCTGTCAGGCGCGCAGCATCTGGCATCTTCGGGCCGCACCTCGTTCCCGGTCGACAAGCAGCTGCCGCGCGATGCCTATCGCGTGCTCGGCTACAAGCAGGCCGGCGAGCGTGCCGTGCGCGTCGACATCCTGGAGCGGCTTGCCGACCTGATCCGCCCGGCGCTGGCCTGGCGCGAGAACTCGCCCGGCGAAAAGCCCGCCGGCGCATTCGACGGCCGCAGCTTCGTGGTGACGCAGGCGATGACCTCGCTCACGGGCTCTGCGGGCGAAGATTTCGCCTCGGTGCTGCGTGCCCTGGGCTATCGCATGGAGAAGCGCCCGCCGCTGCCGCAAAAGCCTGTCGTCACCGAGACGGTCGCGGCCGAGGCGCCGCCCACCGAGGGCACCGCCGAGAGTTCGACCGAGACATCCCCCGAGACGGCCGCTGAGGCCGTCGCCGGCCTGCCGGCAGAGCCGGCTGCATCCACCGAGATCGCTGCTGAAGCCGTCACCGTCGAAGACGCGCCCGGCATGGAGCAGGAGGACGAGGGCGCGCACGAGGAGCCGGCGCTGGACGCATTGCCCGAAGCGCCCGTCACGCCCGAAGATGCCCCCGGCATCGCGCCGCCGGCCGAAGAGGCCGCCGTGCCCACGGAGGCTGCCGGCCTCGAAGCCGCACCCGCCGAGACCGCCGCGGTGGAAGCGGCTGCATCGGCCGATGCAGCAGCGCCCGTCGAGGCCGCAGCGACGCCCGCCGAGCCCGAGCTCGTCGAGGTCTGGCGTCCGGGCGGCCGGCACGAGGATCGCAAGCCGCGCCACGAGCGCCATCGCCACCAGCGTCATCATCACCGCCCGCAGGCTGGTGCTGAGGCAGGTGCCGCGCCCGCGGAAGGCGAGGCCGCGCAAGGCGCCGACGGCGAGAGGCGCGGCGAGCGCCATCGTCACGGTGGTCATCGCCGCGATGGGGCCAAGGACTTTCGCAAGCCGCGCGAGGGTGGTGCCGAAGGCGCGCCGCGCCAGGAGGGGCGCGACGACAGGAATCGCCGTTTCGAGGGCAAGGACCGCGACAACAGGGATCGCGATCGCAACCGCGACAACAAAGGCAAGTTCGGCGGCGATCGCGACAAGGGTCGCGAGCATCGTGGCCGTGACCGCGACAAGGGCCGCGACCGGCGCGACCGCGAGTCCGGCCCGTCGCTGCGGCCCTATGCCTCCAGCGCGAATCCGCGCGAACGCGATCGTCCGGTCGATCCGAACTCGCCCTTCGCAAAGCTCGCCGCGCTGAAAGAGCAGCTCTCCGGCCGGAAGGAGTAGCATAGCGTTTTTGAGCGAAGTGCGGAGCGGTTCGCGTGAAGAAAACGCGTCAGAAGGAATAGAGCCACGACCACCGAGCGGCAGCGCATCGACAAATGGCTGTGGCATGCGCGGGTGGTGAAGGCGCGCACCTCCGCGGCCGAGCTGGTCGTCACCGGCCATGTTCGCGTCAACGGTGCACGCGAGACGTCGCCGGGGCATGCGATCAAGATCGGCGACGTGCTCACCGTCGCGCTCGATCGCACCGTGCGGGTCTTGAAAGTGACCGCCTTCAACGCGCGCCGCGGCGATGCGGCCTCGGCACGCGTGCTCTACGAGGAGCTCGGCGACGCCAAGCGCAATTCGTAATCAATTGCGCTTTGTATTCATTTCTTGGCCGATCAAACGCACACAACTGTCATGATCGGCCGTTCCCGACCTTGCAGCGCCGGGCCATCCGCGCTACGCAAGCCGCGACTTTTAAAAGAGCTTTTCGGAGCGTTGGATGACTTACGTCGTCACTGAAAACTGCATCAAGTGCAAGTACACCGACTGCGTCGAGGTCTGCCCGGTCGACTGCTTCTACGAGGGTGACAACATGCTGGTCATCCATCCTGACGAATGCATCGACTGCGGCGTGTGCGAGCCGGAATGCCCCGCCGACGCCATCAAGCCGGATACGGAACCGGGACTGGAAAAGTGGCTCCAGGTCAACGCCGACTACGCCAAGAGCTGGCCGAACATCACCCAAAAGAAAGAATCACCCGCCGACGCCAAGGAATTCGACGGCATGGAGGGCAAGTTCGAGAAATATTTTTCTCCGAACCCTGGATCCGGAGACTAATCGGGCTCAAACTTAACCCTAATACCTTCGTCAGCGCTGAAAAGCAGTCACAAAAGCCCCTAAATCATTGATTTTTGCGGGAAATGTGCTATATTGGGCACATTAAGCCGAACCCCGTCAGCCCCGTTGGCCCCTCAGGGTTCCCGTGAAACCAAATGTCGAACAGGGGCGTGGCAGTTTCCGCGCGCAGGCTGTGTCACAGAAAACGCGTAAAAAGAGTACTTCAGCGAGGGCTTCCCATAAGGAGGCCAAAAAAGTCGCCGCGGCCAGCCGTAGCGCATCCAAGGGTCGGACCGCGACGAAGGCGCCGGCTGCAAAGTCCTCGAAGAACAAAAGAAGCGCAATGCCTAACAAGACTGCCAAACCGGCCGCGAAAGCGACCGTTGCCAAGCCTGCTGCCAAGCCCGCTATTGCCAAGGCTCACGCTGCCAAGCCTGCTGCGCCGAAGGCACCCGTTGCTGCTCCTGCCAAGGCTCCCGTCGCCGCCAAGCCGGCTGTGAAGCCCGCCGCTGCGCCGAAGGTCGAGGAAAAGAAGGTCGTGACCCAGCGTCAGGGCTTCAAGGCCAACGAATTCGTCGTCTATCCCGCTCACGGCGTCGGCCAGATCCTGGCCATCGAGGAGCAGGAGATCGCCGGTGCCAAGCTCGAACTGTTCGTCATCAACTTCATCAAGGACAAGATGACGCTGCGCGTTCCGACCGCCAAGGTCGCCAATGTCGGCATGCGCAAGCTGTCCGAGCCCGCGCTGGTGAAGAAGGCGCTGGAGACCCTCAAGGGCCGCGCCCGCGTCAAGCGCACCATGTGGTCGCGCCGCGCCCAGGAATACGAAGCGAAGATCAATTCGGGCGATATCGTCGCGATCGCGGAAGTCGTGCGCGACCTCTACCGCTCGGAGTCGCAGCCCGAGCAGTCCTACTCCGAACGCCAGCTCTATGAAGCGGCGCTCGATCGTCTGTCCCGCGAGATCGCGGTGGTCCAGCACTCGACCGAGACCGAAGCGGTCAAGGAGATCGAGGCCCAGCTCGCCAAGAGCCCGCGCCGCACCAACGCCAAGGCGGAAGCCGCCGACGGCGAGGCCGACACGGATGCCGAGGGCGATACCGACGATACCGATGGCGACGACACCACCGTCGCCGACGAGGCTGCGTAAGCGCCTCTCGCGTCGATCGCAACAGAAAAGCCCGGCCGTTCGGCCGGGCTTTTTTGTCGGACTCGTGACACGGTGGCGTCAGGTACGATCGGCCAGCTGCGAGCCGCGCGCTTGGGTCCATATTCCGATCGGCCGCTGGATTCCTCGGATGGTCTGCGGCTCCCGCGCCATCAATGGCTGAAATGTTTCGGCTGCGTTGCCAAGTTCGGCCTTGGCGCGGCTGACGAGATCCTCGCTTGCAACCAGCGCACAATCGAACGTGCGGGTCAGCGCCTCAAGACGGCTTGCCGTATTGACGGTCGCGCCGATCACTGCAAATTCCAGACAGGTCTGCCCGATATCGCCGAGCACCACCGGCCCATAATGCAAGCCGAAGCTCACGCGCAACGGCGGCTCACCGGAAGCTCGTCGTTGTTCGTTCCAGCCGTCCGCCGCGGTGATCATCGCCTGGGCACACCGCAGCGCGTTGCTGGCATCGTTCGCGCCGGCAAAGGGCGTGCCGAACGTCGCCATCAAACCATCCCCGAGATATTTGTCGAGGGTGCCGCCATGGCGGAAAACCTCCTGCTCCATCAATCCGTGGAATTCGCGCAACGTTCGCACCACCTCCTGCGGCGAGCGCGCATCGGCAAAGGCCGTGAAGCCGACGATGTCGACGAATAGCACCGCCGCATGTTGCGTGCGTACCTGCTTCAGCGGCTCGTCCTGCTTCGACAACTCCGCCACCACGTTGGGTGAGAAGTAGCGGGCAAGATTGCCGCGTTCGCGCTCCACCGCGGCATGCCGGACCAGCAGCTCATTGCTGCGGCGGACCGCGAGCGCCAAGGTGGCGGCCACGATCATGAACACGACGATTTCCTGGATGCGAACGTGGAATCCGATCGCATTGGGCGAGATCATCGCGAACAACCGGTGATCGCTGCCCACTGCGGCTGCGATGCGGGCCGTCAGCGCAGGATCGCGGTCGGGTGTCCACCATACCCAGGCCATGCCGATCATCCAGAGCGCCGCGGTCCACGTCCCCATCGCAATCACGGTCCGCCATGAATAGGCCAGCGTGGCGCCAGCGAGCAGTACGAAGAAATAGATGAAGTTGCCGAAATGGTACTGCATAGCGACCGGCCAATGCGCAGTTCCGAATGGATTGGGGACCACGATGATCAAAGTGAGCAGCGCAAGATCGCAGAACAGCAGCGCCAATTCTGGACGTGATACGCCCACTCGCCCAACCCTGACCTGGGCCCAGCCAATCAGCGCGAACAGGCCGAGCAACGCGACGTAGTAGAGCTGCTCCCAAGCGGGGTTGATAACCAGCAGCAGGCAGCCAATGACGGCGAGAGCGACATAGCGCGCCCGCACGGCAAGTTGCAGGCCTTCCTGCTTGGCGGAAACCAGGGCGGCTTGTGCGAACTGAACTGTTTCAGCGTCGCGCCTGCTCGGCGTAGCCGAAAGCGTGGCCGGCAGGTTGAAGCGCTCGACGAGCATTGTCACGGAAGTCTCCTCGCTTGGGTCCTCGGCCGCCTCAATTCTTCTGCGTCGTTGTCGAAACGCGAATTTCATCCCCACGGCCATCTCCGTCAGCCGTGGCCGCAACCGACGCCCACCAGTCCCCCAATCCATCGATCAACGGCACGAGCGAGCGACCGGCGGACGTCAGATCGTATTCCACCCGCAGCGGGTAGCCGGCGAACTCGGTGCGGGTGACGACACCGGCGTCCTCCAGCTTGCGAAGCTCAAGTGCTAGCATCCTGTGCGAGATGGTCGGATTGTCCCGGCGCAAGTCGCTGAAGCGCTTGGTACCCTGCTTCAGATAATAGATCAGAAGCGTAGGCCAGCGACCGCTCAGAATCTGCATCACCTCCTCGATGGGGCATCTGGAAACGAGATCTTTCATCGGCGACTCCAGGTTACAAAAAAGTTCGTAATTTACTTGACCCAGCGAGTGACTACGGTCCGCAGCAACGCTGCGCAGCGTGATCAGCAGAAATCACGGAGAATGGATCATGGATCCGATCTTAATCTATGGCTTCCCGATGGGAAGCTCCATGGGACTCGTCGCGGCGCTCGAATGGCTGGGCAAGCCATATCGGCTATGTCGCGTCGACATGCTAGGCGAGATGCGGAGCCCGTCCTACGCCCGAATCAATCCGCGACATGAGACGCCCGCGTTCATCACCGGACAGGGCGAGGTGTTGACGGAAACAATGGCGATCGTGGCATGGCTCGAAGCCAGGGACGCCGAACGGCGCATCAGCTTCGATCCGCTGTCGCGACAAGCCGACCGCATGCATCAGCTCATGGCGTTCGTGAATACCGGCTTTACCGCTGCCTTCGCGCCGCTCTGGGCCGCAATGGAAGGTGAAGCGATGGAGCCTGCCATAAAGTCGGCCCTGCGGGCCTTTGGCGCTCGGAAGGTGATTGAGCGCCACGACAAGCTCGAACAGATGATCGGATCGCGAGAATTCCTGCTCGGCGACCGGCCGACCCTTGCCGACGCCTTGCTCGCAGGCGTCGCGCGCTGGCTCGACGTCCACGCGGTTGCGGAGAGCAGCCGTTGGCCGAAGCTCGCGGCCGTGCGCATTCGCCTCGAAGCCGATCCTGCGGTCCTCTACGCCATGGCTCTGGAGAACGGCGACTCCGATCCGGGAACAGGATTGTGCGCAGGCCACATCGCGCTGGCCGATGTGATTGCGCGGTTTGGCAAATAGGAAGGCGGAGCGTCGAGGCAGCTCCTCTTACTTCACCGGCCGCTTTTCCAGCTTTCTCGCCAGCGTGCGCCGGTGCATCCCGAGCCGCCGCGCCGCCTCCGAGATGTTGAAATCGGTCTCGATCAGGGTCTGGTGGATGCGTTCCCATTCAAGGGTTTTGATCGAGGTCGGCCGCGCATCGAGTGCGACTTCGGCGTTGCCTTCGGCCTTGTGGAAGGCAGCTTCGATGTCGTCGGTGTTCGATGGCTTTGCCAGATAGTGGCAGGCGCCCAGCTTTATCGCCTCGACGGCGGTGGAGATGCTGGCAAAGCCGGTCAGCACCACGATCAGCATGTCGGGATCATGCGTGTGCAGCAGCTCGACACAGGCGAGCCCAGAGGCCCCGCCGAGCTTGAGATCGACCACGGCGTGGCCGAAAGAGCGGTCCTCCAGCACTTTCTGGACCTCTTCGATCGAGGCCGCCAGCACGACCTCGTAGCCGCGGCGCTCGAACGAGCGTTTCAGCGTGCGCGCGAAGCCGGCATCGTCCTCGACGACGATGAGCGAACGGTCAGGCGTCAAAATTCCCTCCGATCGCGAGCGTTGCGAGCGGCAGCGTCAGGCGGACGGTGGCGCCGCGCTTCCGGTGGTTCTCGGCGGTCACGGTGCCCCCTAGCTTGCGCACGACGTTCACCACCAGGAACAGGCCGAGCCCGCCGCCGGCACGGCCCTTGCTCGATTGATAGGGCTTGCCGAGCTGCGCCAGCATCTCCGGCGCAAAGCCCGGGCCGCGATCGCTGATCGACAGCACGAGATTGTCGCCCTCGCGTTCGGCGAGAAGCTCGACCCACTCGCGCGAGACCTCGTAGGCGTTGTCGAGCACGTTGAAGATCACCTGCTTCAGCGCGATGTCGGAAACGATCGCAACGTCCTCGCCGAACGTGTTGACGAAGTACAGCGTGCGCGCCGAGCGCGCGTTGCGCCATTCCTCCACCAGCGCGGTGACGAAGTCCGCCACCGTCGTCGGCGATGAGCCCTCGCCGCGCGCTTCGCCCGCCGACACCAGGATGCCCGTGACGATCGATTTGCAGCGTTGCAGCGAGGTTTCCATCTCCGCGAGATCCTCGGCGAGCTCCTGATCGGCGGCGAGGTCCGGCATGCGCCGCCAGTCGCTGAGGATCACCGACAGCGAAGCGAGCGGCGTGCCGAGCTCGTGGGCTGCGCCGGAGGCGAGCAGGCCCATGCGCACGATGTGGTCCTGCTCGGCCGCATGCTGGCGCAGCGCCGCCAGATGCGCGTCGCGCTCGCGCAAATTCCTGTTGATGCGGGTGACGAACACCACCAGCAGCACGGCGTTGAGCACGAAGCCGAGCAGCATGCCGGTGACGGTGAGGCTATAGGTCTCGCTGATGGGATTTGGCGGCAGGTCGAGCGGCCGGTAGGCGAGCGTCAGCCACACGAAGCTCGCGCAGGTCAGGGCGACCAGCGACCAGGTCGAGCGGCCGTCGAGCAGCACCGCGCCGAGCGTCACCTGGAGCAGGAACAGCGAGGTGAAGGGATTGGTGGCGCCGCCGGAGAGGTAGAGCTGCGCGGTCAGCGCGGCGACGTCGAGCATCAGCGCGACCAGGAGCTCGTTGTTGGTGATTGCGGCGCGATGGCGCACCCAGACCAGGCTGGAGACGTTGAGCAGCACCAGCGCGCCGATCACCGCGCCCATCCGTTCCAGCGGCAGGGGAATGCCGAGCCCGAAATGCACGCCGCCGATGGTCACGATCTGCCCGACCACCGCGGTCCAGCGCAGCTGGATCAGCAGCGCCATGTTCTTGCGATTGGTCTCGTCGTCGGTCGGCGTAGCGCCGATCAGCTCGGTGCGTGCATCCGCCTGCGATAGCAGCGTGACGACCGGCTCGCCGCCATGGGCAAGCATCCGGGGAAGCGACTTTCCGTCGTCAGGTCGGCTCGACGATCGTTCCAGCATCTGATCCCGTCCTGCGGGCAGCGGCATCCGAGCCGCCGGCCGGTTCTTGGACGAAGCGCCCGCGGCGGAACAGCCCGCCGCCGAACGTGACGAAAAGTTTACCGGCCAGCATCAACGCCAGGGCAAACCACGTCAGCGCGTAGATCAGGTGGTTATTGGGAAAGCGCACCACGGTCAATCCGCCGATTGGACCGCCGGCGCTTTGTGATCCGGCGTCGGCATCGATGAAGAAGGGGGCGACCTCGTGAAGGCCGCGTGCCGCCGCGATCGCAGCGACATCCCGCGAGTACCAGCGGTTGTGCTGCGGAACGTTGTTCCTGAGGAATCCGCCCTTTGGCTCGGTCATGCGCAACAGACCGGTGATCTCGACCTTCCCGTCCGGATTGCCGTCCCGGCGTGTCGATGCGTCGCGCCGTTCGGACGGCACGAAGCCGCGGTTGACCAGGACCTGCGTGCCGTCGTCGCGCTGAAGCGGCGTCAGCACCCAATAGCCGGGGCCTTCCTCGGTGACGGCCTGAACCAGCGTCTCGCGGTCGTGCAGGAAGCGGCCGGCGACGCTGACGTGCCGGTACTCGTCGTTCGCGGTGGAGACCATGGGCCATGCCGCCGGCGCGGGAATCGGCTGGGCCGGGGCATGGACGCGCTGCTCGACGCGGTCGATCAGCGCCAGCTTCCAGGCGCGGCGCTCGATCTGCCAGACGCCGAGAGCGATCAGGGCAACGAAGGCCGCGAGCGAGAGGACCGTGAGCCACAGGGAGGGGCGCGCAGCATTGCCACGCGTCCCGCCTGCCTTGCCCGTCACGGTCCAGGTCTTGTTCACTTCAGAGTCTCGCTCACTTCATTCCGCTCATCTGGTGGATCGGCATCATGTTGCTGTTGAGGTGGTTCATCACCCACAGCGAGCCGGACAGCGCGATCACCACCATGACGATGGTGAAGATCAGCGCCATCATGCTCCAGCCGTTCTCCGACGTCGTGTTCATGTGCAGGAAGTAGATCATGTGCACGACGATCTGCACGACGGCGAAGGCCATGATGACGAGCGCCGTGATCTGCTTGCTCGGCAGCGCGCCACTCATCACCAGCCAGAACGGGATCGCGGTGAGCACGACCGAGAGCACGAAGCCGAGCATATAGGTCGAGAACGTGCCGTGGGCGTGGCCGTCGCCGTGGTGATCGTCCGCGTGCGCTGTGTGGGTATCGGTGTTCATCGCAGAACTCCCAGGAGATAGACGAAGGTGAAGACGCCGATCCAGACCACGTCGAGGAAGTGCCAGAACATCGACAGGCACATCAGGCGGCGGCGGTTGGCCTCGATCAGGCCGAACTTCCAGACCTGCACCATCAGGGTCACCAGCCAGATCAGGCCGCAGGAGACGTGCAGGCCGTGGGTGCCGACCAGGGTGAAGAAGGCGGACAGGAAGGCGCTGCGCTGGGGCGTGGCACCCTCATGGATCATGTGGGCGAACTCGGTGAGTTCGATGCCGATGAAGGCGAGGCCGAACAGGCCGGTGATCGCCAGCCACATCTGCGTCTGCGCGACCTTGTTCTGCTGCATCGTCAGCATGGCGAAGCCGTAGGTGATCGACGACAGCAGCAGCATCGACGTGTTCACCGCGACCAGATTCAGGTCGAACAGATCCTTCGGTGCGGGACCGGCGGCGTAGTTGCCGCCGAGCACGCCGAAGGTGGCGAACAGGATCGCGAAGATGAGACAGTCGCTCATCAGATAGATCCAGAAGCCGAGCGAGGTGCTGTAGCCTTCCGGATGCGGGTGCTCGTCGGCGAGGTAGAAGACCGGCTCGCCCGATTGAGTGGGATTGATCGCGACAGTCATTTACTTGGCTCCGGCGAGCAGTTTGGTGCGCGCGTCCTCGGTCCGGATGACGTCTTCAGCCGGAATGTCGAAGTCGCGGTGATAGTTGAAGGTGTGACCGATACCGACGACGAGCATCGCGATGAAGCTCACGGCGGCCAGCCACCACATGTACCAGATCAGGCCAAATCCCATCGCGGTGGCGAGGCCGGCGAGGATGATGCCGGTGCCGGTGCTGCTGGGCATGTGGATCGGCTTGAACCCGGTGAGCGGCCGCTGGTAGCCGCGCTTCTTCATGTCCCACCACGCGTCATTGTCGTGAACGACGGGCGTGAAGGCGAAGTTGTAGTCCGGCGGGGGCGAGGAGGTCGCCCATTCCAGCGTGCGCGCATCCCAGGGATCGCCGGTGACGTCCTTGAGTTGCTCGCGCTTGAGCAGGCTGACCGCGAACTGCATCAGCATCGAGAGGATGCCGATGAAGACGAAGACGGCTCCGATCGCGGCGATGACGAACCAGATCTGGAGCGAAGGATCGTCGAACACGCGCAGGCGGCGGGTCACGCCCATCAGGCCGAGCACATAGAGCGGCATGAAGGCGAGGTAGAAGCCGGTGACCCAGAACCAGAACGACATCTTGCCCCAGAACGGATCGAGCTTGAAGCCGAACGCCTTCGGGAACCAGTAGTTGATGCCGGCGAAGGCGCCGAACACCACGCCGCCGATGATCACGTTGTGGAAGTGCGCGATCAGGAACAGGCTGTTGTGCAGGACGAAGTCGGCCGGCGGCACCGCGAGCAGCACGCCGGTCATGCCGCCGATCACGAAGGTCAGCATGAAGGCGATCGTCCACATCATCGGCAACTCGTAGCGGATGCGGCCGCGATACATCGTGAACAGCCAGTTGAACATCTTCGCCCCTGTCGGGATCGAGATGATCATCGTGGTGATGCCGAAGAACGAGTTGACGCTGGCGCCCGAGCCCATCGTGAAGAAGTGATGCAGCCAGACCAGGTACGACAGGATCGTGATGACCACCGTGGCATAGACCATCGAGGTGTAGCCGAACAGGCGCTTGCCGGAGAAGGTCGAGGTGACTTCCGAGAAGATGCCGAAGGCGGGGAGAACCAGGATGTAGACCTCGGGATGGCCCCAGATCCAGATCAGGTTCACGTACATCATCGGGCTGCCGCCGAAGTCGTTCGTGAAGAAGTTGGTGCCGACGTAGCGGTCGAGCGAGAGCAGCGCGAGCACGACGGTCAGGACGGGGAAGGAGGCGACGATCAGGACGTTGGTGCAGAGCGAGGTCCAGGTGAACACCGGCATCTTCATCATGGTCATGCCGGGGCAGCGCAGCTTGACGATGGTGCAGATCAGGTTGATGCCGGACAACGTTGTGCCGACGCCGGCGACCTGCAGCGCCCATATGTAATAGTCGACGCCGACGTCAGGACTGTAGCCGATGTTCGACAGCGGCGGATAAGCCAGCCAGCCGGTGCGGGCGAATTCGCCAATGAACAGCGAGGCCATCACCAGCACCGCGCCGCCGACCGTCATCCAGAAGCTGAAGTTGTTCAGGAACGGGAACGACACGTCGCGCGCGCCGATCTGGAGCGGCACGACGTAGTTCATCAGGCCCGTCACCAGCGGCATCGCCACGAAGAAGATCATGATCACACCGTGGGCGGTGAAGACCTGGTCGTAGTGATGGGCGTTCAGATAACCTTCGGAGCCGCCAAAGGCGAGCATCTGCTGGCCGCGCATCATCAGCGCGTCGGCAAAGCCCCGCAGCAGCATCACGATGCCGAGGATCATGTACATGATGCCGATGCGCTTGTGGTCGACGGTGGTGAACCACTCGCGCCACAGATAGCCCCAGAGGCGGAAATAGGTGAGGCCGCCCAGCAGCACGGCGCCGCCGAGCGCCACCACCACGAAGGTGCCGACGACGATCGGCTCGTGCAGCGGCAGCGATTCGAGGCCGAGCCGGCCGAAGATGAGCTTGAGAAGATCAGGAGACATGCGGGATCTCTTTAGGAGTCTGACTTCGGACGCTGTCCGAGGAAGAAGGACGAGGACTTCAGCGGCGTGAAGGTCGGCCGCTTCAGGCCGGCGCCGAGCAGCGGCGCGGTGTCGAGGGGTGCCGTGATGGAGGCGGTGGTCTTGCCCTGCGGTGCATCGGGCGTGCAGGTGCCGGCGACGAAGCTCGGCTCCGGTCCAAGCGCGGTGCCGCGGCGGGCGTACTTGTCGTAGGCCAGCGGCAACGTGTTGTTCAGGCCCTGATGGCCGGCGCCGCCCTTGGCGTCGATCGCCATCATCTCGCTCTGGCACATCTTGCCGGTCTCGACGCACATGTTGAGGATCAGGCGGTAGAGATCGGCATCGATGGTGCCGTAGCGGCGCACCGGCTCGTTCTGGCTGGGCTTCTCGAGCTGGAGATATTCGGCGCGGCCGAGCGAGCCGCCGGCCGATTTGGCGCTGGCGATCCAGGCGTCAAAACCCTTGTCGTCGAGGCCCTGGAAGTTGAAGTGCATGCCGGAGAAACCGGCGCCGCTGTAATTCGCGGAGAAGCCCTTGTAGGTGCCGGCATGGTTGACGACGGCGTGGAGCTTGGTCTCCATGCCCGGCATCGCGTAGATCTGGCCGGCGAGCGCGGGGATGTAGAACGAGTTCATCACCGAAGAGGCGGTGATGCGGAAGGTGATCGGACGATCGACCGGAGCTGCCAGCTCGTTGACGGTGGCGATGCCGTAGTCCGGATAGATGAAGAGCCATTTCCAATCGAGCGCGACGACGTCGACCTCGAGCGGCGCCCTGGACTGGTCCACGGCGCGCTCCGCATGGATGCGGCCGAGCGTGCGATAGGGATCGAGCAGATGCGTGCCCATCCAGGTCAGCGCGCCGAGGCAGACGATGATCAGCAGCGGCGCCGACCAGATCACCAGCTCGAGCTTGGTCGAATGATCCCATTCCGGCTCGTAGCGGGCCGAACTGTTGGACTGCCGGTAGCGCCAGGCGAACAGTACCGTCAGCGCCATCACGGGGGCGACGATCAGGAGCATCAGGACGGTGGAGATGATGACGAGGTCGCGCTGCTGGGCAGCGATGTCGCCGGCTGGCGCCAGCACGACGTAGTCGCAGCCGCTAAGCACGGCAGCCAGAGGTAGTAGCGCCAGGATCTTGAGACGAGACACGGGCCGAGCCTTATGAGAATGAGTTTCCTTTGCGGGGCCAACGGGTAGCTGCGACGCAGCAATCCGGACATTGGACAATTTGTCCAATGTTGCAGTGCGGAATGTTGGGTCAGAGAAGCCTAGATTGCCTGGCTCCCGCCGGGCGGTCGGCTTTGGTTTTCAGGACGTTAAGGGCGCACGAATGGCGACGGCACAGACCCCCGCAATGGCAGACCTCCACTCGGGCGAGCATGGCCATGACCAGGCCAGTCCCGGCGAGATCGCCATCGGCGTCATCATCGGCCGCACCTCCGAATTCTTCGACTTCTTCGTGTTCGCGATCGCCTCGGTGATCGTGTTCCCACGCCTGGTCTTCCCGTTCACGAGCGAGCTGACCGGTACGCTCTATTCCTTCATGATCTTCGCGCTGGCCTTCATGGCCCGGCCGATCGGCACCGTGATCTTCATGACGGTCGACCGGAGTTACGGCAAGGCGGCCAAGCTGGTCTCGGCACTGTTCCTGCTCGGCACCGCCACCGTCGCGCTCGCGTTCCTGCCCGGCTATCACGACATCGGGAGCGCCGCGATCTGGCTGCTGGCGCTGGCGCGTATCGCGCAGGGTCTGGCCTGGGGTGGCGCCTGGGACGGTATGGCCTCGCTGCTGGCGCTGAACGCGCCGCCCTCCAAGCGCGGCTGGTACGCGATGGTGCCGCAGCTCGGGGCCCCGCTCGGGCTGATCGTTGCGAGCGCGCTGTTCGCCTATTTCGCCGGCAACCTCTCGGCCGATGATTTCTTCGACTGGGGCTGGCGCTATCCGTTCTTCGTCGCCTTCGCCATCAACGTCGTGGCGCTGTTCGCGCGCCTGCGCATGGTGACGACGGAAGAATATGCCTCGCTGTTCGAGACCCGCGAACTCCAGCCCTCGCGCATCTCCGAGACGGTCGCGCGCGAAGGCCAGAACATCATGCTCGGCGCTTTCGCGCCGCTGGCGAGCTTCGCGCTGTTCCACATGGTCACGGTGTTTCCGCTGTCCTGGGTGTTCCTGTTCACCCGCGAGAGCCCGGTGCGCTTTCTGATCATCGAGATCGTCGCCGCCGTGTTCGGGGTCGTTGCGATCGTGCTCTCCGGCATCATCGCCGACCGCGTCGGCCGCAAGTCGCTGCTGATGGGATCGGCGATCGCGATCGCGATCTACAGCGGCTTCGCCCCGCAGCTGCTCGACGCCGGCGCGTTCGGCGAGACCATCTACATGGTGATCGGCTTCATCCTGCTCGGCCTGTCCTTCGGCCAGTCCTCGGGCGCGATCGCCTCGAATTTCAGGCAAGCGTATCGCTACACGGCTTCGGCGCTGACTTCGGACATGGCCTGGCTGTTCGGCGCCGGCTTTGCTCCGCTCGTCGCTCTGCTGCTCGCGACCAATCTCGGCGTCATCGCCTCAGGTGCGTATCTGCTGTCAGGCGCATTCTGGACGCTGCTCGCGCTCTGGCTCAGCGGCCAGCGCGAAGCGGGCGATATGGATGCGGGCAGATAGGCACAAACAGCCGCCATAAGGCAGACTTGTAGGGTGGGCAAAGGCGCGGAGCGCCGTGCCCACCATCTTTCAACGATCACGATGGGGAATGGTGGGCACGCTTCGCTTTGCCCACCCTACGGCAGTTATGCTTGCCCGACGACGGCGGAGCTTGTGGCCGTAGCCCGGATGGAGCGAAGCGTAATCCGGGTAAGTCTATCCGCGAGGGGCGATTCCCGGATTGCGCTGCGCTCCATCCGGGCTACGACGCGCGCTTAGCGCCTCAATCCGCCACGATCTTCACGCGGTCGCGCACCTTGACCTGCGCGGTGCGATCGAGGCCGTTGAGCACGCGGAAGCGTTCGGCGGGGTGATCGACGCCGGCCATGCGGTGGGAGAGCGATTCCACGGTGTCGCCGGGCTGCACGGTGATGACCTTGATGCGCAGCGGGCGCGCGGCCTGGATCTCGTCGAGCGTCAGGCGGCGGAATGAGTTGACGGTCTCGCGCGCGTTACGCTCGCTCTCGGTCGATTTCTGCCGTGCCGCGAAGATGAAGCGGTAGACGTCGCTGCCGAAGCGAAGCGCATAGACCTTGAACTGCCACTGATCGCCCTTGGCGGTGGCGGAGGCGGCCGGGAAACCGTTGATGGTGAGGTCCTCGGTGGAGGCCTTCTCGACGCCTTCCATCCAGCCGGAGTTCAGGTAATCGCCGAGCGACTGCTCGGCCGGCACCCGCACGACGTCGAAGCGCATCGCCTGCGAGCCGCCGTCGCGCACGCCGATCACCGCCTGCGCGGTGTTGTCGAGCGTGAAATTGTCCGGCGCCTGGAAGGTGAAGCCGAGCTTGGGATGCAGGAAACGCCGGCCGCGAACGAAACCTTCGCTGGGGTCTTCGCCATAGACGAGGTTGTCGATTGCGGCCAGATAGCTTTCGCGGTCGCGTTCGGCGCCCTCGGGCGCAGCATATTGCCGCGCAATGTTCTGCGCATTCTGCACGCGCTCGGGCGTTGCCGGATGCGACGAGGTGAAATCCTGCGCGCGCGGATCGAGCGAGGTCTTGCCGGCTTTCAGCTCGGCATTGCGCTCCATCGCCGAAAGGAACCGGGCAGCACCATACGGATCGAAATGCGCCTTGGCGGAAATGCCCACGCCAATGCCGTCGGCCTCGAACTCCTGATTGCGCGAGAAGCTCGCCATGGTGAGCTTGGTCTTGGCGAGCGCAAGCGCGGTGAGATCGGGGTCGTTGCTCATGTCGGTGACGACGCGGGTGACGATTGCGGCCTGGCGGGCCTGGTCCTCGCGCATCGCGGCGTGCTTGGACAGCACATGCGCCATCTCGTGGCTGAGCACGGACGACAGTTCCGACGTATCGCTGGCAAGCGCGAGCAGGCCGCGCGTGACATAGAGCTGGCCGTTCGGCAGCGCGAAGGCGTTCACCGCGCCGGAATTGAGGATGGTGACCTTGTAACCCTGGTCGGGGCGGTCGGATGCCGCGACCAGCCGGTCGACGGTCTTGCTGACGAGTGATTCGAGCCTGGGATCGTCATAGGTGCCGCCATAGCTGGCCAGGATGCGCTCGTGCTCCTTTTCGGTGGCGGGGGTCTGCGCGACAGCCGGCTTGGGCTTGGGCATCGCGACGGCGGGCGGGGCCGCCGCGGTCTGGAACCGGCCCATGTCGCCGCAGCCCGCAAGCGCCGTGCCCAGCACGAGGCATAGCGCCGCCGGCGCAGCCCGCAGGCGGCGGCGTTCACACCTCTCGTGCCCTTCTAGCACCCCATTCACGTCGCTTAACCCGTGCCTGGCCCGTTTTAGGGCCTTACCCCTGTCGGCTCGTTTGTGCCGAGCAACTCGACTTGTCCCACGAGGCGCACATCGATACGCGGCCCCGCATCCCCCTCGACCCAGCCTCGGACTCGAATACGCCTATTTTCCAAAGACTTAAGGGCAATCCCGGCGCCCTCGAATGCCGGTAACGTGCGCTTTGAAATAGTCACGGCAAAGCCGCGTGTCCAGTTCCGTCCGAAGTTGAGGTAGGTCATTGCCCCAGCTTGCCGGACCGACAGGACTTTGCCCTCGACCACCATAAAGCGCCCGATCCCCGCCAAAATATCGTCCGGACTTTCCGCGTTTTTTATGGCCGACAGGTCAGCCCAATTGCCCTTTTTTTGGCGCCGGGCCTCGGCTTCGGACGACATCAGGGCGGCCGCGCAGTCCTTGTCGGCGATTTCCGCGGAGACGATAGCGTCGCCCTGGGCGAGGAGCATGGCCTGCACCGGGATGTCGGCCTCGCCGACGAAGACCAGCGCGCCCTGGCGGCCATAGCGGTCGGGTGTGTCGTCGGTGCTGCGGAGGGTCACGTCGCGTCCGGCGAGCAGCGATGCCAGCGCCTGCTTCGTCGTCGCCGTCGGCTCGATTCCGGTGAGGCGGATCTCGCGGCCGTCATCGAGACGGACGCTGCGCGCATCGACGATGGCGACGACGCGGCCGTCGCCTTGAGACTCGAACTGACACGGGCTCGCGAGCGCGGTGTGACTCGCGACGAGAAGAATTGCGACGGTGAGATGAAGCAGTCGCGTCACGTTGCCCGGAGAGGTTGCGTTGCGCTTCCGTCTTAACTCAAGCGCGGCGGGATGCGAAGATGCTTCGTCACACTTCGTCATTGCGAGCACAGCGAAGCAATCCAGAATCCCCTCCGCGGAAAGACTCTGGATTGCTTCGCTGCGCTCGCAATGACGTGGAAGCATTTATCCGCGCCTGACCATTCCGTTTTGCGGAAAACGTGCGCGATCATCGTGCTCGCATAAGGTCGCTCGCGCTTGCTGCGCTCTCGCGCATGCGGCATGATTGCGGCAAGAGAAATAACCAAGCCGCCGTCAGAGCAAGGCGATCAAGGGAGGTCTTTTTCGATGAAGAGAATTTTGCCGGGCATTTTTGCCGCAGCGTTTGCCCTCGGTGCGAGCGCCGTGCAGGCGGAGGACAAGCCGCCGCTCAAGATCGGCGGCATCCTCGACATGTCGAGCCTCTATGCCGACATCACCGGCCCCGGCAGCGAGACCGCGGCCAAGATGGCCGTGGAGGATTTCGGCGGCGAGGTGCTGGGCCGCAAGATCCAGGTGCTGGCGGCAGATCATCTCAACAAGGCGGACCTGTCCGCCAACATCGCCCGGGACATGCTCGACAACCAGGGCGTCGAGATGATCTACGACGTCGCGGCCTCCGCGACCGCGCTTGCCGCCGGCGAGATCGCCAAGGCGCGCAACAAGATCATCATCTTCAACGGCCCGGGCTCGATCCGCCTCACCAACGAGGCCTGCGGTCCCTATACCGTGCACTACGTGTTCGACACGTTCGGCCAGGCCAACGTCACCGGCCTTGCCGCGGTGAAATCCGGCCTCGACACCTGGTTCTTCCTCACCGCCGACTACGCCTTCGGCCAGGACCTGGAAAAGGACACCAGCAACGTCGTGACCAAGACCGGCGGCAAGGTGCTCGGCGCCGTCCGCCATCCGCTCAACACGTCCGATTTCTCGTCGTTCCTGCTCCAGGCCCAGGCCTCCAAGGCCAAGGTGATTGGCCTTGCCAATGCCGGTGGCGACACCGTCAACGCCATCAAGCAGTCGGCGGAGTTCGGCATCACCAAGGGCGGCCAGAAACTGTCGCCCCTGCTCGCCTTCGTCACCGACATCGACTCGATCGGGCTGGAGACCGCGCAGGGCCTCTTGCTGGCGGAGGCGTTCTACTGGGACATGAACGACGAGACGCGCGCCTTCTCGAAGCGCTTCCAGGAGCGCGTGAAGCGGCCGCCGACCTCGGCGCAGGCCGGCGTCTATTCGTCCGTGACGCATTACCTCAAGGCGGTGAAGGCGGCCGGCACGACCGATGCCGCCGCCGTGATGAAGGTGATGAAGGAGACACCGATCAACGACTTCTTCGCCAAGAATGGCAAGATCCGCGAGGACGGCCGCATGCTCCACGACATGTATCTGTTCGAGGTGAAGAAGCCGTCGGAGTCCAAGGGCCGCTGGGACGACTACAAGCTGCTCGCCACCGTTCCCGGCAGCGAGGCGTTCCAGTCGCTGGAGCAGTCGCGTTGCCCGCTGGTGAAGAAGTGACGCGAAGCGTCATCCCGGGGCGCGAAGCGAACCCGGGATCTCGAGGTTCCGGGTTCGATGCTTTGCATCGCCCCGGAACGACGGAGATGAGCAACAACTAGAGGGAGACGTCCTGTGAGCAACGACATGGTCCTGCAGAAGCTCGAAGGCGGGCTGCTCACCATCACGATGAACCGTCCCGAGCGCAAGAACGCGCTCAACCCGGACATGGTGCGCGGGCTGGTCGAGGCTGCGCGGCGCGCGGCTGACGATCCGGAGGTGCGTGCGGTGCTGTTCAAGGGCGCCGGCGGCTCGTTCTGCGTCGGCGGCGACGTCAAGTCGATGGCGGAGGGGCGGGCGCCGCTGCCGTTCGAGCAGAAGCTCGCAAACCTGCGCCGCGGCATGGAGGTCTCGCGCATCCTGCACCAGATGCCGAAACCCGTGGTGGCGCAGCTCGACGGCGCAGCGGCCGGCGCCGGTCTGTCGATGGCGCTGTCCTGCGACCTGCGCATCGCCTCCGAATCCTGCAAGATCACCACTGCCTTCGCCAAGGTCGGCTTCTCCGGCGATTACGGCGGCACCTATTTCCTCACGCAACTGCTCGGCAGCGCGCGGGCGCGCGAGTTGTACCTGATGTCGCCGGTGCTGACCGCGAAGGAGGCCCACGCGATCGGCATGGTGACCAGGGTCGTGCCCGACGCCGAGATCGACGCCGCCGCGCACGAGGTCGCACTGTCGCTGGCCCAGGGGCCGTCGATCGCGCTCGGCTTCATCAAGCGCAACATCAACAATGCCGAGCATCTGGCGCTGGAGGATTGCTTCGATGGCGAGGCGATCCATCACACCCGCTGCGGCGAGACCGAGGACCACAAGGAGGCGGCCAAGGCCTTCGTCGAGAAGCGCAAGCCGACCTTCAAGGGCGCATGACGATGGCACCCTACATGCGGCTGCGGCAGATCTGCCTCGTCGCGCCGCAGCTCGCGCCCGTGATCTCCGACATCGCCGAGATCATGGGCCTCGCTGTGTGCTATCGCGACGGCAATGTCGCGAAATACGGCCTGGAGAATGCGCTGCTCCCGGTCGACACGATCCTGCTCGAGGTGGTCGCGCCCTTCAAGGATGGCACCACGGCCGGCCGCTTCATCGAGAAGACCGGCGGCCGCGGCGGCTACATGGCGATCTTCTGCTGCAACGATCCGGATGAGCGCGGCCGCAATGCCAACGCGATGGGCGTGCGCACCGCCAACGTCATTGACCATGCGCCCTATCACGGCGTCCAGCTCCACCCCCGCGACTGCCGCGCCGCCTTCATCGAGTTCAACCACACCGAAGGCAGCGACGACGTCCTGGGCCCCTATCCTCCGGCGGGTCCGGACTGGCAACAATTCATCCGCAAGGATGTGACGCAGGCGCTGACGGCCGTGGAGCTGCAGAGCCCGGATTCGCAGGGTCTGGCCGAGCACTGGGGCAAGATCATCGGCATTGCGCCGAGCGGCAATGCCGAACTGAAGTTGCCCAATGCAACCTTTCGCTTCGCCAAGGGCGCCAGCGAGATCATGAGCGCGCTGGAATTTCGGGTGGCTGATGTCGCGCAGGTGCTGCACGCCGCCAAGGCGAAGGGGCTCGCGGTGGCCGGGAACGAGTTTTTGCTGGGCGGAGTGACGTTCCGGGTGAGTTGATCGTTATCCGTCACCCTGAGGTGCTCGCCTCTTCGGCGAGCACCTCAGGATGACGGGTAGAGAGTGAGTGCGGAACGGCTGAAGAAAGACAAAAGGGATTACCCGGCCATGCCGCATCCGCTCGACAGCTTCTTCGCGCCCGCCAGCATCGCGCTCATCGGCGCCTCGCGCAATCACGAGAAGATTCCGGGCATCGAGCTCAACCCGGTGCTGGTGCACGCCGAGGGACAAGGCGTGACGATCGTCGATGCGCTGGTGGTGGGACGGAAGTAGCTAATTAGCCACAACCACCGCCGTCGTCCCGGACAAGCGCGCCTCAAGCGCGCGCCGATCCGGGACCTCCGCGCGAGCGCTTGCGCTCGTCGCGATAACCACAGGATTTGGTTTTGCGAAGACTCGTGGTTGCCGATTTTGCGTTACAACCGCTCCCTGTGGTTATGGGTCCCCGCGTTCGCGGGGACGACAGGGGAGAATGTCGCGGCGCCGGAGTAAAACGTTGACTACCTTCCCCTGAAATTCGCCGCCCGCCGTTCTTCCGTGGCCTTCACGCCTTCCTTGAAATCCTCCGTCGCGCGCAGGCGGGTCTGCTCGGCGAGCTCGTGATTGGTCGCGGCCAAGACGCGATCGGCGAGGCTGGCGCGCATCGTGGCGCGGGTCGAGAGCAGGCCTAGCGGCGAGCATTCGGCGATCTCGCCGGCGAGCTTCATTGCGGCGGCCTTCACCTGGTCCTGCGGCACCAACTCGTTGGCGAGGCCCCACTTGACCGCTTCTTCGCCGGTAACGCGGCGGCTGGTGTAGAACATCAGCTCGGCGTTGTTCTTGCCGATCAGCTCCGGCAGCGTCACGGTCAGGCCGAAGCCGGGATGGAAGCCGAGCTTGGTGAAGTTCGCAGAGAAGCGGGCTTCGGGACAGGTCACGCGGAAATCGGCCGAGACCGCGAGGCCCAGGCCACCGCCGATGGCTGCGCCCTGCACGGCCGCGACGATCGGCTTCTTGGCGCGGAAGATGCGCACGGCCTGGATATAGAGATGGCTGATCGGCCCGAGGTTGTCGGCCGGATCGCCCTTGGCGGTCTTCTCGGCCTCGCGCGCTTCCTGCGCCTGCCGCGCCGGATCGCCAAAATTGGCGCCGGCGCAGAACGCCTTGCCCTGTGCCGACAGCACGGAGGCGCGGATATCGATGTCGCGATCGAACTCGTCGAGCGCGTCTGCGATCTGGTTGATCAGCGAGATGTCGAAGAAGTTCAGCGGCGGGCGGCGTATCTCGATGGTGCCGACGTGCCCGACCTTCTCGACGCCGATATCTTTAAAGGTGCTCATGATGTCCTCGATGAGTTAGCGCAGGCCAAGTCCGCGCGACTAGCGCAAACCAAGTCCGCGGGCGATGATGCCGCGCAGCACCTCGGTGGTGCCGCCCTGGATGGTGAGTTTCGGTGCGGTCTTGATCGCGAAGTCGAGCTGCCGCTCCAGCGTCTCGCGGTTGGTCGCGGTCTCCTCGACGAAAGCGGCGAGATCGCGCACGCGGTGCGGCAGCTGCTGCTCCCAGACCGTGCCGATGTCCTTGACGATGGAAGCTTCGACCACTGGCTCCTTGCCGGCTTGCAGCATGCCCGCGACCGAGACCGACATGCGCCGCATGGTATGGAGCTGCGCCACGAGCCGCCCGATGCCTTCGGCGCTGCGCGTATCCGGATTGGGGCCGACCGCGCGGACCAGTTCGGTCAGCACGTAATAGGTTTCCAGGAAGCGTTCCGGGCCGGACCGCTCGTAAGCAAGCTCGCTCGTGGCCTGCTTCCAGGCGCCGTCGACCTCGCCGAGCACGTGATCGTCGGGAATGAAGTGGTCGGTGAAGACGACCTCGTTGAACTCGTACTGGCCGGTAATCTGGCCGATCGGGTTCACCTTGATGCCCGGCTGCTTCATCTTGACCAGAAATTGCGTCAGGCCGTGGCGGCGATTTTCCTTGGTCGGCGGCGAGGTCCGGAAGATCGCGATCATGTAGTCGGCGATATGCGCCGAGGAGGTCCAGATCTTGGTGCCGTTGATGAGATAGCCGCCGTCGGTCTTGGTCGCGCGCGTCTTGGCGGCGAACAGGTCGGAGCCGGAGTTCGGCTCGCTCATGCCGATGGCAAAGCAGATCTCGCCGCGGCAGATGCGCGGCAGGATCTCCATCTTGATGTGTTCGGGCGCGTATTTCAGCAGCACCGGCCCGCTCTGGCGGTCGGCGACGAAGAAGCGCCGCGTCGGCGCATTGGCGACGCGCATCTCCTCGGTCACGACGTAACGTTCGAGGAAGGAGCGCTCCTGCCCGCCGTATTTCTTCGGCCAGGTCATCCCCAGCCAGCCCTTGGCGCCGACCCGTCGGGAGAATTCCGGCGCGTCGGTGTCCTCGCGGTTCGGCTTGTGCGGATCGAAGGTGCCGGCGGCGATTTCCTCGGCTAGGAAGGCGCGCACTTCCTTGCGCAATTGCTCGCACTTTTCCGGCAGGCGGATCGGATCGAAACGGAGGGCCGCGGTCATGTGTCTCGTTCCCTGATCAGCGTGAAGCCACGAGCGGCCACAATTCGTCGGCGCCGCGATGTGCGACCAGTTTGCCGAGCTCGACGGCCCAATGGCTTTCCGAGCCGAAATCGTCGCGCCAGGCCAGCGCCCGCAGCGAGTAGCGGTGCAGGATGTGCTCCATGGTGAAGCCGATCGCGCCGTGCACCTGGTGCGCAATGGCGCCGCCTTTTTCCGCCGCTTCCGCGCAGCGGATCTTGGCCGAGGCGGCTTCGAGATAGACCTCGTCGTCAAATGCCTTGGCGTTCGCGATGGCATCGGCCGCCGATGTCGCGGCCGCGAGCGCCGCGGCGGACTCGCCGGCGAGGCGGGCGAGGTTGTGCTGCACGGCCTGGAATTTCGAGATCTTCTTCTCGAACGCGACGCGTTCGTTGGAGTAGCGTACGGAGATGTCGAGCATGGACTCCAGCGCGCCCGCGATCTGGAGGCTGCGCGCGACGCCGCCCAACAGCATCAGCGTGGTCTGGTCGAAACCCTTCGGCGCGGGCTTGAGGGTGACAGGCTGGACCTTGTCCAGCGTGACGGTGTCGCTGTGATCGTAACCGACATTGAGACCGGCCTCGATCCGCGCCTTGGCCGCATCGACCAGCGCGATGGAAACACCATCCTTGCCGTGCGCAAGCACCGCAAAATGCTTCGCCGCCTTGGCGAACGGCACGCCGCGGGTGCGGCCTGAGAGCGAACCGTCGGCATCGAGGGTGATGCGGTCCTTTGGCGAGGCCGGCAGCACCGTCATCTCGCCTTCGGGGGAGGCGATCCTGGCCTGTGCCAGCAGCCAGCCCGCCAGCATGGTCTCGGCCAGGGGAACTGCGACGGCGAAACGGCCGGCGGCGTTCAGGAGCGCAAACCCGTCGGCGAGGCTCGCGCCGGAGCCGCCGAGATCGTCAGGCACCCAGGACAACGGCAGACCGGCTTCGCTCAGCGCCTGCCACAGCGGCGCCTGCCAAGAACCCTTCTTGTCGTTGTTGATGGTTTGCGGATCGGCGAGATCGGCGAAGATTTTTTCCGCGGTCTCGACGACGATATTGTCACTCTCCGCCACAGCGTTCCCCGTGTTTTACCATTGGCGCGTCCTGCCAGGTCAAGCGGGCGCGCAGGTTCTTCTTGCGCCCGATGATCGGAAAAAGCCATGGCCCTGACAAGCGTTGATCGCAGGTCAACCTGCGGGGCAGGCATGGGCGATAAGCTAATTCCGCTTAGCGGAGTTTGCTCGATTTGCAGCGCGCGGCAAACTCGCTAAACAAGGCCAGCTACCTAAGGCTTGCGTCAGATACAGGGGAAGGACATCAGGGATGGCAAAGGACAGCTTGTGCGCAATCGTAACGGGGTCCGCATCCGGCCTGGGTGCTGCGACTGCGGAAATTCTCGCGCGGGGCGGGGCGCGCCTCGTCATCAACTATTCGTCGAGCCAGAAGGAGGCCGAGGCCACGGCAGAGCTCTGCCGCAAGGCGGGCTCGCCGGAAGTTCTGGTCGCGCAGGGCGACGTTTCCAGGGATGAGGATTGCCGCAAGATCGTTGCGGCAGCCAGCGGCTGGGGCCGGCTCGATATCCTCGTCAACAATGCCGGCACCACCAAGCATGTCGCGCATGCCGATCTCGACGGATTGTCGGCGGAAGATTTCCAGCGGGTCTATGGCGTCAACACCATCGGCCCGTTCCAGATGGTGCGCGCGGCGCGCAGCCTGCTGGAAGCCGGCGCGAAGGCGTCGGAGCGGCCCTCCGCCGTCGTCAACGTGTCCTCGGTCGCCGGCATCAGCGGCGTCGGCTCGTCGATCGCCTACGCCGCGAGCAAGGGCGCACTGAATACGATGACGCTATCGCTGTCGCGCGCGCTGGCGCCGCTGATCCGCGTCAACACGGTGTGCCCCGGCTATATCGATACGCCCTGGTTCACCAAGGGCCGCGGCGAGGCCGGCGCAAAGCAGGTGCGCGACAGCGTGGTGGCGAAGGTGCCGCTGAAGGTCGCTTCAAGCGCGGAAGACATCGCGCAGCTCGTCTGCTTCCTGGCGATGCCGGCCTCCAGCAACATGACCGGCGAGGTCGTGCGCATGGATGCCGGGATGCATTTGATTACGTGACGCTCGTCATTGCGAGCGAAGCGAAGCAATCCAGAAAGCGTCCGCGGGGACAGGCTGGATTGCTTCGTCGCAAGAGCTCCTCGCAATGACGAAGTCTGAGGCGGCAGTGTGCCTCTATCTGACGGCCTGTGCCGTCACCCCTTGATCACACCGCTCGCCACCAGCCGGTGCCAGATGAACAGCACCACCACCGCGCCGACCGTGGCCATGATGAAGCCCGCGCCCTGGTCGGGACTGTAGTGACCAATCGACTGGCCAACGAAGGTCGCCAGAAACGCGCCGGCGATGCCGAGGACGGTGGTGAGGATGAAGCCGCTCGGGTTGTTCGGTCCGGGCGCGAGCCAGCGCGCGATGAGGCCGGCGATGAAGCCGACGACAATGATCCACAACAGGCCGCCGAAACTCATGACAGTGCTCCCCTTCCTGAATTCGTAGATCAGACTTCTACTAAATTCTGCCTGACAGTTCGTTCTCCGTCGGCAGCCTTCCGTCCGGGGTCAGGTGATCGATCACCTGCGGCAGGTACTGGCTGAGGCCGGAGAGCAGCTCCTCGCGCGACAGGCCGCTCTGGGCGGACAGGCTGTCGATCTGGTCGGCGCCGAGCGCGCTGGCGAGATCGCCGGGGGCGATCGGCTTGTTCTCGCCCTTGCCGACCCAGGAATTCGCGGCGTCGCCATGGCCGCCCTGCTGGAGCTGGTTGAGGAGATCGCCGAGCCCGCCGCTGAGTACGGTGCCGGCCGCGCCACCCGCGAGCAGGCCGCCGAGGCCGCCCTTGAGCAAATCGCTGAGACCGCCGCCGCTGCCGGGAAGCGTGGTGTTGCCCGTATTCACCGGTGTCGGAGGCGGTAGCGGCGACCGCTGCTGCGGCGCCTGCGCCGCGCCGGGCTGGCCTGCCGTCAAATGCTTGAACGCCTTCCAGGCGATCAGGCCGAGCAGAGCCATGGTCATCGGCGACATGCCGCCGGAGGATTTCTCGGAGCTGGGTGCGCTGGGGCCGCGCGGGCCATTCTGCATGCCATTGAGGACGTCGAGTAGACCCATGGTGCTCTCCTTTGGCGTCTCGTTCGGCGAGCGTTCGCCGCTGACATCGCCCCCGGGGCGAAAACATATGGGGCTCTCATGACGGTTACAAGGCGGACCCGTCGCGATGGGCAGCTGGCCCCGCCTCTGCTATCGAAGGCCGGTCATTCAGGGAGCAGGGTGCGGTGGTTACGGATCGACCGATCGTGGTGGCCGGCGCGGGCGCCATCGGCTGTTTCGTCGGCGGCGTGCTGGCGGCCGCCGGCCGTCGCGTCGCGCTGCTGGTGCGGCCGCGGGTGAAGACCGAAATCGAGCGGTTCGGCCTGCGGCTGACCGATTTCGACGGCTCCGAGAAGAAGCTCGGTGCGGGCCAGCTTGCACTGTCGGAGGACCCTTCGATCTTCCACAGTGCCGGCATCGTGCTGGTCACGGTGAAGAGCGCCGACACCGCCGATGTCGCCGATCAGATCGCGCAGCATGCACCGCAGGATGCCGTCATCGTCTCGCTTCAGAACGGCATCGGTAACGTCGCAGTGCTGCGTGAGCGCCTCGGCGGCCGCCGCGTGCTCGCCGGCATGGTGCCGTTCAACGTCATCGCGATGGGCGAGGGCCGCTTCCACCGCTCGACCTCCGGCGACATCCATGTCGCAGAGGATGCGGAGAGCACGGCTCTCGCGCTCTCGGCGCCAGGGCTCACGGTGCGCGCGAGCCGCGACATCACCGGCGTGCAATGGGGCAAGCTGATCATCAATTTGAACAATGCGCTCAGCGCACTGTCCGACATGCCGCTCGCCGCGCAACTGGCGGACCGCGACTGGCGAAGGCTGTTCGCCGACCAGATGGCGGAGGGCCTGGCCGCGCTGAGGGCCGCCGGCATCACGCCGGTCTCGGCGACGCCGATCCCGATGAGCTGGACGCCGACATTGCTGAAATTGCCCGACGGGATATTCAACGCGATCCTCGGCCGCACCATGAAGATCGATCCGGAGGCGCGCTCCTCGATGTGGCAGGATCTGAAGCAGGGCCGCAAGACCGAGATCGACTACCTCCAGGGCGCGGTGATCGCGCTTGCCGAGCAAAACCGTGTCGATGTGCCGCTGATGCGCCGCATTGTTGCGTTGATCAAGCAGGCCGAGGCTGCGGGCAAGGGCCCGCCCGCGCTGACGCCGCAGCAGATTCGCGGGTAGCGCTTGAGTGTGATGGAGGAGGGCGATGACGCGTTGTCTGATGATCGGGTTCGTATTGGCCGCACTCTGCGGCGCATCGACACTCGCTTACGCCAGGCCGCCGACGGTCGTGAGCTCGCCCGGCTATGACGCGCGCTTGCAGGAGAGCCGCAAGGCGTTGAGCAATTCAGGAACGACAGCGGAGCCGGCGAATGCGCCGGTGGCCAAACCGAAGCGAGTCAAGAAGAAGCACACGAATTGAGGCCAAACTCTCGCTGTCGTCCCGGACAAGCGCGCCTCAAGCGCGCGCCGATCCGGGACCCATAACCACAGGGAGAAGTTTGGCGAAGACTCGTGGTTGCCTGTGCGCGCAGCAACTACTCCCTGTGGCTATGGGTCCCGAATCTGCGCTTGCGCTTGTCCGGGACGACAGCGGAGTTTGTGCCGTCTCAGCTCACCCCTTCTTCGCCGGCTTGCTCGATGTCGGGTTGAACAGCTTCTTCAACTCGTTCAGGCTTTCCGACAGCCGCGGCCATTCGCAGGAGAACGAGCCCTTGGCGCAGGGGGCGCCCTTTGGCCGCGGCTGCGCGTCGCTGCCTGCGGCCCGGAGGATTTTCGGCCGCTCGACCGGCACAGGCACGCGCGCGCGCTCGACTTCGGTTCGCAGCGCGACCTGCTGAAGCTGCTGCGCCTGCTGTTCCTGCTGCTCGCGCTGCAGGCGCGCGGCGGCCTGGGCCGCTTCATTGCTGCGCCGCTGACTGGCGAGATAGGCGGTGTAGGATTCGTCGATCTTCTTCTGCTCCTCCGGCGTCGGATTGGGACCGGCGATGTCGAAGGTGCGGTCCTGGAGGAAGTCGTAGTAGGTGTAGCCGCCGCCCGCCTTGCGTCGGCCCGCGAACTTGGCGTTGCATTCGGCAAGCGCCGCCGTCTTCTCGGCCTTGGTCGAGGATTTCTCGGCGGCGTCCGCGCATTCCTCGAAGTCGACCGGCGCGCGCTTCCACCATTGCGCCTGGGCATGCGGCAGCGTCAGCAAAAAAATTCCCGCGGCCGCAACGACAAGCGGCGCCGCACGACGCGATGCAAACACGACCGACATTCTACGAGAGCATTCCTTGCCAAACTCAACCCGAACTGAGTCGAGCCGGATTTTTGCCCCTTTATCGCCGGCTTGTCACGGGTGGAACTGGGGAATTTCATGGCTGTGATGCTGACATTTTTTGCTTGACGTGGCCCGGGAGTCACAGCCGTGCGGCACATGATGCGCTTAGACTTTTATCGATTTGAATCGAGGGGGAATGTCCCGTCATGAGAACGCTGGCCCGTCTCGTCGCAATCGCGTTGGTGCTGACTTGTGGCCGTGCCTGGGCGGCGGACGAAATTGCACCCAACCGCAAGCCGGTGAGGGCCGTCGCCGATGCGCGGCTGTCGGTCGGCGGCCGGGGAATTCTGCCGCTCTATCTCTCCAGCGACTGGTCGATGCCGCTGCCGGCGATCTCGCGCGCGATCATCGTGCTGCATGGGCGGCTGCGCAATGCCGACGAATATTATCTGTCGGCCAACACCGCGCAGCTCGCAGCGGGCGACGACGGCAAGCACGCGCTCATGATCGTGCCGCAGTTCCTGGCGGAGATCGATGTCGACGCGCACAAGCTGCCGGCCGATATGCTGCGCTGGTCGCTGGAGGGCTGGGAGGGCGGTGACGCCGCGCTGGCGCCCAATCCGGTCTCCTCGTTCGAGGCGCTCGATGCGATCCTGGCAAAACTCTCCGACCGGCGGATCTTTCCGAACCTGAAGCAGGTCGTGGTCGCCGGCCATTCCGGCGGCGGCCAGGTCGCGCAGCGCTACGCCGTCGCCGGCAAGGGCGAGGCGCGGCTGTCGCGCCAGCACATCGAGATCCGCTATGTCGTCGCCAATCCCTCGTCCTACGCTTATTTCAGCGCCGAGCGGCCGGTGCCCGCCATGGCCGCATCCTGCCCTGGCTACAACAATTGGAAATATGGCATGGACGAGCGCCCGCCCTATCTTGCGGACGCAACGCCGGCCGCGCTCGAGCAGCGTTATGTCGAGCGCGAGGTGATCTATCTGCTCGGCACGCTCGACACCAATCCGGAGCACCACGCGCTCGACAAGAGCTGCATGGCGAAGGCGCAAGGCCCCACGCGTTACGCCCGCGGCCACGCCTATGCGGACACGATGGCCAAGCGCGACCAGGGCACGCCCAATCATAGGGTTTGGGACATCCCTGGCGTCGGCCATGACGGCGACAAGATGCTGACCTCGAAATGCGGGCTCGCCGCGCTGTTCGATATTCCGGGCTGCGGCGCGGAGCGCTGACGCGGCGGGCGCACGCCGAGTAAGAAAGATCACGGAAGGATTTTAGGACATGACGATCACCATCGCCGCGAACAGCGTGCCGAAGCCGCCCGCCGACATCATCGAGGGCTTTCGCGGTGCACCGACCTCGGTCATCTCAGACAATCTCGCCCGGCTGCCGGGCGCGGTGGGGCTGAAGCCCTATCATCGCGGCGGCAAGCTGGTGGGCACGGCCTTCACGGTGCGCACGCGTCCCGGCGACAATCTCGCCATCCACCGCGCGCTCGAGCTGGTCGGTCCCGGCGACGTCATCGTGGTCGATGGCGGCGGCGACGAGACGCGGGCGCTGGTCGGCGAGATCATGAAGAACATCGCGCAGTGGCGCAAAGCCGAAGGCTACGTCATCGACGGCGCGATCCGCGACGTCGCGGCCTTCGCCGCTGACGACTTCCCCTGCTATGCCCGCGCCGTGATCCATCGCGGCCCCTACAAGAACGGCCCCGGCGAGATCAACGTGCCCGTGACGATCGGCGGCAGCGTGATCTCGCCCGGCGACATCGTCGTCGGCGACGAGGACGGGGTGGTGTCGTTCCCGGCCGCGGGCGCCGCGGCGCTGCTGGACGCCGTGCGCGCCCAGGTCGCGCGCGAGGAGGAGACCATGAAGGCGATCCGCGAAGGGCGTTACCAGGGCTCGTATGGAAAGTCCTGATCACAGAAACGCAAGGGAGAGTAGCGTGAGCCAGAAGGACGAATTCCACAACGTCGATAATCCCGATGACGGCCTGTTCCGCGAGCTCGCCGCCGGCGTGACCACGCGCATCTTCTCCGGCGAGCAGGCGATGCTGTCGGTGGTGACGCTGGCGCCGCATGCGCAGGGCACGCTGCATCATCACCCCGAGGAGCAGTGGGGCGTGCTGCTCGACGGCTCCGCCATCCGCGTCCAGGGCGACGAGGAAATCCCGGTGAAGAAGGGCGATTTCTGGCGTACGCCCGGCAACGTGCCGCACACCATGCGCGCCGGCCCCGACGGTGCCCGCGTGCTGGACATCTTCAGCCCGCCTCGGCCAGAATACAGAAAAGCGGGGTCGGGCTTCGGGACGACCTAAAGCGCTTCGCGCTTTGGGATATTTTCTTGAGCATGATCTTTTCGGAAAACCGCTGCACACTTTTCCGGATCATGCGCTAGCGCCAAAGAGCAAAAGCCAGGCGCAAGATAAAAAGGGAGGGAATCATGACGATCACACGACGCATGCTGCTGGCCGCGCCCGCCATCCTCGCGATGGCACCGGCGGTGGCCCAGGCTTCGAAAATCACGCTGGTGGTGCCGTTCCCGCCGGGCGGCTCGACCGATGCGATGGCGCGACTGCTCCAGAGCCATCTGCAAACCAAGCTTGGCCGCATCGTCGTGGTGGAGAACAAGTCGGGCGCCGCCGGCGCCCTCGGAGCGGCGCAAGTCGCAAAAAGCCCGGCGGACGGCTCGTCGTTCTTGGTCACCTTCGATTCCCACGCCGTGATCCCGTCCATCCTCGACAAGCCGCCGGTCGACGTCGAGCGCGAGCTGATGCCGGTTCTGCTGATCGGCACCGCGCCTTACGTCATCGCGGCGGGCGCCGGCCGTCCCTACAAGAGCTTCGCCGACGTGGTGGCTGCCTGCAAGGCGACCCCCGGCGCGGTGAAATACGCCTCCGTCGGCATCGGCACGCTCGGCCATCTCGCCATGACCGTGCTCGGCACCAAGGCCGGTGTCGAGATCATGCACGTACCCTACCGCGGCGGCGGTCCGGCCATGAACGATGTGCTCGGCGGCCATGTCGATCTGATCGCGGGGTCGGCGGCGCTGGTCTCAGCCCAGCTCGGCACCAATATGTTGCGGCCGATCCTGCAGCTCGGCCGCGAACGGCTGCCCGGGCTGCCGGATACGCCGACCGCGATCGAGGCGGGATTTCCGGATTTCGAGACGCTGGCCTGGTGGGGCATCTTCGCGCCCACGGGCACGCCGCCTGATGTCGTCTCGGCCATGGCGACGGCGTCCAGGGAGATCCTGAGCGAGCCCGCGACCGCCGCCCAGCTCAAGGAGACGCAACAGATGACACTGCTGCTCCAGGATGGTCCCGCCTTCAAGACCTTCTTCGACAAGCAGGTCGCCTATTGGGGCAAGGTGGTGAAGGACAATAATATCAGGGCATGAGGTCTCTTCCCGGGACACCATCCCAGGTCCAGTGCACTCGCGCGGGCTTGAGCGTCAGAGCATCTTGCTGACGATATTAGTCATATCCGCTGCCGAGAACGCGCGCAGCGTTTCGGAGCGGATATTGCCGAGTGCGCTGACACTGAGGCCGAGCGACATTGCGGCAACCTCATCCGGAGCTTCGAGAACGGTCACAACGTCATATCGTCCCTGCGTCCAGACGATCTCTTTCACGGTCACGCCGAACGATTTGGCCATCTCCTTGAAGGCCTCGGCCCGCTTCGGCGAGTCCTTGACGTTGCGGACTCCCTGATCAGTGAAATTTCCCAGCACGACATAGGTCACCATGGCCGTCCTCCCTGGTTAGAACCCAGATGCCATTCTCGCTTGAGGAAACCGCGCCGAGCTTGCCACAGCGCCTGAGACAGCGCTACCTGCACCTTGGGGAACGTCAGCGACCGCGACTTATGCGTCAGGACAACGGCCGCGCGAAACTGAGCTCATGGCCGTCCGGGTCGGTGAGATGGAAATAGCGCTCGCCCCATTCCGCATCGCGCGGTGTCGTCGACGGATGCCACCCGGCGGCGCATGCGCGCTCATAGGTTTCGTCGACATCGGCGACGTAGAAGATGACGCGGCCCCACCAGGACCAGCGCTTGTCGTCCGGCTGTGCCGTCAAGTTGAGATAGCCGGTGCCGGCACGAAAGCTGGTGAATGCCGCGGCTTCGCCGCCATAAAGGAGCTCAAACCCCAGCGAGCGGTAGAAATGCACGGCACGCCCCATGTCATGCGTGCCGAGGGTGATGGCGCTGATGCTTTCGATCATGTGAGCTGCTCCGCCGAGAGGGGTCTGGAAGCGATTGTACAGCCGCCTTGTTCGGGGTTGACGATGATCCGCCTTGCGGCTGGCGAACCCTATGCTGCTCTGCTATGAGGGGCCGAACCCGCCGGCCGGCGGGTTCCGCGGTCCCGTAGCTCAGCCGGATAGAGCGACGGTTTCCTAAACCGTAGGTCGGAAGTTCGAGTCTTCCCGGGATCGCCATTATCTCAGATACTTAGCGTATCGCTCGCCGGACCCTCGGCCCTGCCCCACGCACCTTTTCCCGCTTCGCAGCTTCGGCTTCAGCATCGTTCGCTCGCTGCGCCCCGCGGGTGGCAATGGCGCGGCAGCCGGCTAGCAGAAGAGTAGCGAAAGGACTATCGTACTCGCTCTTTGGTTGAATATCTGGCAGCCCTGTTCATAGCGAAGCAGCTTGCCGCGATCATTTCTGCGGGGCCGCCCTCATCATCATTCTTTCAGGACATTTTGGCCGTGACCAAGCAAAAGCCGAGCGGAAGCGACCGGAACGGGCCGGGTCCCTTTCTGGACGACAATAGAGATTTCGAGCGCTGGCTGCGCTCCCAGTGCAAGGTCGTCGAACACGACCTCGACGAGAAGCACGAAAAGATGAAAGACGACCCGTTCGTCTTCCTTCGTGCAACCTTCTTCCGCTGGGCCAGGTGCATCGAAGCGCTCTGTCCGGAGTTGAAGGACGCACCGCGCGTGCCGTCGGTGGGCGACACCCATATCGAAAATTTCGGAACCTGGCGCGACGCGGAGGGGCGCCTCGTCTGGGGCGTCAACGATTTCGATGAAGCCGCAACCATTGCCTATCCCTTCGATCTCGTGCGCCTTGCAACGAGCGCCCGGCTCGCGCCAAAGGCCAGGAAGAAGAAGGCGAGGGCCATGACCCACGTCGGCAATGGCGACGCCGCAAAGGCGATTCTCGACGGTTACAAGAAGGGTCTGATGCGGCCGCAGCCCTCGCTCCTCGATGAGCAGGCGAGCTGGATGCGCGTTTACGTGACATGCACCGATGACGAGCGCCGCGAGTTCTGGGATGAGGTGAAGAAATATCCGCGAGCCAAGCCACCATCTCCCGTTGCCGCAGTGCTCCGCAAGAAATTGCCGCCTGAGGCCTCGTTTGGTCACTTCGCGATGCGCGTGGCAGGTGTCGGCAGCTTGGGCCGTCCGCGTTTCCTCGCCATCGCCGAATGGCGCGGTGGCAAGGTCGTCAGGGAGGCCAAGGCGCTGGTGCCGTCGGCCTGGGATTGGGCGCATGACCAGCAGGGCAAGCTGCGCTTTCTCGATCTCGCAAAAGGTCGGTATCGAGCCCCCGATCCGCACCTCGCGCTCGAGCGTCAAGGCCGGTTCGTGATCCGGCGCCTCGCGCCCGACTCCCGCAAGATCAATCTTGGAGATCACGCGAACATGAGGCTGGAGCTCGATCTGCTCAACGTCATGGGCTTCGACATCGGCGCCATTCATGCCGCCCAGGGCACGTCGGAGAGGATCGTCGCAGACCTGAGAAAGCGTGACGATGCTTGGCTCCATGTCGCCGCAAAGGCCGCTGCTGCGTTCGTCGAAGATGATTTCAGCGAGTGGCGCAGGCACGGTTGACCGGTGAGCGACGGGCTCCGGTCTCGATCATCCCCGCGCTTTGCCTGGTTGGTGCAAGATTTGCTATAGGCAATTTGATCGCGGCAGGAAGCGGCTCGGCCCGCACCCGCCATGCCCTGCCAATCCCGGAGACAATGATGCCTTTCGACTTGATCCTGCGCGGGGGGCGGGTGATCGACCCGTCCCAGAAGCTCGATGCCGTGACCGATGTGGCCTTTGCGGGCGGCAAGGTAGCGGCGATCGGCAGCGCCCTGAAGGCGGATCCGGGCACCGACGTGCGCGACGTCCCGCAGCTCATCGTGACGCCGGGGCTGATCGATCTCCACACCCACGTCTATTGGGGCGGCACCTCGCTCGGCATCGATGCCGAGGAATTCTGCCGCCTCTCCGGCGTCACCACCGCCATCGACACCGGCAGCGCGGGCCCCGGTAACTTTGCCGGCTTCCGCAAGCATGTGATCGAGCCGAGCCAGGTCCGCATCCTCGCCTATCTGCACGTTTCGCATGCAGGCATCTTCGGCTTCTCGCACCGGATCATGGTCGGCGAGAGCGAGGAGTTGCGGCTGATGAATCCGATCGAGGCGGCCAAGGTGGCCGATGCCAACCGCGACCTCATCGTCGGCATCAAGGTGCGCGTCGGCCTGCACTCCTCGGGCACGTCGGGGACAGTGCCGCTCGACATCGCGCTCCAGGTTGCCGACGAGGTCGGCATGCCCCTGATGGCGCATATCGACCATCCGCCGCCGAGCTACGAGGAGGTGCTGGCGCGCCTGCGTCCCGGCGACGTGCTCACCCATGCGTTCCGTCCCTTCCCCAACACGCCGGCGACTGCGCAGGGCACGGTGAAGAAGGCGGTGCTGGACGCCCGCGAGCGCGGCGTGCTGTTCGACATCGGCCACGGCAAGGGCTCGTTCGCGTTCAAGACCGCGCGCGCCATGCTCGCCAATGGCTTCTATCCGGACACGATCTCGTCCGACATCCACATGCTGTGCATCGACGGTCCGGCCTACGACCAGGTCACGACCATGTCGAAATTCCTGTGCATGGGCATGGAACTGTCGGATGTGATTGCGGCCTCGACGGTGAATGCGGCAATGGCGCTGCGGCGCCCCGAACTCGGCAGCCTCAAGCCGGGCAGCGTCGGCGACGCCACGCTGATCTCGGTGAGGGCGGGCCAGTTCGATTATGAAGACGCCGTCGGCGAGCACCTGATCGGCGATCGCAAGATCGTCTCGGAGGGCGTCGTCATCGGCGGCCGCTGGTGGCATCCGAAGTGACCGGCGCTCACGGATGGTGAGCGCCGTCACGGGCTCAGTCGCGTCCCGCCTCCATGATGGCCCTGGCGAGGCGTGCCGGATCGGAGAAGCACAGTTCGTGGCTTCCCGGCACCTGCACCAGGCGGAACAGGCCGAGCTTCTCCGACAGCCGCGGATGCCAGGAATAGCTGTGCGGCAGCGCGGTGTCCTCGGTGCAGTTGATGTAGGACTTTGCCAGCGGCATCTCGGCCGGGTTGGCCTTGAGCGCGATCTTGTCGCTGAAGGTCGCGAGCGGATGCGGATTGAGCACGTCGTAGGCGCGCTGCGCCGTCTCCAGGTCGGCATCGTTGATGAAGGCCTCGCGCCAGATCGGGAATGGCAGCACCACGGAGCCGTCGCCGCGTTCGGCCGCGATCATGTCGAACAGGCCGATGTAGTGCGGGGGCACCATGTCGTTGAGCGACTCGCCATTGTTGGGCACGAAGGCGTTCCAGTAGACCAGGCGGCGGATGCGTTCGGGCACGAGGTCCGCGACGCCGGTGATGACCATGCCGCCATAGGAATGGCCAAGCAGGATCACGTCCTTAAGATTGTTCTCGGCGAGATAGTCGGCGATCGACAGGATCGCCTGCTTCAATCCCGTCGTCTTGGCATCGCCCGGGCGATTGCCCTTGATGGTCGGCGTATGGACCTGATGGCCGGCCGCACGAATGGGCGCGGCAACGGGTTCGAGCTCGGCTCCGGTGTGCCAGGCGCCGTGGACGAGGACGTAGGTCGACATATTGTGGCTCCCTTGGAAGATTGGTTAGATCGGTGCGGCAATGGCCTTGCCGGGTTCTGGCCGGCTGCAAGCCGGTCTTGATTGCAGGCATATTGAACCGATCGGGAGCCGCGCGCTTGTCCCGCGCTGAACCGGATTGGTCTCGGAGCGAACTGATGGAGCAGGTCAATCCCACAGGCCGGCCGCGGCATGTGATCTGGAATACCGCGGAGACCCGGCCGGACGAGCAGTTCGCCTATTACCGCGAGGCCATCTGCCAGGCGTTCATGAACCTGACGCCGGAATCGGCGACCATGTCCCGTTTTCCGGCGACGGTCGAGACGATCAGGCTGGGCGCCGGCGCGATCAACCGCGTGGTGTTTCCCGAGCACACCGTGAATCGGTCGCGGGCCGACATCGCGGCGTCGGGCGAGAGTTGCTTCTATCTCAACTTCAAGCTCACCGGCCGCTGCCGTATGCTCCAGGGCGACCGCGAGGTCAGCCTGTCGCGCGGTCAGGTCGGGATCGTCGACAGCGATCGGGAGGTCACGCTGCTGCATGACCGTGGTCCGACGCTGGAGGTCGCTTCGTTCTGGGTACCGTCGCGTGCCCTGCGCGACCGGCTGCCGCATTCGTTCGATTTCGGCGCGGAGCGCGTTTCCGACGATCCCCATGTCGGCCACCTCATCGTCGAGACCGCACGCTCCTTGAATTCCGGCGCGCTGCGGATGACGGAGGAGGACAGCGTCCGGCTGTTCGACGTGCTGCTCGACCTCGTTGCGCTGAGCCTGTCGCGGCGCTCCCGGGCTCGCGCAGCGGAGTCCGTCAATTTTACGGACGCGACCGGGCTCGCATTGCGGCGTGCCGTTCACGAGCGGCTCCGCAAGCCGGGGCTGACGGTCGCGGCGGTCGCGGGCGCCGTTGGCATCAGCGAGCGCTATGTGCACAAGCTGTTCGAGCGCTCCGGCACGACGTTTTCGGACTATGTCATGGGGCGTCGCCTCGACGGTGCCGCGGCCGACCTGAAGGATCCGGCACTGGGTGGCCGCGAGATCGGCACGATCGCCTTCGACTGGGGATTTTCCGATCTCTCCCATTTCACCCGGCGCTTCAAGCAGCGCTTCGGCTGCCGGCCCCGGGACTGGCGAAGTCACTGAGCTCCGCAGGTCGCGCCTGCCTGGTTCAGGCTTGCTCGCGATAGAATTGCAGCAGGCGCGCGCCCGCAGGCGAGAGCCAGTCGGGCGCGCCCGTGATGTAGCCCTCGACGCGACTGCTCGTTCCGACGAGATAAGTGATGGGCATGCCGACGAGGGTGAACATCACACTCGATGCTTCGGCCGCTGCGCCATGAGCATCGACATAGCAGGCGAGGTTTTTCACGGCGAGGCCGCCGAGAAAGTTGCGAATCCTGCGCAGATCCCTGGTGTCCGTGCAGATCGCGACGATGTCGAGCCGCTCCGGCCGCGAGCCCGCAAGGCGAGCGAGCATTGGCAGATCGAGCCGGCAGGCCGCGCACCAGGTCGCCCAGAAATTGACCAATGTGATGCGGCCCGCCTTCGCGGTCACGACGACGTCGCTGCCGCCGATATCCTGGAGCCGGAGCGGCGGCATCGCCGCGCGAGGCCGCACCACCGTGAACTGGCTGCGGCCGGCCTCGAACACCGGCGGCCAGGACGGGGCGTCGTCCTGCGCCCGGCCTGCGCGCGGAAAAGCAAGTAACGCTGGCGCAGCCATCAGGATCGATCGTCGCGACAGCGCCGGAACGCGTTTGCGCACCTCGTCATGCATGGATATAGGCCCAGCCCTTCAATTGCAGATCGACCGCGCGTCCGATGCCGAACGGGACGAGGCTCGCGCCCGCTATCAGCGGAATCGAGACCTGCTCCTTGGCTTCCGCGATGAGTTTCGAGGACGCGCACATGCTGTAGGTCAGGTTCGGCAGCGACTGCCGCAAGGTTGCGAGCGGCTCGGCCAGCGGAGTCTTGTCCGCCCTGAACAGCTCGATGCCCTTGCCGTTGGCGACGACCTCGATCAGCAGCTTTGCACCCTTGTCGGCGAAGTGCTTTGCAAGATTGGCGGAGTAGCTGATCGCGTGTCCCATGACATAGGGCTCGTTGCTGTCGACCAGGATTACGACGCCGTCGACGAGGCGATCCTCCTTGGCTGCGGCGGTGCCGCCGGCCGTGAGGATCGATGCGCCGGCGAGTAATCCCCGGCGTGACAAACCATTGGAAAGTGTCGTCACGTGTGGCGTACCCGCTTTCGGATCAGAACTGACGCGGTGAAATCGGGGCCCTGCTCTCGCGTCCCCACAGCACGAAGACAGCGAGCGCAAGCAGGACGAGGTTGAGCGGTGTCGTCGCGGCTTCGCCGCGCGCGATATGGAAGACGAATGCGAAGACCTGGAGCACGCTACAGCCCAGCGCGGCCAGCACCGTCAGTCGCGGCAGGATCCGGGTCAGTGAAGGCAGGAGAATGCCGATGCCACCCGCGAGATCGACCAGGGCGACGGAACGGACGAACGTTTCGGAATACTCGCCCGCAAATGGCATCATGGTGGCGAGCTGGGGAATGGGCGTGAGCAGCTTGACCAGCCCGGCCGAGACGAAGACGAAGGCGAGAAGGACCTGCGCGATCCAGAGGCCGACGCGGAGGGCGCGGCCAGGCGTGGCAGTCTCGAGGGCGGTGGTGGACATGGTGGTGCTCCGATCATTGATTGCTGCCACCATTTGATGGTTTCACCATCTTTCATCATTATATGTTCCGGGATTGGTTCCTTTCCCAGGTGTTGATGATCGTATGGATTCTCTGGTCAGCATGCGGGTGTTTTGCCTCGTCGCGGAGCTGAAGAGCTTCGCGGCCGCGGCGCAGCGCCTGCGCATCTCGCCCGCCATGGCGAGCAAGCACGTAATGCAGCTCGAGAAGCGGCTGGGCACGCGGCTGCTGAACCGGACCAGCCGGCGCGTCAGCCTGAGCGAAAGCGGCACGCTCTATTTCGAGCAGGCCCGGCAGATGCTCGATTCGCTGGACGAGGTCGAGGCCGCCGTCAGCAAGGCGACCGTCGTTCCGCGTGGCACGTTGCGGCTGACCGCACCGGTATGGATGGCGAATTCGATCTTCGCCGGCGTGCTGGCGGACTACCAGGCCCGCTATCCGGAAGTGCGCCTCGACGTCGATCTCAGCGGCCGGCTGGTCAACCTGGTCGAGGAGGGATTCGACCTCGCTTTGCGCGCGACCGGCGCGCCCGACGAGGCGTTGATCGCACGGTCCATCACCAACGTCCCGTTCTACCTGGTTGCCGCGCCCGCCTTCCTCAAACGCGCCGGCCGCCCGGCGACCTTCGCCGATCTCGCCGGTCAGGCTTTGTTGCACTACGCGCTTTATCCCGGTGAGAGCTTCTCCTTCCAGGGCGAGCACGGCCCCGAAACCGTCAAGCTCAATCCGGTGCTGCGCAGCGGCAACGAAACACTGCTGCACATGGCCGCGCTGGAAGGCATGGGCCTCGCCTTCCTGCCGAAATGGCTGGTTGCCGAGGACATCGCCGCCGGACGCCTCGAACACCTCATGCCCGAGCAGGTCATCCTCGAGGGAAAGCTGTTCGCGGTCTATCCGAGCCGCAAATATCTTTCCGCGAAGGTGCGGACCTTCATCGACTTCATCGCCGCCGATCCGCGAATGAAGTAGCCGCGTTACAGCGACCGGATCAAAGCGATCTGGCGATCAACAGCTTCATGATCTCGTTGGTGCCGCCATAGATCTTCTGGATGCGGGAATCGATGAAGATGCGCGAGATCGGGTATTCCTGCATGTAGCCATAGCCGCCGAACAGCTGGAGGCATTCGTCGGCGGTCTGGACCTGCTTGTCCGAGCACCAGTATTTCGCCATCGACGCGGTGACGGTGTCGAGATCCTTGACGATCAGGCGCTCGATGCACCAGTCGACGAAGACCCGCGCGATCATCGCCTCGGTCTTGCGCTCGGCGAGCGTGAAGGCGGTGTTCTGGAAGTCCATCAGCGGCTTGCCGAACGCTTTCCGCTCCTTGGTGTAGTCGGTGGTGAGCTTCACCGCGCGCTCCATCGAGGCGACGGCGCCGACCGCGAGCGCGAGGCGCTCCTGCGGCAATTGCTGCATCAGCTGGACAAAGCCCTGGCCTTCCTCCTTGCCGAGCAGGTTTTCCGGCGGAACCGTGACGTTGTCGAAGAACAGCTCGGAGGTGTCGGAGGCATGCAGGCCGATCTTGTCGAGGTTGCGCCCGCGCTTGTAACCATCCGCGCCCGCGGTCTCGACCACGAGCAGCGAGATGCCCTTGGCGCCGGCATCGCCGGTGCGCGCGACCACGATGACGAGATCGGCGGCCTGGCCGTTGGTGATGAACGTCTTCTGGCCGTTGATGACGTAGGAATTGCCGTGCTTCTTCGCCGTGGTCTTCACGGCTTGCAGGTCCGAGCCGGTGCCGGGCTCGGTCATGGCGATGGCGCCGACCATCTCGCCCGAGGCCATTTTCGGCAACCAGCGCTTCTTCTGCTCCTCCGAGCCGTAATTGAGGATGTAGTGGGCGACGATGGCACTGTGCACGGAGACGCCGGTCGTCAGCTCCGGCACCGTGCTTTCGAGGTCATCGAGCACGGCGGCATCATAGGCGAAGGTCGCGCCCAGCCCGCCATATTCCTCCGGTACGCTCGCCAGCAGCGCGCCCATCTCGCCGAGCCCGCGCCAGGCGAAGCGGTCGACCATCTTCTGCTCGCGCCATTTCTCGGCATGCGGCGCCAGGTCCTTGGCGAGATATTTCCGGAACTGGTCGCGGAAGATTTCGAGCTCTTCGGTCATCCAGCAGGAGCGGTAGGACATGGAAACCTCGATTGTCACCTTGCGAGAGAGCCACCGCGTCAGGCCTGCCACAGCGACCGGCGCGAGCGCAAGCCCGACGCCCGTGATACGTCAATCGAGATCGCATTGAATTGTGTTTTCAGGCTGCATCCGATCTAGCCGCCATGAGCGGTCTTGCCGCCGTCGATCACGAACTGGCCGCCGGTCGTGTAGGGATGATCGTCGGACGCCAGCACGAGCGCAAAGGCGGCGATCTCCTCGGGCGTCGCCACGCGCTGCAACCCCGGAACGTTGGATTTCGCCCATTGCGCGATGCCGACATGCCAGGCGGCGTCCGGGAGACCCTCCATGCCGGCGAGGCGGCGAATCATCGGTGTGTCCGTGGTGCCGGGTACCAAGGTGTTGATGCGGATGCCGTGCCTTGCATAGTCGAGTGCCGCGGCCTGGACCAGGCCGACCAGCCCGCGCTTGGCTGCCGAATAGGCCGAGCGTTTGGCCGTGGTGGCGATGGCATTCGACGACGAGGTCACGACGATCGAGCCGCCTTTCTCCAGCATGTGCGGGATTTCGTACTTCATCGACAGGAACACGCCGCGCAGATCCGTGCTGATCACGTCGTCGAATTCGGCCGCGCTGTACTCGTGCAGAGGCCTTTCGATCGAGATGCCGGCATTGTTGAAGGCGACGTCGAGCTGGCCGTAGCGTTCGATGGTGTTGTCGACCAGTGCTTTCACCTCGGTCTCGTTGCGGACGTCGGCACGGACGAAGATTGCCTCGCCTCCCGCCGCACGAACCTCGTTCTCGACCTGCTTGCCACGATCGGCGTTGCGACCGCAGAAGGCGACCCGGCCGCCCTCGGCCGCGAACATGAGCGTCGCTGCCCGGCCGATGCCGGAGGTGCCGCCAGTCACGATGACGACCTTGCCCTCGAATCGGCGCTTGCCGCTGGGCTTCTGTTGAGGCAGCGTCGCGCCCTGGCCGAGTGCCACGCCGCCGGCGAGGCCGCCGACAGCGCCTGCGAGCATGCCCAGAGCTACGCCCCCGACCAGATGACGACGCTTTACCGGGCTCGCCACGGTGATATCCTGAATTTCGGTCATTTCGAACTCCGGCCGATCTATCTGAACAGTGTTAAGATAGATACGGCGCAATCTGAACAGTGTCAAGTTACATGAAAAAACGGGTCTCTTCCGCGAAGCGCAGCACCGGGGTCACGCGGCCAGGGCCGGAGCCCGGTTATCATCACGGAGAATTGCAGGAGGCGCTGATCGCCGCGAGTGAAGCCATTCTCGCCGAGCAGGGCGCTGAAGGTTTCACGCTGCGCGAAGCCGCGCGCCGCGCCGGCGTCTCGCCAGCCGCGCCATCGCACCATTTCGGTAACGCACAGGGCCTTTTGACCGAGGTGGCGATCCGCGGTTACGACGCGCTCGCCGGCGCCTTGCGGGAGGCCGCGTCCGGAAAGCCGGGCGCGCGCGAAAAGCTCCATGCACAAGGCCTCGCCTATGTCGATTTTGCGCTGAGACATCCCGGCCGTTTCCAGATGATGTTTGCCAACAAGCGCCTCGTTGCCGACGACGCACGTCTCAGGCAGGCGAGCAGAGCCGCCGGCCACGCGTTCGAGATTGTCGTCGCCGAACTGGTCGGCGGCACGCCGAAAGGGGCGAAGACAGCGGCTGCGGCGGCCTGGTCGACCGTTCACGGCTTTGCCAAGCTTGCGCTTGAGGAGAAATTCGGTTCTGTGAAGAACGAGGCCGGACGCCGCGAGGTCATGATGACGCTCAATCAGGTCCTGAACTATCTCTGGCCGGCGAGCGGCCCGCGCCCGCAGGCGTAGACCGAGGTTTCGTCATGATTGACAAGACGACAGAGCTCAAGCTCGACATCGCGCGTATCGGCACGGTCTCGGCGATCCTGACGCAACCGGCCAACGCGCGCGCCTGTTACGTGCTTGCGCACGGCGCCGGCGCCGATATGCGGCACTCGTTCATGAACAAGGTAGCGGAAGGTCTCGCGGACCGTGGCATCGCGACGTTCCGCTTCAATTTTCCCTATATGGAAAAGAAGCTGGGGCGTCCCGACCAGCCGGCGGTCGCGCACGCCGCCATCCGCGCGGCGGTCGAGGAGGCGGCGCGGCTGTGCCCCGGATTGAAGCTCGTCGCCGGCGGAAAATCGTTTGGCGGGCGCATGACCTCGCAGGCGCAATCCAAGGCGCCGTTGCCGGGCGTGAAAGGGCTCGCCTTCCTCGGCTTTCCCCTGCATGCCGCCAAGAAGCCATCGGCGGAGCGCGCCGAGCACCTTGCCGGCATCGCGATTCCCATGCTGTTCCTGCAAGGGACGCGCGATGGGCTTGCCGATCTCGGCACGCTCAAGCCGGTCATCGAGGCGCTCGGGCCGAAGGCAATGCTGCATGAGATCGAAGGCGGCGACCACTCCTTCGCGGTGCTGAAAAAATCCGGCCGCAGCAACGACGAGGCGCTGACAGAAGTGTTCGACACGCTGGCGGCCTGGATCGACGGTCTTGCCTGAAGTTCATGCCGAATAAAGCCCCTTGTCGCGCGCCTTCTGGATCGCGAGCGCGGCGATCAGGTCGAGCGTCGGCGTCGACAGGCCGGCTGCGCGCGCGAAGGCGGCGGGCGCCTTCACCAGCACGTCGATCTCCATGGCGCGGCCGAGCTCGTAATCCTGGAGCAGCGACGGCTTGTGGTTGGGGGCGGGGCCGCTGCGCGTCACGCGCTTGACCTCGGGGATGAAGTGCTGGGCGATGTCGTTGGCCTCGTTCAGCATGCGCGGAATGACCTCGGCAAACGCAGGGTCATCGCGCACGCCGCGCGCGGTCTGGCCGGTGAGCAGGCACAGCACCGACAGCGACATGTTGGTCAGCAGCTTTGACCAGATCGCCTCGCGGATCTCGGCGACCGGCGGCGATTCCAGCCGCGCGTCATTCAGGATCCCGCGGAGCTTGGTGATGCGTTCGCAGTTGCGGTCGTCGCATTCGCCGATCAGCAGGCGGTTGCGGTCGGGCGTGAGGTTGTGCACCACGCCCGGCGCGGTCACCTCGTTGGAGGAGAAGACGACCCCGCCGATGATCCGCTCTTTCGGGATGCAGGCGCGCAGGCGTCCGCCCGGATCGAGGAAGGAAATGTCGGGCGGGGCGGGGTGGCGCGGCGGCAGGCCGATGCCGTACCACCAGGGAATGCCGTTCTGCGCGAACACGATCGCGGTGTCGTCCTGGAGCAGCGGCTTGATGCTGGAAACCAGCCCCGGAAGCGCGGTCGCCTTGAGCGTCGAGATCACGACGTCCTGCGGGCCGAGTTGCGCCGGATCGCCTGACGCGTTCACCTTGGCACTGACCTCGGAATCGCCGACGCGCAGCTTGAGGCCGCCGGCGCGAGCCGCCTCCAGATGCGCCCCCCGCATCACGCAACTGACCTCGTGGCCGGCGCGTGCCAGCCGGACCGCAATGTGGCTGCCGACGGCGCCCGCGCCAAAAATGCAGATGCGCATGTGATGTCCCGTCCCTGATCCCTTGATGCCGCCCGGAGCCAGCATGACACAAGCCGCCATGCGATGGGCGCGGCCGCCCCACGCCGGAAAGATATGGATCAGGGCGAGCGGCCTCGGTCATAGTGCGGGGCAACCAAGATGACCGGAGGATCGCCGATGACCGCCAACCCTGTCCTGTGGAGCCTCGATGCGCGCGGCGTCGCCACCGTCACGTTGAACCGGCCGGAGGTCAACAATGCCTATGACGGCGCCCTGATCGCGGGCGTGCTCGCGGCCATGGATGATCTCGGCCAGAAGCCCAATCTCCGCGTCGTCGTGCTCAGGGGCAACGGCAAGCATTTTCAGGCCGGCGCCGACCTCAAATGGATCAACGGCGTGCGGCCGCAATCGGCTGACGCGAACGAGGCCGCATCGCGCGCGACCTTCGAGGCCGTGCAGCGGCTCAACACCTTGCCGATCCCGACGGTCGCGCTGGTGCAGGGCGGCTGCTTTGGCGGCGGCACCGGCGTGATCGCGGCCTGCGACGTCGTGATTGCCGCCGACAATGCGCTGTTCTCGATCACCGAAGTGCGCTGGGGCCTGACCGCGGCCATCATCATCCCGCAGCTCTGCGACGCCATCGGCGTGCGGCAGGTCCGCCGCTACGCGCTGACCGGCGAACGCTTCGGCGCCGAGGACGCCCGCCGCATCGGTCTCGTCCATGACGTCGTGCCGCTCGCCGAGCTCGAAGCCGCAGGCAGCAAGGTGGTCGAGCAGCTGCTCGCCAACGGGCCGGAGGCAATGGCCGAAACCAAGCGTCTGGCGCTGGAGAGCTCGTTCGGCGGCATGGCGGTGGACGATGCGGCGTACACGCGGCTCGTGCACCTGCATTCGGTCAAGCGCCAGAGCGCGGAGGCGGCGGAAGGGCTGGCCTCGTTCGCCGAGAAGCGGTCGGCGAATTGGGGAGGCAGCAAAGGCTGAGCGTCAGCCGCTCAGCAGCCGCGGCAGATGTTGTTGATGCTGCGATAGACGGCATCATCGTCCTGTCGCATCTGGCGCTGCGTTTCGAGCGCCCTGCTCTCGTCGGTCACAGGCGCGGGCTTGCGCTTCGCGGCAAGCTCTTCCTCCTGGCGCTTATAGCAGCCTTCTCGCTCGGCCTTGGCCTGGATGAAGCGGCAGTTCTGCTCCAGGGTCGCGGCGGGGGGCGCCGACAGCGCAAGAGCGATAAAGACGAGTAGGGCGTGTTTTACAAATGTCGAATCCATGGCGGGCCTTCTCTCAGGTTTGTCTCTCGGGAGCAACCGCGCCGTATGCAGCGTGTAGCCCGGATGAGCGAAGCGACATCCGGGAATGCCGCGAGCGGTCCCGGATGTCGCTTCGCTCATGCGGGCTACGGCGCGCCGCCAGGCCTACAGCGACGGCGCGAATGACGTTTTCAGCAAAGCGAGCAGCGCCTGCACCGCAGCCGCATTGCGCCGGCGCTCGGGGATGGCGGCCTTCACCCACAGCTCGGGAATCGGAAAGTCGCGCAGCACCGGCTTGAGCGTGCCGTCACGCAAGGCATCGGCGACGAGATAATGCGACATCAGCGCGATGCCGTTGCCGGCGATGGCGCTGCGCGCCAGCACATGTCCCTCGTTGGAGGAGAGCAGCGGGCTGACCTGGATGCTGATGCGGCCGCGCGGGCCGTCAAAGATCCATTCGGGGCCGGTCGGCAGAAAGCTGAGGCAGCGATGCTCGACGAGGTCGCGCGGATGCTTTGGTGTGCCGTGCTTCTTCAAGTAAGCCGGCGATGCGCAGAGCAGCCGCTTCAGCGGGCACAGCGGCTCGTCGACCACGCCGCCGAAGGAATGCGGGAAGGCGCCGATCGCGATGTCGAAACCCTCGGTCACCGGATCGACCGGGCGATCGATCATCACGATCTCGAGCTTGAGCCGCGGGTTCTGGGTCTGGAACGCGCTGAAGGCGTCGGCGAGCCGCGCCACCGTCAGTGAGGTCGGCGCCTTGATGCGGAGGTGATCGACGAGGTCGTGGCCTTTCTCGCCCATGCGCGAGAGCAGGTCGGTGGCGTCAGCGACGACGCCGCGGGCGCGATGCACGTAGCGCTGGCCGGCTTCCGTGAGCCGCAATTGCCGGGTCGAGCGGTGAAACAGCGGCGCGCCGATCCGCGCTTCCAGCTGCGTGACGCGCTTAGCGACGACCGAGGTCGAGACGCCGAGCTTTCGCGCGGCGGCGGAGAAACCGGCCGCGTCGGCGGTGGCGAGGAAGGCCTGCAGGTTCACCAGGATGTCCATGTCGACCTTTCGCGATTCGAGAAAGCTGATCGCATATTCTGGTAGATTGTAGCTGGACACGCGTTAATTCATAGTCGCCCCCAAGCAAAGGATTTTGGGAAGGGACGCGCCATGCGGGCCATGACGATCGAAGAACCTGCGCGCAAAGTGCCGCTCTACGGCGAATATGAAGTCGTGGTCCTCGGTGGCGGCCCGGCCGGCATTGTCGCTGCTGCCTCGGCCGCGCGCGCCGGGCGGAAGACACTCCTGATCGAACGCTACGGCTTTCTCGGCGGCATGGGCACGGCCGCCGGCGTCACCAATTTCTGCGGCCTGCATGGCAATGTCTTTGGCAAGGCGCACCGGCTGGTGCAGGGCATGGCGTCGGAGCTGCTGGCGCGGATCGACCGGCTCAACGGCCTCAACGCGCCGCATCTGATCCTCGGCAAGGTGTTCGCCCAGGCCTACGACACCGCGGCCTACAAGATCGCGGCCGACGAACTGCTTGCAAGCCACAAGGTGCACATCCTCTTCCACGCCCTCGGCGCCGGCGTCGTGATGGGCGATAACAGCCGCATTGACGCGCTGATGGTCGAGACCAAGGCCGGCCGGCAGGCGGTGCGCTCGGAGATCTTCATCGACTGCTCCGGCGACGGCGATCTCGCGGTCTGGGCCGGCGCGCCGTTCGAGATCGGTGACGAACACGGTCATCCGATGTACCCCTCGATGATGCTGCGCCTCAACGGCATCGATCCGGAGAAGGCCGGCGATGCCTGGCGGACCATCCCGCAATTGATGGAAAAGGCGACCGCGGCCGGAACGCACAAATTCCCGCGGAAAAGCGCGATCGTGCGGCCGCAAAAGTCCGGCATCGAATGGCGGGTGAATTTCACGCAGGTCGCGCGCGAGGACGGCCATGCCATCAACGGCGTCGAGCCCGATGACCTCACCCGAGGCGAGATCGAGGGCCGCAAGCAGGCGCTCGCCGCGTACGAGTTTCTGCGTAGTGCCGTGCCGGGCTTCGAAAAGTCCTACATCGTCGATCTGCCGCCGCAGCTCGGCATCCGCGAGACCCGACGCATCAGGGGCGGCTACCAGCTCAGCGGCGAGGACGTGCTCGGCTGCGCCTCCTTCGAGGATTCCATCGGCGTCAATGGCTGGCCGATCGAGGCCCATGTTCCCGGCGACGTCGTCTTCACGTTTCCGCCGATCCCGGAATCGCGCGGCTATAACGAGCTGCCCTACCGGATGCTGGTGCCGGAAGGCGTCGACAATCTGCTGGTCGCCGGTCGCTGCGCCTCGATGACCCATGAGGGCCAATCGGCGGCGCGGGTCTCCGGTGCCTGTTTTGTGATGGGCGAGGCGGCCGGTTCCGCCGCGGCGCTGGCGCTCTCGGGCAATCGAATCCCGCGTGACATCCCCGTTGAAAAATTGCAGGAAACGTTGAAACAACAGGGCGCCTTCATCGGGCGGGACCAGCCCGTGCCCGAGGGCCTGTAACGCACTGCAAGAGAACGACGAGGGAGAACACGGGATGATCGGGATTGCACGGCTCGCGGTAGCCAGCCTTTTGGCGATCATGGCGATGGGAACGGCGCGGGCCGAGGATGCGCTGAAGGCCAAGATCGGCGTGCTCCGCCTGTCCTCCTCCGCGCCGGTGTTCATCGCGCAGGACAAGGGCTATTTCCGCGAGGCCGGCTTGGAGGTCGAGCTGAAATTCTTCGATGCGGCGCAGCCGATTGCGGTTGCCACAACCTCGGGCGACGTCGATTTCGGCATCACCGCCTTCACCGCCGGCCTCTACAATCTCGCCGGCAAGGGCACGCTGAAGGTGATCGGCGGCATGAGCCGCGAGAAGGCCGGCTATCCCCTGATCGGCTATTTCGCCAGCAACAATGCCTATGCCGCCGGCCTGAAGACGCCGAAGGATCTCGCGGGCAAGCGCGTGGCGATGACGCAGGTCGGATCAAGCTTTCACTATTCGCTCGGCCTGCTCGCCGACAAATACGGCTTCAAGCTCTCCGAGGTGAAGATCGTGCCGCTGCAATCGCTGTCGAATGCCGCCGCCGCCCTGAAGGGCGAGACCGTCGATGCGGCGCTGCTGCCGATCTCGACCGCGCGCAAGCTGATGGACGAGGGCGGCGCGAAATTCCTGGGCTGGGTCGGCGACGAGACGCCCTGGCAGCTGGGGGCGGTGTTCGCCTCGCCGAAGACGCTGACCAACAAGGCGCTGGTCACCAAGCTGCTCGGCGCGCTGGCGAAGGCGGATCGCGAATATCACGACACCATTCTCGCCGCGATGAAGGACGGCGTCGCGCCGATCAACGACAAGACGAAGCCGCTGCTGGAGATCATCGCAAAATACACCAACCTGCCGGTCGAGCAGGTGGTCGGCAACTGCGCCTATATCGACCCCGACGGCAAACTGGACGTGAAGAACGTCGACAACCAGATCAAATGGCTCCAGGAGCAGGGCTTCGCCGACAAGGGCTTTGACGCGAACGCGATCATCGCGAAGGACTATGTGAAGGCGGATTGAACATCACCCGTCATTCCGGGGCTCGCGAAGCGAGAACCCGGAATCTCGAGGTTCCGGGTCTGGTCCTTCGGACCATCCCGGAACGACCGAGGAGGAGAGTGACGAGAAGACAATGGACCTGATCGCCAACCACATCAGCCACCGCTTCGGCGACCTCGCCGTGCTCGACGACGTCTCGTTCACCGTGGGTGCCGGCGAGGTGGTGGCGATCGTGGGGCCGTCCGGCTGTGGCAAGAGCACGCTGCTGTCTATCCTTGGCGGGCTGTTGCAGCCGAACTCGGGCGCGCCCGAGCTGCGCGGCGCGCCGCCGGCGGACAGTCTCAATCCGCTGACCTTCGTGTTCCAGGACTTCGCGCTGCTGCCCTGGGCCACGGTGGAGGAGAACGTCGAATTCCCGCTGCTGCACACCCAGCTCTCGGCCGTGCAGCGCCGCGCGCTGGTCGACGATGCCCTGCGCCGCACCGGCCTGACCGATTTTCGCCAGACCTATCCAAAGCAGCTCTCCGGCGGCATGCGCCAGCGCGTCGGCATTTCGCGCGCGCTTGCGGTCAAGCCTGCGATCCTGCTGATGGACGAGCCGCTGTCCGCGCTGGATTCGCAGACCCGCGAATTGCTGATGGAGGATTTCGTCCGTCTGCTCGCCGATGGCGGCATGGGCGCGGTCTATGTCACGCACAATCTCGAAGAGGCGGCGCGGCTCGCCGACCGCATCGTGGTGCTGTCGCGCCGGCCCGGCCGCATTCGCGAGGTCGTGACCGTGCCGATGACGCGCGCCGCGCGCGGTGAAGCGGCGGCGCGTGAGAAGCTGCTGGCGCTCCAGAACCAGATCTGGTCGCTGATCCGCAACGAGGCGATCGACGCCGAGCGCGAGGTCCAGCATGCTTGATCGCGCGACGACGGAGTCAGCCGCGAAGGACGCCACGACGCGTCGCGTCCGCTTCCGCGGCGCCGGCTTCGTGCCTGCCTCGAGCCGGTTCGGCGGCTGGATCGCGCTCGCGCTCGTGATCGCGATCTGGCAGGCCGCCGGCAGCGTCGGCCTCGTCAATCCGCTATTCCTGCCGGCACCGTCGGCGATCGCGCGCGCGATCTATCAGCTCGCGATCTCGGGTGCGCTCTGGCAGCACCTCTCGGCGTCGCTGCTGCGCATTGGCGTCGGCTGGCTGCTGGGAACGGCGGCCGGAGTGGCCGTCGGCTTTGCCATCGGCCTGTCGCGGCTGGCGCGCAGCGTCGGCATCACCTTCATCTCGGCGCTGTTCCCGATTCCGAAGATCGCCTTGCTGCCGCTGCTGATCCTCTGGCTCGGCATCGGCGAAGAGCCGAAGATCGCGACCATTGCGCTCGGCGTCTTCTTCTCGACCGCGATCTCGGTCTATAGCGGCGTCGATGCGGTGCCGCGCAACCTGATCCGCATGGCGCAGAGCTTCAACGTTCCCTTCGCCACCATCGTGCGCAAGGTGATCTGGCCGGGCGCGCTGCCCGCGATCCTCGCCGGCTTCCGCATCACCGCCTCCGTCGCGCTGCTGCTCGTCGTCAGCGCCGAGATGATCGGCGCGCAATACGGCATCGGCGCCTTCGTGCTCCAGGCCGGCAATCTGATGCAGACCGATCAACTGCTCGCGGGCGTAGTGATCCTGTCGGTGTTCGGGCTTGCGGTGGGGAAGGTGATCGGCTGGCTGGAGATGCGGCTGTTGCACTGGCGGTGAGGCTTGCTCCGTCATTGCGAGCGCAGCGAAGCAATCCAGAATCCCTCCGCGGTGGCAGTCTGGATTGCTTCGCTGTGCTCGCAATGACGATGCGGAGGGAGTTTCCGGCGCCTCACGCGTTCCCGCGATCTTCCCGGAACAGGTCGAGCTTCTGCTGCACCGGCCGATCCGAGAAGCTGAACAGCACGGCGTCGTCGTCGGCCTCGTGCGTGACCCAGTGCCAGCTCGGCACCACGAACAGATCGCGCGGACCCCATTCGAAAACGGCATCGCCAATGCGGCTGCGGCCATGGCCTTCGATCGGGCAGAACACCGTCGCATCCGTCGCGCGGTAGCGCGCGGTCTTGAAGCCTTTGGGCAGCAGCTGGATGAAGGTGCCGATGGTCGGCATCGCAAAATCGCCGGTCTCGGGATTGCTGAACTTCAGCTTCAACCCGTGGCAGGCGTCCCACTCCTGGCTCGTGCGAGCCTTTTCCAGCGCCTCGCGGGTGTAGGCGTAGGGATAGCTGAAGATCGGCGAGGTCTTCGAGCTTCGCTTGACGTCGACCGGCAGCAGATTGTGGCCGTAGCGCGCAAAGCTGTCGCCGGCAGGCTTTGTGATCTTCTGCTGGTCCTCCTTGGAGCCTTCCGCGAAGGAGCAGTCGAAGAACTGCACCAGCGGGATGTCGAGACCGTCGAGCCAGAACATCGGCTCATTGGTCTCGTTGGAATGATCGTGCCAGGTCATCGACGGCGTGATGATGAAATCCCCTCGCTCCATCGCGGTGCGCTCGCCGTCGACGGCGGTGTGCGCGCCCTTGCCTTCGAGCACGAAGCGCAGCGCGGACTGGCTGTGCCGGTGCGCCGGCGCGACGTCGCCCGGCACCACCATCTGTACGCCGGCATAGAGCGAGGTCGTGATCTTGGATTGCCCGCGCAGCCCCGGATTCTCCAGCACCAGCACGCGCCGCTCGGCTTCCTTGGCGGTGATCAGCTTGCCGGCTTCACGCATGTAGTCGCGGATGACGTCGAACTTCCACAGATGCGGCCGGCAGGCGCTCTTCGGCTCCGGCGTGATCAAATCGCTCATCACCGTCCACAGCGCGGTGAGATTTTCGCCGTCGATCTTCTTGTAGAACGCTTCGCGTTCCGGTGTCCTGGTCACGGCTTCCATGGCGCGGCTCCCGTTCGTTTTGTTGATTGACAGTATACTGACGATCTAGGTAGCGTCAACGCTTGCCGGTTGTTGATTGTCGTCATTCCGGAGCGATGCGATAGCATCGCATCCGGAATCTCGAGGTTCCGGGTTCTCGCTTCGCGAGCCCCGGAACGACAAAAGAGTAAAGGGAGGGTCCCGATGAAGCTGCACGGCTATTTCCGCTCCAGCGCCGCCTATCGCGTGCGCATCGCGCTGAACCTCAAGAGCCTCGGTGCCGAGCATCTGCCGCATCATCTTCGCAAGGGCGAGCAATGCGCCCCCAGCTATCTCGCCATCAATCCGCAGGGCCTGGTGCCGGCGCTGGAGAACGATGCGGGCGCAGTGCTGACCCAATCGGTCGCGATCATCGAATGGCTCGACGAAACCCATCCCAATCCACCGCTGCTGCCGCAGGATCCGCTGCGCCGCGCCAAGGTGCGGGCCTTCGCGCTGGCGATCGCCTGCGACACCCACCCGGTGCAGAACCTGAAGGTGCTGGCGCGGCTGCGCGAGCTTGGCCTTGCCGAGGAGAAGGTCCAGGACTGGGCGGCGTGGGTCAACCGCGAGGGGCTGTCGGCCTGTGAGACCCTTGTCAGAGATGAGCCTGGACCGTTCTGCTTCGGCGATGCGCCGACGCTGGCCGATCTCTGCCTGGTGCCGCAACTCGCCAATGCGCGCCGCTTCGGCGTCGACGTCTCGGCCTATCCGCGCCTGCTCAAGGCGGAAGCCGCCGCCAAGGCGCTGCCGGCCTTCGCCAATGCCGCCCCGGAGAAGCAGCCCGATGCCGAGTAAGCCTCTTCCTCCGATCACGATGGACGCGGTCTATGCCGCGCCGGGCTATCTGTTCCGGCGTATGCAGCAGATCGCGGTCTCGATCTTCATGGAGGAGTGCAAGGCGTTCGATCTGACGCCGGTGCAATACGCGGCGCTGATCGCGATCCACACCCATCCCGGCATCGACGCGACGCGGCTGTCGGCGGTGATCGCGTTCGACCGCTCCACGCTCGGCAGCGTGATCGAGCGGCTTCAGGCCAAGGACTATATCGAACGCAAGCCGGCACCCGAGGACAAGCGGATCAAGCTGCTCTATCTGACGAAATCAGGCGCCGCGATCCTGCGCGAGATCATCCCCGCCGTCGAACGCGCGCAAGCACGCATGCTGGAGCCGCTCAAGCCCGCCGACCGCAAGCAGTTAATGGGGCTGCTGGTGCAGCTCGTCGATCTCAACAACGAGGCCTCACGCGTGCCGCTGCGGGCCGAGGATGCGCTGGAGCATCTGGGGAAGGCGGGGTGAGGGGAGTGTGTGAGACGCTGTGTAGGCGCCTCATTCTCTGCTGTCGTCCCGGGGCGCGCGAAGCGCGAACCCGGGACCCATAACCACAGGGAGAAGTTTGGCGGAGACTCGGAGTTACCAGCTCGCGTCAAAACCGCTCCCTGGGGTTATGGGTCCCCGCCTTCGCGGGGACGACACCGAGAGTGTGGCGGCGCTGGTGCGCCCCTCACGCTCTCCCCTCACATCCGCAGCAGCGCCTGCCGGTCGATCTTCCCCGTGCCCGTCTTCGGCAACTCGTCGATGAAGATCACCTCGCGCGGATATTTGTAGGGCAGCAGTTTGCCCTTGACGTAGTCCTGGAGCCGCCGCGTCGCCTCGTTCTGGTCGACGGCGCGATTGTTCATCACCACCACCGCCTTCAGCGTCATCCGCCGGTCCGGCAGCTCGGCCGCGAACACCGCGCATTCACGGATGTCGGGGTGATCGGCGAGGCACAGCTCGACTTCGAGCGGGTAGACCCACTGGCCGGAGATCTTGATGAGATCGTCGGCGCGGCCGCGGAAGAAGTGAAAGCCGTCGGCGTCGCGGACGAAGCGGTCGCCGGTGTAGATCCAGCCGCCCTCGCGGATCGTCTCGGCGGATTTGTCCGGCCGGTTCCAGTACAGCGGCGTGTTGGAATCGCCGCGCACCCACAAAATGCCTTCCTCGCCGTCGCCGACGTCGCGGCCGTCCTTGTCGCGAAGCGCGACCTCGTAGCCGGGCACGCGCAGGCCGGCGGCGCCGAGCTTCTTCTGCTCGGGTCGGTTGGAGAGATAGATGTGCAGCACCTCGGTCGAGCCGAGGCCTTCGACGATCTCGAGGCCGGTGAGCGTCTTCCAGCCGTTGAAGACTTCGGCCGAGAGCACCTCGGCCGCGGAGAGCGACATGCGCAGCGACGAAAAGTCGGTCTTGTCCGCACCATCAGCCTTGGTCAGCGATGTGTAGAGCGTCGGCAGCCCGAAGAAGACCGTCGGCTTGTATTGCTCGATCGCCGCAAAGATCGCCGCGGGCCTGGGCTGGCCCGGCAGCAGCAGCGTCGCCGCACCCGCCGAGAACGGGAAGGTGACGGAGTTGCCGAAACCATAGGCGAAGAAGATCTTTGGCACCGAGAAGCAGACGTCGCCCGGCGTCAGCTTCAGGACATTCCGCGCAAAGGCCACCTCGCTATAGGCCATGTCGTGCTGGAGATGCACGATGCCCTTCGGCCGGCCGGTCGAGCCGGAGGAATACATCCAGAACGCCATCTCGTTGCGTTGCGTCGGGGCTTCCGCCAACTCTGCCGGGAATTGCGCAAGCCAGCTTGCCGCCGCAACCGCCTTCGGCGCGGCGTGGTCACCCACCGCGCCATTGACCACGATCAGCGTGCGCAGGCCGGTCGCCTTGCAGGCTTCGGCATTGAAACGCGCGCAGAACTCGGCATCCGCGACCGCAACATGCGCACCTGAATCGGCAAGATAGAACTGCAGCAGATCCGGCGGCGTCAGCGTGTTGATCAGGAGCGGCACGAAGCCGGCACGTACCGCGCCGAAGAACGCGGCCGGATAGGTCGGCGTGTCGTCGAGGAACAACAGCACGCGGTCGCCGCGCTCGAGGCCGAGCGAGGCAAAACCGTTGCCCCACTGACCGGCTTCCGCGCACAGCTCGGCATATGTGCGCGTGCCCGCCGGACCGATCAGCGCAAGCTTGTCGCCGTGACCCTTGCCGAGATTGTCGAACAGCACGCGGCTGGCGTTGTAGACGTCCGGAACGGCAAAGCCGATCTCGCGCGCGCCCAGGCTGTCGACGGGCACCTGGTCGCGAATCTCGCTGCTCATGCCGCATCTCCGCCGTTTTTCGCCGCCGCGTAGCGGGCCATGAAGGCGGGCGACATTTGGCGCAGGCGCTCCTCGTCGATCCGCCCGGAGCGGGTGATGTAGCTGTAGGCGAAATCCATCAGATCGAGCTGCATGTGTTGGGCGAAATGCTCGTACCAGGAGGCGCTGGTGCGCGCGGCATCGACGAGCTTCTGCACGACCGGCTTTCGCGCGGCCTGGTAGCGGTGCAGCGCGGTCGTCAGATGCGCATCGGATTCCAGCGCCTTGACCAGCGCGATCGCGTCTTCGATCGCGAGCCGGGTGCCGGAGCCGATCGAGAAATGCGCCGAGTGCAGGGCGTCGCCGATCAGCACCATGTTCTTGAACGACCAGTGCTCGTTCCAGACCCAGGGAAAGTTGCGCCAGACCGATTTGTTGGAGACCAGGCAATGGCCGCCGAGGGTGTCCGCAAAGACCTCCTCGCAAACGCCCTTCGACTGCTCGACGTCCTTGTAGGCGAAGCCATAGGCCTGCCAGGTCGCATGGTCGCATTCGACCAGGAAGGTGCTCATGTTCGGCGAGTAGCGGTAGTGATGGGCGTTGAAGGTGCCGCGGTCGGTCTTCACGAAGGTCTGCGACAGCGTGTCGAAGCGCTTCGAGGTGCCGTACCAGACAAACTTGTTGGAGGAGTAGGACAGCGAGGTGCCGAAATCGCCTTCGAAGGCGCGGCGCACCAGCGAGTTCAGTCCGTCGGCGGCGACGATCAGGTCATGGCCATTGAGCTGGTCGATCGCCTGTATCTGCGTGTCGAAGCGTGGGGTGACGCCGGCGTCGAGCGCGCGCTGCTGGAGGAACCTGAGGAGCTCGAGCCGTCCGATCGAGGAGAAGCCGACCCCGTCGATGGCGACGCTGTTGCCGTGCAGGTTGAGGGTGATGTTCTCCCAGCTCTCCATATGCGGTGCGATCGCATCGACCGTCTCGGGGTCGTCGGCGCGCAGGAACTCCAGCGCCTGGTCGGAGAACACGACGCCAAAGCCCCAGGTCGCGTCGGCCGGGTTCTGTTCGAACAGGTCGACCTGATCCTCGGGGTGACGCTTCTTCCAGAGATAGGCGAAGTAGAGCCCACCGGGCCCCCCGCCGATCACGGCAATCCGCAACGTCTGCCTCCCTAATTGACAGTATACTTACTATCTAGGGGTAGACTAATGGGCTCCGGCCTCCCGCGCCAGCGGAATTATCGGCAAGACACGTGGCGCGCCGAAGCTCACCCCCGGACGCGCGTTTGGCGCGTGTCCGAGGCAGTGACGAGCGAAGCATAGCCAAACCGCGCCGGCTTGGCCATCCGCACCGTCAGACGCAGCGCTTCACGTAGACCCCGTTCACGAGCACCCTGGTGCAGGGACCACGGGAACCGGCTTGCGGACCACGACGGCCGCACTCGGCCCGGCGCGGCCGGCGCGATAGACGCCGCGGGCGCGCGAAAATTCATTCGCGCGCGCGGCCAGACCTCGACGCGCGCTTCGGCGCGTGAGTTGCGGGTCGCTTATCGCGCCGCGAATGGGGCAAGGACCTCCTTGCAGGCCGGCGACAGCGATGCGGCATTGCTGCTGATGCATTGGATGATGCGGCCGCCGCCGGGCGCGACGCCGGCGCATAGCGTGCGGATGTCGGCGCTGCAGGCCGACCTTACGATGAACAGCTCTTCGCGCGGCCGCAATGGGCGCAGCACGATCATAGCGGGTGCAGCCGCCGGTGCTGCTCCGGCAGCCGGTGCGGCACCCGCCGCAGGCGCGGCCGTCGCGGCTGCGCCGCCACCGGTCGCGGCGGTCACCGCTTTCTCGCAGGCCGGCGACAGCTTCGCCTTGTTCTTCTCCAGGCATTCGAGCGCAGGCGCGCCGCCCGGCGGAACGCCGGCGCAGACCTTGGGATAGTCGGCGCGGCAGGCGCTCTTGATGGCGGAGAGTTGTGCGCTGCTCGGTTGCTTGGCGGCGGCAGCAGCTTTTGGCGCCGGTGCGGCGGCCGGCTTTGCAACGGGAGCGGCTTCGGCCTTCGGCGCGGCCGGCGCCGGCGTCGGTGCGGCTTCGGCCTTTGGCGCAGCGGGAGCAGCTTCCGTCTTGGGCGCCGCGGCGGGCTCGACCGCGCGAACCGCGGCCTGGCAGCCCGACGACAGGCTGGACATGTTCTTCTCAAGGCATTGATACGCCTCCACACCACCCGGCGTGACGCTGGAGCAGTGCGCCATGAAGTCCGAGCGGCATGCGGAGCGCATCGCACTCTTCTGGGCGTCGGTCGGGGTCTGCGCGAAGGCCGGTGCTGCAACTGCGAAGAGAGCTGCCGCCAGCAACGCCTTCGGCGTTGCATCATGCTTCAACATCTTGAACATCGCTGTGAATTCCTGCCCTGTCGGGAAAGCGCTCGGCCTTCTGCCCAAGGCTTCCGTGCTCGAGGCTCCCGGAAATTGATGCAAACGCAATCGTGGCGAGCAATGTCTCGCGAGCGGCATCATTGGCCGCTTTGGCCGCTGCCGCAAGCAGATAAATGCGGGCAGCAGGCGATGCTAACGCCGTCAGAGCCTGACCATGCGCTTGCCGCGGTTTTCTCCCGCGAGCAATCCGATCAGCGCCTTCGGCGTGTTCTCCAGTCCATCGATGATGTCCTCCTGCACCTTCAGCTTGCCGGATTTGACCCAGGCCTGGAGCTCGGCGAGTGCGCGCTGGCTCTCCTTCATGTAGTCCATCACGATGAAGCCCTGCATGACGAGCCGCTTCACCACGATCAGCCCGGGGACGCCGCGCGGGCCGTGCGCCGAAGGCGCGCCGTCATATTGCGAGATCGCGCCACAGCAGGCGATGCGGCCGTAATTGTTCATCTGCGGCAGGCAGGCTTCGAGAATGTCGCCGCCGACATTGTCGAAATAGACGTCGATGCCTTGGGGCGCAGCGGCCCGCAATGCCTTGAACACCGCGCCGTCCTTGTAGTCGACGGCGGCATCGAACCCGAGTTCGGAGGTCAGCCAGCTGCACTTGTCCGCGCCGCCGGCGATGCCGATCACGCGGCATCCCCTGATCTTCGCGATCTGTCCGACGATCGAGCCGACCGAGCCTGCGGCCGCCGACACCACGACCGTCTCGCCCTCCCTGGGCTTGCCGATCTCCAGCAGGCCGAAATAGGCAGTGAGGCCGGCGATGCCGAACACGCTGAGCAGATGCGTCAGCGGTTCGAGCTTCGGCATTTTCGTCAGATGCTTCGCCGGCACCGCGGCATACTCCTGCCAGCCGGTGTCGCCGAACACGATGTCGCCGGGCGTCAGCTCGGGCGCTTTCGAGCTCACGACCTCCGCGATGGCGCCGCCAGCCATCACGCTGTTTGCTTCGACGGCCGAACGATAGGTCGCGCCGTGCATCCAGGCGCGGTTGGCGGCGTCGAGCGAGATGTAGCGCACGCGCAGCAGCGCCTCGCCGTCCTTCGGCTCCGGCATCGATCCCTCGATCATCCCAAAGTGCTCGGGGCCGAGCTTGCCGCTGGGCTTCTCCACCAGAAGAATCTGGCGATTGATGTTGCCGCTCATGGCGTTCCCCTCTTCATTTGTTTGACGATTATTGATGCAGCCGTCGCAAGGAAAACGTGCAAGCCGCATTCGTTGTGCGCTGCATGAAGGCTAGATCGCATCGTTCCATTTCACAAGGGAACATCCGGCCAACGCGAGCACACGCAAAGCGTGTTGCGTCGCTGTGATATCTGCGACATCATGAAGCGCCGGTGTACGTTGGGGGTAAGCGATGTCCAACAGGTTCACGCAATACATCCTGGCCGCGATGGTGCTGGGCATCGTCATGGGCTCGGCGATCTACAACTTCCTGCCCGACACGCGCGCCGACTGGGCCTCGTCCATCAACCTGATCGCCATGATGTTCCTGCGCCTGATCAAGATGATCATCGCGCCACTGGTGTTCGCGACCCTGATCGGCGGCATCGCCCATATGGGCTCGGGCTCCAAGCTCGGCCGCATCTTCGCCAAGACCATGGGCTGGTTCGTCAGCGCCTCCTTCGTCTCGCTGCTGCTCGGCCTCGTGATGGTGAATCTGTTGCAGCCCGGCGCCAACTTCCCGGGCACGCTGCCCGCGGCGGGGCAATCGACCGGTCTGCCGGTGTCGGCGTTCTCGATCGAGAAATTCCTCACCCATCTGATCCCGACCTCGATCGCCGATGCGATGGCGCAGAACGAGATCCTCCAGATCGTGATCTTCGCCGTGTTCTTCTCTGTGGCGATGGGTTCCATGCCCGAGCGCTCCAAGCCGATCCTGGCGATGATCGACGACGTCGGCCACATCATGCTCAAGGTGACGAGCTACGTGATGCTGTTCGCGCCGCTCGCGGTGTGGGCCGCCATTACCGCGACGGTGGCCAAGAACGGCCTCGGCGTGCTCTGGAAGCTCGTCGTGTTCATGGGCGGCTTCTATCTCTCGCTGGCGATCCTGTGGGCCATCCTGATCATCGTCGGCTTCATCGTGATCGGGCCGCGCTACAGCAATCTGCTGAAGCTGATCCGCGAGCCCCTGATGATCGCGTTCTCGACCGCGAGCTCGGAGGCGGCCTATCCGAAGACGCTGGAGGGGCTCAACCGCTTCGGCGCCTCGTCGCGGATCTCGAGCTTCGTGCTGCCGCTCGGCTATTCCTTCAACCTCGACGGCACGATGATGTACTGCACCTTCGCCAGTGTCTTCATCGCGCAGAGCTACCACATCGACATGCCGCTCGGCACCCAGCTCGCGATGCTGGCAACCCTGATGATCACCTCGAAGGGCGTCGCCGGCGTGCCGCGCGCCTCGCTCGTCGTGATCGCCTCGACGCTGGCGCAGTTCAACATCCCCGAGGCGGGCCTGTTGATGATCATGGGCATCGACACCTTCCTCGACATGGGCCGCAGCGCGACCAACGTGATCGGCAATACGCTCGCGACCTCGGTCGTGGCGAAGTGGGAAGGCGAGCTTGGACCGGAGCACGAGCTCGAACCCGGCGATGTCGTGCCCGGCGACATGGTGCCGGGCGAGGTGCCCGCGATGGCCGGCCATGGCTAGGAGCGAACCATGGGCCAGACACTGGCAAGGTCTCTGACCTCATTCTGCCTGTGGCTCGCGGCAGGGCTGCTGGCGACCGCGGCGTCCGCACAGACCGGCAGTGAAGGGCTCAGCCCGACGCTGTCGGCCATCAAGCAGGCGCACACCGTGCGGCTCGGCTACCGCGAGAGTTCGCCGCCGTTCTCCTTCCTCGATCAGGCGGGCCGCCCGATCGGCTACAGCCTCGAGCTCTGCGAGGCCATCGTCGAGGAGATCGGGGTCGAGGTCGACGATCCCAATCTGAAGATCGATTACGTCAAGGTCACCTCGGACGACCGCATCGACGCCGTGCTCCAGAACAAGATCGACCTCGAATGCGGCTCGACCACGGCCAATGCCGAGCGCGGCAAGCGCGTCGCCTTCTCGCCGTTGATGTTCGTCGCCGGCACCAAGCTGATGGTGCCGAAGGCCTCGAACGTCCAGTCGCTGGCCGATCTGAAGGGCAAGACCATCGTGGTGACGAAGGGCACCACCAACGAGCAGGCGATCCAGGCGGCGGACAAGAAGTCCTCGCTCGCGCTGACCATCGTCGTCGGTGCCGATCATGAACAGTCGTACCAGATGCTCGCCGACGGCAAGGCGGATGCGTTCGCGACCGACGACATCCTGCTCTCCGGCCTGATCGCGCGCCACAAGGCGCAGGACAGGTTCCGCGTCACCGGCGACTATCTGTCCTACGATCCCTACGGCATCATGTTCAGGAAGGGCGAGCCGCAACTCTCCGCCGCGGTCGAGCGCGCCTTCCGCAAGCTCGGCTCCAACCGCGACCTCGTCCCGCTCTACAACAAATGGTTCAACGCACGGCTTCCGACCGGCGAACGATTGAACGTGCCGATCTCGCTGCAACTGGAGGAAGCCTTCAAGGCCATGGACGATTCCGCGAGCGCGAATAATTAAGAGACGCTCTTCGTCGAGGGAGCAGCGGTATAAATTCCGTCATCCTGAGGTGCGAGGCCAGTGATGCGAACGCATCGCGGGCCGAGCCTCGAAGGATGAACGGCCGCGCCGCTGCAGCCGGGCCGTCGCCCTTCGAGGCTCGCCGAAGAGGCGAGCACCTCAGGGTGACGGGGATAGATCAGCGCTGGGGATATGCACCGCCAAACACCCGATCCAGTGCCGCGTCGTACGTCGCCTGCACCAATTCCGGATGCAGCTTGGCCAGCGCCTCCATCATCACGCCGGAGTTGATCTCGAGCACATGCCAATCACCGTCAACGCGCACCACGTCGATCGAGGTGAAGGTGATGCCGATGGCCTTCGCTGCTTCGATCGCGAGCTTCACGCAAGCCGTTCGCACCTCGCCGTCCTCCAGCAACACCGGCTTTGCGCCGGCATCGAGATTGTGTCGCCAATCTGCGCCACGCTGCTTGCTGTAGACGACGAGGGGCATGTCATCGAGCAGGATCACGCGGACCTCGTCCTCGATCGCGACATAGGGAGAGATCACGAGCCCGGCGCTCATCGAAAAAACCTCGCCGACAGCGTGGTCAAGTTCAGCCTCCGTCGTCACCTTGAACACCGAGCGCCCGGATGTGCCCTCGTTCGGCTTCACCACCATGCCATGCGGATGGTCGGCAAGTAGCGCAAGCATCGCATCTCGCCAGGCGGGGCCAACGACATTCCTGCCGAGCTTCGGATTGAGGAAAAGGTGATGGCGAATGCAGGGCACGCCCGTCAGCGCCAGCGCCTCGGCGGTGGCCGATTTGTCGTTGGCGAGCCGGTGCGCGATGGCGCTGTTGAGACCGATGTCGTAGCCGAAGGCGAAGTGGCGCCTCTCGCCCCGGCGCATCGCGATCAGCCAGCCGCCGGAACGGACGTCGACTGCAATGTCGTGGTCGGCGCAATAGCGCCTGATCGCCTGGACGAAGATCCGTTCGCCGCTTGCCATGTGTTCTCGTCGCTTGTTGCGGGCGTTCCTGTCGCCAAAAGCCGCAAAAATGCGGGAAACGGCGCCAAACCTGGGTGAAGATCAGAACTATTCTTAATGAAATTCTCGCGAGCGCGGCGGAAATTAAGTGCTGCCAGCGAGCCTTGGAGGGAAAAGAAATTGCCCGTCGCGCGCGCCGGGCAGCAAATTCATTAATGATGCGCCGAATTCCGCCCGAATGCCGGTTTGATCGGCATCAATTGCATCCGAAACGAGGTTGATTATTGGTCGCAATGGCGTAGATCACACACGCGAAATCCTCCGCCATGGCAAATGGTGCTCGCCCCGCCGTTAGGGGCCGGGTGACGCTTTTGCCCGAAAACCGCAATTATTCGGAATATCGAAAATCATGAGCGCGTTTTACCGAGAGAAGGTTCTTTCCGTCCAGCACTGGACCGATACGCTGTTCAGCTTCCGCGCCACGCGCGACACCGGCTTCCGCTTCCAGAACGGCCAGTTCGCCATGATCGGCCTCGAGGTCGATGGCCGTCCGCTGCTGCGCGCCTACAGCATGGCGAGCGCCAACCACGAGGAAGAGCTCGAGTTCTTCTCGATCAAGGTGCAGGACGGTCCGCTCACCTCGCGCCTCCAGAAGATCAAGGAAGGCGACACCATCCTGGTCGGCCGCAAGGCGACCGGCACGCTGATCACCGACAACCTCCTTCCCGGCAAGCGGCTGATGCTGCTCTCGACCGGCACGGGCCTTGCGCCGTTCGCCAGCCTGATCAAGGACCCCGAGGTCTACGACCAGTTCGAGTCGATCGTGCTGGTGCACGGCTGCCGCCAGGTCTCCGAGCTTGCCTACGGCGAGAAGCTCGTCGCGACCCTGCGCGAGGACGAGCTGTTCGGGGAGCTGCTCGCGGACAAGCTGATCTACTATCCGACCGTGACCCGCGAGCCGTTCAAGAACCGCGGCCGGATCACCGATCTCATCAACTCCGAGCAGATCTTCAACGACATCGGCCAGGGCCCGCTCGACATCGCAACCGACCGCATCATGATGTGTGGCAGCCCGGCCATGCTCGAAGAGCTGAAGGTGATGTTCGAGGGCCGCGACTTCATCGAAGGAAGCGGCAACAAGCCCGGCCATTTCGTGATCGAGAAGGCCTTCGTCGAGCGCTGATCGGCGCTCGTTGTTCTCTCGATGTCCTACCCGGGCTGCTAGCCCTCAACTCCGCCGTCGTCCCGGACAAGCGCGCCCAAGCGCGCGCCGATCGGGGACTCATAGCCGCAGGGAGTGGCTATGCGAGGACTCGGAGCGACAGCTTCTCTCAGCCACGAAATCCTGTGGTTATAGATCCCGGGTCAGCGCTTACGCTTGCCCGGGATGACAGCTTATTTTGTGGCCGGCCTGCTCCCATCTCCCTCTGCTGCATCGCAACAACCCTATCCTCTCGGGCGGATTGATCTGCACAAGCCGAATTCGCTAGCCTGAAACAAGGGCCGCGTCATATCCGTATGACAGGCACGGGCGTATCGTACCGCCCCATGCTGACGAGAGGATCGGATCGTGGCCGACAATAACAAGACGCAGGAACCGCCCAAACGCCTGCCGTTGGCGGAAGAAGGCCTGATGGAAACGCTGCTACTTCCATTCTCGCCGCGCTTCATCGTGCTGACGATCTGCGCGGTGGTCACGGCGCTCCTGATCGGCATCGGCATCGCCGACCGCAAGATCTTCGACATCCTGCTGATCCCGATCCTGATCTTCGGAGCGCTGACGCTGCTCGGGGTCCGCGACCTGCTCCAGAAGAGCCATGCGGTTCTGCGCAACTACCCGATCTCCGCGCACATCCGCTTCCTGCTCGAAGAGATCCGGCCCGAGATGCGGCAATATTTCTTCGAGAGCGAGAAGGACGGCATGCCGTTCTCGCGCGACACCCGCGCGGTGGTCTATCAGCGCGCCAAGATGGAGCTCGACAAGCGCCCGTTCGGCACCCAGGAGGACGTCTACCGCGAGGGCTATGAATGGATGCATCACTCGGTCGCGCCGAAGACGCATGCCCAGGAGAAATTCCGCATCACCATCGGCGGCCCCGACTGCAAGAAGCCCTATTCGGCCTCGGTGTTCAACGTCTCCGCCATGAGCTTCGGCGCGCTCAGCCCGAACGCGGTGCGCGCGCTCAATGCCGGCGCCAGGAAGGGCGGCTTCGCCCATGACACCGGCGAGGGCGGCGTCAGCCCCTATCACCGCGAGATGGGCGGCGACATCATCTGGGAGATCGGCTCGGGCTATTTCGGCTGCCGCCATCTCGACGGCAGCTTCGATCCCGAGGCGTTCGCGCGCGTTGCCGGCGAAGACCAGATCAAGATGGTCGAGCTCAAGATCAGCCAGGGCGCCAAGCCCGGCCATGGCGGCGTGCTGCCGGCGGCAAAGGTCTCGGAGGAGATTTCCAAGATCCGCGGCGTCGCAATGGGCGAGGATTGCATCTCGCCGGCCTCGCACCGCGCCTTCTCCACGCCGGTGGGCATGATGCAGTTCATCGCCGAGATGCGCCGCCTCTCCGGCGGCAAGCCGGCCGGTTTCAAGCTGTGCATCGGCCACCCCTGGGAGTTCCTGGCGATCTGCAAGGCGATGATGGAGACCGGCATCTATCCGGACTTCATCGTGGTCGACGGCAACGAGGGCGGCACCGGCGCCGCGCCGCTGGAGTTCATGGACCATCTGGGCATGCCGATGCGCGAGGGCGTCAACTTCGTCCACAACGCGCTGGTCGGCATCAATGCGCGCGATCGCATCAAGATCGGCGCCTCCGGCAAGATCGCCACCGCCTTCGACATGGCGCGGGCCATGGCGATCGGCGCCGACTGGTGCAATTCGGCGCGCGGCTTCATGTTCTCGCTCGGCTGCATCCAGTCGCTGAGCTGCCATACCGACCGCTGTCCGACCGGAGTGGCCACACAGGATCCGACGCGTGCGCGCGCGCTCTACGTGCCGCTCAAGATCGACCGCGTGCACAATTATCACCATGCGACGCTGCACTCGCTGACCGAGCTGATCGCCGCGGCCGGCCTGACCCATCCGCAGGAGCTGCGCCCGATCCATTTCAGCCAGCGGACGTCGACGACCCGGGTGCAATCCTTCGCACAGCTCTATCCGGCGCTGCGCCAGGGCGAGCTGCTCGAAGGCACCGAAGATCCGCGCTTCCGCGCCGCCTGGCGGATGGCGCGCCCGGAGACATTCCAGCCGGCGCTGTAAGGCCGTCGCTCCGCCCAGCCCGGTTCGCGTGAATTCACCGCGAGCGGGGCTGGCACTTGATGTTTGGTTCAGCTTTGGGTGTAAATTGCGCCCATGGACGAACGGCGCGACAAGGCGAGACATCGCGTGCTGAAGACCGGAACGATCGAGTTCGGCGGCGGCGCGATCGACTGCACCGTTCGTAACCTCTCCGACACCGGCGCCGCCCTCGACGTCACCAGCCCCGTCGGCATCCCCGACCATTTCACCCTGTTCGTCCAGTCCGACGGATTGCATCGGCCCTGCACCGTGATCTGGCGGAAGGAAAAGCGGATCGGAGTGAGGTTCGGGTGAGATTGAGTTTGGCAGAAGGACACGCCTCAATCTCAGCCGTCGTCCCGGACAAGCGTCAGCGCAGATCCGGGATCCATACCGCGTGATCTGTCGATAGTCGTTGGTAGCAGTACCGAACGCAGAGTCTTCGTCCAACTGCTTCCTGGGAGTATGGGTCCCGGATCGGCGCGCGCTTGGTGCGCGCTTGTCCGGGACGACGAGTGGAGATTGATGCGCTATATGCGCTACTTCACTGAAGAGCGACTCACACCGCCGCCTGCTCGCCCCGCCGGCTCGCCAGGATCTTGTCGATCCTCCGTCCATCGAGATCGACCACCTCGATGTGCCAGCCGCCGAAGTCGAAGGCGTCGCCGACATTGGGCAGCAGGTTGAACTGTTGCAGCACGAGGCCCGCAACCGTGTTGTAGCGGTGCGGCGGCAGTTCGATGCCGAGCAGCTCGGCGAATTCGTCGACCGGCATCCAGCCCGCGACGAGCAGCGAATCGTCTGCGCGCTTGACGAAGGCGGGCTCGGGCGGGCCTTCCTCGGAATGGAACGCGCCGACGATCGATTCGAGGATGTCCGCCGCCGTCACCACGCCTTCGAACGCGCCGTACTCGTCGTGCACGAGTCCGATATGCACCGGCGCCTGCTTCAGGATCGCGAGCACGTCGCGCGCATCCGCCGAGGCCGGGATGATCGGTGTCTCGCGCACCAGGGCGCGCAAATCGGGCGTGCGTTCGCGCATATAGGCGACCAGCAGGTCCTTGGCCTGGAGCACGCCGATCGGCTTGTCGCGGTCGCCGTCCGAGACGGGGAAGCGCGAATGCGGGCTCTTGGCGATCAGCGCCTGGATGGCGTCCTGGTCGTCGTTCAGATCGATCTCGTCGACATCGGTGCGGGGCGTCATGACGGCGCCGACCGGCCGGTCGCCCAGTCGCATCACACCCGCGATCATCTCCTTCTCGCCCGGCTCGAGCACGCCCGCGCTCTCGGCCTCGCTGACGAGGTGATGGATCTCGTCCTCCGAGACCTTCTCCTCGGCCTTGCCGCCTCGGCCGAGCAGGGTGAGGATCACCTTGCCGGAGACATCGAGCAGGAAGACGAGCGGCAGCGAGATCCGCGCCAGGACGTGCATCGCTGGCGCGACCTTCACCGCGATGCTCTCGGGGTCGCGCAGCGCCACCTGCTTCGGCACCAGCTCGCCGACGATCAGCGTGGCGTAGGTGATGAGCGTGACGACGATGCCGACGCCGACGATGTCGGCAATGCCGGTGGAGAGGCCGAGCTCGAGCAGCCATTGTGTCAGCCGCTGTCCAAGCGTCGCGCCGGAGAACGCGCCCGAGAGCACGCCGACCAGCGTGATGCCGATCTGCACCGTCGAGAGGAATTTGCCGGGATCAGCCGCCAGCGTCAGCGCCTGCTCGGCGCCCCGCACGCCCCTGGCCGCGAGTAGCGACAGCCGCGCCGGGCGGGACGACACCACGGCCAGCTCCGACATGGACAGGAGCCCGTTGATGACGATCAGGACGACGACGATGACGAGTTCGACGGAGAGCATTGATGTTCCGAGGCAAAGCAGGTGTGGCCGGATGGTGTCACAAGTACTGATATAGGTATTTTCTGAGAACGTGCCGGCACGCCGGATCCGTCGGTAATCGGAACCTTCTCGCAGACAGTGTTTCAGAATGGCCGCGACGACATGACGCCCCGCGGAACTACGGACGTGCCGTTGTTTAACGGGCCCTTAGTAGGCGCCGGCTAGGTTCCCGATATTTGCAGAATGTATTCGGGGACGAGGGATGCGGATCGGAAAGCTTTTCGCGCTGTCGATGCTGACGGTGACGGTATTTGCAGTCATCCTTGGCGCGGAGGTGCTGGTGCCGCAGACGCGCATCTTCACGAACCGCTCCGACGCCATCAAGACGGTCGACGCTTTTGCTGCGACCCTGATGGTCAGCCAGCAGGTTGCTGGCTTTCGCGCCCCCTACATCGGGCCGATCTTCCAGGAAGGCGCCGCCACGCAAGCCCAGATCGATACCGCCGCGAAGGCCGCGAAAGCCGCCGAGAGCGCATTCGAAGGTGCAAGACGGGCCATCCTGGTGCTCGATGACGGCGCAGCGATGGTCGACAATCTCGACCGTGCCGCGCGTCGGCTGAAGGAGATCTACACCGCTGCGGATCGCGCGATGGGCGTTCCCCTGGCCGCGCGCGACAGTGCTGCGATCAAAGGCTTCCTGCCCGGCGTTGCCGAGGTCATCGGCAATATCGAACCGGTCATGAACCGTCTCGAGGCGAAGGTGATCAATGCCGATTCCTCGCTTGCGGCGCTGCTGAGCCTGGCGCGAACGGCGCAGGATCTGCGTGTCTCGGCCGGTAGCCGCGCCGCCACGCTGTCGCCGGCGCTGAGCGCTCGCCGCCCGCTGACGGCGGCCGAATTCACGCTGATGGATCGCATGCAGGGACGGGTCGAGGCCGACCGCGAGCGCATCGAGGCGGGCGTCGACCAGCTCGGAAATCCGCCCCGCATCGCCACAGCGCTGAAGGCGGCGACGGAATCCTATTTCGGCAAAGCAGCGGAAGCTGTGGACAAGGCGGTGCCCGCAGCCCGGAGTGACGGCAAGTACGACATCAGCGCCGACGATCTGGCGAAGGTCATCGTGCCGGCGATCCAGATGTTCTATGGCGTGCGCGACGCAGCCCTGGCGGAAGCGGCCGAGCGCGCCGCGGCTTCGCGCGACGGCGCGCTGGCGATGCTCGCACTCGCGGGCGTCGCGGTGCTGGCGCTGCTCGGCACGCTCGGCGGCGTGACCATGATGCTGCGCAGGCGCGTGGTGACGCCGCTCGGCCGGCTCGCGGACGTGATCGCAGCGCTCGCGTCTGGACAGCACGAGATCGAGATTCCCGCGACGGGTCGCAACGACGAGATCGGCCAGGTCGCCGGCTCGCTCCGACACTTCAAGGAGTCGCTCGTCGCCAAGACGGCCGCAGACGAGGCGGCCGCGGTCGAAGCCGAGGCGAAGCTCAGGCGCAGCCAGCGCATGGACCAGATCGCGCGCGAGTTCGAAGCCATGATTGGTGACGTCATCAATACCGTCTCCTCGGCATCCTCGGAGCTGGAAGTCTCGGCGGGAACGCTGACGAACACCGCCGAGCAATCGGAAAAGGTCACCGCGACCGTCGCAGCCGCCTCCGAACAGGCCTCCACCAACGTGCAGACCGTTGCCGCCGCCGCGGAAGAGATGGCGTCGTCGGTCGACGAGATCAGCCGGCAGGTCCAGGATTCCGCGCGCATCGCCGGCGAGGCGGTGCAGCAGGCCGGGCGGACCAACGACCATGTCGGCGAGCTCGCCAAGGCCGCGGGCCGGATCGGCGACGTCGTCGAGCTCATCAGCCAGATCGCGGGTCAGACCAATCTTCTCGCGCTCAACGCCACCATCGAGGCGGCGCGCGCCGGCGAGGCCGGGCGCGGCTTTGCCGTGGTCGCCTCCGAGGTCAAGGCGCTGGCCGAGCAGACCGCCAAGGCCACCGGCGAGATCAGCCAGCAGATCACCGGCATCCAGACGGCGACGGAGGATTCGGTCGGCGCCATCAAGGCGATCGGCGACACCATCGGCCGCATGTCCGAGATTGCGTCGGCGATCGCCGCGGCGGTCGAGGAGCAGGGCGCGGCGACGCGGGAGATCTCCCGCAACGTGCAGCAGGCGGCACGCGGCACCCAGCAGGTCTCCGCCAGCATCGTCGACGTGCAGCGCGGCGCGAGCCAGACCGGATCGGCATCCTCCAACGTGCTAGCGTCGGCGAAGTCGCTGTCGGGCGAGAGCAGCCGTCTCAAGGTCGAGGTCGGCAAATTCCTGGACGCGATCCGGGCCGCGTAGGAGACGCGCTCGGATCTTCGCCTCCACCTCGAAGCGTCCTTGTGAAAGGAACCAATTTCACCTAGGCTTGCATCACGGGGGTGTCGCAGCCTCCCCGTGAAGTGGTGATCCCACGCAAGCGCTGCTCGCTGAGCTATGGAGCGAGCAATGGACGGGATCGCCATCGAACTTCCACTTTTCCTGATCGCCACCCTCGCCGGCGCGTTCGTCGCCGGTCTTTCCGGATTCGCCTTCGGCCTCGTCGCGGCTTCACTGTGGCTCTACGTCCTGACGCCGCTCCAGAGCGCCAGCCTGATCGTTGGCTTCGGCCTTCTGGTGCAGGGCTATTCGGTCTGGAAGCTGCGCGCCGCGCTCGATTGGCGCCGGTTATTGCCCTTCGTGACCGGCGCCGTGCTCGGCGTGCCGATCGGCGTGTGGTTCCTGACCTCGACCGATCCGCGCAGCACTCGTCTCGCCGTCGGCGTCGTGCTGATCGTCTACAGCCTCTATGCTTTCTTCCGGCCGCAGTTCAAGCTCGCGTCCGCGGTTCCACCCGCCGCCGATGCTGCGGTCGGTTTCGCCAACGGCCTGCTCGGTGGGCTGACCGGCCTTGCGGGCATCATCGTCACCGTCTGGTGCAATCTGCGCGGGCTTCCCAAGGACGTGCAGCGCGCGACGTTCCAGCCGGTCGCCGTCGTGGTGTTCGCCATGGCGGCGCTCTGGCTGGGTGTCAAGGGATCGCTCACGCTGGACACGGCAAGGCTCTTCGCGCTCGGCCTGCCGTTCCTGCTCGCCGGCACGTGGCTCGGCCTCAAGCTGTTCGGCCGGATCGACGAGGCCACGTTCCGGAAGATCGTGCTCGCACTGCTGTTCGCCTCGGGCGTCGCGCTGTTGTTCTGAAGAGAGATGAGCCTCGCCGCCGAAGCCGAAGGTCTGGCGCACGAACAAGAGGGACACTTCAGCCCGGATTTTCCAGGCTGAACGTCTCCGATTGCTCGTCATAGGCGAATAGCTCGGCGTAGCGGCCCCACGATACGACCGTCTTGAGCGTTTCGCTTGCATAGTCCTCGGACATGTAGTCCTCGAGCTCGTTACGGAAGCGGGTCGCGGGCGCGATGTGCGAGGGACGCTCGTCCAGCACGCGGCGGATCAGTCCCATCACCGGCACGTAGGTGAGGAGATGTTCGGCGAACAGCTTCTTGCGGGCGTCGGTGTCGAGATGGGCAAAGCGCTTTCCGGCTTCGGTCAGCATCAGATCGCCTTCGCTGAGCTGTGCAAAACGCAGAAGCTGAAGCGATTCGCCGAGATGAAGGATCTCGTCGGCCTCGAACTGGAGCTGGCTTGCGAGCACGGGCAGGTCGGCATGTCCATGATAGGGCGGACCGGCCAGCGTCTCGATCAGGCCCGACAGCACGTTCGACGAGACGTGATGCAGGGTCATGCCGATCCCGGTGCCGGGAATGCCCTCGATCGAAGGTGCCTTCGGCTCGGCGCGCTGGGTCATGCGGGCATAGATGTTGTCGACGAACTGGCGGAAATACGGATCGAGCCGGTTGCGCGGATGGGGCAGCTCGACCTTGATCTCGGCCGCGACGCGGCCCGGATTGGACGAGAACACCAGGATGCGATCGCACATCAGGACCGCTTCCTCGATGTTGTGCGTCACCATGAGCACCGATTTGATCGGCAGCCGGCCCTCGATCCAGAGATCGATCAAATCGGTACGCAGCGTCTCGGCGGTGAGCACGTCGAGCGCCGAGAACGGCTCGTCCATCAGCAGGAGGTCGGGATGCACCACCAGCGCGCGGGCAAAGCCGACGCGTTGGCGCATGCCACCGGACAATTCCTTGGGGAAAGCGGATTCGAAGCCGTCGAGGCCGATCAGGTCGATCGCCGCAAGCGCGCGCTTGCGCCGCTCGGTGGCGTCGATGCCAAGCGCCTCCAGCCCGAGTTCGACGTTTTGCAGCACAGTCAGCCAGGGAAACAATGCAAACGACTGGAACACCATCGCGACGCCGTTCGGCGGGCCGATGATGGTCTCGCCGCGGCAGGTCGCGCTGCCCGAGGAAGGCGTGACGAGACCGGCGATGATCCGCAGCAAGGTCGACTTGCCGGAGCCGGAGCGGCCGAGCAGGCCGACGATCTCACCGGAGCGGATCGACAGATCGACCTTGTCCAGCACCAGGAGCTGTTCGCCGCTGCCCTTGGGGAAGGACCGGCAGACGCCGCGGATATCGATCAGGGCGGAGGGTTGGTCGAGCACGATGGTCTCCTCATCAACCGAGACGCAGGCGGCGTTCACCGATGGCATAGAGCGGCCGCCATACCAGACGATTGAACAGCGTCACCAGAATGCACATCACGGCGATTCCAAGGACGACGCGCGGGAAGTCGCCGGCCTCCGTCGCCGAGGCGATATAGGCGCCGAGGCCCGTGGCCTTCAGATGCGTGTCGCCCCAGCTTGCGACCTCCGCAACGATCGAGGCGTTCCAGGAGCCGCCGGACGCCGTGATCGCGCCGGTGACGTAGTAGGGGAAGATGCCGGGCAGGATCACCTTGAACCACCACCGCCATCCGGCCAGGTGCAGGCTGCTCGCAGCCTCGCGCAGGTCGCTCGGGAAAGCGCTGGCGCCTGCGATGACGTTGAACAGGATGTACCATTGCGTACCCAGGATCATCAGCGGGCTCAACCAGACGTCAGGGGCAAGCTTGAAGCGGACGATGGCGAGGACGAAGACCGGAAAGGCCAGATTGGCCGGAAACGCGGCAAGAAATTGCGCCAGCGGCTGAATGCGTTCCGCCAGTTTCGGCCGCAGGCCGATCCAGACACCGATCGGGACCCAAACCAGCGTGGCGAGGCCGATCAGCACGGCAACGCGTACGAGCGTGATCATCCCGTCACCGATCGCGATGAGGACGTCGGACAGGCTGAGACTGGCTGACAGGTAGCGATAGGTCAGCCAGGCGGCGTAGGCCGTGCCGGCGAGGATAAGGCCGATCCAGAGCACGTCGATCAGCCGTGATGGCGGATTCCCGGCTTTCGCAGGCCGCAGTCTCGGCAGCGGGACGCGCAGGTTCGAGACCGCACGATTGAGCGCCGAAAAGGGAAGGGTAAGGGCGCGCAGCGCCCGCGTCCGGCGAAACAGGTCGAGCATCCAGGAGGCGGGTGCCTCGCCGGAAGCCGTCTGTTCGAAACGGAATTTGTCGGCCCAGGCGACGATGGGGCGGAACAGCAACTGATCATAGGCGACGATGACGAACAGCATCGCCAGCATGGCGTAGAAGATCGCCGGCAAGTCCTGCTGCTGGATCGCCATCGCGACATAGGAGCCGACGCCCGGCAGGGTCACCGTGGTGTTGCCGACCGTGATCGCCTCGGAGGCAACCACGAAGAACCAGCCACCCGACATCGACATCATTGCGTTCCAGATCAAGCCCGGCATCGCGAAGGGTACATCGAGGCGCCAGAAGCGCTGCCAGCCGGACAAGTGAAAGCTCTGCGTGGCCTCTTCCAGATCTTTCGGCACGTTGCGCATCGACTGGTACATGCTGAAGGTCATGTTCCAGGCCTGGCTGGTGAAGATCGCAAACACCGAGGCGAGCTCGGCGCCGAGCACCTGGCCCGGGAACAGATTCATGAAGAAGACGACGGTGAAGGTGAGGAAACCGAGGATCGGCACCGACTGCAGGATGTCCAGCAGCGGAATCATGACCATCTCCGCGCGCCGGCTCTTGGCGGCGATCGCCGCGTAGATGAAGGTGAAGATAGTGGAGCACACGATCGCAAGCAGCATCCGCAACGTGGTGCGCAACGCATAGAGCGGCAGGTTCGACGGATCGAGCGAGACCGGCGTGCGTTCGAGCTCGGACAGCGGCGCGGTGGTCTGCTCGCCGCCGTAGACGATCAGCACCATGGCGCCGATCACCAGGATCAGCACCGCGACGTCCCACACATTGGGGAGCAGCGTCCGGCCGGTTGCGGCCGTGCGGATGTCTCTTGGCTTCATAGGGCACCCCGCCCTCGGGCTAGAACTCGGCGTGCAGGCGACCCGAGAAGATCGAGACCGGCCCGCGGTCGGCGTTATAGGCCGGATTTGTGATCAACTGATAGTCCGCCGTCAGGGTGACGCCCTTGAGCACCGAATAGGCGTAGTAGGCTTCGAGGATGCGCTCATTGCTGTAGTTGAGCCGACCGTCGCCGATCAGGAGGCCGACGCCGCCTGCGGCGAGGAAATCGCGATGCGCGGCCGACAGGCCGTTGATGGCGCCGCCGATGCCGACCGTGTCGTCCGGACGTCCCCAGCGGCTGCCCTTGACCGACAGACCGGCTGAGACGCTGCGATCGATGTCGGTGAAGGACAGAATCTGGTTCTGGCCGTCGTTCCAGCTGGCCCGCGCGAACAGTCCGACGTCGTTGACGATCTGCTGCTCGAGGTTGACGTAGAAGCCGTATTTGGAGCGTTGGCGCCGGTTCGCGGTCGTGATGTCGTTGATGTCGAGTGCGGGGTTCGCGGCCGCCAGCGCCAATACTTCGCGATAGTTCGCGGTGTTGCCGCCGTTGGCGAAGACGCCGACGCGCAACTTGCCGGGCTGCTCGAAGATCGCATGACGCTCCTCGAACTCGACGACGGCGCCGCCTGTCTTGTAAACCAGCGTATCGCTGTTGGGCGCATCGGGGACCTGGAATAGCCCGGCGCGGACCGCCCACTCCTTGCGATTGAACTCGACCACGGCGCCGCGCGTATAGCCGGGCAGATCGGCCGGGAAGTCGTACGCGGCCGAGGCCCACATCGCCCAGTTCATGAAGTCGGCGCGCGGGTCCTTGGCGTAGGAATTGCCGTCGAAGAAATCGCCGACGGCGAAGCGGCCGACGATCAGCGTGACGCGGTCGATATCGCGTTTGCCTGCGAGCTGGTTCGGAGCGTCAGGCACTTCCTCCTGCTCGCCGCCGAGGCCGAAGGTCTGCTTGAAATAGTAGCGCTGCGCACGGATTTTCGGGAATGGCGCGCCGGCCTTCTGCGCCTCGCCGTTGGAGAAGCCGGCAAGGCCGAGCGTGCCGTTGATGCCAAAGCCCTGCGCCAGCTCGGGATTGAAGTAGAACTCGCCGCCGTCCCACAGCCGCGCGCCCAGGAAGGCCGTCGTGGTCCAGGTCGCCTGGAATTGGCCGCTGCCGGGGAGGCTCTGCGGGCTCGCATAGGGCGAGTGGATCGGTCCGTAGCCCTGCGGCAGCACCGTCGTCTGCGCGTGAACATTCCAGTCGCCGGATTCCGGCAGCTTGGTCTTGCCGTTGATGGGTGCCATCCAGGGCGTGTCGCCAAACTGGTAGTTCAAGCCAAGCTTGAACAGGTGAACGCGCGGTTCGACATCGACGTTGCCGAGACCAAAGCCGCTGAGGTCGTAGGTTCGCCGCGACAGCGCGACGTAATCGTACTCGGCCTTCGCGGTCCAATTGCCGCTGACGGCGAATTCAAGTCCGAGTCCTGCGGTCCACCCGGTCTGATACTTTCCGACCGGAAACAGCTCGGAGACTCCGTCGGCATCGTTGACGTTGATATGCGTGTGACCCCAGGCGAAACCGCCGGTGACGAAAGGCATGAAGCGGTCGAAAGCATAACCGATGCGGCCGCGCACGGTGCCGACATAGTCGAGCGTGGTGTTGAAGGGCGCCGGTGACCGTTCATGCGCGACGATATCGCGCGCACCGGTGAACGTGGAGTCCGCCTCGATGCCGAGCACGACACGATTGGCGAGCTGGCGATTATAGCCGAGCTGATAGCCGCCGCTGAACCCGGTGGCGCTGGGCGGCAGGATCACGCCGTGCAAGGGCAGCGGATTGGTGCCGGGTCCGAAACTCGCATCGCCGTAGCCGAAATGACCGCCGACATAGAAGCCGGTCCAGTCGTAAACGGTTTTTGCCGCGCGCGCCTTCAGCGGCAGGTCGGCTGCCAAGCTTGCACACGGAAAAGCCAGCACGCCCGAGGCAATCGCCGCGGCCGTCCGCAAGTATCGGTGTCGGTGACCTCTCAACGTCAAAACGCACGCCCCCAAACGCGAATGTGTCCCACCCGCCGCAATCAGCATCCCTGCCGATTCGCGGCGATCCTGTCATCAGGTTCTGGTTGTTCATGCGACCGGGCGAGATGGTCTCGATCCGGCGCGACTTCGTCCCAAGCTCCTGTACCTGTTGCGGACCTTATTGCGAGTAATTCGCAATAGCAACTGGCGTGCGTTGCCGCAGAAGATGGTTCGCACCGCTGTGTGACGGGACTGCAACAAATTCGCAGACCCCAAAAAGGATGACCCCGCCCGGGGGGACCGCCGGGCGGGGTCGGGGCACGCCACGGGGTGGTTGAGGCGCCCGGGTCGGCCGCCGG
>NZ_WQNE01000038.1 GCF_009759665.1 Bradyrhizobium cajani
AGCGGGGTGGATTGGGGGGGGGGGGGAGCCTCCGCGAGTCCCACTGCCACCTCCCTTGCGGAGGCTCCCCCTCACCCTAACCCTCTCCCCGCAAGCGGGGAGAGGGAAAAGAGAGCTTACTGGAATTGCGCCTTCTTGTAGTAGCCGCTGTCAACCAGAACCTTCTCCCAATTGTCCTTGTAGACCACCACCGGCTTGAGCAGGTAGGACGGCACCGTCTTGACGCCGTTCTCGTAGGTCTTGGTGTCGTTGACGGCGACCTGCTTGCCGGCCAGCGCCGCGTCGACCATGTCGGCCGTGACCTTGGCGAGGTCGCGGGTGTCCTTGAAGATGGTCGAATACTGGTCGCCGCGCAGCATCGCCTTGATCGACGGGACCTCGGCGTCCTGGCCCGAGATGATCGGCATCGGCTGGTCGGCGCTGCCATAGCCGACGCCCTTCAGCGAGGAGATGATGCCGATCGACAGGCCGTCATAGGGCGACAGCACGGCGTTGACCTTCTTGTTGCCGTAGTAGGCGCTGAGCAGATTGTCCATGCGGGCCTGCGCGGTGGCGCCGTCCCAGCGCAAGGTCGCGACCTTGTCCATGCCCATCTGGCCCGAGGCGACGACGAGCTTGCCGCTGTCGATGTAGGGCTTCAGCACGCTCATGGCGCCGTTGTAGAAGAAGTAGGCGTTGTTGTCGTCGGGCGAGCCGCCGAACAGCTCGATGTTGAAGGGGCCCTTGCCTTCCTTGAGGCCGAGGCCCTTCACGATCGACTCGGCCTGGAGCACGCCGACCTGGAAATTGTCGAAGGTCGCGTAATAGTCGACATTCGGCGTGCCGCGGATCAGGCGGTCATAGGCGATCACGGTGATGCCCTTGGCCTTGGCCTGCTTGAGCACGTCGGACAGCGTGGTGCCGTCGATCGCGGCGATCACCAGCGCCTTCGCGCCCTTGGTCACCATGTTCTCGACCTGCGAGAGCTGGTTCGGGATGTCGTCCTCGGCATATTGCAGGTCGGTGTTGTAGCCGCGCTCCTTCAGCACCTTGACCATGTTGTTGCCGTCGTCGATCCAGCGCGCCGAGGATTTGGTCGGCATCGCGATGCCGACGGTCGCCTTGTCCTGGGCGGACACGGTGACGCCTGTGGCCATCGTCGCAGCACCGGCCAGCGCCAGCGCGAGAAATGTCGTCTTCAGTTTCAGCATGTTTCACTCCCTTTGGGTGTCAGACAGTTCTTCGTTTCGTCGAGGACTAGATCGATTGCTTCGGGACCTCCTATGCGAGCTTGACGTCGGGCGCCGCGCGACCGCGCGCGGATGCCTCCAACAGAAAGGTGCAGCCTCCTTGCGGATCGGCGGCGCGCGCCGCATCGTCCATGTCCTGCCAGGCGGAGGTGACGAGAAGGCGCGACAGATCGGAACCGACGAACGCGGGACAACTCGTCTGCTTTGCCGGCGCGCTCAATGAGCGCAGGCGCTCGCCTTGCGGAGAGTAGACATCGATGCGGCTCGCGCCCCAGCACGCGTTCCAGATCAGCCCTTCGGCGTCGCACACCGAGCCGTCGAGGCCGCCGATGCCGGTGTGGCGCAGCAGCACTTCGGGCTCGCCGCGCGGCAAACCGGTCGCGGGATTGAGCGGAACGGCGTAGAGCACCGCGCGCGCGGTGTCGGCGAAGTAGCCAATGCCGCCGTCCGGCGAGAAACAGATCGAGTTGGGAATACTGATGCGGGGGAACAGCAGCGAGATCTTGCCGCGATGGAACGCATAGATCGCGCCGGCCCCAGCCTCGGCCTTGCGTCCCATGGTGCCGATCCAGAACGTGCCGGACTGATGCACGCGCGCGTCGTTGGAACGCGTGGCGGGATTGTCGGCTTCGAGCGGACAGAGCAGCGTCATGGCGCCGTCGGCGAGCGCGCGAACGTAGAGACCGTCCTCCGCGACGATCAACTGCCGGTCGGCATCGATGCGCCCGAGCGCGCTCGCCATCCGGCCAAGCGCGTGGGTGCTGATGCTGCCGCTGCCGAGACGCGCCTCGAACAGCAGCCCTTCGCGGATGTCGAACCACCAGGCGGTGTCGGTGGCCACGTCATAGGTCGGCCCCTCACCGAGATGGCAAGGGTGGTCCGAGAGAACGGAGGTCGGCACCGTTTCCATCATGGCGTCCTCACCGAAAAGCGATAGACCGTGTGATGGCGATAGACCTCGCCGGGCGCAAGCCGAGGGCTCGGGAAATCCGGCCGGTTCGGCGCATCAGGCCAGATGTGCGGCTCCAGGCACATCGCATCCGATTGCCGGATGAGCTTGCCACCCTTCCCCGAAATCGTGCCGTCGAGATAGTTGCCGGAATAGACCTGAAGGCCGGGCTGATCGGTGAGCAGCTCCATGATCCGCCCCGAGCGCGGCGCTTCCAGCCGGGCCGCAAGAGCAAGCTTGCCCTCGCGCCCGAGACAGTAGGTGTGATCGTAGCCCCTGCCGTTGCGCAATTGCTGATCGTTTTCACGGATACGCTCCCCCACCGGCCGCGACTTACGGAAGTCAAACGGCGTGCCGGCAACGCTGCGCGGCGGCTCCGGCAGCGGAATGGCGGTCGGATCGATCGCGAGGAAATGTTCGGCAGCGACCGTGAGCTTGTGGTCGAGAACGGGCGTGCCCGACGTTGCCCCTTCCAGATTGAAGAAGCTGTGATTGGTGAGATTGACGATGGTCGGCCGGTCCGTGCGCGCCTCCATGGTGAGCGACAGCTCGGTCGGACCCGTGATGCGATAGGTCAGGCGTACGGCGAGCCGGCCGGGATAGTTTTCTTCGCCATGCGGGCTGACATAGGTGAGCGTCACCGCTGGATCGGCGCCCTCATCGATCTCCGCAATCTCCCACAGCTTGCGGTCGAATCCATCGAGGCCGCCGTGCAGCGCATTGGGGCCGTTGTTGACGGGAAGCTGCACCGTTTCGCCGCCGAGCGAGAACTGTCCCTTGGCGATGCGATTGGCGTAGCGGCCGACGGTGGCGCCGAAGAACTTTCGTTCGGCGAGATAGCCGGCGAAGGCATCATGGCCGAGCACGACGTCGTCGTGGCCGCCCTTGGCGTCCGGTGCGATCAGCGCCTGCAGCACCGCGCCATGGCTGATGATGCGCGCTTCGAAGCCGCCCTCCCCGCGCAGCACGATGCGCTCGACCGCGCGACCATCCGGCAGCGTTCCGAAGACATCTCTCGTTAGTCTTGAGCCCGCCATGGTCAGTCCACGAATGGTTCGACGATCGTGCGCCTGCCAAGCAGGAAGGCATCGGCGACGAGACTAAGCGGCGTCAGATCGACGTCGCTCGCGCCGGTCGCGGCGAGCGCGACGAAGCGCCGGTAGAGCCCGCGATATTCCTCGTCGGGCGCCTCGGCAAGCACCTTGCCGTCAACCGCCATGCGCGCTCCCCCGTTCGATAGGGTCATCCGACCCTGGTCTGTTTCCACCACGATATCCCAGCTCTGGGGTCCCGTCTGGCGGAAATCGAACTCGGCGCTGACGGGCAGGCCGCGAATGTCGGTCAGCGTCAGGTTCGCGGCGATCGGCGCCTGGCAATTGGCGGGAAAGGCCAGCTCGGCCGCGGTGACGAACACGGGTTGCGGCAGGATGCGGGTCAGGATCGACAGCGCGTTGATGCCGGGATCGAACACGCCGAGGCCGCCCGGCTCCCAGATCCAGCCCTGCCCGGGATGCCAGACGCGGACGTCTTCCTTCCAGCTGATGTGCACGGACGCGATGCGGCGTTCGGCAAGCCATTGCCGCGCCGGCTCGACTGCCGGCGCGTAGCGCGAATGCCAGGTCGCAAACAGCGTCCGCTTCGCATCCGCCGCCATCGCGATCAGCGGATCGAGCTCGGCGACGCCGGTGCCCGGCGGCTTCTCCAGCATGACATGCTTGCCGGCGGCGAGCGCCGCGGCGGCCTGCGCGCGGCGCACCTGGGGCGGCGTGCAGAGCGACACGGCGTCGATCGGCGGGCCCTTCTCCAGCAATTCCTCGATGGTGGCGAAATGCGGCAGTCCCGGCAGCGAGGCGTTGCGGCTGGCGACAGCCGCCAGCGTCGCGCCCGTTGTCGCGGCGATCGCGCCGACATGCTGGTCGCGTGCGATCTTGCCGAAGCCGACGATGGCGATGCGAAGCTCAGTCACGCTCACTCTCCAGTATCTACGGTTGGCAGCGGGTCCACCGGGGCGGTCTCGATCACCGTGCCCTCGTGGCGGTGCATGCCGTTGTGAATGACAAAGACCATCGCCTCCGAGGCGGCATCGGCATCGCCCGCCGCGATGGCATCGACGATCTTCTGATGCCAGAGCAGCACGGTATCGCGATCCTCCGCCTCCACCGGGGCGCTGAGCAGGAACGAGGCGCGCAACGCAGCCTCGATGACATGCCCGATCGAGCGCATGAACAGGTTGCCGGAGGCCCGCGCCACCCCGACATGGAGCGCGAGGTCGGCGTCGGCAAAGCCGACGGAGTCGGACGCTTCAAGCCGCATGCGATCCATGCAGCGGCGGAGTTCGGCAATGTCCTCTTCGGACCGTTGCGCCGCGGCGAGGACGGCCGCGCGCGGCTCCACGGCCAGACGGATCTCGGCGAGATCGTTGAGGAAACGTTTGTCGATGCCGGCGTCCAGATGCCAGGCCAGCACGTCGGCATCGAACATGTTCCAGGCTGCGCGCTCGCGCACGACGGTGCCGACCCGCGCCTTGGTGGTGAGCAGCCCCTTGGCAACCAGCGTCTTCACGCTTTCCCGCAGCACCGGTCGCGACACGCCGAACATCGCGATCATCTCGGCATCACCGGGCAGTCGCGTCCCTTCCGCGTAGCGGCCGGCGATGATGTCGACACCGATCGAACGGGCCACTTCCGCATGATTGGAATGGGCCCGCCGCGTCGGGATGACGACGATGCGCGAGGTCATGAGGTTGCTCCTGCACTCTTCCTCACCGGCCGGCGCGCGAGCGCAACCAGCCCCTGCTGCAAGGCGATGAAGGCGAACAGCAATACGCCGGTCGCGATCTTGGTCCACCAGCTCGACAGCGTGCCGTCGAAATTGATGTAGGTCTGGATCAGACCCTGGATCAGCACGCCAAGGAAGGTGCCGATCACCGAGCCCTGCCCGCCCGTGAGCAGTGTACCGCCGATCACGACGGCCGCAATGGTGTCGAGCTCGACGCCGACGGCGGAGAGCGAGTAGCCGGCGCTGGTGTAGAAGGAGAACACGATGCCGGCGATGCCTGCCAGCAGGCTCGACAGCATGTAGATCTTCACCGTCATCTTGCCGACGGCGACGCCCATCAGGCTTGCCGTCGCCCGGCTGCCGCCGAGCGCATAGACGTTGGCGCCGAACCGGGTGAGATGCAGGAGCAGTGCGCCGCCGATCACGATGACGAGCATGATGATCGCGACCGCCGTCAGCCGCCCGCCGCCGGGCATCCGCAGCGCGAAGTCCGACACCGTGGAATAGACCGGCGCGGTGATCGGCACCGACTCCGTCGAGAGCAGGAAGCTCGCGCCGCGGGCGAGGAACATGCCGGCGAGCGTGACGATGAAGGGCGGCAGATCGAAGACATGGATGACCGCGCCCATCGCCGCCCCGAACGCCGCCGAAAGCGCGAGAACGGCAACGAACGCGACCAGCGGCGGCACGCCCCAGCGCTCGATCGCCAGCGCAACGAAGACGGTCGTGAAGCCGATCACCGAGCCGACCGAGAGGTCGATGCCGCCGGAGATGATGACGAAGGTCATGCCGGTCGCGACGATGCCGAGGAAGGCATTGTCGGTGAGGAGGTTGCCGACCACGCGCGTCGAGGCGATGTTGGGGAACTGCATCGCGCAGAGCGCAAAGCCGGCGACCAGCACGAGCGCGGTGATGAGGGCTGGCGGCAGGCCTTTCATGCTTTCGTCCTCCGCAGCCGGGCGGCGATTCCCGCCATGCCGGACAGTTTCGGCGATTGCAGCAACAGGACGGCGAGCACTACCACCGCCTTGACCAGCAGGTTGAACTCCGGCGGATAGCCGGATAGCAGGATTCCTGTGTTCATGGTCTGGATGATGAGCGCGCCAAGTACGGCCAGAACGAGGCTGAAGCGGCCACCGAACAGCGAAGTGCCGCCGATCACCACGGCAAGAATGGCATCGAGCTCGAGCCAGAGACCGGCATTGTTGGCATCTGCTCCCATGATATCGGCGGCTGCGATCACGCCCGCGAGCGCGGCGCAGACGCCGCACCAGACATAAACCGCCAGGATCATGGCACGGGTGCCGACGCCGGCAAGCTCGCTCGCCCGCGCATTGCCGCCGGTCGCCTCGATCAGAAGCCCCAGCGCCGAACCCCTCACCACCGCGCCGGTGAGGATCAACATGCCGAGCGCGATCGCGACCGGCACCGGCAGGCCGAGCACCGCGCCATTGCCGAGCCAGATCAGGTCGGGCGAAGAGAAGGTCACGATGCGCCCTTCGGTGATCAGCTGGGCGATGCCGCGGCCGGCAACCATCAGGATCAATGTGGCCACGATCGGCTGCATGCCGAGCACGGCGACGAGAAACCCGTTCCACAATCCGCAGACGAGGCCCGTGCCAAGCGCGGCCGCAAGCACCACCGGCAGGCCGTGGCTGTCGGCGAGGCTCGCCGCGATGGCGCCGGAGATCGCCATCACCGCGCCAACCGACAGGTCGATGCCGCGCGTCGCAATCACCAGCACCATGCCGAGCGACAGCAGCGCCACCGGCGTGCCGCGGTTGAGCACGTCGATCAGGCTGCCGAACAGCCGGCCGTCCTGGAGGCGCAGGTCGAAGAATTGGGGCGATACGATGCGATCGACTGCCAGGATGACGATCAGCGCGAGGATCTGGGCAAGGCCGCGGCGCGGCAACAGCGCTGTCATGCCCGGCCCTCACGCGCAAGGCTGACGCCATCGGCGGCGATCGCCGCGAGAATATTGCCGACGTCGATCGCTTCGCCGGCGAGCTCTTCGACATGAGCGCGGTCGCGCAGCACCACAACGCGGTCCGAATACGTCACGATCTCATCGAGCTCGGAGGAGATCACCAAAAGCGCCAGCCCGTCATCGCAGAGCTCGCGGATCAGGCGGATGATCTCGGCATGCGCGCCGACATCGATGCCGCGGGTCGGCTCGTCCAGCACCAGGAGGCGCGGCGAGGTCGCGAGCCAGCGCGCCAGCAGCACTTTCTGCTGATTGCCGCCGGACAGCAGGCCCACTGGACGTTCCGGATCGGACGGGCGGATGTCGAGCATCTTGACGTAACGGCGGGCGATCTCGTCCTGCTCGCGGCGCGACAGCGGGCGATGCAGGCCGCGCTTGGCCTGGAGGGCGAGAACGATGTTCTCACGCACGCTGAGCTCGGCGACGATGCCGTCGGTCTTGCGCTCCTCCGGGCAATAGCCAAAACCGTGGCGGACACCGTCGCGCGGCGACTGGAGCCGCACGGATGCGCCCTCCACCCTCGCCTGCCCGCGATCGGCGCGTTCGGCGCCGAACACCAGCCGCGCCGTCTCGGTCCGGCCCGAACCGAGCAGGCCGGCAAGCCCGACGACCTCGCCATGGCGCAGTTCGAGATTGAACGGCGCGACATAGCCGGCCTTGCCGTAACCCTCGAAGCTCGCGCAGATCTCGCGCGCCTTGTGCTCGGTGGCAGAAGCCCGCGCGCTGGTGGTCTCGGCCAACTCGCGGCCGAGCATCATCCGGATCAGTTCGAGACGCGACAGCGAAGCCGTCTCGCGTTCACCGACCAGGCGGCCGTTGCGCAAAACGGTAATGCGGTCGGAGATCTCGTAGACCTGGTCGAGGAAATGGCTGACGAAGACGATGCCGATGCCGCGTTTCGCGAGCTGGCGCATGATGCCGAACAGAACCTCGACCTCGTGGCGGTCGAGACTCGCGGTCGGCTCGTCCAGGATCAGCACCCGCGCAGAGAGATCGACGGCCCGCGCAATCGCGGTGACGTGTTGCACGGCGACCGAATAGCTGCCGAGCGGCGCGGCGACGTCGATATCGAGGCCGAAGTCCGCGAGCAGGGCTTTGGCGCGACGTCGCATCGCGCCTTCGCGGACGATGCCGAAACGCATCGGCTGGCGGTCGAGGAAAAGATTCTGCGCCACCGAGAGGTTCGGCAGCAGATTGACCTCCTGATAAACGGTGGCGATGCCGGCCTGAAGCGCCGCCTTGGCCGAACGCGGCGCAACCTCTTCACCACCAAGCCGGACAGTGCCGGCATCGCGCGGGAACACGCCGGTGACCACCTTGATCAGCGTGGACTTGCCGGCGCCGTTCTCGCCGAGCAGCGCGTGGATTTCGCCCGCACGGAGCGTGAAGTCGACCTCCTGCAACGCGCGCACCGCGCCAAAGCTCTTGCTGATCCCGCGCACCTCCAGAAGCGTCGAAGCAGGATCGAGGCTGTTTTCCATCGCGACGTTCACTCCCACCGGCGCCCGCTTGTAATGCGGGCACCCAGCCTATCGATTTTGCGCAGCGGTTTCGAAGGGGGACCGCCGGGCCGCAAGGGGCAACCCGGCGGGGCGCCCGCCTCAGTAACCGAGGCCCTTCTTGCTGTCGTAGATCTTCTGCGGATCGTCGGCGGCGGTATAGAGCTTGGACTCGGTCTGGATCCACTTCGGCGGCACCGTGCCCTTCTCCTTGAACGCCGCGATGGCATCGAGCGCCGGGCCCGCCATGTTCGGCGTCAGTTCGACGGTCGCATTGGCTTCGCCGGCAGCCATCGCCTTGAAGATATCGGGGACCGCGTCGATCGAGACGGTGAGGATGTCCTTGCCGGGCTTGAGACCGGCTTCCTTCATCGCCTGGATGGCACCGACCATCATGTCGTCATTGTGCGCGTAGACCGCGCAGATCGACTTGCCACCACCTTCGGCCTTGATGAAGCTTTCCATCACCTCCTTGCCCTTGGCACGGGTGAAGTCGCCGGTCTGGCTGCGGACCACCTTCAGGTTCGGATGCTTGGCGATGGCAGTGTCGAAACCCTTCTTGCGGTTGGCGGCGACGCTCGCGCCGACCGTGCCCTGCAATTCGACGATGTTGCAGGCCTTCTCCGCGACGGTCTTGGCCAGCCAGTCGCCGGCGACGGCGCCTTCATGCACGCTGTCGGAGGTCACGGCGGTGAGATAGAGATCCTTGCCGGAGGGATCGATGTCGCGGTCGAGCAGCACGACCGGGATCTTGGCTTCCTTGGCTTCCTTCAGCACCGAATCCCAGCCGGTCGAGACGACAGGCGCGAGGAAGATCGCATCGACATTCTGCGCGATGAAGGAGCGGATCGCCTTGATCTGGTTCTCCTGCTTCTGCTGCGCATCGGCGATCTTGAGATTGACCTTGCGCTTGGCAGCCTCCTGCTTGGAGACCGAAGTCTCGGCGGCGCGCCAGCCGGATTCCGATCCGATCTGCGAGAAGCCAATGGTGAGTTCGGCGGCATTCGCCGGGAGCGCGAGCAGCAACGCGGCCGTGGCGCTGGCCGCAAAGAGGGCTTTGAGGATCATCAGGCGTGTCTCCCAAGAAGTGATCTTGTGTTATCTCGGGCGCCGATCGGTAGCATGACACCCGCAGGCCGGCCTTCAGGGCGGCGGGAGGGACTATTTCACGGAAGTTTGGTTCCGACTAGTCATATTATTTGACTATTTGAAAGATTAATGTGGGCGTGCGGCTGGATGCACGGATGACACGCCAAGCGCGAATTTGTTCCTCGGATGCAACGCGGAGATGAAGGAAGACTATGCGGGCTGATGCGACAGCGACGGTGCGCTCCCTCGCCCCGTTCTTACGGGGAGAGGGTTGGGGTGAGGGGCTCTCCCCACGAAAACGGTGAAAGACGAACCCGCAACCTCTCCTCCGCGTCATTGCGAGCGCAGCGAAGCAATCCAGAATCTTTTCGCGAAGGGACTCTGGATTGCTTCGCTGCGCTCGCAATGACGATGTAGACAGAGTTCTGCGGATATCGACCAGATCGACTCGCGGAGACTCCCCCTCACCCGCCACGCTTCGCGTGTCGGCCTCTCCCCGCAAGCGGGGAGAGGCGAAGGACAGCGAGCTAGATCAGCTTCCGCTGCGCCAGGTTCTTCATTAGCGCGCCGATGCCGAAGGTCCAGGACTCGCACTCGTCGCTGGTGCGCATGCGATTGACGAGCTTGCCGAGTTGGGGCGCTGCGATCGTGACGATGTCGTCGCGCTTGTGCGTGAACCCCTGCCCCGGCGCATCGCGATCCTCGACTGGCGCGAACATCGTGCCGAGGAACAGCACGAAGCCGTCGGGATATTGATGCACCTTCCCGATCGTCTGCGCGACGAGATCGGTCGGATCGCGGCTGATCTTGCTGATCGAGGAATGGCCGTTGAGGACGAAACCGTCCGAGCCCTTGACGTTGAGGCTGATGTCCAGCTTGCGCGCATCGTCGAGCGTGAAACTGTCGTCGAACAGGCGCAGCAGCGGCCCGATCGCGCAGGAGGCGTTGTTGTCCTTGGCCTTCGACAGCAAGAGCGCCGAGCGGCCCTCGAAGTCGCGCAGATTGACGTCGTTGCCGAGCGCGCCGCCGACGATCTTGCCGCGACTCGAGACGAACAGCACGAGCTCCGGCTCAGGGTTGTTCCAGGTCGACTTCGGATGCAGGCCCGCATCCATGCCGGTACCGACCGAAGACAAGGTCGGCGCCTTGGTGAAGACCTCGGCATCGGGGCCGATGCCGACCTCGAGATACTGGCTCCAGGCGTTCTGATCGATCAGCACCTGCTTCAGGTGCATCGCCTGGTCCGAGCCCGGCTTGAGCTTCGACAGATCGTCACCAATCAGCCGCGTCACTTCCTTGCGGATCGCTTCGGCCGAGGCCGGATTGCCCTTGGCCCGCTCCTCGATGACGCGCTCCAGCATCGAGATGGCGAAGGTGACGCCGGCGGCTTTCAGAGTCTGGAGATCAACGGGCGCGAGCAGCCAGGGCTTGGTCCGATCGCGCTGGTCCGGCGGCGTGTTGGCGACGATCGCGTCGAGATCGCCGATGCGCTCGCCCCCGGTTGCGGCGAGCGCCTTGGCGGGATTGTCCTCCTCGCAGAGCGCGCTGATGGTCTGGAATGTCGCTGTGACATCGAACACGCCGTCGCCGCGCACGGCGACCACGGCCGGACCATTCACCTGCGGCAGCCAGACGCGGCCCACCAGCGTCCCCCGCGTTCCGTCCTCGGGAAGAAGGTCTTTCACAGTCAATGTCGTCATGGCCGCGTCCTCGCTCTTTTCGGATCAGCCGCGTTCGCAGCGCCCGATCGCATTGGCGAAGACCAATAAACGTCTGGCAGGGGAAGTCCAGAGCAGGGCCGAGAGCCCCGCCCTCACTTGAACCAGTGCACCAGCGCGATGCTGATCCCGAGCAGCAGCATCAGCGACAACGTCACGGCTGCCGTCACGCGGCCGCCGACATTGGCGAGCACGCGCACGTCGACGCCGAGTCCGAGTGCGGCCATCGATACCACCGTGAGAAAGCCCGTGATCTTTGTCACCGGCCCCACCACCGTGGGCGGCACGATTTCGAGCGAACGCAAGGTCGCGAGTGCGAGGAACCCGAGGATGAACCACGGCACCAGGCGGAAGAAGCCGACATTGGCCTTCTTGGCGCCGCTCTGCCAGCGCGAGGCGACCAGCGAGAGGCCGACGACGACGGGACCGAGCATCAGCACACGCATCAGCTTGACCAGCGTGCCGATCTGCGTGGAGACGAGTCCGGCCGGAACCGTTGCCGCAAGCACCTGGGGCACAGCGTAGACCGTCAGGCCCGCGAGAATGCCGTATTGCGTGGCTGTCAGTTGCAACAGCGGAATCAGCAGCGGCAGGCCCAGCACCATCATCACGCCGAGGATTGCGGTAAACGAGATCGAGGATGCGATCTCGTCATTGCTGGCGCCGATGATCGGCGCGACAGCCGCGATCGCCGAATTGCCGCAGATCGAGTTGCCGCACGCGATCAGGATCGACAATCGCGTCGACAGCCCGAGCATCCGGCTGAGACCGAAGGAGACGCAGAGCGCGATCACGACGACCGCCGCGATCGACGCGAGCAGCGCGATGCCCGAGGCCGCGATGGCGGCGAAGCTGATCGAGGCGCCCAGCAGCATGACCGCGACTTCGAGGAGCTGTTTTGCGCTGAAGGCGATGCCGGCCTGCCAGCGCGGCGCGGGCTTCCAAAAGCTGCGGAGCGCCATGCCGAGCAGGATCGCCATCACCAGCGCCTCGACATAGGGATGCTCGAAAAAGCCGAGCTCCGCCCGCTCGAGCAGGGCGGAAACACCGGCGACGGCGATGCAGAGGAGGATGCCGGGAATCAGGGCCGCAATGCGGCCCGCGGCGGTGGCCGGCTTGGCTTCGGCCGGGCTGGATGCTTGATTCTGCGACACCAATCTCTCCCAGAGGAGAAAGATTTATACGCAGCGTCGTTGAGTTGGGGAATAAGTTTTCGACATATCAGGGCCGAGGGAAGTTCTATCCTCAGCCCGGAATAAACGGGCTTAGAAGATCAGGCTTTTGGCGAGCGAGGCGACGCGGCTGAAGCCGTCATAGATGCCCGGCTCGAAGAAAGCGGCGCGGGCGAGCACGATACCCGCAACCAGCGACCAGAACAGGCCGGTACCGGCCCGCAGCAGGAGCTTTGACGTACGCGACCGCGGCTGGGTGTCCGGGGCGGACACCAGTTGCTCGCCGAAGGGTTCAAATCCGGTACGTTCCATGGCTCTGGCCAATCCATCAATTCTGATGGGAATGTCGTCGTTTCGGCCCAAAACGGCAATGGAAGCGATTGGCGTTTTTGTCTTCGCGAGGGGAAACTCCTTTCGCTGGACACCCCCGGGACAATGGTTTTCTTCTTCCGGCCTATTTGGACACCGGCGCCCCGCCTACAGGGCCAGATACCGCCGCCGGATCGCGTCGTCGGCCTTCAGCTCGTCGATGCCGGCGGCATAGACGATCTGGCCCTTGTCGATGATCGTGGCGTGGCTCGCCAGCCCAAGGCAGAAATGCATGTTCTGCTCGGCGATCAGCACGGTCGATCCGAGCTGGCGGAGCTGCCGCAGCAGTTCGCCGATCCGCTGCACGATGATCGGCGCGAGGCCCTCGCTCGGCTCATCCAGCAGCAACAGCGCGGGATTGCCCATCAGCGTGCGCGCGATCGCGAGCATCTGCTGCTCGCCGCCCGAGAGGCGACCGGCGATGCGGTTGCGCAGCGGCTCCAGCAGCGGGAAGACGTCGTAGATGCGCCTGATCGGCCATTCATCCTGACCCTCCGGCCCGCGCTTCCTGCCGATGACGAGGTTGTCCTCGACGGTGTGCTCCGGAAAGATCTGGCGATCCTCCGGCACGAAGCCGAGACCGGCGCGCGCGATTGCATGCGGCTTGAGGCCGGAGATGACAGCGCCGCGGAGGCTCACCTTGCCCCGGCGCGGTGGGGCCAGACCCATGATCGCCTTCATCGTCGTCGATTTGCCCGCGCCATTGCGCCCGAGCAGCGCCATGGTCTCACCCTGCCGCACCGACAGGCCGACGCCGAACAGGATCTGGCTGGTGCCGTAATAGACGTCGAGATCGGCAACTTCGATGACGGCTCCGCTCATGCGGCAGCTCCCGCATGTTCAGTGCCGAGATAGGCGTCGATCACGGCAGAGTTGTTGCGGATCTCGTCCGGCGTGCCGGTCGCGAGGATGCGGCCATAGCAGAGCACGACGATCTCGGGAGCGATCTTGAACACGATGTCCATGTCGTGCTCGATGAAGACCACGGTGATTTTTTGCGTCTCCCAGAGCTCGCGCACCTTGTCGATCATGCGCCAGCGCTCCTCCGGGCCCATGCCGGCGGTCGGCTCGTCCAGCAGCAGCACTTTCGGTTCGAGCACCAGCGCCAGCGCGATGTCGAGCAGCTTCTGGTCGCCGTGCGACAGCGTCGCCGCGATGCGGTTGCGTTTGCCGGCGAGACCCAACAGCTCCATCACGTGCTCGGCGCGGTCGCGTGTCTCTGCCAGCGGAAAGCGCTTGTGCAGCACGGCCGACGAGCGCTGGTCGGCGCTGACTGCGGCAAGCATGGTCTCCTGCACCGTGAGCGATCTGAAGATGCTGGCGACCTGGAAGGCGCGGCCGATACCATGGCGCACGATCTCCGGCGGCGAGAGGCCGGCCAGATCGACACCGTCCAGCAGCACCTGGCCGGAATCCGGCCTCAGGGCACCGGTGATCAGGTTGAAGAAGGTGCTCTTGCCCGCGCCGTTCGGCCCGATCACCGCGGTGAGCGAGCCGTCGGCGAAATCGAGCGAGACGTCGTTGGTCGCCTTCACGCCGCCGAAGGATTTTGCGAGGTTGCGGATTTCAAGCATGGCGCCCCTCGCCTGCATCGCGCCGGCGGGCGAACCATTCGGCGACGAAATCGAGCAGGCCCTTGCGCAGGCCGAGCGCGAAGAACAGGATGACGACGCCGAGCACGATGCCGTGATACTCGGTGAAGCGTGTGACGGTGTCGTTGAGCAAGAGCAGCAGTACGGTGCCGACCATCGGCCCGAGGAAGGTCGAGACGCCGCCGAGCATGTTGATGAAGATGCCCTCGCCCGAGATCGTCCAGTAGGCGAACTCCGGATAGGCGCCGGAGACGAACAGCGCCATCACCATGCCACCCATCGAAGCAAACAGCGCCGCCAGCACGAAGACGGTGAGCTTGGCGCGCCAGACGTCGATGCCGAGGAAGCTCGCGCGCGCGGCGTTGTCGCGGATCATCCGCAGCGTGTAGCCGAACGGCGACTGCGCGATCTGGCGCATCGCGAGCAGGCCGAGAATCAGCAGCGCACAGCTCGCGATGTAGAGATGGACGTGGTTGGCAAGGTCGATCCCGAGGAACGCGGGCCTCGGAATGCCGCCACGCAGGCCCTGGTCGCCGCCGGTGAAGGAGGCCCAGGACAGGATCGTCGAGTGGATCAGCATCTGGAAGGCGAGCGTGACGAAGGCGAAATAGATCTCCTTCAGCCGCACGCAGATCGCGCCGATGATCGCGGCAACCATGGCCGTGATCGCCAGTGTCGCGACGAAAGCGACGGGAATCGGCACACCGAGCTTCTGCATGATCAGGCCGAAACTGTAGGCCCCTAAGCCGAAGAACATGCCGTGGCCGAACGAGGTCAGACCGGTGTAGCCGACCAGCAGATTGAGCGAGGTTGCGAACAGGCCGTAGGCCGAGCAGCGGATGACGAAGTCGAGCAGCGCCTTGCTGCCGGTGAAGAGCGGCAGGCTCGCCAGCACGGCGAAGGCAATCAGCGCGATCAGCACGTCGCGATAGCGATGAAGCGCCGCGCCGCCGCGCACCGGCGTCAGCGCTTGCGCGCGTCCGGCCTCCAGCTCGGTCATGCCGCCTCCTTGCCGAACAGACCGGTGGGCTTGGAGACCAGCACGATCACCATGAACAGGTACATCAGCCCTTCCGTGAACAGGGGAAAGCCGAGCGAGCCGAACGACCTGATGAGGCCGAGCAGCAGCGCGCCGATCAGCGCGCCCAGGATAGAGCCCATGCCGCCGATGACAGTGACGATGAAGGATTCGATCAGCACCGAAAATCCCATCCCCGGCGTCAGCGACCGCACGGGTGCGGCGAGCGCGCCGGCAAGTCCCGCCAGCATGCCGCCGAGCGCGAACACACCGCCGTAGATCAGGCCGGTGTTGATGCCGAGCGCCGACACCATGCCGGGATTATGCGCGGCGGCGCGGATCACCTTGCCGATGCGGCTGCGCGACAGGCCGATGCCGAGCACGATGGCCGCGATGAGCGCGACGCCGATCAGCAACAGGTAATAAGGCGGCACCACGCCGCCGGCGATGAACAGCGGCATCACCTGGAACGCCGCCGGCATGCCCATCGACTTGAACTCCGGCCCCCAGATGATGCGCACGACATCGTCGAAGATCAGCACGAAGGCGTAGCAGACGAGGAGCTGCATCAAGACGTCGGCGCCATAGACGCGGCTCATGAAGACGCGCTCGAAGATCAGGCCGAGGATCGCGGTGCCGGCCGCGCCCGCCAACATCGCCAGCGCAAAACTGCCGGTGAGCTGATAGGACGTCATCGCGAAATAGGCGCCGAACATGTAGAAGGCGCCGTGGCTGAAATTGACGACCTTGAGCACGCCGAAGATCAGCGTCAGCCCGACCGCGACCAAGAACAGGAGCATGCCGATGATGAGGCCGCTGGTGGTCTGCGTCACCAGGCAGGCGGAGCTGGAGAGGCAGCCAGCGAGCGCGTCGAGATCCACGGAAGCACTTTCATTGTCGTGCGCCTGAGGTGGCGCGGAAAACGAAGCGAAGGCGGCAGAGACGGTCGCCCGTCTCCGCCGCACGTCAGATCAGGTGTAGCCCTTGCTCTTCTTCCACTCGGCCTCGAGCTCGAAGATGGTCTTCCAGTCGCCGGCCTTGACCTCGGGGACATAGGGCTCCTGCGGGATCGTGGTGCCCCAGCCGATGGCGTAGCCGACCAGCGTGTGGTCGTCGCCACGCATGGTCACGGTGCCGTCGGCGCCGAACGGGCATTTGATCGTGAGGCCCTTCAATGTCTCCGCGATCTTCTTGCCGTCGGCGGAGTTCGCCTTCTTCGCGGCTTCCGCCATCAGCATGACCGCAGTCGCGTTCTCCCACGACCAGTTGGTCGGATATTCGTTGTACTTCGCCTTGTAGGCATCACCCCACGCTGCATTCTCCGGTGTCGTCGGGAATGTCTTGATGTAGCGGTTGCCGGAGTGGATGCCCTTGGGCAGGTTCTTCACCACGGTGAGCGCCGTGTAATCGGCCATGTTGACCGCGAACACCTCCATCTGGCCGAACATCGCGTAGATGTTGGCCTGGTCGATATAGGAGGTGAGATCGCCGCCCCACAGGCAGGAGTACAGCGCCTGCGGCTTGGCTTGCAGGATCTTGGTGACCACCTCGGTATAGTCGGGCTGGAACAGCTTTGGCCAGGACTCGCTGATGATTTCGACATCGGGCGCAAAGCGCTTCAGATACAGCGTGAACTCGGCCGTCGTGTCGCGGCCATACGCGTAGTCCGGCGAGCACGTCGCCCACTTCTTCAGGCCCTTGGCCTTGGCGATAGCGGCCGCATAGCTGCCGCCGACGATGGAATCGTGCACGCCCTGCCGCGCGGTGCGGAAGGCATTGGGAATATGCTGCTTGGGATCGGCGGTGAGCGCCGATGTCTCCGAATTGGTGTGGATGCAGAACACGCCGAGATCGCGCGCGACCTCATGCACGGCAAAGGCGCCGGAGGACGCTTCCGCATCGATCAGCAGCTCGCAGCCATCGGTATTGACGAGCTCGCGGGAGACGCGCGCAGCCTCCTGCGGCTGCCCCTTGGAGTCGCGGATCACCATTTCGATCTGCCGTCCGGCAAGGCCGCCGGCGGCGTTGACCTTCTCGACCTCGAGCATCACCGCATTGCGCGACGACGTGCCGAGCTGCGCGACGCGGCCCGACAGGATCGTCGGCATGCCGATCTTGATGGTTTTGGATTGCGCGCGCGCCACCCAAGGCGCGGCAAGACTCATCGCACCGGCGCCCATCAGCGCCAGCGTTGAACGGCGGCTGATGCCCGGCGTGCGGGTTCTCGTCATCTTCCCCTCCCTCTTTCGGGTCGGCGTGTCCTGATCCCTGCCGGAGATCGTCTCGTCTCCGTGCTCTCAACAATTTCAGAGGTAGGGGGGTGACGTCAAGCCAAATATGAACTACGAGTCATAATTCATCAAGGAGGAGATGAGGCCGGTAACCGGCCCAAAACCCGCGCAATGGTCAACCTGTCGAGCTTCATTGCCTTTCATGCCCGGCGGACGCCGGACCGGCCCGCGCTGAAATACCGCGGCGAGGAGATCTCCTACGCCGCCTTCGATACGCGCATCCGAAAGACCGCGGGCTGGCTCGCCACGCAGGGCATCGGCTCGGGCGACGTCGTGGCGGTGCTGATGAAGAACAGCGCGGCGTTCCTGGAGCTCGTCTTCGCTATCAGCCATCTCGGCGCGGTGTTTCTGCCGATCAACTTCCGCCTCTCCCGCGACGAGGTCGGTTACATCGCCGGCAATGCCGGCGCGCGCCTTCTGATCGTCGATGACGAACTGGCAGGGAACGCGGCGGGCGCGGAGATCGTCGTGCTCGACGAGCCCGCGCAGCAGAGCGTCACGCATCTTGCGGGCGTTGCGCCGCCGGCCCCGATGTACGTCCGCGCGCCATCCGACCTGATGCGCCTGATGTACACCTCGGGCACGACCGACCGCCCCAAGGGCGTGATGCTCTCTTACGATAATTTCTACTGGAAGTCGGCCGACCAGACGATCGCGCTCGCCCTGAGCGCGGACACCCGTCTCCTCGTCGTCGGCCCGCTCTATCACGTCGGCGCACTCGACCTGCCCGGCATCGCCGTGCTCTGGCATGGCGGCTTCATCCACATCGAACGCAATTTCGAGCCTGAGACGGCACTTGCGGCCATCGCCGAGGACAAGCTCAACGCCGCATGGTTCGCACCAGTCATGACCACCGCGATGCTGACCTGCCCGACGCGCGATCGCTACGACGTCTCGAGCCTGAAATGGGCGATCGGCGGCGGCGAGAAGACGCCGGAGGTCCGCATCCGCGCTTTCTCCGAGCTCTTCCGCAATGCGCGTTACATCGACGCCTATGGTCTTACCGAAACCGTCGGCGGCGACACCTTCATGGAGAAAGGCCGCGAGATCGAGAAGATCGGCTCGACCGGGCGCGCCATCGCCCATGTCGAGATCGAGATCCGCGACGAGGACGGCAACAAGCTGCCGGCGAATGTCAACGGCGAGATCTGCCTGCGCGGGCCGAAGATCACGCGCGGCTATTGGAGGGATCCGGACAAGACGGCATCGGCCTTCTTCGGCGACTGGTTCCGCAGCGGCGATGTCGGCTATCTCGACGAGGAAGGCTTCCTGTATCTCACCGACCGCAAGAAGGACATGATCATCTCCGGCGGCGAGAACATCGCCTCCTCCGAGGTCGAGCGCGTCATCTACGAGCTGGCAGAGGTGCGCGAAGTCGCCGTGATCGGCCTGCGCGACGCACGCTGGGGCGAGAAGCCGGTCGCCATCGTCGTGCTGGCCGAAGGCGCGAGCCTCGACCTCCCTGCCCTCACCGCGCACTGCCGCACGCGACTCGCGAGCTTCAAGGTGCCGAAACAGCTCTTCATCCGCGACAGCCTGCCCCGCAATCCATCCGGAAAGATACTCAAGCGCGTGCTGCGCGCCGAACTGGAGACCGTGGCATGAATCAAGGACCCGCCACCGCGAAAGTCACAAAGCTCAACCGCGTCGAGCGCAACGCCTGGACCAAGCAGAAGATCTTCGAGGCCGCCACGAAGGTCGTCGGCAAGCATGGCTATGCCGAAGCATCCGTCGCCCGCATCACCGAGCAGGCCGGCGTCGCGCAAGGCACCTTCTACAATCACTTCGAGAACCGCCAGGAGCTGCTCGACCAGTTGCTGCCCAAGATCGGCCTCGACATGGTCGAGTTCATCCGCGCCCGCACCGGCACGGCTGATGCGGCACGGCAGGAGATCGAACGCTTCGCGGCCTTCTTCGACTTCATCCGCGAGGTGCCGGAGTTCCTGCGCATCCTCAACGAGGCCGAGTTCTTCGCACCTCACGGCTACCAGAAGCATCTCGACAACATCTCGACCGCCTATGTGCGGATCCTGCGCCGCGCGCGGCTTGCCGGCGCGATCGAGGACTACGGCGACGAGGAGTTCGAGGCGATCGTCCACATGCTGATGGGCGCGCGGGGCTATCTCAGCCGTCGCTACTCCTATTCGGAGGGCGGCGTCACCGCCGTGCCCGATCACGTCATTTCCGCCTATCGCAAGCTGATGACGCGCGGCCTCTTCACTGCGTCAGGAGATCAGGACACGCCATGAACATCGCATCTCCGCACAAGCCGCTCGATCTCGCCTCCGCAATCGCCGAAGGCGACATCCGCTGCCTGTTGATGGTGCTGGTGCACATGACCGGCGATGAACGCTGGCTCGCGCCGCCCTATCTGCCCAGGCGCGATATCCGCCTCATTCCGGATCCCGAGGCCGGCGTACCCAGGGAGGTCCAGGACGAGATCCGCGCCGCGGTCGTCGAGCTCTTCGCCAATGGCACGCCCAGGCCGGTCATCACCGATCCCGGCGACGCGCTGCTGCTGAAGATGATGCGGGCCTGTCTCGGCGAGAATGTCGCGCCGGAATATGCCCCGTTGATGCGCGAGGAGATGGGCTTCGTGCCGCGCGAGGCGAGCTGGACCGAGCGTCCTTCCGACGACAAGCTCGCCGAGCAGCACATTCTGATCGTCGGCGCCGGCGTCTGCGCCATCGCGCTCGGCGTCGCGCTCGGCCATCTCGGCATCCCCTACACCATCGTCGAAAAGAACGACGAGCTCGGCGGCACCTGGTGGATCAACCGCTATCCCGGCTGCGGCGTCGACACGCCGAACCACTCCTATTCCTACTCGTTCGGCTCCGGCAATGAATGGACACGCTACTTCTGCCAGCGCGAGGAGCTGCTCGGCTATCTCCAGAAGGTCGCGGACGAATACGGCATCCGCAAGCATCTGCGCGTCAACACCGAGCTGACCTCGTCGCGCTGGGACGAAGGCAAGCGCCGCTGGATATCGACACTCAAAACCAAGGATGGCGAAGAGACCTTCGAATCCACCGCGCTGGTCTCGGCCATTGGCCAGCTCAACGATCCCTCCCGCGCGCACTTCAAGGGCGAAGAGGGCTTCAAGGGCTCGATCCTGCATTCCGCGCTGTGGTCGAGCGATATCGATCTCGACGGCAAGCATGTCGCCGTGATCGGCACCGGCGCGACATCGATGCAGCTGGTGCCGTCGATCGCCGGCCGCGTTGCCTCGGTCACGGTCTATCAGCGCAGCGCGCAATGGGCGCGGCCGGTGAAGGGCTATTCCGATCCGATCAGCGAGGGAGCGCGCTGGCTGCTCGCCCATCTGCCATTCTATGTGCAGTGGTACCGCTTCAACATGTTCTGGCGCTACGGCGACGGCCTCTTGCCCTTCCTGCGCAAGGACCCGGCCTGGCCGCATCCGGAGCGCGCGGTCAACAAGGGCAATGACCGGCACCGTCAGGAGCTGACCGACTTCATCCTGTCGGAATTGCAGGGACGGCCCGACCTGATCGAAAAATGCGTGCCGACCTATCCGCCCTACGGCAAGCGCATCCTGCTCGACAACAACTGGTTCAAGACCTTGACGCGGCCGAATGTCGAGCTCGTCACCGACACAATCGACCATTTCGACCAGAACGGCATCGTCACCGCGGACGGCAGGCACCGCCCTGCCGACATCATCGTGGTCGCCACCGGCTTCAAGGTCACGGAGATGGCGGCGCGCCTCAACATCAGCGGCCGCGACGGCAAGGATTTGCGCGAGGCCTGGGCCAATGAGAATCCGACCGCGTTCCTCGGCCTCACCGTGCGGGGCTTTCCGAACTTCTTCTGTATGCTCGGCCCGAATTCAGGTCCCGCCCACGGCGGCAGCGTCATCTTCCAGTCGGAATGCCAGAGCCGCTACATCTCCGCCTGCCTCGCCGACATGATCGAGCGGGATATCGCCGCCATCGACATCCGCCAGGATGTGCTCGACGACTACGTCCGCAAGGTCGACGCCGAGCACGAGTCCATGATCTGGACCCATCCGGGCATGACCACCTACTACCGCAACAAGAGTGGCCGCGTGTTCTCGGCGATGCCATGGCGGTTCGTGGACTATTGGCGCATGACCCACGATCCGGATCTCGGGCAGTACAGATTGACGAAGGCGTAGACTCCTTTATCGACGCGGACTCGACGTGGCGTTAGTCTGCGCTCTCACCACGTCGTCATTGCGAGAGCAGCGAAGCAATCCAGAATCTTTCCGCGGAGACACTCTGGATTGCTTCGCTACGCTCGCAATGACGGAGCTTGCGTCCTACGCCGCCAGCCCGCTCTCCACCGGAGCGAAGTCCATTCCGAGGCTTTCCGCGACCGCCTTGTTGGTGACGCGGCCGCGATGCACGTTGAGCCCGTTGCGCAAATGCGGATTTTCCAGCACCGCGGCAAAGCCCTTGTTCGCGAGCATCAGGCCGAACGGCAGCGTTGCGTTGTTCAGCGCCTCGCTCGAGGTCACCGGCACCGCGCCCGGCATGTTGGCCACGCAATAATGCACCACGCCGTCGACCTCGAAGGTCGGATCGGTGTGCGTGGTCGGATGCGAGGTCTCGAAGCAGCCGCCCTGGTCGATGGCGACATCGACCAGCACCGCACCAGGCCGCATCGATTTCAGCATTGCGCGCGTGACGAGCTTTGGCGCACTGGCGCCCGGCACCAGCACCGCGCCGATCACGACGTCGGCGGCGAACACTTCCTCCTCGACCGACTCGATCGTCGAGAAGCGGGTGCGCACCCGGCCGATGAAGAGATCGTCCAGCTGGCGCAGCCGGGGAAGCGAGCGATCGATCACAGAGACTTCGGCGCCGAACCCCGCGGCCATGCGCGCGGACTGCGTTCCCACTACGCCGCCACCGAGCACGACGACACGGGCCGGCTGCACGCCGGGTACGCCGCCGAGCAGCAGTCCGCGCCCGCCGGCCGACCGCCTGAGCGCAGCGCCGGCAGCCTCGATGGCGAGGCGGCCGGCGACTTCACTCATCGGCGCGAGCAGCGGGAGGTGACCGTTCGCGTCGGTGACGGTTTCATAGGCGATCGCCGTGCAGCCGGAGGCGATGAGACCTCTGGCCTGTTCCGGATCCGGAGCGAGGTGGAGATAGGTAAAGAGGATCTGGCTCTCACGGAGCTGGGCCCATTCGCTTTTCTGCGGCTCCTTCACCTTCACGATCATGTCGGACTTGGCGAAAATGTCGGCCGCGCTCTCGGCAATCGCCGCCCCCGCCCGCCGATAAACCTCGTCGGAGGCGCCAATGCCACTGCCTGCGCCGGCCTCGACCGTCACCTGATGCCCGGCCGCGACATACTCGCGGACCGCACCCGGGGTGAGCCCGACGCGATATTCCTGCACCTTGATTTCCCTGGGCACACCGACGCGCATCTTTCGAGCTCCTTCGCCAACGTATTGATTCCGTTCACCATCGTAACGAGAGGGGCGGTTTGGTTTCGTGCAAATATCCGCTAGTTTCGGCGCATGCGCGCCGGTTTCCGGCGCCGAAATGCTCTTTCACGCTGGAAACGAAACCTTGACCCTCGACCGGAAAGACCTCGCCATCCTCGCGGAACTCACGACCAATGCGCGGGCCAGCCACACCGAGCTCGCCAACAAGGTTGGGCTATCAAGCACGGCACTGGCGCGGCGGCAGAAGGCGCTGGAGGACGACGGCTACATCCAGGCCTATCAGGCCGCGCTCGATCTCACACTGTTCGGCCTCACCACGACCGTGCTGGTGCGCATTGCGCTGGAGAGCCAGAGCGACGACGCGCTGAAGGCGTTCGAGGCGGAAGTGGTGAAATGCCCCTCCGTCGTGCGCTGCTTCCTGATGTCGGGAACCGACGACTACATTCTGATTGTGCTCGCCCGCGACATCCAGGATTTCGAGCGGATCCACCGTACCGAGCTGTCGCGACTACCCCGTGTCGCCCGGGTGCAATCGAGCTTCGCACTTCGCGATATCGTCAACCGCGCGGTACCAACCGTGGTATTCGGCGAGACGAAGCGATAGCGGCGCTCCTCCCTGCAAACGCGAAAGACCCCGCGCGCCGGTGTCATCCAATTGTCATCGAATGTGTCGAGACCTGTCGGTCTCGCACATTCGGGACACGCCATGGATTATTTCAAGCGCTTCAACTTCCTGTTCGCCGCACCGGTGTTCGACGCCGACGATCTCGAGGGCATCCGCTTCAATCAGATCATCGAGGAGATCCAGCGCTCCGGCTTCGAGGTGGTCCGGGCCCGCAAGCTGGAGGACGCCGAAATCGCGGTGCAGACCGACGCCGCGATCGGCTGCATGGTGGTGGACTGGGGCAAGAAGGGCCTCGAAGGCAAGACCTCGGCACTGATCAATTTGATGCGGCGCCGGGGCCTCGATTTCCCGATCATCCTCCTGATCCGGCGCAAGCGCTTTGAGGACCTCCCGGTCGAGGTGCTCGACTTCATCGACGGCTACGTCTTCCTCTCCGAGGAGACCCCACCCTTCATCGCCAAGAACCTGATCAGCCGGCTCAAGCAATATGCCGAAACATTGAAGACGCCGTTCTTCGGCGCGCTCGTCGATTATGCCGAGGAAGGCAACCAGCTCTGGACCTGCCCGGGCCACAATGGCGGCGTCTTCTACAGCCGCAGCCCGATCGGACGGGTCTTCGTTGAGCATCTCGGCGAATCCGTGTTCCGCGACGACCTCGACAACTCCGTGCTCGATCTCGGTGACCTCCTCACCCACGAGGGCCCGGCGCTGAAGGCGCAGAAGGAAGCCGCGCAGATCTTCGGCGCGGAGAAGACCTATTTCGTGCTCAATGGCACCTCGACCTCGAACAAGGTCGCGCTCGGCGCCCTCGTCACCGACGGCGACCTCGTGCTGTTCGACCGCAACAACCACAAGGCCGCCCACCATGGCGCGCTGATGATCAATGGCGGCATCCCGATCTACGTGCCGACCGTCCGCAACGCCTGGGGCCTGATCGGCCCGATGCGCTGGGACGCGCTCGACGAGAAGGCCTTGCGCGAGGCAATCCGCAACCACCCGCTGGTCACGGACAGGGACGCCTGGCGCAAGGAGCGCCCCTTCCGCGTCGCCGTAGTCGAGCAGTGCACCTATGACGGCTCGATCCACAGCGCCGAGATGATCCTCAAGCGCATCGGTCATCTCTGCGAGTACATCCTGTTCGACGAGGCCTGGGCCGGCTTCATGAAGTTCCACCCGCTCTATTCCGGCCGTTTCGCCATGGGACTGGCCAATCTTCCTCCGGAGGCGCCGGGCATCATCGCGACGCAATCCACCCACAAGCAGCTCGCGAGCTTCTCGCAGGCCTCGCAGATCCACATCAAGGACCGTCATATCCGCGGCCAGAAGCGGCGCGTCGAGCACCGCCGCTTCAACGAAAGCTTCATGCAGCACGCCTCCACGTCGCCGTTCTACCCGCTGTTCGCCTCGCTCGACGTCGGCGCTCAGATGATGAAAGGCCGCTCCGGCGAAGTCCTCTGGGACGACACGATCCGCCTCGGCATCGAGCTGCGCAAGAAGATGCGGGCGATGCGCCGTGAGTTCGAGGAGAAGGAGCAGAATCCGGATCGGCGCTGGTTCTTCGAACCCTTCGTCCCCGATCGCGTCGCCATCCCCGACGTCAGCCGCCCGGGCGCCGCCCACAATGTCGCCTGGGAAACCCTGTCGACCGACGAGCTCGCCACCAATCCCGTGCTCTGGCAGCTCTCCCCCGACAGCCCCTGGCATGGCTTTCCCGGCCTCACCGAAGGCTTTGCCATGACCGACCCGAACAAGCTGACGCTGCTGACGCCCGGCTTCGACCGCACCACCGGCGCATATGCCGAGCACGGCATCCCCGCGCCGGTCGTCGCGCAGTATCTGCGCGAGAACCGCATCGTCCCCGAAAAGAACGACCTCAACTCCCTGCTCTTCCTGCTCACCCCGGGCGTCGAGGCGAGCAAGGCCGGCACGCTGATCTCCGGCCTCGTCGCCTTCAAGAAGCTGCACGACGACAACGCGCTGCTGGCCGACGTCATCCCCGAATTCTACCAGCGGCGACAGGCCCGCTATGCCGGCGCGCGGCTGCGCGACCTCTGCGGCGAGATGCACCGCTTCTTCCGCACCGCTGACGTCAGCGCGCTCCAGGCGCGGCAGTTCATGCCCGAGCACCTGCCGGAGATCGCGATGTCGCCGCGCGATGCCGCGCGCTTCCTGTTCCGCAACGATGTCGACTATCTGCCTATCGAGGCGATCGCGGGCCGCATCGCCACCACGCCCTTCGTGGTCTATCCGCCCGGCATCGCCACCATCGTGCCCGGCGAGCGGCTCACGGAACGGGCGAAGCCCATGATCGATTATCTCAAGATGTTCGAGACCTGCTTCAACATATTTCCGGGCTTCGATGTGGAAATCCAGGGCGTCTACAAGGAGATCGATGCAAACGGCCGCATCGGACTCTATACCTACGTCGTTGCCGAGTAGGTGCCGATGAACGAAACTGCAATTGCACGACCGGATGACGACCCGGTCCTGGTCCGGGCGTCACGCGAAAGCGATGTCGAGGCGATGCTGGCGATCTACCGCCATCACGTCCGCAATGGCGTTCCCCGCGACGTCGAGGGAACCGGCGCGCCCGAGCCCGACGATCTGCGCGACCGGCGCAAGAACCTGAAACAGACCCGCCTGCCGCATCTGGTCGCGACCTTTCGCGGCGAGGTCGTCGGCTATGCCTATGCGGTGCAGTTCCGCAAGCGGCCGGCCTATCGCTACACGGCCAAGCATTCGATCTACGTCCACCACGAGCATCTGGGCCGCGGAGTCGGACGGCTGCTGCTCCGGGAATTGATCGATGCCTGCGCCGCGGCCGGCTTCCGCCAGATGATCGGCTATATCGATGCCGACAATGCACCCTCGCTGGCGCTGCACGAAAAATTCGGCTTTGCCCGCGTCGGCCTGCTCTGCGGAGTGGCCTATCGCCACGGCCGCTGGTCCGATACTGCCATGGTACAGCGCTCGCTCGGCGCCGGCGTCACCGCACCACCGCCTGTCACGGCGCCCGGCCGGTAGGCCTCAGGACGGAAAGTCAGCCGGCCTCACCTGGATGCGGTCGGCATGCAGCGACCAGTGATGCAAGGCCTGGTTCTTGCAAAACATCGCCTTGGCCCGCTCTCTGGCTTCGTCCTCATCGGAGGCGTCAATCTCGAGCGTGCCCTGACACACCTCGATCTGCCGGCCGTATTGGCCGAGCACGTCCTTCATGAACTTGACGACATAAGTTGACATGGGACCTCCAGCTGCCCCGGCGCACTCTAATCCCAATTAGGCTGGATGCGGGAGGAGATTTTGACGCGGATCAAGATTGGGAGGCATTTTTTCAGCCGTCATTCCGGAGGCGCGCCTGGCGCGAGCCCGGAATCCGTCGGGCAGCAGCGTCCGTGAAATGAACGGATTCTCAGATGCGCAATTGCGCATCCTAGTTCGCGACTACGTCGCGCCCCGAAATGACAATGTGGCTTCCCCTACCCCGGCGTCACGCCGAACGCCTGCTTGAAACGCTCGGCGTAGCGCGGCCAGACCTCGGGATTGATGATGCGCGGCGGCCGCTTGCCGTCGAGCGTCTCCAGCACCTGCTCGGCGGCGATGCGGCCCATGTTCTGACGCGCTTCGATCGTGACGCCTGCCGTGTGCGGGCTCGCCAGCACGTTGTCGAGCTGGAGCAGCGGATGCTCCGGCGGCGGCGGCTCCTTGGACCAGACGTCGAGGCCGGCGCCCGCGATGCGCTTGTCGCGCAACGCCTGGAGCAGCGCGTCCTCGTCGTGGATGAAGCCGCGCGCCGTGGTGATGAAATAGGCATGCGGCTGCATCAGCGCGAACTCGCGCACGCTGATCAGGTTGCGGCTGCCCTTGTTGAGCGGACAGGAGATCGAGACGAAATCGGCGCGGCGCAGGAGCTCGTCGAGCTCGACCTTCTCCCCGCCCCGCTCGGCCATCACTTCGGCCGACAGATACGGATCATAGGCCAGCACCTTCATGCCGAGCAGGCCCTTGCACAGCGCGGCGATGCGCCGGCCGACATTGCCGAGCCCGATGATGCCGACGGTCTTGTGCTCGACCTCGTTGCCGACGAGATCGTTGCGGTTGACGTCGCGCTCGCGGCGCAGGCGGCGGTCCGACTGGATGATGCGCTTGGACAGCGTCAGCATCATCGCCAACGCATGCTCGGCCACCGAATGGGCATTGCCGCCGGACTGGTTGACGACCACGACGCCCGCTTCCGTGCAGGCCTCGACGTCGACGGGATCGAAGCCCGCGCCATTGCTGGAGACGAGCAGCAGGTTCGGCGTGCGTTTCAGGAAGGCCGCGTCGACATGGAAATGCGGCGCCAGCTCATCGCGGGCGGCGCCGATCTGGTAGACATGCGCGGCGGACAGGATCGGCGCATAGAAGTCTTCCGGGCTTCCGTTCTCGATCCGGTCCAGCCGGACGTCGGGCCGCGCCTTCAGAATGTCGATGTAGATCGGATTGGCCAAATAGTTGGAGTAGACGACACGCTTGTTGTTGACCGACATCAGGACCCTTCCGGCTCTCTCAGGAGATGCGCAAGGTCAGCGCGACGCGCGCTCGTCCGTGCCTTCCTCCCGTTTCTCGTTATCGCCGCTTATGACACGGCGGTGCCGGCCACGGCAGGCCGTCTGGCGCAGATCACCGTGCCGGCCGGGACATGTTGACAATCCCGCGCGCTCCGTCAAGTTCGGCAGATCGCCGCGACGGCCAGGACAATGGCAAAGACCAAGAGCATGCGCGGCGCAAGGGAGAACGCAATGGCGATTGCGGAACAGCAGACCTCGCCCCAGGCGGCGCAGGCCTCCAGCGACAGGACCTGGCACGCCATCGTCCTGCAGACCCTGAAGCGGAACGAGATCAGCCTCATCCCCTACGTGCCCGACCGCGTGCTGACGCCGCTGATCAAGAATTTGCACGCCGACCCCTTCTTCACCACGTTTGCCACCGCCCGCGAGGAAGAGGCCGTCGGCATCGTCTCGGGTGCCTGGATGGGCGGGCGGCGCGGCGCGGTGCTGATGCAGACCTCTGGCTTTGCCACGCTCGCCAACGTGCTGGCCTCGCTCGCGGTGCCCTACCAGATCCCGCTGATCATGTTCGTCTCCGAGCGGGGCACGCTCGGCGAGTTCAACTACGGCCAATCGCTGGTCTGCCGCACCATGCGCCCGGTGCTGGATTCGCTGGCGCTGGAGCATCACACCATCACCCGGCTCGACGAGCTCGAATTCATTGCCGACCGCTCGATCAAGCAGGCCGTCACCACGCAGGCGCCGGTGGCGCTGATCCTCAACCCGCTGCTCACGGGCGGCAAGGTCTTTGACAAGTGAGGCCGGCCAGGATGAGCACAAACATGAGCACGCCCAACACCAAGGTGATGAACCGCTTCGATGTCACCTCGCGCCTGATCGCGAAGCTCAAGCACGAGGAAGCCGTGATCGGCGGCATCGGCAATACCAATTTCGATCTCTGGGCCGCCGGCCACCGTCCGCAAAATTTCTACATGCTCGGCAGCATGGGCCTCGCTTTCCCGATCGCACTCGGCGTGGCGCTGGCGCAGCCCGACCGCCGCGTCTTCGCGCTCGAAGGCGACGGCTCGCTGCTGATGCAGCTCGGCGCGCTCTCGACGATTGCGACATTGAAGCCGCAGAACCTCATCATGATCGTCATGGACAACGGCATTTACCAGATCACCGGCGCGCAGCCGACGCCGGCGGCAAGCGTCGCCGACATCGTCGCGATCGCCACGGGCTCGGGGCTCGCCAACAGCGCCTGGGCCGCGGACGAGGAGGATTTCGAGCGTCTGGTCGACGAGGCAATGTCCGTCGCGGAGCCGAGCCTGATCGCGGTCCGCATCGACGACAAGCCGGGCGTCGGCACCACCCGCAGGGATCCCGTGCAGATCCGGGAGCGCTTCATGCACGGCCTCGGCGTGCGCGAGCCGCTTTGACATTTCGTCATTAACTACACGGCGATCTGATCCTCATCCCGCAACAGGCTGTCGCGAATCCGTGCTATCGGCAGCGGATGTCCATTTTTGTTCGCTTTTTTGCCTGGCTGCTCGCGGCCGCCGTCGCATTTGCAACCCTCGGGCCGCCCGGCCTGCGGCCCCATTCCGACCTCGGCCAGGACGGCGAACATGCCCTCGCCTTCATCCTGGTGGGACTGGCCTTCGGCCTCGCCTACCGGAATCGTCGCTGGGCCGTCGCCGCCGTCTCGGTGGTCCTGATCGGCCTGCTCGAGCTGATGCAGTTCTGGGCACCGGGACGGCATGCGCGACTGGAAGATTTTCTGGTCGATGCCGGCACGGCCTGCATCGGTTTTGCGCTCGCGGCCGCCGTCGATTGGGTCATGACCCGGTTGCGCACGAATTCCGCCCTGACAAGCTGAGGCCCCGCGGAGCAACGCTCCGCAGGGCCCAATTCTTCAAGGTCTACACACTTACCGATCAGTCGATGATCTTGACGACGCGGCGGGTGCGCGGCTCGACGATGACGCGGCGATCGTTCACGACCGCGTAGCGATATTCGGTGTAGTTCGGCACCGGGCGCAACACCACGGTCGGGGGCAGCGGCTCGCCGACCACGACGCGTTCGTGGATCACGACGGAACGATCGCGCGGGATTCCACCCAGAATCGCATTCGGAATTTCCAGACCGGCGCCAACGGCCGCACCGACGGTGCCGCCGACCATCGCGCCGACCGGGCCGCCGATGTCGCCGCCCGCACGCGCGCCGTCCCTTGCGCCCTGTTCGGTTGTCGACTGGGCAAAGGCTGCACTCGACGCCAGCAGCGACGCAGCAACCAACGAAATCGCAAGACGGGTTTTCATGTCCTCATGTCTCCAGTGGTTGTTCTGCGCCATCAACCGCGGAGCCGGACCATTGTTCCGGTTCCTGCGCGGCCAAAAACGCGTCAATTCCGGAGACTGTTACCCCGTAACACTTACGCCGCGGCGATCTCGTGCCCCGCCATCAGTTCCAGCGCGCGCACCATCGCGGAGTGATCCCAGGCCTTGCCGCCATGCGCGGTGCAGGAAGAGAACAATTGCTGCGCCACCGCCGTGCTCGGCAGCGACAGGCCGAGCGTGCGCGCGCCTTCGAGCGCGAGATTGAGATCCTTCTGGTGCAACTCGATGCGGAAGCCGGGATCGAAATTGCGCTTCACCATACGCTCGCCATGGACCTCGAGAATCCGCGACGATGCAAAGCCGCCCATCAGCGCCTGTCGCACCAGCGCAGGATCCGCACCGGCCTTCGACGCAAACAGCAGCGCCTCGCTCACCGCCTCGATCGTCAGCGCCACGATGATCTGGTTGGCGACCTTCGTCGTCTGCCCGTCGCCATTGGCGCCGACCCGGGTGACGTTCTTGCCCATCCTGTCGAACACCGGCTTCATCGTGTTGAAGGCGCGCTCCGGCCCGCCGACCATGATGGTGAGGCTCGCCGCCCTGGCGCCGACCTCCCCGCCCGACACCGGCGCGTCGAGATAGTCCGCGCCCAGCACCTCGATCTTCTTCGCGAACTCCTTGGTCGCGAGCGGCGAGATCGAGCTCATGTCGACGACGATCTTGCCTTTGGAGATTCCGGCGGCGACACCGTCCTTGCCGAACAACACGGCCTCCACATGCGGCGTATCCGGCACCATGATGATGACCGCGTCCGCCTCCTCGGCAACCTGCTGGCTCGACTTGCATGGAATGCCGCCGGCGGCGATCAGCTCGGGCGCCACCGGCGCAACGTCATGCAGGAGAACGCGATGGCCTGCGGCCAGGAGATGGCCGGCCATCGGCCGTCCCATGGTGCCAAGTCCGATGAAGCCGATGTCGATCATGTCTGACTTTCTCTCAGTTGGATTCGCGAAATTTCGGCCCCGCGCCCGGGGCACCTTTCCCGCTTGCGAGAGAGGTCGGCACGCAGTGCCGGGTGAGGGCTCTGTCCGCGTTGGGGTTCTTTCCGCATTTCACGAGTCCCACTGCGGAAATACCCTCTCCCCAACCCTCTCCCGCAAGCGGGAGAGGGAGTGCACCGGTGACCCCGCTTAGAGCCCACTACGTCTCAAACGTCTGTGCCGCGTGCCAGGACAGGCCTTCCAGCGTCGTGGTGCGCGGCTTGTATTCACAGCCGATCCAGCCGCGATAACCGATCGCGTCGAGATGGCGAAACAGGAAGGGATAGTTGATCTCGCCGGTGCCGGGCTCGTGCCGGCCGGGATTGTCGGCGAGCTGGACGTGAGCGATCTGCGGGAGATACTCCTGCATGGTGCGGGCGAGATCGCCCTCCATGATCTGCATGTGATAGATGTCGTACTGGATGAACAGATTGTTCGACCTCACCTCGGAGATCAGCTGCACGGCCTGCTCGGTGCCGTTGAGGTAGAAGCCGGGGATGTCGAGCGTGTTGATCGGCTCGACCAGGAGCTTGATGTTCTCCCGTGCCAGCGTCGACGCCGCAAAGCGCAAGTTTCCGACCAGCGTCTCGTTCAGCTCGCGCGGATCGGCATCGGCAGGCGCGATGCCGACGAGGCAATTGAGCTGCTCGCAATCCAGCGCCTTGGCATAGTCGATGGCGCGGAACACGCCGTCGCGGAATTCGGCGGCGCGATCGGGCAGGATCGCGATGCCGCGCTCGCCGGCACCCCAGTTGCCGGCGGGAAGATTGTGCAGCACTTGCGTCAGGCCATGGGCCTCGAGCTGCTCGCGCAGCTGCGCCTTGTCGAAATCATAGGGAAAGAGATATTCGACCCCGGCAAATCCCGCCGCCTTCGCCGCTGCGAAGCGGTCGAGGAACGGCATTTCGTTGAAGAGCATGGTGAGGTTGGCGGCGAATTTCGGCATGTGTCTCCCCTATTCCGCCGGCTGCAGCACGCGCGTGCTTCCGACCTCGTCGAGCGGCAGATCCAGCACCTCCTCGAACTCGACGATGTTGTCGATCTCCGTTCCCATCGCGATATTGGTGACACGCTCGAGGATGAACTCGACCACGACAGGCACGCGGTGCTTGGCCATCAATTCGCGCGCCGTGACGAACGCCGCCTGCGTGTCCTTCGGGTCAGTGACGCGGATCGCCTTGCAGCCGAGGCCTTCGGCGACCGCGACGTGATCGACGCCGTAGACGCCGATCTCGGGCGCGTTGATGTTCTCGAAGGACAGCTGGACGTGATAGTCCATGTCGAAGCCGCGCTGGGCCTGACGGATCAGGCCGAGATAGGAATTGTTCACGACCACGTGGATGTAGGGCAGATTGAACTGCGCCCCGACCGCGAGCTCCTCGATCAGGAACTGGAAGTCGTAGTCGCCCGACAGCGCGACGATCTCGCGCTCCGGACACGCCGCGCGCACGCCGAGCGCCGCCGGCAGCGTCCAGCCGAGCGGCCCCGCCTGCCCGGCATTGATCCAGTTGCGCGGCTTGTAGACGCCCAGGAACTGCGCGCCAGCGATCTGCGACAGGCCGATCACGGTGACATAGGCGGTGTCGCGGCCGAACGCCTTGTTCATCTCCTCATAGACGCGCTGCGGCTTGATCGGGACGTTGTCGAAATGGCTCTTGCGCAACATCGTCTTCTTGCGATCGCGGCAGGCGGCGGGCCACGCCTGGCGCTCGCGGAGCCTGCCTGACCGGCGCCACTCCCTGGCGACGGTGACGAACAGCTCGAGCGCGGCCTTCGCGTCCGAGACGATGCCGAGATCCGGATTGAACACGCGCCCGATCTGCGTCGGCTCGATGTCGACATGCACGAAGGTGCGGCCCTTGGTGTAGGTCTCGACCGAACCGGTGTGCCGATTGGCCCAGCGGTTGCCGATGCCGAGCACGAAATCGGACTCCAGCAGCGTGGCGTTGCCGTAGCGGTGGCTGGTCTGAAGGCCGACCATGCCGGCCATCAGCACGTGATCGTCGGGGATCGCGCCCCACCCCATCAGCGTCGGCACGACGGGCACGTTGGCGATCTCCGCGAATTCGACCAACAGGTCCGAAGCGTCGGCGTTGATGATGCCACCGCCCGCGACGATCAGCGGCCGCTCGGCGGCGTTGAGCATCTCCAGCGCTTTCTCGACCTGCTTGCGGGTCGCGGCGGGCTTGTAGACCGGCAGCGGCTCATAGGTCTCGTCGTCGAACTCGATCTCGGCGAGTTGCACGTCGAGCGGCATGTCGATCAGCACCGGTCCCGGCCGGCCGGAGCGCATCACGTGAAACGCCTGGCTGAACACGCGCGGCACCAGCGCCGGCTCACGCACCGTCACCGCCCATTTGGTCACGGGCTTTGCGATCGACTCGATGTCGACGGCCTGGAAATCCTCCTTGTAGAGACGCGCGCGCGGCGCCTGGCCGGTGATGCAGAGGATCGGAATGGAATCGGCGATTGCCGAATAGAGCCCGGTGATCATGTCGGTGCCGGCGGGGCCTGACGTTCCGATGCAGACGCCGATATTGCCGGCCTTGGCGCGGGTGTACCCCTCCGCCATGTGCGAGGCACCCTCGACATGCCGCGCCAGGATGTGCCGGATCGAGCCGCGCTTCTTCAGCGCGGAGTAGAGCGGGTTGATCGCGGCCCCGGGAACACCGAAGGCGGTGGAAATGCCTTCCTTCTCCAGAATACGGACGGCTGCATCGACGGCTCGCATCTTCGCCATATCGGACCTCGCTCAAGTTGCGTCAGCAAGCGAGATCATCGGGCGCGCAGAAGCCGATCTCAACGAGATCGATTTTATTTTCCACGATGCGGCAACCGCAGAAAAATCGCGGCGGTCTCAACCGGTTAGATCGAGATGGGCGTGAAAGCGATCACTCGAACAGCGGTGCCAGCTCCATCTGCGGCACCAGCACGAGACCCTTGTCGGTGATACGAATTTCCGGAATGACCGATAGGGGAATCAAATTGAAGCCCATGTAGGGAATGGTGCAACCGGCTTCCGTCCATTCCTGCTTCAGCACCTTGACCTCTTCGGCGACCTCCGTGACGCGCTTGTCGGAGAGCAGGCCCGCGATTGGCAGCGGAACCAGTGCCCTCACCTTGCCGTCGGCGACGACGCAGACACCGCCCTGCTGCTCTTTGATAGCGGCGATCGCGGCCTGCATGTCGGCCTCGTTGGTTCCGGCGACGATGATGTTGTGGCTGTCGTGTCCGACGCTGGAGGCCACCGCGCCACGCTTGAGGCCGAAATCCTTCAGCAGGCCATGGGCGACATTGCCGGCCGATTTTCCGTGGCGCTCGACCACCGCGACGAAGCACAGGCCGTAGCGCGCGAACAGCGACGGCCAATCCTTTGCCGGCTCGATCTTGACCTTCTCATGGATCAGCGTGATGCCCGGCAGCGCGGTCTTGATTGTGTTGACCGTGCAGGCCTTCGCCGGCAGCTGCGGCGTCAGCTTCATCTTCTCCGGCAGCTTGACCGTCGCATAAGCCGCCTTCGGATATTGGTATCGCTGCGACAGTGCCTGATCGAGAAGCGGCGTGATCTTGCCATGCTCGACCACCAGTTCGCCGCCATACCAGGTGCATTGCGGCTTGAGCTGATCGTCCATCAGCACGAGATCGGCGCGGCGGCCGCCACCAAGCCCGCCGATTTCGCCTTCCATGCCGAAGCGCGTGGCGCCGTGCAGCGAGCCCATCGACCAGGCCTGCTCCGGCGACATGCCCGCCTTCACGGCCTCACGCACCACCCAGTCGAGCCCGAAGAGCAGGAGATCGTCGGCGTCGCGGTCATCGGTGCACACGGCGGTGCGCTTGTGGGAGGCCCCGAGCTCGGTGATGGTCCGGATCGCCTGCGGCAGCGAATGCCACGGCGTCGTCGGCGGGCCGCCGCGCAGGAACACCCAGACGCCGGCGTCGAGCAGATCGTCGGCGATGTCGCGGTCGATCGCCTCGTGGGTGTCGGTGACGCCGGATGCCGCATAGGCCGCGACGAACTCGCGGCCGTAGACATGGCCGGACACCGGCCGGCCGCGCTTCAGGGCGGCGGCGAGGATCGCGTGGCTACGCTCGTCGCCCATCGTCACCGGCACGAAATCCATCTTCTCGCCAAGCGCCACCGCTTCGGGCCAGCGATCGAACAGGCCGGCGATCTTGTCCGGTGTGAGATCGCCGCCAGCGGTCTCCAACTCAGCCGACGTTGCAGGTACGGTGCTCGGCACCGTCAGGAAGATCGACAGCGGCGCCTCGCGCGCGTCTTCCAACATCGCCTCCACACCGGCAACGTCCATGACGTTGCCGATCTCATGGCTGTCGCAGAAGATCGTCGTGGTGCCGTTGAGCAGCGCGGCCTCGGCATAGGCGCAGGCCGTCACCATCGAGGATTCGATGTGGATGTGCGGATCGACCAGCCCCGGCGCAATGATGCCGCCGGCCGCGTCGTAAGTCGCAACGCCGCTCCAGACCTTCTTCGCCGCCCCGGCCGGCTTCACCGCCGCGATGCGGCCGCCGGTGATCCAGATCTCGCGGTTCGCGTGGATGCGTTCCGAATAGGTCGAGAGCACCCGCGCGCCCGTGACGACGAGGTCCGGCGCGACACGCGCCGAGGCGACATCGGCCAGGCGCCGCGTCATCGAGTGCAGCGCTGCGACGGCAAAGCGGGTAAGTTTGGTCATCGGGACCCTCGCGTGGAGTTACAGCCGAGCGATGGTTACGCCGTGCGCCAGACCGGGCAAGCTCAAATATAACGGCACGCTCTGCTTAGGCTTTAGGCGCCGAACCGCCTGCCGTCCCCGCCCTTCTGCGCGAGTTCCGCGGTCTCGAAGTCGGTGCGGCAGCGGGCTTGACCCGAATCCGCATCGACCTCCCTTTCTGCTCATCAATCTCGAAGGAATTTGTCTTCCGCACGAGGTCGCTCAGCTTGCGGAAGCCGAACGTCCTCGGATCGAAATCGGAAGCGAGATTGGCAAGCTGCCGGCCGACCTCCCCCAGAGCGACCCAGCCGTCCTCGCTCTCCATCTGGGTGATGACCTTCTTGATGACTGGCGTAGCTGCATCGAGCGGCTGAAGCGGCGCCGACCTTGAGGTGGCGTCCTGCGTATTCACCGTTCCGGCAAGCAGGTTCTCCGTGTAAACGAATCTGCGGCAGGCCTGCCTGAAGCTTTCCGGCGTCTTCTGCTCGCCGAACCCAAAGACGTCGATGCCCTGCTCCCGGATGCGGGCGGCAAGACGGGTAAAGTCGCTGTCGGAAGAGACCAGGCAAAAGCCGTCGAACCGGCCGCTGTGAAGCAGGTCCATGGCGTCGATGACCAGCGTTATGTCGGAGGCATTCTTCCCCGTCGTGTAGGCGAACTGCTGCTGCGGGATGATGGCGTGCTTGGACAGGATGTCGGCCCAGCCCCTTGATCGCGCATTGGAGAAGTCGCCATAGATGCGCCGGACGCTGGCCTCGCCGATCTTGGCAATCTCCTCGAACAGTCCGTCCGCGATCTTTGCGGAGGCATTGTCGGCGTCAATCAGAACCGCGAGACGGGGCGAACGGAGCTCAGAAGGCATGGCGGTTCCCCACGAGATGGACGCGGCACAAAAAGACAAGTCCGTCGGAGCGGCTAGTCCTCGTTCGCCTTGAAGCGACCCATCCCCTTCAGCACGAACGGGGCCAGCAGCGCAACCAGCGCGATGCCGAGAAGCGTCGCCGAGATCGGGCTTTGCAGCAGCGTCATGGGATCGCCGAGGCTGATCGCGAGCGCGCGCCGCAACTGGCTCTCGGCGATCGGGCCGAGGATCAGGCCGACGACGACGGGCGCGATCGGAAAATCGAACCGGCGCATCAGGAAGCCGAGCACGCCGAAGCCCGCCAGCATGGACAATTCGACCACCGACGGCTTGGCGGCGATGGTGCCCATGGTCGCGAAGACGAGGATGCCGGCATAGAGCCATGGCTGCGGGATCGCGAGCAGCCGCACCCACAGGCCGACCAGCGGCAGGTTGAGCACCAGCAGCATCAGATTGGCGATGAACAGGCTGGCGATCAGCCCCCACACGAGGTCAGGCCGCTCGGCGAACAGCAGCGGCCCCGGGTTGAGGCCGTATTGCTGGAAGCCCGCCAGCATCATCGCGGCCGTCGCCGAGGTCGGCAAACCCAGCGTCAAGAGCGGCACCAGCGTGCCGGCGGCAGACGCATTGTTGGCGGCTTCCGGTCCCGCGACGCCTTCGATCGCACCCTTACCGAATTCCTCCGGATGTTTTGTGAGACGCTTCTCGGTCGAATAGGACAGGAAGGTCGGGATCTCCGCGCCGCCCGCGGGCAGCGCGCCGATCGGGAAACCGAACATGGTGCCGCGCAGCCACGGCTTCCACGAGCGCTTCCAGTCTTCTTTGGTCATCCACAGCGAGCCGCGCACCGGCTCGAGCTTCTCCTCGGTGTGGTGGCGGCGCGATGCGACGTAGAGCGCCTCGCCCACCGCGAACAGGCCGACCGCAAGCGTCGTCACCTCGACGCCGTCGAGCAGCTCGGGGATGCCGAACGCAAGCCGCGCCTGTCCGGTCAGCTTGTCGATGCCGACAAGGCCGAGCGTCAGACCGATGAACAGGCTGGTCAGGCCGCGGACCGGGGAGTCCCCGAAGGTCGCCGACACCGTGACGAAGGCGACGCACATCAGCGCAAAGTAATCCTCCGGCCCGAAGCGCACGGCGAAATCGACCAGCCACGGCGCGAGGAAGGCGAGGCCGATGGTGGCGATGGTGCCGGCGACGAAGGAGCCGATAGCGGAGGTCGCAAGCGCCGGCCCGCCGCGGCCGGCCTTGGCCATCTTGTTGCCTTCGAGCGCGGTCGCCATCGAGGCGCTCTCGCCGGGCGTGTTGATCAGGATCGCGGTGGTCGATCCACCATACATGCCGCCGTAATAGATGCCGGCGAACATGATCAGCGAGCCGCCGGGGTCCAGCTTGTACGTCACCGGCAGCAACAGCGCGACCGTCAGCGCCGGGCCGATGCCGGGCAGCACGCCCACGGCCGTGCCGAGGAACACGCCTATCAGCGCATAAAGCAGGTTCATCGGCTGGACGGCGACCGCCATGCCGTGGGCCAGCGCCGCAAAAGTGTCCATCACAGCAGTCGCTCCAGGGGGCCTGCCGGAAGGCTCAGCGTCAGCAGGCGGTCAAACGCGAGATAAATGAGGGTGGACATCACGAGGGCGATGACGCTGTCGACGAGAACGGCGCGACGCCCAAAGGCGGCTGACGTCGTAACGAAGAGTGCCGAGGTCGCCAGGATGAAGCCGCCGCCGAAGCCTATGATCGCAATCAGGAGCGCGAGACCGATGAGGATCAAGACCACCGGCACGGGATCGGCGCTCTCGCGCGCCGGCAAATTGCCGCGCAGCGCGTCGATGAAGTTGCCGATCGCGAGCAGCGCGAGGCCGCTGGCGACCACGACGGGCATCGCCTCCGGCCCCATCCCGTACATCGCGCTGGATTGCAGGCCGCGCGAGTCCCAGACCAGCACCGCGGCGAGACCTGCGAGCAAGGCAGCTATGACGAGGCCGGCGCGATCGACGTGCCGCGGCGGTTGCGCAGGATCGCCTGAGGTCATGACTTGACGAGGCCGACCGATTTCAGCACGTCGGTGACGCGCGCCGTCTCCTTCTTCAGGAAGTCGGCGAAAGCATCGCCGCCGAGATAGGCGTCCTCCCAGCCCTTCTGCTTGAGGATCTCCTTCCAGGCGTCCGATTTCACCATCTTCTCGACCGCATCGCTCAAGGTCTTGCGCTGCTCCGGCGTGATGCCGGGAGGCGCAACCACCGAGCGCCAGTTGGCGATCACGAGGTCGATGCCCTGCTCCTTGAAGGTCGGGATGTCGCTGCCGGCGATGCGCTTCTCCGAGGTCACGCCGATGGCGCGCAGCTTGCCGGACTTGATCTGCCCTTCATATTCGCTCAGGCCCGAAATGCCCGCGGTGACCTTGCCGCCGAGGATCGCCGCCAGCGACTCGCCGCCGCCGGAGAACGGGATGTAGTTGATCTTCTTCGCGTCGGCGCCGACGGCGCCAGCGAACAACGCGGCCATCACATGGTCGACGCCACCGGCCGAGCCGCCGGCGAAGGTCACCTTGGCGATATCGGCCTTGACGGCCGCGGCCAGATCCTGCGCCGTCTTGATCGGAGAATTCGCGGGAACCACGATCACCTGGATTTCCTCGGTGAGCCGCGCGATCGGCGTCACCTGCTCGAGCGTCACCGGCGACTTGTTCATGGCGAGCGCGCCCACCATGACGAAGCCGTTGACCATCATCTGGTTGCCGTCGCCCTTGGCGCCGTTGACGAATTGCGCGATGCCGACGCTGCCGCCGGCGCCGGGAACGTTGGTGACCTGCACGCTGCGCGCGACACCGGACGCCACCAAGGCCTGCTGCATCGAGCGCGCGGTCTGGTCCCAGCCGCCGCCGGGCGCGGCCGGCGCCATCAGCTTCAGCTCGAGCTGCTGGGCAACGGCCGGGGTGGCCGCCGCGAGGGTCAGCGCGACGGCTGCGCCGACGAGGCGCGCGGGAATTCGAAACATCGGGGCATCTCCAGGCTCATGCGGACGTTTGCCGCATTGTGTCGTTTGGTCGCATATCAGCCAAAACGGCCGATGCTGTCCAGTGACATCCCCCCGCGATTCCTGGCTAGCAGGGGGTCGGCATCACCCCCCCGAGGGCGGCCGTCAGCTCGGCGGCAACGTCCCGCACGATTTGCCCAATTTCCGGCAACCTCTGGTCGGTCAGCCGGCTGGTCATGCCCGAGACGGAAATCGCCGCGAGCGGCTCGGCGCAGTCGCTGTAGACGACCGCGGCAACACAGCGCAGGCCCATGCAGGCTTCTTCATCGTCGAGCGCGTAGCCCTGCTTGCGGATCTTTTCGAGCTCCTTGAACAGGTCGCTCGGCCGCACGATCGACCTCTCGGTCAGGCGGGGCATGCCGTGATGGCGGATGACGGCGCCGACGTCCTCGTCGGAATAGGTCGCGAGCACCGCCTTGCCGACGCCGGAGGTCACCATGGGGACGCGGCCACCGACCTGGGTCAGCGAGCGCATGATCTCGCGGCTCTCCATCCGGGTCAGCACGATGATGAACTCGTCGTCGACGACGGCGAGGTTGGCGGTCTCGCGGGTGAGATCGCGCAGCTTGCGCAGGTACGGAATCGCCTGCGCGGAGAAATTGCGCCGCCGCGCGAAGCTCGCGCCCACCGTGAAGCTGCGCACGCCGACATGCCATTTGGATTCGGCGCGGTCGAACTGCACGAAGCGGCGGCTTTCGAGCGTGGCGAGCAGGCGGTGGACGGTGGACGCCGACAGGCCGGTGCGAACGGCGAGATCGCTGAGACGATAGCCTTCGTCGTCCTCGGCCAGTGTTTCGAGGATCGACAGCGCGCGGTCGACGGACTGCACGCCGCCGTCGCGCGCCTCGTGGTCGACCTCCGATGCCGATCGGGCTTCGTGCGATTTGCGCCGGATCACGTTCTTGCTCATCGCGACCTGCCGCTTGTGCGTTCGTCATTCCGGGATGGCGCGCCGGGACTGCGCGAAGCGCGGGCCTGGCGCGCCAGACCCGGAATCTCGACATCCCGGGTTCGATGCTTCGCATCGCCCCGGGATGACAGGAGAGATAACGCTCAGAGCAGCCCTGCCCCGCGCGCCCACTTGTACTTGGCGCCGAGCACTTCGACCGGAAGCTCGGTCGAATAGGCGTAGGCGGGGATGCCGTTCTGGTAGAGATATTCGGCGGCCTCCTCGACCTCGACGTCGCCGGCAAGCGAGGCGACCATCGGCTTCACGAAGCCCTTGGCCTCCATCTCCTTCTTCACCTCGACCATGTTGCGGGCGAACACCATCGGCGGGGTGACGATGGTGTGCCAGTAGCCGAGGATCAGCGCGTGGATGCGCTCGTCTGACAGGCCGAGCTTCACCGTGTTGACGTAGGTGATCGGCGGCTCGCCGCCGGTGATATCCACAGGATTTCCGGCCGCGCCAAACGGCGGGATGAACTTGCGGAAAGCCGCATCGAGATCCGGCGGCATCGACATCAGCGACAGGCCGTTGTCGACGCAGGAGTCCGACAGCAGCACGCCCGAGCCGCCCGCACCGGTGATGATCAGCACGTTCTCGCCCTTCGGCGTCGGCAGCACCGGCACGCCGCGGGCGAATTCGAGCAGCTGGCGCAAGCTGCGCGCGCGGATCACGCCGGACTGCTTGAAGACGTCTTCATAGATGCGGTCGTTACCGGCGAGCGCGCCGGTGTGCGAGGACGCCGCCTTCGCACCCGCAGACGTGCGGCCGGCCTTGAGCACGACGACCGGCTTCTTCTTGGAAACGCGCTTGGCCGCTTCCGCAAAGGCGCGGCCGTCCTTGAGGTCCTCGCAGTGCTGCGCGATCAGGTTGGTGTTCGGGTCCTGCTCGAAGAAGGCGAGCAGATCGTCCTCGTCGATGTCGGACTTGTTGCCGAGACCGACGATCGCCGAGACGCCCATCTTGGCCGAGCGCGAGAAGCCGATGATGGCCATGCCGATGCCGCCAGACTGCGACGACAGCGCGGCGTGGCCCTTGACGTCATAGGCAGTGCAGAAGGTCGCGCACAGATTGGCCGGCGTATAGTAGAAGCCGTAGATGTTCGGCCCCATCAGGCGGATGTCGTACTTCTTGCCGACCTCGACGATCTCGGCCTGGAGCTCGGGCGCGCCGGCCTCCGCGAAGCCCGACGGGATCAGCACCGCGCCCGGGATTTTCTTCTCGCCGCATTCGGTCAGCGCTGCTGCCACGAACTTCGCGGGGATCGCGAACACCGCGACGTCGATCACGCCGGGCACGTCCTTGACGCTCTTGTAGGCCTTGTAGCCGAGGATCTCGGCGGCCTTGGGATGGATCGGATAGATCTCGCCCTTGTAGCCGCCGTTGATGAGGTTCTTCATCACGGAGTTGCCGATCTTGCCGTCCTCGGCGGAGGCGCCGACCACGGCGACCGCTCTCGGCTGCATGATGCGGTTCATCGCCACAACGATCTCTTCGGTCGGGCGCGGCTTCGGCTTGGGAACGTAGGCGAAGTCGACGACGATGCGGACGTCCGCGGCAGTCGCGCCCTTCGGCGTCGCGAACACCGGGTTGAGGTCGAGCTCGACGATTTCAGGGAAATCGGTGACGAGCTGCGAGACCTTGACGATGACGTCGGCGAGCGCGGCGCGGTTCACCGGTTCGCCGCCGCGAACGCCCTTGAGGATCTCATGCGCCTGGATGCCGTCCAGCATCGACAGCGCGTCTTCCTTGGTCGCGGGCGCGAGGCGGAAGGTGATGTCCTTCAGGACTTCGACCAGCACGCCGCCGAGGCCGAAGGCGACCAGCTTGCCGAACGAGCCGTCGGTGATCGAGCCGACGATCACTTCGGTGCCGCCGGCCAGCATCTGCTGCACCTGGATGCCCTCGATCTTGGCGTCGGACTTGTATTTCTTGGCGTTGCCGAGAATGGTCTCGTAGGCCTTCTCGGCCTCCCCGGCCGTCTTGAGGCCGACGATGACGCCGCCGGCCTCGGTCTTGTGGAGAATGTCCGGCGAGACGATCTTCATCACCACCGGGAAGCCCATCGCGGAGGCCATCTTGCCGGCCTCACCCGCCGACTTCGCCACGCCTTCCTTCGGCACCGGAATGCCATAGGCGTCGCAGACCAGCTTGCCTTCCGGCGCCGTCAGGCTGGTGCGGTTGTCCGCCTTGACCTGGTCAAGCACCTTGCGGACGGCATCTTTGGAATTGGACATGTGGCTTCTCCCTTGACCTCAGTTCGTTCTTTGCAAAGCGCGCGCGTGTTGCGGCTGCCCGTGATGCTTGCCATTCGCCGCGCTCTGTTCCATGCGGCGGAACGGAGTGGCATAAGGCCAATGTTACTCCGCCGCCTTGGATCAAAAATGGCTGGCGATGGCATTTGGTATGCCAGAAGCCAACTTGTCAAGCCGCCGCACGATCTAGAACGCCGCAAAAAATAGCCAGCTTGACATTCTGGCATGTGGTATGCCAAAAACTTTCCCGTTAATAATCCTGTAAAAGACGACTCCCACAGGAGGAGATTCGTCGTGTCACTACGGAAACCAACCAAGGCGTTGCCGAACATGGCCGAGGCAGACATCGCAATCGTTCGTATTGCCCCGGAGAGCAGCTTCAAGAACAAGGCGTATGACGCCTTGAAGGAAGCCATCCTCAAGATGGACATCTATTCGACGCCCGAGCCGGTGATGCTCGACGAGCGCGCGCTGTCCGAACGCCTGGGCGTCAGCCGCACGCCGATCCGCGAAGCGATCGCGATGCTCGAGCAGGACGGTTTCGTGAAGACGGTGCCGCGCCGCGGCATCATGGTGGTGCGCAGGACCAAGAGCGAGATCGTCGACATGATCCGCGCCTGGGCGGCGCTGGAGAGCATGGCCGCCCGCCTCATCACCACCACCGCGCGCAAGAAGGACATCACCGCGCTGCGCGACTTCTTCAAGGACTTCGGCAAGGACCGCCTGCCCGAGGATCACGTCGAGGAATATTCGCGCGCCAACATCGCCTTCCATCAGGCGCTGATCTCGCTGTCGGAATCGCCGGTGCTGGTCGATCTCACCAACGATCTCCTGCTGCATGTGCGCGGCTATCGCCAGCTGACCATCGGACGCAAGGATCGCACGGCGACGTCGCTGCCGGAGCATCTCGGCATCATCGAAGCGCTCGAGGCCCGCGACACCGAGCTCGCCGAGAAGCGGGCCCGCGACCACACCCTTGGCCTTGCCGCTTACGTCGAAGCGCACGGTCAGGAACTCTTTACCTAGCAACGTCCACCAGAAGGGCGAAAAACTCGCCCCAGTATTGAGACCAGGGAGACAAGGCCCATGCTGAATACCGCGACCAAGTCCGAAGCACCGGGCACCGAGCAGGAACTGACGGATGGCTTCCATCTCGTCATCGACGCGCTCAAGCTGAACGGCATCAACACCGTCTATAATGTGCCGGGCATCCCGATCACGGATTTGGGCCGCATGGCGCAGGCCGCGGGTCTTCGCGTGATCTCGTTCCGCCACGAGCAGAACGCCGGCTACGCCGCAGGCATCGCCGGCTATCTTACCAAGAAGCCCGGCGTCTGCCTCACCGTCTCGGCGCCCGGCTTCCTCAACGGTCTCACCGCGCTCGCGCATGCCACCACCAACTGCTACCCGATGATCCTGATCTCGGGCTCCTCCGAGCGCGAGATCGTCGACCTCCAGCAGGGCGACTATGAGGAGATGGACCAGCTCGCGATTGCGAAGCCCCTGTGCAAGGCGGCCTATCGCGTGCTGCATGCCCAGGACATCGGCATCGGTTTCGCGCGCGCCATTCGCGCCGCGGTCTCGGGCCGTCCCGGCGGCGTCTATCTCGACCTGCCGGCAAAGCTGTTCGGCCAGGTGATGAACGCCGATGCCGGCCAGAAGTCGCTGGTCAAGGTGATCGACGCCGCACCCGCGCAGATCCCCTCGCCTGCCTCGGTGAAGCGTGCGCTCGACGTGCTCAAGAGCGCCAAGCGCCCGCTCATCATCCTCGGCAAGGGCGCGGCCTACGCGCAGGCCGATGAGGAGATCAAGTCTTTCGTCGAGAAGAGCGGCGTGCCGTTCCTGCCGATGAGCATGGCCAAGGGCCTCCTGCCCGACACCCATCCGCAATGCGCCGGTGCGGCACGCTCGACCGTGCTGAAAGAATCCGACGTCGTCATGCTGATCGGCGCGCGGCTGAACTGGCTGCTCTCGCACGGCAAGGGCAAGAGCTGGGGCGAGGCGCCCAAGAAGTTCATCCAGGTCGACATCGAGCCGAAGGAGATGGACTCCAACGTCGAGATCGTCGCGCCCGTGGTCGGCGACATCGGCTCGGTCGTCTCGGCCTTCAACCAGGCGATGGGAACGGGCTGGACCGCCCCGCCCGCCGAATGGACCAAGTCCATTTCGTCCAAGCGCGAAGAGAACGTCGCCAAGATGGCGCCGAAGCTCATGAACAACAAGTCGCCGATGGACTATCACGGCGCGCTCGGCGTCTTGAAGAACGTGATCAAGGATCATCCCGAGGCGATCCTCGTCAACGAAGGCGCCAACACGCTCGACCTCGCCCGCGGCGTCATCGACATGTACCGCCCGCGCAAGCGTCTCGACGTCGGCACCTGGGGCGTGATGGGCATCGGCATGGGCCAGGCGATCGCGGCTGCGCTCGAGACCGGCCACCCCGTGCTCGCCGTGGAAGGCGACTCGGCGTTCGGCTTCTCCGGCATGGAGGTCGAGACCATCTGCCGCTACAACCTGCCGATCTGCGTCGTCATCTTCAACAATGACGGCATCTATCGCGGCACCGACGTCAACGGCGCGAACTCGGATCCCGCGACGACGGTGTTCGTCAAGGGCGCGCGCTACGACAAGATGATGGAAGCCTTCGGCGGCGTCGGCGTGAACGCGACCTCGCCGGATGAGCTGAAGCGCGCGGTCAACGAGGCGATGAAGTCCGGCAAGCCGACGCTCATCAACGCGGTGATCGATCCGGCCGCCGGCTCGGAGAGCGGCCGCATCGGCAACCTCAATCCGCAGAGCGTTCTTCAGAAGAAGAAGTAACCGACCGCCGGGTCATTCCCCGCGCAGGCGGGGAATCCAGTAATCGCCGAACCAACCTTGAGGCGAGCACTGAGGCCCAACTGAACCTTCAGCGAATACTGGATGCCCGCCTTCGCGGGCATGACGGAAACAGAGTGGTAACAGGAGCAATATGATGACCAAAGCGCTCACGGGCGTTCGCATTCTCGACTTCACCCACGTCCAGTCCGGACCGACCTGCACACAGCTGCTCGCCTGGTTCGGCGCCGACGTGATCAAGGTCGAGCGTCCTGGCGTGGGTGACATCACCCGCGGCCAGCTGCAGGACATCCCGAACGTGGACAGCCTGTATTTCACTATGCTCAACCACAACAAGCGCTCGATCACGCTGGACACCAAGAACCCCAAGGGCAAGGAAGTCCTCACCGAGCTGATCAAGAAGTGCGACGTGCTGGTCGAGAACTTCGGCCCCGGCGTGCTCGACCGCATGGGCTTCCCCTGGGAGAAGATCCAGGCGATCAACCCGAAGATGATCGTCGCCTCGATCAAGGGCTTCGGCCCCGGCCCGTACGAAGACTGCAAGGTCTATGAGAACGTCGCGCAGTGCACCGGCGGCGCCGCCTCCACCACCGGCTTCCGCGACGGTCTTCCGCTCGTCACCGGCGCGCAGATCGGCGATTCCGGCACCGGCCTGCACCTGGCGCTCGGCATCGTCACGGCGCTCTACCAGCGCACGCATTCCGGCAAGGGCCAGCGCGTCACCGCCGCCATGCAGGACGGCGTGCTCAACCTCGCTCGCGTCAAGCTGCGCGACCAGCAGCGCCTCGCCCACGGTCCGCTCAAGGAGTACAGCCAGTTCGGCGAAGGCATTCCGTTCGGCGATGCCGTGCCGCGCGCCGGCAACGACTCGGGCGGTGGCCAGCCCGGCCGCATCCTGAAGTGCAAGGGTTTTGAGACCGATCCCAACGCCTACATCTACTTCATCACCCAGGCCCCGGTCTGGGAGAAGATCTGCGACGTGATCGGCGAGCCCTCGTGGAAGACCGATCCGAACTACGCCAAGCCGGCCGCCCGCCTGCCGCGCCTCAACGAGATCTTCGCCCGCATCGAGCAGTGGACGATGACCAAGACCAAGTTCGAGGCGATGGAGATCCTCAACAAGGACGACATCCCCTGCGGTCCGATCCTGTCGATGAAGGAGATCGCCGAGGACCAGTCGCTGCGCGCCACCGGCACCGTGGTCGAGGTCGACCACCCCACCCGCGGCAAGTACATTTCGGTCGGCAACCCGATCAAGCTGTCGGATTCCCCGAGCGACGTCCAGCGCTCCCCGCTGCTCGGCGAGCACACCGACGAGATCCTGCGCTCGGTGCTCGGCTTCAGCGACCACCAGGTCGCCGAGATCCACAAGTCCGGCGCGCTCGACCCGCCGCAGAAGCAGGCCGCCGAGTAAGCGACATCGCATTGAACGAGACGAAAGGGCCGCCCGAAGGGCGGCCCTTTTTGCTTGAGAAGGCCGTGCAGTCAGAGGCACGGACTAAAAAACGGAAAAACAACCCCATGCACAGTAGCCAACCCTTTGGCCTCAAATTCGATTTCTGCTTTAACGAAATCTCCTTTGACACGTCGGGCAAAACAGGGGCATTATGCCATCATCCGAAAAAGCCAATGTCCTGCCGGCACTCGAAACGTCGGGGCATTAGGCCGTGTACTCATAAACCGGTGGCGAAGTCCGCTTAGCGCCAATACCGACCTCTTTTGCGCAACCGCAGCAAATGTCGCGATGGGCCAGTTGCGGAAGTGGACGGGTGCGCTGGCGACATATATTTTGCCGCACAATCTCAATTGGGATTCCTGAGCTGGATTTGCTGACCGATGGTGCGAATTTATGGGGATTTTGACCTAACTAATTTTTGGTACGAGTCTGACTATGCAAGCTGCGAATATGTCGATGGGTTGCCAAACCAGCTTGCTATCAATGCGGTGCAAGAGCGGTTAGGTTACACGTTGCCCGCGGCTTACATTGAACTTTCTTGTCACCAGAATGGGGGGCAGCCGCGGAAGACCTGCATCCGTAGTCCCTCTCGCACAACATGGGCCGAGGACCACGTCGCGATTACCGGCATATATTCAATTGGGAGCCGCAAGAGATGTTCGCTCTGCGGCGAATTCGGCAGCGCCTTTTGGGTGCAAGAGTGGGGCTACCCGCCCATCGGAATCTACTTCGCCGATTGCCCATCTGCTGGCCACGACATGATATGTCTTGATTACCGTAAATGCGGCCCCAATGGTGAGCCGTCGGTCGTCCATGTCGACCAGGAGTGGGATTACCGCATTACATTTCTCGCCGAAAATTTCGAGAGCTTCATCCGTGGGCTCAATTCAGAAGCTGCGTTCGACAATTGAGATTCGGCGCGAAGCAATGCGATATTTTTTGGCCCAATTAACCGACGCGACATACCGTTCCACCCAGAGCCATGACCGAAATGGGTCATTTTCGACGGTTTCAGCGGGTATTGTCGGCAGATTGATGTCCGGTTCTGCCAGTAAGCGTCGGACCGGAGTTGAGCCGGAAGCGTTGCGATTGGTCAGATCCCTGTGATTCAAGCTCCCAAACTGGGGCCCGAATCATGCGCTACGAACTCGCTGATCATGAATGGGTTGCCATCAAGCCCATGCTGCCGAATAAGCCTCATGGCGTTCGTCGGGTGAACGACCGACGTGTCCTCAACGGCATCTTCTGGGTCTTGCGATCCGGGGGCCCCTTGGAGCGATTTGCCGGATCATTTTGGCCCTTACACGACCTGCTACAACCGTTTCGTCCGCTGGCGGCGGGCTGGTGTCTGGGGCCGCATCATCGACGCACTTTCTGTAGCCCACGATGCCGCTGTCCAGATGATCGACATCCGTTGTCCGTGTGCGTCAGCTACCGCGCTCGCAACCAGGTCGAGCGGTTCTTCAACCGAATCAAACAATGTCGTCGGGTGGCGACGCGCTACGACAGGCTATCCGCCAACTACCTCGCTTTCGTTCAACTCGCGTCAATCAGGTTATGGCTGGGTTTCTATGAGTCCGCGTCCCAGCCCCTAGGGATAAATTGCCTTTGCTCAACAGACCCCACGCAGGACCAGCCAGCGTTGAATTGAGATCGCCCCCTTGGAACCGATACGGTGGCCGGCCGTTATACTTTCACCGGCGCGCTCTCAGAAGTGCGAGCACGCCGCCTTCACAGCGAGTGACTGAGCGCCTCGCAAGAGACCTGCCCAACGCTGAAGAATTGGCCGCCTTCTCGTCCGGAGAGGGTGTCGATCCGTATCAGAGCTGTGCGGGAGGCGCCGTCTACCACTCGTCGGGACCACGCTCGTTGATCAAATTGAGGTCGAAATGTTGAGAGATCACTCCTCTGATCGCGCCAGGCGTGAAGCCGACAAGGCGTTCAAGCCTGCCAAAACGCAAAAGCCGATGACTGATTATGCGAAGGACCAGCACACCTTCAATCAGAACCGCGAGCGGTTGAAAGCGGAACGATTGGCCCGCGAGGCCAAGGCGAAAAGCCGCTCCGAATAACAACGGTGCGGACGAGCTTCCAATCGCTACGCACTGAAGGCGCTGGGTCGAAATCGACGTCTCAGCCAACCTAGAGCATCGAGAGCACGACGACCCCGTCTTCGAGCTCCCCCGAAGCGAGCCGCGACCGCGCGATGCGTTCGATTTCCGTTCGGTTCTTGTGAAGATAGCTGAAGGCCTGCTTCTGCGTCAGAAACGTCGTCGCAAGCCGGCACATTTGCCGGCCCGCGCCATGCGCGAGAAAGAAGGTGATCGTGCCGCCGCTATCCGGTTTGATTCTAGGCATCACCCGCACCCCTTGGCATGTGATCGGTCCCCCAGATTTACGTCGGCGCTATCGGAGTTGACTATCGCGGCAGCTTCTTCCTGCCCTTCGCCGGGACGGGCGCCGGCGACGATGCTTGAAGGGTTGCGTCGGCCGCTTCCTTGGCTTCGCGCAGCTCTCGAAGCCGCGCCATGTTCTTGCGAACATCGACGGCCTGCTTTTCGGCATCCGCCATGGCTCGCGCGCCTTCTTCAGCGGCCAAACGCTGACGATCGGAGCGCGCGATGGCTTCGGGCGACGGTTCGGCCGATCTCTTGGCGCTCATTGTTCACCCTTCTCTGCAACGGACAAAACCCGCTCAATCCGGGGATCGAGCGGGTAGCGTGGCCGTTTCAGTACATCCGTGAAACGGCACCGGAGCCTTTAGGCCAGCGAGAGATTCTCTGCGCTGACCTTGCCCCGCATCTTGTCGGTCTTGAGCTCGAAGTTGACCTTTTGGCCCTCGGCGAGACCTGCAAGACCAGCCCGCTCGACCGCGCTGATGTGAACGAACACATCATTGCCGCCGTCATCGGGCTGAATGAATCCAAAGCCCTTTTGGCCGTTGAACCACTTCACAGTACCTGTCGTCATGTTCTTCTCCAAAGCGCGCACGCGCACGTTCCGCGTGATCGTCACGCAGAAAAAATTCAATTCGTCGATGTCTCTGGAAAAGGAGCCCGCAGGCGCATTCAACAAGGCACAGCGGCTGAACGAACAAGTCCAGCGTATACCTCATCTTCCTCATTTGCAAGGCTTGGCCGGGCTTACTTGCCCCGTGGGCTCGGCGGAACGTATTCGCGTCAGAAGATCCAAACCCGAACAGCGACTGACGCGAGGCTAGCTTTGCATTCACAAACGTCGATTGTTGCTAGGGCGAGGACTCATTGGCGCGTACGCGCGGCTTGTTGAGCAGCATCCACTTGATCTCGGTCCATACTCAATCGCTGAGATTGTAGCGCATGGTCAAAGGCTCCGGCTTCGGAGCTTGAATCACGCCTCGGGCAAGCATCAACTCGCAGTGGTCCGTGACGGTGTTTCTGATGCTGTGAATTGTTCCGCTTCGCGTGCAACAGCGAACATGGCCGGGCTTGCCACTGGTTCGACCCGGCCGCGAGTGACTTGGACCGGACCAGTCGGTAAGCCGAATTGTCTGATCTAGCTCAATGATTCTTTTTGGCTTCCCCCGACCGTCGGATATGAAGCCTCAAGCGCACCGCGGAAGCATGAAGCTGCTTGCCTGTTGAGAGTTGAACGTGAAGGCGCCTGCTCACCCCGGCTAGGAGAGCGCGATGAAATCAAAACCGGCAAGCTTCGTCGCAGCAATTCTTCGCCTTGCAGTCAGTGTCGCCACGGCGATTTGCATGGTGCTGTCCTGGCCAACGGACCAAAACGTTCGTGCCGATGAAAAGGTAGTCAAGATCGTCGTGTTCGGAGATGTTCTCAGTTCCGGGTACTATCTCCCGGCGGGACGGAGGTTTCCCGACAGACTTGAGTTTGCATTGAAGGCCAAAGGCCAAATGGTCACGGTCGTCAACGCAAGCGTTAGCAGTGACACAGCGGCAAGGGGTCTTGCCAGATTGAACCGAGCGGTCCCTGACGATACCGATGCAGTGATTTTGGAGTTCGGTGCGATCGACATGCTTTGGGGAACCGAGCCAGACGTTACTCGCACGTCGATCGAAGCAATTCTGCAAAACCTCAGAGCGCGGCATATTGCCGTGCTTCTTTGTGGAGCACGGCCTCATGTCAAATTGGACGATGAACACGGGAAGGCTTTTGCGGCGATCTTCTCGGGACTTGCCAGGGAATATGATGTGCTGTTCTACCCGGCATTCGACGACGCTTTTGCGGACGAACCGCAGCTTAAGGAGATAGGCGACTTTAAGCCAAATTCGGCCGGAACTGAAGCTGTCGTTACACACATGTTGCCAAAAGTCGAGGCGCTGATCGACCAAGCACGTCAAAGACCATTGACCTCAGGCAGCGGCCGATAACTGCACCTACTCATCGCCCGCCGAGCCACTTCCGGAAGTGGTCCTTAGTTGGCCGCTTGGGCAACGTCGGTTGAGGGCAGCCTCTGGACCTGAGCCGACATTGCTCTAGCAGGTCGCTTGCCAGCTGATATGCTATGCATCAGTGCGCTTGCCCGCGCTCCCGGTCATCTTCGCGGTCCGATCGTTAGTTCCGGGGGAGGTCAACATGGGTGACCTTGGTTTACCAGAGACGCGCTACGCTCTCAGCGGCGACATCAACATCGCTTATCAGACGATGGGCACGGGACCTGGCGATATCATCATGGTTCCGGGCCTCGCTTCGCATGTTGAGTTCATGCATGAGCTGCCAGGTTATACTGAATTTCACCGTCGCCTTTCGACGTTCGCCCGCGTCGTCACTTTTGACAAAAGAGGTCAAGGATTATCGGATCGATTATCCGACGCGCCCTCACTTGAGCAGCGGATCGACGACGTCCGCGCCATCATGGATACCATCGGTTCCAAGCGAGCAATACTCTTTGGACATTCCGAAGGTTGCCCAATGAGCGCGCTGTTCGCCGCAACCTACCCCGACCGGGTATCCCACCTGATCCTCTTTGGGGGGTATGCGGTGGCTGCAATGTTGTCGAATGATATGGAGAAGAGAATTGCGGAGCGCCTGAAGTTTTGGGGCACCGGCGAAATGTTAAAAACACTTTCGCCGAGCCGGGCAACGAACCAGAATGCCATAGATCAGTTTGCCAAATATCAGCGATTGGCAGCCAGTCCCGGAGCAATCAAGGCAATCTCGTTCTTGAACGCCAAGATCGATGTCAAAGCGATACTTCCAAGCGTGCAAGCTCCAACGCTTGTGCTTCATCGCAGAGGCGATGCTTCGATCCCCATCGAGCTTGGCCGCGACCTAGCTGCGCAAATACCGAATGCAAAGCTCATCGAATACCCTGGTCAGGATCATTTTCACTTTCATGGCGACGTGGAGGCGTTGCTTGGCGACATCGAGGAGTTTGTCACAGGACATCGCGAGAGCTCATGTGCTGATCTTGACCGCGTGCTGGCCACCGTGTTGTTCACGGATATTGTCGATTCAACGCGCACCGCTGCCGCGATTGGCGATCAGGCATGGGGGAGAATGCTAGACAGTCATGACAAGTTGGCAATTCAAACGGTCCAAAAGTATCGTGGGACTTTGGTCAAGACGACCGGTGATGGAATTGTGGCAACGTTTGATGGACCGGGCCGCGCGGTTCGTTGCGCTTTATCACTGGAAGCGGCCTCAAAGCAAATGGGCTTGCCGTTACGTGCAGGTCTCCATACCGGCGAAATCGAAGTTAGAGGTCGGGATATTGGAGGAATAGCCGTGCACGCCGCAGCTCGCGTCATGGCGCGGTGTCAGGCCAACGAAGTTCTCGTTTCAAGAGTTATCACTGACCTTGTCGCCGGGGCAGGTCTGAAGTTCTCCGAGCGCGGGTCGCACGAGCTCAAGGGCCTCCCGGGTCGATGGGATCTATTTGCTGCGAGCGCATAGTACATGTCTACAAGTGGCCCATAGCGTCGTCTCGCCGCTGTGCAACAGGTACATCGGTTGGGGCATAGCGGACCTCGTAAGCCGTCCGCCCGGCAAATTCACGGTCTAGCCGGCTCTGCCGGTCCGAGAGCATCGACACGACGCGCTATCGCGTGCCTAGCGTACGCCGCCAGCGAGCTGCTCGCGGAAGAACTGCACCACCGTGGCGTTGAACTCGCGGTGAAAGCCTGCCCTGTCAAATCCCGCCGGCACGTCGGTGCAGATGCGGGGGACGGCCACCGCGAGCTCTGCTGAGCACGGCGCGAGGAACGCAAAGTGTCCGGCCGGCACGACGTGGATGTCGGGCTTGCCCGGTAGGCCGTCCGCGACACGCGCCGTGCCCGAACCGTCGCCGACGCCGGGGCCGCCGAACTGCGAGCGCCAGAACTGGAACGGCACCTTGACGACGGCGAGGTTCTCCCGCGTCAGGACGCCCGGCGCAGGATCGACGATCACAGCGGTGCGGATACGCACGTCTTGCACTGGGTCAGGCGGCGTCTCGCCATTGTGAAGCTGTGCGCAAGCGCCGGTCGTTTCCTTGCAGAAGCTGGCGACCCTCGCGAAATCCGGCCTGGTCCCCATCAGCACGAGGCCGGTAGAGCCGCCGAGCGAGAAGCCGAAGAAGCCGGCTTTGGCCGGATCGATCGCCGCCCTGTCCTTCCAGTCGCGCAGCAGAAAATCGAGTAGGCGTACCATGTCCGCGGGACGCGATCCCCAGACGGACAGCGTGTCGCGCCGCGAGGAGTCGCTATAGGTGTCGCCGGGATGGTTGATGGCTGCGACGACGAAGCCGGCATCGGCCAGCGCCCTCCGCGGTGTCGTGATGCTGGCCGAACCAGCCGCCGCGGCCGTGCGAGAAGATCACCAGCGGGAGCTTCGCCCCCGTGACGGGACAATCCTTCACGCCCTTCAGGTCGAAATCAGCACCGACCGAAAGCCTGCCCAGCGCTACGTGCGTCGGCTCTGCTGCGCACGGATACCAGATCGCGCCTGCGAGTGCGGGATCGGACTCGAGAAGCTGAATGCCCGCGGCCTGCGCAGGCGAGCCAAGACAGCACAGAACGACGGCGAAAGCCCAAAGCATGCTGCGCAACGGAAGTGCCCCTGATTTCGCGCAGGAGTTGAATGAGGAACGATAGCGGAATTGTGGCCTTGCTCGCCGGGCGTGGACACCTTGCCGCCCACGTCGGCGTTGAGGCAAGGTGCCCGAAAAAAGGGAGGTGAGCATGTCACTGCTCGGCAAGGCCGCCGTCGCGATGTGGTGGAGCGTACGTCCGGAGCAGCGCGCGGAGTTCGGCGACTGGCACGCGCATGAGCACTTTCCGGAGCGGATGAGTATTCCCGGCTTCCGGCGCGGTTCTCGCTGGACCAGCACCGCGGACGCCGAAGGCTTCTTCGTGCTGTACGAGCTGGCGCAATATGAGGTGCTCACGTCGAAGGGATATCTCGACCGCCTCAATGCGCCGACGCCATGGTCGGCCAGGATGATGCCGCATCATCTCGGCATGGTGCGCAGCCAGTGCCGGGTCGCCGCCAGCTTCGGCAGTGGCGTCGCGATCTCGCTCGCCACCATCAGGCTGTCGCCGGAGACCGGACGGGACGCGGAGTTGCAGACGCAGCTCTCGGAGATCCTCGGCGCATTGGCGCAGAAGCCTGGACTGACAGGCGCGCATCTCCTCCTGACCGATACGCCCCGGACGAGCGCGCCCACGACCGAACAACAGATCCGCGGCAGGGATGGCGCCGCCGACTGGATCGTCCTGCTGTCAGGTTACGATGCTGATGTGGTCGAGGGTGTGATTGCCGGCCAGCTCTCGACGTCATCGCTTCACGCGGCGGGCGCCCGCGAAGCTTCGACGATCGGCCGCTACAGGCTGGCGTTCACGATGACGCCACAGGATGTCGCAGCCGTCTAAAGCACGATGAGATTGGGATGAATCGTCATCGCGCTTGAGGTTGTTGTTTGAGCATGATCTCCGCGCAATCCGCGGTTGTCGCGAGGGAAAACCGCTGCGCACTCTTCCGGATCATGCTTTGGCAACTCGCCCAGAGAGGCCGGCAACAAAAAATTCGAGATGCCGTGTCGGATCGGCAGCTTCCCGGTCGTCCTCGTGACATGAATGGGCCATAGACGCTGGCGTCGGGCCCATCAATCACCGAGGATAATCACATGCCCAGCACGATCCGCCTGCACCGCGTTCTCGCCACCAGCCCGGAGAAAGTCTATCGCGCCTTCCTGGAGGCCGATGCGCTGGCGAAATGGCTTCCGCCGAACGGCTTTACCTGCACCGTGCATCATTCCGAGCCGAAGGTCGGCGGCACGTTCAAGATGTCGTTCCGGAACTTCACGACGGGCAACAGCCATTCGTTCGGCGGCGAATATCTCGAGCTCGTCCCGGGCGAACGTCTCCGCTACACCGACAAGTTCGACGATCCCAATCTGCCAGGCCTGATCGAGGTGACCGTGATCCTGAAGAAGGTCTCGGTCGGCACCGAGGTCGACATCACGCAGGCCGGCATCCCCGACGTCATCCCGCCGGAGGCCTGCTATCTCGGCTGGCAGGAATCGCTGCGGAATCTGGCGAAGCTCGTCGAGCCGGAGATCAATCAATAGCCTAAAGCAGGATCACACCATCAGATGTGATCCGCGTGAAAGGGAGCATCCGCGGGTCGATCGGTTCGATCGTATGCGCGGATCTACCCGCATCGTCATTGCGAGCCACCGGGTCCGCGCGAAGCGCGGCCCCGGTGGCTCGCAATGACGGAGAATCAGGAACTGTCCGAGATGACAACTCAGTTCGAGCCCGTAGAGGCCTGCACAGCCCAATCGAATTGCGGGAGCCAGCGAGGCAGATACGACTGATCCTGAACGTCTGTTACGCGCCCTTCTGCTCGCGCCCGCCGCCTGCGGTCCAGCGGTCGGGATCGGGACTGTGTCCGATCAGCGCGAGCCCATAGGCGATCGACTCGAACTGGTCGCCCGACATCAGCCGCTCGTTGCCGAACCGTTCGGCGAACAGTTTTCGGACGGCGGGCACGAAGGAGGTGCCGCCGGTCAGGAACACCTTCTCCACCTCGCGCGCGGGGATGCCGGCCTCGCCCATCACCTTGTCGACGGTGGCGCCCAGCCGGGCGATGTCGTCGGCGATCCAGGCTTCGAAATTCTTCCGCGTGATTGTCGAGCCGATATCGACCCCGCCGCCCTTGAAGCGGAACTCCACCTGGTCCTGCGCCGACAGCGCCACCTTGGCGTCGGACACCGCGCGGTATAGCGAGAACCCGAGGTCGAGATCGACGATGGTGATGAAATCCTCCAGCAGCTCCGGCTTCAGCGCGGTGCGCGCAAGCTCGCGAAGCTCACGCAGGTCGCCGTTGCTCTTCATCATCGCCAGCTGATGCCAGCGCGCGAGATTGGTGTAATGGCCACTGGGGACCGGCAGCACCTTGTCGAACGAGCGGAAGCTGGAGCCCTTGCCGAGCCGCGGCGAGACGACGTGGTCGACGATGCGATAGTCGAAGGTGTCGCCGGCGATGCCGATGCCGGCGTGGCCGAGCGGCTCGGCGCGAAGGCTGCCGCCTGAGCGGGAGAAGCGCATCACGGAGAAATCGCTGGTGCCGCCGCCGAAATCCGCGACCAGCACGGTCGCATCGCGCTCCAACCGGCGGGCGAAGGAGAACGCCGCGCCCACGGGCTCATAGACATAGCGGGCGTGGCCGGCGCCGAGGCGCTCGAACGCGGCCCGGTAGCGCTGCATCGCCAGCGCCTCGTCGGGATTGCCACCGGCGAAACGCACGGGCCGGCCGACCGTGATGTTGGCCGCCTCGAAGCCGAATTTGTCGCCGCCATGGCGCGCCAGCGTCCGCAGGAACGCCGCCAGAATGTCCTCGAACTTGTAGCGCTGCCGGAACACCTGGGTGGTGTTGAAGCTGCTGCTCGCTGCAAACGTCTTGAACGACTGGAGGAAGCGGTAGACATGGCGCCCCTCGAGAAACTGCTCGATCGCCCACGGGCCGCCCTCGGCCTGCGCGCCGGCGCCCGGCCGGTCCTCCCAGAAGCACAGGGCCGACACATAGACGCTGTGGCGCTGACCGCCGTGGTCGAAGCGGATGGCCTCGACCCGGCGGTCGTCCGCCGCGAGGGCCACTACCGTATTGCTGGTCCCAAAATCGATGCCGATCGAGACGGCGGGCGGGGCGCTCGACATGAAGCACTCTGACAGTTTGATTGGAAAAGGGGGCGGACCACTAGCGGCTTTGCATGGCCGTGCCAAGGCCCCGTCCGTTGCAGTGCGGCGGGAAATTGGCGCCTGTCGTTGCACGATCCGCTTCGGGCCGGACAATTTGCCCCGCTTTTCGCGCCTTTGGCGCTGGAAGGGGCCTCCGTCCGCAAGGTCCCGGCAACTTTATGTCCGAAAACACCCCCGTTTACTCGGCATTATGCTGCAATGCGAGAGTTTGCATGCTGCTATGCAAACAAGCGGATGGACAGTGGCATCTGGTATACATAGATTGCCCTCGAAATGAGACAGCAATACTGACTGTCTCGAGAAAGGGATTTCCGATGTCCAAGACCGCTTCCGTCGCTCTCGCCCCCTCCTCCTCGCTGTTCGCCCGCCTGATGGCCGCGATCGACAGCTTTCTGATGGCGAGCGCCGAGATCTCGAATCACAACGGCGACCTGCCGCGTTTCGGCCTGTAAGAAAGCCTTGTCCGCCCGGCCGACCGGGCCGGCTGGCAATCCCGCAGACTTCAGGTTTGAGCAAATGGCCCCGCATGTCGGGGCCATTTTCTTTTGCGGCCTCGCCGCGTTCGCGAAAACGACTGCGACGATTGGTCCGGACCCAGCCCTGCCGATCCGATTGTTTGTCTACTGGCATCTCGCATACCATCGGGCAAACAAGAAGGATTGCACAACCAAAGGTGTAAGGCGGGGATGCGTAACGTAGGGCGCGAGCGGTTGAGGGCAAGACATGCTTTGCCGCGGTTCCCTTGGTGGAGCCTTAGCCCAAAGGAGCGGATGCCCCGCCTTGTCCCCGCTCATAGAATTTCGATTGGCAGGACACTGCACTGGGTGATCGCCCTCCAAGAAGGCTGACCCCAGTCATGTGAATCAGGATGGGCTGACGCAACCGGCAAAGAACGGTGTGTTCAAGGACTCGACAGGGAGAGAAGCAATGAAGCCATTCGTTCTGAAGGCCGCCTTGGCGGCCGTCGCGGCGTTGTGCGCCAGCAGCACCGCAAGCCGTGCTGCCTGGGAGCCGGTTCGTCCGGTCGAATTCATCGTGCCGGCGGGCACCGGCGGCGGCGCCGACCAGATGGCCCGCACCATCCAGGGCATCGTCACCAAGCACAATCTCATGAAGCAGCCGCTGGTCGTCATCAACAAGGCGGGCGGTGCAGGTGGCGAAGGCTTCCTCGACGTGAAGACGTCGTCGGGCAATCCGCACAAGATCATCATCACGCTCTCGAACCTGTTCACGACGCCGCTGGCGACGGGGATTCCGTTCAACTGGAAGGACCTCACTCCCGTCGCGATGCTGGCGCTCGATGAATTCGTGCTCTGGGTGAACGCCGAGAAGCCGTACAACACCGTCAAGGACTACGTCGACGCCGCGAAAAAGGCACCGAGCGGGTCATTCAAGATGGGCGGCACCGGCTCCAAGCAGGAAGACCAGATCATCACGGTCGGCATCGAGAAGGCGATCGATGCAAAGTTCACCTACATCCCCTACAAGGGCGGCGGCGAAGTCGCCGTTCAGCTCGTCGGCAATCACGTCGATTCGACCGTCAACAATCCGATCGAGGCGGTCGCGCAATGGCGCGGCGGCAAGCTCCGCCCGCTCTGCGTCTTCGACGCCCAGCCGATGGCCTATGACGAGCCGATCGCCGACGGCAAGGCCTGGAAGGATATTCCGACCTGCAAGTCGCAGGGCCTCGCGATGGAATATCTCATGCTGCGCGGCATCTTCATGTCGCCCAAAGCCACGAAGGATCAGATCGAATACTACGTCGAGCTGTTCAAGAAGGTCCGCGCCACGCCGGAATGGCAGGATTTCATGAAGAGCGGCGCCTTCAACACGACCTTCCTGGCTGGCGCCGACTACGCCAAGTGGGTCGAGGCCGAAGAGAAGCGCCACGAAGGCTTGATGAAGGATGCCGGCTTCCTCGCATCGGGGAATAATTGAACCGCGACATCGACGGCGGCTGAGGACGCTGGTCGTCCTCTCGCCTGCCGCGAAAGACTGCGATTCCACCTGGAGGGCCCATGACTGAACAATCCGGATCCGAATCTGGGCCGGCACACAAGACGCTGGAAATCGGCATGGCGCTGTTGATCGGCGCCTTCGGCCTGGTCGTGATCTTCGGCAGCCTGAAGGCCGGCATCAACTGGGGCGCGGAGGGCCCGCGTGCCGGCTTCTTCCCCTTCTATGTCGGCGCCGCCATCGTCGGCGCTAGCGCCATCAATCTCTGGAGCGCGCAGCGCGGCGACGATGGCCGGCTGTTCGCATCATGGGGACAGCTTCGCCAAGTCATGAGCGTCGTCGTGCCCACCGCGATCTATGTCGGCTCGATGCCGTTCATCGGCCTCTACGTCGCATCGATGGTGTTCATCGCCTGGTTCATGCGCTGGCTCGGCGGCTATCGCTGGCTGACGGTGATCGCAGTGGCGGTCGGCATGCCGGTCCTGACCTATCTCGTTTTCGAGCGCTGGTTCCTGGTCCCGCTTCCCAAGGGGCCGTTCGAGGAATGGCTCGGCCTGTAAGAACCCGCGCACTTATCCAATTTCTGCTGCAGGACGTATTGATATGGAAGAGTTGGCCAATCTGTTTCACGGCTTCGCGGTCGCCCTGCAGCCCTACAATATCATGCTGATGATCATCGGCATCACGCTCGGGGTCATCATCGGCGTGCTGCCGGGGCTCGGTGGCGCCAACGGCGTGGCGATCCTGCTTCCGCTCACTTTCAGCATGCCGCCGACCTCGGCGATCATCATGCTGTCCTGCATCTATTGGGGCGCCTTGTTCGGCGGTGCCATCACCTCGATCCTGTTCAACATACCCGGCGAGCCCTGGTCGGTGGCGACCACCTTCGACGGCTATCCGATGGCGCAACAGGGCAAACCCGGCGAAGCGCTGACGGCGGCCTTCACCTCCTCCTTCGTGGGCGCGCTGTTTGCCGTCATCATGATCACGCTGGTTGCGCCCCTGGTCGCCGGCTTTGCGCTGCGATTTGGTCCGGCGGAGAAGTTCGCGGTGTACTTCCTCGCCTTCTGCAGCTTCGTTGGCCTCAGCAAGGAGCCGCCGTTCAAGACCATCGCGGCGATGATGATGGGCTTTGCCCTCGCGGCGGTTGGCCTCGATTCGATCACGGGACAGTTGCGGCTGACCTTCGGCGTCACGGAGCTGCTCAATGGATTCGACTTCCTGATCGCCGTGATCGGCCTGTTCGGCATCGGCGAGATCCTGCTGACCATGGAGGAAGGGCTGGCCTTCCGCGGCGGCAACGCGACCATCAACCTTCGGGTGGTGCTACAGACATGGCGGGAATTGCCCGCCTATTGGATGACCTCGCTGCGCTCCTGCCTGATCGGGTGCTGGATGGGCGTCACGCCCGCTGGTGCGACGCCGGCATCCTTCATGAGCTACGGCATCGCCAAGCGTCTGGCGCGACGCGGCAACAATTTCGGCAAGGGCGAGATCGAAGGCGTGATCGCGCCGGAGACGGCCGCACATGCCGCGGGCACCTCGGCGCTGCTGCCGATGCTGTCGCTCGGCGTGCCCGGCTCCCCGACCGCCGCCGTCCTGCTCGGCGGATTGTTGATCTGGGGCCTGCAGCCCGGCCCCATGCTGTTCGTCGAGCAGAAGGAATTCGTCTGGGGCCTGATCGCCTCGATGTATCTCGGCAATCTCGCCGGCCTCATTGTCGTGCTCACCTGCGTGCCGATCTTCGCGGCGATCCTCCGCGTGCCCTTCGGCATCATCGCGCCGCTCATCCTGGTGCTCTGCGCGATCGGCGCCTATTCGGTGCACAACAGCACCTTCGACGTGATGCTGATGCTGGTGTTCGGCGTGCTCGGCTATCTCCTGAAGAAGTGCAACTATCCGCTCGCACCGCTGGTGCTCGCCATCGTGCTCGGCGACAAGGCGGAGGAAGCCTTCCGCCAATCGCTGCTGGGATCGCACGGATCGCTCGGGGTGTTCTTCTCCAACGGCCTCGTCAGCACGATCATGGCGCTCGGCCTGGTCGCCCTGTTCTGGTCCGCGATCCAGGAAGGCTACAGCCGGCTGCGCACGTCGATGGCGTGAGGCCGCGTAATCCCCACCGCTACCGTACCAAACTGTCGCAGGCTGGACTTCTGGAATAAAGAATTCCAGGAATTTGCGGTCACGGCCGACCGCGCGCCGGCGTGCGCGAACAGCGCATGAGTGGGAAACTTCCGAGCCTACGCTTTTCCTTGAAGCGCGTTTGCGGCTCCGCCGACTACGTAAAATATCTCGTTAAATCAGTTACTTGAACGAGAGATGCCCCTCTTGATGCGGCACGCCGGCAGCAATTCGGGCTTTACAATCCGACTGCCATGGCGCATGTGAACAAGCCCGCGATATTTCGCCGCACCCTCAGTCCCTCGCTTGAATCTTGGCATAATGAATACCAGGATGCGGGACAGCGCACGCATAAAAATGATCGGCGCCTTCGGGAGGGTTTTTATGACAGACATGGTGCAATCAACAGCGGCCCCAAGTGTCGGCCGCGTAAGCGATGCTTATCGCTGGACGCAGTTGGCAGTGGGCGTCGCCGCGATGGTGATGATTGCCAATTACCAATACGGCTGGACGTTCTTCGTCCCCGACATCCAGAAGAAGTTCGGCTGGGATCGCGCGTCGATCCAGTGGGCGTTTACTCTCTTTGTTTTGTTCGAGACCTGGCTGGTGCCGGTCGAAGGCTGGTTCGTCGACAAATACGGTCCGCGCATCGTCGTGCTGGTCGGCGGCGTGCTCTGCGCCATCGGCTGGGCGATCAACGCGCAGGCGACCTCGCTCAACGGCTACTATCTCGGCATGATCATCGCGGGCATCGGCGCCGGCGGCGTCTACGGCACCTGCGTCGGCAACGCGCTGAAATGGTTTCCGGACAAGCGCGGTCTTGCCGCAGGCATCACCGCCGCGGGCTTCGGTGCAGGCTCGGCCTTAACCGTCGCGCCGATCCAGGCCATGATCAAGGACAGCGGTTTCCAGACCACCTTCCTCTATTTCGGCCTGGGCCAGGGCATCATCATCTGCATCCTCGCCTTCTTCCTGCTCGCGCCGAAAGCGGGCCAGGTGCCGAACGTGGTGGCGAATGCCGCGCTGGTCCAGTCCCGGCGCAACTATCAGCCGACCGAGGTGCTGCGTCAGCCGATCTTCTGGCTGATGTACTTCATGTTCGTGATCGTCGGCGCCGGCGGCCTGATGGTGACGGCGAACCTGAAGCCGATCGCGGCCGACTGGAAGGTCGACAACGTGCCGGTCACGCTGATGGCGGTGACGATGACGGCGGTCACCTTCGCAGCGACGATCGACCGCGTGCTCAACGGCCTGACTCGTCCGTTCTTCGGCTGGATCTCCGACATGATCGGCCGCGAGAACACGATGTTCATCGCGTTCGGCATGGAAGGGTTCGGCATCTGGATGCTCTACCTCTGGGGCCACGATCCGGTCTGGTTCGTGCTGCTCTCGGGCTTCGTGTTCTTCGCCTGGGGTGAGATCTACTCGCTGTTCCCCTCGACCTGCACCGACACGTTCGGCGCCAAGTTCGCGACCACCAATGCCGGCCTGCTCTACACCGCAAAGGGCACCGCCGCGCTGCTGGTGCCGGTCGCCAACTACATGCAGCAGTCGTCCGGCACCTGGGACAGCGTGTTCATCATTGCCGCCGGCGCCAACATCCTGGCTTCGCTGCTGGCGATCCTGTTGCTGAAACCCTGGCGCAAGGTCGTCGTCGCGAAGTCGACTGTCTGACGCGCTTCACCACGGCTTACACAAACGGACGCCCGGCCTCACGGCCGGGCGTTTTCGTTTTGCCCGAAGCTCACGGCACGTCCGGAGCTGCCGAGGGACCACGCATTTTCTTGATCACCGAGCCGAGTTAGGGCTTGCATTCTGGAATATGGTATACCAAGTTTCCCATTGTGCCTGCGACGATAAGACACAACATTTGCGACATCAGGTCATCTTGGCAGCCGGTGTTGCGACCAATCAGGCGCGTTGGGAGGTTTTTGATGATTTCCAGCACGGACGGCGCCGTCACGGCCGCGCCTCTTCGCACCGGGTTCCGCTGGCTCCAGCTCGTCATGGGCATCGTCTGCATGGCGATGATCGCCAATCTGCAATATGGCTGGACGCTGTTCGTCGATCCGATCGACGCCGCCCACCATTGGGGGCGCGCCGCGATCCAGCTCGCTTTCACCATCTTCGTCGTCACCGAGACGTGGCTGGTGCCGGTCGAGGCCTGGTTCGTCGACAAATACGGCCCGCGCATCGTCGTCATGTTCGGCGGCGTGATGATCGCGCTGTCGTGGGTGCTCAACTCCTACGCCGATAGCCTCACCCTGCTCTACGCAGCCGCGGTCGTCGGCGGCATGGGCGCAGGCGCAGTGTACGGCACCTGCGTCGGCAACGCGCTGAAATGGTTTCCCGACCGTCGCGGCCTCGCCGCCGGCGCGACCGCCGCAGGCTTCGGTGCGGGCGCCGCGCTCACCATCGTGCCGATCGCGAGCATGATCGTTTCGAGCGGCTATGAGCACGCGTTCCTCACCTTCGGCATCGGCCAGGGCCTGATCGTGTTCGTGCTCGCCTTCTTCATCCAGCCGCCGCGGGTCTCGATCCCGCCGAGGAAGAAGCAGCTCAACCTGCCGCAGACCAAGATCGACTTCACCCCGCCGCAGGTGCTGCGCACCCCTGTTTTCTGGGTGATGTACCTCGTCTTCGTCATGGTCGCCTCCGGCGGCCTGATGACCGCGGCGCAGATCGCCCCGATCGCGCACGACTTCAAGATCGCCGACACGCCGGTCACGCTCGCCGGCTTCCAGATGGCGGCATTGACCTTCGCGATCTCGCTCGACCGCATCTTCGACGGTTTCGGACGTCCCTTCTTCGGCTGGGTCTCCGACACGATCGGCCGCGAGCCCACCATGTTCATCGCCTTCGGCACCGCCGCCGTGATGCTGTTGACGCTGTCGGCCTATGGCCATGTGCCCGTCGTCTTCGTGCTCGCGACCGCGGTCTATTTCGGCGTGTTCGGCGAGATCTACTCGCTGTTCCCCGCGACCTGCGGCGACACCTTCGGCTCGAAGTTCGCGACCACCAACAACGGCATGCTGTACACGGCGAAGGGCACGGCCTCCCTGCTCGTCCCGCTCGCGAGCGTGATCTCGACCGCCTATGGCTGGAAGGCCGTGTTCGTGGTGGCGGTGGCGCTGAACGCGACGGCGGCGCTGATGGCACTGTTCGTGATCAAGCCGCTGCGCCGCTCCTTCATACTCGGCAAGGAAGCCGAGAGCACGAGCACCGCGACAGGCAGCGCCAAGACCGAGACGGCGTAAGCCTTCACAAGTCATCACATCAATTGAAAGGGGCGCAGCGATGCGCCCCTTTTCTTTTTGCCGCGTGCAAACGTCAGCATCACTGTCGCAAGATTTTTCGGATCAGCCAAATCCAGTGCTTGACGATTGGCATTATGTATACCACACTTCTCCTGTCATTCACCCAGGGAGGTTGCAATGCTGGTCGGAGACATTCTGCGCAAGAAGACGCCGCGCGTTGTTACGGTGCGAATGAACGAAACGGTGGGTATCGCCGCCAAGCTGATGCGCGCCAACAACATCAGCGCGCTGGTGGTGAAGGATGTGGTCCGCTCGGAAGGCAACACCGCGGTCGGCATGTTCACCGAGCGCGACGTGGTGCGCGCCGTCGCCGAGCACGGCGCCAATGCCGTCAACGTCAAGGTCTCGCAGCTGGTCTCAGTGCAGCAGCTCGTCTCTTGCACCTCGAGCGATACGATCGAGCACGTCCGCCATCTGATGAACCGACATCATATCCGGCACCTGCCGGTGATCGACGAGTACAGCCTCGTCTCCGTCATCAGCATGCGCGACATCGCCGCTGCCGTTGACGAGGCCACCAACTCGACGCCGCAAGCGGCCTAAAGCGACACACACTTCCCCTGCGACTGCCGGCCCCGGCTCGGATCCTTCCGAGCCGGACCGGATCTTTCGTCCCAAAAACCGGCTTCTGCCCCCTCGCGAGGATTTCATGAAGATCTGCATCTACGGCGCCGGCGCGATCGGCGGATATCTCGGGGTTCAGCTCGCGCGCGCTGGCGCCGATGTCAGCCTGGTCGCACGCGGCGCACATCTTGCCGCGATGCGCGAGCGCGGCCTGACGCTGCTCGCGGGCGAGGAGACGCACACCGTGCATCCGCGCTGCACCGACGATCCCACTGAACTCGGCGTGCAGGACTACATCATCATCACGCTGAAGGCGCATTCGATCACCGGCGTGATCGAGAAGATGCAGCCGCTGCTCGGGCCCCACACCCGCATCGTCACCGCCGTCAACGGCATTCCCTATTGGTATTTCTACAAGCACGGCGGCGATTACGAGAATTCGACGCTGGAGAGCATCGACCCCGGCGGACGGCAGTGGCGCGAAATCGGCGCCGAGCGCGCGATCGGCTGCATCGTCTATCCCGCCACCGAGATCGAGGCGCCCGGCGTGATCCGCCACGTCTACGGCAACAATTTTCCGCTCGGCGAGCCCTCCGGCGAGATCACATCGGACGTGCAGCGCCTCGCCGACCTGTTCGTCGCAGCCGGCTTGAAAGCGCCGGTGCTCGACCGCATCCGCGACGAGATCTGGCTCAAGCTGTGGGGCAATGTCTGCTTCAACCCGATCAGCGCGCTGACCCATGCAACGCTCGACGTGATCTGCACCGATCCGTCCACGCGGGCGTTGTCGCGCGCGATCATGATGGAGACGCAGGCGATCGCCGAGACCTTCGGCGTCAAATTCCGCGTCGACGTCGAGCGCCGCATCGAGGGCGCCCGCAAGGTCGGCGCGCACAAGACCTCGATGCTGCAGGATCTCGAGCGCGGCCGTCCCATGGAGATCGACCCGCTCGTCACCGTGGTGCAGGAGATGGGCCGCCTCACCGGCATTCCAACGCCCGCGCTCGACTCGGTGCTGGCGATGGTGACCCAGCGCGCCCGCATCGCGGGCCTCTATGACGGCGTCTCGACGCCGGCCGATCCTCGCGCACTGGCGGTGGCGTGATGTCGGCCGAGATGAAGAAATGGCTGCGTTTCCGCCACGCCGGTACGACCGGTTTCGGCACGCTGACATCGTCAGGCATCAGCGTGCATGAGGGCGAGATGTTCGGCCGCCACGCAGCCACCGGCAAGACGCTGGCACTGTCGGAGGTCGAGCTGCTCGCCCCCTGCGTGCCCAGCAAGATCGTCGCGCTCTGGAACAACTTTCACGCACTCGCGGCCAAGCTGAACCAGCCCGAGCCGCCGGAGCCGCTCTATCTGCTGAAGGCCACCACCAGCATCACGACGCCCGGCGCCGTGATCCGCCGTCCTTCTTATTACGACGGCAAGACCACCTATGAAGGCGAGCTCGGCATCGTCATCGGCAAGACCTGCGCCCGCGTTTCGCCGGCCGAGGCCGACAGATTCATCTTCGGTTACACCTGCGTCAACGACATCACCGCCAACGACATCCTGACCAGCGACCCTACCTTCCCGCAATGGGCCCGCGCCAAAGGCATTGACGATTACGGCCCGTTCGGCCCCGTGGTCGCGACCGGCCTCGACCCGGCGAAACTCGTGGTCCGCACCATCCTCAATGGCGCGGAGCGGCAGAACTATCCGATCTCGGACATGATCTTCACCGCGCAGGAGCTGGTCAGCAAAATCTCCCACGACATGACCCTGCTCCCCGGCGACCTCATCGCCGTCGGCACATCGGTCGGTGTCGGCGTGATGAAGGAGCCGGTGAATACGGTCACCGTCGCGATCGACGGCATCGGCGAGCTCACCAACGAGTTTCGGCTGTAGCCTCTCCGCCCTTCCCAGGCACAACTCCATCGTGAGCCCGCAATGAGGGCTCGCCCACCATTTGCGCCGCAGTGCGGCAAAATTGATCCGGCGCAAATCGGCCGTCGTGGCCGCCGCTATTCTTCCCGGCAACAGATCGATTTCTGATGCAAGGGAGGACGCCATGACGAACGCCGGCAATGCATTCTTGTGGACGGCTCTGTACTTCGCTCTCTCGTTCGCTGCGATCTTCGTGGTCTGGTTCGCTGACAAGATGCGCACGAACTTCCTCGGGAAATGATAGCCCGAGGCGCGCCGGTCCGCGTCGACGCCTGCTGATGCCTCCGTCCAAAAGGGGCCCATGCAGCACGCCCGCGCGTTGCCTTGGCCAGCGCCTGCTGCCCCGATGGATTCCGGGCTTGGCGCTACGCGCCGCCCGGAATGACCGGCGACTGCGCCTCAATTCGGGAAAACCCGGCAACCTCGGCGCCCTCCTCCACCAATCGGCCGACGCAACCAGTCGTGGATCGCGCGACTGGAAACACCCTGCACGCCTGCTCGCCCCTTGATCTCGGTTCCTCTCTCCAATAGCAACTATGGCGATTTTGTGCCGGCGTGAGGTATTCACGATGTGGCTGTTTTTCCTGGTTGCCTGGTTCGTCCTGCTGGCCGTCATCGCGATCTTTGTCCAGCAGGTGTTTGGTTATGACGTCGCCCACCTGCCCGCCTGGTTCGTGGGCCTGTCCATGCCGCAGCGCATCGCCATCGGCGCGATGCCAACGGTTGGGCTCGCCCTGATCGGCGCTTCGACCTGGCGGCTCTCGCGCCAGGACCGCCGCCTGAACACGCTGCGCGACCGCCTCAGGAAGACCCGCGAGGACGTCGTCGTCGCCCACGCCCTGCAAAACCACCTCGACGCCACCGTCCAGCACCTGATCGAGAGCGATCCCCGGGAGGCCATCTCCGCCCTCCACGACAAGCTGGGCGAGACCGAGCAGCGCGCCCTGCTTCAGCAGGGCCGCAACGAATCCACCGACATGCACGACCAGCTCGCCGATATCCGCCGCCGCCAGCAGCACCTGCGCGAGATGGTCGGCAAGGTCGCCGAGCAGCGCCGCGCCGTCGAGCCTGTTTTCACCGAGATCCGCGACCGGCAGAACCAGCTCGAGCGGTCCCTGCACGACCTCGAGACCGACGATCGCAAGAACAACCTCGCCGACCGGCTCAAGGACATCGCGCGGGACGTCTCGACGCTGCTGGGCCGGGTCAACGCGGTGCAAGACACCTTTGCGGCCTTGAACCAGTACAAGGACGATCTGGCGAAGTCCCACGCCGAGCTCGCGCCGCTACGCTCGGCGGATGCCGGCATCAACGCCCTGATCGGCGAGCTCAGCCTCAGTCACGACCGGCTTGCCAAGAGCATCGACGAGCTCGATACCGGCGGCGAAGCGCCGCTCGGCACCCGTGTCGAAACGCTGTCGAAAAACAAGATCGAGATCGAGCAGCGCCTTGCCCGCATCGACGACAGTTTCAACATCCTCAAGGCGATCAGGCTCGACTTCGAGGAGCTCGGCCAGCGCCAGGCCCAGCTCGAACGCTCGCTCGCCGATGTCGAGACCGATCCCGACGGCAAGAGCCTCACCGAGCGCCAGAACGCCCTGAACGATTTCGTCATCCAGTCGCGCCAGCGGCTCGGCGCGTTGCAGGAGACGCTGGCGACGCTGAACGCCTTCAAGTCGGAGCTGTCGAAGTCGCAGGCCGACCTCGTTCCGCTGAAGGCGCCGGTGTTCGGCATCGAGGCGATGATCGCGGAGGTCGGCACCACCCGCGACCTCCTCGCCAGGACTGTCGGCGAGATCGAGGCGAGCGGCGGCGTCACCCTCGTCTCGCGCGTGGACGCGCTCGCCAAAAGCAAACGCGAGGTCGAGGATCGCCTTGCCCGCATCTTCGACAATTTCAACGCGCTCGATGCCATGCGCAAGGACATCGGCGGCATCTTCTCGACGATCCGCAACAGCTTGAACCGGATCGGGTAAGTGCGCCGAGCCTCGTAACCTGTAGCCCGGATGAGCGAAGCGATATCCGGGACGGACGCCTCTGCGAGCATCCCCGGATATCGCTTCGCTCATCCGGGCTACGACACCGCCGACCGCGCAGCGAAACATCCAGACACATCACATCTCCACGCGCCCGACATATGCCGCCAACATGTCCCGTGCGCGCCGCAACTTGGACGTATTCCGACGCCCTTCTGTGAGGCGTGTCTGGGGGCACGGCCCTGCCGTGTGTGGACCAAACCTTCTAGGGGTATGACTGTGAAGAAGATTGTATTTGCTCTGGGTGCTACGCTTGCTCTGGTGACGGCTGCGAACGCTGCGGATCTGCCGCGCCGTCAGCCCGTGCCGGTCTATCCGGCCGAGCAGGCGCAGATCGGCAAGATGCCGATTGGCAAGAGCCCGGTTGGAAAGGCCCCCATCGGCAAGGCGCCGGGCCCGGTCGCGGCGCGCTACTGACGCGCAACACGATACGCATCTGCGTAAGCGGCCGACAATCGAGGGGGCATCGCGTGACGTACAAAGCTGATCGATCGGGATCCTGCATCCTCGCGGGACTTGCCCTCGCGGCCATGATTGCGTGCACGATGCCATCGGTCTCGGCCCACGAAGCGAACAAGCGCGTTGCCGATGCCAATGCGCTTGCCTCGACCGACACCGCCTCGCGACCGGCGCCGCAGGCGACGCGGCGCCCCGTCGCGCGCGCGGAGAAGGGTCCCTACTACGTGGATTTCCGGGCGCGAACGGCCGCGAGCTGGGGCCACGCCTTCGTCTGGTACGGCAAGACCAGCGAACGCGCCGTCGAGGTCGCGGGGCTCACACCGGCCGGCGACACGCTTGCCTACGTGCTCGGTCACCTCACCTGGGTGCCGTCCGAGACCGGCGCGAGCTACGGCGATCTCGATCCGGAATATCTGACCGCGAGCTACCGCGTCTATCTGAACGAGGCCGACGCCAAGCGCGTGTTCGCCTACATCAAGAAATTGCAGGCGAACTCGCCGGTCTGGAACGCCGAGACCACCAACTGCACCGGCTTCATCGGCGACATCGCCGAGTTCATGGGCTTGCAGGTCCCCAACCGCTGGCAGCGCCCGGAAAACTTCGTCAACCGCCTCAAGGAAATGAACGGCGGCCGCCAGATGGTGCGGCTGTCGGCAGAGTAGCTCCACCGTCATTGCGAGCGTAGCGAAGCAATCCAGAGTCCCTGCGCGGAGACGAACTGGATTGCTTTGTCACGCTCGCAATGCCGATG
>NZ_WQNE01000039.1 GCF_009759665.1 Bradyrhizobium cajani
CCCCCGAGCAGATCCGCACCGCAAAACGATTCCTGGCGTCGCAGACCGCCGAGCAGGCGGCCAAGATCACCTCGCTTGAATGGCAGGGCACGCAGAAGAAGGCGGAGCGTTCCACCACCGAAGCCACGATCGGCAAGATCAGCGCACTGATCCCCATCATGCAGCAGCGGGTCGACGTGCGAAAATATCTCGTCGACCGCGAGTTCGGCTCGAAATTGCAGTACCTGACGGAAACGCAGGATCTGGTTGCGCAACAACAGGAATTGCTGGTCCAGAAGAGCCACTTTGCCGAGGCCGATGCCGCCGTCGGAGGCATTGAGGAAACGATGCGGCGCACCGAGGCCGAATACAATCGCGGCCTGTTCGACGAGCTCGCAAAGGCCGAGCAGAAGGCGGCGGGCCTGCGCCAGGACATCGTCAAGGCCGAGCAGCGCACCAGCCTCTTGCGCCTCACTGCGCAGGAGGACGGCATCGTCCAGCAGCTCGCGGTGCATTCGGTCGGCGGCGTCGTGACCCCGGCGCAGACGCTGATGGTGGTGGTGCCGACCAGTGGCGGCCTCGAGATCGAGGCAATGATCTCCAACCGCGACATCGGCTTCGTCACCCCCGGCGAGGAAGCCGCGATCAAGGTCGACACCTTCAGCTTCACCCGCTACGGCCTGCGCCAGGGCAAGGTGCTCAGCGTCTCCCAGGACGCCATCGTCCGCCAGAAGCCGCCGGAAAAGCCCGGCGACACGCCCGCCGGCACCGACACATCATCCAGCGAGCCCAAGGGCCAGGAGCTGGTCTACTCCGCCCGCGTCTCGCTCGACCGCGCCCAGATGGACATCGACGGCCGTACCGTCAACCTCGCCCCCGGCATGGCCGTGACGGTGGAGATCAAGACCGGGACGAGGAAGATCATCAGCTATCTGGTGTCGCCGCTGATCCGGTATGGGCAGGAGAGTTTAAGAGAGAGGTGAGCGGGACAGACCGGCTCGTCGGGCAGAACGCTCGCACAATTGGAGGGAATCGAACCCTCGTATTCAGCTTGGAAGGCTGGATTTTATTGAGCCGGCTCAATTGCTTGGCTGTAAAACCGCCAGAATTGGCCGCCCCAAGCCCCATCAATGACTTAGCGACACGCTGTAAAACCTAATCGAGCCTCGAATTCAGCTCGCGCCGGATCTTGCGCGCCTGCTCCTCGGTCAGCCTCCACCGCTGGAACGTGCCGTCAGCCTCCCCCAGCGTGATATAGCGTTCGCCTGGTGTGTCGCCGGTGATGACGACGACGGCCGCGACGCGATCAGTGCCCGGAGCCACGGAGCGTCACAACGATCGCGCCGATGATGCCGGACACCACAATGCCGATCGCAGTCAACAGGCTCTGCCGCTGCACCGTCTCGACGCTCTTCCGCCATTTGCGGACCTGCTGGAAATCGGCCTGCATCTCCTGCACGGCCTCGGGCTTGCTGACGTCGACGCCCATCAGGAGCAGCGTTTCCATCACGGCCGCCTTGGCCGCCTTGACTGCAACTTCCTTGATCTCTGCCTCCGTCACTTCCAGCACTGCTTTTTGCGACCCACCGCGTTGTGAACGCGGATTTGCCAGATGGTCTCGAACGTGTCGTTTTCGCCATCGTAGGTGATCTTCCGCAGACCGCCGCGGCGGGCCGGGTCGCTTCGAAACAACCGGCGGTCGGTAGTGACAGCGCCAATATCGCGCTCAGCGTCATCGCGGGCCTTTTCGCCCTGGTCACCAGCTCGAGCCAACGCGGCATCCCATTGCGCACGCGTGAAGGCGCCGAGTACGGCCGCAAGGCCTTTGAAGACGCCCACCGCAAGCGAAATTCGGATGGTCCAAAGCCGGTGAAATTCAGACTTCCAATCGTCGATGAGCTTCATGGCCCGAATGGTCGGGCCGTTTCCTTGGGAAAAGGTGCCGGGCCGACTGTTTCAGCACATTGCCCGGTTATTTCTGTGTATTGCGCTATTTGCGGTTGTGGGGCATTGTCCTGGGATGCTGGCGCGTATCCTCCGATTGCTCCCCACATCAACCATCGAGGGTTACGAACATCCCGAGCTTGTCTCGGAGATTTTCGCAAAGACTGTTGCGGCGGAGCCGGCCGGCGAGTGGCCGGAGATTCGCGACACCGCAACCGTCCTGGACTTTGGCGGCGCTTGCGGCATCCACTACAAATTGGCGCGTCGCGAAGCTCCTTTCATCCGCTGGGCGGTGGTCGAAACGCCCGCAATGGTGCGCCAGGCCGCACAGCTCGAGACCGATCATCTCCGCTTCTTTGAGAGCATCGAGGCGGCGGCTACGTGGCTCGGCACGATCGACCTGATGCACTCAAACGGCGCGGTGCAGTACACCCCTAGCCCGATCGAAATGGTGCGGCGACTCGCTGACCTCGGCGCCGAGCGCATGCAATGGAAGCGGCTCTTCTTCTCGGAAGAGCCTATCGCCGAGCGCCAGCGGTCGATGCTGATTGAGAACGGTCCACAATCTGAGCGACGGTTTCGCCTCTCAACGAAGGCCGTCGCCTACGAGCGCAAAAGCTTGTCGCGGTCTGAATTCGAGGCCGCTCACGGCGCCTACCGTGTGGAATCAAGCGGCCCCGATTGGTTCACTTTCGTCAGATGATCCGCATCAGCTTGTTCGCGATGATCGTTGGCGGCACGATCGCGTGAGCACTCCCGCCCGTGTTGTTTGACATGCTGGCGATGCCGGTTGCGGTGCCGTTGAGCACTGTAATGTTCTGCACGCTCTGAATACCATTATAGGCGATGCCCTGTTCAGACGAAGCGCCGGTTTTGATGCCAATCGTGTGCCCCCCCGACAATAGCCGGCAAAGACCCGCTCCCAATTGACACGCTCGCGCTACCGGAGCCGGCTGAAGTAATGCCAGTCGGGATCTCAGCGAGCGTCAGCGTATGATTCTGCGATCCGCCAGCGGCACCGAGCGCCGCCCACCAACGGATTCGGGACGTCCTTCGATGACGCCAAGATAGCGGCCAAGATGAAGGGCGCCGATCTGCATTTTCACGACCTCCGCGCGGCACCGCGGCCACGAAATTCTCCATCGCCGGCATCCCGATTCGGTGGATCGCCGAAATCATGGCATGGGACGAAGAGAGCGTTGAGAAGATCATCCGCCGTTACGTCAACCGGGCCGCGCTGACCAAGGCGCTCATCGAGCAGCTGAACGGGGCGGCCGCCAAGCCAGCCAAGGCGGCAGAGCCCCCGACGATGCACGCCATCGGCGGCGTCTACTTCATTGCCAGCGGCGAATTCGTCAAAATTGGGTGGTCCCTCAGCGTTCCGGAACGCATGAAGGCCCTGCAAACGTCGTCGTCTCGAAAGCTCACTCTGCTGCGCGTCATCCCGGGCGTGAAGGAGGACGAAGCGAAATTTCACCAGGAGTTCGCCGAGCACCGCGCAGAGGGAGAGTGGTTCCGGATTGAAGGCACGTTGGCCCGCCTTCCTTGGAACAGACCGGGAGCAAAAAGTGTAAAACACGCTGTAAAACTCTACGGCCGAGCTAGAAAAAACAGCCATTAAGCAGTTGAATTTGGTTGGAGCGGGTGAAGGGAATCGAACCCTCGTATTCAGCTTGGAAGGGTTTCGATCTTGCAATGACTTCAAGGGTCATTCGGACAAATTGCCCCTGCCAGCCGCATTGAACGCAAATAGTTTTGTCGGCTTGTCCGAACGCCAAAGCCCGAATTGTTACCAGCGGCGACTGCTGTCGTAATCAATGAAAGTGGGCGAACAACTGAAATCATCGAAAATGTGCTGCCCCGGTGGATCGTTTCGTGTCGCGTGAATGTGCTGCCCCGGTGGGTCGTTCCTTGTCGCGAAAACGTGCTGTCCCGGTGGGTCGTTTCGTGTCGGGTGAATATGCTGCCCCGGAGGGCCGTTCCGCGTCGCGGAGATGTGCCGTCCCGGTGGGTCGTTTGTGGTCGGGGTGACTGCCACGCAAGTGTAACGCTGCGGTCGCGTCTCAATGTGTATGGATGAAAACCCTTGTGCGACGGCGGTTTCTATCGCGCCGATACATAGCACGAGCAAAAAAACCGACCGAGCCAGCATTGTCCCGCGCACCAGTCTCTCTATAGCCAAAAAATACCTCGAACCGTGACTTATCCCCAATCTCAAAGGGCAATACCGGACGCAAGCCCTCAGCGGTACTCTCTTGAAGTCGTCACGGAGTTGCCGTCGCCCTTGTTCTGGGTCTCGGAAATAATCGTTGAGAATGGTACCGGTGGAACATCCGGGTCTGCGCGACCGCAGCCAAAGGTGGTGCAGTAATAGCCGGTAAAATCGGCAGATCGCTTTCCGTCAGGGCCACGACCGCCATAAATCTTCACGTAGCCCTCCGTCTGTTCAACTTTAATATTCGAGCGGTGGATGATCTTTCCATCAGGTGCATAGGCCGTCATTAGGGTTCGGCCCGGGGCCATCCCCTTGATGGTGAGGGTGCGATCAGTCTCCGGAGTGACTTGCGCAACGCCATCAGTTGAGAGCGTAACTTTGTTCACTGGCTGGTCGAAAGAAAAGGTGCGCGCCTGTTGAGCCCGAAGCTCAATCGTGTCAGTCGCAATGACTTCTTGCGGTGGCTGCGCGTTTGCCACGCCGGTCAGGAGAGCCAACGCGGCAAACACACGGCAATGCCAAAATCCTGAAAACGACATGAGAAATCCCTCCCTGAAATCAATATAAGCTATCACTCCGTTACTTATCTGCAACCACAACCGGCAGTACGCTGGGCAGTAAAACGCTCGTCAGGTAGGTTATTATTCCTAGGAATAATGCGCCTTTTGTCGCGCGTCGGCGTAACAATAGTAGCGCGCGACAACGCTCAATTGCTCTCTAGCCTAGATACGGCAGCGACACCGAATGTCATCGCATTCCTCCACAGCGAAAAGGTGCTTCGCAAGCATGCATGCGCGCGGCCATCGCTTCGCTGAATGCCGAAATTTCGCAGATCATGGGCACGGCGGCACCGACTATTGCCGTCGTGCGGTCCTCGAAGGGCTATTGACACGAATGAGGGCGACGCGGCCCGTCCAATAACGGAAAGCCGACCTCCCATTTCGTTCCTTCGCGGGACAAGGTCGGCAAGGCCGCAGACACAACGAGCTAGACGGCGTGATGCTATGATCTACGACGCTTTCCGAGGCTACAAGTTTCCAGATCGCGAGCCGTGCGAGACCGAGACGTTTCCGCCGAAGCGGAAGCGTACTCGCGAGCGTCGTATGACGTTGGCGCGTGCCATGACGCAGGCCGTTGAAGCTGGCGTCACGGTCGGCAGCGCGACCATGAACGCGGACGGCAGCATTACACTGACGTTCGGCAAGCCTGTGCAGTCGGTCGAAACTTCCGAAGACGTGAGGAGGCTCCTGTGAATCCGCCCCGCTCCGCCTTGCCCCTGCCCCGCTACGTCGAGCGTAAGCCGCTCAAGGGCGGCGGCTGGGGCTATTTTTTCCATGTGCCGTCATGGGCTCGTAAAGCTGGCTGCACTATTGAGAATGCGCCGCTCGGCAATGATTACGGAGCCGCAGTGGCGCGCGCCGAAACCATTCTGCTTCCCGCATTTGACGCGTGGCGGACTGGCGGTATTGCGCCATCCTCTCCGGCTGCTGTTGCGTTCGGGACGCTCGATTGGATGTTCGCGGAATACCGCGCGGATCGCCGTTATACCAAGCTGGACCCCAAGTCGAAGCGCAACCATGAGAATGGCTTCAAAATGGTCGGCAGCTATGTCTTGAAGGACGGCAAGCGGCTGGGCGAGAAGCGCTTGTCTGTCATCGACACCGCGCTGGCTGATGACCTTTATGAGAAGTTGCTGATCCTGAAAATTACCGACCCCAAGGGCAACATTGTCGAGCGAGAACGCCGCACGACCGTCAATCACGCGATGAAATCGTGCCGCCGTGCTTGGAACGTCGTTGCCCGCCGTCATCCCGGCAAGTTGCCCCTTGTCAATCCATTCGCGCAGATGGGGCTTCGCTCATCTAATCGCGAGACCCCGACCGCAACGTATGAGGAGCTTTTAGCGTTCCGAGCAAAGGCGGTCGAGCTTGGCTTGTCGTCGCTTGCGACCGCCGCCCTGATTGGCTGGGAGTGGTTGCAGCGTGAGACTGATATTTTTGCAACGTTCGATGTGTCGCACTATCGTCCGAAGGAGCGGCCGAACATGGTTCGCGTGGTGGACGAAAAGACGAAGCAGGAAGGCTGGATACCTCTGCTTGACGATGCAGGCGTGCCGATTTACCCGGAGCTGATGGCCGAGCTTGACGCCATCAAGCGCGACCGCATTGGCGGCCTGATGCTGTGCCGCGACTGGGGCAATCGCGGACCTTGGCCTACGTGGCCTAAGCCCGATCAACCCGACTTCACTCATCTCAGTCGAAAGGTGAAGGAAGTCATTCGCGCAGCCGAATTGCGCGACAGCCTGTCGTTCACGTCATTCCGGCACGGCGGCTTTACTGAGGGCGGCGACGCGGAATTGACTGACCGCGAGATGCTGGCGCAGGGCCGGCTACAACCGTCAAGGTGCTGCCGAAGTACACCAAGCGCACCACTCGACAAATCGTTAACGGCGCGAAGAAGCGCCGCGCCGCGCGAACGAAAGACGGCCATTTGTCCGAATGAGATCAGCCCGCTTGTCCGAATGGAAGGCTGATCGCGCCTCAAGTGCCTGAAATCATTGGAGCGGGTGAAGGGAATCGAACCCTCGTATTCAGCTTGGAAGGCTGCTGCTCTACCATTGAGCTACACCCGCACAAAGGGCTCCCTAACACGGCCGGGCGGCGGTCTCAACTGCCCCAAGGGCAGCTTTCGGCGGCTTTCCGCCTCTTGCGCACAGGGCGGGTTCCGTCCGCTCCCGCTTCCCCTTAACAGCGGCAGGCTCGCCGCCTATATTAAAATCTCCCGAAACCAACGAAAGGAGGTGATCCAGTGTCTTATCTCAAGCGCTGTCACCTCGCTGGGATCGCCCGCTAAGCTCTCGCAAGGGCTTGGCATCGGGGCGCTCTCAGCCCTGGACCAGCGAGCAAGAAATCGGGCGCGACGGAGCTCTCTCCGCCGCGCCTTTTCTTTTGGATGTGCGCTGACCGGGGACCGAGTTACCGGCTCAGGTCGCGCGGAGCCGCTCGCGGACTGCAACGGCGGCGATCAGCAGGCCGACGCACCAGGCCATGGCGGCGCGATGCGGCTCATCACCAAGGAGCACGGTGAAGATACTCGCGAGCAGGCATGGGACGATCGCCTTGCGGGTCCGGCTCGCGAGCGAGAGCAGGAACGGCATCGCGGCGATCGATATCTGAAGGACGTTCATTGGCCCGCTTCAGCTCGCTGCCAGGCTTTAGAAGCCGCAGACGTTGAGCGCGCGCGGCTGCTTGCCGCGGCGGCTTTCGACGATTCGCTCGCCGCCATTTTCGGCCGAGCTGCCGTAATATCGGTGGTGGCCGCTCTGGTCGTGCAGATCCGCCGGCTCGGATTTCCCCGCCCGACGCGCGTCGCAGATGATCTTGATGGTCGACATGGCCGCCTCCGAAGTGTTCTTGGTGGCCATCAGTCGCGCAGATTTCGGGCGGCGTTCACCCGCTCGCCCGGCAATCGGGTTTCGGGACGGTTTCGTCGCAGGGGACGCGACACAATATTTTCCGCCTCGCTATTGTCGGCGACAGCGGTGGTGATACGTCCTTTGGACGCGCGCAGCAAAAATCAACGAGGTGACGATGCTTTACGCCATCCTGGCCTATCACGTGGAAGACGAGGTTTTGTCCTGGACGCCGGAGGAGGACGCCGCGGTCGTGTCCAAAGTCATCGAGGTTCAGGCGCCCCTGAGGGCAAGCGGACAGTTTGGGCCGGCCGCCCGTCTGGACGAGACCCGAAAGGCCCGCACCTTGCGTGGCCCCGGCGCGGGCATGGTGCTGGACGGCCCCTTTGCCGAGACCAAGGAGCAGCTTCTGGGCTTCCACCTCATGCAATGCGCCAACGATGATGAGGCGATCGCGGCGGCGCGGAAGCTGCGCGCGGTCAATCCGACTGCGGTCTACGAAATCCGCCCGGTCAAGCTTTACGTGCCGGCCGACGGGTTCGGAGCGACATCCGGGTAAGCCGCCGCCTTACGCGCCCGGCTCGGTCCGCGCGATATAGAAACGCTGGATCACGAGGCCGCCGAAGGCGATGAACCACACGAAGGGTGCGATATGCGGCGCGAAGGCCGCAACGATCGTGCCCGGGATGAACACCAGCAGCGGAAACATCGAGGCCATGATCTCGTGGCGCCAGCCGCCCAGGATGGTCCACCACAGCCAGGCATTGAGGCCCGCGATCGCCGTCAGGTGCAGGCCGTAGAGCACCGCGACCGCGCTGCTCATGCTGTAATTGGTGTAGAGGCCGTTGGTCACCGGCAGCAGCACGATCGAGAGCAGGAAGAACAAATTGAGGATCACGCCGCCGCGGCTGCCCACGGGCTGCCGCGCCAGCCGCCGGTGATGGCTGATCCAGAACACGCCGGCGATGATGAAGCTCAGCGTAAAGCCGGCGAGCTTGCCGGAATAGACATGGGCGAGATCGCTCCAGCCGGGGGCGCTGGTGAACACCGCGGCCTTGGGCAGGTCATAGGCCAGCAGCGTCATGGCAACACCGAAAATGGTGTTGCTGAGCGACTCCAGCCGCCGCATCTCGAACTGGTCGGGCTTGAGCTCGGTCATGTCGGGCATGCGTTGCTGGAACTTTGGGCCATCTTCCCCCTAAATCCTATTTCCGGTTCCGTCCAGCCGCATTGCGATTCGCATCGGGATCGCCGACTCTCACCCTTTCACCGGGGCGATTCGTGGCGACATATCTGGACACGCTCAATGCGGAGCAGCGCCGCGCCGTGGAGCATGGCGTGGCCGACGGTGCGACCGTGGGCGCCCCCCTGCTCGTCATTGCCGGCGCGGGCTCCGGCAAGACCAACACGCTGGCCCACCGCGTCGCGCATCTGATCGTCGCCGGCGCCGATCCCCGCCGCATCCTGTTGATGACGTTCTCGCGCCGCGCCGCGGCCGAGATGGCTGGCCGCGTGGAACGGATCGCCCGAAAGGTGCTCGGCGAGAACGATGCCGCGATCATGCGCGACGCGCTCACCTGGGCCGGCACCTTCCACGGCATCGGCGCGCGCCTCTTGCGCGAATATGCCGAGCGCATCGGCGTCGATCCCGCCTTCACCATCCACGACCGCGAGGATTCCGCGGACCTGATGAATCTGGTCCGGCACGAGCGCGGCCTGTCGAAGACAGAGAGCCGCTTTCCGGCCAAGGGCACCTGCCTGTCGATCTACTCGCGCTGCGTCAACGCCGAGATGGAGATCGAGAAGGTGCTCGGGGTGCACTATCCCTGGTGCGCCGGCTGGGCCGCCGAGCTGAAGGGCCTGTTCGCGGCCTATGTCGAGGCCAAGCAGGCCCAGCACGTGCTCGATTACGACGACCTCCTGCTCTACTGGTCGCAGATGATGAGCGATGCGCTGATCGCCGAGGAGATCGGCGGCCGCTTCGATCACGTGCTGGTCGACGAATACCAAGACACCAACCGCCTGCAATGCTCGATCCTGCTCGCGCTGAAGCCCGACGGCCGCGGCCTCACGGTGGTCGGCGACGACGCGCAGTCGATCTATTCGTTCCGCGCCGCCACTGTGCGCAACATCCTGGACTTTCCGCAGAGCTTCTCGCCCCGCGCCGAGATGATCACGCTCGACCGCAACTACCGCTCGACGCAAGCCGTGCTGGCGGCGGCGAACGGCGTCATCGGCCTCGCCCGCGAGCGCTTCACAAAAAATCTCTGGACCGACCGCACCTCCTCGCAGAAGCCGCAGCTCGTCACCGTGCACAACGAGGCCGACCAGGCGCGCTACATCGTCGAGGAGGTGCTGGCGAACCGTGAGCAGGGCGCGCTGCTCAAGCACCAGGCGGTGCTGTTCCGCACCTCCTCGCATTCCGGCCCGCTGGAGATCGAGCTGACCCGCCGCAACATTCCGTTCGTCAAGTTCGGCGGGCTGAAATTCCTCGACGCCGCGCATGTCAAGGACGTGCTGGCGCTGCTGCGCTTTGCCGAGAACCCGCGCGACCGCGTCGCCGGTTTCCGCATCCTGCATCTGTTGCCGGGCATCGGGCCTGCGACCGCGCAGCGCGTGCTCGACCAGATGGCGGAGAGCGGCGACCCGCTCGCCGCGCTCGGCCAGCTTCCGGTGCCGGCGCGCACCGGCGCGGACTGGACCGATTTCGTCCGCACAACCCAGAATTTGCGCTATTCGGAATGGCCGGCCGATCTCGAACGCGTTCGGCTCTGGTACGAGCCGCATCTCGATCGCATCCACGAGGATTCCGAGACGCGCCGCGCCGATCTGATGCAACTCGAGCAGATCGCGAGCGGGTATGCCTCGCGCGAGAAATTCCTGACCGAGCTCACGCTCGATCCGCCCGATGCGACCAGCGACAAATCCGGGCCGCCCTTGCGCGACGAGGACTATCTGATCCTCTCCACCATCCACTCGGCCAAGGGCCAGGAGTGGAAGTCGGTATTCGTGCTCAACGTCGTCGACGGCTGCATGCCCTCCGATCTCGGTGCCGGGACCAGCGCCGAGCTCGAGGAGGAGCGCCGCCTGCTCTATGTCGCGATGACCCGCGCCAAGGACGACCTCCACCTCGTCGTGCCGCAACGCTTCTTCGTGCACGGCCAGGCCGCCAAGGGCGACCGCCACGTCTACGCCTCACGCACCCGCTTCATCCCGGAATCCCTGGTCTATCTGTTCGAGCGCACCGCGTGGCCGAAGGCCGCGGCAGGTGCGGCGCGCACCGCGGCACAGGGGCCCAAGATCGACATCGGGGCAAGAATGCGCGGGATGTGGCGGTAGGTTGAACAAACGGAAACCGAGCATTTCCGAATGCCGCCTTGTGGCGGGGCGCGTGTCCATTAAGTCTCAGCGATCTTCCCACAGAGACCTGATCGATGACCGCACCGCTTCAATTCGGACTGGACACCTTTGGCGACGTCACCAGGGATGCCTCCGGCGCCATGCTTCCGCACGCGCAGGTGATCCGCAACGTCGTCGACGAGGCCGTGCTGGCCGACGAACTCGGCCTCGACTTCATCGGGCTCGGCGAGCATCACCGCGCCGATTTCGCGATCTCCTCGCCCGAGACCGTGCTTGCGGCGATAGCAGCGCGCACCAGCCGCATCCATCTCGGCTCGGCCGTGACGGTGCTGAGCTCGGACGATCCCATCCGCGTCTTCCAGCGCTTTGCGACGCTCGACGCGCTTTCGCACGGCCGCGCCGAGGTGATCCTCGGCCGCGGCTCCTTCACCGAGTCCTTTCCGCTGTTCGGCTTCGACCTGCGCAAATACGAAGAGCTGTTCGAGGAGAAGCTCGACCTGTTCGCCGCGCTGCTGTCACAGCAGCCGGTGACGTGGGAAGGCAAATTGCGTCCGCCGCTGAAGAACCAGCTGGTCTATCCACCGGTCGAGAACGGCACGCTGAAGACCTGGATCGGCGTCGGCGGCAGCCCGCAATCGGTGGTGCGCGCGGCGCATTACGATCTGCCCCTGATGCTCGCGATCATCGGCGGCGACCCGAAGCGCTTTGCGCCTTATGTCGATCTCTATCACCGCGCCTTCAAGGAGTTCGGCCGCCCGGCACAGCCGATTGGCGTGCATTCGCCCGGCTATGTCGCGGAGACCGACGAGCAGGCGCGCGAAGAGCTGTGGCCCGGCTACAAGGCGATGCGCGACCACATCGGCAAGGAGCGCGGCTGGCCGCCGATGCGCCGCGACGAGTTCGTGAGCGAGGCCGAGCACGGCTCGCTCTATGTCGGCTCGCCGGAGACGGTCGCGCGCAAGATTGCCGCGACCGCCAAGGCGCTCGGCATCTCGCGCTTCCAGCTGAAATATTCTGCGGGACCCTTGCCGCACGAGAAGCTGATGAAGAGCATCGAGCTCTATGGGCGGAAGGTGGCGCCGATGGTGCGGGATTTACTTGCCTGAACCGTCCGCCCCCTGCCGTTTGCTCCACGTCAAGCTGCATAGCCGGGATTCCCGGCCAGATGCGGTTTTACGTGCATCTCAGAGCAGGCAGCAGGCCCATGGCACCCGGCGTTGCACACGGAGATGGCGGCGCTCGACAGAGTGCTCGACGGAAAATTCGCTAGATGAAAAAATCCGACGCCGCGCCGTGCGCCTGCGGGATCAAGGATCCAGGTGCGAGTTGAAGCGTCATCACGTGGTGATCCGCATCGGTCAGCGTCAGAATATTGGTCTGATAGTTGAAGGCCTCGTCCACCTTGGTGTCGAAGCCATCCAGCACCAACGTCGTGCCCGGCGTATAATTTGAGATGACACCGGATGTTTGTTTGGCATCGGGTCCGAAGACAAATGAGTTCGTCCCCGTCAGAACGACATTGCTGCCCAGATTGCCGGTGACCGCTAATGTCCCGTTATTGACGCTGACGGTTCCAGTCCCGCTCAAATTATCGACCTTGAGCACGCCACTATCCAGGACGGTACCGTTGTTGACGAGGTTGCCTAAGACATCCACCTCACTGCCGGCGTGCACATTGACGAAGCCGCCATTGGTCAAGCCATTCTTGAAGTCGATCGTGCCGCCCTGATCGGCGATGATCTTTCCCAATGCATTGAACACGGCGTCGTCGAAATTGAGCGACGCCTGCAAGGCTTCGATAAGGCCGTTGCTGGTGACGGCGTTGCCGGTGTTCACTTCAAGCAGCTGGGACCCGATCGCATCGAGCGCGCCGGAGAAGCCGATATGCAAAGTGAGGCTGTGATCTCCGTTTCCAATCTTGCCGGCACCGTCGATCGTGCCGCCTTCAAGGTCGAGCGTGTGATGCGCACCGCTGTTCAGGATCGAGGCGCCCGGATCGAGTTTGATCTCGCCATTGCCGATAACGGTGGTGTCGCCGATCAAGACAGCTTTCGCGGCATTGAAGAACTCGATCTTGCCGTCGTTGTTCAGCGTGCCGCTGATATCCAGAACGCTTCCCGCACTGTCGTTAAACACGGCGCCAGCCTTGAGTGTCACGTCGTTGAAGGTGTTGGTGCTGCCTGCAACGGATTCGATGAGTCCGCCGGATGTCGCGCAAAGCGACATCCCGTCCAGATGTACATGGTCGAAGGTGATGGAGCCACCATTGGCGACGATCGCACCGAGGGAGCCGCCGGTGATGATATCGTTCGCGAGTACGAGCATCGCCTGGGTTTCGTTCAGTGAACCGAGGTCGTTGATCGTGCTGTTGCTGATGACGCCGGCCCTGTCGATCTCATGCAAATTACCGGTCACGCCGATATTGATCGTTGCCCGATCAATCGACGTGAAGCCGGTGGAGCCGGTGACAGTCAGAACACCGCCGCCGGCGGTGTCATTCACGTCAGTGACCGTGATCGCGACGTTCTTTGTGGTGATTTTTGTCCCGTCGTTCACCGCGACGGTGACGTCGTAGACGTTATCGCGGTTGGCGTCTTTCGGCGCTTCGAAGTCGGGCGCAGACTTGAACGTCACATCCCCTGTAACTGACACGTTGAACAGAGCCGCATCGGCGCCGGACAGCGAATAGGTTAGCGTCGGGCTGTCTACGTCGCTCGCTGCGATGTGGTAGGCGACGCCCGTGCCATTCTCCGCGAAGCTTGCCGTCGTGCCCGAGCCGATTACGGGGGCATCATCGATTCCCGTCAGCGTCACGGTGATGGTCTGCGTCGCAGTTCCGCCGTGGCCGTCGTTGAGGGTCAGGGTGAAGGTGTCGGTGTGGGTCTGCCCGGCCGCAAGCGGAGCGATATTGGCGTGGGAAACGTCATAGCTCCACGTCACCTTGCCATCGTCGATGGTGGCCGTGAGTGTACCGAGGTCGCCGCTTTGCGACGTCACTGATACCGTGTGCGTATCGGCCGTATCGGCGTCGGTAAAAAACACCGCGCCCGATGTCGAAACCTTGGCACTGCCATTGTCCGTCAGATTCGCTTTGGTGACAGACGGCAGACCAATATCCTTGACGAAGATATCCTCATAGCCGTTGGTGTCGCCCGGCACCAGATTGCTGCCTGACGACACGAATACCAACTTGGTGCCATCTGGCGAGAACACAGGAGCCTCGCTGTAGCCGCCCGCCCGCGTCCCGCTTGCGTTGGTCGAGACAACCGTGACGGCGCCGGTGGTCAGGTCCTTCACATAGACCTCAAAGCCATTGACACCAGGCACGAGATTGTCGGCAAAGGAATAGAACGCAACCTTGGTGCCATCAGGCGAGAACACGGGCTTCTGGGCTTCGCCGTTGTTCTGTGGGGCTCCGTCGGCATTGGCCGATACCAGCGTGACCACGCCGGTGGTCAGGTCCTTTATTGCAATGTTGCCGATTCCGATATTGGAACTACCCGGCACGAGATTATCGGCAAAGGTATAGAACGCCACCTTGGTGCCATCAGGCGAGAACACCGGGTCGTAGCTGCCGCCATTGCCATGAACGCCGCTGGCGCTGCCCGAGACCAGTGTGGTGGCCCCGGTGGCGAGGTCCTTGATGTAGATGTCGCTGCCGGCGCCTCCCCCCGTCGTTGACCCGAACACGACTTTGGTGCCATCCGGTGAGAACGAGGGTGCGTAGGTGCTGCCGTTCTGGTCGCCGCCGGTGCCGGCTCCCCCGTTGTAAGGGCTGGCCGCCACGAGCGTGATCGCGCCGGTGGTCAAGTCCTTCACGAAGACGTCGCGCATATTGTCGGTATCGCCCGGCACCAGCTTGTCGGCGTCGGAATAGAACGCAATCTTGGTGCCGTCAGGCGAGAATACCGGGTTGGTGGTCTGGAAGCCGTCCGCCTGCGCCCCGCTGGCACTGGTCGACACACGCGTGATGGCGCCGGTGGTCAGGTCCTTCACGAAGATGTCGTATGTCTGATTGGTGTCGCCCGGCACCAGATTGTCGGAAGCAGATGCGAACGCCACCTTGGTGCCATCAGGCGAAAAGACCGGCTGGTAGCTGAAGCTATCCCCCTGCACCCCGCCGGCACTGGTCGACACGCGCGTAATCGCACCAGAGGTCAGGTCCTTCACGAAGATGTCGTAAGTCTGATTGGTGTCGCCCGGCACCAGATTGTCAGCACCGGAATAGAACGCCACCCTCGTGCCGTCGGGCGAGAACACGGGCGCGAAACTTGCGCCATTCGCCTGCGCGCCGGTTGCGCTGGTCGACACGCGCGTGACGGAACCATCGCTGCCACCACCAGCGGTGAAAACAGGTGCTGAATTTGTCATCACCGCCTCCGTTTGCCTGGCAGAGGCAGGACCACGATGTTCTGCGCAATCATCAGAAACAAAAATGCGGCATCAATTCGGATGCGTCTCCGCCAACCGAAGCAAGCTTAGTGTCGCTCGATGACAAACGTCTGATGTCGCTCAATTCGTCATCGCGACACGACAAAGGCGCTCGGCATCTCACGCTTGCAATTGAAATATTCGGCGGGGCCCGTGCCGCACGAGCAGCCGATGACGAGCATCGAGCTTTACGGGCGGAAGGTTGTGCCGATGGTGCGGAAGCTGATGGGGTACCGGCTCGCCGCCTACTTCATCAGCCCGAGCCGGCTTGCGCCGACATAGAGCGAGAGTACGGCCGCGTTGGAGACGTTGAGGCTCTTGATCTCGCCGGGCATATCGAGCCGCGCCACGACGCTGCAGGTCTCGCGGGTCAATTGCCTGAGGCCCTTGCCTTCGGCCCCGAGCACCAGCGCCAGCGGCGCGCGCAGCGCGACGTCCGAGAGGTCCTCGCTGCCCTCGCTGTCGAGGCCGACGGTCTGGAAGCCCCGCTCGTTCAGCGCTGTGAGCGCACGGGCGAGATTTTGTACCGTGATCATCGGCACGAGCTCGAGCGCCCCGGAGGCGGCTTTCGCGAGCACGCCGGTGGCTTCCGGGCTGTGGCGCGCGGTGGTGACAATCGCCTTCACCGCGAAGGCCGCGGCCGAGCGCAGAATTGCGCCCACATTGTGCGGATCGGTGATCTGGTCGAGCACCAGCACCATGCCTTCCTGCTTCAGGGTTTCGATGTCAGGCGATGGCAGCGGATCGGCTTCCGCGAGCAACCCCTGATGCACGGCGTCGGGCGACAGCAGACGATCAATCTCCTGGGGCCGGACGATCTCGGGCGCAACACGGGTTTCGATGTTTTCGTCCGCCAGCCGCCTTGCGGCGTTCTCGGTCAGCGTCAGCTTGCGGATCCGCCGTTCCGGATTGGCCAGAGCCATGGTGACGGTGTGCCAGCCGTACAGGATGACGGGCCCGTCGGCGTGCGAATCGCGGTCGCGCCAGGCCGGACGGCCGGCTGATTTTCCGGGCCTCTTGAAGGGCTTAGCCCCGCCGCGAGGACCTTTTGGTCCGAATTTTCGATCCTTCATGGGCTCGCTTGTGTCACGGGCGCCGGAATATGGCAATTTGGGTGCCTAAGAGGGCCATTTTAGCTGTTTGCCTCGGTTGACTTTGCCCCTCCGCTTCGCCCATAAACGCGCCCGGTCGCGCCCCGATCCGGGCTGTCGCGGCCTTCACGTTCCATGGCCGTCTTCGGTCCGCCGGCAAGGTCCGGCCCGATTGTGCTGCCGTCGAGCGGGGGAGTGTCCCGAGTGGCAAAGGGAGCTGACTGTAAATCAGCCGCCTCATGGCTTCGCAGGTTCGAGTCCTGCCTCCCCCACCATCCTTTCACCAAGTCGCCGTAAGCTTCCCCCTGTCTCTCCGTGACCACCTCTGTGCGGTCGCAGCTACAGCGCTCACACCAAAAAACAGAACGCCCGCCCGCATCAGCGGACGGGCGTCTCGTCGGCTCAACCGATCAGAGATCAGTAATAGCGGCGCAACACGCGATGGCCGCCGTAATACGGCGCGCGGTGGGCGTAGCCGTAGCGCGGACCGTAGCCGTAGTGCGTGCGCGGCAGATAGCCATAGCGCGGGCCGTAGCCGTAGCGGTACGGACGGTAGTACGGGCGCTGATAGGGATAGGCGGCGCGATAACCGTAGCCAAAATTGGCGGGGGCAACGACCGCGTCCTCACGATAGGTCGGATACGGCGCGAAGGCGCCCGGGCCGGTATAGGTCGGTCCCTGGTTGACGTAATAGTACTGCGTAGCCGGCTCGGCGAGGTGCTCAAAACCCCAACCGCCATAACCCGGGCCATAACCCCAGCTACCGCAACCCGTGTTGCAGCCGCTATAGACCGGCGCAACCGGCGCGCAGCCGGTGAAGCCGCAAGCCGCCGCGGGCCCGGTGGCGACGAACATCACGGCAGCCGCCGCAACCAGTCCCGAAATCATTTGACGCATTACTCTCTCCTGTTGATTTTTGATTTCCGTATTTGACGTTTCTCAACCCGGCGGCCTGCCGGGTCCTTCAGCGTTCGGCCGCGGCCGACGATGCCGCGGCGTATCGTTGATCTCAGGCGCAAGGATCACCGGCGGCGGATCGACGGGCACGTCCATCTGCGGCGGCAGCGGCGCGGATTGCGCGCCCCAACTCTGGTGATAGCTCTCGGCTGGTTTCGGCAGCTTGCGGTTCGCAGGCGGCTCGACCTCGAGCCGGCCATAGCCGGGCCGCAAGCCCAGCGTCGGATAATAATGGCCGACGTCGGCGGGCTGCCGCTCGGCGATATAGCGTCCGCCATAGATCGTGGGTTGCACCTGCTGGTTCTTGCCAAGGCCCCAGACACCCTCGACCACGGCATAGGACGCATCGATGTTGTTAATGATGATGGGCACGCCGGGTCGGCCGGGAACGACAATATCGAAACCGCCGCCGGCAAACGCCGTCGCAGGCAGTCCGATCAGAAAGGCAGCAAGCGCCATAGCGCGCATGGGGGCATCCCGGTTATCCGGCGGCAACCTATCCGATCGCGACGCAGAGAGGGTTAAGGCCCTCTCACCAATTTCCGGTAAGCCTAATGTGTAAGGATTGCGCGCTGCTCAAATGCCGCAAAGCGAACTAGCGAAGCGTTAACAGCTTGCGGCTCGCGCCAGGAACCTGGTTCATCCGCTCACATCCGTTTGGGCTTGCGGAAAATCAGCCTGTTTCGTCGGAACGTGCGCCGCCTTGCGCATTTAGCCCTCGTTCAATCAGAACGGGAGCCAGCAACCATGACCATCAAACTCCTCGGCACAGCCGCGATTGCGGCAACGATTTTGGCCGGCCCTGCGATGGCACAGGCAGTGGTCAATAATCCCGCCCGCTGCTCGGCCCAATTCCCCAACGCCAATTGCCAGAACGTCGGACCGGGAAATCCGTACACTGACAATGGCTATCGCCATCGCCGCGTCAGCTACCGCCAGGCTGACCGCGACCGCAATAGCGACTGGAACAGGACGCACACCGGCTTCTGGCCCACCGACGTCGCGGGCGATGTTGCCGGCGCCGCAATCGGCACCGCTGGCGCCATCGCGACGGCTCCGTTCCGCGCCTGGGACAACTCTTACGCCTACGACAATTCATGGAATAATCGCAGCTGGGATACCCGCAGCTACGCCGAGCGCAACGGCTTCGTCTGCACGCCCGGCACTTACTTCAAGGGCAGCGACGGCCGCCGGCATCTTTGCCAGTAGCCCGTCCAGGTTGAGCGATGCGGAACAGGCGGCCGCGGGCCGCCTGTTTCAAGTGCGCAGCACCCCTTCGCGGGTTCTGGCGCTTTTGAGCCAAGTCTGATATTGCGACGCGCGGGCGGGCAGCCCGGCGCATGCCGGCCTCTGTCCCCCTCTCCAGCGTCGCCGGCTTAGCTCAGCGGTAGAGCAGCGGTTTTGTAAACCGAAGGTCGGGGGTTCAATCCCCTCAGCCGGCACCAGCTCTTGACGCGCCGCTCTCATTCCGAATTCTTCGGCGCACTGCTTTGCTGGAAGTGCACGGCACCCGCGATCTCCACCCAGGCATGTTTCGACTGCTCGAAAACCGATCTGACGGGCGCCGGATAGTTTGGGTCCGCGATCGCACCGACGGCAACGGCGATCATCGCGGGCAGATTTTCGGCCTTCCAATAGACCGTCGAACCGCAGTCTCGACAAAAATAGAAGCGGACCCTGCTGCCGCTCGCGGCCGCTCGAACATATTCCTTCGGCGTTCCCGAGACCGTGACGACCTCGACCGGATAGAAGGCACCGACGCCGAACGGCGCGCCGGTTCGGCGCTGGCACTCAAGACAGTGACAGGCGGCCACGAGGCTGGATGGCCCCGGAAGCGACAGCGCAACCGCGCCGCAACTGCATCTGGCATCGATCATGGACCCTCACTCTCACTCCTTCCCCACCTCGAACGCCAGCAGCACGTTGCCGGCCACGCCGCTCCATTGGCCGTAGCCGGAATTGGTGTAGAGCATGCCGCCGGCGATGACCGGCCCAGGGCCGTCGATCGCGCCGCCATGGGCTGGGACCCCGTTCACCGCCTTGAAGTCCCGCGCGGTGTCGAACTCCCACAAGAGCTTGCCGTCGGCGGTGGCGTAGGCGCGCAGGAAGCCGCTGACGCCGCCGGAGAACACGACGCCGGGGATCAGGCTCACTGCCGCCGAGAGCGCGGGGCTGCATTGGCGGCGATCGCCGCAGGGGACCGGGGGCACTTCCATTGCAATCTTTCCGTTGACGAGGTCGAGCCCAAACAGACCGCCGCCTTGGGTGGAATCGAGCTGCCGCGTGCCGTCGCGCGAAAAGCGCACGTCGGAGTTCGCGACATAGATGTGGTCCCCATTCGCGGCAGAGCCCCACTCGCTGCCACCGAGCGGACCGCCCTTCCCGATCCTGGTCTGCCACAGGATCTTGCCGTCATCATCGGGATCGAGCGCGTGCACGACGCCGGATTTCTGCGCGATGGCGAGCACGCGCTTGCCGTCGCGCAGGGTCACGAGGATCGGCGACTGGCCGAAATCGTGATCGGGTCCGTGATCGTCAGGACAATTGGTCTTGTCCGCGGTGAAGCACGCCACGACAAAAGCGTCCTTCGGAGTGGCCTGCTGCTTCCAGAGCAGCTTTCCCGTCGCGAGATCGAAGGCGAGGATCGCGTCGCTGGTCGCGGACGGAGGGTTCGAATACGAATTGCTGGTTGCGACGTAGATCGCGCTGCGCTTCACGTCGATCGTCGGCGCCGACCAGATGGCGGCGCCGGACGGACCAAAGAGCTGCGTACCCCGCGCATTCTTGCCGGTCGGATGCGGTACCTCCGGGATGGTATAGGCCTGCCAGACCACCTTGCCGGTCGCAGCCTCCAGCGCCACCACGCTGCCGCGGAAGGTGCAGCATTCGTAAGTGACTTGCGAGCCGACGGCTTCCTCAATCGAGGACACCGGCGCGTAGAGCACGCCGGAATGCAACACCGGCGCACCGGTGATGCGCGCGGCCGCATGCTCATCGACCTTTGTCTTCCAGATCAGTGTTCCAGTCAGCGCGTTCACGGCATACGCATTGGCGCGCAGATCGCCGAAAAAGATCGCGAACTGATCGGAGCCTGGAAGCTGCGCAAAGCTGATCGCGGCGCGCACCGCCGCATCGGTTGCGAACGTCCACAGCGTGCAGCCGCTTCGCGCGTCGAGCGCGTGCACCTTGCGGTCGGTACCGCCGATGAACAACAGGCCGCCCACGATGGTCGGCGGCGCAAAGGATACCGAGGCCCCGGGAAAGGCATAGGCCCATTTCAGCCGCAGTTGCGGCACCTGCTCGGCGGTCAGCCCCGCCATGTCGGCCGGCTGGAAGCGGCTGTTGGTGACGTCGACGCCCCATCCGTTCCAGCGCGGACCGTCGAGCGATTGCGGAAAGCCGCTGGCCTGCTGCGTGCAGCGGCCCTGCGCATCGGCTGCAACACCGCCAGTTGCGGCCTTGCCGGTGACGAATGCGGCAATCGCCCGGCGTTCGTCCTCGCTGCGGTCCTTCGCCATCGCTGCCATGCTGCCGGAGATCAAGGCTCCCAACACATGGTCGAACGACATCGCTTGCAGGGCGCTGCGGCTCGGCACGCGGTTCTGGACATCGCCGTCGTGGCATTGCGCGCAATGTGTTGCGTAGAGCGCGGCGCCGTCCTGCTGTGCCAGTGCCGGCGCGCAGCACGACATCACCAGGGTGGCCAGGACGGCACTTGCTCGCATGGTGTGCTCCGGCATGATCGCAGCGACCCAGGATCGCGTCACACAACCCAGAGTGTAGCGCTGGAGCGATCAAGGAAGCAATGGACGTTCCGTCTGCGCCTATCACACATCCACGGCAATCCGGACACGATCAGGCAGCTCCTCCAGCCGCCACAGTCCGAGGCTCTTGTCGCGCCAGCCGCCGGCGCCCTCCTCGCAGCGCTCGTTGATCAGCTCGCGCGGCGGAGGCCAGTCGAATGGCGCCTTCTCCATGTTCAGCGCGCGCCAGTCGCCGTCTTCGCAATCGCGATTTGCATCCCATTCCGGAAACGTCGTGACCAGCAGGAAGCGCGCGCCGCTATCGCGAAAGCGCGCGACGGCGCGGGCGATGTTGTCGAAACTCAAATGAACCAGGCAGTCCCGGCAGAGAATGACATCCGCGCGCGGCAACGCATCGCGCGTGATGTCGCCGACGAGGAACCGGACGGACAGTTCGCCGTCGGCCACACGGCGGCGATTGGCTTCGATCAGCGACGACACGATGTCGATTCCGGTGTAGTCGGCGTCGATCTTGATGCGTCCGATCCAGCCGGCATCGCCACAGGGCGCATCGAGCAGCGAGCGCGCGCCGAGCCGTTGCAGCAATGGAGGCAGCGCCTCCCGGATCGCGGCGGTCGCCGCCTCCTCCGAGCCGAGGCCGGAGACAGAGCGCGCGGCGCCCCACAGGTTCGTCCGCTCGATCCGCTCGAACCGCGCGGCGAGATCGAGGCCCGCAAAGTTCTCGCGGTCGGCAACGAAGCGTTCGTGAGCGAGCACGGGTGGACGGCTGGCGATCATCGGACGGGCTGCGAGTCGGAATTCAGACGCAAACGGACAATACAGGGAATTCTGTACGAAATCGTCCGCAAGCGAATCCGCTCACGTTATTCGTCCCGTCGAGCTGCCATGCGCCCCACCACCAGGGAGAGAGCTAGGATCGTCGCCGGGGCGGCCACGGCCGTCATCATGACGGCCATGCTGTTCGTCATTGCGATCGCATTTCTGCTCCCGCAATAGGCGCTACAGTGCAGCGGACGGATGCCGCCGCGCAAACTCACCCGGCGCACACGGTTCGCAGGAATTTTCAGACTTCATCGTTCAGCCAGTCGCTGCGATCGTCGGCTTCGGGCGGAGGACCGGAACCAACTGCCTGTGTCGCTCGTTCTCGAGCCATGCGGATCAGAGAAGACAATCGAAACATGTTTCTCTTGGTGACGGTGACGCTGTGCTGCGTCGCCGTGGCTGCGACGCTTGCACTGTTCGAGCCTGTATTTGGGCAAGGTCCGGAGCGGCGGATCGCCGACAGCAGGCCGGTCGATGCCTCGGCTCACGCGCCCGTCCGGGTGGTCGGCGCGCCCTTCATCCCCAACACCAACCCGCGCCAGCGATAGCGCTCAGGTCGGGGATGCCTCCCTGCCCTCCTCGGGCCGGCCGTGGGCGCGTGCCAAATTCTCGGCGAACGCGATCACCTCTGCCCGCTTGTCGGGCGGCAGCGACAGAAAGGCGCGCACGAGCCGCAGGCCCTGCGCTTCGTCCGACTCTTCCTTACCGTCATCCATCCGCTTACTCTCGGTCGACCGGGAAAAATATGCAATCCCCATTGCGGATGAGCTTGATTTGGGGCAGCCGCTTTGATGGAATGAGCTACCGCTGAGGTGGACCATGAAGTGGATCCGGGAACGCGACGCACTGATCGCGCAGACACTGGCCTTCGTCCAATCGGTCACGGGCAGGAAGGACGACGTCCTTCAGCCTGGCGTGCCATCGGATTCGCCGGCGGCAACCGTCGAGATCGTCGCGATTGAGACCGTGACCGTCGAGGTCGGGCCGCCCCAGCCCCCTTCGCGGGCTCAGCCCGTCCAGCCCGCGCCGGCACGGGCAGGCAGCGATTTCCGCAGCGAGATGCAGGCCCGGATCGCCAATTTCCGCAAGCATCAGGAGCGGTTCGAGCGCGAACGCGAGGAATATTGCGCGGCCACCCTGACCAAATTGCGCGCCGCCATCCGCGACGGCTCTCCCCGTCCACCGGCCGAAAACTAGGGCCGGTGCTCCAGTCTGGAGCCTACAGCCAGGACCACACCAGCCAGAGATTGGCCGCGCAGGCGCCGAACAGCGCCAGCGTCAGGGGCAGCAGCATGTGCCCGCAGGAGGTTTTCAGGTCGCTCGTCATGGCCGAAAACATCCGCTGATTCCGGCCGGAGAGTCCCAGGGATTCTTTTTTTGGGGATTCAGGACTCGTTTACGACTCAGGGCCCGGGCGCACCGTTCACGGCGCCGTGATCGAACTGCCGGCCTGGAACGCCTCGCCGGATGAAGTCGTTAACGGGCTTTCCTGGAGCGGAAAGAATGCCCTACGCCCTGTTCTGCAACGACGCCCAGATCAGCAAGGCCTATCCTGATGAGTCCGATGTCTGGAAGCTCGCCCAGCGGAGTGGCCTCGTCGTGGATGTCAGCTCCGACGACGAGCGTCCCGGGCCACGCCGGGTGCTCGACAACGACTACGAGATCAAGCCCTGCCGGGTCGCCCAGGGCGAGGACCCCGCCAAGAACAAGGCGGAGGCCGAGCAGCAATCGAGGATGGAGCTCGAGCTGAATACTTGAGGTCCGGCTCCAAACCGGGTCGGCGTCTCAGGGGGTCGCGGTCGCAAGCGATGCCTGCTCGCCTGCCAGCGCCACACAGGCCTTCCGGCGATGCAGCCCGCGGATTGCGCCGGTGACCTTCATCACTTTACCCGACGGACAGGAAGCGTCCTTGACGAAGGCCACCTCATAAGGTGCCAGCATCAGAGGTTCGGATTTGAGGATTGTCTGTGCAGAGCACGGCAGGCAGATCACGCAGGAAAACACCACTGCCGACACAAAGATACGCATGTCCGTCGTCCCACCAGCCCGGTAATTCTCTATAACGCGTTCCGGAGCGCGAGTTCCGTAAACCGCAAAAATTATTTTTGCTTTACCCGGCCCCTATGACGCGCGTGAGAAGGCGCGCGCAAGACTGTTTGCTTGCAAACGACGCGCCAGATGGTTGACGGTAAGCAAATTCGGGCTGGCAAACACAAGACTGTAAACGAAAGGCCGGCGGGGGCCGGCCTTTGTCAGGTACTGATGCGGAGGGTGCGTCAGTAGCGCGAGGCCGGCGGCCCGCCCCAGCCGAAGCGGTAGTTCACGCCTACCTTGACGGTATGCTCGTCCTCCCGGCCGCGGACGCCGACGACGTCGGCCGGGCCGGAGGTAAAGGTGGTGCTGCCGAAATTATAATACTGGTATTCGGCTTTGGCCGACCAGCTCGGTGCAAACATGTATTCGAGGCCGGCGCCGACGGTGTAACCGTCCTTGCTGTTGCCGGTGGTGGTAAAGGCCTGCGGCACGCCGGCGATGTTGACGCCGAGGCCGTTATTGCGCCAGGCATAACCGCCCTTGGCGTAGAGCAGTGTCGGACCCCAGGTGTAGCCGATGCGGCCGGTGACCGACCCGAGCTGGTCGGTATTGGACGTCACCTGCGTACCGAGCGGGAACGTGACACCGTTGCTGTTGGTCGGCAGCCAGGAATACTGGGCCTCGATACCCACCACCCAGTTGGGCGCGAACTGGTAGTCGAAACCGCCCTGCACGCCGCCCAGGAAGCGGGCGTCGCTCGACTGGAAGCTGTTGTCGCCGGCAAAGGCGCCGCCGACATGGCCGCCGATGTAGAAACCGGTCCAGTTGTAGATCACTTGAGGCGGAGTATAGACCGGAGCCTTGGTGTAGGTGCGCGGCTGCATGTCGGCTGCTGCGGCTGGCGCTGCCAGCGCAAGCAGAGCCGCTGCGCCCAGCAATATCGTTCGCATGATTATCCCCGTTCTCTCAAATTCGACCCTCAGCAAACAACGTGGCGTGAATTTGGTTGCTTGGCGGCGATGCCGGAACGGTGATCGTTCGTGACTGTGACGGGCTGGCAACAACGCGATTTGGTTCCGTCACGTCTGCTTGCCCCGAAAAAACTGGCCGTCGGCGCAAGACGTCCCGTAACAATTTGTCGCAAGGTGAAACCACCCCGTTCAAAGCTCGCCGAAATGTGATCCAGCGGCTCCGGCGACTTTCGTCCTACCACCGGGCGGATGAAGACCAGCTTTGCGTTACCGCGTCATCTTTTCCAGTTGCGGAAAGGGGGCGTAAACCGCACCGGCGCAGAGCTCGTTGGCCCGGTCAATGACGCGGTCGGCCCGCCCATTGACGAAGACGACGGCGCGCTCGCGCACGCCCTTGTAGCTGCCATCGGTCTCGCGCGGGGTGAAGTGCAGGCAGCTCACATAGAACTGGCGCCCGCCAACCTCGCGCAGCACCGGATCGGCCATGCCGGCATCGCGCACTCCGACCGGATTGTTCAGATAGCTGCGCATCAAGGCCAGCGTGTCGCTACGGAAATTGTCGGGAAAGGGCTGCGGCCCTCCGGCCTGGGTCCCGTCGATCAGGGACGCACGGTCACCATCGCTGCCGAAGCACGCCGCGAGCGCCAGCGGCAATACCAGGACCATCGCACGTTTCGCCAATCGCCCCACAGCTCACGCTCTCCGCTATTCCGACCCGGAGACGTTCTAGCCTCAAGGTTGCGTCAGGGGAATTTGTAAGAGAATTCGCTTGCGACTTCCACACAGACACAAACGCGCACCGGCCCGCCGCCACCCCCTCACGCTTTCGCATGAGGCATGACGGACAGGCCGGGCCTGAATTCCGCACGCGGCGGCTGGGCAATGCAGGATGCCGCCGCGGAGGATCAGGTTAGCTGCGCTTGTCGGTGGCCGCCGGCTTGGTGACGTCCGGCTTGGCGACGTCCGGCTGCGCCTTCAGCGACTTCTTGGTCGACACCTGCTTGTGGTGATGGCGATGCGTGCGCACGGTCTTTTGCTCGTCGGACGTGACCGCGGCATTGGCGTTCATTGGCTTCGACTTGGTGTCCACCTTGACGTCGGCGGCCTTGGCATCGGGGGTCTTGGCATCGGAAGTCTTGGCATCAGCCTTGACACCTGCGTCGGGTTTCGCGGCGGTGGCCGACGCCTTGGTCTGGCTCTGGTCCGCCTTGATCACCGGTGCGGTCGTGGTGGTCTTGCCGGCCTCGGCGGCGAAGGCCGGGGCTGCGATCACGGAAGCTGCGAGCAAGGCTGCAGAAATGGTCTTCAACATGGTGGTCTCCTCTTGGAAGGATCTTGAGGCGGCGCCCTCTCACCAGCCCTTCGATCGTAGGTGAGAGCCTAGGGGCAGCGCACTGAACCCGTTCTGAAGGTCCTTGCAGGCTTCCGTTCATCTCGATGACAAGTTTGTCATCTGCGGCAGGACGAATGATCGTGCGAAGCGGGAATGTTTTTGCCCCATGGGTGTTCCGGTCTTCGGGCAATCGTGTAGGATCGCCACGTTCCATACGGGAGAACATCAATGCGCAGACTCTCAATGCTTCTGGTGCCGGGACTTGTCTCGATGGCGCTGGCGGCCGGGCCAATGCTGACCAGTGCCTATGCCGCTGGTAGCGACGAGCCTTCCTCGCCACCGAAGTCGGACACCTCGACCAAAAAGGGGAAGAAGAAGAGCTCCTCCGTCAGCGATCCCAAATTCCTAGCGGCCTATCGCACCGCTTACACCACGATCTACGACCGCCACGACTACACGGGCGCGATCGATCAGCTGAAGTCGCTGAAGCGCGATGACGTCGCCGATGTCGCCAATTTGATCGGATACTCCTACCGCAAGCTGGGCGACTACCAGTCGTCGAAGGTCTATTACGAGCTGGCACTGAAGGACGATCCGAACCACGTTCGCACCTGGCAGTATTACGGCCTCTGGCAGCTCGAGCAGGGCAACCGCGAGCAGGCGCAGTATCACCTGAACAAGATCGCCTCGCTCGCCGGCACCGACAGCTCCGAATATCGCTCGCTTGCCGCGGCGCTCGACAAGCCGACCGGCGCGACGCTCGTCTACTGAAGACCCGCATTTTTGCAATCGAGCGAACGGGCACAACCTTTGGGTTGTGCCCGTTCTGCTTTCTCGGGTAGCCTTGCGCACCTTTCCCCCTCGCAAATTGGTGCGCAATGGACCCGTGGCTGCGATCCGCGATCGACTACATCGGCTCCTGGATCGAATACCAACTGATGACAATCCAGCAGCCAGGCGTCATCGTCGCATTCGCCCATCGCGGCGAGGTCGTCGCCGAACATGCGTTCGGCTTCGCCAATCTCGACACCGGCGAGAAGCTCACCCCGCGCCATCGCTTCCGCATTGCCTCGCATTCGAAGAGCTTTACCTCGGCCGGCATCATGAAACTGCGCGAGCAGCGCAAGATCCGGCTCGACGATCCCATCGGCCAATATGTCGGCGGCCTGCATCCGCGCGTTGCCGAGACGACGATTGCGCAGGTGCTCTCGCACAGCGCGGGCCTGACGCGTGACGGCGCCGATTCCGGCCAGTTCATCGACAGCCGCCCCTATCTCGACGCCACGGAGCTGCTCGCGGAGTTGAAGCTGCCGACCGCGATCGAGCCCGGCACGCGTTTCAAGTATTCCAATCACGGCTTTGGTCTGATCGGCCTCGTGATCGAAGCCGTGACGAAGGAGCCCTACCCGGTCTGGATCAAACGCGAGATCATCGCGCCGGCCGGCTTGCGCGAGACCGAACCGAACGTGCCGCTTCCCAAGGGCGCGCCGTTCGCGCGCGGTCACACGCGAAAGCTGCCGTTTGGCGAGCGCTGTGTGGTCCCCGGCGACAATCCCGCGCAGGCGATGGCGTCCGCCGCAGGTTTCGTCGCGACCGCCGGCGATACGGCCCGCTTCTTCGCGCAGCTCGCGCCCAATGCGAAAAAGAGCGTGCTGTCGGTCGCGAGCCGTCGCGAAATGACGCGCCATCATTGGCGCATCCCGCAGAGCTTCGAGGGCTATTACGGCTTGGGCGTCAATGCCGGCAAGACCGACGGCTGGGACTGGTTCGGCCATGGCGGCGGTTTCCAGGGCTACATCTCCCGGACCTGCTCCATTCCCGCTTGCGAGCTTGCGATCAGCATCCTCAGCAACTCCATCGACGGCGCGGCGCCGTTCTGGATGGATGGCGCAATGCAGATCCTGCGCGTCTTTCAGACCCGCGGCGCACCGAACCGGGGCGTGCGCGACTGGACCGGCCGCTGGTGGACGATCTGGGGCGCGAGCGATCTCGTGCCGATCGGCAACCGCGTGCTCGTCGCCAATCCGCAGTTCAACAACCCGTTCATGGATGCCGCCGAGATCGAGGTCACCGGCCGCGACACCGGCAAGCTCACCTGGGCCGCCGGCTACGCAAGCCATGGCGAGCCGGTCCGCCGCGTCCGCGACAAGCGCGGGAGGATCAGCGACATCTGGATCGCCGGTGCCAACATCAAGCCGGAGCGCGTGGTGGCGCGCGAGATCGCGCGCCGGTATCCGCCACGCAAGCGGCGGCCTACTCCCGGATGAGAGCCTCGACCTCGCTCCGCAACGCCTGCCTCGAGCCGTCGCGGGAATAGAACATGTGGCCGCCGGGATAGACGACGAACTTCACGCGCTGTGTCGCAAAGGCCGGCAGCTGGTCGAGCACCCGCTTCGATCCGAAATAGGGCGTCGCGAGATCGAACAGGCCGTGCGCGACCACAACGTTCAGCTTCGCGTCGGTGGCGAGGATCTGGCGCAGCTCGGATACCGATTGCGGCGGGTTGATGCCGCGGCCGAAATCCCAGTGGCCCTCGACGGCGCCGTTCAGGACTTCATAGGAGCCGTCCGGCCGCCAGTTGAGCTTGCGCGTCAGGACATCGACTGCGGCACTCGTGAGCGGCGCCTGAAGCGCATCGCCCGAGGGATCGCCGAAGCGTGAGCTGCTGGAATCCGGATAGGGATCGAAGCCGCGCACGGAGGCATCGTAGCGCCCCGTCACCTTGCCGTTCTTGCGATCGAGCTCGCGGCGGAATTCGCCGACGTCGAACCGGCCGGCGAGCCTGCGGCTTACCGCCTGGTCGATACCGGTGAGCTCGGCGACCTTGTCGGCGAGACGGGTCGTGGCCTCCTTGTCCGCCGCCCCTTTGACGAGATCAGCCAGGAATTCGCCGCGCGCATAAGCCTCGACGTCGGCGAGATCGGCGCGCTTGACCGGTCCCTTGGCTTCGCGCGCCACCGCCACATAGCTCGGAAGCGTCGCGACATATTGCAGGAGGCTCGTGCCGGTGAACTCGCGGAAGTCGAACAGCGGCGACACCAGGATCAATCCCCTGACGCCGACCCCATGCTGGAGCTGCAACTGGCGCACCACCTTCGGCCCGCGGATGCCGCCATAGCTCTCCCCCGCAACGTATTTCGGGGAAACCAGCCGGTCATGCTTCTCCAGCCAGCGGCGGATCACGAGTGCGATCGAATTGACGTCGCCGTCGACGGAGTAGAAGGACTTGCGCGCATCCTCGCCACTGGCAACGAAGCGGCTGTAGCCGGTGCTGACGGGATCGATGAAGACGAGATCGGTGAAGTCGAGCCAGGTCTCGGCGTTCGGCTTCACCTCGGGCGAGGCCGACGGCGAGAGAGCTTCGCCATCGAGCGGCAGTCGCCACGGGCCGGCAGCGCCGAACTGGAGCCATGCCGAAGAGGCACCGGGCCCGCCGTTGAACAGGAACGTCACGGGGCGCGTCGCGCGGTCGGCGCCGTCGAGTTCGTAGGACGTGTAGGCGATGTCGGCCAGCGGCTCGCCCTTGCCGTCGAACACACGGATCGAACCGGCGGTCGCGGCGAAGTTGAGGGTGCGGCCGGGCAGATCGAGCGTCTGCTTCGTGGTCGAATCGGCAGGCAGGCGATGCGGCTCGGCGGCCGGCGACGACGCCTGCGATGCGGTCTGCGCGCCACCGCGCCCGCCCTTCTGTCCGGTTGGCGCCGCCGTCTCGGAACGCGGCTGCGGCGGATCATCGGCGTGCGCAAATCCTGCGAGCGCAAAGGCCGACACTGCAAGCACCAGGGTCGCGCGACGGAGCGCCGGCAAACTCGTAACCATGATCGTTCTCCCTGTCCGGCTCTGAGAGCCGGTACACACCGGCAAGCTAGCGAGGAATTGCGACGGTTTGGGGGATCACCGGTCAAGCGGCGCCAGAACAGGCCGATCAGGTCCCCGTTTTGCCCCTAAAATGGGATAGCCGGCCGCCGGCTCGCCCCGCGAGGCGGTCGTCCTCGACAATGGAGCCCCAGGTCGTATAGACGAGCCCGGCGGAACTTACTCGAGCCAGCGGCACCTGCCTGGGAAGCCATGACCAAGTCCTCGCGATACGACCGGATCGCCTTCGTTGCCAGCCCGAGCAGCGAGGCGCAGAGCGCCTTCAGCCAGCTCACCCGGGACTACGGCAATTGTGACCCCAGGGAAGCCGACGTCGTCGTCGCGCTCGGCGGTGACGGCTTGATGCTCCAGACGCTGCACCAGAACATGCACACGGGAAAGCCGATCTACGGCATGCACCGCGGCACGGTCGGCTTCCTGATGAACGAATACTCGACGCACGATCTGCGCGCGCGGCTCGAGGCGGCGCATGAATCCGAGATCAATCCGCTCCTGATGCGCGCGACCGACGTCAACGACCGCGTCCATCTGCACCACGCCATCAACGAGGTCGCCCTGTTCCGGCAGACCTACCAGGCCGCGCGCTTGAGGATCCTGATCGACGAGCGCGAGCGCATGTCCGAGCTGATCGCCGACGGCATCATGGTGGCGACGCCGGCGGGGTCGACCGCCTACAATCTGTCCGCCCAGGGGCCGATCCTGCCAATCAACGCCGCGCTGCTGGCGCTGACGCCGATCAGCGCCTTCCGCCCGCGCCGCTGGCGCGGCGCGCTGCTGCCGAACACGGCCTATGTCGTCATCGAGGTGCTGGAGGGTGACAAGCGGCCTGTGGCGGCCGTCGCCGACCATGACGAGGTGCGCGACGTCCGCCGCGTCGAGGTCCTGTCCGACAAGACCATCTCGATGCGCATGCTGTTCGACCCCGGCCACAGCCTGGAAGAGCGCATCCTGCGCGAGCAGTTCGGCTATTAACTCGCCTGCCCCCGCACGCCCGCGGGGCCCGGTCGCAACCCTTCGTTAACCCCCGGCACGATATGGTTAACGAAGGTTGACCGCTTTGGCCCGGGCGTCATGTTCCGTATCGACTTCAACAAGCTGCGCTTCCTCGTCTGCGACGACAATCCGCACATGCGCCGCATCCTGCGGACGCTGCTGCACTCGTTCGGCGCGCGCGAGGTCTATGAGGCCGAGGACGGCGCCACGGCGCTGGAAATGTACAGCCATTACGTGCCCGACATCGTCATCACCGACTGGGCGATGCCGATCTTCGACGGGCTCGAACTCGCGCAGATGATCCGGCAGCCGGAATCCAAGGGCAACCCTTACGCGCCGATCATCATGCTGACCGGCCATTCCGAGAAACGCCGCGTCACGGTCGCGCGCGATGCCGGCGTCACGGAATTCCTGGCCAAGCCGATCTCGGCCAAGGGGCTCTACCAGCGCATCCTCAACGTGGTCGCCAATCCCCGGCCCTTCATCAAGACCAAAACCTATTTCGGCCCGGACCGGCGCCGCAACACCAACTCCGCCTATATGGGCCCGGAGCGCCGCGTCGGCGAAAAGCACGAGGTGCTCCAGCAGCCATCGCTGCTCGACAAGGCGAAGTCCTCCATCTAGCGCAACCTCCAGCGGTCGGGGCAGGCATCATGGCGAAGAACAGCGCAAAGGACATCGAGGTCAAGGCCTTCGCCACGCATCACGTGATCACCCAGCCCAATCCGCTGCGGAAGGTTCTGCGCCGGGTCAAGACCCCGGACATGGACGATCCGGTGGCGCGCGCCGAGCAGGCGCTGGCGGCTCTGTCCGGCGAGTTCAAGGACTGGATGGCAATCGAGGTCGACAGGCTGTCCGCCGCCTGGACGGCCGCGCAGAATGAAGGCTTCAACGACAAGCGGCGCGAGGAGCTGTTCCACGCCGCACACGATATCAAGGGTGATGCCGCGACATTCGGCTATCCCTCGGCCGCCAGCATCGCCGAAAGCCTTTGCCGGGTGATCGAGCATGCGCCCAATCTAGCGAAGGTGCCGGCCGAGCTGTTCACGCATCACGTCAATGCCATCGTCGCGATCGTGCACGAGAACACCAGGCTCGACAGCACCAGCGTCTCGGTCGAGCTCAGCCGCCGCCTGCGCAAGGTTGCCGACGACTATCTCGCCGACGTCAACCGCGATCGCCCCGAGCATCTCGAGGCGATCCTGGCGCCGAGCATCGTGCCGGCAGAGTAACGGGCCAACTCTCGCTCCTCGTCATTGCGAGCGCAGCGAAGCAATCCAGAATCTTTCCGCGGTGACAGTCTGGATTGCTTCGCTGCGCTCGCACTGACGGAGCGTTGGGTTACGCCCCTGCTCTATCGCCACGATCAGAATCGTAGGGTGGGCAAAGCGAAGCGTGCCCACCAATTGACCCAAACCGTGCGGATAGATCGTGGGCTCGGCGCTGCGCGCCTTTACCCACCTTCTGTTACGCCGCGATCAGATCATCATAGACCGGCGCGATCGCCTCGTCCGCAACGAGCTCGTCGCAGAACAGCCGCGCTTCCTCGCGGGCGGATTCGGTGGCGAAGCGGCGGAGCAGGACCATCAGCGGCTCGGCGGCGCCGCGGTCGGTCTCGCAATGGGTGAGCACGCGCTCGACCATGCGCCGGCGCAGCCGCGCCGCGCCGTCGTCGCTGTCGACAAAACCTTGCTCGTGGCAGGCATCGAGCGCGACCTGGAACGCCGCGAACGTCGCCTCGGGCAGCCCGGCGCGGCGCAGCAGCGCGTGCAGGCTGTTGCCACCGCGGTCGTGCAGCAGCGCCGAGACGCGCGCCAGCGGCAGATCGGCGAGTTCAGCGAGTGCCGCATCGAACAGATCGAGATTGCTCGACAGCAGCGCGCGCAAGATGAGACCCGCGGTGAGCTGGCCGGTGACGCGGAGGTGATGCACCAGGCCCCGCATGTCGTCGCCGCGCGAGCGCGCCGCGATGTTGATGGTGGAACGGTCGCGCGCCTCGATCGTCACGCGCTCGGCGCGGTCGGCGCTCAGCCAGTTCCGCGCCACGACGAACTGCGCGAGCGTCTCGGAGAGTTTTGCCACCAGCGCCGCGCGCGTTGCGGCAGGCAGATCGTCCAGCACCAGCATCGCCTCGCGGATTGCGGCGAGATGGCCGTGGCGCTCGACGATGCGATTCCACGAGAACGGCGCGAGCTCGGCATGCGGATTTTCGATCAGCTCGAGCGCCGAGGCCGCGCAGCCGACTTCGGCGATCGCCGCGCAGACCGAGACCGGCAGCGCGATGCGGCGGGCGACCGCGCACTGCACTTCGTCATTGCCGGTCGCGACGATGTCGACGAGATCGGCATCGATCAGCAGCGGAGAATGTTCGAGCACGGGCAGCGCCACCGACGGCTGGTCCGCCGACAGCGCGCGCACGATCGCCGCCGGCGCTTCGATGCTGCGCGCGAAGGCTTCCGCCATCGCCTGCCGCACCAGCGGCGAGGGATCGTCGAGCAGCATCAGAAGCGCGCCTTCGGCGGCGACGCGGTCGTCATGGGAAAGGTCTGAGATCAGCCAGGCGCGAGCCAATGCCCGCGTCGCCTCGGCCCGCTCGCCGGCGGGCGCCGTCCTGATCCAGTTGATGAACTGCCGAACGATCATGGTGCTTCCGGCTTACGCAACGAAGACGAAGCGGTGACGGCTTGTCACCTGCAACACAAAATAAACCACGACGCTTAACAAAGCGTTCACCATAACTGGCTGGTTTTATTGACGTTTTGTTAAGGGAACCAAGCCGCCTCGGTACGCGTACCCCGCATCGCTCGCGCGCTGCGCCTTGTCCGGGACACGAGAGAAGTTAGCTCGAGAACGTCCCGCTGCGATCGCTGAAGAGATCGAGCGGCTGCGGCGGACGCACGTCAGGCGCCGCCGAGGCAACGGAGGTCAGCGAGGCATTGTTGCCCCAGAGTTTCTGCACCGTCGTCGAGACCGGCTGCGTGGCGTCGCCGGGCTGGTAGATCGAACGAAACACCGGCGTTGTCGACGCATTGTCCGCCACGGTCGTCGCCGACGTCGCGCTCACCGGCGTCACCGCACGCGTATCAGGAAAAGTCTGGAGATAGGCGGCGTTGTCGATCACCGGCACGGCCGGCTGCACGCCGTTGGCGCTCGCAACCTGCGTGGTCGACGGCGTGCCGCCATACATCGCCATCGCGCTGCGGGTCGTCTTCGAATTTGCCGCGCTGGCGTAGCGCGCATCCAGCACCGAATAGACCTCGGAGACGCTGCGGGCGCGGCCGTCCCTGGCGTAGAAGATCGAGCGGTTGGCGGCGGCCGCGTTGGGAAACAGCCGAGCGCCGACCGCTTGCGGATTGTCCTCGGCGTTGGCGATCAGCTTGGCCGCGCCGCCGACGCCCATGAAATGCGCCATGTAGAGCTCGCTGTCGGACGGCCTGCGGCCGAGCAGGCCGGTGAGCTTGAAGCTGTTCGACTGCGTCAGCGCCGCCGCCATGCTGGATGCGGCCTCCGGATCATCGCGCAGCTTCATGATCGACCGCTTCATCACGGGATCGTCGACGCTGTAGGTGCCGGACGACGTCCTGGTGATGGCGTCGGCGTAGCTGCCGTAGCCGAGCTGGGCGCCCGCCTCCTTCACCGTGCCAAGCCAGGTCTGGTCGATGAACTGGTAGAGGCCGTGCGCGGACGACGTCGTGGCCCCCGCCGTCGGATCGAAATCGGATTCCATCTTGGCGGTGGTCAGCATGTACTGGAAGCTGACGCCGGTCAGGTTGGACGCCTGCTTGATCGCACCGGCGACGCGCGCCCGCGACGGATCGAGACCCGCCGTCTGAGAGGCACTAAAATTGTCGACCGACATGATGGAGCACCCGCCCCGCGCGGCGTTGAGCGGCGCCGGCAATTCGGCGCCCTGTCGTCTCACCGTGGGACAGTTATGGTTAATGCGGGGTTAATTTGGCGACCCCCGTCATTCCGGGGCATCGCGCAGCGATGAACTCTGGTGCGCAATTGCGCACCTGAGAATCTCGAGATTCCGGGTTCGGCTCTTCGAGCCGCCCCGGAATGACGGCTTGCTATTTCTTGTAAACCGCGTCCGGATCGAACAGGCGCTCTGCGTCGACGAAGACGAGCTTCGCGCCCTCACCCTCGCCCTCGACCTTGCGATAGAAGCACGACCGGCGGCCGGTGTGGCAGGCCGCGCCGATCTGCTCGACGCGGATCCAGACGGCATCCTGGTCGCAATCGGTGCGCATCTCGACCACACGCTGGGTTTGACCTGAGGTCTCACCTTTTCGCCACAAGGCATTGCGCGAGCGGCTGAAATACCAGGCTTCGCCGGTCGCGATGGTCTTGCGCAGCGCCTCCTCGTTCATGTGCGCGACCATGAGCACGTCGCCGCTGGCGACGTCGGTCGCAACGACCGTCACGAGGCCGGCGCTATCGAACTTTGGCAGGAAGCCGAGGCCTTCCTCGATCTCATGGGAGTGGGCGGACACAGGACCCTCGCGAGCTAACTTGCGAGGTCAGCGCTGCAGGCCTCGCACCATTGACAGGAAACGGGCCTGCTCCGCCGGATTGTCGCGGAACATGCCGGTGAAGCGGCTGGTGAAGGTCGAAGCGCCATGCTTGGCGACGCCGCGCACCGACATGCAGGTATGCTCGGCTTCGATCAGCACCGCAACGCCGCGCGGCTTGAGGATCTCGTCGATGGCCGCGGCAATCTGCGCCGTCAGGTGCTCCTGGGTCTGGAGCCGGCGGGCGAAGATGTCGGTCAGGCGGGCGAGCTTGGACAGGCCGACGACGCGTTCCACGGGCGTATAGGCGATGTGCGCCTTGCCGTAGAACGGCATCATGTGATGCTCGCACTGCGAGGTGAATTCGATGTCGCGCACCAGCACGAAATCGTCATAGCCGGCGGTCTCGCCGAAGGTGCGGTCGAGCACCTCGGCCGGGCACTGGTGGTAGCCCTGATAGAGCTCGTCGAAAGCCTCGACGACGCGGCGCGGCGTATCGAGCAGGCCCTCGCGCTCGGTATTCTCGCCGATATAGGCGAGCAGCGTCTTTACTGCCTGCTCGGCCTCGGCGCGCGCGGGGCGCGGCTGGTCGGCGCGGACGGCGGCCGCGAGGAATTCGGCGGGATCAAGCTCGGCGGGGCGGCTCTCGGGCTGCCGGTCGGAAGGCTTGTTGAGGCGGATTGATTTAATTGCAGCGTCCATATCGACTCCGTTCGACGGCCTTGCGGCCGGAGTGTCACCGGCAGACGGGGCGGCAAGCCGCCGGACGCCTGAACAGAACATCTTGGCGAAAACGTCCCCCGGTCATCACGCCGGCCGCGCGAGTCTCAATCACCGCTGGACTGTTTTTCCGCCAGTTCCGACCCTATATAGGGCCGTGGACGACGCCCGCCAAGGCCGATCGGTAAGGAAGTGCTGGACTCCATCACATGCTGAACGACATCTATAACAAGCGGATCATCGAGCTGGCCGGGAATATTCCGCGCCTCGGACGACTTTCGGACCCCGATGCCACCGCCACCGCCCATTCGAAATTGTGCGGCTCGACCGTGAAGGTCGATCTCAAGATGAACGGGGATACCGTCACCGACTTCGCCCACGACGTGAAGGCCTGCGCGCTGGGACAGGCCTCTTCATCCATCATGGCAAGTCACGTCGTCGGCTCGACTGCGAGCGAACTCCGTGAGTTACGCGAAACCGTTCGCAAGATGCTGAAGGAGGACGGCGCGCCTCCTGAAGGCAAATGGGAAGAGATCAAGTTCCTCGAGCCGGTCCGCGACTACAAGGCGCGCCATGCCTCGACCCTTCTCACCTTCGATGCCGTGGTCGATGCCATCGGTCAGATCGAGGCGAAGGCAAAGCAGCCGGCCGCAGCGCAGGGCTAATCCCATCATTGTCATTCCGGGGCGCGCGCCAGCGCGAACCCGGAATCTCGTGCCGCAATCTCCAGATTCCGGGTTCGTCGTTTCACGACGCCCCGGAATGACGGCATAGGAAGCTTACTTCTGCACCGCTGCGCTCGGAGCCGCGCCGGTGGGCACCGACACCTCCGCCGTCTTGGTCGACTTGGCGGACTGCTCCGGTTCCGTGCCGAACCTGGCCTGCGTCTTCGGTGCGAGCTCTGCCATTGCCGGCGCGGAGATGTCCACATGCGGCAGCACGTCAGCAACCAGATCGGTCGTCACGAGATTGGTGAGCTTCAGCTCGCCGGCGTCCAGCTCGTGCAGATTCTCCCATGGCGGGACGCTGAGCGAGAGCGACAGCAAGTCGCCGGCACCGCCCATATCGAACGTGTATTTGGCCAGCCGGCCGATATCGCGCTCCACGATCATCAGGTCCTGGGCGCTGTAGCTCGCCGCCTTGGCGTCGTCAGCGCGATCGCCCATCCAGATCTGGTGGACCCGGACATGCGCGGCCTCCGGCACGTAGCGTTTCTTGCCGGCCAGCAGCAGGAACACGCACATGGATTCGCAATAGGCCTCCGGCGCGACCGCCGGACGGGCGGACTGCCCGCCGCGGTTCTGAACGCTGATGCCGACCGTGGTCGAAAGTCCGAGATTGCGGAAGCGCCGGCCGAGCGTGATCGCGTCGTTGACGGAACCACCGCTGGAGTCGAGCACCACAGTGGCTCCGCCCAGCTGGCGTCCGCGAGAAAACTCTTCGAAATCCTTGGGCGTGTCAGCGGTGATGATGCCGACCGCGCTGATCCAGCCGCGACAGTTCGGTTCGCAGGCAACCCAGCTGAACTTCATCGGCAGCTTGCGCTCTTCCAGCGCTGCGCCGGCGCGGGCGGACGAGCCCAGGGTGGCGACGGCGCCAGCCAGCACGACTCCACAAGCGGCGGTTCCCACCAACAACCAGCCGTGAAGGTTGAGCGACTTCAGAAGTTTCAAACTGGTTCCTTCCCCAAGCCCATTGGCGCGATTATCCCCGCTTCGCGCTCGATGAGTCCATCATACAGTCGTATGTTTTCACGGGTGTCATAAAAATGGTATCCGGGCGAATACAGCTCGTCCATACCGACTTGCTGCACTGCTCCCAAAAAGCACGTAAAATATGGCGCGAAAACAACAGCTTGCTGTTCCCTGCGTCGGAACCGTGCAATACTTCGCCTACGATTGCAGCACAGCGCACATGAAGCATTCAGCCTGCGAGCATTGTTCCAGTTCCATCATGAGTGCGCTTCGGCTCCCGCGCAGATTCGGCCGCGCGCTGATCTGGCTCTACCGCCATACGCTGTCGCCGCTGGTCGGCTACAATTGTCGGCACTTGCCGACCTGCTCCGTCTATGGCGACGAGGCGATCGAGCGGTTCGGACTCTGGGCCGGCGGCTGGATGACACTCGCGCGCCTGCTCCGCTGCAATCCCTTCGGCACCTCGGGCATCGACAACGTTCCGCTCTCGGCGCCGCAAGGCGCGCGCTGGTATCTGCCTTGGCGCTATGGCCGATGGCGCGGCGTCAATGCGCCCTAGCGAGTGTTGCAGTCTGCCTTGAGCGGAACCGGGACTTTCTCCTCGCGTTGTTGTGATGCTCCCACGGGAGGAAACAACAATGCGCTGGAAAATCAGCCCCAATTTTCGCTTCAGGCCTGGGCCAAATCTCGGTTCCAAGGGGCACCACGACCCCAGAACAATGGATCTCCTCGCCACCATCGCCTTGCTCGCGCTCGCCGTCGGTGCCGGCTGGTATCTGGCAACGAGCTTTGTGACTCCGCCCAGCAACACGGCCTTGATCGTGCCGAGCCAGAACGTGCACTGGTAATCAGCGGAACCAGAAGAAGCGTCCTTGTGACGGCGGGATTGACTCGGGCGGACGCAGCCGCTTCGGGCGCGGTGGTTTGGGCGGCGGCTCGGCGGACGACGTCGTCTCCGCGGCCGGCGCAGTCTCACTCCCCGCAACCTTCACCGACAGCAGCAAATTCGACTCGTGCATGCGCCAGCGATAGCCGACGCCGAAATCGATCGGCTGGGCGCGCGTGAACAATTCGGCGTAGCGCTCCTGGTAGCGGCCGGGGAATTCGTCGATCGGTCCGAGGTAGCGGCCGAATGGAAAGAACCGCCATTGCCGCGCATTGTAGTTGGCGAGCGGAATGCCGGAATCGTCCTGGATGATGGTCGCACTGTTGGCGAGCAGCCAGTCGCGCGCAACGGTGAAATTGCCGGAATGCAGGAGATAGGACGCGCTCTTGAGCAGGCTGTTGCCGGGACCGAACGTCTCGCAGAACTTCAGGAACCCGGCTGAGCGCGCGCCGGGATTGGAAAGGTCGGTCGAGAAATAATACAGCGTGCGCACTTCGCCATCGCTGCCGGCAAAGGTGATGCGGACGCCGCGCGTTGCATTCGGTCCCGGATTGTCACCGGCGGCATGCATCCCGCCCTTGTTGTCGAGCGCGATCATCTCGACATTGCGGATCGTCTTGCCGGAGCGGGCGAGGAAGACATAGAGGATCGGCAAGGTGCCGTTGACCTGATTGGAATGCAGGTCGACCTTCATCTGCTTGGTGATGAAGAAAGAGAAGCTCAGGATCGAGCCGAGCGAGCGCTCGACATTGTAGAGCGCGGCGCCGACCGAACCGCGCGGCAGCCGCGTCAGGTCGGGCACGGCGCCAACCGGCTCGAGCGCGCCGAGCACATAGGTGCTCGCCCTGGAATAGAAGGCATTGGCGTAAAGGAAGTCAGGCCCGCTGAACAGGTAGAACATGGTCGGCCTGGGCGCAGCCAGGTTGACGTCGGCCCAGGCGCGGATCTTCGAGAGCTGCCGCTGCTCGAGCTGGGCGAAGGCCCCGTCGAGGAATTTTGCATGCCGCTGCCAGCCCGGGTCCTTGGTGAGCGGCACCAGCGGCGAGTCCGCCGAAGGCTGCATGCCCGCAAGGAAGCGCGCGGTGTCGTCGAAGGTGACCTCGGCGGCATGCGCGGACGACACGGCCGCGGCCAGCAGAGCGAGGGTGACGGCCGCAATTCTCAGGGGTCGAAACATGTTTATTCGCGATGTGCTGACGTGGCAGCGGCAACCGGCCGCCTGCGGAAAACGGCATAAATCAACAAGCCAGAGAGCATGACGAGCATCCCCGAGAGCGACTGCATCGGACGCTCGGTCAGAAGGTAGAACATCATGAATGCGGTCACGAGCAGGAAAACGAGCGGCGTGAACGGGTATCCCCAGGCGCGGTAGGGCCGCGGCAGATCGGGATCGGTGATGCGCAGCTTGATCACGCCGGTGACGGTGAAGAAGGAGCAGAACAGCAGCGCGAACTGGATGAAGTCGAGCACCGCCTCGAAGCTGCGCGTGAACAGCAGCAGGTTTGCGACCGCGAGCTGAAACAGGATGGCATAGGCCGGCGCGCCGCTCCTCGATCTCTGCGAGAACACGCGCAGGGCCGGAATGTCCTCGCCCATCGTCATCATCACACGCGGTCCGATCCACATCATCGCGCTGATCGACGAGATCAGGCCGACGCAGATCATCGCACCGACGATCCTGCCGCCCAGGCTGCCGAAGATGGCGCTGCCGGCGACGCTTGCGACATCGATCTGGCCAGCCAGCGCGCCGACCGGCGTGGAATAGAGGAACACCGCGTTCAGCGCGACGTACAGGACGAGCACGATCAGCGTGCCCGCGAGCAGCGCGCGCGGCAGGTCCCGCTGCGGCATGTTCATTTCGCCGATGATGTAGGTCGCGGCATTCCAGCCCGAGAACGAGTACATCACGAAGACGAGGCCGATCGCGAAGGGCGCGCTGACGATGTGCGCGAGGTCGCCGGCCTGCGGCGTGAAGGCGATCGGCTGCGGCACACCGATGATGAAGCCGGCAACCAGGAAGGCCACGATCAGCACGACCTTCAAGATGGTCGCGATCAACTGGAAAGTCGAGGAGTGCCTGACTCCGGTCAGTTGCACGAGCGAGACCAGCCACACCACCCCGATGGCGAGCGGGATCGGCGGCAGATCGGGGACGACCGATTTGGCGTATTCGCCGAACGCCATTGCGGCGAGCGCAACGGGCGCCGCGAAGCCAACCGTTGCCGAGACCCAGCCGGCGAGAAAGCCGAAGGCGGGATGATAGGCGCGGCCGAGGAAATTGTACTCACCGCTCGAGCGCGGAAACATCGCACCCAGTTCGCTATAGGAGAACACCCCGCACAGCGCGACGATGCCGCCGACCGTCCACAGCAACAGGATCGAAAAGCCCGACGGGATGTCCTTGACCTGGAAGCCGAGGCTGGTGAAGACGCCAACCCCGATCATGTCGGCAACGACGATGGCGGTTGCGACCAAAACAGAAACCCCGGACCCGCTCCCGATCAACCGGCTAATCCAGGGCGCAGTACCCGCATCTGATGCCGTCATCTGGGTCCTTAACCTCAGGCGTCGCGCCTCATGGGAAGCATCGTGCAGATTAATCAGTCAATTCAAGTAGGGTTAACAAGGGTTAAATGAGGCAGGCGCACTAGGTATCTTAGCACCACTTATGCACTCCCCTGGGCAATAAGGCTACGCAAACACCGGAGAACCCCGCTCCCCTCTCCCACAATCAGGACACGATTGCATGGTCCTCTTGAGCGTTCCGGATGTGGGGAAGTTTCTCCGGACGCTTAACGTCACCTAAACGCCAGTCGGCTCAATTAGCTCAAATATCGCCGCTGGGCTTGTGGACATGACTTGGGTCATGGGTGGATGGTCGGGGCCGTTCCGAAAGTGAAAGCAGACCCGCGCGCTGACCGGATAACGGCCGACGCGCATGGTCGTGCGCTCCGGGTCGGTCTGATCTCAGCGTTGGTGCCGTTGTCGCTGACGCTGGTTCAATGCGGCAGGGCACCCGATCCGGCAACGCTCGCGGCAAACTCGCAGGCCAATGTGCAGGTCGTCGCCAAGACCCGCACCCAAGTCGCGAGCGGCGACACGTTCGAGGATCGCTTCCCTGCCCCGCAATTCAAGGAGCGCTTCCCTTCGGCGAGCGAGAGTTTCCTGCAACGGCAGATGTCGGACTTCTCGCCCAAGCGCGCCGTGCAGCAGCCACAGCCGGAGCAGGCGTCCTACAAGGTGGCCTCGCTCGAACCGCAGGTCCCCTACAAGCGTCCGTCCCGTGAGGACCTGACCACCCTTGTCAGCATGAAGTCCTCGGCCTTCCCCTATTTCGGCAACAACCCCGCCTCCGATGCACCCTTCCTCAACATCTCCAAGGGCGACCGCCGCGGCCACCGCAGCTATTCGGGGCGCGTCTACTGGCAGGACGAAACCTACAGCGACAGCCGCGTGCTGGTGCACGTCCCCGAGCATTTCGACGTCCGCAAGCCGGGCGTGATCGTGGTCTTCTTCCACGGCAACGGCGCCACGCTCGAGCGCGACGTGCGCGACCGGCAGCTGGTGCCGAAACAGATCACCGATTCCGGCGCCAATGCCGTCCTGCTTGCGCCGCAGATGGCGGTGGATGCCGCCGATTCCAGTGCCGGCAAGTTCTGGCAGGCGGGCGGCCTCAAGCGCTTCATGGAGGAGTCGGCCAATCACCTCGCCCGCCTGACCGGCGATCCCAACAGTGCCCGCGCCTTCGCCAACATGCCGATCGTCATCGTCGGCTATAGCGGCGGCTTCCTGCCGACGGCATGGAGCCTGGAAGTCGGCGGCATCAGCGACCGCGTTCGCGGCGTCGTGCTGCTCGACGCGGTCTATGGCGAAATGGACAAGTTCGCCTCCTGGATCGAGAACCACCGCTCCGGCTTCTTCGTCAGCTCCTACACCCGCTATACCGCGCGACGCGACCGCGAGCTGATGAGCATGCTGCGGCAGAAGGGCATCAGCGTCGCCGAGGACATGGACGGGCCACTGCATCCCGGCAGCGTGGTGTTCGTGGAGACCGGCGACGGCATCACACATCGTGATTATGTGACCCGCGCCTGGACACGGGATCCCCTGAAGGACGTCCTGGTGAAGATGTCGGCAACGCCATCGCTCGCGCTCACGCGCGTGGCTTCCACCAATCCATCCGCATCGAGCCGCTAGAACATGATCCGGACCCGAGGGGGCGCGCTAAAGCATGATCCGGAAAAGTGCGCAGCGGTTTTCCGAAAAGATCATGCTCAAACAACGACCTAAAGCGCGATGACGGTTCATCCTAATCTCATCGCGCTTTAGCGCAAAGTGTGAAGCGATTTTCCCTCGCGACAAACGCGGAACGCGTTTGCGCGGAGATCATGCTCAAACAATAAACCTAAAGCGCGATGACGATTCATCCCAAGCACATCGCGCTTTAGGCTGCGCGTATAGCACCAGCCGGTATCTGGCTCCGCTGCCTGAAATTGTCTCAGGCCTTGATCAAAATGTGATGTTGATGGCCGAGATCCCCGCAAGCGACCGGATTGCTTCCGCTCGCAACGATCATAACTTGCCGGCCGAGTTGAATTGGAATTCTGCGGGGACAGGCAGTGCGTCAGGGACTGTATAAGGTCGACTTCCACACGGTTCACGGGACCGGCTGCGGCGTCGTTTACGTGACCGATGGCAAGATGCGCGGCGGCAATTCCGCGTTCGCCTTCATCGGCACCTATACGGGCGATGGCGACAGCATCAAGGTCAAGATTTCGACCGAGCGCTACAACGACGATCCAGCCTTCAGGCCGCTGTTCGGAAACGACAGGATCACGCTGACGCTCAGCGGCCGCGAGGACGGCGACACGGCGGAATTCGAAGGCACCGCGCTGCAAGCGCCGGGCGTTGCCTTCAGGGCCGTGCTGGGCCGGATCAGCGACTGAGCATCAGCGGGTCAACGTCAACTGGCCAACATCAGGTCTTGGGCAGCTTCGGAATGCTCTCGGCGAAGCCGTTGAAGCAGGCGAGCCGTTCGTCCTCTTCCTTGAAGAACCGGCAATCCGCGTAGCCCTTGGCTTTCGCCGGCTTCGGCTTCGGCGCCGGCGGGATCACGGCATCGTAGCAGTTGAGACGGTCCTTGGTGCCGTCATCGATGTCGAGGCACGCCTGAAGCCGCGCTGCGATCGATTGCGGCTTGCCCTTCGGCGCCGCAGCAGGCTTGGCCGCGGCCTCCTTGGTTCCCTCCTTGGCTCCCTTGGGCTTGACCTGCACCAGCGGCTTGTCCCCCACCATCGGTGGCTTGTCGGCTTGCGCAAACGCGGAGGCTGAATAGAGCACAGCGGCAACCGCCAGAATCATCCTCATCTCAATCAACTCTCTTTGGTCCCCATGTCCGGCCTTCTAGCGCCCTCACGCACGGTTTGCCAGCACCTTGCGCACAGGAAACGCGGGCTTCAGGCCATGGCGGCAGCCGTCGGCCGGGGCCGGGTCAGGACCACCAGGATCAGCGCCAGCACGACGAAACCGACCGCCACGAAGCCGAGCGTATGCAGATGCTCGCGAGCGAACAACAGTCCGCCGATGGCGGAGCCGACCGCCTGGCCGATATAGAGGACCGAGGTGTTGAGCGCGACGGTCGCCGATGCGAGCGGCGGCGCGGCCGCGACGAGCCGCACCTGCTGCATCGAATTGGTCGAGGCAAAGCCAAGGCCCCAGATCGCGACCGCGATCGCCATCAGCACAAATGTGCCGGCGCCAAATGCCCAGCCCGTGATGCCCGCAAGCAGCAGGCAGGTGAAGAGCAGCGAGGTGCGATAGGCTCCCCGGGTGTCGACGATGCGTGTGGCGGTGGCAACGCCGAGGAAGCCGCAGACGCCGTAGAGAGCGAACACCATGCCGATCGCATCGGGGCCGGCATCGGTGAGCTTCTTGAGCAGCGGCCCCATGAAGGTGAAGATCACGAACTGCCCCGACATTTGCAGCATGGTGATCGCAAGCAGGAGCAGGACCGTCCTGCTGCGGCCGACCTCCGCCCAGGTCTTGAGATCCACCGGCACGCCCTTCAGGCCCGCCGGCAGACGCAACAGCAGCAACAGGAAGCTGACACAGCCGAGCGCGCCGATCTCGCCATAGGCCGCGCGCCAGCCGTAGCGGCTGGCGATGAACGTGATCAGCGGAAGGCCGACGGCGGCAGCGAGCGACCAGCCGAGGAAGATATAGGCAATCGTGCTGCCGCGCCGCCCGGCCGGCACGATCAGCGCCGCCGTTCCGGCGGCCTGCGGCGTGTACAGCGCGCCGACCGCGAGCATCACCAGACGGATGACGAGGAGGCTGGCGTAATCGGGCGCGAAGGCCGAGGCGAGATTGCCGAGGGCAAGCACGGCCAGCGTCGTCGCAAGCAGCAGCCGCCGTTCGATGCGGCTCGTGAGCCACGCCGTCAGCGGCGAGCCGATGCAAAGCGTGACCGCGCCGAAGGTGATCAAGAGCCCCGCCGCATGGATACTGACGCCGAGCCCAGCCGACAATTCCGGCAGCATGCCCGCCGGCGCCAGCACCGAGCAGCCGGTGACGATATTGCCGAGCATCAGGGCGGTTGGCGCAAAACGGGGGGCGCGTGCGTTTTCCATGCACCTGCATGTAGAAGAGAGGTCCAGCCAATGAAAGGGCCTTTGCGAAATAGTTCGTACGTGCGGCCGCTTTCTGCGCCGATTTTCTTGGAATTGCCGGATTGCGCAGGCCGAATCGCCTGATATATCGCTCGTTCCCGCTTACCTGCGCTCGTTCGCAGGAGTGAGCCTCAGGAGAAAGCAATGTCCGACCAGCCCAAATCCGAGTCCGGCTTCCAATACTCCCTCAGCAATCTGAAACCCGTGACCCCCGCCGCCAAGGTCACCCTCACCTTCCCCGACGGCGCCCAGCGCCAATATGACAAGAGCATCACCGGCCTCGAGATCGCCAAGGGCATCTCGCCGTCGCTGGCCAAGCGCACGGTGGCGATGGCACTCGACGGCGTCGTCGCCGACCTCGACGATCCCATCGAAGCCGACGCCAGGATCGAGCTCATCAACCGCGACGATCCGCGCGCGCTCGAATTGATCCGCCACGACTGCGCGCATGTGCTTGCCGAAGCCGTGCAGACGCTGTGGCCGGGCACCCAGGTCACCATCGGCCCGGTGATCGAGAACGGCTTCTACTACGACTTCTTCCGCAACGAGCCGTTCACCCCGGAAGACTTCGCCGCGATCGAGAAGAAGATGCGCGAGATCATCGCGCGCGACAAACCCTTCACCAAGGAAGTCTGGGACCGCGAGAAGACCAAGCAGGTGTTCCGCGACAAGGGCGAGGCCTTCAAGGTCGAGCTGGTCGACGCCATTCCCGGCAACGAGCCGATCAAGATCTACTACCAGGGCGACTGGTTCGATCTCTGCCGCGGCCCGCACATGACCTCGACCGGCAAGGTCGGCAACGCCTTCAAGCTGATGAAGGTGGCCGGGGCCTATTGGCGCGGCGATTCCAACAACCCGATGCTGACCCGCATCTACGGCACCGCCTTCGCCAAGCAGGAGGACCTCGACGCCTACCTCAAGCAGATCGAGGAAGCCGAGAAGCGCGACCACCGCAAGCTCGGGCGCGAACTCGACCTCTTCCATTTCCAGGAGGAAGGCCCGGGCGTCGTGTTCTGGCACCCCAAGGGCTGGACCATCTTCCAGCAGCTCATCGCCTATATGCGGCGTCGCCTGACCGGCGACTACAGCGAGGTCAACGCGCCGCAGATCCTCGACAAGGTGCTGTGGGAGACTTCGGGCCATTGGGGCTGGTACCGCGAGAACATGTTCGCGGCGCAGTCGGCCGGCGACGAGGCCGAGGACAAGCGATGGTTCGCGCTGAAGCCGATGAACTGTCCGGGTCACGTGCAGATCTTCAAACATGGCCTGAAGAGCTACCGCGATCTTCCCTTGCGTCTCGCCGAGTTCGGCGTGGTGCATCGCTATGAGCCGTCCGGCGCCATGCACGGGCTGATGCGCGTCCGCGGCTTCACCCAGGACGATGCGCACATCTTCTGCACCGAGGATCAGCTCGCGGATGAGTGCCTGAAGATCAACGACCTGATCCTGTCGACCTACGCCGACTTCGGCTTCACCGGCGATCTCACCGTGAAGCTCTCGACCCGGCCGGAGAAACGCGTCGGCACCGACGAGATGTGGGATCACGCCGAGCGCGTGATGGCGACCGTGCTGCGCGAGATCCAGACGCAGAACAACCACATCAAGACCGAGATCAATCCCGGCGAAGGCGCCTTCTACGGGCCGAAGTTCGAATATGTACTGCGCGACGCCATCGGCCGCGACTGGCAGTGCGGCACCACGCAGGTCGACTTCAACCTGCCGGAGCGGTTCGGCGCGTTCTACATCGATCATGACGGCGGCAAGAAGCCGCCGGTGATGGTGCATCGTGCGATCTGCGGCTCGATGGAGCGCTACATCGGCATCCTGATCGAGCACTATGCCGGCAACTTCCCGCTCTGGCTCTCGCCGGTGCAGGCTGTGGTCACCACCATCACCTCGGAAGGCGACGAATACGCCAAGGTGGTCATGGAGCAGGCGCGGCGCGCGGGCTTGCGGGTCGAGATCGACCTGCGCAACGAGAAGATCAACTACAAGGTCCGCGAGCACTCGCTGGCCAAGATCCCGGCGCTGCTCGTGGTCGGCAAGAAGGAGGCCGAGACGCATTCGGTCTCGGTTCGCCGCCTCGGCAGCGACGGCCAGAAGGTGATGACGACCGCGGAGGCTATTGCCGCGCTGGTCGATGAAGCGACCCCGCCCGATGTGAAGCGGATGCGCGGGGCTGCCTAGCGTTCATGTCACCGCCAGTGCCGAGTGCGCGCCGCCTTGTGTGCACTCGGCCTTCTCCGCGCCTTCTGCAAAAGTGGAGGAACAACTTCGCAGCGGCGAGGTGCGGATGGTTGCGTAGCGTGGCCGGATCGAGCAACCGACTCAAATTTCTGCAGTTACCTCGTCGGCTTCCGGAAATATGCCCCATGAATTGGGGGTGCAGAGGTGGCGCTGAACGCGTCATCATTGTCCATGCTTCCCGAAACCGATACGCCTCGAAGCGGCCTACGTGCACTGTTGGGCAGCCTCGTGATCGCCTTGGTCGCGATCACGAGCCCTGTCCATGCCCAATATGTCTGCGGAGCCCACTCGTCGGAGTCCGCGACCGGCTCAGAATCGCTTGCCTGCGGCTACTTTTCCCACGCCAATGCAGGAGCGTCCATTGACGCAGCGACGGCGATCGGCTCATACAGCTTTGCAACGAAAGGCGGCGCCACGGCCGTAGGTAACTGGGCCCGTGCCGAGGGCGACCAGGCATCGGCTTTCGGCATCAGGGCCTACGCAGGCGGTGATCAGGCGAGCGCTGTGGGCTCACAGGCCGCTGCGACCAGCGACTTTGCCACCGCATTCGGGTACTTGAGCTACGCCACCGGCAGTAGTTCCGTCGCACTCGGCGCTTATGCGAACGCATCGGCTTCGGATTCGGTAGCCTTGGGCACCGGCTCTATTGCCAACATTGAAAACACAGTCTCGATCGGCAAGGTCGGCGCCGAGCGCAAGCTCGTCAACCTCGCCAATGGCACCATCGCCTCCGGCTCGACGGACGCGGTCAATGGTGGCCAGCTCTACACCGCCAACCAGCGCGTCGCCGCCGCGTTCGGCACCACGCTCGATGCCAGCGGCCAGCTCGTCGCGCCGAGCTACACCATCCAGGGCACGGCCTACGACAACGCCGCGAGTGCGTTCTCCGCCGTGAACGCCGCGCTCACCAGCGGGCTGTCTTCCGCAAGCCAGTACGTGAAGGTCAACAGCACGGCTACGGCCGCGACTGCATCCGGGACGGATGCGGTCGCCATCGGCGGCAACGCGCAGGCGACCGCAACCGGATCCATCGCCATCGGCCTGAACTCGGCCTCGACCGGCACCAATGCGATCGCGATCGGCGCGGGTGCGGTGGCGGCCGGCTCCGTCGCGGTCGGCGCTGCGGCCACCGCCAGCAATGGCGGCGCGGCGTTCGGCGACGGCGCGGTCGCGACAGGCACGAACTCGGCCGCGCTCGGCACCAATGCTTCGGCGACCGCAGCAAATTCGGTTGCGATCGGCTCGGGTTCGACCAACACCGTCGCCAACACCGTATCGTTCGGCTCGGCCGGCAATGAGCGCCGGCTCACCAATGTCGCGGCCGGGATCAATGCGACCGACGCCGTCAATGTCGGGCAGTTGCAGTCGACCGTGGCCGGCTTCCAGTCGCAGATCGGCAGCCTGCAAACCCAAATCACCGCCAACCAGCAGGAGGCGCGGCGGGGTATCGTCGCAGCAGTATCGGCGGCCCCGACGCTGATGCCATCGGCACCGGGCAAGACCACGGTCGCCGTCAATACCGGCTACTATCGCGGCCAGTCGGGCGTCGGGATCGGCATCTCGCATCGCCTCAACTGGGGTCTGCCGACGGTGGTGTTCGGCGGCTATTCCAACGGCGGCGGCAGCGAGCATGTCGGCCGCGCCGGCATGGCCGTCGAGTTCTGACGTTGAAATGCGGCAGATGAAGCTTCATTTCCCGGCCGTCATGCTCGCTGCAGTCGTGCTCGGCCCCCATCCCGTCGTCGCGCAACAGCCACAACAACCGCCACAGCCCGCGCCTACGCCGCAGCAACAATTCCAGCCATCGGGCGAATGGGCCAGACTCCCGCGCATGCAATTGGAACGGCAGTTCGCCGGCCCGCTCCAGGATACGGTGGTCCAGCGCTTGCGCGATCCGGTCGACGGCACCATCTGCTATCTGTATCTGCCGATCTCGGTGCCGCATTCGCCGACGACGGCAACGGGTTTCGTGCAATACGGCCCGAACGGAATAGGCAGCATCAACTGCATGCCGGGCGCGCCAGCGGTCGCTGCGCCCGCGAAGCGCAAATAGGCAGCGATCACAATCGGTCTAAACGAGCCCGTTCAGGCTCGTGGCCGGCAGGATCGCATGCTATGCGGTGCTCCATTGGTTCCATGAGAGAGACGCCAGTGCCCGACGCCATCGAACTCCTGAAGACCCGCCGCTCGGTCAAGCCGCGCGAGATGACTGGCCCCGGTCCCTCCCCCGCCGAGCTCGAGACCATCCTCACCATCGGCGCACGCGTGCCGGACCACGGCAAGCTGACGCCCTGGCGCTTCATCATCTTCGAGGGCGACGCCCGTCAGCGCGCCGGCGAGGTGATCGCGAAGGTCTTCGCCCGCAAGAATCCCGGCGCGCCCGCGGCCGACGTCGAGACCGAACGTAAGCGTCTCACCGATGCGCCGCTGGTGATCGGCGTCGTCAGCTTCACCAGGCCCCATCCGAAGGTGCCGGCCTTCGAACAGGAATTGTCGGCGGGCGCCAGCGCCATGAACATCGTCACCGCCGCCACCGCACTCGGTTACGGCGCCTGCTGGCTGACCGGCTGGTTCGCCTTCGATCGCGACGTGCTGGACGGGCTCGGCCTCAAGCCGGACGAGAAGCTCGCCGGCTTCGTCCACATCGGCACGCCGACCAAACCGAGCGAAGACCGTCCGCGACCGTTCCTTTCGGAAATCGTGACGCGATTTTAATCGATGTCGTGTTGACGCCCTGAATATCTTGCGGCTTTGATCCCTGCGAGGGAGGAAGCCCGGATGAGACGGCGTGAATTTCTGCTCGGAGCCGCGATGCTCGCCGGCACCATGGCGCGGGGCCGCGCCGCCCCCGACATTCCTGCCCCGTCGTCAGAGGGGCTCGATCGCATCACGGCGTATTTCGACAACGAGGTGTCGAGCGGCCGGCTGCCGGGCGCCGTGATCCTGGTCCAGCGGCACGGCAAGCCGGTCTATCTGAAGACCTTCGGCGTACGCGACGTCAGGACCGGCCTCGCCATGACGCCCGACACCATCTTCGCCATCCATTCGATGACCAAGCCGATCACCTGTCTGGGCGCGATGATGCTGATCGACGAGGGCAAGCTCGCGCTCGCCGATCCCGTGTCGAAATACGTCCCGCTCTTTGCCGACACCAAGGTGGGTCTCGAGATCACCAACCCGGACGGCAAGCTGGAGCTTGAGCTCGTGCCGCCGGTCCGTCCCGTCAACATCGAGGATCTGCTGCGCCACACCTCGGGCATCAGCTACGATTATATCGGCGGCAAATGGGTCGAGCAGGCCTACAAGGCCGCCAACATTTTCGAAGGTGCCTTCAACAACAGGGAATTTGCCGATCGCATCGCCAAGCTGCCGCTGGCGCGGCAGCCGGGAACGTTGTGGCGATATGGCCATTCGACCGATGTCCTCGGCGCCGTCATCGAGATCATCTCGGGCCAGACGCTGTATGAATTCCTGAAAGCGCGCATCTTCGATCCGCTCGGCATGAGCAGCACCAAATTCGTGCTGGCGACGGAGGACGAGCTGGCGCGGATGGCGCGGCCGTTACCGAACGATTTCATCCTGCTCGCCGCCGAGCGCGAGCGCCTTGACCATCCCGAATGGCAGTCGGGCGGCGGCGGGCTGCTCTCGACCATCACCGACTATCAGCGCTTCTCGCAGATGCTGCTCAACGGCGGCGAGTTCGACGGCAAGCGCTATCTGAGCCCTGCTGCGTACAAGGCCATGACGACCGATCACATCGGGCCAGGCTCCGGCGTCGGACGCGACTATTTCTACTTCCCGGGCGACGGCTTCGGCTATGGCTATGGCCTTGCGGTGCGCACCGATCCCGGCAACGCGAAGCCGCCGCCGCCGGGCTCGCTCGGCGAGTTGAAATGGGACAGTGGCAGCGGCACCTATTTCGGCGTCGATCCCAAGCTCGACATGGTCTACCTCATGATGCAGCAGACCCAGAACGAGCGCAGCCGCATCACGCCCGCGTTCAAGGCGCTGGTCTACGATTGCTATCCGGAGGGGCTACGCCGCCCGTGAGGCGCGCTGGCCGAAATCGGCGAGCAGCTTTGCAATCTCGGCGGCGGGCCGCGCCGCGCTGAACAGGAAGCCCTGCACCTCGTTGCAGCCCTCGGCACGCAGCCAGTCGAGCTGATCCTCGGTCTCGACCCCTTCCGCCGTCGTGGTGATGTTGAGGCTGCGGCCGAGCCCGGAGATCGCGCGCACGATCGCGCCGCAGTCGGGCCGCTGCGCCAGGTCCTTGACGAAGGAGCGGTCGATCTTGATCTTGTCGAAGGGGAAGCTGCGGAGATAGCTGAGGCTCGAATAGCCCGTGCCGAAATCGTCCATGGAGATGCCGACGCCGAGTTCGCGCAACTGATGCAGCGTGGCGAGATTGGCATCGGTCTCGGCGAGGAAGATCGACTCGGTGATCTCGAGCTCGAGCCGTTTCGGCGACAGGCCGGACTGCGCCAGAGCGGAAATCACGACCTGAACCAGATTGCGGCTGCGGAACTGCGCCGGCGACAGATTCACCGCGACCTTGATGTCGCCCGGCCATTTCACCGCTTCGGCGCAGGCCTCGCGCAGCACCCATTCGCCGAGCTGAGAGATCAGCCCGATGTCTTCCGCGACCGGAATGAACTCCGCCGGCGAGATCATGCCCTTGTCGGGATGACGCCAGCGCAGCAGCGACTCGAAGCCGGAGATGCGGTCCGAGGCGATCGACACCAGCGGCTGGTAGTGCAGCTCGAACTCGCCATTGGCGAACGCATGGCGCAGATCGAGCTCCATGTCGCGACGCTTCTGCGCCTGGAGGTCCATCTCGCGCTCGAAGAAATGGTGCACGCCGCCGCCGTCGGACTTCGCCCGGTACAGCGCCATGTCGGCATTGCGCATCAACTCCTCCGACGTCAGGCCGTCGCCGGGCGACAGCGCGATGCCGATGCTGGCGCCGATCACCATTTCCTGGCCATCGAGCTGATACGGCGCCTTCAGCATGTCGATCAGCAGGGTTGCGCAGGCGCTGGCCTCGTTCGGCGAGACGTCGGCCGCCAGGATCACGGCGAACTCGTCGCCGCCCAGCCGGGCCGCGAGATTGGCGCCGCGGACCGCCGTGGTCAGACGCTCGGCAACCTGCTTCAACAAGCGGTCGCCGGCCGGATGCCCGAAGGAATCGTTGATGTTCTTGAACAGGTCGAGGTCGATGTAGAGCACGCCGACCCGCTTGCCGCCGGCCTGGTCGAGCGCCTGCTTCAGACGCTCCTGGAAATATTCGCGGTTCGGCAGGTCGGTGAGCCCGTCATGATGGGCCATGTGGGCGATCCGCGCCTCGGCCTTGCGCCGCTCGGTGATGTCGACCACGGCGACCAGATAGCCATCGCGATCATCGAAGGCGACGCGGCGGCCGAAGGTCAGCACCTCGATCTCGCTGCCGTCGGCGCGCAGATGCCGCCAGTTGCGCGAGGAATGATAGGTGTCGCCGAGGCGTTCGAGCGCCTCGGCGTGGCTGTCCCATTCGTCCTGCGGCCAGATCTCGTGCAGCTTCATGCGCAGGAAGGTGACGCGGCTGTAACCGTAATGCTGGACCGCAGAGTCGTTGACGCTGAGAAACTGCTTGGTCTCGGCGTCGAACACCCACATCGGCATCGGGTTGTTGTCGAACAGCAGGCGGAACGAGGCGTCGCGCCGCTTCAACGCGGTGACATCGGAGATCGTCAGCGAGACCACGTCGGCGAAGGCGGTGGCGCTCAGCCGGAGGTTTCGTCCGTCGCTCTCGATCTCGAGCTGCTCGCCGCGGCCGCCGGAGACGGCCTTGAGGAGGAATTCCATGATCTCGGGTGCGGCCAGCAGGGTATTCCCCTCGCGGATCCGCCGCCATTGGAGGGCCTCGTTCGCGACCTTCAGCAGCGCGCCCGCGCTCTTGTTGTGGTGCACGACCTGAAGATCGAACGGCTTGCCGCCGGCGTCGCGCAGCGTCGCCAGCGAGACCACCGCATCATCGGTCGACGAGAAGATCGCGTCGAGCAGATTGTATTGTACGCCACGCTCGTTGACATAGGCGCCGATCAAGGTGGCCCCCCAACGCGAAGCAGTCGGCAGCGCCAGCACGTCGTAGGTCCTGACCATGCCGTCGCGCACGCAGTGCGCACTCGCCTGGTGCGGGCGTCCGTTCGCAAGCGCGCTCGCTGCCGCTTCCGACAGCGCCGTGGCGCAGTCGGGCGACAGCTCCGAGACGGGAATGTCCCAGCGCTCCTCGCCCAGCCATTTCTGCACGTAACGTCCGCTGCGCGACAGTTCGAGCGCGCCGTCACCCCGGAGCAGCGCGATGTGGTCGGCGAGCCGGCCGAGGCTGCCGAGCATCACGTCCTCGTAGCGCGGCAGCCGTTCACCCGGCTTCAACGCGGCACGCCATTTGCGCTGAAGCACCGGGATATCGTCAAACATTTCGGTGGCCGGTTTTCCCGACACTTTCTTCGCGGCAGTCATGGCAGTCCCCAACGCACTATCCCGCGCCATCCAATGCAGCGGCGCTTAATGGCGTGTAAAAAGGACGCAGGCGCGGGTTCCATTCGGCGATTATGACAGTTTTAAGTCAGGCGTTGGTTAGCGGGCGTTAGAGACTATGACGGTTGAGCGAAGGCACTGCTTTGCAATATGGGCCCCGGCGCTGCGTCCGGGGCACGAGAGCAGAGTTTGGGTCCGCACCTGTATCAGCATCGTCATTGCGAGCGCAGCGAAGCAATCCAGAGTCTCTCCGCGGATACATTTCTGGATTGCTTCGCTGCGCTCGCAATGACGGAGTGTGGGGTCGACGGCGTCGCGCTTTCACCCCTCTTCCTTTGGGCTTTGGGACGGAGTGAGGCGACAATTGCGCCGTTTCCGAATTTCGGTAGAGTGGAATATTTTCGGCCATCCGGGATCCTTGCCGGCACCGTCCCGGGTATCGCTCCGCTCACCCAGGCTACGGAGCTGCGCGCTCGGCTAGTCCTTGCTGGACGCCGCGGAGCGATTGCGCAGATAGGCCTGCGACAACAGGAAGAACAATGCGCGCTCGCCATGATATTTGGCGGACGGCCGCGTGCGCTCGAAGCCATCGGCAAATATCTTGCCGGACTGGTCGCACACTTGCCACCGCCAGCCAAACCGCTTGCGCCTGGTGAGGATCACTTCGAACATGCCGACGGGCTTGGTCCCCTGCTCCTGCCGGTCTCGCACGGCATACGCCCTGCTCCGGCCTCCCCCATTAGACGGATGCCCGACATATAACGCAGCAGACTGGAAAGAGAATAAAATTGATTATCGGAAACAAGTATCTTGCGCCGGCTGTGACGAAGTCGCGACGCTTTGGGAATAAGCCGATCGCACCGGTGTTTTCCCGCCCCTCGCGAATGCAGCATGATAGCGCTGACAGAGGTATTCAAGTCAGAACACAGGCGCGGCTCTGCTTGCTCGCACGCACGACAGCAGAGGTAACCAGAGATGGCATGCTCGTGCGCCGGATGAGAACTACTGAGCCGCATGCAAGTCCAACGTCTGGCAGTCTGCCGCCGAGGACCGGACGGCACCGCTAGCGCGCGACGACCTCGACTTCGCCGTCTACGCCGTTGACGACGTTGAAGCCGCGCTCGTAGACCTTGCCCTCGTTCTTGGCGATGGCGCGGTATTCGCCTTCGGAGAGCACGACGCGCGGGAACGCGCCGATCGATTCCTTGATGACGTCGCCGCCGGGCGTCAGCACCGACCAGGCGGTGTTGGCGAGCGCCTCGCCGCCCCTGTCGCTGACGAGCTTGAGCGTGATGACGGCGGCGCGGTGGGTGATGGTGACGTCGGTGAGCTTGCCGGCCTGGACACGGATGTCCGAGCGCACCACCGAATTGGCGTCGCCATAGTTCGAGACGATGTAGTAGGTGCCCTCCGGGATCAGCACGACGTCGCCGGCGGCGACGTTGGGCACCAGCGAGGCGCGCTCGCCGGATTCGAACTGGCTGCCCTTGTAGATCGCGAACGAGATCTGGTTCTGCGGAATGCGGCTGGTGCCGACACGGCCCTCGATGCGCAGGCCGCCGGCCGGCAGCACGAAGGATTCGCGGTCGGTCTCGGCCTTCAGGCTGACGGTGCGCACCGCGCTGACGAGCCCGAAGGCGACGTGCACGACGTAATTGCCCGGCGGCAGCACGATGTTGGGCGTGGCGTTGCGGTCCTCGCGGATCAGCTTGAAGGTGCCGTTCTCGTCGGGACGGTCGGCGAACACGCGCCAGACCAGACCGCTGGTGATCGCGGGAGAATCCTTGCCGTATTTTGCGGTCAGCGACAGCACGCCCTGGCCGGGCACGGCCGCGTTGAGCGGGGCTGCCGGTGGTACGGTCGTGACGGCGGGGGGCGGCATGCTGGGCGTCGCCGGCTGCATCAGGGTCGGCGGCAGGCTCGGCGGGCCGGCGCCCGGGCCGGAGGGCGGCGCGAGGCTGACGGCGCCACCGGGGTCGGGCACCGATGCGGGCGGCACGGGCGGCGGACGATCGGAGAAAAGCTGCGCCAGCGCAGCATTTTGGCCCGATGTCAGGAGGCACGCAGCAAGGACCAGCGCCGGCAGCAGCCTGCCGCTGCGCCGCCATCCGATGATGCCGTCACCCCCGCGTGTCATGCCTCCTGCTTTTCACCGAAAACGCGGCAAATTCAAGCCTCAGGAACCCCAAGAAATACCGGCCGAATACGGTCGTTTGGAACCCGGTTGACGCCTGCGTGATTAGCCTCGAGGCAACCGTCCATCGCCATACTCCTGCCCCGTGCCCTTTCCAAAGCGGCATAAACCATGCTTCGCCCCGGTTCTGGCGGAGTGCAGGCGCGATGCTAGTCTGATGATTGGGGCTGGCACGGGCGGAGGAGAGTTTCGGTGCTGGACATGTTGAAGGGTCGGGGCGCGAACGGCTCCAATGGCGAGAAAGTTGGCGAGAAAGTCGGCTTGGGCAGCATCCGCCGGCCGGTCATTGGCCTCGCACTCGGCGGCGGCGCGGCGCGCGGCTTCGCCCATATCGGGATCCTGAGGACCCTGCTTGCCAACGGCATTGTGCCGGACGTCGTGGTCGGCACCTCGATCGGCGCCGTGGTCGGCGGTGCCTACGCGACCGGGCAGCTCGATACGCTGGAGGATTGGGGACGCAGCCTGCAAGGCGTGCGCAATATCCTCGGCTATCTCGACATCCGCCTCAACGGCTCCGGCCTGATCGGCGGCGAGAAGCTGGCCACCCGGCTCGAGGAGGCGATCGGCCGGACCTCGATCGAGGACCTCGGCATCAAGTTCGCCGCCGTCGCGACCGAGGTCCGCACCGGCCACGAGATCTGGCTGACGCGCGGCCGCGTGGTCGACGCGATGCGCGCCTCCTATGCCCTGCCGGGGATATTTTCACCGGTCCTGATTGGCGACCGCTGGCTGGTCGACGGCGCGCTGGTGAATCCGGTGCCGGTCTCGGCCGCCCGCGCGCTCGGCGCGGAAATCGTCATCGCCGCAAATCTTTCCAGCGACATCTTCACCCATTCCACGACGATCTATTCGCACGGCGCGATGCCGCAGCCGGTCGCGCCCGAGGCCGCGGAGACGACCGCCAAGCGGCGGTTTCCGCGTCTGTTCTCGCCCGAGAAGACCGTGAAGCGCGAGTTCTTCGGCGGTGGCGGCCGGCCCGGCATCTCTTCGGTGATGGTCGATGCCTTCAACATCATGCAGGACCGCATCACCCGCGCCCGCCTCGCCGGCGATCCGCCCGATCTGTTGATCACGCCACGGGTCGGCCAGTACGGCTGGTTCGACTTCCACCGCGCCGAGGACCTGATCGGGCACGGCGTGCGCGCCGCCGAGCGCGCGCTGGACTCGATCCAGGAAGCGATCCACGTGCTGGCGCCGGCGCCCGAGGGCGCCGCACCGACGGCAAACGAGTGAGGCCGGTCAGGCCGTCTTGATGTAATCGCGCAGGGCTTCCTGCTCGGACTCGTATTCCTGGACGCGGCGCTTGACGATGTCGCCGATCGAGATCAGGCCGACCACCTTGCCATTCTCGATGACGGGCAGATGGCGGAACTTGCCGGTGGTCATGGTCTCCATGAGCTCGGCGACCGTGTCGGTCTCCTTGCAGGTCACGACCTTGCGGGTCATGACTTGGGTGACCGGCTCCTCCAGCACGCCGGCGCCGCGCTCGCCCAGCACGCGGACGATGTCACGCTCCGACAGGATGCCTTCCAGCCGGCTCTGGTCCATCACCAGCACCGCGCCGATCTTCTTCTCGCCCAGCAGCTTCACCGCAGCCGACAGCTTGGCGTCGGGTTCGACGCTCATGATCTGATGGCCCTTGGTGTTGAGAATGGAACGTACCGTCATTGTCGCCTCCTGAATCGGAGCCGTCCGCCTTTGAGCGGTCCGGACTTGTTCGCGAGTCTTCAACTAACAGTTTCAGCGCCGATTTCACGCTCGTGCGCTTGGCGAAGCATCGCCGCTAGCGGCCTGTCGCTTCGGAACATTCTTCTAAGGAATGATGGATGAATTCGGGCGGCGCCGCAAGCGCCGCTTCAAATACGATCTGAAACGTCCTGTGATGACGCATCCGCAACATCGCTTCGCACGCGCGGCACGGGATCAAACAAAGCGAACAGCAACAGGCCTGCGAAGAAGCCGCCGATATGGGCCTGCCAGGCGACGCTCGTGGTCTCGGCGTCGACCCCAATCGCACCGACGCCGAAGATGATGTTGACGCCGAACCAGACCGCGAGGAAGCCGACCACCCGCCCGTCGCGCAGCGCGCGCGACAGCGGCAGTGCCGGAACCTTTGCGGCGGTATCGGCATCCGAGCGGCTGAACGACAGGAAGCTGCCGCGCACGAAGGCGAAACGGATCGCCGCCGCCATCGCCCCCGACACCGAGGCCGAGGCGCCGATCATCGGCGCCACCGCATGCTCATGGGTGACGAGATGGGCGAGCGCGCCGGCCGCCGCGGTCACCGCCAGGAACACGAAGAACCTGATGGCGCCAAAGCGCCGCGCCAGCGCGCTGCCGAACGGCAGCAGCCACAGCACGTTGAAGCCGAGATGGGTCAGATTGGCGTGCAGCAGCGAATAGGTGACGAAGGTCCAGACCTTCGCACCCGCCCCGCCCGGGATCTGCAAATTGAGCAGCGAGGAATCGTAGCGCTTCGGGATGAAGCCGAAGACGTCGATGGTCCAGTTCTCGATCTCCGGCGGCAGCAGCACCCGCAGATGGATCACGGCGAGCAGGACGATATAGGCGGTCAACGCCACGGGCAGCGTCAGGATCGGCTCGCGCGGAGCCTCTTCACTGACGGCCGGCAGAACCGGAGAATCCTGCGGCGACGAATCTTGCGGGGAATCCAAGGCAGCTTCGCTTTCAGACGCGATCGGAGCGACAGCTTGGAGATAGTCGCCTTTGCCGGCCTCGCGCAAGTGCACAAAAGGAAAAGGGAGGGCCCTGGGAAAGCCCTCCCCGTCCGTGTCGGCCTTCCGGTACCCCTGGGAATAAGGTGTATCCCCACCCCTCCCCGCGGCCCGCGACCAAACTGTTTGACGCCCGTGTACAGGCCTCGCCGAGAACCTAGAAGAAAGCGGCGAGGCTTGCGACCGCGATCACCATAACAGGGCAGCTGCCCGGGCAAAGCGCATAGTTAACTTAACGTTAACGGCGTAAAGGCGGCCCCGACCGGGGCGAAAACGCCCGTGCGGCATGGACGCTGCAAATCCCCTCCTGCACAACAACGAAAGGGATCGTGGGTGCGCTGAAGCGGGACAGGTTTGTCCCGCACGGTTGCGCCCCGGGGCAAGCGTTCAGTCATGAAACATCCGTCGAGCCGCGAATTCTTCGCGTACTGGGACAAGAAGCGCGGCACGGCGCGGGCCCCTGATCGGGCCGACATCGATCCGGCCGCGGTCCGCGGCCTGCTCGGTGACATCTTCGTGCTGTCCTGCGAGCCGAAGCTCGGCTTTCCGTTCCGCGTCGCAGGCACGCGCGTCTGCGCCCTCGCCGGCTGCGACCTCAAGGACGCGAGCTTTGCGGCGCTGTTCACGGAGGCGAGTCGCAGCGAGATCGAGGAGATCACGACCATTGTCGCCGACGAGACGCTAGGTGCGATCGCCGGCATCACCGCTGCGCGCGAGGACGGCAGCAAGGCCTATCTGGAGCTGCTGCTGCTGCCCTTCAACGCCCGCCCCCACACGCCCGTCAGCGTCACCGGCGTGCTGGCACCGTTCGACGACGAATGCGGCGCGCTTGGACCGTTCACCCTCACCTCCTGGCGCTATCTGCACCAGCCCGAGAAACTGCTGCCGCGCGCGATCCGCAAATTGCAGATCGCACGCGGGTTGATGGTGTATGAGGGGCTACGCTAGGCCTCGCAACTCCGCGTGCGGCAACGATCGGCCGCGCGACACATTGACCGCGCATGGCATGGCCGTTTTTGCCGGATTTGCGCCATTCCCGATGTCGTTGCGAGCGGATAGCTTCCGCATCGCGTGAAGCGACGAGGATCGGGTGACATCATCATGAGCTGGCGCATTCTGGTGTGGAGCGGCCTCGGTTGCCTGGCGCTGTTCGCGACGATCGGCGGAACCTGGCTGTTCATGCTGCCGGACCAGCCGTCACGCGGAACCGCGCCTGCAATATCCCGAGAGGAGTCCGCGGCAATGCTTGCCGCGCTGAAGCCGCCGAAGCGCAAACGCCCGCTGATCGCCATCATCGGCATCAACGACATGAGCGAGACCACCGACTATCTGATGCCCTACGGCATCCTGGCGCGCGCCGATGTCGCCGACGTCCTCACATTGGTGACACAGCCCGGGCCCGTCACGCTCTATCCCGCGCTGAAGGTGCAGCCGCACGCGACCATCGCCGAGTTCGATGCCACCCACCCCGATGGCGCCGACTACGTCATCGTGCCCGCGATGAGCCGCGACGACGACGCGGTCGCCCTGCAATGGATCAGGAGCCAGGCTGGCAAGGGCGCGATCGTGATCGGCGTCTGCGTCGGCGCCACGGTCGTCGCCAACACCGGGCTGCTCGACGGCAAGCGGGCCACGACGCACTGGTACTCCGTGCGCGATCTCCAGAAGCATGCGGCGATCCGCTATGCGGCGGACCGCCGACTGGTCGTCGACCAGGGCGTCGCAACGACCACCGGCATCACCGCGTCCATGCCGATGGCCCTCACCCTCATCGAGACGATCGCGGGCCGCGCCAAGGCGGAGGCGGTCGCCCGCGACATCGGCCTCGTCGAATGGGATGCGCGCCACCGCAGCGACGCGTTTCAGTTCACGCGGCCGTTTGCGCTCACGGCGATCGCGAACACGCTCGCGTTCTGGAACCGCGAGCAGCTCGGAATCGCGCTGACGCCGGGCATCGACGAGGTTTCGCTGGCGCTGATCGCCGATGCGTGGGCGCGCACCTATCGCGCGCGTCCCCTCACCTTCGCCGCCACGGCGGAGGCGCAGCCGAGCCGCGGCGGGCTCCGCATCCTGCCGGACAGGATCGCAGCAGATTGGCCGGCGAAGCAGACACTGCCGGCCGCGGTCGCACTGCCGCCGGCGCAGGCCCTGGACCAGACTCTACGTGCCATCGACTCGCGCTACGGACCGCGCACGGCCGATTTCGTGGCGATGCAACTCGAATATCCGAGATAGCAGACCGCGATGCGCGGCCCGATGTGTCGCTGCATCGACATGAGCGACGCGCCGGCGCCTTGCGCAGGGGCTTGTGATCCGTCGTTGGAACCCAACCCTGCTACAAGGCGTTTGCCAATCAGCCGTGGCAATACATCTGCGCGGTGACGCGGGTCGGCTCGGAGAGGATGCGGTTGCTAACCGCCGGGCCTCCGTCGAGGGGCGATTCCCGTGATGGAGCACGCGACCAGAGTTGGTACCAGAGTAGGCAATCGCCTGTTAGCTGCGTTGCCGCCGGCTGACCTCGCTGTGCTTGCACCGTATCTGCGGAAAGTGCCTCTTCCACACGACGCAGTACTGGTCCGGTCGGGTGATCGGATCGAACACCTTTATTTCCCCTGCAGCGGCGCGATCGCCTTCATCATGGAGTTGCCGAACGGACAGACGGCCGCAACCGCCGTCATTGGCAACGACGGCGCCGTCGGCCTCATGTCCGCGCTCGGCCCTGCCCGCTCACCCATGACGGCGGTCGTCCGCGTCGCCGGCACCGCACTGCAGATCTCGCCCGCGCGATTTCATGCCATACTCCTTCGCAGGCCCGCCATTGCCGGTGCGGTTCAGATTCTCACCAGGGCGCTGCTGACCCAATTCCAGCACGTCGCGGCCTGCAATGCGCTGCATTCCGTCGAAGCCCGCCTGGCCCGCTGGCTGCTTCACATTCACGATCGGACGGATGGCGGTGACGTCCTGCCCCTGACGCAGGAGACGCTGTCGGAATTGCTCGGCGTCCGGCGGACGACTGTCACGCAAGTCCTGAGCAGCCTTCGCGCATCGCGGGCGGTGAAATCCAGTCGGCGCGGCCAGGTCGAGATCGACAGGCTACGGTTGGAAGCCGTCGCATGCGAGTGCTACAAGCTGATGAGCCGCAGGATCGACCGGATCGTTTCGCAGGATGCCGTCCGCATGCTTCACGCCGCGCCGGCGCCGAACGACTGCCCGCCCCCGGACTTCCCCTTTGCCAGGACGGATTCGTAGACCCAGGCCTCCTTGGCGAACCACTCGTGCGTCACCGCGCAAATCCTGCAATAGGTGCGCGAAAAGAACACGGCACTGCATCGAAACCTTTCGCCATCCATCTCGATACCTGTCGGAATGGCGCTTCCCGTCTCGGGACACTTGATCATCAACATACCCATCCTGATGTCCTCCAGCTTGGCGTCGCCTCACGGCGAGGGATGGGCCGCCATCGGCTGGACTGCGTCTCTTCTGGCGAAGACGCTCGTCCAGCCGATCCACGCGGCCGGTCGCTTCGATTCAAGCAGCCCTATGCAGAACCCGGTTGAAGCTCTTCCTGATCGGCTCGGCCGTCTCGGTTGCGACCTTCCGGGCAAGGTCCCAAAGCTCCCGATTTTGGCCGGAAGCCGCCTCGAAGGTCTTGCGGCTGTGGGTGGTGGAGAGATTCACGACATCCGCAAACGACCTCGCATCCGCAAGCTGGGACAGGAATTCCAGCGCGGAGCCGGTATTGATGTGTGATATTTCGATGACCTTGGTGCCGTAGTCGGCGGCACGCTTCGCATTGGTGGAACAGGCTTCGCGCAGAGCCTCGGCGATCTCGTCGGACGCCGCCTTCATCTGCTCGAAATTGGCTTTGGCCCGCGCGGCGCCTTGCTCCGCGACGTCGCCGAAGACCGCCTGCAGGTTGAGGAACGGCATGTCGAACTTGAGCTTTGCATCGCCATCCGCCGTCGCATTCAGCGCGGTGGCATTCGTCTCGGCTTTCACATTGGCATCATTCACTGTCATTCATCCTTTCACGCGAAACCAGATAATGGATTGAAGACTTCCAGACGCTCCCCGCTGCAGCTGCACCGGGAAACCAGTGCCTCTACTCTCAAGGTGAAGGGATGCTGCTGCGGATGTGCTGCTGTCGCCCCTGCCTGAGCCAACTATGACCAACGAAAGTCGAAGCTTCGGTTCGCTTTCGGACTCTCAACTTGAATAAATTCGATTCATGCGACGAAGCGGCGCAGGCGGCGCTTCCACTTCGTTAAAGTTGTCGCAATTGTGCCCGCCAACTTGAGATCAGCCGCGGCGAGCCGTTAAGAGACGCCGGCGCACGTAGCCTCGGGGCCGCTCTGCAGCGCACCGCATTGAACGATACTTCGCATCGCCAACATGGCGCTGCGTCCGGGCACGAGACGGGTGGCGTCTCCTCAATATCGGGCGCCACCCCCCGCATTCCTGCGGCGCGTTGACCGCTTACGGCATCGCCAGATGCCAGGCACCGTTCAGAAAGCCGTCGCCGGTGATGTCGCCGGGCTTCTGGTCCTTGGCGAAGGTGTAGAGCGGCTTGCCCTTGTAGGCCCATTGCCTGGAGCCGTCGTCGCGCGTGATGATGGTGTAGCCGTCGCCGGCGGCATCGCCGGCTTCGGCCTTCAGCACCGGCCAGTTCGTCGCACACGGACCGTTGCAGGCCGACTTGCCGTCGGCGTCCTTGTCGAAGGTGTAGAGCGTCATGCCCTTGGCGTCGGTGAGCACCATGCCCTTGTCGGACTTGCCGGTCTTGGTCGGAGGCGCCGCCAAGGCGGCGGGAATGATCGCGAGCGATGCGGCGAGCGTGAGCGCGAAGCGGATCGAGGATGTCGTCATGATGTCTCCTGTGATGCAATTGGCTTGCATGGGTAGGACGCCGCGCGGCGCGTGGTATTCCCGAGACGCCGGCAAGGATATTTTTCGCTGCGCGCATCGCCGCTGCGGAATAAACTGGGATGACCGAGACGTAACGACGGACCGAGATGAGCAAGCCGCATTGCGCCCGCGCATCGGATCTGCCCACGATCAGCGCGATCGCGGCGCGCATCCATCCTGATCTCCCCGAACGCCCCGAGGTGCTCGCGGAGAAGATGCGGCTTTGTCCGGATGGCTGCCGTGTGCTCGCCGCGGACGAAGAGATCGTCGGCTACGGGTTCGCGCATCCCTGGACGCAGCGTCGGATCCCAGCGCTCGACGACTTCCTCGAACGATTGCCCGATGATGCGGACTGTCTCTATCTGCACGATATCGCGGTGCTGCCCCGCTCCCGCGGTGGCGTTGCGCGTGCTTACGTCGCAGCGATCGAGCAGCTGGCGCGCGCGTCAGGCCTCGCGGCACTCGCGCTGGTGTCGGTCTACGGCACGCGGCCGCTGTGGGAGGGTTTCTGTTTTCGGCCCGTCACGGCAGATGCGGAGCTGAGCGCGAAGCTCGCATCGTACGGCGAAAGGCGCGACCTACATGCTCCGCGACCTCACTGCGGCGTAACGTCCCTCCCCCGGTCGTGGCTCACGCGGGCGTGAAGCCGCCCGCTCGAACCGGCTTCAGCCAGCCTCCGTCGAAGAAACCGTGCGGACCGTTCCGGTCTCGCCGAACCGAGACTGGAGAATTTCCGTGAAACTCACATTGTCGAAAGTTGCTTTGATTGCATTCGTTGCGACGACCGCATTCACCGCGACCAGCGCCAACGCTGCGCAGTACCGGACGTACGGCTGCGAATTCGCCTTCTTCGAGGGCTGCGGCATCCTGGTCGAGACGCCGAGCCAGGGCGGCGGACGACGCGTCGTTCGCCTCACCCATGATACCTCGCCCACCTACATGAAGCAGATCGATCCCCGCTACAGTTCGTCGATGCGCGATGCCGGTG
>NZ_WQNE01000003.1:0-360000 GCF_009759665.1 Bradyrhizobium cajani
CCTCCGCATCCCCCTGTTCCGCCTCCTCGCCATCAACCTTGCGATCGGCGCCTGCGCCGCGGCGCTCCTCGTCGGCGGGCTGCTCCGGCTCAACCCCTCGCATCTGCGCGAGCTCATCTTCGCCGACAGCTCACCGGGCATTGCACTGCTGTTGCTGCTCGCCTCCTTCCTCATCACCTTCGGCTCGGCCGCGATGGGCAGCGCGATCATGGCGCAGGGACGCAAGGAGAAGGATGGTCGAGGCGGCGGCGGACATGGATCGCAGCTTGCCGCGCAGGAGTTGGCGCGGCGCGCGCGCTGAGTTCCGCACGGACGGAACTCGCCGCATGCGCGATGAGACCTTTCGCATGCCATAGGGAAGAGATGCAGACCGTAATATTTACACGCGGAAGGTGCATTCTCTCGCTGCAATTGCGAGGGCGACAAGGTGAACGAAGTGTTTAGGCTGTCCAACCATCTGTATCGAGGAACCCGCCGAAACGGGCTCCACGATCAGCGCATATCTGCTGCGCTGGCTGCGACATCCATGCCGCCCGATTTGCCTTGCCATCGCAGGATGCGAGCTATAGTCTTCTATTTAAGGTTGTCGCCCTGCCAGCCCCGGGCGATGCTGAAGACCAAAGTAAACGGCGGACCTTCGCGGTCCGCCGTTTATTTTTTGAGACAGCAGTCACCTGGCGCCGCCCCCCATAAACGATCGCGATCAAACAGCCCCCATCGCCGGCCAGACAAGCGCTCCGGCGCGACGCGCATGTCGACAAAGCGCGAAGTCATTTGACTGCGGCCCCCTGATCGACGACAAGCCGCCATGGCCAAAAAACCCGGAACCAATCCCAAGGGCGAATTCGCCTTCTTCAACGTCGTCTATGAAGACGATTCCCAGCGCTCCAACCGCCGCGTGCCCACTGAACTGCTCGGCGGCCTCGACGGCGACGAGCCCGCGCGCGGCTTCATCATGGAGCAGGACCGCGAGATCGCCGAGAAGAGCGGCCGCCCGGCGCTGGAGATCAAGCGGATCGAGCGGGTCGGGGCGAAGAAGAAGTAGGCGAGCTACCGGTAAATTGCGCACTTGTTGGCAGCAAGTCTATTGCCTAGTGACGATGCGGGAAATCACCGCAGCAACGCTGCTGGATTGATCATATAGCCTGCAGACGCAAGCTCCTTGGCCAAATCCATCTTCCATGCCCCCAGTGCATCGAACTTTGTATAGACAACGCCAAGATAGTCGCTGGGTATCTCAAGATCATCGGACACCAGAACGCAGACCTTGGATCGCCCCAAGAGACCGGTGAAGTATCCTAGTTCAACTACAACGTTTTGCCTCGCTCGAGGACGCCGAAGCTCTGGCCTGTTTGCTGGCCCTCCCTCATCGTCCGCACTCATGAGTACCACCGCGAAGCCCGCCTGAGCAGCATTTCGCTCGAACTTTTCGATGATGGTCTTTCCTTGATTCACCTGCTCGTGGAGAATTATTGGAAGAAGACCAAGTCCCTCGACGTATCGCGCAACCGTTTGCTTCATTGCCTCGTTGTGCCCATGCACAACAAAGATCGACTTCGATCGGGGATCCGCACCTGCCGCCTCGGCGGAAGGCGCACCGTTTTCTCCCTTGCCCAGCGCTTTAGATGAAGGGCCAAACTTGGCTGGTAGCTCGATCAAATCAAGGCCATGGCGCCTAGCGACAACCTCTCTGTAACCCCGCTGCAGTTTGTAACCGCCGTTCGCCTTCACGAACCTTGGCGGATTCGACTTTAGCCCATCGGAAAGATATGGCGCGAGTCGCGATGGCAGCGCTAGATCGCATGCCCGGAAGCACTCGCCGACTTGCGTTACTGTTGCTGCAGGAGCATTTCCCTTGACGGTTAAGTAGTAGACGAACAAATCAACAAGATCGGAATACTTCAGCGAAGCGGCCTCACTGACTGAACTTAGAAACTGATTTACTTCATCATTCATCGGAGCAACTCGTTGGCTTGCTTAGAATCGGGATCACTTCTGCAGTTCTTTTATGAGTTCAGCCGCGCGCTTCAGCCCGGGAGCCGTAAGTGTCCACCCCTTGTCCTTCGAGCCGGTAAACTCGTTTCCCTTGTCTTTCATGTGGGCCGCGTGATTTGCGCTGTCGTAGCAACCCGAAATTTCGCACAACGCACGGGCCGCCTTGTCTGCAAATGTGGGAGCACCAGTGCAGAGGAGTTGGCCAAGCCCAGTTAGTACATAGGCATTGTAGGTCTGCTCTTTCTTATTCCGCCCAGGCACCGCTGCAATGAAGTCAGCTACTCCGCCTTCTATGTGGAAGATTTGCTGAAGCTCGACAGTTGAAACTCCGTGCTGGCTCATCCACGACTTCGCCCGAGACGGCAGGGCATCGAGTTCGACGCCGTCGGCCTTGGACCCACCAAAGGTCGGCGCCGCGATCATCGATTGAGCGTCGCCCAGCAACGCTAGCGCTGCTCCTATCACTCGGGCACGATCTTCAGACGATAGCGGTGACAGAACTTCGACAACCTTGGTCATCGCATCGAGAGGTACAAGCTTTTCCACGAACAGCTCCTAAGACTCAATTGAGTTCATGCTCGACGTGCCGTTCACCGGTTGACGTTAGTTGCCAAGCCTTCTTCGAATCTTTCTTTTCGCTCGTTCCCATGAGGAAGCCTCGCGCAATATTCTTGTTGACCGCGTCATTCATATTTTTTGGCAACTTCTCGCGGGCCGAGCGGAAAGCCGACTCCAAGTCCGAAACATTGAATGACGCGATGCCCTCTTCACGCTCGAGGAAGTAGGCCAATGCCAACACCTTCTGCGTTTCTGATTTCAATTTCTTGGAGAGCATGAACTCCTTTGCTGAGAGCTTTCGCTCTTTAGCGACAGCTTCGCGGCTTTCGCCGCCTATCAGTCTTTCAAGCCTCTCCACCCGTTCTTCAAGCCTCTGCAGCCGAAGCTCCATACTTTCGTTTTCCATACGTTTTCTCTACGTTCGCCTTCCGGCTAAAATGGATAATTTATGGATACAATCCGTATGATATATGAAATTGTATTGGATCGCAAGTCCGGCAACAGACCCCCATCGTCACCCCCGACACGACGTCAAATTCTGCACTTTTTTCCCTGCATACGTACCCATCCTTTAGAAGGGATCATAATCTCGACACCCCTTCGCATCAGATATATTTTAGCTAATTGACTTGACTATGTGATTTATCTTGTACTACGTAAACTATTGTATACGCTAATTTATTTTGCGAAATCGATAGATAATTTTGAATTTGCTGGCATATCGATAATTATGGTCGAGGCGATAGGCCGACGGTCGCGATAATGCCAATTAGCGCCAGTCGTGACCGCGCAAGAGCAATGTCGGATCAAATCCTCCTTGCGGCCTACCGACGGTGAAGCGATTGCCAAAGCAGGACCGGGCATTTTTTGATGCTGGGAAAGGCACGAATCGGAAGATTCGAACAAGGATGCCCGCCTGATCCGGAGTCGATCCTACGATCGCCGCGAGCCGAGAAACGCTCTACTCGCGAAGCGAGTGCTGTTTCGGAGGCGAGGATATTTCAGCGGAATGCCGCTGCACGCTTTCAAAGGATGAACGCAATTATCGCTGAGAGAGGGCCGCCTACGCTATCGACCGCCAAGCATGGCATTGAAGATGCTGCGAAATTCGCTCTTTTTGCCCGATAGTCATTCGAAGGCATAGGGGAAAACTAATTTCATCTGGGAGGTCGCGCCCAAGCCCGCGATAATGCCGATTAGCGCCAGCCGTGACCACGCAGGAGCAATGGCGGACCAAGTCCTCTTAGCGGCATACCGCAGCGAGACGATAGCTATGGCGACGTTCGCCACCGAATGGGCGATAGAAAAGAACGGCGGGCTTTGCGGCCCGCCATTTTTGTTTGGATGGATGCCCGGGTCGAGCCCGGGCATGACAATCCGAATTAGTTGTCCAGGAACGACCGCAGCTTCCGGCTCCTTGACGGATGCTTCAGCTTGCGCAGCGCCTTCGCTTCGATCTGGCGGATACGCTCGCGCGTCACGCTGAACTGCTGGCCGACTTCTTCCAGCGTGTGGTCGGTGTTCATGCCGATGCCGAAGCGCATGCGGAGCACGCGCTCTTCGCGCGGCGTGAGCGAGGCGAGCACACGCGTGGTGGTCTCGCGCAGGTTGGACTGGATCGCGGCGTCGATCGGCAGGATCGCGTTCTTGTCCTCGATGAAATCGCCGAGATGTGAATCCTCTTCGTCACCGACGGGCGTTTCGAGCGACAAGGGCTCCTTGGCGATCTTGAGGACCTTGCGGACTTTTTCGAGCGGCATGCCGAGCTTCTCGGCGAGCTCTTCCGGGGTCGGCTCGCGGCCGATCTCGTTGAGCATCTGGCGGGAAGTGCGCACGATCTTGTTGATCGTCTCGATCATGTGCACGGGGATGCGGATGGTGCGCGCCTGGTCGGCGATCGAGCGGGTGATCGCCTGCCGGATCCACCACGTGGCGTAGGTCGAGAACTTGTAGCCGCGGCGGTACTCGAACTTGTCGACCGCCTTCATCAGGCCGATGTTGCCTTCCTGGATCAGGTCGAGGAACTGCAGGCCGCGGTTGGTGTACTTCTTGGCGATCGAGATCACGAGACGCAGGTTGGCTTCCACCATCTCCTTCTTGGCCTGCCGTGCCTCGCGCTCGCCCTTCTGCACGGAATGCACGATCTTGCGGAACTCGACGATCTCGAGCCCGGTCAGCGCCGCGAGCTGATGCACCTCATGGCGAAGGTCCTTGATGCGGTCCTTCTCGTGGTGGACGAAGTTCTTCCAGCCCTTGGCCGAGAGTTTGGACACGCGGTTGAGCCAGCGCGGATCGAGCTCCGAGCCGGTGTAGTTGCGCAGGAAGTCCTCGCGCGCGACGCCGTGGCTGTCGGCAAGGCGCATCAGGCGGCCCTCATGCGAGACGAGGCGCTTGTTGATGTCGTAGAGCTGCTCGACGAGCGAGTCGATGCGGGCCTGGTTGAGGCGCAGCGACTTCACCTCGACGATGATCTCGTCCTTCAGCTTCTTGTACTTGCGCTCCTGGTGCGGCGAGAGCGACTCGTTCTGGAGCTGGTTCTGGATGTCCTGCTCCTGAAGCTTGCGCAGCTTCTTATAGCTGTCGGCGATCTTGTCGAAGATCTCGACGACCTTCGGCTTGAGTTCGGCCTCGATCGCCGCGAGCGACATCTGGTTCTCGAACTCGTCGTCGTCCATGTCGGCTTCGGCCGCGGCCTCGCCCGGATCCTTCTCGCCGCCTTCGCCGTCACCGGCGGCGGGCGCGGCACGGAACGGGGTCGGCGACGGGGGAGCGGCGGGCGGCGCGACATGCGCGGGCGCAGCGCCGGTTGCCGGTGCGGCCTCGCCGCCCTCGGCCGGCGCTTCGCCGTTCTCGCCGGCGGGACCGCCGATCATCGCGGTGTTCATGCCGCCCTTGGCGTCGGGACCGGCATAGGTCGCTTCGAGATCGATGATGTCGCGGAGGAAGATCTTGCCTTCGTTGAGCTCGTCGCGCCAGATGATGATGGCCTGGAAGGTCAGCGGGCTCTCGCAGAGGCCTGCGATCATCGCCTCGCGGCCGGCCTCGATGCGCTTGGCAATCGCGATTTCGCCTTCGCGGGACAAGAGCTCGACCGTGCCCATCTCGCGCAGATACATGCGCACGGGATCGTCGGTGCGCTCGCCCGGCTCGCTCTTCTTGACCTCGGTGACGGCCTTCTGGGTGACCTCGACGAGCTCGTTGTCGGTCTCGTCCTCGCCCTCGTCCTTGTCCTCCTCGCCTTCGCTGTCGTCGGCTTCGGTGACGTTGATGCCCATGTCCGAGAGCATCGACATGATGTCCTCGATCTGTTCGGGCGAGGTCTGGTCGGACGGCAGCACTTCGTTGAGCTGATCGAAGGTCACGAAGCCGCGCTTCTTGGCCTGCTTGATCATCTTCTTCACGGCCGCGTCGGACAGGTCGAGCAAGGGCGAGGGCGCGTCCTGGGAATCCTTCTCCGGCGCGTCCGCTGCCTTGTCGTCTTTTTCCTTGTCCTTCGCCTGCAGCGTCTTTGCCTTGGTGGCCATCCATTGCTCCTAAACGCGCTTCATGCCGGACGTTCGCCGCGTCCGCCTGAATTCACTTGAACCTGTTGCTCGACGCTCTCGCTTCGGCAGCTCTCGACACGGAAAGGGCGGCGCACCTAACTCTCGCCACCCCCAACTTTCTCTCGCCGGAATTGCCTAACGCTTCGTGAGCCTCTTTGTCGCAGCGGATGCAGGTGTAGTCCCAACAGAGCTTGCGCGGATTCATTCCTGACGCGTCTGTTCTGCCTGCGGCCGCCTCTGGGCCAAAGTGCTACAAGACCGTTAAGCCTCGATTAACCCTGTTTTTGCCGCCAAACCTTGGATTTGGCGAGTCTTTTAGCGGTTCCGGCCCCGGCCGTCCGCATGATTCTTTCATCACACGCTCTTCTGGAACCGACCCGACAGCTCGCCAAAACCCCACTATCGACCAGTTCGACTTGCTAAGTAGTAGTCAAGCTTTGAACCGCAAGAAGAAATACCATCTCCAGGTACAATGATACCTCGAACTAGGCCGAAACTTGCAGACTAGCCGGCTCTGGCGACCAGATTCGGGTTAGGACGTTAGCTTCCTCGGCAAGAATCAGCCCTTCGGCTTGAATTTCCGCATGAGTTTCATGCCGAACATTCACGAGATTCACCAACTGCTCCATGGCCCCGTCTCCACCGGGCTGCCCGGCCTCGAACTGGACCCGTGCGATATCATCGTCCATCTGGTGAAGGTGAATGATCCGAATAAAGTGGTCCATACATCGAGAGATGAAATCCCTGGGTGGATCCTTCTTCAAAATCGGAAACCGCCGAAAGAGCCGATAACCCCTAGGCCGCCCTTCTGCCTCGTCACCGTGAATACTTTCCAACGTTTCGTAGAAGCTTGGCCCCAGCCGTCGATAGATGAGCTGGACCGTTAACTGCTCTTCGTCGATCAGCAGTTGATGAAGCGCTTCCCAGAAGGTCTGAAGCTCCGTTGCAAACTGCAGACGAAAAACCTCGTCCTGCTTTTCATCCAGCAGATCGGGATAATGGACCAACATTCCGAGTAGGACACGCTGCAGGCCATAGCGAGGTCCATCCTTCGAAATCTTGACCCTGTCGCGTACGAGCTTGCTCGGCCCATCGTCCTTCGATGCCTTTCCCCTTCCGATCTGCCAAAAGAGGCTCGCAAGCTGCATCCTGCAGGTACGAAAATAGGCCTTGTGAACGTTGGGGTCTTTGATAGTGCGAACTAGTCCATACAACTTCTGTTCGAGTGCCGCCTGTTTGTCTGGAGTTCTCACATCTGTGCCAGCGATCTCTCGCTCCCAGAGAACGTCCCACATTGGCAAAGAGCCCGCGAGTACGCTTTTAAATGCTTCAACTCCTTTTTCACGAATGAGATCGTCGGGATCCTTTTGCTCAGTCATAAACGCAAAGCGAAAAGCGCGCCCGACTGTCAGCAATGGCAAGATCCGATCGATAGAACGGTGCGCCGCCGCAACGCCGGCGCGATCAGAGTCGAAGCAAATCACAGGTTCTGGCGACAATCGCCAGAGAGTTGCGATCTGCTCTTCAGTGAATGCCGTGCCCATCGTTGCAACAACACTTTTGATACCAGCTTGCGAAATCGCTATGGCATCCATGTACCCCTCTACGGCCACGACTGAACCGGCCTTGTGAGCGGGCTCACGGGCACGATGGAAGTTGAAAACGACGGACCCTTTGTGGAAGATCGAGGTCTCCGGCGAATTAAGGTATTTGGGCTGCACGTCGCTTTTCAAAGCGCGACCACCAAACCCGACCACTCGGCCGCGCTGATCGTGTATAGGAATGATTACGCGATCGCGGAAGCGATCGTACGGCACGGGAATGTCATCACCGGCTATTAGCAAGCCAGTCTCGATCATGTCCGCAACGGATACGCCCTTAGAACCCAGAAATTCCTTCAATCCATATCGACTTGCAGGCGCATAGCCGAGCCTGAACTCGACATTTGTCGAAGGAACAATGCCGCGATCGGAAAGATATCCTCGAGCTTGAGCTCCCAAATTTGACGCAAGATTCTGCTCGAAATACTTCGTCGCAAGCTCCATGACGTCAAAGAGAGACTTTTGCCTATGCTCTCTCTGCTCTTCCTCTCGAGAAGTACGGGGCAGTGGCAGCCCAGCAAGGCCAGCCAGACGCTCTACGGCTTCCGGAAAGGAGACGCCCTCCGTCTCCATTACAAAATCGAAGATATTGCCGTGCTTACCGGTCGAGAAGTCGTGATAAAATTGCTTCTGGTCGTTGACCGTGAACGATGGGGTCTTCTCTTGCTGGAATGGAGACAGCCCCTTCCATTCGCGACCGGCCCTCTTCAATTTCACACGCCGTCCCACGACGTCTGAAATCGGCAGACGCGCTTTCAGCTCGTCTAGAAAGCTAGGCGGGAAGCGCATGCGCTATCTCACTCACAACAAATTCCGAGGGAAGCGTAGACACGCTCTGCTCGCGACAGTCACGAATCGCAGGCAGCCACACCAGAGCCAAAAATAGTATGTTCTTATTTTGTTCTGGTCAATCCACGTTTTCACACCTTTCCACAGCCCATCAGCGGATTGGCAAGACCGCAACCTACTCCCACTTAAGACGAAGATTGACAAATGTATATACACTTACGTATATACATTTGCACATACTAAAAGGAGCGCCTCGTATGAAATGGCCTTAGCTTGCCGAGGAACCTACCGAGGATGGCGATCAACCGTCCGAGGGATATCGACATAGGAGATATTTCAAATGAATGGGATCCAACGGAAATTAAAGGGCCACAAGCATGGCTGTCGACGAATCGAGGATTCCGCTCGAACAGATTTCCGCGTTCGAATGGGATGAGACTAAGCGCGCGAGCAATTTAGAGAAACACGGAATTGATTTTGAAGATGCTACGGAGATTTTTTACGGAGACATCTTGGTTAGCAGGTCAAACCGAAAGAATGAGGAGCGCTGGATAGCCTTAGGTGAAATCCAAGGACGCATCATCGCCGTAGCGTACACTTGGCGGAAGAATGCGCTCCGAATCATCTCGGCACGTCGCGCAAGAAAGAATGAAGAAAGAGAATATCGTAACGCGAAAATGGGGCGATCGCCGGAAGGGTAAGACCGACTGGGCCCGCGTCGATGCGCTGACCGATGAAGACATCGCCGAGGCTGTCGCCAACGATCCAGATGCGGTGCCGATCGATATCGACTGGTCGGACGCCGTTCTGATCGTACCGCCGAAGAAAAAAGCCATCTCTATCCGCGTCGACGAGGATGTCCTCGACTTCTTCAAACGCGAGGGCGAGGGTTATCAGCGGCGCATCAATGCGGTGCTGCGCTCGTACATGCAGCAGAAGTCCAAGCCGAAGAAGCGGGCGTGATCCGGGGACGCGGAACTTAATCCCGACTAGAAAGCTCGTCATTCCAGGGCGCGAGCCCACGCAGCCAAGGGCGGTTTCACCGTCAGGGCCCGGAAATGACAGCAGCTGGGTCTTGAACCCTGCCCGGTTCCACGCTTCCATAGCGCCATGTTCAGGACGTTTCGAGGCGGCCACAGCGGGGGTTGGCGCGTGACCTCGATGTCGCCCGTGACGGGCGAGCCCCTGCCCTTCATGCCGGCGCTGTCGGTGACCGACAGCGAGGCCGTCGCATTGCCGCAGGTGCCCTCGCGCAATGCGTGGCGGCTGGTCGGCATCGCAAGCGCGCTGCGCTACACCGAGCGTGCCGAGAAGGAGCAGCTCGTGGCCGTGCAAGCCGGGCTCGGCCGGCCGGAAGCAACCAGCGCTGCGCTGATCCCGATCCGCAAGTCGCAAGCCTGGTGGGAGCTGACGCAGGAAGAGCGTCGCAGGATCTTCGAGGACAAGTCGCACCACATCGCGAGCAGCCTGCCCTACCTGCCCGCCATCGCGCGGCAGCTCTACCACAGCCGCGACCTCGGCGGGCCCTTCGATTTCCTGACCTGGTTCGAATTCGCACCCGCAGATGCCGCGCTGTTCGAGGAGCTGGTGGCAATGCTCCGGCGCACCGAGGAGTGGACCTATGTCGAGCGCGAGATCGACGTGCGCGTGGTGAAGGAAGTGCTGTCGGCTTAATGCTTGAGCTGCCGGCCACGATGAAGGTGCGCTCCCTCGCCCCGCTTGCGGGGAGAGGGTTGGGGTGAGGGGGAGTCTCCACAAGGACGGTGAGAATTGGACTCGCGGAGAGTCCCCCTCATCCGGATCGCATCTTCGATGCAAGCCGACCTCTCCCCGCAAGCGGGGCGAGGTGAAGTCCACATCCGCCGTCAGTGCTCGAGAAAACGACCGGACTCGATGCGCGGCAGGTCGGTGACGGGCCAATTGTAGACGTAGGTCCACGCTTTCTCCGTGACGCCATCCGGCAGCGTCACGTCGACGAGCATGCGCAGATATTCGGTCGGCTCCGGAAAACCCTCGCCGCAGGCTTCGTACATGTCGAGCTCGCGCAGGAGTTCGTCGCCCGCACGCAGGTGGAAAAGCTCGCCATGGACGATGTCGGACGGCGCGTCCGACAACAGCAGCCCCGGATAATGCTTCACCAGCACGAGCCTGCCGCGGCAGGTCGCCTCGCCAAGGAAATCGGCATGGGCCGCGAGCAGCCGCGCCATCGGATGGTCGAAGCCGCGCATCAGGGTGCCGTAGACGAACAGACGATCGGAGGTCATGGGCGCTTGTTAGCCTGCGAGCAGGCGCTCATTCAAGCCGTCGTCACGGTGGTGCTTTGAGGTCGCCTCTTCTATAGCTTGGTCCAGTCACGAATAGCTGCTGCTTCGACAGGCAATCCCGAATGGCTTCAGACGTAACCTGCGCGCCCTCTCAACTGCTGGGCAAGGGCGACATCGATCCGGTTCATGAGGCCAACATCACGGGGCGATCGCCCTTCCTGCTCACCGCGGATCATTACGGACGGGCGCTGCCGCGCGCGCTCGGTGATCTCGGCATCGCCGAAAGCGAGCTTGGCAGGCACATCGCCTGGGACATCGGCATCGCCGGCGTCGCCGAACGGCTGGCGGAGATGCTGGATGCGCACCTGATCGCGCAGCGCTATTCGCGGCTGGTGATCGACTGCAACCGGCCGCCGACCGCAGTGAGCTCGATCCCGGTCATCTCCGAAGCGACCGCGATCCCGCGCAATGAAGCAATCTCCGAGGGCGAGCGCGCGGCACGGCGACGCGAGATCTTCGAGCCGTATCATCACCGCATCGAGGCCACGATCAATCGCCGCCTGCACGACGAGCAGCCCACCGTGCTGGTGTCGCTGCACAGCTTCACGCCGGTCTATGCCGGCGTCGCGCGGCCCTGGCACATCGGCGCGCTCTACAACCGCGACACCGTGCTGCCGCAGCTCCTGCTCGGGCATTTGCGTGCCGAGAGCGATCTCGTCGTCGGCGACAACGAGCCCTACGCGGTGAGCGACGTCACCGACTACACCATCCCCGTGCACGGCGAAGCGCGCGGTCTCGTCAACACCGGCATCGAGATCCGCCAGGACCTGATCGCGGATCAATCCGGCCAGCAACAATGGGCCGAGCGGCTGGCGCGGATTCTTGCCGAGATCGAGGTGGAGCTGAAGGCGAAGTTGTTGGCGTAGGCTTCACTTCGCCCTTGTCAGCGCCAGCCAGATGCCGCCGCCGATCATGAAGCCGCCGGAGACGCGCGACATCATGCGCGTGCGGCGCGCCGAGAAGAATTTTCGCGCGCGCCCGGCGGCGATGGCGTAGAGCGCATCCGTCATCACCGCCGTGACCATGAAGGTGGCGCCCAGCAGCGCGACCTGCGGAAAGTGCGGCTGGTTCATGTCCATGAACTGCGGAATGAAGGCGCCGAAGAACACCAGCACTTTCGGGTTCGACAGCAGCACCAGGAAGCCTTGCAGGAAGAAGCCGCCGCGCGGCGGCGGGGGCGGCGCATCGACGTCGACGCCTTCGACCGGCGCCCAGATCAGCCTGATGCCGAGCCAGATCAGATAGGCGGCGCCGGCAAAGCGCACCCAGTCGAACCAGTAGCCCATGGTCGCCATCAGCGAGGTCAGACCGATCGCGACGATGCCGATGACGATAGCAAGGCCGGCCTGCGCGCCCGCGACGTTGGTCAGCGCCGCGCGCGTGCCGTGACGCAGGCCGTTGGCGATGACGAGGGTGACGATCGGACCCGGCAGCAGCGCGAGCGCGATGCAGGCGGCGACGAAGGCGAGATAGGCTTGCAGGGACATCATTTGCGGAGACTCGCTGAAGACGTGGCGGCTCATTAATGCACGCCGGCAGCAGGAACGGAAGCCGGTGCAGCGCGCGTTGTTCCCTCGGCATGATCGGCGCTTGACATGCAACCATTTGGTTGCCTATTATCCCTGCCATGGATGAGGTCTTCAAAGCGCTCGCCGATGCGTCACGACGGTCGCTGCTGGACAGGCTTCACGCCAGGAACGGCCAGACACTGAACGAACTCTGCGAGGGCCTCGCGATGACGCGGCAGGCCGTGACGAAGCATCTCGTCATTCTCGAGGAGGCCAATCTGGTCACGGCCGTCAGGCAGGGCCGCGAGAAGCTGCACTATCTCAATCCGGTGCCGATCCATCAGATCGGCGAACGCTGGATCAGGAAATTCGAGCGCGGCAAGCTCGCCGCGCTCAGCGAGTTGAAACGCCAGTTGGAGAAGCGCGATGAGTAAACCGCAATTCGTCTACGTGACCTACATCGAAACCACGCCGGAGAGACTGTGGGAGGCGCTGACGTCGAGCGAGTTCACGAAGCAATACTGGTTCGGCGCCGAGGTCCGGTCCGACTGGAAAGTCGGCTCACCCTTCGCGCTCATGCTGGACGGCGAGGTCACCGATTCCGGCGATATCCTCGAGGCCGATCCGCCGCGACGCCTCTCCTACAGCTTCAAGCACCATAAGTTCGAGGAACTACGCAATGAGCCGATATCACGCGTCGTCTTCACCATCGAACCGTTCGGCTCGCTCGTGCGTTTGACCGTGCTGCACGACGGCTTTGTCGAGGGCGGCAAATACCTCGGCGCCGTCTCCAACGGCTGGCCGGCGATCCTGTCCGGACTCAAGAGCCTGCTGGAGAGAGGCAAGGTGCTCGCCATTCCGCGCACGGCGCTCAACAAAGGATTCGACGCAAAATGAACGTGGAGCAATTCAAGCCGCTGACCGTCTACACCATCTACATCGCCTCGACGCCGGACAAGGTGTGGGAGGCGCTGACATCGGCCGAGTTCAGCCGCATGTATTTCTTCGGCAACACGGTGGAGGTCGAGCCACGCCTCGGCGGCGCGTTCATCGTGCGCACGCCGGACGGCGCGCTGCACATCAGCGGCGAGGTTCTCGCATACGATCCGCCGCGAAGGCTGTCGGTCACCTTCAACGTCAACTGGCCCGAGCTGATCGAGAAGCTCGGCCCGACCCTCGTCACCTACGAGATCGAACAGGTCGGCGAAGCGACCCGGCTCACCATGAGCGAAGGCCACGACCGCCCCCTCAGCGACGACATCCTCGAAGGCGGACGGCAGGGCTGGCCGGCGATCCTGTCCGGCCTCAAGAGCGTGCTGGAGACCGGCAAGCCGCTGGTCGTCCAGATGGGTCCGCCACGGCGGATGCTCGACGCGTTGAAGGCGATGGGGATCAAGACGCCTTAAGCCACCACTGTCGTCCCGGGGCGCGCGAAGCGCGAGCCCGGGACCCATAACCACAGGAAGAGGTTTGGCGAAGACTCGCGGTTACCAATCTTCCCTGCACTTCTCCCTGTGGTTATGGGCCCCCGCCTTCGCGGGGGCGACGACCTCACACCGGCACTACAAGACGCCGATAGAGGTGCCAGGTCGCGTGCCCCAGCACCGGCAGCGTCACGACCAGTCCTAGGAAGTAAGGCAGCGCCGAGACGATCAGCAGCATCACGATCACCGCGGCCCAGGCGATCATCGGCAACGGGCTGGTCACCACCGCGCGCACGCTCGTCACCATGGCAGTGACGAAATCGACCTCGCGGTCGAGCAGCAGCGGAAACGACACCACGGTCAGCGAGAACAGAATCAGCGACAGTGCGGCGCCGACCGCATTGCCGATCGCGAGGAACAAGAGACCCTCATTGGTGGTCAGCACCACCGTCATGAATTCCTGGAGGCTCGAGAAGGACGCGTGCAGGCCGAGCAGCAGCGCGATCAGGAGCCGCACCTGGTACATCCAGATCACGAACACGAACAGCGTGACGAAGGCCATCCAGCCGATCTCGCTGCGGGAGCGCACCGTCGACCAGATGGCACCGAACGAGACCGGCTCGCCGCGCTCGCGGCGGCGGCTGACCTCATAGAGGCCGATCGCCACGAACGGCCCGATCAGTGCGAAGCCGGCGGCCAGCGGATAGACGAGATAGACCATACCAAAGGCGGTGAGGCACAGCATGATGGCGATGCCGCCGGCGGCGTAGAGCGCACCGAAGCAAAGCCCGTACAACGGCAGCGCCTGGAAATCGCGCAGACCCTCGACCAGCGCTTCGGCGATGTCGGTCGCTGCGACGGAACGCACCACCGGATCGACTTTGCCCGAGATGGACATCGGCTCCCTCCCTCACGCAATCTTCGTCGCGCGTTGTTGGGTCGATGTTAGCTCGCTCTCGCGATCCCTGCACGGAAGAGTTGGGCGGTCAGCAGATACCACCACCCTTCGTCTGAGGCGCCGCGCTTGTCAGGCGCCCGACGCAAGCAGAAGCGCCACGCCGAGATTGGCCGCGAACAGGGCCGCGTCGATGACGAAGATCCTGAGCATCGGGCCCTTCAGCACGGGCCAGTAAGCGACCCCGACACGCCCGCCGCGCATCAGGACCGGAACGTTGTAGACGAACTGGCTGAAGTGGCAGGCGGCAAAGAACAGGGACAGCACGAGTTGGGCTTCGATCGGCTGGAAGAAAGACGGGCGCGCGGCCAGAAGATAGAACGACAGCAGCCCGATCGGCAGATTCATCCCGCCGAGGAACGCCACGCTGGCGGCCAGCGTCGGCGCGATCGGATTGCTGCGCTCTTCCCGCGGCAGCAATATCTTCAGCGTGTTGGCTTGCGCGATGCTGAACTGGATGAAGGCACCGACGAACCAGAGCGCGTTGAGAAGCAGAACGATATCCAAAAGACGCATGGTTATTTTCCGTAGAAGGCTTCGCTGCGCACCACACGGCCCGCATCGTCGAAATCCATGAATTCGCTGGCGCGCGTGTCGCCGAGCTGCCACCACACCGTCAGGCGTGCGAAGGTGTCGTCCCAGCTCCAGCTCAGGATCTTCAGGTCGGCGCTTTCGATGTGGCCATAGGCCTGCCGCCAATAGGCGCGGATATTCTCGACGCCCGTGACGACCGGAGAACCGGTCAGCTCCAGCGCCAGAGGGCTGCGCATCTGCGCATGGTCGGCAAAATGCGCGAGCACCGCGTCGATATCGACCCTGCACCAGTTCGCACACCATGCCGTGACGAAGCGTTCGGCGGTCGCGCGATCCATTTTCCATCCGCCCATGACGCGGTTCTCCTCCGGCTCGGAACGGAAGAGTGGCAAAGCCGACATCTCATGTCAATCATGTTGACTTGAGACTTCGTCAGTTGTTGTCGGCGATCGCCTCCATGACGGCCATCCATGCGGCCGCCTCCGACGCCCCGGCGCGATCGAACGCCTCGCGCAGGACCTTGCGTTCGTGGTCCGATGCCCTCTGCTCGATGCGCTGCCCCGCGACCGTCAGGCGCAGCAGCTTGGAACGATGCTGCTCGGGCGAGCGCTGTGACGTCAGGAGCTTGCGCTCCAGCAACAGCTTGAGCGGCCGGTTGAGGGCCTGCTTGGAAATGCCGAGGGTCTCGATCAGCGCGCCGATCGCGATGTCGGGGCGGCGCGCCACCACGTAGAGGATGCGGTGGTGCGGACGCGAGAGGCCCTGCTGCGCAAGATATGCATCGGCCTCCAGCGTCATCCCGCGCCAGCCGTAGTACATCAGCTCCAGCGCCGCATCCAGATCGTGCAGCTTCGTAAGGGAGGCGCGGTGAAGCCCCGCGGCTTGCGACGTCTTTGCCATCGTTCCCGACTTTAGAGAACCTACCCCCTCGCCCGCAACTCGCGCCGCAACACCTTGCCGGTGGCGGTCATCGGCAGCGTCTCGGCAAACTCGACGAAGCGCGGATATTCGTGGGCGGCGAGCTGCACCTTGACGAACTCCTGGATCTCGCGCGCGAGTGCGTCACTGCCCGCAAAGCCGGGGCGCAACACGATCCAGGCCTTGATCGATTCGGTGCGGATCGGATCGGGAATGCCGACCACCGCCGCCATGGCGACCGAGGGATGCTTCATCAGCGTATGCTCGATCTCGGACGGGCCGACGCGATAGCCGGCCGTGGTGATGACGTCGTCCTCGCGGCTGACGTACCAGAAATAGCCGTCGTCATCCTGCACACCGAGATCGCCGGTGAGCAGGAATTCCCCGGCATATTTCTTCGCCGTCGCCTCCGGATTGCGCCAATATTCGAGCATGGTGACGGGACAGGGCTGGCGCACGCCGATGATGCCGCGCTGGCCGCGCGGCATTTCCTCGCCCTTGTCGTCGACGATGCGGACGTCGAAGCCCGGCGTCGCCTTGCCCATCGAACCCGGGCGGATCGGAAACAGGTTGGAGTTGCTGCCGATCACCAGATTGCACTCGGTCTGGCCGAACACTTCATGCGCATCGATGCCGAAAGTCTCGCGCACCCAGCCGAGCAGCTCACCACCGAGGGATTCACCGCCGGTAAAAATGCTGCGCAGCTGGACGCCGGAATGCTTCACGCCGGCCTGGCGCATCAGCTTCAACGCGGTCGGCGGCAGGAAGACGTTGCGCACACCGAGGTCGGCCATCATCTGCATCGCCGCCTGCGGCTCGAATTTTCGCGCGCGGTGGCCGACCAGGGGAATGCCATGATACCAGAATGCCAAGAGGCCGTTGACGAGGCCACCGATCCAGGCCCAGTCCGCCGGCGTCCACATGAGATCGCCGGGGCGCGGCAGGAAGTTGTGACACATCTCGACGTTCGGCAGATGGCCGAGCACGACGCGATGCGCATGCAGCGCGCCCTTCGGGTTGCCGGTTGTGCCTGATGTGTAGATGATCAGCGCGGGATCATCGGCGGAGGTGTCCACGGTCGCGAAGTCCTCGGATGCGGTTTCGATCGCCGGCCAGAACGGTTTTGCGCCGGCGTGGACGGCGCCGCTCGTAACATAGATGTCCTGCAAATAGGGCAGCCGATCGCGGATCTTGGTGAGCTTCTCCCAGCCCGCCTCATCGGTGATGATGGCCCTTGCCTGCGAATTCGACAGGCGGAATTCCAGCGCGTCCTCGCCAAACAGCGCAAACAGCGGGATCGAGATCAGCCCGGAGCGGAATGCCGCCATGTGCGCGATCGGCAGTTCCAGCGACTGCGACAGGAACACCGCGACGCGGTCGCCGCGCGTGAGCCCATCCGCCTTCAGCACATTGGCGAAGCGGCGCGACATGTCGGCGACCTCGTCGAAGGAGGTGCGCGTGGTGGCGCCGTTGTCGTCGACATAGATCAGCGCGAGACGGCCGGTGCCGTCGGCATGGCGATCGCAACAAGCCTCCGCCATGTTGAAGCGCGCAGGGATGTCCCAGCGGAAATTGCGATAGAGCTCGTCGTAGGTCTTGGCTTCGGTCAGCATGGCCTGGCGTTTCCACGGTCTCGGCGTCATGGCCGGACTAGTTCCAGCCATCCACGTTCTGCTTCTTCGGCCTAGTCTAAGCTCGTGGATGCCCGGGACAAGCCCGGGCATGACGGCTGAGTGCGAGACTACCGCACCGTCGCGAAGAACTTGCGCACATCGCGCACGAACAGCTCCGGCTGCTCGAAGGCGGCGAAATGGCCACCCTTCTCCATCTCGCTCCAGTGCGTGATGTTGTGAAAGTTCGGCTCCATCCAGCGCCGTACCGGCGTGATGATCTCCTTGGGAAACGCCGCGACGCCCGTCGGCACCTTGACCACCGGAATCGTCCGGCGTTTGCCAAAACTTTCCCAATAGAGCCGCGCCGACGAGGTCGCCGTCTCCGTCGCCCAGTAGAGCATGACGTTGTCGAGCAACTCGTCCCTGGTGAAGATGTTCTCGGGATGGCCGTCGCAATCGGTCCAGGCCCAGAATTTTTCAAGGATCCAGGCCGCCTGCCCGCTCGGTGAATCCGTCAGGCCGTAACCGAGCGTCTGCGGCCGGGTCGACTGCTGCTTGGAATAGCCGGTGTCGAGATCGACGTAATGCTTGAGGCCGGCGAGCGCACGCTTCTCCTCCGGCGTCGGCTCGCCCTCGATGCGCGGCGGCGAGATGAAGGACAGCGTGATGTGAATGCCGGCGCAATGCCCGGCGTCCTGCGCCGCGAGCGAGGCCGTCACCGCCGAGCCCCAGTCGCCGCCTTGCGCGCCGTAACGCGCATAACCAAGACGGTCCATCAGCTTGGCCCAGGTCGCGGCGATGCGGTCGACGCCCCATCCGGTGGTCCTCGGTTTCGCCGAGAAGCCATATCCGGGGAGCGACGGACAGATCACATGGAAGGCATCGGCGGGATTGCCGCCGTGCGCGGCCGGATCGACCAGCGGCGCGATCACCTTCTGGAATTCGACGATCGAGCCGGGCCAGCCATGGGTGATGATCAGCGGCAGCGCCGACGGCTCCTTCGAGCGCACATGGACGAAGTGGATGTCGAGGCCATCGATCTCGGTGGTGAACTGCTCGAAGCGGTTGAGCTTCGACTCGCGCGTCCGCCAGTCGTAACCATCAGCCCAGTAGGCGCAGATCTCCTGGATCCATCTGAGCGGCGCGCCCTGGCTCCAGTCATCGACGAGTTCAGCATCCGGCCAGCGCGTGCGGGCAAGGCGTGATTTGAGGTCGGACAGGACGTCGTCGCTGATGGCGATGCGGAACGATTTGACGGCGCCGGTCATCGGTTGCCTCCCCTAGTTTCTTCTTGTCATTCCGGGGCGCGCAAAGCGCGAGCCCGGAATCCATTTCGCAACAGGGCCGGTAGCACGATGGATTCTCAGATGCGCAATTGCGCATCATAGTTCGGCGCTTCGCACCGCCCCGGAATGACGACCTAGCCCGACAGCGCGGCCTTCACGAGACCAGACGCCTTGCCGAAATCCATCTGTCCCGCATACTTCGCGCGCAACACCGCGATCACCTTGCCCATGTCCTTCATGCCGGCGGCACCGGTCTCGGCGATCGCGTCCGCGATCGCCTTCTTCACCTCGTCGTCTGTCATCTGCTTCGGCAGATAGGCCGAGATCACCGCGATCTCCTCGCGCTCCTGCGCGGCGAGCTCGGCGCGGCCGCCCTTGTCGTAGAGCTCGACCGCCTCCTGACGCTGCTTGATCATCTTCTGGAGCACGGCGAGCAGGTCGGCATCCGACAGCGGCGGCTTGCCGTTGCCGCGGGCATCGATGTCGGCGTTCTTGATGGTCGAGTTGACCATGCGCAGCGTGGACAGCTTGCGCTCGTCCTTGGCCTTCATGGCCTCCTTGACCGCATTGTTGATGTCGTCGCGCAGCATGGCCTTGTCCTCTCGTTCGATCTTGCCTGATCTAAGCCGTTCACCGGAAAGAGGCCATACCGGACCTGTCGCCGGAGCATTGTTTCCCCACGGGACGCCGAAACGGCGCAAAATTGCCAGTTCCGGCTTAAGTGCCTGAGGAGGCCTGTCAAATATGCAAAAACGCATGTGAATCGGCCTCTTCCCGCTTTGACGGGCGCGCGTGGGGGCCTTATGAAACCCGCTCATGACACAACATGACAACGATCCCGCCTGGCCGGACCACAAACCGACCGCGCTCCTCGTGCTTGCCGACGGCACAGTGCTGGAGGGCTTTGGTCTCGGCGCCGAAGGCCACGCCGTCGGTGAGGTCTGCTTCAACACCGCGATGACCGGCTATGAGGAGATCTTGACCGATCCCTCCTATGCCGGCCAGCTCATCACCTTCACCTTCCCGCATATCGGCAATGTCGGTACCAACGAGGAAGACATCGAGACGGTGAACATGGCCGCGACGCCCGGCGCGCGCGGCGTGATCCTGCGCACCGCGATCACCGATCCCTCGAACTACCGCGCCACCAAGCATCTCGATCAGTGGCTGAAGGCACGCGGCATCATCGGCCTCTCCGGCATCGACACCCGTGCGCTGACCGCGCTGATCCGCAACAAGGGCATGCCCAACGCCGTGATCGCTCACGCCAGAAACGGCGAGTTCGACCTGCACGGCCTCAAGGAAGAGGCGCGGGAATGGCCCGGCCTCGAGGGCATGGACCTCGTGCCGATGGTCACCTCGGGCCAGCGCTTCACCTGGGACGAGACGCCCTGGCTCTGGGACAAGGGCTTTGGCCGGCAGGAGAAGCCGGAGTTCAACGTCGTCGCCATCGACTACGGCATCAAGCGCAACATCCTGCGCCTGCTCGCCGGAGTCGGCTGCAAGGTGACGGTGGTGCCGGCGACGACCTCGTCCGAGGACATTCTGGCGATGAAGCCGGACGGCGTATTCCTGTCGAACGGTCCGGGCGATCCGGCCGCGACCGGCAAATATGCGGTGCCCGTGATCCAGGACGTCATCAAGTCGGGCACGCCGACCTTCGGAATTTGTCTGGGCCACCAGATGCTCGGCCTCGCCGTCGGCGCCAAGACGAAGAAGATGCATCAGGGCCATCACGGCGCCAACCATCCCGTCAAGGACGAGACCACCGGCAAGGTCGAGATCACCTCGATGAACCACGGCTTCGCGGTGGACGAAAAGACCCTGCCGAAGGGCGCGACGCAGACCCACATCTCGCTGTTCGACGGCTCCAATTGCGGCATCCAGCTCGACGGCAAGCCGGTGTTCTCGGTGCAGTACCACCCCGAGGCCTCGCCGGGCCCGCGCGACTCGCACTATCTGTTCCAGCGCTTTGCCGACCTGATGCGGCAGAAGAAGAGCGCGTAAGGCGCTTGCAACTCCTGTGAAAAAGGCCCGGGCTCGTCCCGGGCTTTTTTTCGTCATTCCGGGGCGCGCAAAGCGCGAGCCCGGAATCCATCGCACAGCAAACTGTGCGGCACGATGGATTCCGGGCTCGACGCTGTGCGTCGCCCCGGAATGACGCGGGGAGACTGAGGAACCTCGCCTCACGCCCCTCGTTGATCCCTGCTATTCTTGTGCGGGAGCCCGCCATGTCCGTCATCCGCGACAACGCCGAACCGCTCGCCATCGTCTTCGAGGACGACGGGCTCGTGCCGAACAACATCCTCCCGTTCCTGGTCTATCAGGGCGCGGTGAAGCTCGACCCGAAACGCCCCGAAGAGACTATCGAAGAGCTGTTCGAAGCGAACAGCTGGGGCGGCACGTGGCGCAACGGCGTCTACGACTATCTGCACTATCATGCGACCGTGCACGAGGTGCTCGGCGTTGCGCGCGGCAGCGCTCGCGTCCGCTTCGGCGGCGATCATGGCCAGGAGCTTCAGATCAAGGCCGGCGACGTCGCGATCCTCCCCGCAGGCACAGGGCATCAGCGCATCAAGGCGAGCGACGATTTCTGCGTGATCGGCGCCTATCCGCCGGGGGCGAAGATGGAGATCACGCGGGCAACGCCGGAGAACCACGCCAAGGCGCTGAAGACGATTCCGAAGGTTGCGATGCCGCCCGCCGATCCGGTGACGGGGAAGGATGGGGCGCTGATGCGGTTGTGGCGGTAGCGACAAGCGCAGCGCCGTAGGGTGGGTTAGCGTAGCGTAACCCACCACTTCTGCTTCCTCAGCGGCAGACGTGGTGGATTACGCCTTCGGCTAATCCACCCTACAGACTGCCCTACGCCTCGTTGCCGCCTTCCTGGCGGGTGGCTTCAAACAGGAACCAGGTGCGGCGCTCGGTCTCGTCGATGAAGTTTTCCAGGATGCTCGCGCTGGCGACATCGCCGGCGTCGTCACAGACATCGTGCGCCTTGCGCATCGCAGCCGCGACATGCTTGTTGTCCTGCATCAATTCGCGCAGCATCTCGCGCGGCGGGACGTACTCCTCGTTGTTGTCCTTGATGGTCTGGAGTTTTGCGACCTGGCCGATCGACTTCAGCGTGGTGCCGCCGATCTTGCGGACGCGCTCGGCGAGCTGGTCGGTGGTGGCGAAGATCTGGTCGGACTGCTCGTCGAGCAGCAGATGGTAGTCGCGGAAATGCCGGCCGCTGATGTGCCAGTGGAAATTCTTGGTCTTCAGATACAGCGCGAACGCGTCGGCCAGAAGCACGTTGAGCGCCTCGGAGACCTTCTTGACCCCATCGGGCGACAGATCGGTGGGAGTGTCGAGATCGGGCGAAACCTTGTGGGGGGCTTTGCTCACGGGAAACCTTCCTGTTAGGACGCGGACATTGACGGCGCGCCGTCGCACCCCTAACGCAAGGCGGGCAGCGCCGGTTCCTCACCAGGAACCGTTTGGCCGGGACCTTCAAATACCATGGACGATTGGATCGATTATTACGACTCCACGCATACGATCTATGTCAGCAAGCTGCATCGCGACTTGCACTTCCAGATCATCGCGCGGGACATCATTGGCTACATCTCTTCGCCCGAGGCGACAGTGCTCGACTATGCCTGCGGAGAGGCGCTGTCGGCGAGCCAGGTGGCATCCGCGTGCGGCAAGCTGATCCTCGCCGAGCCCGCGCCCGGCGTGCGCGGCCGGCTGATCGCGCGGTTTGCTCCGAACACCAAGATCCGCGTCCGCTCGCTCGACGACGTCCGCAAGATGCAGGACCAGTCGATCGATCTCGTGGTGATGAACTCGGTCGCGCAATATATGACGCCGGCGGAGCTCGATGCCGCCCTCCTCAACGTCCGGCGGCTTCTGACGCCGTCCGGCAAGCTCGTGCTCGGCGATATCCTCCAGCCCAATGTCGGCATGGTCAGGGACGTGCTGGCGCTGCTCAACTTCGGCCTGCGTCACGGCTTCCTGAAGGATGCGCTGGTCGGGCTGATCAGCACCGCGCTGTCAGATTACCGTCATCTGCGCTCGCGCATCGGGCTTCAGCGCTACAGCGAGGACGAGATCACCGCCAAGCTGACCGCAGCCGGCTTCGCGGTCCAGCGCGCCCATGCCAATATCGGCCACAATCCCTGGCGCATGACCTTCGTCGCACGGCCGCCTCTGGTTCGTTAAGCATAACAATCAGCCGAGGTGGTCTGCCGCGCCGCGATCGGTATGATCCGTGCGGCCCGGTGGCGGAAGAGTCTACGCGAGGGCGGTGCATCGCTCTTCATCCTGGTTCAAGTCCAGGCCGGGTCTCCAGCCTTCGCTGGCTCCGCCAGCGTCGGCGAGGCAAGCCCTATCGTAGCGAAGGCCGCCTCGACGAAGCCCGAAGGGCGAAGTCGGGCACACTTTGGCAGACCACCCAAAGCAAAATCTCGTCAGCCCGCATCGACCACTTCACAGTCGGACAGAAGCTGGAGCCGGCCGGCATCCCTGGCCGCGGAGCTGATGACGGCATCGAGCAGGCCCGGGAAGCGCGCGTCCAGATCCTCGCGGCGCAGCCGCATGAACCGGTTGGTCCCCGCCACGCGCGTTTGCATCAGCCCGCATTCGCGCAGCTTGGCGAAGTGGTAGGCGAGATTCGACTTGCCGCCGAGACCGCTGAAGTCGCCACAGCAGAGCTCGCTGCTGACACGTTCTTGCTGCGCGAGTTGGTAGACGATCGCCAGACGGATCGGATCCCTCAGGCAATCCAGGACCATCGGCAGCTCGATCTGCTCGCGGGCGGGATGGAGAGGTGTGCGGCTCATGATCCCGGAATCATAGCGAAGCCATTGTAATGTTCAATAGTTCTTGAACCAATTGACACCTACCCCATTCAATTGTTCAAGAAACGTTGAACCATAAGGACTGTTCCGAATGAGCGTGTTCTGGCTGGCCCTCGCGGCCTTCGCGATCGGCACTGAAGGCTTTGTCATTGCTGGGCTTTTGCCGGCGATTGCGACTGACCTTGCGATTTCCGTCTCGGCCGCCGGGCAACTGGTTACGGCCTACGCCCTCACCTATGCCGTTGGTTCGCCGATCCTGGCGGTGGCGCTGAACAACATCGATCGCCGCACCGTGCTGGCGGTGGCGCTGTCGACCTTCATCGCCGGCAATCTCGCGGCAATGGTGGCATCCAGCTACGCGCTGCTGCTGGCCTCGCGCATGCTGATGGCGCTAGGCTCCGGGCTGTGCATGCCGACGGCGCTCGCGGTGTCCGTGGCGGTCGCCTCGCCCGAACGGCGCGGCCGTGCGGTGGCACTCGTCACCTCGGGCCTCACGGTAGCGACCGTCATCGGCGTTCCCCTCGGCAATCTCGTCGGCAGCCTGTTCGGCTGGCGCGCGACCTTCGCCATGGTCGCACTGATCGGCGCGGTCGCGCTCGCCGGCCTGCTGCTCGGCCTGCCCCGCGGACTGCCGCGCAACACCGCCTCGCTCAGCGCGCGGCTGGCAGTGGCGCGGCACGGCCACGTGCTGGTTGCGCTTCTGATCACCATCCTCTGGGCGCTCGGCGGCTTCACCGTGTTCACCTATTTCGCGGTTCCGCTGCGCGGCCTCGGCTTCGATGCGTCGCAGATCAGCCTGGCGCTGCTGGTGTTCGGCGGCGCCGCCGCGATCGGCAACATGCTCGGCGGCGTCCTGGCCGATCGGCTCGGCACGCTCGCCACCGCCGCCCTCGGGCTCGCCGGCATGGCGAGCGCGCTGATCCTGCACTCGCTGGTGCTGAAGCTGATGCCCGGGCAAGCCCATTACGCGGTGCTGGGCGCGATCTTCCTCTGGGGCATCTCGGGCTGGGCATTCTATCCGGCGCAGATCGCCAGCATCATCCGGATCGACCCGCAGGCCTCGATGATCGCGCTCTCGCTCAATGCGTCCGCGATGTATCTCGGCTTTGCCATTGGCGGGGCACTCGGTGGCGTGGTGTTGGCCACCCTCTCGCCGGCCGACCTCGGCTGGATCGGCGGATCGAGCGTGGCGGCCTCGCTTCTGGTGCACCTCGCCCGTGGCTGGCAGTCACGGCCAAAACCGGTCAAAATTGCCGGTTGATGGGCGTTTTTCGGGGTTTCGCCGCCCCGAAAACTGGTCTAAGACCCACCCGCGCGCGAGGGAAACCCGCGCTCTCGGCTTAGGGGACGCGCGACCAGCGCGCCCTTTTTTTGTGCCTAAATTCCAGCCTGCGAGCGGTGATGCCCAAACGAACCGACATCTCGACCATCCTGATCATCGGCGCCGGTCCCATCGTGATCGGCCAGGCCTGCGAGTTCGACTATTCCGGCACCCAGGCCTGCAAGACGCTGAGGGAAGAGGGCTACCGCATCGTCCTCGTCAATTCCAACCCGGCCACGATCATGACCGATCCGGATTTGGCCGATGCGACCTATATCGAGCCGATCACGCCCGAGATCGTCGCCAGGATCATCGAGAAGGAACGTTACGTCATTCCCGGCGGCTTCGCGCTGCTACCGACCATGGGCGGCCAGACCGCGCTGAACTGCGCGCTCAGCCTGCGCCGGCAAGGCACACTGGAAAAATTCGACGTCGAGATGATCGGCGCGACGGCGGATGCGATCGACAAGGCCGAGGATCGTCAGCTCTTCCGCAACGCCATGGAGAAGATCGGGCTCCAGACCCCGAGGTCGCGCCTTGCCAATGCGTCCGAGCTGAAGAAGTCGTTCCGCGACAAGTATCTTGCCGAGCGCGAGAAGCTGTCCGGCGCCGCGCAGGAAGAGCTCGACCGGCAATGGACGCTCGGCGAGAACGAGCGCCGCAAGCGCTACCAGGAATATGCGCTGGGCCAGGCCATGATGGCGCTGTCCGAGATCGGCCTGCCCGCCATCATACGTCCCTCCTTCACGCTCGGCGGCACCGGCGGCGGCATCGCCTACAACAAGGAAGAGTTCCTCGACATCATCGAGCGCGGCCTCGATGCGTCGCCCACCAACGAAGTCCTGATCGAGGAATCCGTCCTCGGCTGGAAAGAGTTCGAGATGGAGGTGGTGCGCGACAAGAAGGACAATTGCATCATCGTCTGCTCGATCGAGAATTTCGATCCGATGGGCGTGCACACCGGCGACTCCATCACGGTCGCGCCGGCGCTGACGCTGACGGACAAGGAATACCAGATCATGCGCGACGCCTCGCTGGCGGTGCTGCGCGAGATCGGGGTCGAGACCGGCGGCTCCAACGTGCAGTTCGGCATCAATCCCGCCGACGGCCGCATGGTCGTGATCGAGATGAACCCGCGCGTGTCGCGTTCGTCGGCGCTGGCGTCGAAGGCGACCGGCTTCCCGATCGCCAAGGTCGCCGCCAAGCTCGCGATCGGCTACACGCTCGACGAGATCGCCAACGACATCACCGGCGGCGCGACGCCGGCCTCGTTCGAGCCGACGATCGACTACGTGGTGACCAAGATCCCGCGTTTCGCCTTCGAGAAATTCCCCGGCGCCTCCTCCACGCTGACGACGTCGATGAAGTCGGTCGGCGAGGTCATGGCGATCGGCCGCACCTTCCAGGAGAGCCTGCAAAAGGCGCTGCGCGGGCTCGAGACCGGCCTGACCGGCCTCGACGAGATCGAGATCGAAGGTCTCGGCCACGGCGACGACAAGAACGCGATCCGCGCCGCCCTCGGCACGCCGACGCCGAACCGGCTGCTCCAGGTCGCGCAGGCGATGCGGCTCGGCTGGTCCAACGAGGATATCTTCAACTCCTGCAAGATCGATCCGTGGTTCCTCAGCGAGATGCGCGGCATCGTCGACATGGAAGAGAAGATCAAGAAGAACGGTCTTCCGTCCAACGCCTTCGGCATGCGCACGCTGAAAGCCATGGGCTTCTCCGACGCGCGGCTCGCCGTGCTGGCGCAGACCACGGATGCCGAGGTCACGGCCAGGCGCCACGCGCTCGGCGTCCGCCCGGTGTTCAAGCGCATCGACACCTGCGCGGCGGAGTTCGCTTCGCCGACCGCCTACATGTACTCGACCTATGAGGCGCCGTTCGCAGGTCACCTCGCCGACGAAAGCGCGCCGTCCGACCGGAAGAAGGTCATCATCCTCGGTGGCGGCCCGAACCGCATCGGCCAGGGCATCGAATTCGACTATTGCTGCTGCCACGCCTGCTTCGCGCTGGCGGACGCCGGCTACGAGACCATCATGGTCAATTGCAATCCGGAGACGGTGTCGACCGACTACGATACCGCCGACCGGCTCTATTTCGAGCCGCTCACCGCCGAGGACGTGCTGGAGATCATCGCGACCGAGCGCACCAACGGGACGCTGCATGGCGTGATCGTGCAGTTCGGCGGCCAGACGCCGCTAAAGCTCGCGCGTGCGCTGGAAGCCGCCGAAGTGCCGATCCTCGGCACCTCGCCCGACGCGATCGACCTCGCCGAAGACCGTGACCGCTTCAAGCGTGTGCTCGACAAGCTGCGGCTGAAGCAGCCGAAGAACGGCATCGCCTATTCGGTCGAGCAGGCCCGGCTCGTCGCCGCCGATCTCGGCCTGCCGCTGGTGGTGCGCCCGTCCTACGTGCTCGGCGGCCGCGCGATGCAGATCATCCGCGAGGAGAACCAGCTCAACGACTATCTGCTCGGCACGCTGCCGGAGCTGGTGCCCGCCGACGTCAAGGCGCGCTACCCGAACGACAAGACCGGGCAGATCAACACGGTGCTCGGCAAGAACCCGCTGCTGTTCGACCGCTACCTCTCGGACGCCACCGAGGTCGACGTCGACTGCCTCTCCGACGGCAAGGACGTCTTCATCGTCGGCATCATGGAGCACATCGAGGAAGCCGGGATTCACTCCGGCGACAGCGCCTGCTCGCTGCCGCCCTATTCGCTCGACGCCAAGACGCTCGACGAGTTGGAGCGGCAGACGCGCGAGCTCGCGCTCGGCCTCGACGTCGTCGGCCTGATGAACGTGCAATACGCGATCAAGGACGGCGAGATCTACGTACTGGAAGTCAACCCGCGCGCCTCGCGCACGGTACCGTTCGTCGCCAAGGTGATCGGCACGCCGGTCGCGAAGATCGCCGCGCGCATCATGGCCGGCGAGAAGCTCGCCGACTTCAAGCTGAAGAAGGCGGAGCTCAAGCACGTCGGCGTCAAGGAATCGGTATTCCCGTTCGCGCGCTTCCCCGGCGTCGATACGGTGCTCGGCCCCGAGATGCGCTCGACCGGCGAGGTCATGGGCATCGACCGCAATTTCGAGGTCGCCTTTGCCAAGAGCCAGATCGGCGGCGGCACGCGGGTGCCGCGCAACGGCACGGTGTTCGTCTCGGTGCGCGAGAGCGACAAGATCCGCATCACCGAGGCCGTGCGCGAATTGCACACGCTCGGATTCAAGGTGCTTGCCACCTCCGGCACGCAGCGCTTCCTGACTGACCAGGGCATCCCGACCGAGAAGGTGAACAAAGTGCTGGAGGGACGGCCGCACATCGTCGACGCCATCACCAATGGCGACGTCCAGCTCGTCTTCAACACCACCGAAGGCCCGCAGGCGCTGGCCGACAGCCGTTCGCTGCGGCGCGCGGCCCTCTTGCATAAAGTGCCGTATTACACCACTCTTTCCGGGGCCGTGGCGGCCGCGCAGGGCATCCGCGCCTATCTCGGCGGGGACCTTGAGGTTCGCACCCTGCAGAGCTACTTTTCGGAAACCTGATCGCGCGCGGAAGGCCAGGCCTTTTGGGGTTAAGCCTTTTGGGGTTAAGCCTTTCGCTAAGTGATTGGCAATGAAGCCACAATGGCCGGAGGAACTGTCCGGCCATGTGGGTGTTCTGTTCCGGCGCTAAGCCCATATCTGTCAACGACCGGCGGCCCGTGTGTCGAGCCCCGGAAAGACCGACGAATCAAGGTTGGGTGCCCATTTGTGTTTCGGGCGCGCGATCGAAGAACGAGAGAGAAGATGGAAAAGGTTCCGATGACTTCGGCCGGATTTGCCGCGCTCGGAGAAGAATTGAAGCATCGCCAATCCGTGGATCGGCCGCGGATCATCGAGCACATCGCGGAGGCGCGCTCGCACGGAGACCTGTCGGAAAACGCGGAGTATCACGCCGCGAAGGAAGAGCAGTCCCACAATGAGGGCCGCATCGCCGAACTCGAGGACAAGCTCGCGCGCGCCGACATCATCGACATCTCGAAACTGTCCGGCGATACCATCAAGTTCGGCGCCACCGTGACGCTGGTCGACGAGGACACCGAAAAGAAGACGGTGTGGCAGATCGTCGGCGAGGTCGAGGCCGACGCCAAGAAGGGCCGCATCTCCATCACCTCGCCGCTCGCCCGCGCGCTGATTGGCAAGAAGAAGGGCGCCACCGTCGAGGTCAACACGCCCGGCGGCGCCAAGGCGTATGAGATCACCAAGGTGGAGTGGCGGTAAGGATTTGCCGTCGTCGCACTGACGTTCTGAAAAGGCCGCGCTTCTTGCGCGGCCTTTTTTGTTTCGGCGTGCTACTGGGCATGCGAAGGGCTCCGCCCTCACCACGCGTCATTGCGAGCGCAGCGAAGCAATCCAGAATCTTTCCGCGGCAGCAGTCTGGATTGCTTCGCTGCGCTCGCAATGACGACGGAAGCGCTACCGCCTTCCCTTCACGTCCAGCGGCACCGCCGCCTCGTATTTCGAATTGTGCAGCACCAGCGAGGTCCGCACGTTGCGCACATGGGGCGCGGCGGTGAGGTGGGTGACGAAATCCTGGAAGGTCGCCATATCGGGCGCGACGCATTTGAGGATGAAATCGACCTCGCCGGACAGCATCCAGCATTCCCGCACCAGCGGCTCGGCACGGACGAATTCCTCGAAGGCGCGCAAATCCGCCTCGGCCTGGCTGGACAGGTGCACCGCGGCGAACACGGTGACGTCGAAGCCGAGCTTGCGGGCGTCCAGCAGGCCGCGATAGCCGTGGATATAGCCCTCCTCCTCCAGCGCCCGGACCCGGCGCAGGCAGGGCGGCGGGGAAATGCCGACGCGTTTGGCCAGCTCGACATTGGTGATTCGACCGTCGGACTGAATCTCGGCGAGAATTTTCAGGTCGATCTCGTCTAGGTTCCGCGACACGTGATTGGAACTCCTGGCCTTTGCGGCGGTATTGGGTGGGTCTGTCGCAATCCTCATAGCCCAGTCCGCACCAGATGCGCAATTTTATTGCGCGTGCAGCGCAATCGACTTTTGTTCCCTGTTGGAAAAATCCGCCGATAGGGAATGCAATTCTTGCATGGCTCACCAGAACGCTTAGATTAGCTCTTATATTTCAGCGCCTCCGCGAGGCCTCCCGGCACGTTCCGCGCCCGCGCTGCAAATCCCCCGTGAAAGGCGTCCATCGAAATGTCCGCTCCTGTTCATGCAAAGGTCGTCATCATCGGCTCCGGCCCCGCCGGCTACACGGCGGCGATCTACGCCGCACGCGCGATGCTCGAGCCGATCCTGATCCAGGGCATCCAGCCGGGCGGCCAGCTCACCATCACCACCGACGTCGAGAACTATCCGGGCTTCGCCGACGTGATCCAGGGCCCCTGGCTGATGGAGCAGATGGAGAAGCAGGCGGTCCATGTCGGCACCAGGATCGTCTCCGACCTCGTCACCAAGCTGGAGACGGCGCATCGGCCGTTCCGCCTCACCTGCGACAGCGGTGATGTCTATCTCGCCGACACCGTCGTCCTCGCCACGGGCGCGCAGGCGCGCTGGCTCGGGCTGCCGTCCGAAGCGAAATTCCAGGGCGGCGGCGTGTCGGCCTGCGCCACCTGCGACGGCTTCTTCTACCGCAACAAGGACGTCGTTGTGGTCGGCGGCGGCAATACCGCGGTCGAGGAAGCCCTGTACCTCACCAACCATGCCTCGCAGGTCACCATCGTGCATCGTCGCGATCACTTCCGCGCCGAACGCATCCTCCAGGAGCGTCTGTTCAAGCACCCGAAGATCAAGGTGATCTGGGACTCGGCCGTCGACGAGATCTGCGGCACCGAGAACCCGAACAAGGTCACCCATGTGCGGCTGAAGAACGTCAAGACCGGCACCCTGACCGATGTGCCGACCGACGGCATCTTCATCGCCATCGGCCATGCACCGGCAACCGAGCTCGTGAAGGGCCAGGTCAAGCTCAAACCGTCGGGCTATGTCGAGGTCGCCCCGAACTCGACCGCGACCTCGGTGCCCGGCCTGTTTGCCGCCGGCGACGTCGCCGACGAGACCTATCGCCAGGCCGTAACGGCCGCCGGCCTCGGCTGCATGGCCGCACTCGAAGCCGAACGTTTCTTGGCCCTTCGCGCCAGCGAGCGCGCGGCAGCGGAATAAAGATCATGCCCCGAACACGCGACGGATTCACGGATATGGACTGGGACAAGCTGAAGGTGTTTCACGCGGCGGCGGAAGCGGGCAGCTTCACGCATGCGGGCGAGCAGCTCGGCCTGTCGCAATCGGCGGTGTCGCGCCAGGTCTCGGCGCTGGAGCAGGAGCTTTCGGTCTCGCTGTTCCACCGCCACGCCCGCGGCCTCATCCTCACCGAGCAGGGTGACCTCTTGTTCCGCACCGCGCATGACGTGTTCATGCAGCTTCAGGCGGCGCGCGCGAAACTGACCGACAGCCGCGAACGGCCGAGCGGCGATCTCAAGATCACCACCACGCCCGGCGTCGGCATCAACTGGCTGATCCCGCGGCTCGGCGAATTCACCGCGCTCTATCCGGAGATCCGGATCTCGCTGATCGTCACCGACGAGGAGCTCGACCTGTCGATGCGCGAGGCGGACGTTGCGATCCGCACCCGCAAGCCGACGCAGCCGGACCTGATCCAGCGCAAGCTGTTCGCGATGGGCTTCCACGCCTATTGCTCGCCGGAATACATCAAGCGCTTCGGCACGCCGCGCACGCTGGAGGAGCTCGACTCCCACCGCATCATCACGCTCTCCGACGGCAACTTCGCGCCGCATCTTCAGAACCGCAACTGGCTGGTCGAAGCTGCGCGCAACGGCTCGGGTCCGCGCGAGGCCTATTTCAAGGTCAACAACATCCTTGGCCTCGTGCGCGCCTGCCAGCAGGGCCTCGGCATCGCGGCGCTGCCCGACTATCTCGTCGAGGAGCAGAGCAAGCTCGTGCAGCTGTTCGGCGAATCGGATTCGATCCAGCTCGACACGTACTTCGTCTATCCCGAGGAATTGAAGACGGTCGCACGCGTGCAGGTGTTCCGCGACTTCGTGGTGAGCAAGGCGCAGCGCTGGCCGTCCTGATTTCCGCATGACTGACATGCGGCCTCGGCTGTTGCTGCATGGCGCTCGTCAAGCCCATACTGCTTGCACGCTGAGCCTTCGCGTTGCGCATTTGTCCCCCTCCTCCAGTGGCGCGGGAGTTCAGTAATCCCTCTTGGAAGGTGATTGTGTCGGCCTCACGTGGCCAATACCTAAGCCGGGCCCTTCGGGTCCGGCTTTTTTTCTGCCAGATCCAGCCCTCGCCTTCCGCGTGTATTGACAGTTCCAGGCATACCCCGCATCATTTGCGAATGATCACGAAGTCGTGCGCAGTCGTCTCGAAAAAAGGCCCCCATCCGGGGACCTCGGATTTTTGCGCGCGCTAGTCAGGCTTCGTCATCGCAGCAAATCCCGAAAACCCCGCCGCCTGGACGGGGTTTTTTCATGTGCCTCCGTCTCAGGTTTTTTTCCCGAGAAGGAGATGGAACATGACCGGACTACGAGACCAATTGCACGGGCTGTGGCTGCCGCTGGTGACGCCGTTTCGCGACGGCCGCCTCGACGAGACGTCGCTGCGGCGGCTGACGCGGCACTACGGCGCACAGGCGATCGACGGCTTCATCCTGGGGGCGACCTCCGGTGAAGGCATGACGCTGCGCGACGGCGAGCTCGAGCGCCTCGTCGCCATCGTCCACGACGAGATGGTGGCCGGACGCCGCACCAAGCCGATCTGCCTCGGGCTTTCGGGCGCGGACACCGCCCGGCTGAAGGATCGCCTCGACGAAACCGCGGACTGGCCGATCGACGGCTATCTGATCGCAAGTCCCTATTACGTGCGGCCGTCGCAGCGCGGACTGCTGGCGCATTTCGAAGCCCTCGCCGATCACGCCGCCTGGCCGCTCGCGCTCTACAACATGCCCTACCGCTCCGCCGTCAACATCGCCAACCAGACCATGCTGCGGCTTGCCGAACATCCCAACATCGTCGGCCTGAAGGATTGCGGCGCGAGCCGCGAGCAATCGATCGCGCTGCTGCGCGACAGGCCGAAGGACTTTCGCGTGCTCACCGGCGAGGATGCAAATTACTTCGAGGCGCTTTGCGACGGCGCCGACGGCGGCATCGTGCTGTCCGCCCATGTCGAGACGGCGAGCTTCGCCGCGGTCTACAGCGAGCTGAAGCGCGGCAACCACGATGCGGCGCTGGCGCGCTGGCAGGAGGTCGCCGAATTGACGCGCCTCCTGTTCGCCGAACCGAGCCCCGCGCCGGCGAAGCACTGGCTGTGGCGGAGCGGCCTCATCGACAGCCCCGAAGTGCGCCTGCCGATGGTGGAGGTGAGCAGCGAGCTCGCGGCAACGATCGACGGCGAGATCGAGCGAAGGATGAAAGTCGCGGCGTAGCGTCTCGCTTGCTCATGCACGGTGGGTTTGGCGGTCCTTCGCCTCTCCCCGCTTGCGGGGAGAGGCCGAAATTTGCGCGCCGCGCAAATTTCCGGGTGAGGGGGAGCCTCCGCGAGTCCAGATCCCAACCGTGCTTGCGGAGACGGCCCCTCACCCCACCCTCTCCCCGTAAGAACGGGGAGAGGGAGTGGTAGAGCGTGCACCGTGGTTAACCTCACCCCAATCGCCTTCGCATCCGCCGCATGGCGCATCCACGGCTCGTTACGCAATCGCGCCTATCGTTGCTCCCGGACTTTCCAAAAGGGGGGAATGACCATGGGACATCGCACCCGGCCTACGGCCGCGAGCCAATTCGCGCCGGCCGATCTGTTACAGGGAATTCTGGTGGTGTCGTCGTTCGGGTTCTGGGCGGTGATGCTCGGCCTGATGCCGGTGCTGGCGTTTCGCGTCTGGCTGGTCGGCTGACACGCGGCGGGCCACGGATGGTTAACCCGTGGTAGCACCTGTGTTCAAATGCGCCGCCGGAAGCTGCGCGGAATCTTAAAACATCCCGTGTAGCGTTCACGCCCATAAGCGAAGAAATCGCGGGGGCGTTTGTGAATAGTCATAGCAAGGTGGCGTCGCATTACGACGCTGGACAGCAGAGCTTTACCACCGAGCAGAACTTCACCACCGCGGACATTCTCTGGGCCGTCGGGATCTGGTCGGTGATCCTCACCCTGTCGCCGGTCATCGTGTTCTACATGCTGATGGTGGCGTGACCTTCATCTCGAGATTCCGGGTCTGGTCCTTCGGACCATCCCGGAATGACGAGTGAAGGCAGAAACGCAAAACGCGCGGACATCCGCGCGTTTTTCGTCCGGGGAAAAGAATGATGAAATTACGCCGCCTGCTTGTGCATTGCGCCGGATGCCGACGCCGTGCCGCGAATGGCCTTGACTGAACGCTCGATCGCCGCCCACAGCCTTGCAATTTCCTGGGCCGCGCGGCTCTCGGCCTGATATTCCCGCGCGCCTTCGCCGTGGCTCAGCGCCATCAGCAAATCCGAACGGTTGGTGATCTGGCCGCCCCACACCGGAGCACGGAATTTCGCCAGTGCCTCGCGGGCGATGGTGACGATCGGGCTTTCGGCCTCGTCGCGGCGCGCCGGCGCACCGTTGAGGACGACCGCGTAGGGCTTGCGCGCCGCGCGGCACATCTGGATGGTTTCCTGCACCGCGTTGACGTCGAACACGCCGGGACGGGCCGGAATGATCACCATCGTCGCGTTCCTGATCGCGTCGTCGACGACGGCCGACAGGTTCGGCGGCGTGTCGATCAACACCCATTCATATCCGTCGCGCTTGGCAGCGGAGACGATGCCGCTGACCGAGTTCACGGCAGCCTTGATCGGCGGTTCGTTGGTGCCACGCAGCTTGTGCCACAGCGTGAGCGAACCCTGCGGATCCGCGTCCACCAGCATGACCTGCTTGCTCGCCTTGATCTGCGCGGCGAGATGTGCAGCCAGGGTACTCTTGCCCGAGCCGCCTTTACGCGATGCAAAAACAATAACGTTCATACGTTCGGCCTCCAGATTGACCCCGTGCCACGAAAATGAATCACCGCGCTGATTCGTGAAAGAAAAATTTATCGGGAGTTGCGTCGCAGTCACGAAATAACAAGAGGGTCTGGCTTTTGAGTCACACTCCTCCGCGCGAGGCCTGACACAAACCGCCATAAACACGCTGTCACCCGCGCAAATCGTGCATTTTCCGGGCAGCAATGCGGGAAAAAGCGGAATGCAACCTCGCCGCGCAAACCGTATCGCGACTCTTTTCCGTCAACGTCGCCGCAACGGCTGCAAGCCGATGCGCGCCAAGGCGAACAAAAGGAGTCCGGTGGCTGTCGCGTGGCTAATGTCCGTCATCTTGACTCAAGGGGAACGGGCGAAGGCCTCGCGCAATCGGAGGACATCGCCGCCGCGGTCAATGGTCGTTCACGCACGCCTCAGAAGACGCGCGGAAATGCAAATGCCCGGGAGCAGCTCCCGGGCATCACGGAGTGTTACGAAGGGAACGCGCGCGCTCAGCCCTCGCCGGATTTCTTCCTGCTCGCCTTCGCCGCCGGCTTGGCGCTCTTCTTGGCGGACTTGGGTGCAATGTTGGTCGGCTTGCCGGCGCGCCTCTCGCCGGGCTCGGGGCCGGGGCGGAAGAACACCCGGCACTGCGGCGAGAGCTGCGCCTTCTTCTTGATCATGCAGGCGGTGATGGCGTCGACATTCGGAACGAACTCGCCGCACAGCCGCATCGCATCCGGCGAGCAGGCCTGCTGCTCTTCCTGCGTGTAGGCGAAGGCTGCGCCGGGATGGGCCAGGACGGCCAGCGCAAGCGAGAGGCTTGCAGCAGCCAGGAACTTGTTCAAGCGAGACGCCGGCATCGATCCCCCCAAATGTCGAACAGGAGGGAATAGTGGGTGAACGGGCGTTCGTTGGCAACGAGGGCAGATGCGAAAGCCGGGACGTGTGCGGTCTCGGCAACAGGGTGGGGGGCGTGCCGTTCACTTCGCTGTCGTCACCCGCGAAGGCGGGTGATCCAGTATTCCAGAGACGTCCATAGCTCCCCGAGAAGCCGCGGCGTACTGGATCCCCCGCATGCGCGGGGGATGACAGCTGTGCGTGGGGAAGGACCACGGCTAACCCTTTGGCAGAACTGGCGAGATCGGGGCAGGCTCGCAGCTTCCGCGCCCCTCCAACAAAAACCGCGAAAACAACCCCATGCACAGTAGCCAAGTCCAGGCGCGGATTGCGCTTTACGGATTTTACGAAATACATTTGACCCGTCGGGCAAAACAGTGGCATGATGGCACGATCGAAAGCTGCGTGGGGTGGTCGGCCGATATCCCCGTGAGGTTGGGGGGCGCATGGCCACCGTGTTGATCGTCGCGCCGGTGTTTGCGCTGATCGCGGCCGGCTATGCCGCGGTGCTGTTTCGCTTCGTCTCCGAGACCGCTCACAAGGGCATCAGCGAATTTGCCTTCAGCATCGCGATTCCCGCGCTGCTGTTCCGCACCATCGTCGTGTCGGAATTCTCCGATGTCAGCCCGTGGCGGATGTGGGGCGCCTATTACGGCGCGCTCGCCGTCACCTGGCTCGCGGCGCTGGCGCTCTCGGCCCTGCTGCGCAAGCGCCGCGGGGACAGCGAGGACGGCGTCGTGTTCGCGATCGGCTCGGTCTACGGCAACATCGTGATGCTCGGCATTCCCTTGACGCTCTCGGCGCTGGGCGTTGAGGCCGCAGGGCCAATGGCGCTGATCCTGTCGGTGAACACGCCGCTGCTCTGGCTCTGCGGCACGCTGCAAATGGAGCTCGTCGGCCGCAAGCACACCACATCGCCGCTGTCGATCATCCTGCCGGTGCTCGCAGATCTCGCCCGCAACCCGATCATGCTGGCGATCGGCCTCGGCCTCTTCTGGCGCCTCACCGGCCTCGGCCTCACACCCGTCGTCGACAGGACCATCGAGCTGTTGGCGCAGGCGGGATCGCCGACGGCGCTGTTCGCGCTCGGCATCAACCTGTTCCGCTTCGAGGTGAAGGGCGAGAAGCTCGACATCGCCGTGATGAGCGCACTCAAGCTGCTGGCGATGCCGGCGGCCGCCTTCGTGCTGGCCAGGCTGCTGAACCTGCCGCCGTTAGCTGCCGGCGTCGCCGTGCTGTTCGCGGCGATGCCGACCGGCGCGAACGCATACATCTTCGCGGCGCAGTATCAGCGGCTGGTGAATCCGGTATCAGGCGCGGTGGCGCTGGGGACGCTGCTGGCGGCGGTGACGTTGCCGGTGGTGGTGGTTGTGGTGGCGGGGGTGAGGTAGGCAGCTCGTCTTCGCGCCAGCAGTTGCAGCTCCAGCGGGGGCCATTCAACACGTATGAATAGCCCCCTGCATAGGAACACTCCTACTGCTTCGGATCAGCTCGCGCTTCCAGCCCGCGAAGCTGTGTCCTGACGGTCAAATCACCGATCTTCCTGCCCATGTCCTTTCCGACCTCCGCCGAGAAACGGTAATGGAAGCCGGCATAGATGCGCGCATTTGCGACCTCGTCGCTATAATCCTGAATCTTGGACCACTTGCGAGTCACCCCTGGCGCAGTCGGACTGATCATCGACAACTCTATTTCGTCCGCGGCGATGGACCGGAGAACCGTAGAAACCGACGCCGATATGATGCAGTGGGCGCAGGGGTATTCGGGATGCATCGGCGTTTCACCCAGCGGCAACCAGGACGCTTCGCGTGTTGTCATCGGGTTGTGCGTGATGTCCGCATTGCGTATGGCCGTCATTGGCCGCCAGAAATTGTAATGATACTTCGCGTCAAAGACGGCAACGATTGCGTCGTTCGCGGCGATCTCGGCAAGGGCAAAGAGACGAGCGCAGTCAACGACGTCCATGTGCTTGGCCGAAGCGACTTGCCGGACGATTGGATTGAAGCTGGGAGGCCCGACCAGAAACCAGAATCGTCCGATCGCCGTCTGCTCTGCTGTTCGGGTGGTGCTGTTGCGAGCACCGACCTCCCGAATTTCGTTGACGTCTTTGGTCCAGGTCTCGGAATCAAGCGCCGGTGGCGGCGCTGGACGGAATTGTGAGACCGACGTCATGACCCAAGGCGACGTTGCTCCAGCCGTCGTGGCGATCGGCACCACGGTCGGCACATAGACACCCGGGGCAGTATAGGGCCGATAAGTCTCCTGAGCGTCGCTGCCGTCATCCTTTCGCAACGCGATCACGCCGGAAGCGGCAATCTTTCCAAGCTCAATTCCATTCGCCTTTCCGTCCGAATCTTGGATACCGGAAAGCGATGCAAGCAATGCGGCATCAAGAGCAGATTTCTGGTCCGGATAGATCGTCAGAAGAATGTTGTAAGCCGCAGTCGCCGCTGCGGCTTCCTTGGACGTAGAGCGGTCTGCCACGAGATCCAGCTTGTAGGGCGTGTAGCGTCTTTCGATCGCATTGACGGCCTCGAACATGGCAACGTGCAGCATCGACATCGTCCGGGCCTGTGGCACGGGCAGGACCTTCTTTTCAGCGGCAATCGCATCCGCTTTCGCATTCCAGTCCATGATGACATCGGCACGCGCAGTGCCGACGCAAACTGCGAGAGCGGCGATGATCAGGAATGGAGATTTCGTTGCAAGAAACGTCTTCATCTTCATGCTCCTCTTGTCAACAGAGAGCGACACCTTGTACGGACGGGCCGCGCAAGAACATGGAAGTGCAGAACGATGTTAAGATCGCAGCGAGCCGGCTGCTGTGAAACACCTTACACTCGTCATTGCTTTCGTCGTAAAAAGTCTGAAGCGGCAATCCAAAGAGTAAGATCGATTGCCTTACCTGATGCGCGGCCCGCTACCTCGGCAGTCTCGTACACCGATCTCATCCTTGACGCGGGCAGGATCGCCGACGGCGCTGAGCTCGGCATCAACCTGTTCAGCTTCGAGGTGAAGGGCGAGAAGCTCGGAATCCTCGTGATGTGCGCGCTCAAGCTGCTGGCGGCGGCGACGTTGCCGGTGGTGGTGCTGATGGTGATGGCGAGGTCGAAATAGCTCCGCAGATCCCGCGCCATCTGCTCGGCGCTCCCGAGCGTCTGCCACTCGATAGCCATTTTGGTCTGGCTCAACTCAAGCTGGATACCCGTCGAGATGGTGGACCTGATTGATCACCCCGGGCAAATATTCCGTCTGGTTCAAAACGCCGGTTGGCGAAGGCGCCGGGGTCGTCGAGTTCGCACCCGACGGAAAACTGAGCGGCGGCGATTCCACGTTTGCCTATGCGGGACATTGGACGCAGGAAGGCGGGCACTTCAAAGCCAGTCTTTCCGCCCGCCGCGTGACGCCGGGACCGCCCGGTGTGTTCGGATTGGATGAGATCGACATCGTCGTGTCGGGCCGCTCGGTCGATGGCTCATCCACATCCTGCACGGGCTTTGCAAAACAATCGCCCGGCTTGAAGCTGGAAGCGGAGCTTGTTCGGATTGTGGACGGTGATTGAGGAGAGGCGCTGGGACGCTGCTGCCGGCGATGACGTTGCCGGTGATGGTGGATGATGCGGGTCAGGTAGTTCGTCCTGTCCTTTGCCCGAACAGGCGCATGTCATGGGGATAGCGCGCGACGTGCCACACGCGGATGCGCGCGGCGTCCTTGTGTCTCGGATTGACCATATAATAGTTTTGCGCGAACGGCACGATGACCGATGGCACCGACACGATCGCCGTGCGCGCATCAGCGAACCAGGGCCGCAGCAGATCGCGTGTCACCCTGGGATCGTCAGCCCAATCCGGCGATATGTTCTCGATGTCGCTCAAGTTCACCGTTTCGACGGCGAGGTCATCAGGCACATCGATGCCGAGCAGTTGATAGCTGGTGGGCAGGTCCTCGAGATCGATTTCCAGATGGACCATCACTTCGAGCAGCGCCGACGCCGGATGATCCGCGGCATAGACTGCGTGGCGGCCGCGATCGTGCCAGCGGCCGTCGGCCTTCAGGCCGCCAACGCCAGACAGATCGTCGAAATTGGAGATCCGCCAGATCCTCACGCCAAATCCTAAGCAAGGATGCCATGATCGATCCGGTGCAACATCTCCTCGACGACTCGCGCGCCCGCCTCCGTCGCGAGGTAAGCCAGCGGCGTTTCCCCGCGAAGCAGCTTCTTCGGCTTGCGCAGCCAGCGGTGCGCCTTCGCGGCCTCGCCGAACACGTTCGCGGCCAGCCGGTCGATCCGCGCCAGCCGCACCGCCTTGTCGGTCTCCTCGATCGTCAGCGGCTCGCCATCCGACAGCCGCCGCGCCAGCGTGCGCTTGGGCACGACGAGCGCGAAGATTTCGTCGTCGCTGTAATGGGCGAGCCGCTTAAGCGCGGCAGGCTCGATGCGAAACAGACGATTGGCGTCGATGACGACATTGAACAGTTCGGCCGGCGGAAGCGATTCATCTGCCGCGCTCGTGCCGCGCCCGAGCGAAGGCGCATCGGTGACGGTGGAGAGGCCGGTGACAGCATCGAAGTGTCCGCGAACGACGACCGCGCCGGCTTGCGGGTGGTAGGTCTGGTCCGGCTCGGCGGCCGACAGGCGTTCAGGATGGTCCGGCCGCTGAAGAAGGGCCGACGCCGTTGTCGGCTTGATTCGCTTGTTGCTCCGCGAGCCGGGGGCACGACGCTGCCGCGAAGCGATTGAACCAACGCCTTTGCGAGTACGTGCATTCTTTGCCATCGGAGCCTGCCTCAGCGCTCTTGCGCCAAATGCCTAAAACCGTAAGCCAAGTGGCATTTGAGCACATGGGCGGGTCGCTTCAAGCACAAAGCCGAGAGATCGAGGACGTTCGCAGTGGATGTGCAGTAGTCCGGCCGCGCAAGCGCTTCACTTTCGAGGATTGTCCATAGCGACTCGGCTGCAGCATAGTTGCTTGAGGTCAGGCCTTGTTTAACAAGCTGCTGATCTGGGAGTGCTGGTACAGTTGGGTGGGCTCGAACCACCGACCTCCTGTTCCACAGACAGGCGCTCTAACCAACTGAGCTACAACTGCATCCTGGCGAGCCGCCCTCAAGGGCTGCCTGAAAAGGCGATTGCCGAGGGGGCTGGACGGGGCGGAAACTAGGTGCAACGGCCCCGTTTGGCAAGGCCGCAATGGGGCGAAAAACCGGGGTAAATCACCCTCAACACGATGAAATCGCTTGATGGCGACGATGAGGGGTGTGCGCTTCCTCACCTGCCTACGGGCGGGGCAATCGCATTTGAAGACCGTTTCTCCGCGGCCATCCTTCGAGACGCCCGCCTTTGGCGGGCCCTCAGGATGAGGGCGGAGTGCGCGGCAGCAATTTCGACAGGTGAAGGCGCCGCTTAGCCTCATCCTGAGGAGACCGCGAAGCGGTCGTCCCGAAGGACGAGGCGTGCGCTCAGGCCGCCACAAAAAGTCAAATGCGATAACCCTGCACGTAAAAGGGAAACTCCCCGTGGGGAGAGAGCCCTCACCCGGCGCGCGGACGATGCTGCGCATCGCCCGGCGGGACGATGCTGCGCATCGCCCGGCGGGCGCCGACCTCTCCCGCAAGCGGGAGAGGTGAAAAAAACCCGGGCGCTAGGCCCGGGTTTCTCAACTTGAACGCTCCGCGGCCGCTCAGGCGGCGGGCTTGTAGAACTTCGAGGCGGAGGCCTTGATCGGCTCGGCGGTCTCGGCGGCGACGCGCTGGCCGAGCTCGAGCAGCTCCTTGGCCTGGGACTGCAAGGTCTCGAGCTGCTTGCGGGTGTGGCCGGTCCACAGCTCCAGCGCGTCCGACGGCGACTTGGAGCCGAGCAGCTCCTGGGCGAAGTCGAGATGGGCGCTGGTGTTGGCCTTCATGAACTCCATCAGCTTGGCGGTGTACTCGCTCGTGCCCTTGCTGGCGCAGGCGAACACGGCCTCGACGGTGCCGTTGTGGGTCTCGGCGGCGTCCTTGAACTTGGCGTAGTTTTCGCGGGCCTGCGACACGCCCTTCTCGGCGAACGCACGCATCTGCTCGGGGACCTCGAACGGGATGATCGAGGCAGAAAACGGATCAGTCGCACCTGTCATGGTTGTCCCTCACGCTAATGAAAAATGGAGTGAGCCTTCTGGCGCGCCCGCCGGCCCCGACCTAGGCCTCAATTAGCGGTGCGAAGACTGGAAACGCGAAACTAGGGAGTCGGCTCGCCCAGCTCCGCCACTATTGCCCCGCATCATGTCAACATTGTGCATTGCAATGCGATCCGCGCGGGGCAGTGCAAATTTAATCTCGGTGAGGGCGAGGTTCCCCGTCGGGGGAACCGATGGTTGAGGTAGTTGGATGCCGGAAAGCTCACCTGCGACCCATCCTTCGAGACGCCCGCCTTTGGCGGGCCCTCAGGATGAGGACGGAGTGCGCGGCAACAATTCCAGTTAGCAGGCAACGATGCGCTTCGCCTCATCCTGAGGAGACCGCTGGAAGCGGTCGTCTCGAAGGACGAGGCGGTCGCTCAGGCCCCGCCAAGTCGACAGGAATCCTGCGGATGCCGGGCGGGTGTGGCTTGCAGGTTCAGCCACATTAAGGTTATCGCGGCTTAGGGGCGCCCCGTAAGGCGGGGGCCGTGGACCTGCCCGCGCCCGCGCGCGATACTAACCCTTTCTTAAGGCTGCCATTCCGGCAGCCGTCCCACCAGATGCGACAGCGAGACTAAAGCCGGTCGGATGACGAGTTCGGATTTCCAGTTGCGAGGCGTCGGCGATCCGCGGCTGGCCGTGCATGCGACCTCTCCCCTGCCCGCCTGGCTGTGGTCGATCGACGGCACGCGCGTGCTGTGGGCCAATCCGGTCGGCGCCAGGCTGTTCGGCGCGGCCGATGCCGCAGCCCTCGCGCAAAAGACCTTCGGCCCGGCCGACAGCCACCGCCGCCAGGTCGCCCGGCTCGCCCGCCGGCTGTCGGCCGGCGGCGCCGTCAGGCTCGAACGGCTGCGCGGCTTCGGCGCCCGGCTCGGGACGCTGATGACCTGCGCCTGCGCGCGGCTCGACTTTGCCGATGGCGGCCATCCCGCCGGAAGATCTGCGGTGCTCGTCACCGCGATGGATCCACTGGGCCGCACCATGCCGCTGGTCGAGCGGCTGCATGGTCTCGTCGCGGGTGCGAAGGTGCCGATGGCGGCGTTCGCCCCCGATGGCCTGTTCGTCGGCGCGAGCGAGGCCGCCCGTTCCCTGCTCGGCTTCCGCGATCTGGCCGAGGCCGGCCTCGAACAGGCGCGCAGCGAAGCGCTGAGCCTTGGCCGCGCCGAGACGCCGATCGGCATCGGCCAGATGGTGCTGCAACGGGTCGGCACCGGTGCCGATATCGGCCTGGTCGCGCTGATCGCGCCCGCGGCCGCTGCGCAGGCCGCGGCTGCCGAGGCACCGGCTGGATCTGCGCAGCAAGAAGCTGCGACGCCGAGCGAGCCGCCGCCTTCGCACGACGCGCCGGCCGGGATCGCCTTGTTCGACGCCTTCGCCGAACCGGTCGAGGCGCCCGCAGCGGCCGAACCGCCGGCGGTGGAGGTCATCCGGCAAACCGCTACGCCAGCGGTGGAAGCGGCGCCCAAAACTCCGGTTGAAAACCGCTCCCAGGCCATTGTGTCGCCGCAGGCGGCGCCGATCACTACCAGCATGGTCGAACCGCCGTCGGGCTTTGAAGAGCCGCCCGCACCGCGTCAGCATCCGCTGCGCTTCCTCTGGCAGATGGATGCAGACGGCCGCTTTGTGCTCGGCTCCGGCGAATTCATCCGCCTGATCGGCCCGCGCACGGCCGCCGGCTTCGGCCGCCCCTGGCGCGAGATCGCCGAGCAATTTTCGCTCGATCCCGAGGGCCGCGTCGCAGCGGCGCTGGCGAGCCACGACACCTGGGCCGGGATCACCGTGAACTGGCCGGCCGATGGCGGCGAGCATCTGCCGGTCGAGCTCGCCGGCCTTCCCGTCTACGACCGGATGCGCAATTTCGTGGGCTTCAGGGGCTTTGGGGTCTGCCGCGATCTCGACGCTCTCAACCGGCTCGAGGCGCTGCGGCGCTTCGAGCTGGTCGCCGAGCCGGCGGGACAGCGCGGCCCGTGCGCCGACATCGTCGACCCGGAGCCCGAGCCTGAGCCCGAGGCAGCGGCGGCGCCTCCGCCGATCGCGCCGCCAACACCTGAGCCTGAGCCTGTCGCTGAACTGCCCGAACCTGCAACCGACGCGAATTCACACCCAACCGATCCGGAAACGCCCGTGGAAACGCCTCCCAATGTCGTGCCGTTCCGCCCGCCCGGCGATCCCCGGGCGCCGACGCTGACGCCCGTCGAGAACAGCGCGTTCAACGAGCTCGCCCGGCAGTTGTCCGAGCGGCTCGAACGCGAGCGGGAGACGATCACAGCTAGCGCGACCGAACCGCCGGCCGCGGAGCTCACGCCCGAACCAGCGGCGCCGGAGCCGGATGCGCCGCAAGCCGCGGCCGAATGGCTGACCGAGCCGGCGGCGCCGGCGCGCGGCGAGTCCATGCGCGATCGCACGCTGCTCGACCTGGTGCCGACCGGCATCCTGATCTATCGCCTCGACCGCCTGCTCTACGCCAACGCCGCCTTCCTCGCGCGCATGGGCTATGCCAGCCTCAATGCGCTGGAGGACGCCGGCGGGCTCGACGCGCTCTATGTCGAACCCGGCGTGTCCACGGCCAGCAGCACCTCGCAGGCCGGCACGCCGGTGACGATCAGCGCGACCGTCGCAAACGGCGAGCAGCCGCTTGCGACCACTGAGGCGCATCTGCACACGATCGACTGGAACGGCGAGAGCGCGCATGCGCTGATCTGCGCGCTGCCGGAGCCAGCAGCCGTGGTTGCCGCGTCCGTCATCACCGAGACGATCGTCCCGGAGTCGTTCCCCTACGCGCCCCAGCTCGAATCCGCGGCCGGCGATGCCGATGCCGAGGACCTCGCCGCGATCCTCGACACCACGGCCGAAGGCATCGTCATGTTCGATGCCGAAGGCAACATCCACGCCTGCAACCGCAGCGCCGAAGCGCTGTTCGGCTACGACGGCCAGGCGCTGCTCGAGCAGAACGTCCTGACGCTGTTCGCGCCCGAGAGCCAGCAGATCGTCATCGACTATCTCGAAAGCCTCAAGAGCGAGGACATCGCGAGCCTGCTCGACCACGGCCGCGAGGTGCTGGGACGCGAGAAGAAGGGCGGCGTCATTCCGCTCGCCATGATCATGGGCCGCACGCGGCCGGACGGGCCGAACTTCTTCGCCGTGTTCCGCGACCTGTCGCAGAGCAAGAAGGGCGAGAGCGAGCTGACGCAGGCCCGCCGTCTCGTCGACGGCGCGGCCAACGCCAAGGCCGATATGCTGGCGCGGATCAGCCACGAGATCCGCGCGCCGCTCAACGCCATCATCGGCTTCGCCGAGGTGATGATCTCGGAGCGCTTCGGCACGCTCGGCAACGAGCGCTACGGCGAGTACATGAAGGACATCCGCGCCTCGGGCGAGCGCGTCATCGCGATCATCGACGACCTGCTCGAGCTGTCGCGCATCGAGACCGGCAAGCTCGACCTCACCTTCGCCAACCTCAATCTCAACGACCTGGTCGAGGCCTGTGTCACGGTGATGCAGCCGCAGGCCAATCGCGAGCGCATCATCATCCGCACCTCGCTGGCGCACGCGCTGCCGCAGGTCGCGGCCGACGCGCGCGCACTGCGGCAGATCACCATGAACCTGATCTCCAACTCGATCCGGCTCGCCAGCGCCGGCGGCCAGGTGATCGTCTCGACCGCGCTGAACGATCGCGGCGAGGTCGCGCTCCGCATCCGCGACACCGGCCATGGCCTGTCCGAGCGCGAGGTCGCCGCCGCGATGGAGCCGTTCCGCACCCCGCCGCCGGGCGACGCCGCGGACAATTCGGCGCTGAACCTGTCGCTGACCAAGGCCCTGGTCGAAGCCAACCGCGCCCGGTTCAACATCAAGAGCGCGGGCAATTCCGGCACGCTGATCGAGGTGGTGTTCGCACCGGCGCTGGCGAAGGCGTAGGCGGGATCGCCACGATGCGCCGTCCATCCGACATCTCCGTCATTGCGAGCGCAGCGAAGCAATCCAGAGTCTTTCCACGGAGACATTCTGGATTGCTTCGCTGCGCTCGCAATGACGAGGGGTGAGAGAGCGGCTCGTCCCTTGCTGTTCAGCACAAACAAAAAGGGCACGGCGCGCGCCGTGCCCTCTCCGCATTCCTGCGACTGGTCTCAGCTGTAGATCTCGAACAGGCCGGCGCCGCCCTGGCCGCCGCCGATGCACATGGTCACCACGCCCCACTTGGCCTTGCGGCGCGCACCTTCCTGGAGCAGATGGCCGGTGAGACGCGCACCGGTCATGCCGAAGGGATGGCCGATCGCGATCGAGCCGCCATTGACGTTGTACTTGGCGGGATCGATGCCGAGCTGATCGCGGCAATACAGGCACTGGCTGGCGAAGGCTTCGTTGAGCTCCCAGAGATCGATGTCGTCGATCTTGAGGCCGGTGCGCTTGAGCAGCTTCGGGATCGCGAACACCGGGCCGATCCCCATCTCGTCGGGCTCGCAGCCGGCGGTGGCCCAGGCGACGAAGCGGCCGAGCGGCTTGAGGCCGCGCTTCTCGGCGTCCTTGGCTTCCATCAGCACCACGGCGGCGGCGCCGTCCGAGAGCTGGCTGGCATTGCCGGCGGTGACGAACTTGCCGGGCCCCTTCACCGGCTCGAGCTTGGCAAGGCCCTCCATCGTGGTCTCCGGCCGGTTGCATTCGTCACGATCGACGACGTAGTCGACGATGCTCTCGGCCTTGGTCTGCTTGTCGACGACCTTCATCTTGGTCTTCATCGGGACGATCTCGTCCTTGAACTTGTTCGCCTGCTGGGCCGCGGCCATGCGGCGCTGCGATTCCAGCGAGAACTCGTCCTGGTATTCGCGGCTGAGCTTGTAGCGCTCGGCGACGATGTCGGCGGTGTCGATCATCGCCATGAAGATGTCGGGGGCCACCTTGAGCAGTTCCGGATCGATCGATTCCTTCGGCGAGCCGCCGCCGGGAATCGAGATGCTCTCGACGCCGCCGGCGACGATGCAGTCGGCGCCGTCGGAGCGGATCGAGTTGGCAGCCATCGCAATGGTCTGGAGTCCAGAGGAGCAGAAGCGGTTCACCGAGACGCCGGCGGTGGTCTTCGGCAGGCCGGCGAGCAGCGCGGCCTGACGGCCGATGTTCGGCGCGCCATGGGCGCAATTGCCGAGATAACAATCCTCGACATAGTCCTTGTCGACGCCGGCGCGGCTCACCGCGTGCTGGATGGCGTGCGCCGCGAGCGACATCGGCGGCGTGATGTTGAACCCGCCGCGGCCGGATTTTGCGAGCCCCGTGCGCGCATAGGAAACGATGACGGCTTCACGCATGTGTTTCTCCCTTTTCGAACGACTTTGAACGGAGCGTCCTTTCGCCATTGGTACACAAAGTTGGAAGGTCGCGGGAAATAAAAACGCCGCCTCCGGTGACGGAGGCGGCGTTGTTCCGCGGGTCGGAATATATAACATGATCACCGTCATTCCGGGGCGATGCGCAGCATCGAACCCGGAATCTCGAGATTCCGGGTTCTCGCTTCGCGAGCCCCGGAATGACGGTGTGGATCAGAACGTCAGCGCCTTGGCCTGCTTGACCTGCGGCAGGGCCTGCACCTTGGCGAGCAGTTCCGGCGGCACCGCGCCGTCGACCTCGACCAGCGCAATGGCATCGCTGCCCGGCGCGACGCGGCCGAGATGGAAGGTGGCGATGTTGATCTTGGCGTCGCCGAGCAGGCTTGCGAACCTGCCGATGAAGCCCGGCTTGTCCTCGTTGGTGATGTAGATCATCGACTTGCCGAACTCGGCGTCGATGCGGATGCCCTTGACGTCGACCAGACGCGGCTTGCCGTCATGGTACACGGTGCCGGAGACCGAGCGCTCCTGGCGCTCCGTCGCCACCGTGACGGTGATCAGGCTCTCATAGTCGCTCTGCGCGGCGCGCACGATCTCGTCCACCACCATGCCGCGCTCCTTGGCGACGACGGGCGCGGACACCACGTTGACCTCGCCCAGCATCGGCCGCAGCAGGCCCGACAGCACGGCGGAGGTGATCGCCTTGATCTTCATCTCGGCGACGTGGCCCTCATAGGTGATCTGGACCTTGAGGATGCCGCTTTCGGTGAGCTGGCCGGCGAACGAGCCGAGCTTCTCGGCGAGCGCGATGAACGGCTTCAGCTTCGGCGCTTCTTCCGCGGTGATCGAGGGGAAGTTGACCGCATTCGAGATCGCGCCGGTGAGCAGATAATCCGACATCTGCTCGGCGACCTGGAGCGCGACGTTCTCCTGCGCTTCCGTGGTGGAGGCGCCGAGATGCGGCGTGCAGATCACGTTGGGGTGGCCGAACAGCACGTTGGCGGTGGCGGGCTCCTCGACGAAGACGTCGAAGGCGGCGCCTGCGATGTGCTTGGAATTGAGCGCATCGACCACCGCCTGCTCGTCGACGAGACCGCCGCGGGCGCAGTTGATCAGGCGCACGCCCTTCTTCATCTTGGCGATCGCGGCCGCATCGATGATGTTCCTGGTCTTCTCGGTCAGCGGCGTGTGCAGGGTGATGAAGTCGGCGCGCTTGAGGAGATCGTCGAGATCGACCTTCTCGACGCCGATGTCCTTGGCGCGCTCCGGCGACAGGAACGGATCGAACGCGACCACCTTCATGCGCAGGCCGAGCGCGCGGTCGGCGACGATCGAGCCGATATTGCCGCAGCCGACGACGCCGAGCACCTTGCCGGTGATCTCGACGCCCATGAAGCGGTTCTTCTCCCACTTGCCGGCCTGGGTCGAGGCATCGGCCTGCGGGATCTCGCGGGCCAAAGCCAGCATCAGGGTGATGGCGTGCTCGGCGGTCGTGATCGAATTGCCGAACGGCGTGTTCATCACGATGATGCCCTTGGCCGTGGCGGCGGGGATCTCGACATTGTCGACGCCGATGCCGGCGCGGCCGATCACCTTCAGGTTAGTCGCCTTGTCGAGGATCTTGGCCGTCGCCTTGGTCGCGGAGCGGATCGCGAGGCCGTCGTAATTGCCGATGATCTCGGCGAGCTTGTCCTTGTCCTTGCCGAGATTGGGCTGGAAGTCGACCTCGACGCCGCGATCCCTAAAGATCTGCACGGCAGCGGGCGAGAGCGCGTCGGAAATGAGAACTTTGGGCTTGGTCATGGGGATGATCCGTGGTGCGAGGTGCATTTACGGAACGTCATCCGCGGGCTTGACCCGCGGATCCATCTCTCTTGATCGATGGATGGCCGGGTCAAGCCCGGCCATGACGAGATGGAGCTGGAACGAACTTACGCCGCCGTGGCGAGCTGCGCCTTGGTCTCGGCGAAGGCCCAGTCGATCCACTGCGTCAGCAGCTCGACGTCCCCAGCCTCGACGGTGGCGCCGCACCAGATGCGCAGGCCGGCCGGCGCATCGCGGTAATAGGCGAAGTCGTAGCCGGCGCCTTCCTTCTCGACCAGCGCGACCAGCTTCTTGGAGAACTCGGCCTGTGCGTCCTCGGAGAGCGAGGTGATCGCGGGGTCGGTGAACTTCAGGCACACCGAGGTGTTGGAGCGGATCGCAGGGTCCTTGGCCAGGAAGTCGATCCACGGCGTCTTCGACTTCCAGTCGGCGAGCACCTTGGTGTTGGCATCGGCACGCGCGATCAGCGCCTTGAGGCCGCCGATCGACTTGGCCCAGTTCAGCGCGTCGAGATAGTCCTCGACGCAGAGCATCGACGGCGTGTTGATGGTCTCGCCGACGAAGATGCCTTCGTTGAGCTTGCCGCCCTTGGTCATGCGGAAGATCTTCGGCAGCGGCCAGGCCGGCTTGTAGGTCTCGAGCCGCTCCACCGCGCGGGGCGACAGGATCAGCATGCCGTGCGCGGCCTCGCCGCCGAGCGCCTTCTGCCAGGAGAAGGTGACGACGTCGAGCTTTGCAAAGTCGAGCGGCTGCGCGAATGCGGCCGACGTCGCGTCGCAGATCGTCAGGCCGGCGCGATCCGCCTTGATCCAGTCGGCGTTCGGCACGCGCACGCCGGAGGTGGTGCCGTTCCAGGTGAACACGACGTCGCTTGCGGGATCGACCTTGGAGAGGTCGGGGATCTCACCATAGGCTGCGTTGAGCTTGGTGACGTCCTTGAGCTTCAGTTCCTTGACGATGTCGCTGACCCAACCCTCGCCGAAGGATTCCCAGGCGAGCGTGGTGACGGGCCGTGCACCGAGCAGCGACCATAGCGCCATCTCGACCGCGCCGGTATCGGAGGCCGGCACGATGCCGATGCGGTAATCGGCGGGGACCTCGAGCACTTCGCGCGTCAGATCGATCGCGAGCTTGAGCTTGGTCTTGCCGACCTTCGCGCGATGCGAGCGGCCGAGGGCTGCGTCCTTGAGATTTTGGGCGTTCCAGCCGGGGCGCTTGGCGCAGGGGCCGGAAGAAAAATGCGGCACGTTCGGCCGCGAAGCGGGCTTCGCTACAGTCATGATCTACCCTTCCAGATAGTAAGCCTCCCGTTGGGGGGAGGTGTCCCGCCGCGGCTGATACGGGAATCGGGCAGACCAGTCAAGGAAGTTCCGGCGTCTCACGGGGGAGTGAAGGCGCCTCCGGCGCGAGTTTCGGGGACTCGACGGCCGCGAGCGCGTTCAGCAAGTCCGTGGCCTCGCTGATCAATTGCGCGGCTCTGCGGCGGCTGCCGACCTTCAAAATGCATTTATCATTGGCCTGCACAACGTAATCGTTGCCGACCTTGATCATCGAATAGCTTGTCATCGAAATCCCCGAACCGACCGAGCCCGGTGTCTGACGCTGCCGTAGCACCGTTCGTTCCTAGGTCCACGTGAACGACGGCTGGGTAGTTTATCAGCCCTTAATGCGAATGAATGCGCGATCCGATTTCGCAGACAATGCAGAGGCTGCGGCGACCTGCCTCAAAAGCGCACAGTCATGCCCACATGACTCGCAGCGAACCCGAGCCGCTTGTAAAAGCGCTGCGCATCGACGCGGCTCGCATGCGTCAGCAATTCGACCAAATTGCAGCCGCGCGCTTTCGCTTCTGCGACCGCCCATTGCACCAATTGCTCGCCGATGCCGCGGCTGCGGCAATCTGAAGCGACGCGCACGTCTTCGAGCAGACCGCGCGAGCCGCCTTGCGAGCTGAGGCCCGGCAGGATCGCCAGCTGCAGGCAGCCGACCACCCTGCCCTCGCTCTCGGCGACGACGAGCTGGAGATTTGCATCACGTTCGATCCGCTCGAACGCCTCGTGATAGAAGGCGGGCAGTGGATCCTCCAAGCGCTCGCGCGCGCGCCCGAGATGATCGTCCGCGAGCATCGCGACGATCGCGGCAACGTCGTCGCGGCGCGCGCGACGGATGGAGACGGACTTATCGTTCATGCGGACGGCTCCAGGACTCAGCGCGCCGGCGGCAGGCCGAGATCAGCCTCGGCCTCGCCGATCCAGCGACGGACGGCGGCAAAGCGGCCGAGATCGAAGCCGCCCTGATGCGCGAGACGCGTGTAGGCGAGCAGCGAGACGTCAGCGAGCGAAACTGCGTCACCGACGAAGAAACGGCTGGCGGAAAGGTGCTGCTCCATGCGGTCGAGTGCCGCATAGCCGCGCTTGACCTTCTCGGGGTCGAGCTCGGATGCATCCTTGCCGAGATAGACGAGGAGGAAGCGGCACACCGCGATATAGGGCTCGTGGCTGTACTGCTCCCAGAACAACCATTCATCCATCTTGGCCGCAGCAAAGGCGTCGCGTGGGATGAGCGCGCTGTCGCGGGCGAGATAGCGGATGATGGCATTGGACTGCGCCAGCGTGCGGCCATCGTCGAAGGCGACGGTCGGCACCTGGCCGGCGCCGTTCATCCTGAGGAATTGCGGCGTGCGCGTCTCGCCCTTGCTTGTGTCGATTTCGATCCACTGATAGGGCAGTGCGAGCTTGTCGCAGACCCACTTCACCTTCAGGCAGTTGCCGGAATTGCTGTCGCCGTAGATCTTCATCGCTGCCGCACCCCGCGTCCGACGATAGAGCATCAGGACGGCGGGAGGCTGTCAACCGCGGCGTGCGCGGCCGCGTCAGAACTTGTAGCCGAGGCCGGCGCGGACGGTGTTGATGCTGGTGTCGACCTGGGAAGTGAAGCGAATGTATTCCCACTCGGCGCGCATGAAGAGACCGCCGACGAGGTTGACGTCCACGCCGAGACCGCCGGTGTAGCCGTAGATCAGATGATTGTGCTGCGCCTCGCTCGCGGAGACCGGCCCCTGCAGAACGCCGGCAGGCGTGATGTAATCCTGAGCACTCACCGTGCGAACGATATCGGCATTGCCGAGCGCGAGTCCTCCGAACGCGTAGGGCAGGAAGCATCCCCACGCATAACCGGCCCGGCCGCGAAACGTCGCCATGTCCTTGATCGCGATCGATGACGTCGAGGTCGCTGTCACGGAATGCACGTTACCATCGGACAGCGTGTTGCTGCGTGCTTCGCTGGCCGTGGTCGATCCGCCGAAGTTGCCGTGCAGGTAACTGACCTCCAGGCCGATCACGACATCGTCCCACTGGGCATTGTAACCCGCGAACGCACCCCATCCACTGCTGCGCTGTGAGGCCTTTCCCAGACCGAGATTCCATTGCGAGACCTGCATCTCCTGCTCGATCATGGTGTCCGCGAGCAGCGCGGCCATCATGTTGCTGGTCGATCCCCTGAAATTCTCATCCGAGGAGCCATAGCCGCCCTGGCCTCCGACGTAGAAGCCCTGCCAGTTGACGTTGGATCTGGTCAGACCGTCGGTGAAGCTGCCGCGCAGGATTGGCAGATCCGGCATGTCGGCCGCGTGCGCGGCAGACACCGTCCCCAACATCGCTGCCGCCAACATCAGCCTACGCATCGCAACGCTCCATCGGACTCGAACTGTTGCGATGATCATCGCCTGTTAACCTTAACCAATGGTTGCGTCAGGCACCCTCGCCGCCGCGAGCAATGAAAAATACGCAAAGCAAAACGGCGCGGGATGATCCCGCGCCGTTAAGAGACGTTAAGCGATGAGGCCGACGATCAGCCCTTGGTGACGAGCGGCGGCGGCGCGTAGACCGGCGGGCTGTTGAGATCCCAGCGCACGCCGAGCTTCAGGTCATGCGAGGTGAGCTCCTTGATCTTGATCGAGCTCGGGCCGGAGGCGCTGTTGTCGAACAGGCGGTAGTTGCCGGGCGCCGCGTCGCCGAGGTTCATGTAGCTGTAGGCCAGTTCGACGGTGAACCCGGGATTGACCTTGTAGGCGAGACCGGCATGGGCGGCCCAGGCGAAGTTCCACTTTCCGCTGTCGGCGAAGTAGGCGACGCTGTTGGACAGCGTGCCGCCGCTGAATGACACGCCGTCGTCGCGGAAGCCGCTGAGCTTGTTGTAGGAGCCGCCGACACCGGCGCCGATGAACGGGGTGACGCACCACCAGGTGCCGAGATCGACATAGGCGTTGGCCATGACGACCCACTCGGACTTGCTGCCGGTGTAGTTGTTGGCGCCGACGAAGCCAGGCCCGATGACGTTGTCGCTGCCGTGCAGGTTGGCCTTGCCGCGATACTGGCCGATCACGTCGGCGCGGAACCAGTTGTTGAAGCGATAGCCGACGCCGAGGTCGAACAGCGGCGAGGAGTCGAAGCCGAGCCCCTCCGTCGTCTTCGTAAACCCAGGCGCGACCGTGCCCTCGATGCTCTTGGCGCGCTGGTTGGTCATGCCGACATCGCCGCGCAGATACCAGCCGCCGAAATCGGCGGGCGGAGCCGGCGGCGCGTACATGGGAGGCGGAGCCGCGATCGGCATATCGGCGGCGAACGCCATCGACGAGATCAGGGAGGCCGCACCCGCGGCAAGGAGAGACTTAACGCTACGCATTTGGCTTCGTCCTTATGGCCGGTGAGGCAAAATGCAGACGCCCCACGTTCTGGAAACTCACGGGACGACGATGGCAGCAAATGCTTAAGCGCCACTTAACCCTAATTTTTAAGGTTGATTTTTTCTCACTGCACACGCGCGCGCCGCGCGAGCGTTGCGAAAATGCGGCGCCAAATGCGCCGCGTTCGCCGCATTTCCTAACGATGCGTAAAGCTGCGTTGCAGCGAAAAAGGATGCGTTAACGCGTGTACCGCGGCAGCTTGGGCAGGCGCCGCGCTCCGGGGCCGCCGTGTGAACCGGCGCGGCCTGCATGGTTCGAGACGCCCGCTCAAAGCGGGCTCCTCACCATGAGGGTCTGAGATGTCGCCGGGATACCGCTCGTAGCCCGGATGAAGCGAAGCGCAATCCGGGAGCCCAGTGGCGCAGTCCTGGATTTCGCTGCGCTTCATCCGGGCTACGATCGTGCTTCGCGCAGCTATGCGCCTTAAGCCGCCGCCTGTCCGAGTGCGGAGACGATGGTGTCGACGACGTCCTCGACCAGGATGCGGTCTTCGCCCTCGCCCATGACGCGGATCACCGGCTCGGTGCCGGAGGAGCGGATCAGGAGGCGGCCATGGCCGTTGAGCCGCTTCTCGCCGTCGGAGATCGCCGACTTGACGTCGGAATCATCGAGCGGCTTGCCGCTCTTGTAGCGGACGTTCTTCAGGATCTGCGGCAGCGGATCGAAGCGGTGGCAGACCTCCGACACCGGCCGGCGCAGCTTCTGCACCACGGCCAGCACCTGCAAGGCGGCAACGAAGCCGTCGCCGGTGGTGGCGTAGTCGGACAGGATGATGTGACCGGACTGCTCGCCGCCGAGATTGTAGCCGCCGCTCAGCATCTGCTCGAGCACATAGCGGTCTCCGACCGGCGTGCGCACGAGGTCGAGCCCGTGCCCTTTCAGGAAGCGCTCGAGCCCGAGATTGGACATCACGGTGGCGACGATGCCCGGCCGCGACAGCCGGCCGTCTTCCTTCCAGCTCTGCGCGATCACCGCGAGCAATTGGTCGCCATCGACGAGATGGCCGCGCTCGTCGACCAGGATGACGCGATCGGCATCGCCGTCGAGCGCAATGCCGATGTCGGCGCGCATCTCGCGCACCTTCTTCGACAGCGCTTCCGGCGAGGTCGAGCCGCATTCCTTGTTGATGTTGAAGCCGTCGGGCTCGACGCCGATCGACACCACGTCGGCGCCCAGCTCCCACAGCGCCTCCGGCACCACCTTGTAGGCGGCGCCGTTGGCGCAATCGATCACGACGCGCAGGCCGTCGAGCGACAGGTCGCGCGGCAGCGTGCGCTTGGCGAATTCGATGTAGCGGTCATGCACGCCGTCGATACGGCGGGCGCGGCCGAGGCTCGCGCTCTGCGCCAGCCGCTTGTCGAGGGATTCGTCGAGCAGCTGCTCGATCTGCTTCTCGACGTCGTCGGAGAGCTTGAAGCCCTGCGGTCCGAACAGCTTGATGCCGTTGTCCTCGAACAGGTTGTGCGAGGCCGAGATCATCACGCCGAGATCGGCACGCATCGATTTGGTCAGCATCGCGACCGCAGGCGTCGGCATCGGGCCGACCAGCAGCACGTCCATGCCGACCGAGGTGAAGCCCGCGACCATTGCATATTCGATCATGTAGCCGGACAGGCGAGTGTCCTTGCCGATCACGACCCTATGACGGTGGTCACCGCGCTGAAACGCGAGGCCGGCGGCCTGGCCGACCTTGAGCGCGAGCTCCGGCGTGATCAGTCCGTTAGCGCGGCCCCGAATCCCGTCAGTCCCGAAATATTTGCGACTCATATGGTTCCCCAGGCAACAACCAGGGATCCCCTCTACAATCACGGGCTGCCCGAATGGGCCCCGCATCCCTGATGTGCTGGGGTCTATATAAAGCCAACGCGGCCAGATTGGCTTCAAAAAATGTGATAAATCGTTACGGAACCGGGCGTGGCGCGGGCCCTATTCTGCCTTGGTTAACCTTATTTTTCCCGCCGAGGCGGCGGAACCGGCTGGAACCCGGCTCTAATCGGAGCGCTTTACATGGCCGTCGCCCCGGCTCGGCGGCGGCTGGGTGACGTTGACGGGATCGGAGCCCGGAAAGGTCTCCTCCAGGCCTTCCTCCAGCGCTTGCTCGAGATCCTTCTTCTCCTTGATCTCCTCCGGCGTCGGTCTGGCGTGCGGCCTTGTCATGGCGCCCTCCTCTCAAACGATTTGGCTGTGCATCCAACCATGCTAGATGACCCCTCGATCTACCGATGCAAGACGGGCCGGGGAAAACGTTCATGAAGCACATCACCTGTATCGACGATCTTCGCGCGCTGCATAAGCGCCGTGTGCCGAAGGCGTTCTTCGACTATTGCGACCGCGGCTCCTATGCCGAGGAAACGCTGCGCGCCAACCGCGAGGACATGCAGGCGATCAAGTTCCGCCAACGCATCCTGGTCGACGTCTCCAAGCGCGACACCTCGACCACGATCCTCGGCGAGCCCTCGACCATGCCGCTGATGCTCGCGCCGGTCGGCCTGCTCGGCATGCAGCATGGCGACGGCGAGATCTACGCCTGCCGCGCCGCGCAGGCCGCCGGTATCCCGTTCACGCAGTCGACGATGTCGATCTGCTCGATCGAGGACATCGCCGCCAATGTCGAGAAGCCGTTCTGGTTCCAGCTCTACGTGATGAAGGACCGCGGCTTCATCAAGGAATTGATCCAGCGCGCAATGGCGGCCAAGTGCAGCGCGCTCGTGCTGACCGTCGATCTCCAGGTGATCGGCCAGCGCCACGCCGACATCAAGAACGGCATGACGGTACCGCCGGAATGGTCGCTGTCCAAGCTCCTGGATTTCGCCAGCAAGCCCGCCTGGGTTGCCGGCGTGCTGCAAGGCAAGCGCCGCACCTTCGGCAACATCGCCGGCCACGTGAAGAACACCGAGGATCTCAACCGCCTCGCCGAATGGACCGCGTCGCAGTTCGACACCTCGCTGAACTGGAAGGACGTCGAGTGGGTCCGCAGCATCTGGCCGGGCAAGCTCATCATCAAGGGCATCCTCGACGTGGAGGACGCCGAGGAAGCGGCCAAGACCGGCGCGCAGGCCCTCGTCGTCTCCAATCATGGCGGCCGACAGCTCGACGGCGCGCCGTCCTCGATCGAGGTGCTGCCCGAGATCGCCGACGCGGTCGGCGACAAGATGGAGATCATGTTCGATGGCGGCATCCGCTCCGGCCAGGACGTGATGCGCGCGCTCGCGCTCGGCGCAAAATCCTGCATGATCGGCCGCGCCTACGCCTATGGCCTGGGTGCCGGCGGCCAGGCCGGCGTCGCCAAGGCGATCGACATCATCCAGAAGGAGCTGCTCACCACCATGGGCCTGTGCGGCGTCAACAGGATCGAGGAGATCGACGATCACGTGATTGCGGTGTGAGGCGTTTACGAACCGTTGCCTCAATCACGGCCGTCGTCCCGGACAAGCGCGCCCTAAGCGCGCGCCGATCCGGGACCCATAACCACAAGCGGGCGTGGTTACGGGGACTCGGAGTAACCCGCTTCGCGCAACAACTTCTCCCTGTGGCTATGGGTCCCGGATCTGCGCTTCGCTTGTCCGGGACGACAGCGGAATGTGTGGCGAGAGTTGCGAGCTGCTCTCCCCGTCTCACATCGGCGGCGTCAGGCCGTCGCGGCCGACGCTGATGCGGTTGGTCTCGAACGAGCCGTCCGGCAATTGCTTCATGAAAGCGATGACCTTGGCGCCCGGCTTCAACTCGGATTTGTCGCCGGGCACGAAGGTCACCACCGGCGTGTTGTCGGCGACGAAGACCTTCTTCTCGCCGTCCTTGTACTTCACCAGCAGCGTGTGGCCGTCATTGCCGACCACGCTCTCGGCGACCGTCGCATTGGTCATGCTGGAATTGGGCTTGAGGTCCCAGGGCCGCGAGCCTTCGCCGGTGCCGCGCATGCTCTCCGGAAATACGTGCACCTCGACGGCGTTCTGGCCGCCGTCCGGCCCCGGCACGGTGGTCGCACCGATGAACGAACCCGGCTTGATGTCGGCGAGTGACGTCTTGGTGATGCCTGAGACGTTCACGTCGGGGGCGATGCGGAGCTTGACGTCTTCGCCGCTGCGCGACTTGACCTGCATGGTGTCGCCGTTGACGCTTTCGATCGTGCCGCGCACGCGCGTCGGCACCGGCGCCCTTTGTGCGAAGGCGCCGTAAGTTGAGAGGGCCACCATCGCGACGGCGAGAAGTGGACGTGTGAAAGTTGCACGTTGAACAGACATGACGATCTCCGGATTGTCCCACGGGGTTAGAACTCCGGAGATGGTGCGCTATTCGCCGTTCATCCTCTCAAGTCTTTGTGAGATCGGCCTCGACCAGCGCACGCAGCTCGGCGGTGACTTCCGGCCGCTTGCCGAACCACAGCTCGAAGCCGCGCACCGCCTGGTGCAGGAGCATGCCGAGCCCGTCGGCGGTCCTCAGCCCGCGCGCTTTTGCGGCCGCAAGCAGCGGCGTCACCAGCGGCACGTAAACGAGATCGGCGACCACGGCGGCCCGCGGCAGGCGGGCCACGTCAACATCGAGTGCAGGCTGGCCGTGCATGCCGAGCGAGGTGGTGTTCACGAGAAGTTTTGCTCGCGGCAGCACCTCGCCGATCGCGTCCCACGTAACAGGATGCACGTTCGGCCCGAACTGTCTTGCGAGTGTCTCGGCCCGCGCGATGGTACGGTTGGCGAGATGGATGCGCTTGATGCCGCGTTCGCGCAGGCCGAACACGATAGCGCGCGAGGAGCCGCCGGCGCCCAGCACCAGCGCCTCATAGGCGCCGTCCCAGCCGGGGGCGCTGGCGTCGAGATTGCCGATGAAGCCTTCGACGTCGGTGTTGGTCGAGCGCAGCTCGCCGCCTTCGAACCACAGCGTGTTGGCCGCGCCGACCGCCGTTGCGCGGGCATCGGGCGTCGACAGCGCCAGCACGCCCTCCTTGTGCGGGATGGTGACGTTGGCGCCGACGAAGCCGCGCAGCGACAGTCGCAGCACGAAGTCGCGCAGGTTATCGGGCGGGACCGCCTCGATGACATAGCCGCCCTCGATCCCGAGCGTGCGCAGCCAGTAATGATGAATCAGCGGCGAGCGCGAATGCGCTGCCGGCCATCCGATCAGACAAGCTGCGGGAGCCCTGGTCACGATCATCCTTCCCTCAAGCGGCGTGGAAGGCGATCCATTTCGCGTCCCGCAGGCTCTGTCAAGCGCGCGGGCGCCGCATCACGGCGGCAACGACCGCCGGAGCGCGCCGTCAGCCCGCGGCAGCCTCATCGGCCGCAGAGCCCTTGATGTCGGCGATCGCGCGCTCGAGGCTCTGGCGATAGCGCGCCCGCGGCGGCGTCACGCCATGGGTGAGCAGCGCGCGGCGCACCGCGGGCGAGGCCCCCGTGATGAACAGCCTTATGCCCTGGCGGTGGGCCTTGGCGGCGACGCGCCCGAGCACGTTCGCTGCGGTTGAGTCCAGGAACGGCACCGCGGCGAAATCGACCACGAAGGCCTTGCGCCTGTCGGCGACGCCGTCGAGCACGTTGCCGATCGCGGACGCCGCGCCGAAGAAGAACGCGCCGGTGATGCGGTAGACCAGCACGTCGCGATCGACCGCAAGCGCGGGATCGTAGCGAACGCGCTCGCCATTGCCGTCGTCGGGGCGATCGGCGGCTACCAGCGGCGAGCGCTCCTCGATCCCGGTCATCTCCGCCATGCGATGGATGAACAGCACGGCGCCGAGCGCGAAGCCGACCAGGATGCCCTCGGTCAGATCGCGGAAGATCGTCAGCAGGAAGGTTGCGAGCAGCACGACGGCATCGCCCCAGGAGGAGCGCAGCAGCGTTGCGAATTCGTGCTTCTCCGCCATGGTCCAGGCGACCACGACGAGCACGGAGGCGAGCGCAGCCAGCGGGATGTAGCTCGCCAGCGGGGCTGCGATCAGCATGAACAGCAGCAGGAAGACCGAGTGCAGCATGCCCGCGAGCGGACCGCGCGCGCCGGCGCGGATGTTGGTCGCGGTGCGCGCGATCAGACCGGTGACGCAGATGCCGCCGAACAGCGCCGAGCCGATATTCGCGGCGCCTTGCGCCACCAGCTCGCAGTTGGAGCGGTGACGGCGTCCGGTCATGCCGTCGGCCACGACCGCCGACAGCAGCGATTCGATGGCGGCAAGCAGCGCGAACGCGATGGCATCCGGCAGCACCGCTTTCGCCTTCTCCAACGAGAACGCGGGCAAAGCCGGCGACGGCAGCTCGCGCGGAATGCCGCCGAAGCGCGAGCCGATGGTCTCGACCGGCAGCGACAGCATGGCACTCGCGATCGCAGCAAACACGACCGCGATCAGGATGCCGGGCCAGGACGGACGCCAGCGGCGCAGGGCAGCGATGATGCCGATGCTGACCACCGCGACCGCGACGGCGGACGGATTGATGGTGTTGAGACCGCCCGCGAGCGCGACGAGCTTGGGAACGAATTCGCTGGGCTCTTTCCCCGCAAGCGTGATCCCGCCGAGATCGCGGAGCTGGCTCGCAAAGATGATGACGGCGATCCCGGCGGTAAAGCCGACCGTGACGGGATAGGGAATGAACTTGATGTAGGTGCCGACGCGCAAGAGGCCGGCAGCGACCAGAAACAGGCCTGCCATCATGGTCGCGAGGATCACGCCGTCGACGCCGTGACGCTCGGCGGTCACCGCAACCAATACGATGAACGCGCCGGCGGGCCCGCCGATCTGGAACCGGCTGCCGCCGAGCAGCGACACGATGAAGCCGCCGACGACGGCGGTATAGAGGCCGCGATCCGGCGTCACGCCCGAGGCGATCGCGATCGCCATCGACAGCGGCAGCGCCACGATCGCGACGGTGAGGCCCGCGAAGACGTCGGCGCGGAAATCGGCAAGGCCGTAGCCCTCGCGCCAGACGGTGACGAGCTTCGGCAGATAGAGCTCGGTAAACGTCGGACGACGAAGCTGGTGCAGCCCGCCTGCGTGATCGCTTGTGATGCTCATCTCAGCAAAGTGCTCCGCTGCCCCACGATGCTCCGAAGCATCGTACGGCTGCGCGCTTCCGCGTGCGCGACGATGCGCTAGCCCATCCTGATCCCGAGCACGATCAACGATCGATCATGCTCCGACACGCCGTGGCGGTCCCGGCTCCTTCAGACGAACGCCGCGTCCGCCGCTTTCGCTGCGCGTCTGCTCGCCGATCAGCTCGACGCCGGCCCGATCGAACGCGTCGACCACCTTGATCAAGGTCTCGACCACGCCGCGAACATTGCCGGTCGAGGCCTCCATCCGCTGGATGGTCGGCAGCGACACGCCTGCGAGTTCGGCCAAGGTCCTCTGGTCAATGCCAAGCAGCGCGCGGGCTGCCCGCATCTGGAACGACGTGATCACCTTAGCCTCACGTATCAGAAGTTATAAGTGATATCTGGTGCGTATACAATGATGTAGAATACATCATTCAAGATCGAACGCAAGGGGCCGCTGATCTGTGTCCGCCGTCATTGCGAGGAGCTCTTGCGTCGAAGCAATCCAGCCTGTCTCTGTGCGAGCAGTCTGGATTGCTTCGCTGCGCTCGCAATGACGGAGATCTGGGCACGCGTTCAGTCAAAAGAAACGCCGGGATCGTGGAGACAGCCCCTCACCCCACCCCCTCCCCGCAAGAACGGGGAGAGGGAGTGAGACAGCGGTGCCTCCCTTACGGCGTCCCCTGCCGCCCGGGACGACTCACGCCGCGTGCTGATGCGCGGCGATGATCTGGTCGGCGGCGCGGCCCGTCACTTCGGCCATGTGGTCGAACTGGCGGGTGAAGCTGCCTGCGCCGGCCGTGGCCGAGCGCAGCTCGACGATGAGTTCGCCGATCTCGGCTTCCGGCATCATGGCGCGGACGCAGTCCCAGCCGCTCCAGCCGTCGCGGGTGTCGAAGCCGAGGATCTGGCCGCGCCGCGCCGACAGGATCGCGTTGATCTTGGCGGTGGCGTCGGTCGGACAGACGATCTCGACCATGTGGATCGGCTCAAGCAGAACCGGCTGGCACTGCGGCAGGCCTTCGTTGAGCCCGATCCGCGCCGCCGTGCGGAAGGCGAGATCGGAGGAATCGACGCTGTGATAGGAGCCGTCGGTCAGCGTCACCTGCACGTCGGTGACGGGGAAACCGAGCGGACCGCGCGTGAGCCCGTCGACGACGCCTTCCTCCACCGCCGGGATGTAGTTGCGCGGCACCGCGCCGCCCACCACCTTCTCGGCGAATTTGAAGCCGTCGCCGCGCGGCAGCGGCTTGATGTCGAGCACGACGTCGCCGAACTGGCCGTGGCCGCCCGACTGTTTCTTGTGGCGCCCGCGCTGGGTGATCGGCTTGCGGATGGTCTCCTGGTAGCCGATCCCGGGCGGATGCGAGGTGAGCTTGACGCCGAAGCGGTCGCGCAGCCGCTCGCCGGCGACGCGCAGATGCATCTCGCCCTGTCCCCACAGCACGGTATCGTGGGTCTGGGCGTTCTGCACGACGACCAGCGAAGGATCCTCCTCGTGCAGCCTGGCCATCGCCTGACCGAGCTTCACGTCATCCTTGCGATCGGTCGCCGCGATCGAGATCGCGAGCACCGGCGGCGTCGGCTCCATGGCGGCGAGCGCGGCCGGCGGCGTCTTGCCGTTCGAGACCGTGTCGCCGGTCCTGACGGGATCGAGCTTGCCGAGCGCCACGGTGTCGCCGGCTTCAGCCGAGGCGCGCTTGGTATCGTAGGCGCCGTTGACGGCGAGGATGCCGGAGATCCGCCCCGCACCGCCCGAGGCGGATTGCAGCGTCGCACCGTCGTCGAGATGGCCGGCGAGCAGCCGCGTCAGCGACAGCTTGCCGCCGTGCTGCGAATGCAGCGTCTTGAAGACGTAGCCGAGCGCATCCCTGGTCTCCGCTACGCCGAGACGCCTTGCGGTCTCCGCGACGTCAGGCGCCTCGTGGCGCAGCGCCTTCATCAATCGCAACACACCGTTTTCGCGCGCGGCAGCGCCCAGCAGCACCGGACAGATCAGCCCCTCGCGCAACTCGCGGGCGAGATCGTCGAACACGGCATCGCGCGGCGGCTGGATGTCTTCGAGCAGTTGCTCCATCAGCGCATCGTCATGGTCGGCGAGCTTCTCCAGCATCGAGAAGCGGGCCTCCTTCTCGCGGTCGAGATCGCCGCCTGCGAGCGCGATCACTTCGGAAGCCTTGTGCTCGCGATAGATGAAGGCGCGCTCCAGCGCGAGATCGACGAAGCCCTCGATCAGCTCGTCCTTCCAGATCGGAATCTGGCGCAGCACCAGCGGCACGCGCGAGGCGGGCTGGAGCGTTGCGAGCGTCTCGCGGATGCGCTTGTTGGCGCGGTCGATCTTGTTGAGGAACAGGAAACGCGGGATCTTCAGCTCCTCCAGCTCACGCAGGATGATCTGAAGCTGCGGCAGCTTCTTCTCGTCGGCCTCGCAGACCACGATTGCGGCATCGACCGCAGGCAAGGCGGCGCGCATGTCGTGGGCAAATTCGACGGAACCGGGACAATCGAGGAAGGTGTAGCTGTCGCCCATGAAACTCGTGGTGGCGGCAGTGAGCCCGACGGTCATCTTGTGATGGCGGGCCTCCGGGCTGGCGTCGCCGACGGAGGTTCCGGCGTCGACGCTGCCGGCGCGCGGGATTGCGCCCGTTCGCGCCAGTATTGCTTCGAGAAGTGTGGTTTTACCGCTTTGGAAAGGGCCCACCAGCGCGATGCACCGTGGACCTCGGGGACTTCTGACGTCTTGTCCCATTCGCCGCCTCCTTTTTTTGGAGCTCGGCCCATGATTGGGTCGGCAAACGGTGATGCTCTGCCCGTCCCCGAGATTTGGCAAGCATCAAACGTCGCTGCGGTGCGTTGTTGCCGCAATCGCGTCCAAGCGACGCAACCCGCACACGCGAAATTGTTAGCGGCCCGGACGGAGTTCCAGGCTTTCGAGGCCAGCGGCGATGTTGAGGCCGACCTGGCCCTGCACGCTGAGCGGCTGGAGCGCGATCGAATTGTTGGAGCCGCCGACCAGCACGTTGCCGCCGAGACCGACGCCGACCGATGCACTCCCTTGCGCGCCCGCGTAGTTGCCGGAGAGATCGCCGGGGCCGAGCCGGTCGACCGGCGCGAACACGCCCCAGGCCAAAGCCGTCTCCTGGGTGATGCCGATGTCGAGGCCGACTTTGCGGATCGTCGCGACGTAGCGGTCATCGGGCGCACCGTCGGCGCGCAGCACGCAGCCGAGGTGAGTCACCGATCCCACGATGAAGCCGACGCTGGCGCCGCCGCGGCATTCGAGCACGCCGACGCGCGCCATCCGTTGCTGCGCGCTGGCGCCTGCGACGGAGACAACGAGGCTGGCGGCCGCGAGCCCGGCGAGGATGAACGAACGACGCATGAAATGTCTCCGGCGATGAGTGGTGCGAGCAGAGAGGGTGCGCTGCAAGCGGCGCGCGATGGTCTATGCCACAAGAGCCGTGATGGTGCCAGATCGTGCGCGTCGATAAGCGTGCAAACAGCAAAAAGGCCCGCCGAGGGCGGGCCTTTGAGAAGATAGCGAGCGACAGGCTCAGCGCAGATTGCCGCAGAAGCGCTGGATGCGCTTGCAGGCGTCTTCGAGATCCGAGGTCTTGGTGGCGTAGGAGATGCGGAACGCAGGTCCAAGGCCGAAGGCCGAGCCCTGCACCACGGCGACGCCCTCGGTCTCGAGCAACTCGGTGACGAACTGCTCGTCGTTGGAGATCACGTTGCCCGACGGCGCTTTCTTGCCGATCGTGCCGGCGCAGGACGGATAGACGTAGAACGCGCCTTCCGGCCGGGGGCACTCGATGCCGTTCGCCTGGTTGAGCATGGAGACGACGAGGTCGCGGCGCTCCTTGAACACCTTGTTGTTGGCGGGAATGAACTCCTGCGGACCGTTCAGCGCCTCGACCGAGGCCCACTGCGCGATCGAGCACGGGTTCGAGGTCGACTGCGACTGGATGGTCGACATCGCCTTGATGAGCTGCGCCGGGCCGCCGGCATAGCCGATGCGCCAGCCGGTCATGCAATAGGCCTTGGAGACGCCGTTCACGGTGAGCGTGCGATCGTAGAGGCTCGGCTCGACCTGCGCGACCGTTGTGAACTGGAAGTCGTCATAGACGAGATGCTCGTACATGTCGTCGGTCATCACCCAGACATGCGGGTGCTTGACCAGCACGTCGGTGAGCGCCTTCAGCTCGGACCTGGTGTAGGCCGCGCCGGTCGGGTTCGACGGCGAGCACAGGATGACCCATTTGGTCTTCGGCGTGATCGCGCGCTCGAGCGCTTCGGCCTGAAGCTTGAAGCCGGTCGCGGCGGTGCAGACCACCGGCACCGGCTCGCCGCCGGCGAGCGCCACCATCTCAGGATAGCTGACCCAGTAGGGCGCGGGGATGATCACCTCGTCGCCCGGATTGATGGTGGCCATCAACGCATTGTAGAGCACCTGCTTGCCGCCGGTGCCGACGATGACCTGGTTCGGCTTGTAGGCGATGCCGTTCTCGCGCTGAAACTTGGCGATGATCGCCTCCTTCAGCTCGGGGATGCCGTCGACCGCGGTGTACTTGGTCTTGCCGGCCTCGATGGCGCGGATCGCCGCGAGCTTGATGTTGGCGGGCGTGTCGAAGTCGGGTTCGCCGGCGCCGAGGCCGATGACGTTGCGGCCCGCCGCTTTCAGCGCGCGTGCTTTATCCGTGACCGCGATGGTCGCGGACGGCTTCACACGGTCGAGCGCAGCGGCAAGGAAGGACATCGTCATCTCCTGACAAGCGTCGTGAAGCCCTGGCCTCACGACTCTGATTGTGGGAATGCAGCCACCCTAAAACGTGCGCCGCTGCGCCGCAAGAAACTTCGGCCCGATCTCGAAAAAGTTTGCAGGACCTGGCGCGTTTCACGGCGTTTTCCCGCAATTTTCCGCAACTCTGCCGCGCAAACCCCTCATATCCGGCAAGGCTTGTCCTCGGAGCAATTTTGGGCCGTTCGACCACGGCAGCTCGTCATGGCCGGGCTTGTCCCGCCTGCGCGGCCGAAGCCGCTTCGGCGAGGCGAAGGGCGCGCCATTCATGCCTGGCCAAGCGGCACGAAGGACGTGGATGCCCGGCATGACGATGTGGAAGCTTTGGCGTCCTAAATCCGATCGCATGTGCGATCGCGCTACGTGCTTCACGAATGCGCGGCGCGACGCCTCCTCGCGTTGACGCAAGCGTGAACTGATTTGCATGGTCGCGCGGAAATGATCTTCCTCGGCGTTGCAGTGCGGTAGGGTTTTCGAGTTTTTCTATTGGCTGGCTCTTGCGGCGGATTCGCATCGGCATCATTGTCTAGCCGCGCTGCAGGGCAACCAGCGCCGCACTTTCCCGTCCCCGGATCAGAACTCCCAGAATGTACAAGCTCTATTCGATGCAGCGCTCCGGCAACAGCTACAAGGTCCGCCTTGCGCTGGCGCTGTTGAACGTGCCTTACGAAGCGATCGAAGTGGACATTCTGCGCGGCGAGAGCCGCACGCCGGATTTTCTGACCAAGAATCCGTCGGGCCAGGTGCCGCTGCTCGAGGTCGGCGGCGACCGCTTTCTCGCCGAGTCCAACGCCATCCTCTGGTATGTCGCCGTCGGCACCCCGCTCGCGCCGGAGAACCGCATCGATCGCGCCGAAGCGCTGCAATGGATGTTCTTCGAGCAGCACGCGCTCGAGCCCAACATCGGCGCGGCCTATTTCTGGCTGTCGCTGGTCAAGGGCGGCCGCGACCTCCAGACCCACGCGCTGGAGGACTGGATGGAGCGCGGCTATGGCGCGCTCCAGGTGATGGAAAACCACCTCAAGACCAACGCCTATTTCGCCGCCCGCCAGCTCACGGTCGCCGACATCGCGCTGTACGGTTATACCCATCTGGCCGACCGCTGCGACTTCGATCTCCAGGCTTTCCCGGCGATCCGGGACTGGCTGAAGCGCGTGGAAGCTGCGCCGGGCTTCGTGTCGATGGACTGGCGGCCGGCCGATATCGACGATCCCGCAAGCATCGCGGCGGGCGCCTGACAGCCCCCCGCCCGTGCCTCGCGAATAGCGAGCATAACGCTCGCCCCTGCCGCAATCCCGCCACTTTCGGCGCGATAGCCGCCGCAATATTGCCGGTTGAGACGCGGAAGTTATCCGACGTCGCGGGTGATTCGCCCGCGCGTTGAAGGATTTAGGCCATGATTCGGGCGTCCGGCACGGCAGGCTTTCAGGGCCGATCCGATACCGTCGCGTCTTCCCGGTTGACCCATGCGGTGGCGGCCTCGCTTGCAATCGCGGCGCTGTCGTTGTGTCTGATCGTCACCCTGACGGTGCTATCGACCAAGGCGACCATGGCGATGGGACTGCCGGCCTGATTACCGTTTTATCCCGGCCCAGCCTTCAAGGCGCCGCGTTGCCCGCACCGACCGGCACCGCGACAGGACGTCGATGAAGTCACCTGTGGTAGTCGTTGCAATCACCCTGACTGCGGCCATCCTGGTCGCGGCATCGCTGCTGATCCTGGTCGGCACGCGCAAGGGCCCCGGGACGTCGACGCTGAACGCGCCGGCGCTGCAACAGCGCATCAAGCACGCACATTTGGTCTAAAATCATCCGAAAGCTATGCGCTCCGCGGTAAGCCCGCCTTAAGCGCAACTTCCGAATCTCAGCACGTTTGCGCAAGGATGGGCCAGTGTTGCCGCCTTACCTCGTTCAGGGAGGAACGAGACAGGCCCATGCGGTTCGGATGGCGTGCGATCTCCGGTCCGGTGCTGACGGCAGCGCTTGCGCTGCTGGCGATGGTTTTCGATCGCTTTGTCCCCATTCCCTCGCCCGCCCCGCTGTTCGTCTGCATCGTCGCGCTTGCCGGCTCGCTGTCGGGCTTCGCCTCCGCCCTCACCAGCGCAGCCGCCGCGGTGATCGGCACGGCCCTGTTCTTCCTCAACCGCCACGGCGTTTCGGACCATGCCACCGCCGATCTGGTCCGGCTCGGCCTCCTCGCGATGGCGGCCGCCGGCACTGCCGGCATCACCGGCCTGATGCGCGAGCGGCTGCTCGGCACATTTGCTGCCGAACGCCAGAGCCACGCCACCGCCGCGCGGCTGTCGGCCGCGCTCGACCAGGTCGACATCGGCATCGTGCTGCTCGATGCCGAGACGCGCGCCGAATTCATCAACCGCGCGTTCCGCGATTACTTTGCGGTGCCGGACGACATTGCCGACGGCAAGCCGCCCTTCATCGCGCTGATGTATCACAGCCGCGATACCGGCGCGTTCGAGCTGCCCGAGGACGAACTCGGCACCTTCATCGCGCAGCGCATGGAAATGGTCCGGATCGGCGACGCCACGCCGATCAACATCGCCTTGCGCAACGGCGAGGTGCTGCGCTTCGTCTGCGCCGCGCTGCCCGATGGCGGCCGCATGCTGAGCTATACGCCGGTGACCGATCTCGTGCGCCACACCGACGCGCCCTCGCGCGCCGACTACTACCGCTCGCTGCGCGATCCCGCGAACCGCAGGCTGATCCGATACCTGCGCGTTGCGGAGTGACGTAGCTGCGAACCCTGCATTCGCGGAAGCAGCCCCGCACCCCACCCTCTCAGGGCGAGCTTTGCTCGTCCCGACCCCGTAAGAACGGGGCGAGGGAGCGAGAGAGCGCTGCGTCCCTCACTCTTAAACCTCTCCCCGCCCTTTAGCGGGGAGAGGTCGGATCGCCTCGGCGATGCGAAGCATCGTCCGGTGCGATCCGGGTGAGGGGCATGGCGAGCTGTTGCCACGACCGAATATCCATCCGACTCGCAAGACAAATTGATCGGCACGCCCATCATCACGTATGAAGGATGCTTCATCGAATCCGGAATTCTCAAATGTCCCTCACCATTCGCGCCGTCACCAAGCAGGACTACGATCAATGGCTGCCGCTGTGGGACGGCTACAATGCCTTCTACGGCCGGTCGGGCCCGACCGCGCTGGCGCCCGAGATCACGCGCATGACGTGGCAGCGCTTCTTCGATGCCTACGAGCCGGTGCATGCGCTGGTCGCCGAGAGCGACGGTGAGCTGCTCGGGCTGACGCACTATCTCTTCCATCGCAGCACCACCGCGATCGAGCCGTCCTGCTATTTGCAGGACCTGTTCACGCGCGAAGCCGCGCGCGGCAAGGGCGTTGCCTCGGCGCTGATCCATGGCGTGTATGAGCGGGCCAAGCTGGCGGGATCGCCGCGTGTCTACTGGCAGACGCACGAGACCAACGTCACAGCGCAGCGCCTGTACGACAAGGTCGCGGAGCGTTCCGGCTTCATCGTGTATCGCAAGATCTTCTGAGTTCTGCCGCGCCTGGATCCCTGTGGATAACTCTGCCTGTCACCCGCGCGTAACACTACAGGATTAGGTTGCGCCTGCGTCTGATCAGGCCCCCCGTCACCGATCAAGCGCCCCAAAGCGGTCCCCGTCAGTCGCCGCGTCTGACGGGGGCCGCATTTTTTTTGGCTCGCAATTCCCGGCATGGCAGCAACGCGCCCGACGCCTTGCCGCTGCGACATGCTCCGGTCAGAATGCAGCCGCTGCTTTGCTCTGACAGGATCTCCCATGGAAATTCGCAATCTCGGCGCCTCCGGCCTTCGCGTGTCTGCGGTCGGGCTCGGCTGCAACAATTTCGGCCAGCGCACCGATCTGGAGACCTCGCGCAAGGTGATCCATCGCGCGCTGGATCTCGGCATCACGCTGTTCGACACCGCCGACATCTATGCCGGCATGGGCGGCTCGGAGACGGTGCTCGGCACCGTGCTCGGCGACCGCCGCAAGGATATCGTGCTCGCCACCAAATATTCCAAGCCGATGGCAACCGACGGCACCAAGCAGGGCGCCTCGCGCCGCTACATCATGAACGCGGTCGAGGCGAGCCTCACCCGACTCAAGACCGACTACATCGACCTCTACCAGCAGCACGATTACGATCCGCTGACGCCGATGGAAGAGACGCTGCGCGCGCTCAACGACCTCATTCGCCAGGGCAAGGTGCGCTACATCGGCAATTCCAACTTTCCGGCCTGGCGCATTGCGGAAGCCGAGTTCACCGCGCGCGCGATGAACGTCAGCCGCTTCGTCTCCTGCCAGGATGAATACAGCCTGGTCGTGCGCGACATCGAGAAGGATCTGCTGCCAGCAGCGCAGGAGTACAAGCTCGGTCTGCTGCCGTTCTTCCCGCTCGCAAGCGGCCTGCTCACTGGCAAGTACCAGCGCGGCGCGGCGGCGCCCGCCGACACGCGCTTCGCAAAAGCCCCGGCGCTGCGCGACCGCTACGTCACGCCGCGCAACGAGGACATGGTCGAGAAGCTCCAGGCCTTTGCCAAGGCGCGCGGCCACAGCATGCTCGAGCTCGCCTTCTCCTGGCTCGCCGCGCGCCCGCAGGTATCGAGCGTGATCGCCGGCGCGACCCGCGTCGAGCAGATCGAGGAGAACGTGAAGGCCATCGCCTGGAAGCTCAGCACGGATGATCTCGCCGAGATCGACAAGATCACCAAAGGCTGACGTTTGGCGCGTGGCGTGCTACTTCGCACCGCGCCCGACGGTCTGCATCACCTCAAAGCCTTCGAACTGGGGATGGCCGAGATAGAGCGGCTTGTTGTCGCCGGCCTTGTGATGCGCCGCCCGAAACGCCTCCGACTTGGTCCAGGCCTCGAACGCCGCATGATTCGCCCACACGGTGTGCGAGGCGTAGAGCGTATGATCCTCAAGCTCAGGTCCCCTGAGCAAATGGAATTCGACGAAGCCCGGCACCTTGTCGAGATGGGTGTCGCGCGTGAGCCAGACCTGCTCGAACGCGGTTTCCGAGCCCTTGGCGACGCGAAAGCGGTTCATGGCGATGTACATGCGGGTAGCTCTCCTGATGCTGAGCTCATCATGTCGTCATTCCGGGACGCGCCGCAAGGCGCGGGCCCGGAATCCATTTTGCGGCAGAACCAATGGATGAATGGATTCTCAGATGCGCAATTGCGCATCATAGCTCGCGCTGCGCGCGCCCCGGAATGACGGCGTTTGTGGGTCAAGCTACCAGCCCCTTCATCGGCCTTGCTCCCGCGCTATCCGGAAACACCGTCTCCGCCAGCACGCGATCGGAGAGACCGAACTGGTCCTGCAGCACGCCCTTGATGACGGAGCGGAGATCCGTGGTCGGCTTGAGGTCACGACCTTCGTAAAGGTTGGCGAGCTTGAGGCCTGGCCAGTCCGCGATGACGCGGCCGCCCTTCACGGCGCCGCCGGCGAGCAGCGCAATAGTGGCGGTGCCGTGATCGGTGCCGTCGGTGCCATTGATGCGCGCGGTGCGGCCGAACTCGGTGGCGACGACGACGACGGTATCGCGCCAGCGATCACCTAAGCCGCTTTCGAATTCGGCGAGCGCGCCGTCGAGGCCGCCGAGCAGGAAGGCGAGACGCCCGACCGGGCCGCCTTCATTGGCATGCGTGTCCCAGCCGTCGAAGGCGAGCGCGGCGATGCGCGGACCGTCGTCGGCCGCCATCAGCTTTGCCGCGCCCCGCGCCACCTGCCGCATCTGCATGACGGCGTTGCCGCCTTTCGGCTTCATGTCGTCGCCGCTCGCGGCCTTTTCGAGCTGGAGGCCCTGTGACAAGGCCAGGGCCAGCGCGGGATCGCGGTGACGGTAGAGTTCGACCAGCCGCATCGCGGTGTCGTCGTCGGCCTGCGGCAGCGCGACCGGCGCCCAGCCGACGGTCGGCGCATTGCCGCGCAGCACCAGCGGCGTGGTCGGCCCGACCGCAAGGCCCGAGGAGACACGCTCGCCGCGCGGCAGCGCTTCCAGCGCGCGGTTGAGCCAGCCGGACTGCACGCGGCCCGGGCCGGCATAGCCGCTTTCGAGCACGTCCTGGCCGTCGAAATGCGAGCGATCGCGATAAGGCGTCGCCACGGCATGGATCACGGCGGCATGCCTGTCGCGGTACATGCGCGCAAATTCCGGCATCGCCGGATGCAGCGCGAAGAAGGAATCGAGCATGATCGCGGGATGCGCTCCGTCCGCGGTGAGCGCGATCGAGCCGTGCAGGCCGGCATAGTCGGGATCTCCGATCGGCGCGACGGTCGAGAGCCCGTCGAGCGCGCCGCGCAGGATCACCACGACCAGCCTGGGATCGCGCCCGTCGGCCGCGCGGGCGAATTTCGGCAAATAGGCCCAGGCCGCGAAGGAGGCGCCGCCGAGCAGGAGGCCGCGGCGCGAGGTGAGGAGCCGGTTCTCGGCGCAGTCCATCGTCATCTCCTCTGCATTTCCGGCGACATCAACAGCAGCGCCAGCGCCTGCTGGCGCGACTCCGCGCGCTCGATGGTTCGCCGCGTCTCGACGGAGGCCGCATCGGCAGCTGCGAATTCCAAGAGGTCGAGCGGATCGATGTTGTTGCCGAGACGGGCGCCCATTTGCGCCGCGATGTCGAGCCTCAGCTTCATGCCTTCCGGCGCTGCCCAGGCGGCGCTGGTATCCGGGAAACCGTTCGGCCCCGCCGGCGACCACAGCGGCTGGCCGAGCAAGTTCAGATTGTTGAGATAGAAGCCGGGATCCTCCGGCACGCGTGCGAGCAGCCGGCCGCTCGCGATCAGGAAATCGTAGGGCGATCGCATCTTGGTCAGCGGCGCGCGCCACGCCTCGTCGGAATCGACCAGCATTGTCGCCATCGCCTTGAGGTCGCCGTCGGTCCTGACGAAGACATCGCGCAGGCGCGCAACGAGCGCCGGCGGCGGGTCGTCGGCGACGAAGTGGCGAACGAACTTGGTGGCAATGAAGTTCGCGGTCGAGGGATGGCGCGCGATCTCGGCGAGCGCGGCCTCGCCCTGCGCGAGGCCGGTCGCCTCGTAGGTCTTGCCGAGCAGCGTGTGCGGCCCCGGCTGGTGCGCATTGACGTTGAACACGAAGGAGCCGGGCGTCCCCAGCTGCCCTTGCCGGCCGGCAAAGGTCCAGCCGGTGATGATGCGCGCGAGCGAGGTGACGTCTTCCTGCGTGTAGCCGCCGCCGACGCCGAGCGTATGCAGCTCCATGATCTCGCGCGCGAGATTCTCGTTCAGCCCGCGCTTGCGGTTTTGCCCCGCGCGCGAATCCGGCCCGAGCGATTGCTGGTTGTCGAGAAAGAACAGCATCGCCGGATGCTGCTCGACCGCCTTGAGCATGTCGGTGAAGCGCCCGAGCACATGCGGCCTGATCGCCTCGCGCTCGAACGCGCCGGCCCAGATCCGCGCCAGTTCGCCCTTGCTGGCGGAGATGCAGAAATGGTTGGACCAGAACGCGACCAGCCGCTCGGTGAAACCGCATTCGACCAGCGTCGCGCGCTGCAACCGCGCCAGCGCCTCGGCGCGAAAGGTCTTTTGAATGACGTTGAGCGGCTGCGGCGCCGGTTTGGCGGCCGGCGGCGCGGCGGCGCTGGGCTGCATGGCGTCTGGCTTCGCCGCAGTGTCGGCGGGCTTGGCGTCCGCCATCTGGCCGGCGATCTCCGTCGCCGCGGTGTTCAGCGAGAGATTGCGGCGGAGCCCGGGCTTCTGATCGGCCGGCGCCGGTTCGGGCGGGGCGCCGGCCTTGGCGGCCGCCTCGCGCGCCTGCTTGACCTTGTCCTGATAGGCGAACACGGCCTGGCCGAGTTGCGGCGTCGATTGCAGGCCGGGCGCCTCCAGCAGCACGCCGTTGGGACGGGCGAGTTCCGCCTTCACGAAGCCGCGCGGATCGGAGGCCGCGTTGATGAGATCGCCGGATGCGCCACCGCGGGCACCGAGGCCAAAGCGATTGAGCGCAACGAGGGCTGCTTGCGAATCGCGGGCCATCGATCTGTCCTTCGCGCCGTCGCGCTTTCCGATATCACGCACCTCGCATAATATACGGCGGCGGGAGATGAACCCGACATTAAAATGACGGCGAAGCTTCGGCGCAGATCATGACAAATTCGAAAGAACTTCCGTTGCAGGAGCCGCGCCCGCGCCGCCTCGCCTGTTCCCGCTGCGGCACCGAATTCGGCTGCGACCTCTCGGGCACCTGCTGGTGTGCGGAGGAAACCGCGCGGCTGCCGATGCCGGTCGAGGGCGAGGATTGTCTGTGCCGGGATTGTTTGCGGAAGGCGGCGGCGGAAGCCGTGCGTAGCCCGGATGGAGCGCAAGCGTAATCCGGGAATCGTTCCGCGGGCACCGGCCCCGGATTTCGCTTGCGCTCCATCCGGGCTACGAAGCTGCGTGTGAGGCACGAGATCACGCTACACCCTCAGTGTCGTCCCGGCGAACGCCGGGACCCACACCGCGTGATGTATCGAGTGCGGGTGGTCGCAGTACCGAACGACGAGTCTTCGCCAAACATTTCCTGTGGTTATGGGTCCCGGCGTTCGCCGGGACGACATCGGGGAGGCGTGTGCCCTACACCGCATGCCCCGGCGATTTTCGCGCCATGCCGTCGAACGCGTCGAGCAGTTTTTCGCGCCAGGCGTAGACCGGATCGTCCGCCTCGAGCAGCTTGAACGGGCTCGTCACGCGCGCCCACTGAAAACCGCCGAACACGATGTAGTCGGCATAGTTCGGCGCGCTGCCGCCGATGAAGGGCTGCTTCTTCAGGGTCTGCCGCATCACCTCCAGCGACTTGCGGAACGCGACGACGGCGGTGTCGCGGTTCGCCATGACCGTTTCCAGGCTCTTGCCGCCGAAGCGCGCCTCGCGCGACGTGCGGAAATAAGCGGCATCGATTTCAGCGAGATTCTTCGGGATGTCGGCGACGATCAACGGAAAGATGCCGCCGACGATCGCGATGTCGCCCCAGGCGTTGAGCATGCGCGCCATGGCGCGGCCGCCCTCGCCGCCGAACAGCGACGGGCCGTCCGGAAAATTGTCTTCGAGATAGGTCGCGATCGTCCAGGAATCGACGACAGGCTTGTCATGATGCAACAGCACCGGGACCTTCTCCGAGCCGTGCGGCGCGATCGCGCTCTTCTCGGTGAAGCGCCAGGGCAGCGATTGCGCCGCCAGCCCCTTGTGCGCCAGCGCCATCCGCGTGCGCCAGCAATACGGGCTGAACGGACGCGCGGCGTCGGTGCCGACGAGCTCGAAGAGTTTGAGTGACATGGCTGGTGCTCCGTCATTGCAAGCGCAGCGAAGCAATCCAGACTGCCGCCGCGGAGACATTCTGGATTGCTTCGCATGCGCTCGCAATGACGATGTGGAGGGAGTTCGCCAAATCAACTTCTGTCGTCATGCCCCGCGAAGGCGGGGCATCCAGTACTCCGCGACGGTCGTGTGGCAAACCACCGCCGGTGTTTACTGGATCATCCGCCTTCGCGGATGATGACAGCCGTTGCTTGGCTCACCGCCCGTTCGCGCGCAGCAGCCTCTCGCCGTTCTCCGTCACCGCGATGATCAGCCCGTGGCCGGGCAACGTTTCGCGCGCGACGTAGCCGCGCTCAGCGGCGTCTTCCCAGATGGTGAGGCGCGGGCACGAAGTCTTCCAGGTCGCGATCACCTCGGCATAGGCGCGCGGCTCGCGTGCGACCCATTCGACGAAATCCAGCACCAGCGGATCGGCGTTACAGCTCATTGCAAACCTCCCTTGTCGAAGGCCGCCAGCACCGGTGTGCGAACCATGAGCCAGCCGCCATAGGCGATGTAGTAGCAGGCGATGGTGGTGATCAGCCTGTTCGACCAGGCCATGAATTGCTGGTCGGTCATGGCCTCGAGGATGCGCCGCGCCAGGGTGGTGCCGAGCATGGAGGCTGCGATCGCGACGCCGGCGAGCACGGGATCGAGGCTCGCCGCCTGGTCGATGATGCCGCCGAAATAGATCAGCTTGGTGAAATGACTGACGAGCTGGCACATCGCCTTGGTCGCGACCTTCTCGCGCCGGCCGAAATCACCGCCGAGGAAGAAGGTGTCGAGCAGCGGGCCGGAGACGCCGGTCATCAACATCAGGCCCATGCAGATCGTGCCGTAGACCGTACCCTGCCAGAGACGGTCGGGATCCGGCTTGATGTTCGCGGGCAGCAGACGCGCCATGAACGGCGTCGCACCCAGCATCAGCAGCGCCATCGGCTTGTCCGGCACATAGCGGGTGAGAGACCAGAGCGCGAGCGCGACCGCACAGCCGACCAGATAGTTCGCCACCGGCCGCCAGCGGATATGCGCGCGCCACAGCAGGGCGCGCCAGCCGTTCGAGGCCATCTGCGTGATCGCGTGCAGCACCATCGCGGTCGGCAGCGGCATCAGGGCCAGCAGCACGCCGATCAGGATCAGCCCGCCCGCCATGCCGAACAGCCCCGACAGGAACGCGGTGGCAACCATCAGCAATCCGAGGGCAGCGATCATGAGGGACGTCACGGAGGTGATTCCTGTGGTGGGCACGTGAGGGACGCAGGCTGTTTCACCCCGTCGCCCCGGCTAAAGCGCCTCTAGTTAAACAACTTGGAATTACTCTCATTCATGTGCCTCGCTTGCCCCTCCTCCGCAAACTGAGTTATCTTGGCCTGGCATCAGCTTTCCTGAGGGTCGGACATTTGCGGCGGCTGCTGTTTCTCAACGGCATCAAGGCATTCGAGGCGGCGGCGCGGACCGGCAGCTTTGCTGCGGCCGGACTCGAACTGAGCGTGTCGGCGGCCGCGGTCAGCCGCATGGTGCACCTGCTCGAACATCGGCTCGGCGTCGCGCTGTTCGAACGCAAGGCCAACCGCCTGGTGCTGACGCAGGCCGGCCGCGCCTATCAGAGCGGGCTGACGCCGATCTTCGATGCGCTGGCGAGCCTCACCGCACAGGTGACGGCGCCCTCCAGCGTGCGCGTGCTGACCATCGGCGTCGGCCACACCTTTGCGATGCGCTGGCTGATCCCGCGCCTGTCGGAGTTCCGCAGCGAGGAGCCCGACATCGAGGTGCGCTTCACCACCGGCGGCGCGGCGGTGCCGTTCGGCGAGGACTGGAGCTGCGGCATCAAGCTCGGCACCGGCGACTGGCCGGGCCTCGTCGCCGAGCCGCTGTTTGCCGGCGACCTCACGCCGGTTTGCGTGCCCCGCCTCGCGAGCGGCCTGAAGCGGCCGGCCGATCTCAAGGGCCCGAGCCTGATCCGCGTCGCGCATTCGCCCGAGGACTGGCCGATCTGGCTCAAGGCCGCGAATCTGACGCGCATCAACGCGCGCGGGCCCGAGTTCCAGTTCTACGGCCAGGCCCTCCAGGCCGCCGCCGACGGGCTCGGCATCGCCATGGGCATCCGCCCCTATATCGACGACGATCTCGCCGCCGGCCGCCTGGTGGCGCCGTTCGATCTCTCGGTGCCCAAGGGCATGCGCTGGTACCTGCTCTATCGCAGCTTCCAGACCGACCAGCGGGATTTCGCCGCGTTCCGCCGCTGGATCATGCGCGCGGCCTCCGAGCCCGCGACCCGCCCCGTCAGGCGCGTCGGCCGCGCCGCACCACGGAACTGACGCCCGCGAGGCAAAAAAGCCGGCGCCTTGTGAACGGCTTCACATACGCAAATCCGCAAACGTGGTCCCCTGCCCCTCCAACAACACGCTCGAGCAAGACACTCGAACAGGACATTCTGGGGACTACAATGGCGACCATCTACGACGGCTTTGACATCGAATCCTTCGAAGCAGGCAAGGGACTGTGGCATGCCCGTATCCGGCGCGCCGATTTCAGCCCGCTTGCCATCGACGGCGTGCTCTTCCCTGCCATGGAAGTCGGCTTCGCCTGGCCGGACCGCGACGCCGCGATCGCCGATGCCAAGCACCACATCGACCGCTTCCGCCGGCGGGCCGACAGCGACGACGAATAAGAACACGGGATCTCAAGCACAGCGCGTCGCAAAGCGAGGAACCGGACGAATGTCGGTCATCGAAATCGAAGCCACACCGCCGCAGAGAATCTACACACGGGCCGTGCTGTCGAATTGTCCGGAATGCGCTGGCGAGCTCGCCGTGGTCCGCGTGATCGGCGGTCGTGCCGGCTGCGAGTACTGGACCATGCGCTGCACCGATTGCGGCGGCATCCATCTCGACATCCTCACGCCAAATCAGGCGAGCGAGGATGACGGGGGGTCGCTGCCGGTGGCGTGAGCGAAGGGGCCTGCTGCCAACCTGCTGTCAGCAGCCTGCATTGCGACGGGCATTCGCCCTTTCCCGCGGGGCGGACTCGTCCCATATTCGGGGCATGGCGAAGAAACCTGCATCCCCCGAAAAGCCCGTCAAAACTCCCAAATCCAAAGCGCCAAAGTCAAAGGCGCATCGCCCCGACGTGCAGCCGATCGCGCCGGCGCTGGCCGAACTGCTCAATCCCGCGATCAATCGCGGCGATGCCGGGCTCGGATCGGGCACCGGTCTCCAGCCGCCTCCGGACAATTCGCGTGACCGCCGCGCCGGGGGCGAGGCGGCGGCGCATCGCGCGCGCGCCTCGACGCCGAAGGAATTTCCGGCCGATCGTCCCGCCGGACTCGACGAAGCCCCGCAGGCCAATTACGGAACCTCGGCCACGATCCCGAAGCTCGATCCGGAACTGGCACGGCAGCTCGGACTGCCGACCGAGGAGGACGATGCCGAGGCGCTGGCGCGGCCGCCGCGTTCCAAGATGGAGGCGCTCGGCGTCAAGGCCACCGCGGACGCGCTGGAATCGCTGATCCGCGAGGGCCGCCCGGAGTTCCGCAAGGACGATGGCTCGATGCGGGTCTGGACGCCGCATCGGCCGCCGCGCCCGGAAAAGTCCGAAGGCGGCGTGCGCTTCGAGATCAAGTCGGCCTACGAGCCCAAGGGCGACCAGCCGACCGCGATCGCCGAGCTGGTCGAGGGCATCAACCGCAACGACCGTTCGCAGGTGCTGCTGGGCGTCACCGGCTCGGGCAAGACCTACACCATGGCCAAGGTGATCGAGGCGACGCAGCGCCCGGCGCTGATCCTGGCGCCGAACAAGACGCTTGCCGCGCAGCTCTATGGCGAGTTCAGGAATTTCTTCCCGGACAACGCGGTCGAGTATTTCGTCTCGTACTACGACTACTACCAGCCGGAAGCCTACGTCCCCCGCACCGACACCTATATCGAGAAGGACTCCTCCATCAACGAGCAGATCGACCGCATGCGTCACTCGGCGACGCGCGCGCTGCTCGAGCGCGACGACGTCATCATCGTCGCCTCGGTGTCCTGCATCTACGGTATCGGCTCGGTCGAGACCTACACCGCGATGACCTTCGCGCTGAAGAAGGGCGAGCGTATCGACCAGCGCCAGCTCATCGCCGACCTCGTCGCGCTCCAGTACAAGCGCACCCAGGCCGATTTCACCCGCGGCACCTTCCGGGTCCGCGGCGACGTCATCGACATCTTCCCGGCGCACTATGAGGACCGCGCCTGGCGCGTGAACCTGTTCGGCGACACCGTGGAGAACATCGAGGAGTTCGATCCGCTCACCGGCCACAAGCAGGACGAGCTCGAATTCATCAAGATCTACGCCAATTCGCACTATGTGACGCCGCGCCCGACCTTGGTGCAGGCGATCAAGTCGATCAAATCAGAATTGAAGCAGCGGCTCGACCAGCTCCACGACCAGGGACGCCTGCTCGAGGCGCAGCGGCTGGAGCAGCGCACCACGTTCGATCTCGAGATGATGGAGGCGACGGGGAGCTGCGCCGGCATCGAGAACTATTCACGTTACCTCACCGGACGCCGGCCGGGCGAGCCGCCGCCGACGCTGTTCGAATACGTCCCCGACAATGCGCTGATCTTCGCCGACGAGAGCCACGTCACCATCCCGCAGATCGGCGCCATGTTCCGCGGCGACTTCCGCCGCAAGGCGACGCTGGCCGAATACGGCTTCCGCCTGCCCTCCTGCATGGACAACCGCCCCTTGCGCTTCGAGGAGTGGGACATGATGCGGCCGCAGACGGTTGCGGTGTCGGCGACGCCGAGCGGCTGGGAGCTCAACGAGAGCGGCGGCGTGTTCGTCGAGCAGGTGATCCGCCCCACCGGGCTGATCGATCCGCCCGTCGACATCCGCCCCGCCCGCACCCAGGTGGACGATCTCGTCGGCGAGGTCCGCGCCACCGCGCAGGCCGGCTATCGCTCGCTGATCACGGTGCTGACCAAGCGCATGGCGGAGGACCTCACCGAATATCTGCACGAGCAGGGCATTCGCGTCCGCTACATGCACAGCGACATCGACACCATCGAGCGCATCGAGATCATCCGCGATCTTCGTCTGGGCGCCTTCGACGCGCTGGTCGGCATCAACCTGTTGCGCGAAGGCCTCGACATTCCCGAATGCGCGCTGGTCGCGATTCTGGATGCCGACAAGGAAGGCTTCCTGCGCAGCGAGACGTCGCTGATCCAGACCATCGGCCGCGCCGCGCGCAACGTCGACGGCAAGGTGATCCTCTATGCCGACAGCATGACCGGCTCGATGGAGCGCGCCATCGCCGAGACCAACCGCCGCCGCGAGAAGCAGGTCGAGTACAACAATGCCAACGGCATCACGCCGGAGAGCGTGAAGAAGCAGATCGGCGACATCCTCAACTCCGTCTACGAGCGCGACCACGTGCTGGTCGAGGTCGGCGGCCATGACATGACCGACGACGTGATCTCCATTGGCCACAACTTCGAAGCCGTGCTCGCCGATCTCGAAACAAGGATGCGGGAAGCCGCCGCCGACCTGAACTTCGAGGAAGCCGCCCGCCTGCGCGACGAAGTCAAGCGCCTGCGCGCCACCGAGCTCGCCGTGGTGGACGATCCCACCGCCAAGCAGCGCGCAGTCGCGGGCAAGGCCGGCGCCTATGCCGGCACGAAGAAATACGGCGACGCCGCGAACCTGCCGGTCAGCGCCATGAAGAAGAAGACCGTCAGCTCCGCGCTGAAGGCGAGCGGTGGAGGCTCTGGCGGTTCGAAAGTGCACAAGCCGCATCTCGACGAGATGCACGGCCCGGAGTCATTGCCCTATCGCGAGAAGCAGACGCTGCCGTCAAAGCCGTTCGGCAGCACCAGCCGGATCATCCAGCCGACGGACTCAAGGCAATCGGGGCCGGAATTCGGCCCGGCGCCGAAGTCGACGGGCGGGGCGCCGGGGCGACGCGGGGGATGGAAGAAGAGGTAGCGGCTGCATCTGCGCCAGTGGGGACTATGGATTCCGGGCTCGCCGCGTTGCGGCGCCCCGGAATGACGGGCCTCCTCACCCCACACTCGCCGTCCCCGACAGCAGCAGCACGATGGTCACGAGCTGGAGCGAAGCCACTGGCTGGGCGCGAAGCGTCATCGCCGGGGCGTAGCGACCGCCATGAATTCGTGTACGCCGATACGAACACAACCCATAATTGCACCCCATGAACCTGGCATTGCGCCCGCGCGTCATATCGTCTGCAACAGCCCTGTGGTTTTGCGGATTGCCGCTGCGCGACGACGCGCGTTAGCGTCGCGCCACGCCGCGGGGCCATAAGAGGACGGGCGGAATGACGGTCGAGAAGCTCAATCGCCAGCGCGTGCTGCATCTGCACGACGCCTTCGCCCGCGGCGACATCGAGGCCGCGCTGGCGTGCTGCACCGAGGACGTCGACTTCCTCACCCACGCCCCGATCGACGTGCTGCCGCACATGGGCCCGCGCCACGGCAAGGCCGAGCTTCGCGATCTCTGGCAGACCGTCTGGTCGCGCTATTCGGAAGTCCGCTACAAGGCGGCACACATCGTCGCCGAGGGGGACGAGGTTGCGACCTATTTGCAGGCCTATTTCAGGAAGCGCAGCAACGCGCGCGTCGTGCAGTTCGACATGGCCGTGTTCTACACCTTCCGCGACGGGCTGATCTCGGAGATCCGCGAGATCATCGATTCCTACGACCTGGTGCAGCAGGTGCTGGAGCGCGAGATCGGCCCGCTGATCGTGGGTGAGCGGGTGGACCGGGTGTAGCCCTCGCTGCCGTCCTGGCGAACGCCAGGACCCATACCGCGGAATCTCTCGATTGCGGGTGGTCGGAATACCCAACTGCTGGTCTTCGCCAAACTCTTCCCTGGGGTTATGGGTCCTAGCGTTCGCCAGGACGACACCGAAATTGGGGCGCCTCGTCCGCGCCAAACTGGGAGGCTCCGTTGAACCTCCCTCTCCCGCGCCACGGCAGAGAACCAGGAAAATACGGGGTTCTATTGTAAATCTCACAAAGCGCGTTCAATTGTGCATTGCGAAAACGTGAATTGCGTTTTGGCCGAAATCCTGTATTTTATTCGCATACAAATGAGTTGAGCAGCCCGGGGGCACATTGCCGTGCCTGGGGTTGTTTTCCGTTTTCTCCGCAAGCCAGCTTCAGGACTGCCCAGAATGACAGAGCACAGCCTCTGGCGTTTCTCGCGCGCGTTGCACCGTGCGATCAACGACCGGCATTTCGAGGACATCGAGGCCCTGATCGACGAGGACGTCGAGTGGGCGCTGTACGGCCCGATCGACATGTTTCCCTTCCTCGGCGCGCGCCAGGGCAAGGATGCCGTGCTCGACGTCATCCGCCAGCTCGCCGACAATTTCCAGGTCCGCCGTTTCGACCGCGAGAGCATCATGCTGGGCGTCGATTCCGCCGCCTCGATGCTGCGTTATTCGCTGACGGCGCTGGATTCCAACAAGCCGATCAGCTTGCGGGTGGCGCAGTTCGCCCAGTTCAGGGCGGGCAAGCTCGTCAGCATGCGCGTGCTGATCGACACTTTCGATCTGGTCGAGCAGGCACTCGGCCGCGCCATTCACCTGCCGAAGATGACCAGCGTCGGCTGAGGGGGACGCCAACGGGTCCCGCTGTGCGGGACCGATGACGACACTCACATGACGCCCTGGCCTCCAGCCCCGCCGGATGCGGTCGTGTCAGAAACGCGTCGTCGGGCGCGCGCTTTCGCGCGGCCCGTTGGTTCGCGGCCTCAAGGCGAGCCGCCACAATTTCGCAACGATAGATCAGCATGCTTGGCACGGAATGGCGCATGGCCTTTGCGGAAGGCCGCTCTATATATTGCCGGAAGGCGAGATTGCCGGAGGGCATGCGCCGGGGTTTGCGGGCAGGACGATGGAATTCTCGACAGGTTTTGGCTGGACCAGGCTGCCGGTGCTGGCGGCTGCATTCATTCTCGGCTCGGTGCTGACGGTCTCGGCACAGATCATTCCGCCGACCGCGGCCGCGCCCGACGATGAGGCCGAGGCGACGGAGGCCCCCGACGTCAACGACCCCGACGTGCTCAAGGGCATCGACGTCGACAAGCTCGACTGGAGCCAGCTCGCGATCGACGCCGGCACCCTCAACGACATCATCGCCGCCAAGAAGCGGGCGCAGGCCGCCGCCAATGACGGGCTGAGCTGGTCGTCGAACGCCAACGCGAACGGCTCCTCGGCGGTGGCGGTCAAGCAATCCGTGTTCACCTTCTGGGACACGCGGATCGGCGCCGACATGACGGTGACGAGCGAGCCCAGGACGATGTCAGAGCTGCTGGCGCAGAAAGCCGTCAATGGCGGCAGCCTGCCGCAATCCTCCGGCAGCGCCTGGGCGGCCGCGACCGCGCCGGGCGCGGGCTCGATCTGGGACAAGACCGCGGTGGAAGCCCGCGTCGATCCCGGCGCCGAGCAGAGCAAGATCGGGGCCTCGCTGACCAAGTCGGTGCCGCTGTCGGGCGACACGTCGCTGACGCTCCAGAACGGCTACAGCGTCAACCAGCAGGGCACGACGGCGCTGCCCGGCGTCGGCGGTCACATCAGCCGCAATTACGAGACCGACCAGACCGCGAAGGTCACCCTGACCGACACCGGCACCAGCATCACCGCCGGCCAGACGCTGTCGACCACCGACGACAAATGGCTGCGCAAGCTCGGCGCCGAGCAGAAGCTGTTCGACAACGTCACCGTCTCCGGCTCCGTCGGCGAGACCTCGCAGGGCGCAATCAACAAGAGCCTGACCGCCGGCTTCAAGAAGAGCTGGTGAGTGTCTTCGCCTCTCCCCGCGTGCGGGGCGAGGGAGTCGACCACCGCTCGAGCCGCATATTCACCTCGCCCCGCCCGCATTCACACTCTCCTAACCATACGCCATGGCAAAACCCCCGAATGGTCCGCCCTTGCCGCATCTCGGCCGCGTTGTTGTCAAAATCCGAAGCCCTGATGCGGGTTGCCTTACAGACGTCGTCGTGCGGGGGACACTCGCGCTGCGCTCAACGCGAACAAGGGAACAATGATGAACGCCACTCGTCCGGAGAAGGTCGAAGCCGCCGAGGCCGAGACCGTCGACAACAACCTCGCCGCCGTCACCGAGGTCGAGGCCGGCATCCGCGATTTCGTCCGCAACGACATCGCCTATCTGCGCCGTCCGGCGTCGGCGACCACCGACACGCCGCCGCTCGATCCGAGCGCCGAGGCCACCGTCAACAACGTCAACTCGCTGATCCAGCGCGTCGCCGGCACCTCGCTCGCCGAGATCGAGAACCTGATCTCCGAGCTCGAGAGCCTGCGCGACCTGCTCCATGCCGAAGGCCAGCGCGTCCAGCGCGAGATCTCCGGCTACGCCCAGCTCAGCCAGGCCGCGATGAAGTCGACCCGCATGATCGCCGACAACGTCGCCCAGTGGAAGCGCGCCGCCGACGGCCTGCGCAACAGCTGATCCGTTAGCATCAGGCATAACAGCCGCCGCGTTCCGCAAGGAGCGCGGCGGTTTTGATTCATGGGGGTGTGAAGTGGCACTCCCGTCTCTCCGGTGCAGGTGTCATCACCCGCGAAGGCAAAGGCGGGGCTTTGAACCCACCGCTCTTCCCCGGCGACCAATGCCAAGCGCCCGTGGCTGCTGACGGGCCGGCTCAGGGGACATTCATGGAAAGCATTCGGCCCGACAATACGGACCCCATATCGCTACGGCCCGCGCCGAATCAGCTCGGCACGATCATCCTGCGCTTTGTCGGATTGCTGGCGGTTGCGATCGCGGTGCTGGCGTTCGTCTATAGCCGCTGAGACCCAGCCGCTCGCGGCCGGAGGTGTTAACGAACCCTTACCGGGCGGCTTCGACGGTCGAGGCTTCCAGGGTGTAGGCGCCATCGGCATAGCCCTTCACCACCATGCCGGCGACCAGCATCACGGCCAGCGTCGCGGTCGCAAAGATAAATCCGACAAACTTGAGCGCGCCGCGATCAGCCATGGTCCTCGTCCCCTGTCCTCTGCCAATTCGTTTCAAATAGACAGCGACAGGTTCATAATTGGTTAGCAACTCGATGGTTCCGGCAATTGCTTCTCGGGTAACCATGTTGCGCAGGCTTATGGCAGCCGCCCCGAAACGCGTCCATAGCGCGCGGGCAACACTCGCGCACTCATTTGGCCATTCATCTTGGAACAGGTCTAACCGCCCTTCGTCCGCATCGGCACGAACGCGCTGGCGGTGATGGAATAGACTTCCTCGCCACGCTGATTGGTGCCGGTGGTGCGGGCCGCCAGAATGCCCCAGCCGGGGCGCGAACCGGAGACGCGCTTGTCGACGACGACATTGACATAAGAGACGGTGTCGCCGGCGAGCACCGGCCTGATCCAGCGCAGGTCGCGAAAGCCCGGCGACGGGCCCCATACTGCAACCTCCTCGCCGCGCGACGTGGCCTCATGCGCCAGGCGCCGGCCGTCGGCGACGAGCAGGCTCATGCAGGCGGAGCCGACATGCCAGCCCGAGGCCGCCAGGCCGCCGAACAACGAGTTCTTGCCCTCCTCCTCGTCGAGGTGAAAGCGTTGCGGATCGAACTTGGCGGCGAAATTCTTGATGGCTTCCGCTGTGAACGTATAGCTGCCGATCTCGCGGCGCTGGCCGATCTCGATGTCGTCGAAGAATTTCATCAGGCCGCCCCCTCGCGCCGCTTGATCAGGATCGGCGAGGTCATCTCGCACAGCGCCTGCCCCGCCGCGTTGCGCGCGGTGCATCTGAACTTGACGATGCCGAGCTCGGGTCGGCTCTTCGAGGTGCGCGCCTCCAGCACATCGACGTCGAGCGTGAGATCGTCGCCGGGCCGCAAGGGAGACAGCCAGCGCACCTCATCGACGCCGGGCGAGCCGAGCGAAGCGGCGCGCGTGATGAAGCCGTCGGCCATCATCCGCATCATCAGCGAACAGAGATGCCAGCCCGAGCCGGACAGGCCGCGCAGCATACTTCCAGCCGCGGCCTCCTCGTCGAGGTGCATGGGCTGCGGATCGAACTCGGCGGCAAAGGCCAAGATCTCGTCGCGGGTGACATGGCGCGGGCCGAACGTTCCGAACCGGCCGGGCGGGAAATCTTCGAAGGTCAGGGTCATCTTGGGATGGGTTGGCGGAAGTGACAGATTGTGGCCGCACTTTGCGGCAATCTCAACCCGCCGGCCCGCATGGCTCGTGCTACATTCAACGCGGCGGCTTTGGTTTGAGTCGGATCAACCGGAGGCCAAGATCCTACGATAAGGCCCGATATGCCCTGGGGAGAGCAATGTTTTCATTCAGCGACCTGTTTCAGTGGGACCGCTTTATCACGCCGACGATCATCAAGACCTTCTACTGGCTGGTGATCGCGCTGATCTGCCTGTTCGGCCTCTCCGGCGTCTTCTCGGGCCTGGCGGCAATGGCGATCAGTCCGTTCGGCGGCTTCCTGGTGCTGCTGTCGTCGATCGCGAGCGTCGTCGTCGGCATCGTGTTCTCGCGCATCGCCGCGGAACTGATCCTGATCGTCTTCCGTATCAACGAGCATCTCGGCGCGATCAGGGACCAGGGCGGCGGGATGCGGTAGCCCCGTCATTCCGGGGCGCCTCGAAGAGGCGAGCCCGGAATCCATTCATCCATTCGTTCTGACGCCCGATGGATTCCGGGCTCGCGCTTCGCGCGCCCCGGAATGACGATCTCAGCTTACGTATTAAACCTGAAATGCATCACGTCGCCGTCGGCGACGACGTATTCCTTGCCTTCGAGCCGCAGCTTTCCGGCATCACGCGCGCCGGCTTCGCCGCCGAGCGCGACGTAGTCGTCATAGGCGATCGTCTCGGCGCGGATGAAGCCCTTCTCGAAATCGGTGTGGATCACACCGGCCGCCCCCGGCGCCTTGGTGCCGCGATAGATGGTCCAGGCGCGCGCTTCCTTCGGGCCCACCGTGAAATAGGTGATGAGGTCGAGCAGCGTGTAGCCGGCGCGGATCAGGCGATCGAGGCCGGCTTCTTCGAGACCGAGCGTCTCCAGGAAGTCCGCGCGCTCTTCACGCGAAATGGTGGCAATCTCGGATTCGATCTTGGCGGAGATGACGACGGCGACGGCGCCTTCCTTGGCCGCCTGCTCCTGCACCGCCTGCGAGAACGAATTGCCGGTCGCCGCGGAGCCTTCCTCGACGTTGCAGACATAGAGCACGGGCTTCGACGACAACAGGCCGAGCATCCCGAAGGCGCGCTCCTCCTCCGCCTTGCGCTCGACGAGACGCGCGGGCTTGCCCTCGCGCAGCAGCACCAGCGTGCGGTTGACGAGGTCGAGTTGCTCCTTGGCGTCCTTGTCGTTGCCCTTGGCTTTCTTGGTGAGGTTGTCGACACGCTTCTCGAGGCTGTCGAGGTCGGCCAGCATCAGCTCGGTCTCGATGGTCTCGATGTCGGCGAGCGGGGCGATCTTGCCCTCGACATGGGTGATGTCGGAGTCCTCGAAGCAGCGCACGACATGCGCGATGGCGTCGACCTCGCGGATGTTGGCCAGGAACTGGTTGCCGAGGCCTTCACCCTTGGAGGCGCCGCGCACGAGGCCGGCGATGTCGACGAAGGTCAGCCGGGTCGGGATGATCTGGCCCGACTTGGCGATGGCGGCGAGCTTCTCCAGCCGCGGATCGGGCACCGCAACCTCGCCGACGTTCGGCTCGATGGTGCAGAACGGATAGTTCGCGGCCTGCGCCGCCGCCGTCTCGGTCAGCGCATTGAACAAGGTCGACTTGCCGACATTGGGCAAACCGACGATCCCGCATTTGAATCCCACGAGCGTTATTCCTTGCCGTTCTCGTCCTTGGTCAAAAATCCCTTCGCCTGCATGGCGAGATGCACCCTGTTGGCGAAGGTCGCGTCCGTGCCCTTGGCAAGCAGCGCGGCATGCTCGGCGACCGCGTCGCACAGCGTCGCCACCCATTCGTTGTCGGCCTTGGCGAAGTCCGACAGCACGTGGCCATGCACCAGCTCCTTGACGCCGGGATGACCGATGCCGAGCCGCACCCGGCGGTAGTCGTTGCCGATATGCGCCGTGATCGAGCGCAGGCCGTTGTGGCCGGCGATGCCGCCACCGATCTTCACCCGCACCTTGCCCGGCGGCAGCTCGAGCTCGTCGTGAAACACGGTGACGTCGCCCGGGGCGATCTTGAAGAAGCCTGCCGCCTCCTGAACGCTGCGGCCGGACTCGTTCATGTAGGTCGTGGGCTTGAGCAGGATCACGCGCTCAGTGCCGAGCGCGCCTTCCGAGGTCTCGCCCTGAAAACGGCGGCGCCATGGCGCAAAACCATGACGCCGCGCGATCTCGTCGACGGCCATGAAGCCGATATTGTGCCGGTTGCGTGCGTATTTCGCGCCGGGATTGCCGAGCCCAACAAAGAGTCGCATGACGCGGCGCACCCCTCAGCCAGCACGCGATCAGGGACCGCGCGCCAGCTCGTTGAGAGATTACTTCTTCTTGTCGCCGCCGGCCGGAGCCTTGGCAGCCGCCGCCGGAGCCGCAGCACCCGCAGCCGGAGCCGCAGCCGGAGCAGCAGCACCCGCGGCCGGAGCCGCACCACCCGCCGCAGCCGCAGCCGCAGCCTTCTGCTCTTCAGCGTAGCCGGACGGCGGCACGATGGTGACGAGGGTCGCGTCCTCGCGCGTCAGCGCGGTCACGCCGGCCGGCAACTTGATGTCCGACAGATGCAGCGAGTAACCGATTTCGAGCGAGCCGACGTCGGCCTCGATGTATTGCGGGATGCTCTCGACACCGCATTCGAGCTCGATCGCGTGGGCGACGATGTTGACGGTGCCGCCGCGCTTCACGCCCGGGGACGCTTCCGCCTTCACGATGTGCAGGGGCACGCTGATGCGGATGGTGGCGCCTTCGCCGAGCCGCATGAAGTCGACATGGATCGGGAAGTCCTTGACCGGATCGAGGTGATAGTCGCGCGGAATCACGCGGTGCTTCTTGCCCTCGAGATCGATGTCGACCAGCGTGGTCAGGAACCGGCCGGCGAGGATGCGCTGGCGCAGTTCGCGATCTTCGATCGAGATCGTCACCGGGGGCTGGTTGTTGCCGTAGATCACTCCGGGCACTCTCCCGGCGCGACGCTCAGCCCGGGCGGCCCCCTTGCCGCTCTTCGGACGTGCGGTCGCCTTCAATTCCTTGACGGTCGTCGCCATAGTCTAAGTCCTTGTTTTTGCAAAAGTTAATGGGCCGCAGCGCGGCCCATGGCATAGTTCGCAGCAAGCCTCCAGGGGTGCGGGGGCCGCGAACGTGGCGGGCTTTTACCCGGAAGACGCGGAAATGACAAGGAGAATGGGCTCTTGTCATGCCCGGGCTTGACCCGGGCATCTATCCCTTAAAACGGCCCTTTCGAAGAGGATGGATGGCCGGGTCAGGCCCGGCCATGACGAGCGGGGGGACAACCGCGCCGATCTTCGCGCTTTCGTCACCCGCCGAGCTTCGCCTCCAGCGCCGCAACCCGCGCCTTCAACGCCTCGTTCTCCTCGCGGGCGAGGCGGGCCATGTCCTTGACCGCCTCGAACTCCTCGCGCTTGACCAGATCCATGTCGCGCAGGAATTTTTCCGCCTGGGTGCGCATCACCGTGTCGAACTCGCGCTTGACGCCCTGGGCGGCACCGGCAGCGTCGTTCATCAGGCGGCCGATCTCGTCGAAAAACCGGTTGTTGGTCTGGGTCATGTCGGTCTCCTGGCAGCCGCCGATAAACTTTGCGCGAACGCTGGAAAGACAATGGCAATCCGGACGGGAGGGTTCAAGGCCCGAGAGGCGGTATCCTTGTCATGCCCCGGTTTCCTTGCAATCGTATTCAACGTCCCTGCATAAGAAGAATCACCAGGCGACAGGAGATGATCGGCCAGCCGATCGCGATCCCCGGAGGGGACAGCGGCTGCTGGCGTTCTATCGCCGCAATCTCGTCCAGACATAGCAGGCGCGATGCCCTTTCTGCTCATCGACTTTCCCGCCTTCAAGCCGATCGCGATCGAGATCGGTCCGTTCGCGGTCCGCTGGTATGCGCTGGCCTATATCTGCGGCATCGTGTTCGGCTGGCTCTATGCGCGCTCGCTGCTGAAGAGCGAGCGTCTGTGGGGCGGGCCCGCGCCGATCTCGCTGGTGCAGATCGACGATTTCATCCTGTGGGTCACGCTCGGCATCATCCTCGGCGGCCGCACCGGCTACGTCCTGTTCTACAATCTGCCGTTCTTCGTCGAGCATCCCGCCGCGATCTTCAGATTGTGGGAGGGCGGGATGTCCTTCCATGGCGGCTTCCTCGGCTGCGTCGTCGCGGTGATGTGGTTTGCCTATCGCAACCACATCCCGATCCTGTCCCTCGGCGACATCACCACCGCGGTCGCCCCGGTCGGGCTGCTGCTCGGACGCATCGCCAATTTCATCAATGGCGAATTGTGGGGCCGCGCCACCGACCCCAGCCTGCCCTGGGCTATGATCTTCCCCAACGATCCCACGCAACTGCCGCGCCATCCGAGCCAGCTTTACGAAGCGGGCATGGAAGGCATCCTGCTGTTCACCGTGCTCGCGGTGATGATCCGTTTCGGCGCCTTGAGGCGGCCAGGCATGATCCTCGGCGCCTTCATCCTGATCTATGGGCTGACCCGGATCGCCGGCGAGCATTTCCGCGAGCCGGACGCCCAGCTCGGTTTCCTCTGGGGCGGATTAACCATGGGCATGCTGTTGTCGATCCCGATGCTTATTGTCGGCGCCATACTTATTGTATGGGCTGTCAGGCGCGGTGCGCCGAAGCCCCTCGACGCCATTCGTTAATTCCTTTCGAGAAGACAGGCCGTGACCGACTCGCCGCTGCTCAACGAGATCAAGGCGCTGATCAAATCTTCAGGCCCCATGCCGGTCTGGCGGTACATGGAACTGTGCCTGATGCACCCGCACCATGGCTACTACGTCTCGCGCGATCCGCTCGGGCGTGAGGGCGACTTCACCACCGCGCCCGAGGTCAGCCAGATGTTCGGCGAGCTGCTGGGCCTGTGGACCGCCTCGGTGTGGAGGCAGATGGGCTCGCCGCAATTCCTGCGCCTGATCGAGCTCGGCCCCGGCCGCGGCACCATGATGGCGGACGCGCTGCGCGCCTTGCGCGTGCTCCCGCCGCTCTACCAGGCGCTCCACATCCACATGGTCGAGGTCAATCCTGTCCTGCGCGAGCGGCAGAGTGCGACGCTGGCGAACGTGCGCAACATCGCCTGGCACGACAGCATCGACGACGTGCCGGAAGGCCCGGGCGTCATCCTCGCCAACGAATATTTCGACGTGCTGCCGATCCACCAGATGGTCAGGCACGAGAACGGCTGGCACGAGCGCACGATCGAGATCGATCCCAACGGCAAGCTTCAGTTCGGCGCGGCGGCCGAGCCGACGCCGCGCTTCGACGTGCTGCTGCCGCCCCTGGTGCGCGCTGCGCCCATCGGCGCGGTGTTCGAATGGCGGCCCGATACCGAGATCATGAAACTCGCGACGCGCGTGCGCGATCAGGACGGTGCGGCGCTGATCATCGATTACGGCCATTTGCGCAGCGACGCCGGCGACACCTTCCAGGCCATCGCGCGCCACACCTTCACCGATCCCCTGAAAGCGCCGGGCCAGGCCGACGTCACCGCCCATGTCGACTTCCAGGCGCTGGCGCGTGCGGCCGAGGACGTCGGCGCGCGCGTGCACGGCCCGGTGACGCAAGGCGACTTCCTCAAGCGCGTCGGCATCGACACCCGCGCGGCCGCGCTGATGCAGAAGGCGACGCCGGACGTCGCCACCGACATTTCGATCGCACTCAAGCGCCTGACCGACACCGGACGCAGCGGCATGGGCTCGATGTTCAAGGTGCTCGGCATCTCGGAGCCGCGGCTGACCGGCCTTGCCGGCCTCAGCGATCTCGAACAGGCCGGAGACGCATCATGACACTTGCTTCGTCGCTGCTGTCGGCCGTGCCCGGCCTGCGCCACGCCTTCTTCACCCGCGAGGGCGGCGTCTCCAGCGGCATCTACTCCGCGCTGAACGGCGGGCTCGGCTCCAATGACGATCAGGCCCTCGTCGCGGAGAACCGCCGCCGCATGGCCGAGCATGTCGGCGTCGCACCGGAGCGTTTCCTCAGCCTGCACCAGATCCATTCGCCCGACGTGGTCGTCGCAGATCGCGCGTGGCCGAGCGGGCCGCGGCCGAAGGGCGATGCGCTGGTAACCAGGATGCCCGGCTTCGCGCTCGGCGTCTCCACCGCCGATTGCGGGCCGGTGCTGTTCGTCGATCCCAACGCGCGCGTGATCGGCAGCGCGCATGCCGGCTGGAAGGGCGCACTGACCGGCGTGCTGGAGTCGACCATTTCAGCGATGGAGAAGCTCGGCGCCACCCGCAGCGGCATCATCGCCGCGATCGGCCCCTTGATCCGCCAGGACAGCTATGAGGTCGGCAACGAGTTCGTCGCGCGCTTCATCGAGGCGGATGCGGACAACGCCATGTTCTTCATCCCGTCGGTGCGCGAGGGCCACGCGATGTTCGATCTTGCCGGCTTCATCCGGAAACGGCTGGAAGCCGCCGGCATCCTGATGATCGACGATTTGGGTCTGGACACCTACGCCGACGAGCGCTTCTTCAGCTATCGCCGCTCGGTGCATCGCAAGGAGCCGGACTACGGCCGCCACATTCACGCCATCGCGCTCGAAGCGTGAACACACTGGCAACCTCGTGTCATTCCGGGGCGATGCTCTGACGCGATGACAGTGTGTTGTGTCGCGCCCGCCCTAGACGTTAATGCGTTTTAACGATATCGCTGCCCTCCATAATGAGGGACGCGTCATCTTTTCTGCGCCGTGCGGGTTCGCGCGTGCTGGCGGTCATGCTGCTGGCGGCGGCAACCGCGCTTGGCGGCTGCGCCGGCGGTGGCGGCAGCGCCGCCAACTCCTATGCGATGGCACCGAGCACCGGCAGCGGGGCGACGGTGGCGTTCGAATCCATCGACGGGCCGCCGCCACAGGTGTTCGACCGCATGGTCGGCGTGCTCGACAGTGAATCCAAGCTGCGCAGCCTGTCCGTGGTCTCCCGCGAGGGGACGGCCGCCTATCGCGTGCGCAGCTATCTCTCCGCCCAGGTCGTCCGCGGCAAGACCGTGATCGCCTGGGTCTGGGACGTCTACGACGCCAACCAGCAGCGGGCACTGCGCCTGTCCGGCGAGGAACCCACCTCGGCCAAGGCCAGCCGCGACCCGTGGGGGGCTGCCGACGACCTCGTGCTGCGGAAGATCGCCCAGGCCGGATTCAGCGGACTTTCCAACATGATCAACGGAACGCCGGACGCCCCGGGCGCAGCGCCGAACCTGCGGGGACCGGCGGTGGCGAGCGCCACTCCGGCCGCGCCCGTGCCGGACCTGCCGCCCTCGGCGCTCGGCTATGCCGAGCGATAACCCCCGCTAAACCACGGGCCCAAGTTGCGGCCAAGCCGTTGGCCCGACTCAGGATTTTCGAAGGGAAAACGTAGCATCCCGGGTTGCCATTGCGGCCTCGCGCCTGATATTTCCTCGCCCGTCGTAACCGTGCTGCCAGTGGGTATTTTCTGATGTTGAACGTCGTATCCAGCAAAGCGCGGGAGGAAGCGTCCATGTCGGCCAAAAACGGCTCCATCAAGCTCGTCGCCGGCAACTCCAATCCGGCTCTCGCCCAGGCCATCGCGCAGGGCCTCAACATGCCGCTGACCAAGGCGGTGGTCCGGCGCTTCGCCGACATGGAGATCTTCGTCGAGGTCCAGGAGAACATCCGCGGCTCGGATGCCTTCATCATCCAGTCGACCTCGTTTCCGGCGAACGACAATCTGATGGAGCTGCTGATCATCACCGACGCGCTGCGCCGCTCCTCGGCGCGCCGCATCACCGCAGTGATCCCCTATTTCGGCTATGCCAGGCAGGACCGCCGCTCCGGCTCGCGCACGCCGATCTCGGCCAAGCTCGTCGCCAATCTGATCACCCATGCCGGCGTCGACCGCGTCATGACGCTCGACCTGCATGCCGGTCAGATCCAGGGCTTCTTCGATATCCCGACCGACAATTTGTTCGCTGCCCCCCTGATGGTGCGCGACATCCGCGAACGTTTCGACCTCGGCAAGGTGATGGTGGTATCGCCCGACGTCGGCGGCGTGGCGCGTGCCCGCGGCCTCGCCAAGCGCATCAACACCCCACTCGCCATCGTCGACAAGCGCCGCGAGCGGCCGGGCGAGTCCGAAGTCATGAACGTGATCGGCGATGTCTCCGGCTACAGCTGCATCCTCGTCGACGACATCGTGGACTCCGGCGGCACGCTGGTGAACGCAGCCGACGCGCTGATCGCCAAGGGCGCCAAGGACGTCTACGCCTACATTACCCATGGCGTGCTCTCGGGCGGCGCAGCCGCCCGCATCGCCGGCTCCAGGCTGAAGGAGCTCGTGATCACCGACTCGATCCTGCCGACGGAGGCGGTGACCAAGGCCGCGAACATCCGCACGCTGCCGATCGCCAGCCTGATCTCCGACGCGATCGCGCGCACCGCCGCGGAAGAGTCGGTGTCGAGCCTGTTCGACTGATTTTTTTCAGCCGTCATTCCGGGGCGCCTCGGAGAGGCGAACCCGGAATCCATCTTCCAGCAATCCGTGTAAATCAATGGATTCCGGGCTCGTGCTACGCACGCCCCGCGCCACGGTCCCCGCTGCAACCTGGCCCCACGGGTTGTTGCCTACCGCCGCCCGTGACATCATCCAGACACCGAGCCATCTCTGCCCCCTGGATGCCTGATGCCACGCCGGAAATTTGCCTGGGAGAAGCTGTCGGATGACGAGTTGCTCAAGCAGCGCCTCTCAAGCCTGAGGGTTACGGTCGAAGGCACCTGGCTCGCAGACTGCGTCGGCACGCTTCACGAAGAGCTCGAAGAGCGTGGCATCCGGCTGCGGCCACACACCTGGATCTCGAGCGAGTGGTTCAGTCCGGGAGATGTGTCCGGCATCGCCATCCCCTTCTATCTCGCCCATCCCCGCCTGATGAAGCTCGAGAAGAAGATGATGTTCGACGTCGAAGGGGGAACCTGGCGCGAGTGCATGGCGATTCTCCGTCACGAGGCCGGCCATGCCGTCCAGCACGGCTACCAGCTGCAACGCCGCCGGCGCTGGCAGCAGCTGTTCGGCCCGTCGTCAAAGCACTACCCGCGCTACTACCGGCCCAATCCGGCGAGCCGGCGTTACGTCCAGCACTTGCGGCTCTGGTACGCGCAGAGCCACCCGGACGAGGATTTCGCCGAAACCTTTGCAGTGTGGCTGCGGCCGCGCTCGAACTGGCGGACGCGATATGCCGGCTGGCCCGCGTTGAAGAAGCTCGAATATGTCGACGAGCTGATGGGCGAGATTGCGGGAAAGAAGCCGTTGATCACGACGCGCGAGCGTGTCGATCCCCTCAGCAAGCTCAGCCAGACGCTCGAAGACCACTACAAGAAGAAGCAGGCATTCTACGCGTTCACGCCACCGAAGACCTACGACCGCGACCTCTCCCGGCTCTTTTCCGCCGATCCACGGCATCATCGCTCGAAACCCGCTTCGAGCCTGATCAGGCGGCACCGCGCCCAGATCAGGCGACTGGTCGCGCGGTGGACGGGCGAGAACCAGCTCACGCTCGATGCCGTGCTCGACGACATGATCTCCCGCTGCCGCGAGCTCGATCTGCGCGCGGTGGGCCCCGAACAGAAGCTCGTTCTCGATTTCACCGTCCTCGTGACCGCCAAGACGATGCACGCGCTGTTTGGCCCGTCTCGGCGCAAATGGATCGCGCTATGAGGCGACTCCGTATTCTCGTGCTGATGCATCCGGACTTCCTGCCGCCGGATTCGTCCGACGGATACACGGCACAGGAAATCAACAACTGGAAAACGGAATACGACGTCGTCAGCACCTTGCGCGCGGCCGGCCATGAGGTCCGTCCGCTCGGCGCGCAGGAGGAAATCAGGCCGGTCCGCGAAGCGATCGAGGAGTTCAAGCCGCACGTGGTTTTCACCCTGCTGGAGGAATTTCACTACAACGTCGCCTACGACCAGCACATCGCCAGCTACCTCGAGCTGATGAAGGTTCCATATACCGGCTGCAATCCGCGCGGCCTGATCCTGGCGCGCGGCAAGGATTTGTCCAAGACGCTGGTGCACCACCGCCGCATCGCGGCACCCGCCTTCGCCGTCTTCCCGATGCGGCGCAAGGTGAAACGGCCCAAAAATCTTGCGCTGCCGCTGATCGTCAAGGCACTCAACATGGATGGCTCCTTCGGCATCTCGCAGGCTTCCATCGTCGATACCGACGAAAAGCTCGCGGAACGGGTCGCCTTCATCCACGAGCGGGTCGAGACCGCCGCCATCGCCGAGCAGTTCATCGAAGGCCGAGAACTCTATGTCGGCGTACTTGGCAACAACCGGCTGCGCGTCCTGCCGGTCTGGGAATTGAAATTCGGCAGCATGGGCGGCCGCAGGTCACGGCACATCGCCACCGAAAAAGCCAAGCACGACACCGATTATCAGGAGCGGCTCGGCATCGTCGACGGGCCGGCGAAAGACCTTGCGCCCGAAGTCACGGCGCGCATCCAGCGCGCCGCGAAACGCATCTACCGGGCGCTCGGTCTCGATGGCTATGCGCGCATCGATTTTCGCCTCGCCGCCGACGGCACGCCGTATTTCATCGAAGCCAATCCCAATCCGGAAATCGCCAAGAGCCAGGAATTCGCCACGGCGGCCCAACATGACGGGCTGAAATACAGGGATCTTCTGCATCGCATCCTGACCCTCGGAATCAGCCGCGCCAAGGCGGGCGTGTCGCTGGGTTAAGAGCGAATTCAACCAAAGCTCGGCAGCACAACGTCCTTCAAGAGTGCGATCAACACGGCGGCCTGCTCCTGCCCTGACCGCCCATAATTTCCGCAGTGGATCACAAAGATAAGATCACGCGCCGGAATCACGTACAGATGCTGGCCGCCCCAACCGATGCCGCCGAACCAGTGCAGCGGCTGCGCCGTGGCGAAATCGCCCATGTACCAGTGATAGCCGTAATCGCGGCGGGCGCGTTCGAAGGGTGGGCAAAGGCGCAACGCGCCGTGCCCACCCTTTTGTTCTTCGGGCGATGGTGGGCACGCTTTCGCTTTGCCCACCCTGCAGCAGTCTGCCTACCCCACGATCCCCGCAGCAACCTGGCCGCGCAGGCGCTCCAGCCCGTGCAGCGTCTCCGCACAGGCCGCGGCGACCTCCACCCCCTTGATGGCAAAATGCCTGCGGAAGAAATCGTAGTGCACCTCGGTCTCGTGGAACTGCTGCGGCGTCAGCACGGCCGAGAATACCGGCACCTCGGTACGGAGCTGCACGTCCATCAGCGCCTTGATCACGGTGTCGGCGACGAATTCGTGGCGGTAGATGCCGCCATCGACGACGAGGCCGGCCGCGACGATCGCGGTGTAGCGCCGCGTCTTGGCGAGGACCTGCGCGTGCAGCGGGATCTCGAACGAGCCGGGCACCTCGAACACGTCGACATGGGTGAGGTGCCGGGCCTCGGCCTCCCCCATGAAGGCGATGCGGGCCTCCTCGACCACGTCGCGGTGCCAGCAGGCCTGCACGAAGGCCACGCGCTGCGGCTTTGCGAAGCGCGGGTGCTCGGTCGCCGGATCCTGCGGAACCGGCGGTTGGGTGACTTCTGACGTTTCGGTCTGGGTATCTTGCAACATCTGATTCATGGCTTTCCTCGGTTTAAGGACCAGAATCAGGGCACACGGAACGACAAGCAGCCGCATCCTCTCGATGCGTCCGCCACCGACCGTTCTCTTTCATCCGGACTTTAACCGTCGGCTTCGGAGTTGCACCGAATCTGCTGACCCTTCCCTTCGGCAAATCCTTTTCAGGAAAGGCCTGGGGGAAGGCGCTCGCGGGCTTGGGCCTTTCGGCCCTTACCGCCGGTGGGGACTTTCACCCCGCCCTGAGAACATCGGCCGTCCGGGATGAACGGCCTGAGGCGAAATATGACGCCGGCCGGCGGCCGCAGCAAGCGTGTTCCGCATGGGGAAAGCGCATGGTCCCATGCCGGCATGGACGCTCTCCTGGCGGTCCGGCTCGCGCGGCGGAATTAACGATCGGCGCGCGGCTCGCAAATTCGATTCCGGTTTGTTCTCCTTCGTCGGGGTCGGGACTCCCCGCGTTAAGAATTGTGGCGGAGATGAGCTGTGGACGAAGGAGTCCTGGCTTGTGGACGGACTCGTGACCCCGTTGCGCAGATTCCGCAAATCACATCACTTGATCCGCGACAGGCCCGCGCCGAACCGAGGGATCGCAAGAGCGACTCCGAGGAGATCGCGATTGCAACGTTGAGGGAGCGTGCCGGGCCAACGGCGTGCGTATCAAAGACAACAAGAAGGCAAGAGGTCGAGACGGCATGTCCCTGCTCGAAGGCACTATCGATTCCAGGAACCATCCGCTTGCGGTGGTCGAGGACATCGCTGCCAGCAACAACTGGCCGTTCGAACGTTCCGGCGAAGACGAACTCACGATTGTCTCCAAGGGACAATGGACCGACTACCAGCTCTCCTTCACCTGGATGGGCGAGATCGAGGCGCTGCATCTGGCCTGCGCCTTCGACATGAAGATTCCACTCGCGCGGCGGGGCGAGGTGCAGCGGCTCGTTGCGGCCGTGAACGAACAATTGTGGATCGGGCATTTCGACCTGTGGACCAACACCGGCATGATCATGCACCGCCAGGCCCTGGTCCTGCCCGGCGGCCTCACCGCCTCGACCGCGCAATGCGAAGCCATGCTCGCCGGCGCCATCCACGCCTGCGAGCGTTATTTCCCGGCGTTCCAGTTCGTGGTGTGGGCCGGCAAGACCACCACGCAGGCCATGGACGCCGCGATGTTCGACACGGTCGGCGAGGCGTAGGGCTCTCTCTCCGTCGTCCCGGACAAGCGCAGCGAAGCGGAGCGCCGATCCGGGACCCATACCGTGTGATTCATCCTACGCGGCTTGTTGCCACCACCTTCATCCACTAGAACCGCCTGTGGTTACGCGACGAACGCAAGCGTTCGCGCGGGGGTCCCCGCTTTCGCGGGGACGACAGCGAAGGTGTGGCAACAGCGATGGCTAACAGCACTCTTCAAGACATCACCGACACCATCCTTCTCGCCGGCGCCGGCAAGATGGGCGGCGCGATGCTGACCGGATGGCTGGCGGGCGGGCTCGACCCACGCCGTGTCGCGGTGATCGAGCCGCATATCTCGCCCGAGATTGCCGCGCTCGCCGCCAAGGGCGTTGCGCTCAATCCCGATGTGAAAGCGGCCGGCGCCGTCGAGACGCTGGTGGTCGCGGTGAAGCCGCAGATGTTCCGCGAGGCCGGCGCGAAGCTGAAACCGTTCGTCGCTGACAAGACCTCGGTGGTCTCGATCATGGCGGGCACCACGATCGCCTCGCTTCAGGAGGTCTGCGGCGGCGCCGTCGTGCGCGCGATGCCGAACACGCCGGCTGCGATCGGCCGCGGCATCACCGTTGCGGTTGCGGCACCGGATGTCAGCACGCAGCAGCGCGCCGTGGCGGATGCGCTGCTGCGCGCCACCGGCTCGGTGGAATGGGTCGACGACGAAGGCCTGATGGATGCGGTCACTGCCGTGTCCGGCTCGGGCCCGGCCTATGTATTCCTGCTTGCCGAAGAGCTCGCACGTGCCGGCGTCGAGGCGGGATTGCCCGAAGCGCTGGCGATGAAGCTCGCGCGCGAAACCGTCGCCGGCTCCGGCGAGCTGCTGCACCAGTCGGAGCTTCCTGCCAGTACGCTGCGCCAGAACGTGACCTCGCCCGGCGGCACCACCGCCGCCGCGCTCGGCGTGTTGATGGGCGAGCCCGGCCTGCGCGATCTGATGATCCGCGCGATTGCGGCTGCGACGACGCGGTCGAAGGAATTGGCGAAGTAGGACGGTGCCGTAGGGTGGGTTAGCGAAGCGTAACCCACCTCTTTCGTTTCCGCGGAGGCAGAAGTGGTGGGTTACGCCTTCGGCTAACCCACCCTACGAAGCCGAGCTACGGCATCTGCCGCTACGCCCCCAACCGCTTGTTGAACAGCTCGACATTGACGAGGCCGCGTGCGTGACGGCCCTCGCCGAGCTTGCGCGTGCCCTCGAAGGCCTCGACCTCGAAGCGGATGACGCGGCGCTCGACCGCGATCACCTTCGCGGTGGTCCGCACCGTCGCGCCGACGAGGGCGGCTGCGAGATGACGGATGTCGACCTCGGTGCCGACCGTGACCCAGCCTGGCTGAAGCGCGCTGCGAATGGCGTCGCCCGACGTCATCTCCATCTCCAGGATCATCATCGGTGTCGCGTAGACAAAAGGCATGCCGGACACGAAATGCCCGACCGTGCGCTCCACTGGGACCACCAGCGTGCGCTCTGCGCTGATGCCGATCGTGATGAAGTCGCGTGCGTCCATGGTGCTTGCTTGTCATTCCGGGGCGGCGCGTAGCGCCGAACCCGGAATCCAGAAGTTTGCGGCGCGAGATTCCGGGTTCGCGCTACGCGCGCCCCGGAATGACGCTAACGCGTCACTTCTTCGCTGCCGCGGCGCGCTCCACGAAGGTCTTGCCGCCCTTCATCTTGTGGCGGAGCGGGGCTTCGTTGATCTGGATCACGACAGCATCGGCATCGACGCCGAGATTCTTCACCAGCGCCTGGGTGATGTCGCGCATCATGCCGGCCTTCTGCTCGTCGGTGCGGCCTTCGGCCATGCTGATGGTGATCTCAGGCATCGTCGTCTCCCTGCTGTCGTCATGGCCGGGCTTGTCCCGGCCATCCACGTTCTTCTATCAAACAAGACGTGGACGCCCGGGACAAGCCCGGGCACGAGGCAATGCGCGAATAGCTAGCCCCAGCTCACGTCATGGCGGCCGAGGACCTCGCGGACCTTGGCCACGAGATCGGCTTCGCTGCACGAGAACTGCGCCGGACGGCTCTCGCGCCATTCCTGGTTGGAGGCGATCGCGGCGGCTGCCTTCGCACCCTCGATCAGATCCTTGATCTGCACCTCGCCGCGCGCCTTCTCGTCCGAGCCCTGGATGATGACGCAGGGCGCGTTGCGGCGGTCGGCATATTTGAGCTGGTTGCCCATGTTCTTGGGATTGCCGAGATAGAGCTCGGCTCGGATGCCGGCGGTGCGAAGGCTTGCCACCATCTTCTGGTAGTCGGCGACGCGGTCGCGATCGAACACGGTGACGACGACGGGCCCGAATTCCGGCCGCGTGTCGAGCTTGCCGAGCAGCGTCAGCGCGGCCTGGAGCCGCGACACGCCGATCGAGAAACCGGTCGCCGGCACCGGCTCGCCGCGGAAGCGCGAGACGAGGCCGTCGTAACGGCCGCCGCCGCCGACCGAGCCGAAGCGCACCGGGCGGCCCTTCTCGTCCTTGGTGTCGAGCAGGAGTTCGACCTCGTAGACGGGGCCGGTGTAATATTCGAGGCCGCGCACGACGGAGACGTCTATCTTGATCCGGCGAGTACCATACCCAGCGCTTCGAACAATTTTGGAAATGCTGCGCAGTTCATTGATTCCCTCTAACACGAGCGGAGAGTGCTGAAACACCTGCTCGTAAGTATCAAGGAAACGAGGGTCAGCCACCACATACCGACTTCCGCCGTCCCCGGCGAGGGTCGTATCGTCATCGGACGCAGGATCGATTTGGGTACGAGCTAAGAAGAAATCCTGGGATCGGCTGGTTTGATGACCGTACAGCTTTTCAAGGGTTTCGATTTGCTCGTCGTTTAGGTCCGCGCCTTTGGTAAAGTCGCCACTTTCGTCCTTGCGCCCCTTACCAAGGAGCTGCCTTACGCCCTCAACCCCAAGCCGATCCAACTTGTCGATGGCACGCAATACGGTCAACCTGCGACCGGCGTTCTCGTCGCCGCCAAGACCGACGCTCTCCATCACGCCATCGAGCACCTTCCGGTTGTTCACCTTCACCACGTACTGGCCGCGCTCGATCCCGAGCTTTTCCATCGCATCGGCCGCCATCATGCAGATCTCGGCATCCGCCGCCGGCGTCGCCGAGCCGACCGTATCGGCATCGAACTGCATGAACTGGCGGAAGCGGCCGGGGCCAGGCTTTTCGTTGCGGAACACGTAGCCGACGCGATAGCTGCGATAGGGCAAGACCAGGGCGTCGGTGCCGTATCGCTCGCCGACATAGCGGGCGAGCGGCGCGGTCAGATCGTAGCGCAAGCTGATCCACTGCTCGTCGTCGTCCTGGAACGAGAACACGCCCTCGTTCGGGCGGTCCTGATCGGGCAGGAACTTGCCGAGCGCTTCGGTGTATTCCATCGCCGGCGTCTCCACCGGCTCGAACCCGTAGAGCTCGTAGACGGCGCGGATCTTCTCGACCATCTCGCGCGTCGCCCGGATCGCGGCGGGATCGCGATCCTCGAGCCCGCGCGGCAGGCGCGCCTTCAGTTTCTGGGGTTTTTTGGGTTTCTCGGCCATGCGCGGCGTTTACCAGCCGGGGGGCGGTGCGGCAACCGCTGCGGATGCCGCAAGCCCCTAACGCCTGCCTAAGTCGCCGTCATTCCGGGGCGATGCGCAGCATCGAACCCGGAATCTCGAGATTCCCCGGTGCGCAATTGCGCACCTGAGGTCTGGTCCTTCGGACCATCCCGGAATGACGTCCCCACCTCTACGGCTGCTCCATCCGCGCCCTCAGCGCATCGGCATCCGCCTTCGGCAGCGATTTCAGCGTCGGCTTGATGGTTTCGCCGCCGACGATCTTGCCGTTGCGCATGAACATCCAGTCCGAAATGTCGGCTTCGCTGAACTGGACCTTGTCGCCGGCGTGCTTGCCCGGCAGGTCGCGCGGCTCGTTGGCGAACAGGCCGGAATAAGTGCCGTTCGGCAGCTTCTTCACCTCGCCGATCCAGATGTGCTCGCCGCCCTTGCGGGTCGAAAAGCGCACCTTCAGGGCATGCCCGGCCTCCGACGGCTTTGGCGATTCATAGGAGGCCCAGAAGGTGGGGAGCGTGCCCCGGGCCCGCGCGATCGCGGCGTTCATCTCGGGATCGCTGGTGCGCACGTCGACAATCGGCGAGCGGTCCTGCGCAACGACCTCCGGCACTGGGCCGATGGTCAGGATGCCGAAAACCGAGACGCCGGTGATTGCGGCGAGAACGACCCATTTCATGGGTTGGGAGAGTTTTGTTGCCATGATCGCGATGTCCAGGATGTTTCAAGATGTCCTGGCTTTGTCGCGCAGTTGTGGCGAGGAGTTCAGTGCGCAAGAGTCCACAAGCATTGCGCTTTTCCCCTCTCCCCGTCTGCGGCAGGGCAATCGCATATGGCATTTTGCGCGACCTGAGCGCGCGCCTCGTCCTTCGAGACGACCGCTTCGCGGTCTCCTCAGGATGAGGCTAAGCAGTATCGGTGCTCGTTGAAACTACAGCCGCGCACTCAATCCTCATCCTGAGGGCCCGCCAACGGCGGGCGTCTCGAAGGATGGCCACAGGCGAAATCGCCCCCATATGCGATTGCCCTCTCCCGCAAGCGGGGAGAGGGAGAAAAATCAAAGCACCTTGCGGATCCAGTTGTGCGGATCGTTGGTGCGGCCGTACTGGATGTCGACGAGCTGCTTGCGCAGGCCCATGGCGACGGGGCCGGCGGCGCCGCCGCTGATGTCGAAATCGCCGCTCACCGAGCGCACCTTGCCGATCGGCGAGATCACCGCCGCGGTGCCGCAGGCGAACGCTTCCTTCAGCTTGCCGCTGGCTGCATCCTTGCGCCACTGGTCGAGCGAGTACGGCTCCTCGCGCACGGTCTTGCCGGCATCCTTCGCGAGCGCGATGATGGAGTCGCGGGTGATGCCGGGCAGGATCGTGCCGAGCGGCGGCGTCACGAGCGAGCCGTCGTCGAACACGAAGAAGACGTTCATGCCGCCGAGCTCCTCGATGTAGCGGCGCTCGACCGCGTCGAGAAACACGACCTGATCGCAGCCATGCTGGATCGCTTCGGCCTGGGCGCGCAGGCTGGCGGCATAATTGCCGCCGCACTTGACGGCACCGGTGCCGCCGATCGCGGCGCGCGTGTAGTTCTCCGACACCCAGATCGACACCGGCGCGGGTCCGCCCTTGAAGTACGACCCCACCGGCGAAGCGATGACTGCGAAAATGTATTCGGACGACGGCTTGACGCCGAGAAAGGTCTCGCTCGCGATCATGAAGGGCCGCAGGTAAAGGCTGCCCTCGCCGCCGGGGATCCAGGCACGGTCGATGCGCACGACCTGCTCGACCGCCTCGATGAAGACGTCCTCGGGCAGCTGCGCCATCGCCATGCGGTCCGCCGAATCCTTGAAGCGGCGCGCATTGGCGTCGGGGCGGAACAGGTTCACGCCGCCGTCGTCGCGCTTGTAGGCCTTGAGCCCTTCGAAGATCTCCTGGGCGTAGTGCAGGACGGCACCGGCCGGATCGAGCTGGAAGTTCGCGCGCGCCTCGATGCGCGCGTCATGCCAGCCGCCCTTGGCCTGGTTGTAGCGGACGATCGCCATGTGATCGGTGAAGACCCGTCCGAAACCGGGGTCCACCAGCCTGGCGACACGGTCCTTCTCGGAGGTCGGATTGGATGCGGGCTGGATGTCGAATTTCATGCTCATGTTCTTGCCTCCCGCTGCCGGTCGCGGCGCTGTTCTGGCGCCCGCCTGCCCTCCTTCGGGCCCGGCTGGCTTGACTGGGTTTCTGGCCGGACCGCCGCCAGCCTTGTTACGGCCGGTTTCCGTGGCCAGCATGTCGCCGAGGACATGCTTTTGCGGAAGGCGGAAGTCCAGTATGTTTTGCCGAAATGCCGCTCGACAATCGCACGGTAGATCTGCTCCGGCCGTCGCAGTCTGTCCGGCTCACTCCGGCCGCCCTGCTTCGATGCCGCCCGACGCGAAACGATCTAAAATTTCGTGCGGGTCGATCGTTTTGTAACATTGAACCCAAGATACGTCAATATGCCTGACATAAATTTCGCGACTCCCTCTCAAGACGCTGCCGAGCCTCGGCCGGCCGCAGGTGACGGAGGCAATTTGCGCTGGGATATCATCGAGCTGCTGTTCTTCGCCTATCGCGATTTCGTCGGCGATCCCGACCAGGAACTGGAGGCGTTCGGCTTCGGCCGGGCCCATCACCGGGTGATGCATTTCGTCTACCGCTATCCCGGCCTGAAGGTCGCGGACCTGCTCGACGTCCTGCGCATCACCAAGCAGTCACTCGGCCGCGTGCTCAAGCAGCTGCTGGACGAGGGCTATATCGTGCAGAAGACCGGCGACAATGACCGCCGCCAGCGGCTGCTCTACGCGACGCCGAAGGGCGAGGCGCTGGTACAGAAGCTCGCCGGCCTCCAGACCACGCGGATCACAAAGGCGCTGTCCGAGATGGCTCCGCAGGATGCCGAGACCGTGAAGCGCTTCCTGCGCGCGATGATCGACCGCGACGATCCGGACAAGGTGCTCGAGACGATCTTCGCCTCCGTCAACCAAGACGCCAAGGAGTGACCGTGCCGCTCGCTGCCACGCTCGCCCGTCCGCCGGTGCAACCAGCCGACGACGCGCCGCATCTCCTCTTGGTCGACGACGACCGCCGCATCCGCGATCTGCTCTCGCGCTTTCTCTCCGGCGAAGGCTATCGCGTCACCACCGCGGCGAGCGCCGGCGATGCGCGCTCGAAGCTCATGGGCCTGCATTTCGACCTGCTGATCCTCGACGTCATGATGCCCGGCGAGACCGGCTTCGATCTCGCCCGTTTCATCCGCACGTCCTCCTCAGTGCCGATCGTGATGCTGACGGCGCGGCACGAGGCCGAAGCCCGTATCGAGGGTCTCCAGATCGGCGCCGATGATTACGTCGCAAAACCGTTCGAGCCGCGCGAGCTCGCGCTGCGCATCAACAACATCCTCAAACGCGCCGCGCCGCCGCCGCAGGCTGCGACCATCGAGAAGATCGCGTTCGGTCCCTACGTCTTCCACCTCGATCGCGGCGAGTTGCGCCAGGGCGAGGAGGTCATCCACCTCACCGACCGCGAACGCGAGATGCTGCGCATCCTCTCGGAGGCACCGGGCGAGACCGTGCCGCGCAGCGCGCTGACCGGCAATGGCAGCGTCAACGAGCGCGCCGTCGACGTGCAGATCAACCGCCTCAGACGCAAGATCGAGACCGACCCCGCCAATCCGCTGTTCCTCCAGGCGGTGCGCGGCATCGGTTACCGGCTGGTGGCCTCGCCCTGAGTTGAGTGGAGTGAGGCGAGACCGATGAGCACGATCGACACCGGCCTGACGCTATTGAGGAGCGCCGCCGGCCGCGTTTCGGCCGCCAATGGCTGGATGGGCAACGCGTTCAAGGGCTGGATGCCGACTGGCCTCTATGCCCGCGCGCTGTTGATCATGATCGTGCCGATGGTGATCCTGCAATCGGTCGTCGCCTTCGTGTTCATGGAGCGGCACTGGAACACGGTGACGCGCCGCCTGTCGGCCGCGGTGGTGCAGGACATCGCCGCGCTGATTGACGTCTACAAGGGCTATCCGCAGGACAAGGACCGCGACCAGATCCGCCGCATCGCCCAGCAGCGTCTTGGCCTCGTCGTGGACTTCCTGCCCGCCGGCGACATGCCACCGCCCGGGCCAAAGCCGTTCTTCTCGCTGCTCGACCAGACCCTGTCGGTGCAGCTCGGCCGCCAGATCGGACGCTCGTTCTGGATCGACACGGTCGGCCGCTCCAACCTCGTCGAGATCCGCATCCAGCTCGACGACGCCGTGATGCGCGTGTTCGCGCAGCGCAGCGCCGCCTATGCCTCGAATTCGGAAATCTTCCTGTTCTGGATGGTCGGCACGTCCTCGATCCTGCTGATCGTCGCGGTGCTGTTCCTGCGCAACCAGATCAAGCCGATCCTGCGCCTTGCCGATGCCGCGGAAAGCTTTGGCAAGGGCCGCGAGGCACCGAACTTCCGCCCCAGAGGCGCGCGCGAGGTACGACGCGCCGCGGTCGCCTTCCTCGAGATGAAATCGCGCATCGAGCGTACGATGGAGCAGCGCACCGCGATGCTCGCAGGGGTCAGCCACGATCTGCGCACCATCCTGACCCGCTTCAAGCTCGAGCTGGCGCTGATCGGCGACAGCCCGGAATTGGAGGGCATGCGCAAGGACGTCGACGAGATGTCGATGATGCTGGAGGATTATCTCGCCTTTGCCCGCGGCGATTCCGGCGAGCAGTCGCAGCCGACCGACATGGCGCAGGCGCTCGAGGAGCTGCGCAGCGACGCCGAGCGCCACGGCCACACCGCGACCGTGGCATTCAATGGACTGCCCGTGGTCACGGTGAAGCCGGCCTCGTTTAAGCGCTGCCTCGCCAACCTCGTCACCAACGCGGCGCGCTACGGCAAGACCATCGCCATCACCGGCCAGCGCGATCACCGTTATTTGACCGTGACGGTCGACGATGACGGACCGGGCATTCCCGCTCACCTGCGCGAGGAAGTGTTCAAGCCGTTCCTGCGGCTGGACAACGCCCGCAACCAGGACGAAGGCGGCACGGGCTTAGGGCTGGCGATCGCCCGCGACATCGCCCGCTCGCACGGCGGCGACATCACGCTCGGGGATAGCCCGATGGGGGGATTAAGGGCGAGTGTGAGGATACCGGTGTAGCCGTACTTCACCTCTCCCGTAAGAATGGGGCGAGGGAGTGCACCGATTTCCGGGCTGCGATCTCACCTACTTCGGCAGCAGCGCCTTCAGCTTGTCCATGTCGCGCACGTTCATCTTGAAGCCGCCGGGCATCACGATGTCGCCGGGCTTCTGGTCCGCCTTACAAGCGCCGAGCCACTTGGCTTGCAGCGTCATGGTGGTATCGCGGCCGGCCGTGCCGGCGACGCCGCCTTGCGCATGCGAGGAGGTCTTCACCGTGTAGGCCGAGTTGAAATCGCCGGTGATCTCGGCATGCGAGGTCGTGCTGACGCCGGCGACGCTGCATTCGGAATCGCTGACATAGCCGGTCGCGGTCTTCTTGATGTCCTGCTTGGTGCAGATCTGCTTGGCCATCGGGGAGACGTTGTTGCTCATCTCCTTGTCGACGGTCTCGTCGGTGCAGTGCTGCATGGTCATCTCGGGCATGGGCGAACCGGTCGTGATCAGCTTCATTTCCCAAAGACCGGCCTTGCGCACCGGCAGGTCGTCGGCGCAGGCGCGGCCGGCCGACAACACGAGACAAGCGACCAAGCCGAGCAAAGCGAGTTTGCGCGTCATGTGGGGCTCCCGGCTGAGAGATCGCGGCGCTACGACAGCGCTTCAGTAGAGCGTGCGGATCGGCTGCTCGGCGGCGCCATAGGGCACCCAGCGGCAGGAAAATGAGATGTAACCGCCCTCATAGGCCTGCACAGCGAGGAATTTGACGACCTTGCCGTAGCGTGCGCAGTGATCGACCGCGACCTGCCGCGCATCGGCTTGCGTCGCCAAGGAATAGGCGATGATGCCGCCGGTGTCGTTGCCCTTGAACGGCGGCACCGGAAGGATGTCAGCACGCGCCGACTGGCTCGCCACCATTCCCAGGGCGAGAAGGCCCGCGGCCGCAATGATTCGCATTCCCGTTACTCCAATTGGTTGGCGGCAGTTTACGGTGCCGGGATGCCCGTGAAAAGAACCGAAGGCTTCCAGCTGCGACGTTGTGGTCAAGTCTTGGCCAAGTGTTGCCGCGCTGCACTTGACCTCCCCCGGCCTTCGCGGCACCGTCCACACTTCGCAAGACCCAGCTGTCCGGATTGCCCATGCGCGCCCCCTCCCTGAAATCGCTCCGCTTTGCCGCCCTGCTCGGCCTCATGTTCGGGGCGCTGTCGCTCGGTGAGGCCAGAGCCGCCAATCCGCTGGAGCTGAACTTCTGGCTGAGCGGACCGCGCTATGACGGCAACGTCGCCGATTGCGACAAGGCGCTGCCGACGATCGCGACCCAGTTCTGGGAGAAGGAAAGCTCGTTCTGGAATTCCCCGTTGAAGATCACCGGCTTCTCCGCGGTTCACGAGACCGCGTTCCGGCCCTGGCAGTCCGACAACATTCCGCGCCGCTATTGCACCGGCGATGCCATGCTGAACGACGGCAAGGTGCGCAGGGTGCATTTCTCCATCATCGAGGATGGCGGTTTTGCCGGCTACGGCCAGAGCGTCGAATGGTGCGTGGTCGGGCTCGACCGCAACTGGGCCTACAATCCGGCCTGCCGCGCGGCGAGGCCCTGATTCGCGCCGATCGGACGGCCAGCCGGCTGCCTTGCGAATTTTGTTCTTGCGAATTTTGTTCTTGAAATGTTCTTGTCGCCTGCTAGGCTTGGCTGCACAGTCTAGTTGAGGGGCGTCGCCATGTTTCATTCCGGATTGCATTCGTTCTCGCGCCTGATGATCTCGCTCACCCTGGCCGCGGGGCTGGCCTTGGCCGCCGGCGGCGCGAAGGCGCAGGACAAGCGACAGAACGCGCCCGGCGAGTTCGATTTCTACGTACTGTCGCTGTCGTGGTCGCCCTCCTTCTGCGAGGAGGCGGCCGAGCGCGGCGGCCGCTCTCAGATGCAGTGCAGCGGACGGCCCTATGCGTTCGTGGTGCATGGGCTGTGGCCGCAATATGAGAACGGCTTCCCCGAATACTGCCAGCGGCCGGCGCCGCGGCTGAACCGCAGCATCGTCTCCTCGATGCTCGACCTGATGCCGGCGCCGGGGCTGATCTTCAACGAGTGGGACAAGCACGGCACCTGCGCCGGGCTGACCGATCGCAGCTATTTCGAGACGATCCGCAAAGCGCGCGCCGCGATCAAGATTCCGGCCGAATATCTCGATTTGTCGCAGGCCAAGACAGTGGCTCCGGCGGAGGTCGAGGAGGCCTTCATCAAGGCCAATCCGGGTCTCAGCAATGCCGCCGTCTCGGTCACCTGCACCCGGACACGGCTGTCCGAGGTCCGCATCTGCCTCAGCAAGGACCTGCAATTCCGCGCCTGCGATGAGATCGAGCGCCGCGCCTGCCGGCGCGACCAGGTGACGATGCCGCCGATCAGGGGTGGATAGTTCCTACAGCCTCCGTCATTGCGAGGAGCGAAGCGACGAAGCAATCCAGACTGCTGCCGCAGATAGATTCTGGATTGCTTCGCTGCGCTCGCAATGACAAGGGATTAGGATCGCGCAAGACAACGCTAGCCCAGTCCCATGAACTACCGCCACGCCTTCCACGCCGGCAACTTCGCCGATGTCATCAAGCACATCGTGCTGGCGCGCATCCTCACCTACTTGCAGGACAAGCCGGCGGCGTTCCGCGTCATCGACACCCATGCCGGCGCCGGTCTCTACGATCTCGAAAGCGACGAGGCCCGCCGTGGCGGCGAGTGGCTGACGGGAATCGCCCGGCTCATGCAGGCGCGCCTGTCCAACGAGACCGCGGCGCTGACGAAGCCCTATCTCGACATCGTCCGCGCCTTCAATCCGAAGGGCGAGCTCAAGGCCTATCCGGGCTCGCCGCTGATCGCGCGCGGCCTGCTGCGGCCGCAGGACCGCCTCGTCGCCTGCGAACTCGAGCCGAAGGCGCGCAAAGCGCTGATCGACGTGCTGCGCCGCGACGAACAGGCCCGCGTGGTCGATCTCGACGGCTGGATAGCGCTGCCGGCCTTCGTGCCGCCGAAGGAGCGGCGCGGACTGGTGCTGATCGATCCGCCGTTCGAAGCGAAGGACGAGTTCGAACGGCTCGGCGAGGCCTTCTCGGCTGCCTTCGCGAAATGGCCGACCGGTATCTATGTAATCTGGTATCCGGCCAAGAGCCGGCGTGCCACCGACACGCTGGCGCAACTGGTGGCGCGGGCCGCAGCCGCAGCAAAGCCGCCGGGAAAATGCCTGCGGCTCGAATTCAGTGTCGCACCGCAGCTCGACGGCGCAGCGCTCACCTCCACCGGACTGCTGATCGTCAATCCGCCCTACACGCTGCACGGCGAACTCAAGACGATCCTGCCCGAGCTGGAAATGCCGCTCGGCCAGGGCGGTGCTGCCAGATTCCGATTAGAGGTGCCGCGACCGTAACACTCCGGCATTCTTGGGAAAAATATGCAGGGGCGGTAGTCAATCTGCAATGAACCGTATTATGCTGTTTCGGTGACTGGCTTTACGTTCCGCTTCCGCGAATGGTTGCGGCGGAGTGAAGGCCTAAGAAAGATCCGATCGGACCGAACGGTCCGCTCAAGGATGGCCAGCTCCCGGGCTTCGTGAGGCCCGGTCATGTCGTGACGTGAGTCTGCGTCGCGACGGAGGAGCATTGCGGGGGAGGAGTTTCCCGATGGCCATGACGGGAACGGTCAAATTTTTCAACGGCGAGCGCGGCTACGGCTTCATCAAGCCGGACGACGGCGGTCGCGATGTTTTCGTTCACATCACCGCTGTGGAGCGGGCCGGATTGAAGGACCTTGCCGAAGGACAGCGTATCACTTTCGAGGTCGAGCCGGACAAGAAGGGGAAGGGACCGAAGGCGGTCAACCTGGTGATCCTCTCCTAGCGAGCCTGACGCGAAAAAAAATCCCGGCCGCAAGCGGCCGGGAGACTGGTCCGGTATTTTCTTCTTCAGCTATCAGAAGTGATAGTTCACGCCGGCGCGCACGACGCTGGCGCTATAGCCGTTTGACACGCCGGTAATTGCAAACTGACTCGTCGACAGATCGATGTAGAGGTATTCGAGCTTGGCGCTCCAGTTCGGCGCGAAGCCGACTTCCGCGCCGGCACCGATGGTCCAGCCGGCGGTGGTGTGCGATTCCGTCCAGCCGAAGGTCTGCGCACGCAGCTCGCCGAAGGCGAGGCCGGCCGTGCCGTAGAACAGCACGTTGCTGAAGGCATAGCCGGCGCGGCCGCGCAGGGTGCCGAACCAGGGATTGGAGAATTTCCACGGCGCGAAGGTGTCGTCGGCGCCCGCGGCCTGGATGTCGCCTTCGACGCCGAACACCCATGGGCCGTTCTGGAAATTGTAGCCGGCCTGCACGCCGCCGACGAAGCCGGAGGGCTTCACGGGACTGTTGCTCACCGAGCCCCATTCATAGCCGAGATTGGCGCCCAGATACGGGCCGGCCCAGCTATAGGCGTTCAGCGGCTGATTGACGGTGTAGGGCGCACGCTGCCCGTAGTTTAGATCGGCAGCCTCCGCCGAAGCTGTCCAGCCGGCCGCAACCAACGCGGCTGCGCCCACAACGAGCCCCCTCATCACACTCTCCAACGCAACTGCCGCAACCGGTCGCGAGGCCTGCGCCGCCGCGCACGGGCCTGTCGCAAGGTCACGGAACCGAGAACCTTTCGCGTAAAATTTATCGAGAGTTTTAAGTTAAAGGCCTGTTAAGACCCGTTACCGCGCGCTTAACAGACTTAAGGAAGCGTTACCGGGAACCTTGTCGTCATCCCTGTGCGTGCGGGATGGCCGGAACTTCAAATCGGCACCCCCAGCGCCTAAATTCGCCCCATGGTTCACGATTCCACCGATAATCCGGACGACGCACGGGCGCGCAAAGCGTCGCGCCCCGCCGCCGCGGACGCCCCGCCCGAGAATCTGGCGCCGCCGGACATCGATCCCGCCAGCGCCGGTGGCGACGACGAGGACGATGCGCGGCTGCCCGACATCCTGGAAGAGAGCGGCGCGGTCGGCGAGGGCCCGCTGGCGACCGGCCACGAGGCGATCGAGCGCGCGGTCCGGCTCGCTCCCACCTCGCCCGGCGTCTATCGCATGCTCAATGCGAACGCCGACGTGCTCTATGTCGGCAAGGCCAAGAACGTCAAAAAGCGCCTGTCCAACTATGCGCGCCAGAGTGCACCGCAGCCGGCCCGCATCCTGCGCATGATCGCCGCCACGGTGACCGTGGAGATCGTCTCGACCAATACCGAGACCGAAGCGCTGCTGCTGGAAGCCAACCTCATCAAGCAGCTGCGGCCGCGCTTCAACGTGCAGCTGCGCGACGACAAGTCGTTTCCCTACATCCTGATCACCGGCGACCATTGGGCGCCGCAGATCCTCAAGCATCGCGGCGCGCAAACCCGCCCCGGGCGTTATTTCGGCCCGTTCGCCTCCGCCGGCGCGGTCAACCGCACCATCACCGCCCTGCAGCGCGCGTTCCTGATCCGCTCCTGCACCGATTCCTTCTTCGAGAGCCGCTCCAGGCCCTGCCTGCTCTACCAGATCCGCCGCTGCGCCGGTCCCTGCACGCGCGAAATCGACTTCCCCGGCTATGCGACCCTGGTGCGCGAGGCGACCGACTTCCTCTCCGGCAAGAGCCATGCGGTGAAGCAGGAGCTTGCCGGCGAAATGGAGAAGGCTTCCGGCGAGCTCGAATTCGAACGCGCCGCGCTCTACCGCGACCGCCTCGCCGCGCTGTCGGCGATCCAGTCGCAGCAGGGCATCAATCCGCGCACGGTGGAGGAAGCCGACGTGTTCGCCATCCACCAGGAAGGCGGCTTTTCCTGCGTCGAGGTGTTCTTCTTCCGCACCGGCCAGAACTGGGGCAACCGCGCCTATTTTCCGCGCGCGGAGAAGACATTCACCCCGGAAGAGGTGCTCGGCTCCTTCCTCGCCCAGTTCTACGACGACAAGCCGCCGCCGAAGAACATCCTGCTCTCGCACGAGATCGAGGAGAGCGAGCTGCTCGCCAACGCGCTGTCGATCAAGGCGGGTCACAAGGTCGAGGTCACCGCGCCCAAGCGCGGCGAGAAGAAGGAACTCGTCACCCACGCGCTGACCAATGCGCGCGAGGCGCTCGGCCGCAAGCTCGCGGACACTGCGACGCAGAGCCGGCTGCTCGAGGCCATGGCCGCGACGCTGAACTTGCCCCAGGCGCCCAAGCGCATCGAGGTCTACGACAACAGCCACATCCAGGGCACCAATGCGGTCGGCGCCATGATCGTGGCCGGGCCGGACGGCTTCGTGAAGAACCAGTACCGCAAGTTCAACATCAGGTCGGAAGGGCTGACGCCCGGCGACGACTACGCCATGATGCGCGAGGTGCTGGAGCGCCGCTTCAAGCGCCTCATCAATCCACCCGAGGAGGGTGTGGCCAAGGCGAAGGACGACGATTTCCCGCAATGGCCCGACCTCGTGATCATCGACGGCGGCCGCGGCCAGCTCAACGCCGTGCGCGAGATTTTTGCAAATCTCGGGCTGACCCAGGTCTCGCTGATGTCGGTCGCCAAGGGACCCGACCGGGATGCCGGCCGCGAGACCCTGTTCATGCCGGAACGCGATGCGATCAAGCTGGAGCCGCGCGACCCCGTGCTCTATTTTATCCAGCGCCTGCGGGACGAGGCCCATCGCTTCGTCATCGGCTCGCACCGCAAGCTGCGCAAGAAGGACATCCGCGAGGCCGGTTTGCAGGAGATTCCGGGCATCGGACCGTCACGCAAACGTGCCTTGCTGCATCATTTCGGGACCCTGAAGGAGATCGAACGGGCCTCGATCGCCGATCTCGGCAAGGTTCCGGGGGTGAGCGCCGAGAGCGCCCGCAGGATTTTCGAGTATTTCCATCCCCAGCCGGGATGAACTAAAGGGGACCGCGGTCATATGGTCGTCGTATCCCGCACCCCATTTGGGGGCGGGACGGTTGACCTTCAGGCAGCAGCGGTATTGGTAGGACGGATGAACATCGCCACGACACGAGGGACGACCAGCCGCGCGATGTCCCTCCCGAACATCCTGACCTATGGCCGGATCGCCGCGATCCCGGTCGTGGTCGGATGCATCTATGCGCAGTCGATCCTGGATCAGCCGCTGTGGCTGCGCTGGGTCGCGGTCGCCATCTTCATCGCGGCTGCGGTCACTGACTACCTCGACGGCTATTATGCGCGGATCTGGAATCAGCAATCGGCGTTCGGCCGGATGCTCGATCCGATCGCCGACAAGCTGCTGGTCGCCTCCTGCCTGTTGATGCTGGCCGCCGACGGCATCATCCATGGCTGGTCGCTGTGGGCCGCCATCGTGATCCTGTGCCGCGAGATCCTGGTCTCGGGCCTGCGCGAATACCTCGCCGCGCTGCGCGTCAGCGTGCCCGTCACCAAGCTTGCGAAGTGGAAGACCACGGTCCAGCTCGTCGCCATCGGCTTCCTGCTCGCTGGCCCGGCTGGCGACGAGGTGGTGTCCGTCGTCTCGATGATTGGACTGGCGCTGCTCTGGGCCTCGGCGATCCTGACCATGTACACCGGCTACGACTATTTCCGCGCCGGCATCCATCACCTCATCAAGGAGGATGAAGGATGAAGGTGAAGTACTTCGCCTGGGTGCGCGAGCGCGTCGGCAAGGCCGAGGAAACGATCGAGCCGCCGGCGACCGTCCACACCGTCGAGGAGCTGATCGCATGGCTGTCCGGCCGGAGCGAGGCTTATGCCTACGCCTTCGAGAAGCCGAAGGTGATCCGTGCCGCGATCGACCATGCCCACGTCAAGTCGGACGCCGCAATCGCCGGCGCCCGCGAGATCGCGTTCTTCCCGCCGATGACCGGCGGCTAGGCCATGACCTCCCCTGTCACCCCCTGCCCCGTCACCATCCGTATCCAGCAGGACGATTTCGACATTGCGCGCGAGATCGCGGTCCTGACCGGGAGCCGTACCGACATCGGCGCCGTGGTGAGCTTCTGCGGCATCTGCCGCGCCGACGAGGGCAGCGCGAAGATCTCGGCACTCACGCTCGAGCATTATCCGGGCATGGCGGAAGAGGAGATCCAGCGCCGCGCCGATGAGGCAACCTCGCGCTGGCCGCTGAACGGCGTCACGATCATCCACCGCGTCGGCCGCTTCATACCCGGCCAGAACATCGTGCTGGTGCTGACCGCGTCGCAACATCGCCAGGCGGCGTTCCAGGCGGCCGAGTTCCTGATGGATTACCTCAAGACCAACGCGCCGTTCTGGAAGAAGGAAGAGAGCGCCAGCGGCACCGGCTGGGTCGAGGCCCAGGCCCGTGACGACGAGGCCGCAGCACGCTGGACCCGATCCTGATGGCAAGAGCATCCAAGAGAACCGCGCGTAGCCGCGCCGCGCCAAAGCTCGCGAAGGTCGGCCGTGGCGAGCTGCTCACGCTGATCGATTTCGTCCGTTACGCGGTGAGCCGCTTCGTCGAAGCCAAGCTCGCCTTTGCGCATGGCACGACCGATCCGGTTGCGGAAGCCGTCTTCCTGGTCTGCGAGGCCCTGCATCTGCATCCCGACCAGTTCGAGATCTTTGCCCATGCCTGCGTCACGTCGGCGGAAGGCAAGACCATCCTCGATCTCATTCACAAGCGCGTCGCCACGCGTAAACCGGCCGCCTATCTCGTCAACAAGATCTACATGCGCGGCCAGCCCTTCTATGTCGACGAGCGCGTCATCGTTCCGCGCTCCTTCATCGGCGAGCTCCTGGATTCGCATTTCGGCGGCGACGGCGAGGCCGGCTCGCTGATCGATGACCCCACCGCCGTCGGGCGCGTGCTCGATCTCTGCACCGGATCGGGATGTCTCGCGATCCTCGCCGCGCATCATTTCCCGAACGCCGCGGTCGATGCCGTCGACATCTCCAAGGGCGCGCTCGAAGTTGCCGCACGCAATGTCGGCGAGCACGGGCTCGATGAGCGCATCACGCTGCATCGCGGCGACCTGTTCGCCCCGCTCGGCGACAACAAATACGATCTCATCATCACCAACCCGCCTTACGTCGATGCGGACGGCATGGCGGCGCTGCCGCCGGAGTGCCGGGCCGAGCCGAAGCTCGCCTTCGACGGCGGCGCCGACGGGCTCGACGTGGTGCGCCGCATCCTGCGCGATGCGCCCGATCATCTCACCGCGGACGGCGGGCTGCTCTGCGAGATCGGACGCGGCCGCGAATTGCTCGACGAAGCCTTTCCGGAACTACCGCTGCTCTGGCTCGACACCGAGGAATCCGAGGGCGAGGTGTTCTGGATCGCGGCTGCCGATCTCGGCTGATCCGCTGGCGCGGCGACGCACTCCGTCGGAACAAGTCAAATACCGCCACGTTCATCCCCCGGGCGATTTTTTTCGCTCTTGGAGGATGTCCGCATGCTCGCGCCATCGGGCGAATTGCTGCGCGCCGGCGTGGCGCTCAAGCTCAACCATCTCAAGCGCGCCGCCCGGTCCTACCTGCGCGACCGCACCAGCCAGGCCACGGGACGCGCCACGTCCTACGCGGTCGCGGCGGGGCTGTTCGCCGCAGCCGGGCTGTTCCTGATCGCGACCCTCTTTGTCGGTCTGATGGCTCTCTACCGCTGGGTCGCCATCACCTATGGGCAATTCTGGGGGTTTGGTGCGGTTGCGACCGTGCTGCTGGTGCTCGCCGCAGCCTGCGCCGGGGTGGCCGTGGCGATGATGAAGCGGCCGACCAAGCCGGTCGTGCCGCTTGCGAGCCGCATGCGCGTGGCGATCGCGACGCCGCGCATCCCGCGCGGAACGGTGAAGCAGGCGGTGAAGGAGGTCGCAACGACGATTCCCCTGGCGCCACTCGCGCCGGGCGAGCGAGGCTATGACAGCAAGGCCTGGCCGGCCCGCACCAACCGCCCCGTGCAGCTCGGCCTGATGCTCGCGGCCGTCGGCCTGCTTGGACTGACGGCCGCCCGCCGGCGGCGGCACAGGCACGGGCTGGAGGCGTGAATGCTGGCGCGGCGCTCCGAGCACATCGACAGTTGGCTGCTGGTGGCGGCGACGGCCGTGTTCGTGCTCACCGCGGAGCGCTACTTCCAGGACTCCGGCCGGACCAGCTCGGGACCTCCGCAAGACCGCCGCAACAGCGAGGCGAATTCGCCCGAAACGAACCCGGCAGGCGCGGCCGCGCAGCCGGGTCACGGCCGCCATGCGAAGAGCCCGTTCACGATCCCCTGGGCGGGCTGGAAGGATATCTTCTGGCGCACCTATCAGCGCATTGACGAGGATCGCCTGCTCGCGACGGCGGGCGGCGTCGTCTTTTTCGGGCTGCTCGCGATCTTCCCCGCGGTCACGGCGCTCGTCTCATCCTACGGCCTGTTCGCCGATCCCTCGACGATCAGCGCCAATCTGCAGACGCTTGCGACGATGTTACCCGAAGGCTCGTTCCAGATCGTCGAGGACCAGGTCGCGCGCGTGGTGTCGCATGGCAACACGACGCTCGGCGCCACCTTCCTGCTCGGCCTTCTGCTTGCGATCTGGAGCGCCAATGCGGGCGTCAAGGCGATCTTCGATGCCCTCAACGTCGCCTATGAGGAGCGCGAGAAGCGCAGCTTCATCAAGCTCAACATGGTGTCGCTGGCCTTCACCGTCGGCGGCATCGTGGCGCTGCTGCTGATGGTGGCGGCCGTCGTCGCCTTCCCGCTCGCGCTCAATCATCTCGGCATGGCGCCGGAAAGCAAGCTGATCGTGGCGCTGGCACGATGGCCGCTGCTGTTCCTCATCCTGCTCGTGGCACTCGCGGTCCTCTACCGCTTCGCGCCCAGCCGCGATGCGCCGCGCTGGCAATGGCTGAGCCTCGGCGCGGTGACCGCCGCCATCCTCTGGATCGCCGGCTCGGCGCTGCTCTCCTGGTATCTCTCGGAATTCGCCAATTACAACGCCACCTACGGCTCGCTCGGCGCGGCGATCGGCCTGATGACGTGGATGTGGATGTCGGCCATCGTGATCATGTTCGGGGCCGAGTTGAACTCGGAGGTCGAACGGCAGACCCTGCGCGACACGACCGCCGGGCGGCCGAAGCCGCTCGGCAGCCGCGAGGCCGTCTCGGCAGACACGGTCGGCGCCGCCGCACCGGCCTGATGGCGATGGTCAGGCCGAATGCCGGCCTGATCATCGCCTCGACCGCAAATCATCGTTTGGTGATCACCGCTTCCAGATATTCGCTGCGCACGACGATCGTACCGTCATCGGCATGGTTGAACTCACCGAGCAGCGCCAGAAGATCGCGCTTCAGCGAGGCCTGGCCGCTCTCGTCGAGCGCGGCGAAGGCTTTCAGCATCGGCCCGTAAAACGACCTGAAGACGTCGATCATGTGATCCGGCGAGCGATAGCGGAAGACGAACATGCGCGGCTCGGCGGCGATCTCGGAAGCCTGGCTTCCGAACATCTCCTCGAGTCGAGCCGGCGTGCCCCACAGCGCCGGCGACTTCACGCCTGCCGGCGGGGCGACATACTTGCCGATGGTCTTGAAGAGTTGACCGATGAAACCCTGCGGCGTCCAGTTGGCGAGGCCGATCTTGCCGCCTGACTTGCAGACTCGCGCGAGCTCGGACGCCGCCTTGTCCTGGTCCGGCGTGAACATCACGCCGAAAGTCGAGAGAACGACGTCGTAGCTGCCATCGGCAAACGGCAGAGCTTCCGCATCCGCCTCACGAAATTCGATCATCAGGTGCTCGGCGGCCGCACGCTCGCGGCCGCGCTTGAGCAGTGCCGGCACATAGTCGGTGGATGTGACGTCACACCAGCGCCGCGCCGCGGCCAGCGTCGCATTGCCGTTGCCGGCGGCAACGTCCAGCACCTTGCTGCCGGCACGTAAATCCAGTGCCTCACACAGCTGCTCGCCCACGATCTGCAAGGTGGTGCCTACGATGGCATAATCGCCGGACGACCAGGCGCCATGCTGGCGCTGCTTGACGGCGGCGAGATCGGGTTGGGTTGCGGCTGGCTTGAGTGCTGCGGATGTCGACATGGCAATCTCCTGCGGTTGAACGCCGGGACGATAGGGCGCATGCGGCTCGCTGGCCTTGAGAGCGGCGTTATTTTACGCTGAGAGGGCCTTGATTTCCGGGCGGGAGCCGGGAGGGCGGTGTGACGTTTCGGTTTGAGGACTTCTTGCTCGACCCCGAGCGTCGCGAATTGCGGCGTGCGGGCACGCTCGTCGCACTCGAACCCCAGGTGTTCGATCTCCTGACCTATCTCGTCCGCAACCGCGAACGCGTCGTGACACGGGATAATCTACTCGATGCCATCTGGAACGGCCGCGTCGTCTCGGAATCGACGCTGACCAGCCGGATCAATGCGGCGCGCCGTTCGGTCAACGACAATGGCGAGGAACAGCGGCTGATCCGCACCGTCGCGCGCAAGGGCATGCGGTTCGTCGGCGAGGTGACCGAACTTTCAGACACGACGAGACCGGCTGTGGCCGACAAGCCGGCCGCCCCGGCGTCGGCGCGATTGCCGCTGCCCGATCGTCCCGCGATCGCCGTTCTGCCTTTTACAAACATGAGCGGCGAGGCCGAGCAGGACTATTTCTCCGACGGAATCAGTGAGGACATCATCACCGCGCTGTCGAAGCTGCGCTGGTTCTTCGTGATCGCGCGCAACTCCTCCTTCATCTACAGGGGCCGCGCGGTGCATCTTCGGCAGATCGCGGAAGAGCTCGGCGTGCGCTATGTCGTCGAGGGCAGCGTCCGCAAGGATGGCGAGCGCGTCCGCATCACGGCGCAGCTCAACGACGTCGCCACCGGCAGCCATCTTTGGGCCGAACGCTACGACCGCGAACTCGCCGACGTCTTCGCCGTCCAGGACGAGATCACCGAGGCGATCGTCGCCGCGATCGAGCCGCAGCTCTATGCCGCCGAGAGCTTTCGCGCCCAGCGCAAGCCGCCCGACAGCATGGACGCCTGGGATCTCGTGATGCGCGCGCTCTCGCATTACTGGCGGGTGACGCGGCAGGATCATGTCGTGGCGCAGGCGCTGCTCGAGAAGGCCATCGCGCTCGATCCGGCCTATGGCAAGGCGCTGGGCCTGCTCGGCACCAGCTACATGTTCACTGCGCATATGGGCTGGATGGAGATGGTGACGGCAATACCCGCCGCCGAGCGCGCCGCGCGGGCGGCGATCCGCGCGGACGATGAGGACGCCTGGGCCCACAACGCGCTCGGCCACGTCCACCTGTTCGCGCGGCGGTTCGAGGACTCGCTGGCCGAATTCGAGACCGCACTCCGGCTCAACCCGAACTTCGCGCTGGCGCAGGGCTATTATGGCCTGACGCTCGGCTATTGCGGCCGCTGGCAGGACGCGGACGAGGCTGCGCGGCGGGCGATCCGCCTCAGCCCGCGCGATCCCTATGCGCCGGTCTATTTCGGCATCGCCGCCTTTGCCCGCTTCCTCGGCAGCGACTACGCGGAAGCGATCCGGCTCGCGCAGGAGTCGTTGCGCCAGCGCGGCGATTTCGTCGGGGGGCACCGTGTGCTGACCGCCGCCGCCGGCATGGCCGGGCAGGCCGACATGGCCCGCGCCGCGCTGAAGGAACTCCGCCGCGCCCAGCCGAACGTGTCGCTGGCCTGGATCGCCGAGTTCATGCCGATGAAGCTCGCCACCGACCGCGAGCACTACCTCGAAGGCTTTCGCCGGGCCGGCCTGACTTAGGCTGTTTGAGCCGTGATCTGTCAAAAACCGCTGCACGCTTCTCCGATCATGCTCGGGAGCCCCGCAGAGGCCGCTATCCCCTCGAATCAACAATGATGTTAAGATGATACGGCTTGGGGGAGCATGAGGCGTGACGAGGCCGGACGGCGGCCCGTGTTTTCCCGGGTGGGACAGTCAGCTCTTGAGGCGTAACGCGCGGCATGATTCGCATCTCGACGATCTTCATCGCCATCTGCATGGTTCTGGTCGCGGCCTCGCTCGGGCTTGTGCTCTATTCGGTCGCCGGCATCAGCGGAACCGAATCCGCGATCGTGGCGCTGACGGCGCTGACCTTCCTGATCCTCTACAACGCGGTGTCGATGCGGCTGCGCGACCGCAGCGACGTCGGCGGCCAGATCGCCGACCTCTCGCGCGGCACCGCCGACCTCGCCCGCCAGGTCGCCGAGTTCGGCCGCCGGTTAGCTGCGATCGAGGGACGCATCGCCTCGTCCAATTCGACCAACTCCGATCGCATCCAGTCGGTGGTCGGCGAGATCAACGAGCTCGGCGGACTGGTCAAGCAACTCGCCACCACCGTCTCGGCCCATGAGGACCTGCTGGCCGGCGCCACCCCGGTGCCAGCTGCAGGCCCGGTCGAGAGGCAGGAGCCGGCGGCTCCGCTCGACCTGATCGCGACGATCGAGGAACGGCCGGGTGCACCGGCGCCGCTGCCTGCGGCGCCTCCGCCTTCCACAACGCAGCCGCGGCCCGCACCGGCGGTTCAGGCCCAGGCCGCGAACGGGCGCAATCAGACCCAGCTGCTGGCGACGTTGCGCAACGCGGTCGACGAGAACCGCATCGACATCTTCCTCCAGCCGATGGTGACGCTGCCGCAGCGCAAGGTGCGGTTCTATGAGGCGGTGACGCGACTGCGCGACGAGCGCGACCAGCTGATCGCGGCCGAGGAATTCATCAGCATCGCCGAAGCCTCGGGCCTGATCGGACGCATCGACAACATGGTGATGCTGCGCTGTGTGCAGGTGCTGCGGCGCCTGATGGTGCGGAACAAGGACGTCGGCGTGTTCTGCAACGTCGCGGCCTCCACGCTCGGCAATTCCACCAGCTTCGCGCAGTGCCTGGACTTCCTCGAAGCCAACCGTGCGCTGGCGCCGTCGCTGGTGCTGGAGTTCAAGCAGTCCACCTTCCGCAATCTCGGTCCGGTCGAGACCGAGAACCTCGCAGCGCTCGCACAGCGTGGCTTCCGCTTCTCGATCGACCATGTTACGGACCTGCGCATCGAACCGCGCGAGCTCGCCGACCGCGGCGTGCGCTTCATCAAGGTGCCGGCCACGCTGCTGCTCGACCCGCGGCAGGCCTCGACCTCGGACATCCACCCGTCCGACCTCTCGGACCTGCTCGGCCGTTTCGGCATCGACCTGATTGCCGAGCGGATCGAAGGCGAGCGCGCGGTGGTCGATCTGCTCGATTATGACGTGCGGTTCGGCCAGGGCTTTCTGTTCGCGCCGCCCCGGCCATTGCGACCGGAAGGAGCATCTGCTACCGGCGGGGCCTCGCCGAACCAGGCGCAGGACATCCAGGGATCCAATGGCTCCGGCACAACCAGCTCAGGCGCGACGTCTTCAGCGCCTCCGCCACAGCGCATCACCGGCAACGCGGCGCTCGCGCGCCGCATCTGATCGGCTGCACGCATCATGACCACGCTGCATTTCGCCGAAGGCCTGCGCGAGCTCGTGGGTGGCGTGGATGTCGTGCTCAGCGACATCTGGGGCGTGGTCCACAACGGCCTCGAATCCTTCCCCGAAGCCTGCGAGGCACTGCACACCTATCGCAGTCGCGGCGGTACGGTGATCCTGATCACCAACGCGCCGCGCCCCGCCGACTCCGTGCAGCGGCAATTGCGCAAGCTCGGCGTCGCCGACGAGACCTATGACGCGATCGTCTCCTCGGGCGACCTGACGCGGCTCTATGTCGCCGATCATCCCGGTCGCAAGATGTTCTGGCTCGGGCCCGAGCGCGACAATTCGATCTATCGCGGCCTCGATGCGGTGACGGCGCCGCTGGAGGAGGCCGATTACATCGTCTGCACCGGCCTCTATGACGACGAAACCGAGACGGCGGAAGACTATCGCGGCATGATGCTGAAGGCGCGCGAGCGCAAGCTGACGCTGGTCTGCGCCAATCCCGACATCGTGGTGGAACGCGGCGACCGGCTGATCTATTGCGCCGGCGCGATCGCGGAGCTCTATCGCGAGCTCGGCGGCGAGGTGATCTTCTACGGCAAGCCGCACCGGCCGATCTACGAGCGCGCGATGGCGCTCGCCGGCGAGCGCCAGGGCCACCAGATCGACCGGAAGAAGGTGCTGGCGATCGGCGATTCCGTCCGCACCGACTTAACCGGCGCACGCGAGTTCGGCATCGACTGCCTGTTCGTCACCCGCGGCATCCATTCCGAGGAGTTCGAGGGCCTCGACCAACTCGACCCGACATCGGTGATGGAGCTGTTCGGCCACCCGCCGATGGCGCTGATGCGCGAATTGAAGTGGTGATGGCTTAATCTCTGTCATTCCGGGGCGCGCGGAGCGCGAACCCGGAATCTCGAGATTCTCAGGTGCGCAACTGCGCACCATAGTTCGCTGCTGGCGCACCGCCCCGGAATGACGAAACCAACGCAGAAAGCCCGGGACAAGCCCGGGCCTTCCGAATTCACTGAATGGCTTCGAGCGCGCGCTTACGCGCTCGCCATGTCCGGGAAGACCGCCTCGATCTTGGTCTTCAGCGTCGCCGCGTTGAACGGCTTGACGATGTAGTTGTTCACGCCGGCCTTCTTGGCCGCAATCACGTTCTCGGTCTTGGATTCCGCCGTGATCATGATGAAGGGCGTGGTGGCGAGGTTCGGGTCCGCGCGCACTTCGCGCAAGAGGTCGTAACCCGTCATCGGCTCCATGTTCCAGTCGGAGATCACGAGCCCGTATTTCTTGCCGCGCATCTTGTTCAGCGCCGCCGAACCGTCGCTGGCATCATCGATGTTCTCGAAGCCAAGCTGCTTCAGCAGATTCCGGATGATACGGATCATGGTGCTGTAGTCATCCACCACCAGAACCGGCATCGTCAAATCAACCGCCATCTCGACTCCCCCAAACGCAAACCCAGGAACATTACGATCGGACCTGCCAGGCCGGAGCCCGGCAGTTCCACGCCCAAGGACTAGCATCAAGGCGTTAAACAGCGCGTTAACTGCGGGCGCCCCCCAGGAACTGAATAAGGACTGAAATCGCGTTCGATGCGGTCGCCCCCTCCCGCTTGACTTCGTCCGGCCGGTCGAGCCACGGTCCCGGCCAGTCCTGCCGGCTCGAGAATTCCCCTGATGGCCCCGCAATTTACCGTTATCCGCGACACCACGCCGGACTCCGCCATCCCCAAGGGCGCCGTGGTCGCCATGGGCAATTTCGACGGGGTCCACCTCGGCCACCGCGCCGTGATCGCGGCAGCCCTCGAAATGGGCCGCGCGCATGGCCGCCCTGCGCTGGCATTGACCTTCGAGCCGCACCCGCGGCGGTTTTTCAGCCCCAACACTCCGCAATTCCGCCTGACGGACGAACGGGCCAAGCTGCGGCTTCTGGCCGGCACCGGGCTTGCCGGTGCCGTGGTCATGACCTTCGACAAGGCCCGTGCCGGGACCAGCGCGCAAGATTTCATTCACCATGACCTGATCGGACGCCTCGGCGTCAGCGGAATCGCGGTCGGTTACGACTTTCATTTCGGCAAGGGGCGGGTCGGCTCGCCGAGCCTGCTGGTCAACGAGGCGCCCCGGCTCGGGATCGAGGTCGACGTGCAGCCCCATGTCGACATCGACGAGCGGCCGGTCTCCTCCAGCGCCATCCGGATCGCCCTCGCCGAGGGCCTCCTCGACGAGGCCACGACCATGCTGGGCGCGCCCTGGTTCATCACCGGCGAGGTCATCCACGGCGAGAAGCGCGGCCGTGACCTCGGCTATCCCACCGCCAATATACGCCTGGACGCCAATTGCGGCCTCAAGCACGGCATCTATGCGGTGCGGGTCGGCCGCGGCGCCGAGCGCCTCGACGGCGTGGCGAGCTTCGGACGCCGCCCCACCTTCGACAATGGCAGCCCGCTCCTGGAAATCTTCCTGTTCGACTTCAAGGGCGACCTCTACGGACAGACCCTCGACTGCGCTTTCGTCGGCTTCATTCGCGAGGAGCTGAAATTCGACAGTCTCGAAGCCCTGATCCGCCAGATGGACGACGATTCCGCCCGCGCCCGCGCCATGCTGGCCGCGGCGCCGGACGCGTTTCCGCGGCTTGGAACGGTCGATTGAAGGGTCCCAAACCGGCCGGCCCGCCCTTTGCGCTTCCCCTGCCCGGCTGCTATGGAGAGCCATGTTTGCGCGGCGCATCATAGGGATTAGCGGCCCGGCTTCCGCCTGAGCCTAAAGGCTCGGCGCAAGACCGGGATGTTGTCGTTTCACCCCGCGATTCCGCATCGCCATCCGTTCCCGCGCCCTTCCGAGCCAGTCAGCCTCATGTCCGAAAAGCCGCAAAAGTCCCAAAAGTCTGAAGTCAAAGACTATTCGAAGACCCTGTTCCTGCCGCAGACGGAATTCCCGATGCGCGCCGGCCTGCCGCAACGCGAGCCGGAGCTGCTGAAATACTGGAACGACATCGGCCTCTACGACAAGCTGCGCCGGGAAGCTCAGGGCCGCGCCAAATTCGTGCTGCATGACGGCCCGCCCTATGCCAACGGCAACATCCATATCGGGCACGCGCTGAACAAGATCCTCAAGGACGTCGTGACCAAGAGCCAGCAGATGCTCGGCTTCGATTCCAACTACGTGCCGGGCTGGGACTGCCACGGCCTGCCGATCGAATGGAAGATCGAGGAGGAGAACTACCGCTCCAAGGGCAAGCAGAAGCCGGATTTCCGCGACTCCGCCGCAATGGTGGCATTCCGCAAGGAGTGCCGCGCCTATGCGACGCACTGGATCAACGTCCAGCGCGAGGAATTCAAGCGGCTCGGCATCATCGGCGACTGGGACCATCCCTATCAGACGATGAGCTATCCGGCCGAAGCGCAGATCGCCCGCGAGCTGATGAAGTTCGCGGCCAACGGCACGCTCTATCGCGGCTCCAAGCCGGTGATGTGGAGCGTGGTCGAGAAGACCGCGCTGGCCGAAGCCGAGGTCGAGTACGAAGACCACACCTCGGATACGGTGTGGGTGAAATTCCCGGTCACCTCGCCGGCGCATGGCGCACTCGCCAATGCCGCCGTGGTGATCTGGACCACCACGCCATGGACGCTGCCGGGCAACCGCGCCATCTCGTTCTCGCCGAAGATCGCCTACGGCCTGTTCGAGGTCACCGACGCGCCCGCCGACAACTGGGCCAGGACCGGTGATCTGCTGATCCTCGCCGATGGGCTGGCCGAAAGCGTGTTCAAGCAGGCCCGCGTCACCGCCTACAAGAAGGTGCGCGACATCCCCGGCGACACGCTGGATGCCGTCGAATGCGCGCATCCGCTGAAAGGCTTTGCCGGCGGTTACGACTTCATCGTTCCGCTCTTGGCCGGCGATCACGTCACCGACGACACCGGCACCGGCTTCGTCCACACCGCGCCCGGACACGGCCGCGAGGACTTCGATGCCTGGACGGCCCATGCGCGCGAGCTCGACACACGCGGCATCAACACCACGATCCCCTACACCGTCGACGAGAACGGCGCCTACACCGCGCAGGCCCCCGGCTTCACGGGAAAACGCGTCCTCAACGACAAGGGCGAGAAGGGCGATGCCAACGAGGCCGTGATCAAGGCGCTCGTCGAAAAAGGCATGCTGCTCGCGCGTGGCCGTCTCAAGCACCAGTATCCGCATTCCTGGCGCTCGAAGAAGCCGGTGATCTTCCGCAACACGCCGCAATGGTTCATCGCGATGGACAAGGACATCAGCGAGAGCGGCCACGCGAAGAAGGGCGACACGCTGCGCGCCCGCGCGCTGCGCGCGATTTCGGTGACGCAATGGGTGCCGCCGGCGGGCGAGAACCGCATCAACGGCATGATCGCCAATCGTCCGGACTGGGTGATCTCGCGCCAGCGCGCCTGGGGCGTGCCGATCGCCGTGTTCGTGCGCGAGAAGGGCGACGGTTCGGCGGAAATCCTGCAAGACGAAATCGTCAACCAGCGCATCACCGAAGCCTTCATGGAGGAAGGCGCCGACGCCTGGTACAGGGACGGCGCCCGTGAGCGCTTCCTTGGGGAACGCGCGAGCGAAGACTGGAAGAAGGTCGACGACATCTGCGACGTCTGGTTCGATTCCGGCTCCACGCATGCCTTCGTGCTCGAGGACCGGCAGAACTTCCCGCAGCTCGGCAACATCGTCCGCAAGATCGACGGCGGCAGCGACACCGTGATGTATCTGGAAGGCAGCGACCAGCATCGCGGCTGGTTTCATTCCTCGCTGCTGGAAAGCGCGGGCACGCGGGGCCGTGCGCCCTACGACGTCGTGCTCACCCACGGCTTCACGCTCGACGAGAACGGCCGCAAGATGTCGAAGTCGCTCGGCAACACCGTCGAGCCGCAGAAGGTGATCAAGGATTCGGGCGCGGACATCCTGCGCCTGTGGGTCTGCGCCACCGACTATGCCGACGACCAGCGCATCGGCCCGGAGATCCTGAAGAACACCATCGAGACCTATCGCAAGCTGCGCAACTCGATCCGCTGGATGCTCGGCACGCTGCATCACTTCAAGGCGAGCGAGAAGGTCGCCTATGCCGACATGCCCGAGCTCGAGCGGCTGATGCTGCACGAACTGGCCGGCCATGCCGAGACCGTTCGCAAGGCCTATGCCGCCTTCGACTACAAGACCGTGGTCGCAAGCCTCTCGGCCTTCATGAACTCCGATCTGTCGGCGTTCTACTTCGATATCCGCAAGGACACGCTGTACTGCGATCCGCCGTCCTCGGTGGCGCGCAAGGCGGCGCTCACCGCGATCGAGCTCTTGTGCGATGCCCTGCTGAAATGGCTCGCGCCGATCCTGAGCTTCACGACCGACGAGGCGTGGCGGATGTTCCGGCCGAACGCCGAGCCGTCGGTGCATCTGACGCTGTTCCCGGAAAATCTCGAGACGTTCCGCGACGACAAGCTCGCCGCGAAATGGGAGACCATTCGCAACGTCCGCCGCGTCGTCACCGGTGCGCTCGAGCTCGAACGCGCCGCCAAGAACATCGGCTCGTCGCTGGAGGCCTCGCCCGTCATCTATGTCGCCGACCGCGGCATGCTGGCGACGCTGTTCGACGTCGATCTCGCCGAGGTCTGCATCACCTCGAACTACGAGGTGCGCGAGGGCGAGGCGCCGGAGAGCGCGTTCCGTCTCGATGCCGTGCCCGGCGTCGCGGTCGTGGTCGAGAAGGCGGTTGGCACCAAATGCGCCCGCTCCTGGAAGATCTCAGTGATGGTCGGCGCAGACCCCGAATATCCCGACGTCACCCCGCGCGACGCGCAGGCGTTGCGCGAATGGAAAGCGCTGGGGGTGGGGGTCTGATCCCCGGCCATGAGCCCCCTCCGCGCCGGCATCATCTCGGCGATCGTCACGGTCGTCCTCGACCAGGCCTCGAAGCTCTGGCTCCTGAACGTATTCGACCTCGCCCATCGCGGCGCGGTGAGGGTGACGCCGTTCTTCGACCTGGTGCTGGCCTGGAACATCGGCATCAGCTTCGGCTGGCTCCAGAACGACGGCCAGGCGGCGCAGATCGCGCTGATGGCGGTCAAGGCCATTGCGGTGGTCGCGCTCGCGATCTGGATGGCGCGCTCGCACACCCTGCTTGCGACCATCGCGCTGGGGCTGATCATCGGCGGTGCCATCGGCAATGGCATCGACCGCCTCGCCTATGGTGCGGTGGTCGATTTCGCCCTGTTCCACATCGAAATCGGCGGAAATACCTATAATTGGTACGTCTTCAATCTGGCGGACGTGGCCATCGTTGCTGGGGTGGCAGCCCTATTGTATGATTCCTTCCTGGGGGTACCCGCCGCAAAAGCGCCCTGATCCCGGCCGATAGGGGCCGGCGGCCGAAAACCCTGTTTTTGCGAGGGTTAAGCCGCGCGCGACGCGGCAATCTGCCACAATTTGGAACAGGTACAGTGATGCGCAGCTCCGAGACCAGTGCGATGGTTCGAGACCCCCGGTGGGGGTTCTGGCGGGCATTGAAATTGGGTGCTGTCGCGCTCGGTGTCGGTCTCGTCATGTCGACAGGCGCAGCCCGCGCCGCTGATGACGACGACGATGACGACATGACCTTCGAAGAGAAGCTCATCGACAATCTGATGTCCGGTCTCGGTGCCAAGAGCATGGAAAAGCCCGGCATCGAGTACCGCGAGCGCTCACCTCTCGTTGTGCCGCCCAAGCTGGACCTGCCGCCGCCCGCCGCAACCGAGGCCAAGGCCGCGCCAAACTGGCCGAAGGACCCCGACGAGAAGCGCCGCAAGGAGGCCATCGACGCGCGGAAGAAGTCGAGCAAGCCGTTTGAAACCTGGCAAGCCGCCCGGCCGCTCTCGCCGGCCGAGTTGAACGCGGGCAAGACGGCCGCGCCGTCCCGCCAGAGCAACGACCCGGTCCAGCCCGGCAACAACACCAATAACCCGACGCTCAGCCCCGCCCAACTCGGATACACCGGCGGCTTGTGGAAACTCTTCAAGGGGAGCGACCCCGAGTCCAAGCAGTTCACGTCGGAGCCGCCACGCCAATCGCTGGTGGAGCCGCCGCCGGGATATCAGACGCCGTCGCCGAACTACGCCTACGGCTCCGGGCCGGATAATTCGAAGCGAACCTATTTCGACGTCCTGTCCGGCAAGGAGAAGGAGCGATAGCGCTCCTGCCCGCCGCGACGTTTCGGCAGGCGCGGAACTGGCGCCGGCGCCTCATGGATGTCCGGCGCAGTCATAAATTGCCTATCAGTAACTTGCCTACGCGTTGAGTTCTCTGCTTCGTGACGCGAAGCCTCAGCCGCACGGTGTAGCATGCCGTGCCTCCGAGCCGGACATCCGGACCTCGGCCCTTCATAAGGATGATGATGTCCTCTTACCGATCGGCTGCCTGCCTCCTTGCCGCGCTGCTTTCGACGAGTGTGCTCTCGGCCGGCGCGTCTCTCGCCCAGACCACGGTCACATCGGCCCCGCCCGCCAGCTTCACGCTCGGCAATGGCATGCAGGTCGTGGTGATCCCGGATCACCGCACCCCCGTGGTCACGGAGATGATCTGGTACAAGGTCGGCTCGGCCGACGAGACCCCGGGCAAATCCGGACTCGCACACTTCCTCGAGCACCTGATGTTCAAAGGCACCTCGAAGCATCCGGCCGGCGAATTCTCCCAGACCGTGCTCCGCGTCGGCGGCAACGAGAACGCCTCGACCTCGGTCGACTACACCAACTACTACCAGCGCGTGCCGAAAGAGCAGCTGCCGACCATGATGGAGTTCGAGGCCGACCGCATGACCGGCCTCATCCTCAAGGACGAGAACGTGCTGCCCGAACGCGACGTCGTGCTCGAAGAGTACAACATGCGCGTCGCCAACAATCCCGACGCGCGGCTCAATGAGCAGATCATGGCTGCGCTCTATCTCAACCATCCCTACGGCCGGCCGGTGATCGGCTGGCATCAGGAGATCGAGAAGCTCGACCGTGAGGACGCGCTCGCCTTCTACCGCCGCTTCTACGCGCCGAACAACGCGATCCTCGTGATTGCCGGCGACGTCGACGCTGCCGAAATCCGCCCGCTGGTGGAGCGCAATTTCGGCTCGATCCCTGCCCAGCCCGCCATCCCGGCGCGGCGCGTTCGTCCGCAGGAGCCGGAGCCGGCCGCACCGCGCACCGTCACGCTGGCGGACCCGCGCGTCGAGCAGCCGAGCATGCGGCGCTATTATCTGGTGCCCTCGGCGACCACGGCCGCCGCCGGCGAGAGCGCGGCGCTCGACGTGCTCGCGCAATTGATGGGCAGCGGCAGCAATTCCTATCTCTACCGCGCCCTTGTCGTCGACAAGCCGCTCGCGGTCTCCGCCAGCGCCAGCTATTCGAGCATCTCGCTCGACCCGACCCAGTTCGCGATCTCGGCCGCGCCGAAACCCGGTGTCAGCTTCGCCGAAGTCGAACAAGCGGTCGACGGCGTCATCGCCAACGTCGCGCAGAACCCGATCCGCGCCGAGGACCTCGAGCGCGTGAAGACCCAGCTCATCGCGGAGGCGATCTACGCCCAGGACAATCAGGCGGTGCTGGCCCGCTGGTATGGCGGTGCGCTGACCACGGGCCTGTCGATCGAGGACATCAGGAGCTGGCCCGACCGCATCCGCGCGGTCACTGCCGAGCAGGTTCGCGCCGTTGCGCAGAAATGGCTCGAGAAGAAGCGCTCGGTGACGGGCTATCTGATCAAGGACACCGCCACCGCCAAGCGCGAGGAGAAGCGTTCGTGACTTATTCCTTCCTTCGACGCGTTGCATTCTCCCTTGCCACCGGCGCGGCACTGGCGCTGGTTACGGCGTCGCCGTCGCAGGCAGCCGCAAAAATCCAGCACCTGACCTCGCCGGGCGGCATCGAGGCCTGGTTCGTGCAGGACGCAACCGTGCCGCTGATCGCGATGGAATATTCCTTTGCGGGCGGCTCGGCCCAGGATCCCAAGGACAAGCCGGGCGTCGCCAATCTGGTCGGCGATCTCCTCGACGAGGGCTCCGGCGATCTCGACTCCAAGACCTTCCACGAGCGGCTCGACCGCCGCGCCATCGAGCTCAGCTTCAGCGCGAACCGCGATACCTTCCGCGGCAGCCTGCGCATGCTGCGCGACAACAAGGACGAGGCCTTCGATCTGCTCCGGATGGCGCTGACCTCGCCACATTTCGACACTGTCGATGTCGAGCGCATCCGCTCGCAGGTCATCTCGGGCCTGCGCCGCGAGACGACCAACCCGACATCGCTGGCGAGCCGCAAATTCCTGGAGGTCGCCTTCGGCGACCATCCCTACGGGCGGCAGACCAACGGCAACCTCGACAGCGTGCCGACCATCACGGTCGCCGACATGAAGGACTATGTCGGCCGCGTGCTCGCCAAGGATGGGCTGAAGGTCGCGGTCGTCGGCGACGTCGATCCGGCCACCCTCGGCAAGCTGCTCGACCACACCTTCGGCAGCCTGCCCGCCAAGGCCAAGCTGACGCCGGTGCCGGACGTCGAGGCCGCAAAGCCGCCGCAACGCGCCTTCGTGACGCTCGACGTGCCGCAGACGGTGATCACCTTCGGCGGCCCCGGCGTGAAGCGCAGCGATCCGAACTTCATGGCGGCCTATGTCGTCAACCACATCCTCGGCGGCGGCGGCTTGTCCTCGCGGCTCTATCGCGAGGTCCGCGAGAAGCGCGGGCTGGCTTATTCGGTGTTCGAATCGCTGCTGTGGATGGAGCATTCGGCGGTCTTCATCGGCAATACCGGCACGCGCGCCGACCGCGCCGGCGACACCATCGACGCCATCGAGAAGGAGGTGCGCCGGATCGCGGAGGAGGGCCCGACGCAGAAGGAGCTCGACGAGGCCAAGTCCTACCTCAAGGGCTCGCAGATGCTGGCGCTCGACACCTCCTCCAAGCTCGCGCAGGCGCTGCTGCAGTACCAGCAGGACAAGCTGCCGATCGACTATATCGAGAAGCGCAACGCCATCGTCGACGCGGTGACGCTGGACGACGCCAAGGCGGCCGCCAAGCGCCTGTGGGGCCAGGGCCTCCTCACCGTCGTCGTCGGCCGCGCCCCGCAGGCCGCCGCGCAGCCGGCCGCAGCCACGCCGAAGTCGAACTGACGTCCCCTACGTTTCCTGAAATGGCCGGGCTCGCCCGGCCATTTGCGTTTGCGACGATGCGCCATTGCCGAATTCAGGCGTCCGCGATATGTCCGGGCATCACGAATGGTGCCACCATGCTGCGGATATCCCGCGATCTCGTCATCGACGAGGACGACATCGAGATCGGCTTTGTCCGCGCCTCCGGCCCGGGCGGGCAGAACGTCAACAAGGTCGCGACCTCGGCGCAGCTGCGCTTCGACACGCGCAAATTGACCCTGCCCGAGGATGCCGCCATCCGGCTTGCCCGCATCGCCGGCCAGCGCATGACCAAGGACGGCGTGATCGTCATCCACGCGCAGCGCTTCCGCACCCAGGAGCGCAACCGGCAGGATGCCATCGATCGCCTCACCGAGATGCTGCGCGAGGCGATGGTGCGCCCCATCCCGCGGCGCGCGACCCGGCCGACCTTCGCGTCCAAGCAGCGCCGGCTCGAAGGCAAGAAGCGCCGTAGCGACATCAAGGCAAAGCGCGGGCGCGGTTTCGACGATTAGAGCATGATCCGGAAAAGTGTGGAGCGATTTTCCCTCGCGACAAACGCGGAACGCGTTTGCGCGGAGATCATGCTCAAACAACAACCTAAAGCGCGATGACGATTCATCCCAATCTCATCGCGCTTTGGAGCGAAGTGGATCCCGGTTCGCGTGAAGAAAACGCGTCAAAACAAGGATCTGGCGCTTCGGTTCTGATTCAATCAGAATCAAAGCTCCAGACCGCCAAGAAAATCTCCGGCCGCAAGGCGACCGGAGATTGGCCATTTCACAGTGTGGCGTCAGTAGCGCTTGCCGGTCGCAGCACCGCCCGTGGCGGAATCGTCGGCCGTGCCCTTGTGCGTCGCGCTGCCGGTGGTGCCGACCGCACCCTTCGTGCCCTTGGTCGACTTCATGCCCATCTTGTCGCCCGCAGCTCCCTGCTGCGCGCCCATTTCCTCATCGCCACTGCCTGACATGCCCCCCTGAATGGGCTTGCTTTGCACAGTGCCACCCGGCTTGGCGCCAGATGAGGTGCCTTGCGCGAAAACGGGCGCCGCGACGAGGGCCGAGAGAGCGCATGCGATCACAGAGGTCTTCACCAACTTCATCCATTTCTCCTGGATTTTTTCGCGATGAACGGTTCGGCCGCTTTCTGCGCCGCTCACATGCACCGAACCAGTTCATCGCGGAGAGCGTTCGAACGGCGCGGTCGTGATGCAATCCGCATCGTGTGGTCATCGTTTAGGGATTTCTGGGCGGTTTCGCGGAATTGCGCTCCTCATATGCGGCGGCGCGGAACACAACGACTCGCGAGCACCCTGCCTGCCGCGAAACAGCCCGCTACTACCACCGCATGTCTGACGCCGCCTAGAGTTTGCGCACGCTGACTTCGAGGTGGATGGGCGGGTTCTTGGCGATGCGCGCAGTCGTGTTGGGATTGTGCACCGCAGTGGTGCTGGTGGTGCGGGTTGCCGACGCGCAAATGCCCTTGCCGGCGGCAAAACCTCCGGATGGCGCAACGCTCTTCAAGCAGCAATGCGTGGTGTGCCACACCACGAATTTGTCGGAACCGCTACGGCAAGGCCCGCCTTTGCTGAAGATCGTGGGCCGGCCCGCCGGCAAGGTCGATGGCTTCCGCTATTCCGAGAACCTCGCCAAAGCGGACTTCGCCTGGGATGAGGCCAGGCTCGACGCATGGCTGACCAATCCGCAAGCCGTCATTCCCGGCGTGGTCATGGCCTACCGGCAGGCGAAGCCGGAGACGCGCGCCGCCATCATCGCTTACCTCAAGGAGCAGAACTGAATGGCAAAGCCGGTCCACTCCATGATCCGCGTGCTCGACGAGGCGCGATCGCTCGATTTCTACCGGCGCGCCTTTGGCCTCGAAGTCGCCGACCATCTGAAGTTCGCGGATTTCGCGCTGATCTATCTGCGTCATCCCTCCTCACCTTTCGAGGTGGAGCTGACGGTGAATTTCGATCGCAAGGAGCCGTACCAGCTCGGCGACGGCTACGGCCATCTCGCCGTGGTGGTCGAGGATCTCGATGCCGAGCATGCCCGCTTCGAGCGCGAGCAGCTCGCACCTGGTCCCCTGCGCGACTTCAAGCATGACGGCCGGACGCTGGCGCGCTTCTTCTTCGTCAGCGATCCCGACGGCTACAAGATCGAGGTGATCCAGCGAGGCGGACGTTTCAACTGACCAAATCACAAAAATCCAAATCACAAAAATCCACGGAGGAATGCCATGAGAGAAATCGATCGTCGAAGCAAGCACAGCCGCCGCGTCTTTCTCAAGGGCGCGGCGACGGCCGTGCCGGTCGTCGCAGTCGCGAGTAGCGTCGCCGTCAGCATCGAAGATGCCTGGGCCGATGAGGCGAGCACACTCTCGCCGGCAACCATGAAGACGCTGCTGAAGGTCGCACGCGACATCTATCCACACGACGTGCTCGGCGACAGCTACTACATCACCGCGATCAAGCCATGGGACGGCAAGGCTGCCAAGGATCCCGCCGTCAAATCGCTGATCAACGACGGCATCGCGCGGCTCGATCAGAATGCGCACGATCGCCACAAGCTGGCTTACGCCGAGGTGCCCTGGGAAGCCGATCGCGTCGTGCTTCTGAAGGAGATCGAGCAGAGCGACTTCTTCCAGAAGGTGCGTGGCGACCTCGTCGTCTCCCTCTACAACCAGAAAGAGGTCTGGCCGCGGTTCGGCTACGAAGGCTCCTCCGCCGAGCACGGCGGCTACATCAATCGCGGTTTCGCCGATATCGACTGGCTGCCGAAGGCTTGATCGCACTCAACGGTTCGGGAGAACGCATATGGCAAAATTCGATCTGAACGACTCCGGCGTTGTGGTGATCGTCGGCTCCGGTGCCGGCGGCGGCACGCTGGGCAACGAGCTCGCGCAGAAGGGCGTCAAGGTGGTCATTCTCGAGGCGGGTCCCCGCATCGAGAACCACGACTTCGTCAACGACGAGTGGGAGAGTTTTTCACAGCTGGCCTGGACCGATGCGCGCACGACGTCAGGCACATGGCGCGTCGCCAAGGATTTTTCGGGTCTTCCCGCCTGGATCGTCAAGGCGGTCGGCGGGTCTACGACACATTGGGCCGGCGCGTCGCTGCGTTTCGACGAGCACGAGTTCAAGGTGAAGAGCGCCTACGGCAACATTCCCGGCGCCAACCTTTTGGACTGGCCGGTCACGCTCGCGGAGATGGAGCCGTGGTACGCCAAGGCCGAGAACAAGATGGGCGTGACCCGCACCAACGGCATTCCCGGACTTCCCGGCAACAATAACTTCAAGGTGATGGAGGCCGGCGCGAAGAAGCTCGGCTACAAGACCGTGCACACCGGCAACATGGCGATCAACAGCCAGCCGCGCGACGGGCGCGGCGCGTGCCAGCAGATCGGCTTCTGCTTCCAGGGCTGCAAATCCGGCGCGAAATGGTCGACGCTCTACACCGAGATTCCGAAGGGGGAGGCGACCGGAAATCTGGAGGTCCGGCCCGGCAGCATGGTGATCAAGATCGAGCACGATGCCGGCGGCAAGGTGACCGGCGTCGTCTATGCCGACGAGACCGGGGCGATGCAGCGTCAGAAGGCACGCATCGTCGCGGTTGCCGGCAATTCGATCGAAAGTCCGCGGTTGCTGCTCAACAGTGCCTCGACCATGTTCCCCGACGGTCTCGCCAACTCCAGCGGGCAGGTCGGGCGCAACTACATGCGCCACATGACCGGCAGCGTCTACGCCGTGTTCGAGAAGTCGGTGCACATGTATCGCGGCACGACCATGGCCGGCATCATCCGCGATGAGGCCACCAACAATCCGAAGCGCGGCTTCGTCGGCGGCTACGAGATGGAGACGCTGTCGATCGGACTGCCGTTCATGGCAGCTTTCCTCAACCCCGGCGCCTGGGGACGTTCGTTCACCTCGGCGCTCGACGGCTATCCGCGAATGGCCGGCATGTGGCTGGTCGGCGAGGACATGCCGCAGGAGACCAACCGCATCACGCTCGACCCTGTCGTGAAGGACAAGTTCGGACAGCCGGTCGCGAGCGTGCATTTCGACGACCATCCCAACGACGTCGCGATGCGCGCGCACGCCTACAAGCAGGGCGCTGCGGTCTACGACGCCGTCGGCGCCACGGTGACCTATCCGACCCCGCCCTATCCGAGCACGCACAATCTCGGCACCAACCGGATGAGCGAGAAGCCGCGGGACGGCGTCGTCAACAAGTTCGGGCAGAGCCACGACGTCAAGAACCTGTTCGTGTCGGACGGCAGCCAGTTCACCAGCGGCGCGGCCTGCAACCCGACCCTGACCATCGTCGCACTCGCGATCCGGCAGGCGGATTACATCGCTGGCGCGATGCAGAAGAAGGAGATCTGAGGTCCGATTGGTAAACCGCTCTCTTCGTCATTGCGAGCGAAGCGAAGCAATCCAGAATCCCTCTGCAGCGACAGTCTGGATTGCTTCGTCGCAAGGGCTCCTCGCAATGACGGCGGATGGAGTTTCGTAGCCCGGATGGAGCGCAGCGTCATCCGGAGCCGCTGTCGCTTGTGGCACGAATCCCGGATTGCGCTGCGTTCCATCCGGGCTACGAACTCGTCATTCGGCCGCGTCGAGAATGGGCGCCACCGTCGCCTTGAAGTCTTGCACAGGCACCATGCTCCTCGAGCGATAGATCAGGCACGAGCAGCGCAGCAGCGAGGCGAAGTTGTTGACCTCGCCATGATGATCGAGCACCTCGTTGTAGAGTGTGGTCAGGAACTTGCCGAGGCTCATGTTCTCCTTGGCCGCGATTTCCTCCAGCGTGTCCCAGAACGCCATTTCCAGCCGGATCGAGGTGCAATGGCCGCCGATCCGCAAGGAGCGGGTCTGGCTTTCGTAGTCGCGTTGGGGCTGATGCGCGAAGAGATGGCACATGGCGTCCTCCCGTCCTGTTGCCATTTTTTCACGATGCTACACCGCCGCCCGGCGGCTCACAATCGCGACCGCGGCGAGAGATTCGGCCTATGCCCGTTGCGCAATTTTCTCGAACGTCCAATGTCTTCAATGTGATAGACAGTCCTCTTCCCCAGGCCCCCACGCGGCTGTTGCCCAACACATGCTTTTGACGCAACACGGCCTAGAATAGCGCCGTCAGCGACTCCAGATTCGAGCCCAAGATCGAGTTCATGCCCGTCCGCCAACTGCCAGAGCAAGTCGTCAACCGCATCGCCGCCGGCGAAGTGGTCGAGCGCCCGGCAAGCGTGGTCAAGGAGCTCGTCGAGAATGCGATCGATGCCGGTGCGAGCCGGATCGACGTCTTCACCGATGGCGGCGGACGGCGACGGATCGGCATCACCGATGACGGCGGCGGCATGACCGCGAGGGACCTCGCGCTCGCGGTCGAGCGCCATGCCACGTCCAAGCTCGACGACGAGGATCTGCTCCAGATTCGCACGCTCGGTTTCCGGGGCGAGGCGCTGCCCTCGATCGGCTCGGTCGCACGACTGTCGATCACGACGCGGCATGCGAGCGAGCCGCATGCCTGGGCGCTCACGGTCGAGGGCGGCGAGAAGTCCGACATCATGCCGGCGGCGCTGGCGCACGGCACACGTGTCGAGGTCAACGATCTCTTCTACGCGACACCTGCGCGGCTGAAATTCCTCAAGACCGACCGCACCGAAGCGGAAGCGATCCGCGAGGTGGTGCGGCGGCTGGCGATGGCGCGGCCCGATATCGCTTTCACGCTCGCGGGCGAGGAGCGCGCGCCGGTGACCTGGGCCGCGGCGCTGCCCGGCGCTGCCGGACGGCTGACGCGGCTCGGCGATATCCTGGGCGCGGAGTTTCGCAGCCACGCCATCGAGGTCCACGCCGAGCGCGAAGGCGTCGTCGTCGCGGGCTATGCCGCGGCCCCCGCGCTGACCAAGGCCAACGCACTCGGGCAATATCTCTTCGTCAACGGCCGTCCGGTGCGCGACAAGCTGATCCTCGGCGCGGTGCGCGCGGCCTATTCCGACTATCTGCCGCGCGACCGCCATCCGGTGCTGGCACTGTTCGTCACGCTCGACCCACGCGAGGTCGACGCCAATGTGCATCCGGCCAAGACCGAGGTGCGCTTCCGCAACGCGGGCCTGGTGCGCGCGCTGATCGTGCACGGCTTGAAGGAAGGGCTCGCACGCGAGGGCCGGCGCACGGCGGCGAACAGCGGTGAGAGCGCGTTGTCCGCGTTCCGGCCCGCCTTCACGCCGCGCCCCGCAAGCTGGGACTGGCGGGCGTCGCCGGCCGCCCCGGTCGCGCCGATGCCGGCATTCGACGGCGCTGCAGCGCCCGCCTTCGCCGAGCGCGCACAGGCTGCGTTCGACGTCGGTGCGCCCAGCGCAGACGTACGGTTCGATGCGCAGCCCGCCGGCGATCTCGTCGACCGTCCGCTCGGCGCCGCGCGCACGCAGATCCACGAGACCTACATCGTCTCGCAGACCCGCGACGGCCTGATTATCGTCGACCAGCACGCCGCGCATGAACGCATCGTCTACGAACGGCTGAAGGCCTCGCTGGCGACGAACGGCGTGCAGCGGCAGATCCTGCTGATCCCCGAGATCGTGGAGATGGACGAGGCGACAGTGGAGCGCCTGCTGGAGCGCAGCGAGGAGCTGGCGTCGTTCGGCCTCGCGATCGAATCGTTCGGCCCCGGCGCGGTCGCGGTGCGCGAGACGCCGTCGCTGCTCGGCAAGACCAATGCGGGCGGGCTGCTCCGCGATCTGTCCGAGCACATGGCCGAGTGGGACGAGGCGCTTCCTCTCGAACGTCGGCTGATGCACGTCGCCGCCACCATGGCCTGCCACGGTTCGGTGCGCGCCGGCCGCCGGCTGCGGCCGGAAGAGATGAACGCCCTGCTCCGCGAGATGGAGGAGACGCCGAACTCCGGCCAGTGCAATCACGGGCGGCCGACCTATGTCGAGCTGAAGCTGTCGGATGTGGAGAAGCTGTTCGGGCGGCGGTAGCCGTAACCTACGACGTCTTCAAGAACACGAACTCCGTATCGTCATAAGCGCGCCGCTCCAATTCCTCATAACCTTCGGGCGTCACGAACTGCGCGGCCTTCGCCTCCTCCACCACCAGCAGCGCGCCCGGCGTGAGCCAGCCGCCGTCACGCAAGCTCGCCAGCGCCTTTTCCGCAAAGCCCTTGCCATAGGGCGGATCGAGGAACACCAGTGAGAACGGCTCGACCGGATGCGCGGGGCCGAGATCAGTCGCGTCGCGGCGATAGACCTTGGTCACCCCGCCGAGGCCGAGCGCCTCGACATTGTTGCGAAGCAATGCCCGCGCTTCCGCGCCGTTGTCGACGAACAGCGTGAACTTCGCGCCACGTGACGACGCCTCGATGCCGAGCGCGCCGGTGCCGGCGAAGAGATCGAGCACGCGCGCGTCCTCAATCGGATCGTCATAGGCGTGCACGAGGATGTTGAACACGGACTCGCGCAGGCGGTCCGCCGTCGGACGGATGTCGCGCGAGGACGGTGAGGCGAGATTGCGCCCCTTCAACCTGCCGCCGACGACGCGCAAGTTCAGTCCTCCCGCGGCGTCAGATCGCGCTTGCCGTGATAGCCGCGCTTGGGACGGCGCGGCGGTCCATAACCGCTCGCTTCCATCTCGTTGCGCTCGCGCGCTTCCTCGCTGCCGGTCCGCTGCACCACGACGCGGCGGCCCTTGCGATCGTTGATCACGGCGCGCTTCATCGGCTTCTTCGGCGCCTCGTCGTGCGAGGTGGATTTCGCGGGCACGTCGAACTCGGCGCCGGACTTCTCGATCACCTTGTCGCCGAGCTGCTCGCGCAGCACGCGCGACTTGATCTCGTCGACCTGGCCTTCGGGAATCTCACCGAGCTGGAACGGGCCGTAGGAGACGCGGATCAGCCGGTTCACCTCGAGCCCGAGATGGGCGCAGACATTGCGCACCTCGCGGTTCTTGCCCTCGCGGATCGCGAACACGAGCCAGACATTGGCGCCCTGGTCGCGCTCGAGCGTCGCCTCGATCGGACCGTATTTGACGCCCTCGACCTCGATGCCGGCCTTGAGCTCGTCGAGCTGGGCCTGGGTGACGTCGCCATGGGCGCGGACGCGGTAGCGGCGCAGCCAGCCGGTGTCGGGCAGCTCAAGCGTGCGCGCGAGCCCGCCATCATTGGTGAGCAGCAACAGGCCTTCGGTGTTGAAGTCGAGCCGGCCGACGCTGATCAGCCGCGGCAGGCCTTCGGGCAGATTGTCGAACACGGTCGGACGTCCCTCTGGGTCGTCATGCGTCGTCATCAGCCCGCGCGGCTTGTGATAGAGGAACAGCCGCGTGCGTTCGCGCGGCGGCAATGGCTTGCCGTCGACGGCAACGACGTCGTTCTGCGTGACGTCGAGCGCCGGCGAGTTGATCACCCGGCCGTTGACGGTGACGCGGCCCTGCGTGACCATCTCCTCGGCGTCGCGACGCGAAGCGAGCCCCGCCCGTGCCAGCACTTTCGCGATGCGCTCGCCGGCCTTCTTCGGCTTCGGCGCCTCGTCGCGGCGCGGACGGCCCTCGAAATCCCTGTCGCGCTCGCGATAGGCGCCGCGGCCGCCGAAGGCGGGGCGTTTCTCGAAGATCCTGCTGTCGTCCTCGTTGTCGCGGCGCGGACGATCACGGAAACGGCCTTCGCTGCGCGGATGCTCCTGCCAGTCCATGCGGCCTTCCGGCCGCCCTTCGCGCGAACGGCTGAAGCGCGGACGATCGTCACCGGAACGCTCTTCGCGCGAACGGTTGAAACGCGGACGATCCTCACCGCCCTCGTCGCGGCGCCGCGGGAAGCGCGGACGGTCCTCGCCACGGCCACCCTCGCGACGGTCGTCGCGCTGACGCCAGGGCTTTTCCTCGCCGCGGTCGCGGCCGCCGAAATCCTTGTCGAACGACTTGCCAAAGTTCTTGCGAGGACGGTCGCCACGCGGACCGGCGTCGCGCTTCTGCCACGGCTTGGAATCGCCGCGCTCGCCACGATCTCCGCCCCGCGAAAACTTCCGCTCACCTTCGAACTTGCGGTCCGGACGATCGCCACGCGGCGAATACGGACGCTTGTCGCCGAACTTCCTCTCGCTGGACCGGCCGGCGGGGCGGGACTCGTCGCGATCCCGGCTGCGTGGCGGACGGTCGTCACGCCCATAGGAAGGGCGATCGCCGCGCGGCTTGAACGATCGCTTCTCGCCGTCGCGCGATCCGCGCTCGGAGAACGGACGGTCGCCACGGGGCTTGAAGCTGCGCTCGCCACGCCCCTCGCCGCGGTCGTCGCGCTTGAAGCGCGGACGGTCGCTAAAGTCGCGGCGCGGGGCATCGCCCTCTTCGCGGCGACGGAACGGGCGGCCCTCGCGGTCGCCGCGGGACGGGCGCTCGTCGCGATCACCCTTGCCGGCGAAGCCGCGCTTGGCGAATTTCTTCTCGGGGCCGCGCGGCTTGCCGCTGCGGCCCTTTGATGATCCCTTGGCCGGGCCTCGCCGGCCGCGGGACTCGTTGTCTTTGTCGCTGTCGCGAGGCATGAATAATCTCACTCAGGGGGTAGCCGGAAAGCATTGTGCGCGCTCGTTCCGAGCCGCATGCTCAGGCAAAATCGGTATCCACTCTTGCTGAAGGCGGAGCTAGTAGCAGGTTTCTGACGATGATACGAGGCATGAAAGCCCCTTCTTTCATGGATTTGGCGCTCAAGGCGGCCGAAAATGCCGGAAAATCGGGCGAAGTTCCGATCGGATGCGTGGTGGTCCGCAATTGCGAGGTCGTCGCCACCGCCGCCAACCGGACGCTGACCGACCATGACCCGACCGCCCATGCCGAGATCATCGCGCTGCGCGAGGCCGCCGCGAAGATCGGCAGCGAGCGTCTCGTGGACTGCGACCTCTACGTGACGCTGGAGCCCTGCACCATGTGTGCGGGCGCGATCTCCTTTGCAAGGGTCAGGCGGCTCTATTACGGCGCGGCCGATCCCAAGGGCGGCGCCGTCGAGTCCGGCGTGCGGTTCTTTGCTTCCCCAACCTGCCACCATGCGCCGGACGTCTATTCCGGGGTCGGCGAAAGCGAGGCGGCGCGGCTGCTGCGGGAGTTCTTTCGGGAGCGACGCTAATCCGCGAGGAAGAACTCGCGCAGCGCCCTCGCGGTGTCGTCCGGGTTCTCCTCGGTGAGAAAGTGCCCCGAATCCACCGGCATGCCGTCCACGTTCGTGGCCCATTGCTTCCAGGTGTCGAGCGGAGTGGCGGCGGCCTGGGCCACGCCGGCATTGCCCCACAGCGCCAGCATCGGAATGGTGATCTTCTTGCCGGCCTCGAAATCGGCCTTGTCGAGGTCGTAGTCGAAATAGGCGCCGGCGCGATAGTCCTCGCACATCGCATGCACCCGGGCGGGATCGCGGAACGGGGCGATGTAGTGCTCGAGCGCGCGCGCATCGATGGCATCGAGCGTCTTCGACCCGGTCTGGCTCGCCATCTTGAAGCGCAGGAAGAACTCGCCATTGGCCGAGATCAGCGTCTCCGGCAGCGGATAGGGCTGCGCCAGGAAGGTCCAGTGATAGATCTTCAGCGCGTACGCGCGGTTCATCCGCTCCCAGTAATTATAGGTCGGCAGGATATCGAGCACCGCGAGCTTCGACAGCCGGCCGGGATGGTCGAGCGCGAGGCGGTAGGAGACGCGGCCGCCACGGTCGTGGCCGGCCAGCGCGAAGTGCACATGGCCGAGGCGCTCCATCGCCTCCACCATGGCCTTGGCCATCGCGCGCTTGCTGTAGGGCATGTGCAGCGCATCGGTCCGCGGCATGTCCGACCAGCCATAGCCCGGCAGGTCGGCGATGATCAGCGTGAAGGCGTCGGCAAGCTGCGGCGCCACGCGGTGCCACATCACATGCGTCTCGGAGAAGCCGTGCAGGAGCAAGAGCGGCGGCCCGCTGCCGCCGACGCGGGCGAAGATGCGGCCGAAGGAGGTATCGATCCATTCGGAGGCAAAGCCCGGATAGAGGTCGGCGAGATCGGACATCTTCTGCATCCTTATCTGGTCAGTCCCGGGACCGCTCCGACAAAAAAGTCGAAAACAACCCCATGCACAGTAGCGGTATTATCGGCGGGGCCACTAACCCCAACAGCCGATTGCACATTCTGGAATGTCGATGTGGCGGCGCGGTGACACCAAACCTCGAGATTTCGGATTGGCGCGCTTTTACGCGCCGTCCGGGATCGCGAGCCAGTCCGTGTTAATTCTTGGCCTTCTCCGCTTCCACCGCCTGCCAGCCGATGTCACGGCGGCAGAAGCCTTCCGGCCAGTTGATGCGGTCGATGGCCTGATAGGCACGGCCTTGCGCTTCCGTCACGGTCTTGCCGAGCGCGCAGACATTGAGCACGCGGCCGCCATTGGCGAGGATGGCGCCATCCTTCTCGACCGTGCCGGCATGGAAGATCTCGACGGTCTCCACCTTCGCCGCGTCAGCGAGCCCGTCGATACGCGTGCCCTTCTGGTAGTCGCCGGGATAGCCCTTCGCCGCCATCACCACCGTGAGCGCGGAGTCCGGATGCCAGCGCAGATCGAAATGCTTCAACTCCCCGTCGCAGGCAGCGAGGAAGGCCGGCACGATGTCCGACATCATGCGCAGCATCAGCACCTGGCACTCGGGATCGCCGAAGCGGACGTTGAACTCGAACAGTTTCGGGCCCTGCGTGGTCAGCATGATGCCGGCATAGAGGATGCCGCGGAACGGCGTGCCGCGCTGCTTCATGCCGGCCACCGTCGGCAGGATGATCTTCGCCATGATCGCGTCATGGATCGCAGGCGTGACCAGCGGCGTCGGCGAATAGGCGCCCATGCCGCCGGTGTTCGGGCCGACGTCGTGATCGAACACGCGCTTGTGGTCCTGCGCGGAGGCCAGCGGGATCGCGGTCTCGCCGTCGCACAGCGCGAAGAAGCTGATCTCGCGGCCGGGCAGAAACTCCTCGATCACGACCTCAGCGCCGGCCTCGCCAAAGGCGCCCTCGAACATCATGGCGATGGCGTCCTCGGCCTCGCCGACGGTCTTGGCGACGACCACGCCCTTGCCGGCGGCGAGGCCGTCGGCCTTGACCACGATCGGCGCGCCCTGGCTCTGGACATAGGCGCGCGCATCGGCGGCGTTAGTGAAACGCTTGTAGGCGCCGGTCGGAATGCCGAATTCGGTGCAGAGCGCCTTGGTAAATCCCTTGGAGCTCTCGAGCTGCGCAGCCACCTTGCTCGGCCCGAACGCCTTGATGCCGGCGGCGGTGAGATCGTCGACGATGCCGGCCGCCAGCGGCGTCTCCGGCCCGACGACCACGAGCGCGACCGCATTGGTCATGCAGAAGTCGATCACCGCCGCGTGGTCGGCGACGTCGAGCGGCACGCATTCCGCCTCCCGCGCAATGCCGGCATTGCCGGGCGCGCACCAGAATTTGGTCACCAGTGGGGAGGCCGCGATCTTCCACGCCAGGGCATGTTCGCGGCCGCCGGAACCGAGCAGGAGAATGTGCATCGAAGGCTCAGAATAAGGGGTTTGCTGGGGGCGGAGGTCGCACGAATCGCGGCGAGCCTCAAGGGGGCTAAGCCAATCACCCCCGTCATTCCGGGGCGCGGCGAAGCCGCGAGCCGGAATCCATAACCACCATCGTGAGTATGGATTCCGGGCTCGCGCCCAAGAGGGGCGCGCCCCGGAATGACGGCGGAGAGGGGAACGCCCCAGAATAACCGCACAGCTAAACCTGCTTCCCCGCAATGATCTCCTGCAAGGTCGCGACATGCCGCGTGAAGGCGCCGCGGCCAGCGGCGGTCGCCGTGACCGTGGTCTGCGGCTTCTTGCCGACGAACGCTTTATCCACCGAGACGTAGCCGGCCTTGGCCAAGGTCTCGATATGGGCCCCGAGATTGCCGTCGGTGGCACCGGTCAGCTTCTTCAGCCGGGCGAATTCCAGGCCGACCTCCGCAGGCAGCGCATTCAGCGCCGCCATGATCTTCAGCCGCAGCGGCTGGTGGATGATGTCGTCGAGCTCGGCCAATTCTAGCTCCGCCGCATCCAGAGGCCACCGACGATCAGCCCGCCGCCGTTGACGACCGCCATCCACAGCAGCAGCGATATCCCGGGGACGTAGGCATATCCGATCAGCGTCAGCGCGATGATGGTGGCGCCGATCACCAGGAAAGCGGTGCCGAACCACACCCCAGCCATCATGTAGAACAGCATGATGTAGATCGGCCAGAACACGGTTTGCTGGCGCGGCGTGAAGTGACCGAAATAGCAGCAGAAGATTCCAAAGGCGGCGATCAGCGCAAACGTCAGCATGTAGCGGCCGTCGAACACGCGAATGCGGCTTTTCGAACGATGGTAGGCGCTGAGCGCAATGAAACCTATCGCCGACACCGCGTATACCGCGAACCAGAAATAGAGACCGTAGCGCGGCCAGAACCACCCCGCGATGTTGCCGACGAACGCCAGCACGCCCCACATCAGCAGGGCGAGGCTGGAGACCTGGTAGATCTGCGACTGCCGCACGCGACGGACGGTATCCTCGATGTCGGCCATCGCGTCCGAAGCTTGCTTGCTGTCGATCACGATGGCGCTCCTTCATGGACGATGGGCACCGTTCGGTCGGGCCGATAGCGCTGGATCAGGACATAACCCGCCGTGACGGTCACGAGCGAGGCGGCCGCGATCACCATCCATACATCCTGCTTCGAGTGAACTGGAACGACGCGCGTCGCGAGCTGCGTCAGGCCTGCGGACATCAGGCTGATATAGGACCATCCGATGAAATAATAGTGCCGGATATGCCATCCCGGCCGCCGTGGACTGCGCAGCACCGGGATCATGGCGAGCACGATCCAGACGAAGTTCAGCATCGCGCCGACATGCAGGATGTTGAAGTGCCCCGTGAAGCGGTAGATCGTGAGCGCTGCGGCGTCAGCCAGGATCATGCCGTAGACATAGGCATAGCCTCTCGCCCGGTGTCCCGAACCGCGCTTCGGCCAGACGAATTGCAGTAATCCGAGCAGGATGCTCAGTGCCGCGAGCGTGCCATGGACGGTGCCGGCAAGGTTCGTCATGACTGACCGCTCCCACGCGTCGCCACGTCCTCCGCGATCGCCGAGACCGCCTTCGGATTGGTGACCATGCCCATATGGTTGATGCCCTCGATCACCTTGACGTCGATGGATGGCTTGATGGCCTGCACGGCCTCGGCATATTTGTCGGAGATCATCATCTCGTCGTCGGCGCCGCCGAAGATGGTGAGCGGATGCGTCACCGCCGGCAGGTCGAGGCGATAGCCGCGTGTGGCAAAATTGCGCATCAGGCGGTCTGAATAGGTCGGCACCAGGATCCGCTCCGAATTGGGCGGCACGGCGAAGGCGAGCACGGGAAGCTGCGAACAGCAGTCGATGCCAAGCTTGCGCAGCGCCGCAAGCCCGAACAAGCGCGGAACGTCGGCACTGGCCCAGCCGCCGGAATGCGGCTTGTTGGTCGGCGCGTCGTAGCCGAGATAGGGCGCGATCAGCACGGTGCGGACGAACATGTCCTGCATGATCGGCGTCGCGGCGACCCGCAGCGAGAAGCCGGCGCCGGCGGAATGGCCGATCAGGGTCAGCGGCAGATCAGGCGCGCTCTTGCGCACATGGGCGACGAAGTCGACAAGGTCGTCCTCGAGCTGGCCGACATAGCCGATGTCGCCGCGCGTGCCGGAGGCGCCGTGGCCGCGCATGTCGAGCGCCCAGGTTTCGACGCCGCGCGCGGCGATCGCGTGGGTCAGCGCGTGATTGACCGTAGCGGAGGAGGCCGAGGAGCCATGGATGAAGATGGCGCCGCGGTCGGTCACCGTCCCTTTCGGCGCGTAGTGCCGGAAGCCGAGCCAGGTACCGTCGCGGGCCTGAAAGCGTTCCAGGGCTGGCAATGTGGACCAGTCGATGCCTTTGGCGGAGTCCGAGACCGAGCGCATCTCCGCGGGCCGCTCCAGCGGCGTCGCGATCATGGCGGTGAGCAGCAGCGCCACGGCGCCGACCGCGCACAGCCCCCATTTCAACAGGTTCAGAACGCCTCGCAGCAACCGCATCGCCATAACCCGTCTCTCGAACGCATCAATCAATAGAGTACTCTATAATTCAGAGTACTCTCCCGATCAATCCTCGGATTGGCGCCGCGCTGCGAAAATCCTTAACGTCGGGTTCGACCCCCAAATGCCGAATCGTTTGCCGATGCCGCCTGCGGAACAACTGCTCAACGCACCCGAATTCACCGTCTCCGAGCTCTCGCTGTCCCTGAAACGGACCGTCGAGGACGCCTTTGGCCATGTCCGGGTCCGCGGCGAGATTTCCGGCTTTCGCGGGCCGCACTCGTCCGGCCATTGCTATTTCGCGCTCAAGGACGAGAGCGCCAAGATCGAGGCGGTGATCTGGAAGGGCGTGCACGGCCGCATGCGCTTCAAGCCCCAGGAAGGGCTTGAGGTCATCGCCACCGGCAAGCTCACGACCTATCCGGGCTCCTCGAAGTACCAGATCGTGATCGAGGCGCTGGAGCCGGCCGGCATCGGCGCGCTGATGGCGCTGATGGAGGAGCGCAAGAAGAAGCTTGCCGCCGAGGGCCTGTTCGACGAGGCGCGCAAGCAGCTGCTGCCGTGGCTGCCGGAGGTGATCGGTGTCGTGACCTCGCCGACCGGCGCCGTCATCCGCGACATCCTGCATCGGCTCGAAGACCGCTTTCCCCGCCGCGTGCTGGTGTGGCCGGTCAAGGTGCAGGGCGAAGGCTCGGCCGAGCAGGTCGCGGCCGCGATCCGCGGCTTCAATGCGCTGCCTGAGGGCGGCAAGATTCCGCGGCCCGACGTGCTGATCGTCGCGCGCGGCGGCGGCTCGCTGGAGGATCTCTGGTCGTTCAACGAGGAGATCGTGGTGCGGGCAGCAGCCGAGAGCATGATCCCGCTGATCTCGGCGGTGGGGCACGAGACCGACATCACGCTGATCGATTTCGTCGCCGACAAGCGCGCACCGACGCCGACGGCGGCGGCCGAAATGGCGGTGCCGGTGCGCAGCGAATTGTTCGTCGAGGTCGGCGATCTCGGTCGCCGCACCCGCGCCTATTGGCAGCGCGCGCAGGAGAGCCGCCGCAGCGAGCTGCGCGCCGCCGCGCGCGCGCTGCCGGCGGCCGGCGATCTCCTGGCGATCCCGCGGCAACGGCTGGATTCAGCGGGCGCATCCCTGCCCCGCTGCCTCAAGGCCAACACGCATGCGCATTTCCGGCGGTTCACCGCCGCCAGCGCCAAGCTGACGCTGCGGGTGCTGCACGGCCAGATCGCGCAGGCCGATCATCGCCTGACCGTGTGCGGCGAGCGGCTTGGCCTGTCCGCACGATCGCTGCTGCGGCAGCGGCGCGACCGCTTCGCCGGACTGGAGGTGCGCCTGCGTGCCTCCAAGCTCTCCAACGCGCAGGCGCAGCGCAACGCGATCGCGCGCCAGCGCGAGCGCACGCATCGGCTGGCCGAGCGCGCCAGCCGCGCGCTCGTCACGCTGCTGCAACGGCTGGATGCCCGCGTCGAGAACAGCGGCAAGCTGCTCTCCGCACTGTCCTATCGCAGCGTGCTCGCGCGCGGCTTTGCGCTGGTGCGGGATGAGGCCGGCCATCCCCTGCATGCAGCGGACAGCGTCGGGCCGAATGCGCGGCTCGAGATCGAGTTCGCCGATGGCCGTGTGGGCGCGACGGCGGATGCGGACCGCCCGGCGCCTGCGGCGAAGCGCACGCCATCGCCAGCAAAGCCGGCCACGCAGGACGCAAAACCCGCGCCGAAGCGCGCGACCAAGCCGGTGGATCAGGGCAGTCTGTTCTGAGGCGCGAGGGTCGCGCGCCTCCCTCAGTGTCATTCCCCGCGAAAGCGGGGAATCCAGTACGCCGCAGCCTCTCGGGCGATGACAGCAAGGGTGTGGTGCAGGCAGCTCCAATCTCGTCATTGCGAGCGCAGCGAAGCAATCCAGAGTCCCTCCGCGGAAAGATTCTGGATTGCTTCGCTACGCTCGCAATGACGGTGTGGCGACGGCGAGACGCCCGCATATGCGCAGCGACATGCGGGAGCAGTCGCCCCGGATATCGCTTCGCTCATCCGGGCTACGACACCGTCACGCCTACCGGCAGGACAGTCCCGCGTCGATCGTGGTCCAGAAGCCGCAATGTTCCGGCGCGAGCTGTGGCGCGCCGGCGCGGGCTTCGAACAGGAAGATCGCGACGGTGAAGACGATCAGTGCGGAGGCGAACAGGACGATGCGATTGCGCATGGAGGATGCGTTTAATCGACATCATGGTCGAATGATGGCGTTGCCACGTGTTGAAACCGGCGCCGCGCGCGATCCGTAGATTCCCGGTCGGCCATCATGGTCCGTGCAGGGCGGTGGTCGATGCGGGGCTGTCCGCCTGACGTTGTTCCTCGGGCGGCCCCGCTTGGAGATTCGTAGCCCGGATGGAGCGCAGCGTAATCCGGGAAGGTCGAAGTTGCGGCACGACCCCGGATGTCGCTGCGCTCATCCGGGCTACGACACTACCACTACCGCCTCAGCCACTCCGCGACTTCCTTCTGCGATTCCGCACGCGCCTGCGCATCCGTGCCCAGATGGCCGCGGTCGGGCGCGGCGGCATCGGTACTGCCGGCGAGTGCATGCAGCGGCGTGTTGGCGCGGTCGAAATCGTGATAGGCGCCGGGATAGACCACGATGCGCGCGAGCGCACTGCGGCCGTGGGCGCCGTCCACCATCTGGCGGCAGGCCGGCGGCGACGACACGTCGTCATTGGCGCCGATCAGCACCAGGGTCGGCACCCGCGTGCTCCAGCCGAGCCCGGCGGAAATCCGGCAGTCCGGATAGAACGCGATCGCGGCGCGAAAGTCGGGGGTGGCATCGCGCGCCGCGCTCTGCGGACGCACGGCCCAGAGCAGCGCGCTCGCGCCATTCGCCCAGCCCATCAGGCTGACGCGGCTGCGCGCCACCCAAGTCTGCTTCATCAGCCAGGCGCGCGACGCCGCGATGTCGGCGACGCGCTCGCGCCGCGCCTTGACGTGCGTCTCCTTGACGCGGCATTGCGGCCCGAGCTCGCGCGAGCCGTAGCTGTCAGGCAGCAGCACGGCATGGCCGGCCTTGAGCAGGCGCTCGGCCCAGTCGCGATAGCGCGGCAGGACGGAATCGGAATGACCACTGAGCCCGTCGCAGCCATGCAGCGCGATCACGACCGGAAACGGCCCCTCGCCCTCGGGCTTGTAGAGCTGCGCATGCAGGACGCTGGATGCCAGCGGAATCTCGACCTGCTGCGGCACCGGCACGGCGCGCGCGGCCGACATCAGGAGCATCAGGAACAGCGCGGTCAGTCGAAGGCGCATCGGTCTCTGCGTCAAGATCCTTCGCCCAAGCACTATCACGCGGGAACGGCGGCAAAACATCACAAACCGGTGGGTTTACCGGGCGGACAAGCCACCCTATCTATGCTACATCCAGCCCGACACATCGTGCCCTCCAGGGTTTTCCACGGAGAGGCCTTCCACGGAGACTTTCGACCGTGCTGAACAAGTTCGGCCCCTCGGGCCATGGCGAAGCGCAGGTGCAATATCTCGATGGCGATTTCCGCGTGATCTCGCCGGGGACCTATGTGCGCTGCGCGATCACCGATACGCGGATCCCGCTCGACGAATTGAAATACTGGAGCGTGGACCTGCAAGAGGCCTATGCCACGCCCACCGCGGTGCTCCAGCGGCATTACCCGGACGCGCTGAAGCAGTCGTGATCTTGCAGGGTGGGCGAAGGCGCGTAGCGCCGTGCCCACCATCCTTCCACGATCGCGACGAACAAGGTGGGCACGCTTCCGCCTTCGCTCTCCGAGCTTCGGCGGACAAGGCGCTTTGCCCACCCTACGAGACCGAGCTTGTGGCATCGCCCGGCTATTGCGGCTCGGGACCATCGCGGCCCACGCACGTCTTGATAAAACCCTTCCGGGCTTCGCCGACCACCTTCTGATCGATCGCCTGCTTCAGGCAGTCGACCCGCGCCTGCGCCATGCAGAGCTGCAGCTGGTCGCGCTTGTCCTGTCCATTAAGGCTAGCCGTCGTGGCGAGACACGTCACGCGCTTGGTCGCGGGAACCGGGACCGTGGTGGGAGCAGCCGACGGCGTCGTTTGTGCAAGCACCGGCGCGACAATCAGACACACGAGGCTGGCGGCGACGGCGGCGGACGGCAGGTTCATCGAATTCTCCTGATCGGTTGAGATCGATAGAGATCTTGCGATGAATGTCGCCTGAATGGCGGGGTGGACAAACCGTAAGGATGCCGACCACATCACCGCGAATTCGAAAAGGGATGGTGGGAACGCTGCGCTTTGCCCACCCTACGACATCATCGCCGGCTGAACCTGCGCTCGCGCGCCTTGTAGAGATGGTCGCCGATCAGTTGCCGAAGCGCGGCCGGGTCGTCGAATTCGAGCTGGACGGCGAACGGCACGATGTCATCAGGCACATCCGCGCGGCCGCGCAGGCGCGCAAGGTCCTTTTCCGTCGTCACCAGCGTGAGCTGCTCGCGCTGCGCTTCTGCCACGAGCGCGGCGATCTCGTTGTGCGAGAACATGTGATGGTCGGCAAAGGCACGCGTGCGCACGACCTCGATGCCGCTGGCGCGAAGCGTGCGGAAGAAGCGCCCGGGATCGCCGATGCCGGCGAAGGCAAAGACCCGCTTGCCGAGGAGCTGCGCGAGCGAGGTGGCATTCGGCTTCAGCCGCGCGCGCAGCTCCGGCTTGTCGCGCTTGGCAAGCTCGGCCGCGACATCGTTCGCGGCACGTCCGTCGCCGATCAGAACCAGCGCGTCGGTGCGCGCGAGCTGCGCCTTCAGCGGCGCGCGCAGGGGACCGGCGGGAAACACCTTGCCGTTGCCGAGGCCCCGCTCGCTGTCGATCACGATCAGGGACGTATCCTTGAACAGTTGCGGATTCTGGAAGCCGTCGTCCATCAGGATCACGGTGGCGCCTTGCGACTTCGCCAGCGCGACGCCGTCGAGGCGGTCGCGCGCGACCGCGACCGGGACCTCGCGCGCCATCATCAGCGGCTCGTCGCCGACATCGGAAGCGGTGTGACGCGCGCGGTCGACCATCACCGGACCCTTCAGGCGTCCGCCGTAGCCGCGGCTGAGCACCACCGGCGTCTCGCCGAGCTCGCGCAAGAACCTGGTGAGCGACAGCACGGTCGGGGTCTTGCCGGCGCCGCCGACAAGGTAGTTGCCGACGCAGATCACGGGGATGCCGGCGTCTACGCCTTTGCGCGCCATGCGCCGCTCGGTGATCGCGCCGTAGAGCGCACCCAACGGCCGTAACGCGTGCGATTTGAAGGAACGTGGCCGGTACCAGAAGGCCGGCTCACGCATTGGCGGCTCCCATCTCGATCCGCAACTGCATCAGATACGGTTCGAGCGCAATCATCGTGCGATCGAGCGCGCCGCCGAGCTGCTCGACGACGCCAGAGCCTGCGCGCTGAATCTTGTCGCGCACGGCCGGATCGGCCAGCAGCTGGCCGAGCTGCTTGACCAGCACCTCCTGCGTCTCGGCCTGCCGCGCCCCGCCGCGCCCGTCGAGCGCCTCGTAGACGTCGGCGAAGTTGAAGACGTGCGGACCATGGACGATGGCGGCACCGAGCTTGATCGCCTCGATCGGATTCTGCCCGCCATGGTGGATCAGCGACCCGCCCATGAACACGATTCCCGAGAGGCGATAGAACAGGCCGAGCTCGCCCATGGTGTCGGCGACATAGACGTCGGTCGCGGCCGTCGGCAGCTCCTCGCGCGAGCGCAGGGCCGGCTTCAGGCCCGACGCCGTGATCAGGCCTGCGATCGAGGCGCCGCGATCCGGATGGCGCGGCACGATCACGGTCAGGAGCTGCGGGAAGAAACCGGCGAGGCTGCGATGCGCCGTGATCAGCATCTCGTCCTCGCCCGGATGGGTGGAGGCCGCCACGATGATGGGGCGCCCGCGCGTCATCGCCATCAGCCGCTCGAGCTTGGCGGGATCGGCCGGCGGCGCCGGCACGTCGAGCTTGAGATTGCCTGTGATGAGGACATCGCGGCCACCGAGCGCGGAGAAGCGCTCGGCATCCAGCTTCGACTGCGCGAGGCAGATGTCGAAGCGCGACAGCAGCGCCGAGATGGTGCCGTACAAGCGCCGCCAGCGCGGGAAGGAGCGCGGCGACATCCGCCCGTTGATCAGCACCATCGGCACCCGCCGCGCCGCGCCGGCCAGGATCAGGTTCGGCCACAGATCGGATTCGATGAACAGCGCCAGCGACGGCTTCCAATGGTCGAGGAAGCGCGCGACGTAGCGCGGGGAATCATACGGCACGTATTGGTGGATGACGTCGGGCGGAAAGCGCTTTGCCACCACGGCAGCCGAGGTGACGGTGCCGGAGGTGAGCAGGATGCGCAGATTGAGATCGCGCAACCGCTCGATCAGCGCCGCCGCGGCCAAGACCTCGCCGACGCTGGCGCCGTGGATCCAGACCAGCGGGCCATGCGGCCGTACGTCCCGGGACAGGCCCCGTCGTTCGCCGACGCGCGCCGGATCCTCCTTGCCCTGCTTCAGCCGGCGCTTGATCAGCGCAGGGGCCAGCGGCACCAGGCCACTCGCCAGGCGTTGATACATCCGCAGCGTCATAGGCAGCGAGTTAGACATCTTGAGGTCCCGGGCGGCCGAGCTGCGCATAGGCGCGACGGGTCGCTTCGTTCAAGGTCTCCTCCAGCTCCAGCCGCAGCGCCTCCATGGTGGCCGCGTCGGCGTCCGGAGGAACGTGAATCTCCTTGATGCCTACCAATGCGCCCCGCCCGAATGGCAAATTGATGGTGGTGCGGTCCCAGTTCTTGAGCCGGATGAAGCGGCTGGTCGCCATTGCGAAAGGCATGATCGGCCGCCCCGATTCCCGTGCCAGCATGATGATGCCGAGCCCGGCCACGCGCGAGCGCTTGGGGACATCGGCGGTCAGTGCGACATTACAACCGTCCTGAAGCGTCCGCACCATTTCCTTGAAGGCGCCGACGCCGCCCTTGCGGTGGAAGGCCCCGCCATGGTCGCCGGAACCGCGGATGGTGCCGATGCCGAGCCGCTCGGCGGCAATCGCATTGAACTCGCCGTCGCGGTGGCGCGAGATCAGGACCCTGGCCTTGTACCAGTCCTTGTTCCTGATGAAGGGGGTGAGGAAATGCTGGCCATGCCAGAAGGCGAAGATCGCGGGAATCTGCGGCTCGACACGCTCGTAGACGTCGGACGGATCGAACGTGAACTTGTTGGTCCGCCAGACCAAGCGCAGATATTCGGCCGCCAGGATCCCGACGGCACGCTGAAACCAGCTGCTTCGCAGCGTATTGCGAAGCAGTTTCTTCAACGCGCCGGTTCTTGATTCGGGTCGAGCAGCCGGTGGAGATGGACGATGAAATAGCGCATCTGCGCATTGTCGACCGTGCTCTGCGCCTTGGCCCGCCAGGCGGCGTGCGCGGTCGCATAGTTCGGATAGAGGCCGACGATCTCGACGTCGTCGAGGTTCTTGAAGGTGTTGTGCTCGAGATCGACGAGCTCGCCGCCGATGACGAGATGCAGCAGTTGTTGCGGGGCACTATCTGGCATGGGTTCTCTTCCTAACGGTCTGCCCGGCAAAGCAGTGTTCGACAGGCACGACGAAAGCGCTTTAGGCTAAGGGACGATCTCGAAAATGCGCGACAATGCCCGCATGACGATCGCGACCCGCTGCCACCAGCACCCCGTGCGCCACTTCCCGGCGGTTATAGAGGATGGATTCTCCGGAGAGGTCGCTCATCCTACCATCCGCTTCCTGCACGATCAAATCGGCCGCCGCAAGGTCCCAGTCATGGCTGTTGCCCCCCGCAAAAGCCGCATCCAGCGCGCCATGGGCGACCCGGCACAGGCGGAGCGCGAGCGAACCGATTCGCGGATGCAGCTTGATCTCGCCGGGCGACAGCTTCAGCCGCTCGACCAGTGGCTTCGGCCCGGCGACGCGGGTGAAGTCGAGCGTGGATCCGCCCGCCGCCCGCACCGGCTTGTCGTTGAGCAGCGTGCCCTGTCCGCGGGCCGCGAAGAAGAATTCGCCGCTCGTCGGCGCGAACACCGCGGCGAGGACCGGCGAGCCGTGCTCGACCAGGGCCACGCTGACGCACCAGTCGTCATGGCCATTGAGATAGTTGCGCGTGCCGTCGATGGGATCGACGACCCAGGTCAGCCGCCGCGACAGCCGCGCCTCGTCGTCGGCGCTCTCCTCCGACAGCCAGCCGTAATCCGGCCTCGCGGCGCGCAGCCGCACTTCCAGCAGGTCGTTGACGGCGATGTCGGCTTCCGAAACCGGCGAGGACGCGCCCTTGATCCACTTCTTCAGCTCGGTGCCGAACATCGACTGCGCCAACGCGCCGGCTTCCCGCACCGTGTCCTTCAGCAGTGCCGCATCGCGCGTCAGGATGGTCTCGTCCAGGGAGTGCGCGTCAGCGTCCGCCAAGCGTCAAACCCTCGATGCGCACCGTCGGCGCATTGATGCCGTAGCGGAACTCGAGATTGTTCGCCGGCTGCATCGACTTGAAGATCTCGAACAGATGGCCGGCGATCGTGACCTCGCTCACGGGATAGGTGATCTCGCCGTTCTCGATCCAGAAGCCGGAGGCGCCGCGGCTGTAATCGCCGGTGACGCCGTTCACGCCGGAGCCGATCAGGTCGGTGACGTAGAAACCTTGGCTGATATCGGCGATCAATTCGGCCGGCGTCGGCGTGCCGGCTTCGAGATGCAGATTGTACGGTCCGGGCGACGGCGAGGACGAGACGCCGCGATGGGCGTGGCCGGTGGTGGTGAGGCCGAGCTCGCGCGCAGTGGCGCAGTCGAGCAGCCAGGTCGTCAGCACGCCTTCATCGACGAGCGCGATCTTCTTCACCGCGACGCCCTCGGCATCGAAGGTCTGCGAGCGCAGGCCGCGCTTGCGCAGGGGATCGTCGACGATGCGGATGTTCTTCGCGAAGAGCTGCTGGCCGAGCTTGTCCTTCAGGAAGCTGGTCTTGCGCGCGATCGAAGCGCCGTTGATGGCGCCGACGACATGGCCGACCAGCGAGCCGGCGACGCGCGGATCGAACACGACCGGCACCTTGCAGGTCTCGACCTTGCGTGGATTGAAGCGCGCCACGGTGCGCTCGCCGGCAGAACGGCCGACGGTTTCCGGCGACAGCAGATCGGCACCGTGCGGCGCCGAGGTGAAGTCGTAGTCGCGCTCCATGCCGGTGCCCTCGCCGGAGATGGCAGTGGCCGAGATGCCCTGGCTGGAGCGCAGATAGGAGCCGTGGAAGCCGGTGCTGGTGACCAGCACCATGCCGCCGATGCCGGCGGAGGCCGAGGCGCCGCCGGATTTGGTCACGCCCTTCACGCCGAGCGCCGCAGCTTCGGCCGCGAGCGCGCGGCGCTCGAGCTCGGCGGTCGCGGGCACATCAGGATCAAGCAGATCGAGATCGGGGAAGTCGCGGGCGAGCAGCGCGGGATCGGCGAGGCCGACATATTTGTCGTCGGGCGCAACGCGCGCCATCGCGACCGCGCGTTCGGCGAGCTTGGTCACGGCATCGCCGCTGACGTCGTTGGTCGAGACCACCGCCTGGCGCTGGCCGACCAGCACGCGCAGCCCGACATCGTCGCCCTCGGAGCGCTCGGATTCCTCGACGCGGCCGTCACGCACCTCAACGCCTTGCGAGACGCCACGCACCGCGACCGCATCGGCCGCATCCGCGCCGGCGCGTCTGGCCGCCTCGACCAGCCGCTGCGCAAGATCGGAGAGCGCGGACTGATCGAACAGGTCGCGATTGGCTGTGGTCGAAAGCGTCGAGCTTGGTGAAGAGTTCACGAACGAAATCCTGTTGGGGCGGGGGGTTCGGGACCGGAACCCACAGATGTGCCCGATTGGCGCGGACTTCAAGCATTTTCGGCCGCAAAAAGCTCAGATTCGCAGATTGCGCGCAACGTCTCGTCAATCATGCGCGCCAAGGTCTTGTCAATCATGAGCAGCAAGTGACGCGGGGTTAACCAGCCTTTTTAAGCGGTTTCGGGACGGCGCGCGCTAAGGTCCTCGCATCGACCGGGAACATAATCCCGGCGGGGAGAACTAAAGCCGTGAGGCGTCAAACAGCAACATGCGGGGTCACTCCCGCCGGGTCGAGCCGCAACCTGCGGCTCGACCCTCTTTCCCTTCCGGTCCGCTTCGATGCGCACGACCCGCGCGCCGACGGATACACCAGGCAGATCGAGCTTCATCGCGAGCGCGTCGTGCTGCGCCGTGCCGTCCGCGGCATGCAGATGGCGATCAACGTGCGCGTCAGCGACTTCACCGGCGTCGCGCTGCGCGGCAACGACGAGGCGCAGATCCTCGTCCTCGTCCATCGCGATCCCTCGCTCTCCGTTCCGCTGCTGGTCAGCGCCGACGCCGACGAGATCGCAGAAGCCTGGGCGATCTGGAGCGATATCTTCGCGCTACCGCAACTCGACGAAGGTGCACGCAAGCCCGCAGCACGCCGTCGCCGCTGCAACGCGATCCGTGCCCGCCGTCCGAAATTCCTGATGCGCCGCCGCGCCGGCATTGCGCGCGAACTTCCGGTTCACCAGGGCGAACGCGAGATCATCGCAAGGAACTGAGCGCGATGCCGTAGGGCGGGCAAAGCGCAAGCGTGCCCACCTCTTCTGTCGCAATCCTGGAAAGATGGTGGGCACGGCGCAAGAGCGCGCCTTTGCCCACCCTACGACAGCTACGCCGCCCGCATCACCGCGTCAGCCAACAATCCCGCAAACAGCAGCGCCCCCGCATACTTGTTCGAATAGAACAGGCGCCTGCACAATTCCGGATCGTCGATCCTCAGCCGCACGATCTGCGAGGCCAGATGCGCGGCGAAGGCGATCAGCCCGAGCCAGGCCGGCCAGCGGGCATCGCCGGACGCCAGCGCCACACCGATCAGCATCACCGCGAGCCCGTAGAACAGGATCAGCGCCTGATGCGTATGCGCGCCGAACAGGCGCGCGGTGGATTTGATGCCGATCAGCGCGTCGTCCTCGGCATCCTGATGCGCGTAGATCGTGTCATAGCCGATCACCCAGGAAATCGCGCCGGCATAGAGCACCAGCGCGGTGACGTCGATGCGCCCGAAGGTGACGGCAAATCCCATCAGGGCGCCCCAGGAGAAGGCCAGCCCGAGCACGATCTGCGGCCACCAGGTGATGCGCTTCATGAAGGGATAGATCGCGACGATCAAAAGCGAGGCGATGCCGGTCAGGACGGCGAAGCGGTTGAATTGCAGCAGCACCACCAAGCCGATCAGCGCCTGCGCGACCATGAAGGCCAGCGCCTGCTTCGTGCTCACCTGCCCCGATGGCAGCGGCCTTGAGCGGGTGCGCTCGACCTTGGCGTCGAGGTCGCGGTCGGTGATGTCGTTCCAGGTGCAGCCCGCCCCGCGCATGACGAAGGCGCCGATGAAGAACAGCACGATGGTGAGCGGCAGGCGGCGGACGTCATGCGCCATGGCGGCGGCGAGCGCCGCCGACCACCAGCACGGCATCAACAGCAGCCACGACCCGATCGGACGATCGAAGCGGGACAATCGCAGGTAGGGCCGCGCCCAATGCGGCGCGATCGTATCGACCCAGTTGCCGGTGGAATCGGCAACGCGGGCGGATGTATCACTCATCGGGTGAGGACGTTGCCGTTGAGCGTGTCGAAGGTGCTGCCGCCCTTCTTGCCGGCATTGGCTTCAGGCATCGAGCCCGAGCCCAGCACCTCGCTCAGCGACGGGCCCGCCGGACCGCGCGGCTGGTTCTGCATCTGCTGCGCGACCGTGCAGACCTTCTTCTGCATGGCCTCGGTGTTCTTGTGGCCGGCCTTCAGCTGCTCGCCGATCTGCGCCGGGATTCCGCATTTGGCGGCGTGCGCCTCGATGTATTTGATCATCTTGACTTCAGCCTGGCTGAAGTTGCCGATCAGCTTACAGGCCTCGTCCGGCGGAGCATGGCGGTCGCTGGCAGCCTTGATCAGCTTGCCGCGCTTCTCGGCTTCCTCGCGCAGCGGCATGAACGCCTTCATGCAGTCCTCGCCGGGACCGCCTTGCGTCGGCGGGGCCGCGCTGAAAGCGCCGGCGCCGCCGATCGGCGCAGCACCGTTCACGGGAAACGACGATTGCGGGGCCGTCCCGACGGAGGCGACGGGCGCCGAGCCGTTCACGGGCGGAAAGGCGGAACTGGTCGGGGCCTGGTTCGGCAGCGGCGCCGGGAACGCGCTTTGCGCATAAGCGCCCGCGGCGCCCATGGTGACCATGGCGGCAGTGATCGGAACCATCAAACGACGGATCATCAAAATAGTCTCTCCGGCAGGAGCATACGGGGTTCGGCGTCTTCCCAAATGAAGCGCAACCAGCGTGTACGCGTTTTTACGATTCCCGCCGGCGCTTAACAACCCGTGGAATGGGGCAAGAGCGCGGCGCTGGGACGCACCGGTTTGGCAATATTTACCCCCGAAATGGCGGCTTTCGGTTAAGAACGCGGCAAATCGGACCTTTGAACGATGCCCTCCCACGATTTTCGCGCCCCCCGCCTGTTCGTCGACGCCCCCCTTGCCCAGGACGCCAGGGTCGAACTCGACCGCGACCAGAGCAATTATCTCGGCAACGTGCTGCGGCTTGCCGCCGGCGCCGAGGTCCTGGCGTTCAACGGCCGTGACGGCGAGTGGCAGGCCGCCATCGAAGGCCGCAAGCGGCCCGACGGCCTCGTCATTCTCCAGCAGATCCGGCCTCAGGACCGATTGGCCGACCTCGCCTACGTGTTCGCCCCGCTCAAGCATGCCCGGCTGGACTACATGGTGCAGAAGGCCATCGAGATGGGGGCTGCGACCCTGCAGCCGGTCCTGACCCGGTTCACCCAGGCGTCTCGGGTCAACACCGAGCGGATGCGAGCCAATGTCGTCGAGGCGGCCGAGCAGTGCGGAATTCTGAGCCTCGCCACTGTTGCCGAGCCCGTGGCGCTGGAGCGATTCCTCAGCCAGCGCGCGGCCGACCGGCTGCTCATCTTCTGCGACGAGGCGGCTGAGGTCGCAAACCCCGTCGAGAGCCTGCAAGGCGCGCGCGGGGCCGGAGGCATCGACGTGCTGATCGGCCCTGAAGGCGGCTTTGCCGAGGAGGAGCGCGCCCTGCTGCTGCGCCAGCCAAGGATCCTGCGGCTGGCCCTAGGGCCCCGGATCATGCGGGCTGACACCGCCGCGGTGGCAGCCCTGGCGCTGGTGCAGGCGGTGCTCGGCGATTGGGGTGGTAAGGCCACCTGACCCCGGCATTGCTCGCCCGTTAAGCGATTGATCCTTTGGAGGTCGAAACCGCTAACCGGCCATGCTAAGGGCTGCGCCAATTCCCGTCCCTCCCCTTGCTTGCCCGGTTCCACCGGGACGATGGACCCCGAGATGACCGCGACTGCCACCTCAAATGCTGCCGGCTCCGCCGCCTGGGCGGATACGCTGCTCTTGTCGTTCGCGCAGGCCGGCTATGTCAGGGCCGAGCCCGCGATCCTGCAACCGGCCGAGCCGTTCCTGGACCTCTCCGGCGAGGACATCCGCAAGAGCCTGTACCTGACCACCGATCTGTCCGGCGAGGAGCTTTGCCTGCGCCCGGACCTGACCATTCCGGTGGCGCGCGATTACCTCGCATCGAACCGCGCCGGCCAACCGGCCGGGTTCAGCTATCTCGGCCCGGTGTTCCGCTACCGCAGCGGCCACGCCAGCGAGATCTTGCACGCCGGCATCGAATCGTTCGGCCGGCAGGACCACGCCGCGGCCGATGCCGAGATGCTGGCGCTGGCCCTGGAAGCGACCGCCGCCTTCGGCGTGAACGATGTCGAGATCCGCACCGGCGACGTGGCGCTGTTCAACGCGCTGCTCGACGCGCTCGATCTCTATCCGGTCTGGCGCCGTCGCCTGGTCAAGGACTTCAACCGCAAGATCAGCCTGGAGCAGGATCTGGAACGGCTGGCGGCCGCGACCACCGCGACCCGGAGCGAATATGAGGGCGTGCTGGCCGCGCTTGCCGGCTCCGACCGCAAGGCGGCGCTGGCGTTCGTCACGGACCTGATGTCGATCGCCGGCACCACCAATGTCGGGGGCCGCACCACGGCCGAGATCGCCGACCGCTTCCTCGAGCAATCGACGCTGAAGGGTGGCGCGCTGCCGCGCGAGGCGATCACCGTGCTCAAGCGCTTCCTGTCGGTCGCAGGCAATCCCGACGACGCCATCGCCGAGCTGCGCACACTCACCGCTGATGCAAAGCTTGACCTCGCTGCCGCGATCGACCAGTTCGAGAGCCGGGTCGGATTCATGGCCGCGCGCGGCATCGACGTGAAGCAGACGCGCTTCTCGACTGCCTTCGGGCGCGGACTGGATTATTACACCGGCTTCGAATTCGAGCTGCATCACCGGGGCAACGGCGCCGAGCCGCTGGTGGCCGGCGGCCGCTATGACGGCCTGATGACCCAGCTCGGATCGGCGGCGCCGATTCCCGCCGTCGGTTTCTCGGTCTGGGTGGACGCGCTGACCCGGATCGGCCGCAAGGTGGGAGCTTGACATCATGAGCGCGCCATTCGTTCTGGCCGTTCCCTCCAAGGGTCGCCTTCAGGAGAACACCGAGGCCTTCTTCGCCCGCGCCGGGCTCAAGCTGTCGAAGGCCGGCGGCGCCCGCGACTATCGCGGCACCATCGCGGGCCTCGACAATGTCGAGGTCGCCTATCTCTCGGCGAGCGAGATCGCCTCGCAGCTGTCCCGCGGCTTCGCCCATCTCGGCGTCACCGGCGAAGACCTGGTGCGCGAGAACATCGCCGACGCCGACAAGCGCGTGTCCCTGATCGAAGGGCTCGGCTTCGGCAATGCCGACGTCGTCGTCGCGGTGCCGCAGGCGTGGATCGACGTCCGCACCATGGCGGACCTCGACGACGTCACCACCGGCTTTCGCGAGCAGCACCACATGCGAATGCGGGTCGCGACCAAGTTCATCAATCTGACTCGCGCGTTCTTCCAGAGCCACGGCATCACCGACTACCGCATCGTCGAAAGCGCCGGCGCAACCGAGGGCGCGCCGGCGGCCGGCAGTGCCGAGCTGATCGTCGACATCACCACGACCGGCGCCACGCTCGCCGCCAACGGGCTGCGGGTGCTCGACGACGGCGTGATCCTGCGCAGCCAGGCCAACCTGGTCGCCTCGAAGGAAGCCGACTGGTCGCCGCAGGCCCGCGAGACCGCGCGCGTCATCCTCGATCACATCGCAGCAAGGGCGCGGGCCAACAAATACCGCGAGGTCCGCACCCGTTTTCGGCAATGCGACGACGCCCTGCTCGGCGAAGCCCACAGCCGGTTCGGCGTCGAGGCCCCGTTCGGCGGACCGACCTCGTCAGGCATGCTCACGCTGCACTGCCCGCCCGGGCAGCTCTATGCGCTCGCGACCTTCCTGCGCGAGCACGGCGCTGAGACTGTCTCGGTGGTCTCGCTGGACTACGTGTTCGACCGGGAGAACCCGCTGTTCGCCAAGCTCGAGGCGTTCCTGCGGCGGTGAGCCTCAGGTCCGTTCAGCGTAGCGACAGCAAACGGCAGCTACCATATGCTGTTGAGACCACCAAAACGCCTCTGGAACCTTGATCGATGACGCTGGGCTCTGACGTTTCCGGCATGACGACCACCGCAGCCAGCGCCGCGGCGAAGGGACTGTCGATTGTCGTCCCCGTCTACAACGAGGCGGCCGGCCTCGCCTCGCTGCACCAGCGGATCTGCGATCTCGCAAGGACCTTGCGGCAGCGCTATCGCCTGTCCTGCGAAGTCGTCTATGTCGACGACGGCAGCGCGGATGCGACGCTGTCGATCGCACGCGGCCTGCCAGCCGACGCGATCGACGTCCAGGTGGTCTCGCTGTCGCGTAATTTCGGCAAGGAGGCGGCGCTGATGGCCGGCCTCGACCATGCCCGGCTCGGCGCGGTGATGTTCATGGACGGCGACGGCCAGCATCCGCCGGCCCTCGTCGAGCAGCTCGTGCGGCACTGGATCGATGACGGCTACGACGTCGTCTATACCGCCAAGGCGCATCGCGACAACGAAACCTTCCTGCGCCGGCTCGCCGTGCACGGCTTCTACGCGCTGATCAATTGGGGGGCCCGGCAGAAGATCCCCGAGGATGCCGGCGACTTCCGCCTGCTGTCGCCGCGCGCGGTCGCGGCGCTCAGGCAGCTGCCGGAGCGCAACCGCTTCTTCAAGGGGCTGGCAAGCTGGATCGGCTTCCGCCAGATCCGTGTCGACTACGAGCCGGCGCCGCGGTCCCATGGTGTCACCACCTTCAACGCCGCGCGCCTGCTCGGCCTGTCGATCGAGGGCCTGACCTCGTTCTCGGTGGCGCCGCTGCGCTTTGCCAGCCTGCTCGGCGTCGTGCTCGCGGGCGGCGCGTTCCTGTTCGGTCTCTCGATCCTCTGGGAGGTCTGGACCACGGGCAAGCAGGTGCCCGGCTATCCCTCGCTCGTGGTCGGCCTGATGACGATCGGCGGCGTGCAGCTCATCATGATCGGCATCGTCGGCGAATATATCGGCAAGATCCTCTCCGAGCTGAAGGCACGCCCGATCTACTTCGTCGCCGAGCACAGCGAGAAGCATTTCGAGACCGACAAGGCCGACGACGTCTCGAAGCGGACGGCGGCCGAATGAGCGCGGCCGCGGGGCTGCGGCGGATCTGGCTCTGCGCCGACGATTACGGCATCAGCCCGGGCGTCAATCGCGCCATCCGTGACCTGATCGAACGCGGCCGCCTCAATGCCACCTCCGTAATGATGGTGGGCCCCGCGATCGAGCGCGGCGAGGTCGAAGCGCTGCAAACTTCGGCGAAGGCGAGCCCGCGCTGCGCGATCGGATTGCACGTGACGCTGTCGGCGCCGTTCCGGCCGCTCACCATGCATTTCCGTCCGCTCGACGGCGACATGTTCATGCCGTTTCCAAAGCTGTTGCGCGCAGGACTTGCGCGGCGGCTCGACCGTGAATTCTTTCGCGCCGAGGTGAAGGCGCAGCTCGCGGCCTTCGCGGATGCGTTCGGGCGTGCACCCGATTTCGTCGACGGCCATCAGCATGTGCAGCTCTATCCGCAGGTGCGCGACGGCTTCGTCGATGCGGTCAGCGAGGCTGCCCCGAACGCCTGGGTGCGCCAGGGCGGGCGCAACCTGCCGCTGGCGCAGCGGCTGGCCTCACCGAAGGCCATGGTGCTCGACATCCTCAGCGCGCAGTTCCGCCGCCGGGCCGGCGGTGCCGGCCTCAGCTTCAACCCCGGCTTCGCCGGCGCCTACGACTTCACCCGGGCCGCCGATTTCGGCGCGTTGATGCGGCAGTTTCTGGAGGGCCTGCCCGACGGCGGGCTCGTGATGTGCCATCCCGGCTTCGTCGACGACATCCTCGCCGGCCTCGATCCGATGACCGACGTCCGCGAACGGGAACACGCCTATCTTGCCGGCGATGCCTTCGCGCACCTGCTGGCGGATAGCGGCGTCAGGTTGGACTGAAACCGGCGAAAGCAGCCTTGCGGGCAGCTTGTCGCATACCGAAATTTAATCCGACCGGGACTGTTGGGGCCACAATGGAACCCTACATCTTCGTCGCGCTTGGTTTCGCGCAAAGGAGACAGATCATGACGCCGCAGGAACGCCAGCTCGTTGACGAGCTATTCGACCGGCTTACCAAACTGGAAAATGCCCCGCGCGATCCCGACGCGACCGCCGCGATCTCCGATGGGCTGCGCAAGGCCCCCGGCGCAGTGTACGCGCTGGTGCAGACCACGCTGTTGCAGGACGAGGCGCTGAAGCGCGCCCATAACCGCATCCAGGAGCTGGAAGCGGCGCAGGCGCCCGAGCAAGCGCAGTCCGGCGGCTTCCTGGATACCATGCGCGAGTCGCTGTTCGGCGGAAGCCCGTCGCGCGGCTCGGTTCCGAACGTGCAGCCGCGTGAGCAGCGGCCGGTCTGGAACACCGGTCAGGCCATGCAGCAGACCCAGCCCGGTTACGGCCAGCCGCCTTACGGACAGGGTCCGGGTCAGGGCCAAGGCTATGGTGCCCCGCCGGTCGGCGGCGGTGGCGGCGGCTCGTTCCTCGGCACGGCGGCGGCAGCCGCGGCCGGCGTCGTCGGCGGCTCGCTCCTGCTCTCCAGCATCCGCGGCATGATGGGCGGACCGCACCAGCAGGCCTTCGGCGACACCAATGCTCTCGGCGACCGCAGCGCTGGTGGAAGTCCTTGGGGCGGCAGCGATCAGTCCGGTGGATCGCTTGCGCGCGATGCCGGCCTCAATGACATCGGATCGAACCGGGATTCCCGCCAGGGCTTCGTCGACCAGGCGTCGAACGACGATCGGAACAACAACGACCAGAACTACGACGACAATCACGACGACGGCAACATGGACATGGCCGACGACGGCGATTACGGCGGCGGAGACGATAGCGGCAGCGATTACGCGTAAGGCTGTTCGATAGCGCTGCAAACAAGAACGGCCGCCCAGGAGGCGGCCGTTTTCATTTCAAAGGCGTCTTGCGCAGGTCCTTTCCCTTCTCCCCTTGTGGGAGAAGGTGGCGCGAAGCGCCGGATGAGGGGTCTGCATCCGCGAACTCAACTGCGAAATGCGTGCGCGGATAGAAACCCCTCACCCGTCTCGCCGCTGCGCGGCGATCCACCCTCTCCCGCAAGGGGAGAGGGCAAGCAGCCTCACATCACCACGACCTTGGTGCCGACATTGACGCGGCCGTAGAGGTCGATGACATCCTCGTTGCGCATCCGGATGCAGCCGGAGGAGACGTTGGTGCCGATGGTCCAGGGCTCGTTGGAGCCGTGGATGCGGTAGAGCGTGGAGCCCAGATACATTGCGCGGGCGCCGAGCGGATTTTCCGGGCCGCCCTCCATGTGCCTCGGCAGGTCGGGGCGGCGTGCGATCATTTCCGCCGGTGGCGTCCAGTCCGGCCATTCGCGCTTGGCGGTGATCGACTTCACGCCGGACCAGGTGAAGCCGGGACGCCCGACGCCGATGCCGTAGCGCAGCGCCTTGCCGTTGCCCTCGACGAGATAGAGGAACTTGTTCGGCGTATCGACCACGATGGTGCCGCTGCTTTCCTTGCCGCTGTAGTCAACAAGTTGCTTCTCGAATTTCGGATCGAACGTGCGCTGCCGCGGATCGACCGCCTCCTGCTGAAGACCTGCGCCCTGCTGATATCCACCTTGCGGCTCGCCCATCGGCGGCAGGCGGCGCTGGTCGTAATAGCCAGGCTGCTGCTGATAGACCGGCTGCTGCGGAGCATAGGCTGGACCACGGCCGGGCCCATCGCCGAACAGGAACTCGATGAAGCCGCCGCCCATGTTCGAATTGGAGGCGGCGCGCACCGGTGCGGGCGGCACCCGCGGCGCATAGAGCACCGCCGGCGGATCGTTCGGCACGGTGTTGTCGAAGGCAACGGCGCTGCCCGGGGCAGCAACGAAGGCGCAAGCGCTGCCGAGCAGCGCGACAGACATTTTCTTGAACATCGACGTACTCTGTACTGTTTCGTCTAGATCACATGCGTCGTGGAGGCTGATGGCTGAAGCGCGCCCGCGACGTGGTCAATAAAGAGCAAAAGCCGTTTTGTTTGGTAAACGGGAACGTCGTTTCGATTCACCACGTCGCGAACGGCGGTGCAATTTGGCGATCAGCGTTTATTTTCGATGAACGCCGCGCCGCCATGGTTAATCGCTTGTTTTCGCGCCGTCGCGCACGGCCGCGGGACAGTTCCTGCTGTGAACTTCGTGTTAAATCGCTTCTGCCTACAAAGACGCGTGAGTGAGGTGGGGGGAGTACACTGATGGCTGTTCACCGCAAACGTTTTCGCGTCGAGGATATCGCCGGTGGCGAGATGCCGATTCTTGATGTCACTGAAGAGGCAACCCCGATGCACAGCGAGATCATGGCCGAGCTGCGCGCGATCCGCGCCCAGATGGCGAAGGGCACGGCGCCCTTGTCCGGCAGCGCAGCCATGGCGGCGATCGATGCCTCCACTGCCCACGAACTCTCCGAAGCTCGTACCATGCTCGAGACCTACCGGGCGCAGATCGAACAGTGCGAGAAGCTGAAGGTCGAGCTCGACCTTATCCACGATGCCATCGACCGCACCAAGCGCGAGATCGCGACGCTGCACGGCAAGAGCTTCGACGGCGGCGAGATGGCCAAGGTCAATGGCGAACTCGGCGCCGTGGTCGGCGGCACCGAGCAGGCGACCCAGCAGATCCTCGAAGCCGCCGAGTCGATCGACCAGGCGGCCAGTGCGATGTCCAAGGTGCAGTCGGCCGACCAGCAGAAGCGTCTCGCCGACGACATCCAGGAACGCGTCATCTCGATCTTCGAAGCCTGCAACTTCCAGGACCTGACCGGCCAGCGCATCAGCAAGGTCATGACCACGATGAAGTTCATCGAGCAGCACATCAATGCGATGATGGAGATCTGGGGCGGCGTCGACGCGATCAAGGCCCATGTGCCGGCGCCGGTCGACAGCCGCAGCGAGGACGAGAAGCTCCTCAACGGCCCGAAGCTCGCCGGCGACGTCGGCCATGCCTCCCAGGACGACATCGACGCACTGTTCGACTGAGCGAACGCGACACAGGAAAAACAAAACGCCGGCGCGAGCCGGCGTTTTTGCTTTTGGGGAATGCATCTCACTTGGTCATTCCGGGGCGGTCCGCAGGACCGAACCCGGAATCTCGAGGTTCCGGGTTCACGCTTCGCGTGCCCCGGAACGACGATCAGAACATCACGCTCTTGGCGCGCAGCGGACGTAGACCATGTTGCCGTAGCGGGTGGCGGCGTCCTTGTCGATGAAGCGGGTGATCAGGACGCGGCCGTCGAAGGAGACGATTTCGCGGTCCTGGTCGCCGGGGGTCGGACCTGCCGGCCCGATGTAGTTCTTGCCGCTCGGCGAGCCCTTCAGCCGCAGCTCCTGCGGCGTCGCCTGGTCGGCCAGATGCATGATCACGCCGCCGGAGGAACCGGCGGTGATCACATAGGGGTTCTTACACTGGGACCGCGCGGCGGCTTCGGTGCGGGCGCGGTCCGCCGGATTCTGGAACGAGGCGAGGCCCCAGCGGCCGACGATCTCGTCAGAGCGGATGCTCGCCGGCATTTCCGGACCGGTGCCAGGCTCGGCCTCGGGGGGTGGCGCAGACGAGGAGAACGACGGCAGGCTCATGCCGCCGCCGCAGGCGCCGAGCAGCAGCGCCAGACAAGAGGCGGCGGCCAGATTGGCAACCGTGCGCGCGTGAGCTGAACTGATCATGGCATTCCCCCGAACAAGACCATGGCCGCACCCCTCCCGCAGCCAAGCGCAAAACCGCCGCCGGGGCAATGACGTCCTTTGATGCGCCGGTGCCCCGATCGAGTTTCCAATGCCACCATCCTATATCCGCCTCACCAATCGCTTAACCACCTTTGCTTGACAGGATCGCGGCCAAGCCATATTTCCGGGCGCACTATTAGCACTCGGAAAGCCCGATTGCTAAGCGCGCCGTTCGATCCTCGGAAAGAGGGTGGACGGAAGTGCTGCCCCACCCACTTCCACTACTTCCGAAGCGAGCCTCCAAAGGGAAACGTCATGGCTAAATCCAAATTTCGTCCGCTGCATGACCGTGTCGTGGTCAAACGTATCGACGCCGAGGAAAAGTCCAAGGGCGGCATCATCATTCCCGACACCGCCAAGGAAAAGCCGTCCCAGGGTGAGGTCGTCGCCGTGGGCCCGGGCGGCCGCGACGAGGCCGGCAAGCTGATCCCGATCGACCTCAAGGTCGGCGACCGCGTGCTGTTCGGCAAGTGGTCGGGCACCGAGGTCAAGATCGACAACGAAGAGCTCCTGATCATGAAGGAGTCGGACATCATGGGCGTGATGGCCTAAGGCCGAACGCCTGAACAGCCGCTGAATGTCGTGCCCGGATCCCTGAGGTCCGGGCTTCCATCATTCCGCCGGGCCCGGCTACGCGCCGGCGGCGGGATGCGATGCGCAGGCGGCAGACACATTACAAAACACGAGGGATTGCAGAAATGGCTGCCAAAGACGTCAAGTTTTCCGGAGACGCGCGCGATCGCATGCTGCGCGGCGTCGACATTCTCGCCAACGCCGTCAAGGTGACGCTCGGCCCGAAGGGCCGCAACGTCGTCATCGAGAAGAGCTTCGGCGCGCCCCGCATCACCAAGGACGGCGTCACCGTCGCCAAGGAGATCGAGCTCGAGGACAAGTTCGAGAACATGGGCGCCCAGATGGTGCGTGAGGTCGCCTCCAAGACCAACGACCTCGCCGGCGACGGCACCACCACCGCGACCGTGCTGGCCCAGGCCATCGTGCGCGAAGGCGCCAAGGCGGTTGCCGCCGGCATGAACCCGATGGACCTCAAGCGCGGCATCGACAGCGCGGTTGCGGCCGTGATCAAGGATATCGAGAAGCGTGCCAAGCCGGTCGCCGCCTCCTCCGAGGTCGCCCAGGTCGGCACCATCTCGGCCAACGGCGATGCCGCCATCGGCAAGATGATCGCGCAGGCGATGCAGAAGGTCGGCAACGAGGGCGTCATCACCGTCGAGGAGAACAAGTCGCTCGAGACCGAGGTCGACATCGTCGAGGGCATGAAGTTCGACCGCGGCTATCTGTCGCCCTACTTCGTGACCAACGCCGAGAAGATGACCGCCGAGCTCGAGGACGCCTACATCCTCCTGCACGAGAAGAAGCTGTCCGGCCTGCAGGCCATGCTGCCGGTGCTGGAAGCGGTGGTGCAGTCGGGCAAGCCGCTCGTCATCATCGCCGAGGACGTCGAGGGCGAGGCCCTGGCCACCCTGGTCGTGAACCGCCTGCGCGGCGGCCTCAAGGTCGCCGCCGTCAAGGCGCCGGGCTTCGGCGATCGCCGCAAGGCCATGCTCGAGGACATCGCGATCCTCACCGGCGGCCAGCTCATCTCCGAAGAGCTCGGCATCAAGCTGGAGAACGTCACGGTCAAGATGCTCGGCCGCGCCAAGAAGGTCGTGATCGACAAGGAGAACACCACGATCGTCAACGGCGCCGGCAAGAAGCCCGACATCGAGGCGCGCGTCGGCCAGATCAAGGCGCAGATCGAGGAGACCACCTCGGACTACGACCGTGAGAAGCTCCAGGAGCGTCTCGCCAAGCTCGCCGGCGGCGTCGCGGTGATCCGCGTCGGCGGCGCGACCGAGATCGAGGTCAAGGAGAAGAAGGACCGCGTCGAGGACGCGCTCAACGCCACCCGCGCCGCGGTGCAGGAAGGCATCGTCCCCGGCGGCGGCGTCGCGCTGCTGCGCGCCAAGAAGGCGGTGGGTCGTCTCACCAACGCCAATGCCGACGTCCAGGCCGGCATCAACATCGTGCTGAAGGCGCTGGAAGCTCCGATCCGCCAGATCTCCGAGAACGCGGGCGTGGAAGGCTCGATCGTCGTCGGCAAGATCCTGGAGAACAAGTCCGAGACCTTCGGCTTCGACGCCCAGAACGAGGACTATGTCGACATGGTCGAGAAGGGCATCATCGATCCCGCCAAGGTGGTGCGCACCGCGCTCCAGGACGCCTCCTCCGTGGCCGGCCTCCTGGTCACCACCGAGGCCATGGTCGCCGAAATGCCGAAGAAGGAAGCTCCGCCCGCCATGCCGGCCGGCGGCGGCATGGGCGGCTTCTGAAGCCCGGTCGTCTATTACAGTGTTGCGAAGGCCGCCTCCGGCGGCCTTCTTTTTTGTCGACCCTGTCCCTCCGCTTTCCGATTCAACCGGCGGCCAAAACCCACTACGGTGGCGCCGATTCCATGTTTGGGCATGATCCTATCGGAAAACCGCTTCACACTTTTCCGGATCATGCCCATGGCTCGAGGATTTCGTCGATGCGCGCACTTTCGGTTTGTTCGACAGCCCTTTTTGCGGCCCTGCTCGCCGCCTCGCCCGAGGTCGCCTCCGCCCAGATGAAGCTGTCGCCGAAGGCCACGACGCCGGGCGGAACCGAGACGCGCTATTTCACCTCGATCGACGGGCTGATGGACGGCAATGCCGACGCGATCCTGAAGGAGACACGCCAGGGCAAGACCGTCACGGCAGCGGTGCTCGACGTCTGCTATCCCGTGGCGAAGAATTCCGACCGCAAGGACCGCTTCGTCGTCAATCTCCAGGTCGCGGGCCAGAACCTGACGGGCACGACCCAGAGCCTCGGCGAGAAGGCGCCGGTCAGCGTCAAACTGCTGCGCAAACAGGCCGGAGACACGTTCGAATTCCGCGGCCAGATCAGCATCGGCCAGGCCGTCACCGAGGTCACCTCGCCCGACAATTCCGATCTCAGCGAGAGGGAGTTCCTGGACAACCAGATCTCCGACGACGGCATCACGCCGCAGCCCAAGGACTTCACCGACGTCTCGCCGGAGGCGATCGCGGTCAAGGTCAAGCTGGATGCGGCGACCGAGTTCCTGAAGAGCCTCAAGGGCCAGGAGGTCGAGGTGACGCTGGCGAGCCTCAACGTCGGCTGCGACGCGCTGCGCGCCGGCGAGCAGACCATCAACATGTCGGTCGATCCGGAGCGCGCAGGCGCGCTGCTGGCAAAATTCAAGGCGATGCCGGGCGTCACCGCGGCGGGCTGGACCGCGGGCATGACCGAGATGGACCGCACCATCCGCTTTGCCGCCGCCGACTGGCGCGACGGCGACAAGCTCAACCGCGACAAGCTCGCATCAGCCGTCTCCAGCGTACTGAGCAGGACGCTCGCGGCAAAGCCGGTGTCGCAGAGCTTCAGTCCCGCCACCGGCAGGCTCAAGCTGGTCTTCAAGCGGCCGAACCAGGATTTCCCCGCGCTCGAACTCACCGATACGATCGAGGTCGCAGGGCTGATCTCGCCCGACAAGCCGGGCACGACCGACAAGCTGATGCTGTGGATCGGTAGCCCCGCGACCACGACCGCCGACGAGAGCAGCGGCGCCAAGCTCCATCTGTCCGATGACGCGAGCCCCGACGAGGAAGGCGACGTTCCGGACGACAACGGCTCGATCGAGGCGCTCGCCAAGGAGCTGAAGGGCCAGCGCTGGGACGCCGACAAGTCGGTGTGGAAGTGACCTAACGGTCAATTCCCGTTGACGCGAAAACGCAGCGGCTTCGGGCCTAGAAGCGTGAGCACGTCGCCCTGGCGCTTCCAGGTCTCGACGCTGCCGAGCGCGGCCACGAGCTCGTCGTCGGCCTGCACCCTGGCCGGCGGGCAGGAACGGTCCTGGATCTGGCCGGGGACGAAGATGACGGTGTTGCCGGCGACCGAGAACTGGCCTTTGCCGCCCTTGCACCAGAGCTCCAGCACGACCTCACCATTGTCGCCGATCTCGATGTTCGGAATCCGCTTCGAGCCGGGCTGCGGCAACGCCTCCAGCGTCATCTCGGTGCCGAACGGGAAACCGTCCTCCGCGTGCACGACAGCGGAGGTCGCGAGCACTGCAACCGCCGCACACAGCATCTGCCTGAACGAAACCATGAGACCTCTCGACCGACCCGATTTGCGGCACCTTCTATAAGACGGCGACGCCCTTGAGAAGGTTCGCCCACGTCAGACGCAAAAATCCCCGCGAGGGCGGCGTCCCGCGGGGATTTGCGTCGAGGCCGGTATGGCCTGTTACTTCAGCACGAGCAACGTGAACGGCCAGACATAGGCCTGCAACGTCACGAGCACACCGACGAGACAGGCGAGCACAATCGAGTGCCAGAACACGAAGCGCAGGATGGTGCCCTCGTGGCCGTACCATCGCGTGGCCGTGGAGGCGACCACGATCGACTGCGCGTCGATCATCTTGCCCATCACGCCGCCGGACGAGTTCGCCGCCGCCATCAGGACCGGCGACAGGCCGAGCTGCTCGGAGGTGATCCGCTGCAAATTGCCGAACAGGATGTTCGAGGCGGTATCCGATCCCGTCAGCGCCACGCCCAACCAGCCGAGCAGCGTGCCGAAGAAGGGATAGAGCACGCCTGTCGCGGCAAAGGCCAGACCAAGCGTCGCGTCGACGCCCGAGAGACGTGTGAGCGTGCCGATCGCGAGCATCGCCGAGATCGTGATCAGCGAGATCGCGCACAGCCGGATCGTACGGCCATATTCCACCAGCAAGCGTCCTGGCCCGACCCCCATCAGGAGGCCGGAGATGATCGCCGCGATCAGCATGCCGGTGCCGGTGAACGACAGATAGGTGAACGCGAACACCGCACCTTCCGGCGTCGGCTTGGCGGCCACCGGCGGCATCTTGTTGATCATCTGGTGGAGGTCGGGAATAGCGTAGTTCCAGGTGAAGATGGAGTTCGCCCAGGTCTTGAACGCACCATTGCCCCAGATCAGCATCACGATACAGACGATGATCCACGGCAGCAGCGCGCTCCACAACTCGGACTGAGTAAGCGGCGTCTTGTCGAGCGGCGTTGCCTTTTCCATTTGCGCGGCCGACTCGTCGTGACCGCGAAGCTCCGGCGACAACCAGAGCTGCTTCGGCCGCCACACCTTCAGGAACAGGATCAGCGCCCCCATCGAGATCAGCGACGCCCCGATGTCGACGATCCAGGGATTGATGTGGTTCGAGATCACGTATTGCGGGACCGCAAACGACACGCCAGTGACGAGGATCGCCGGCCAGACGTCCTTCATGCCCTTCCAGCCCGCGAAGGCCCACACCACCCAGAACGGCACGATCAGCGAGAAGAACGGCAATTGCCGGCCGACCATCGCGCCGAGGATGTAGGGATCGAGCCCGGTGACGGAGGCAAGGCCCTGGATCGGCGTGCCGAGCGCGCCATAGGCGACCGGCGCCGTGTTGGCGATGAGTGACAGGCCGGATGCCGCGAGCGGCGAGAAGCCGAGGCCGATCAGCACGGCACCGGTGATCGCGACCGGCGTGCCGAAGCCCGAAGCGCCCTCGAAGAATGCGCCGAACGAGAACGCAACCAGCAGCAGTTGCAGGCGACGGTCCTCGGTGACGCCGCCGATGGCGCGCTTGAGCAATTCGAAGCGCCCGGTGGACACCGTCACCTGATAGAGGAAGATGACGTTGAGGACGATCCAGCCGATCGGGAAGAAGCCTGTGACGATACCCAGCGCAGAGGCGCGGATCGACATGCCGGCCGGCATGGTGAAGACGAAAATCGTGATTAAGTTGGTGATGATCACGGCGATCACGGCCGCGATGTGCGCTTTCACGCGCCCGCTCGCGATCATGACCAAGAGCGAGACAACCGGAACGGCGGCCGCGATCGTCGAGAGCGCCGCGCTATTCAGCGGATCATAGATTTGATTCCACATAGTCTTCCTCCCCACGCATGTTTACGGCAGGCTGCCCGCGTGGAGAGCCGATCCTGCTTGACGCTGGAAGCGATAACCCCGAGTTGGACACGAATTCCTCGCGAAGGCGGCGGTTCCCGTCCGCTCACAAGCTCGCGAAATCCCGAAGCACCCCACCCCGCGCCGTCGGGCCCCATGCTAGGGTTGCAGGCTGCGACAATCCAACGCAAATTGCAGAACTTGCGACTTTAGTCTAAGCGCGCCCATTTCCGCCATTGCCTCAAGTCTTTGGCTGCGGGCCGTTATGCACATCCCTCCCTAGGAGACCCTGCTCGGTGAAGAACATCAGCGCCACGCTCGCGATCGTCTGGCGAATCGCCATTCCCTATTTCCGATCGGAGGACAAATGGGCCGGCCGCGGCCTGCTCGCCGCCGTCGTCGCGATCGAGCTGTCGCTGGTCGCCATCGACGTGCTGGTCAACCAATGGCAGAACCGGTTCTACAGCGCGCTCCAGGCCTATGACTTCAATACCTTCATGCGCGAGATCTGGATCTTCATCGGCCTCGCCTCGGCCTTCGTCGCGCTGGCGGTCTATCAGCTCTACCTGAACCAGTGGCTCCAGATCCGCTGGCGGCGATGGCTGACGCGGCACTATCTCGGCGAATGGCTCGACGACGCCACGCACTACCGTATGCAGCTCAAGGGCGACGCGGCCGACAACCCCGACCAGCGCATCACCGATGATGTGAAGACCTTCGTCGAGCAGACATTGACCATAGGTCTCGGCCTGCTTTCGTCGATCGTCACGCTGTTTTCCTTCGTCATCATCCTGTGGGGCCTCTCCAACAATGCGCCGCTGCACCTTTTTGGCCTCGATGTCGCGATCCCGGGCTATCTCGTCTGGGGCGCGCTGCTTTATGCGGTCCTCGGCACGGCGCTGACGCACTGGATCGGTGCGCCGCTGGTCAATCTCAATTTCGAGCAGCAGCGCTATGAGGCCGATTTCCGTTTCAACCTGGTGCGAGTGCGCGAGAACTCCGAGCAGATTGCGCTGCTGAAGGGCGAGGGCGCGGAGCGCGGGCGCCTGTTGCACCGCTTCGACTTCGTGATCGGGAACTGGTACGCGATCATGAGCCGGACCAAGCGCCTCACGATGTTCACGGCGAGCTATCAGCAGGCGGCCGTGATCTTTCCCTATGTGCTGGTGGCGCCGGCCTATTTCGCCAAGAAGATCCAGCTTGGCGACATGATGCAGACCGCCTCGGCCTTCTCCAGCGTTCAGCGCGCGCTGTCCTTCTTCGTGACCGCCTACCGCTCGCTCGCCGAATGGCGCGCGGTGGTCGCCCGTCTCGACGGCTTCGAGATGGCGGTCAGTTCGGCCGCCAACATCGCCGCGCACGAGCCGACCATCGGCGTCGCGTCATCCGGCGGAAGCAAGGCGATTGCGCTCGAGCAGTTGCTGGTGAAGCTGCCCAACGGCAAGCCGCTGGTCGCGGCCGATGCCTTCACAATCGAGCCGTCGGAGCGGGTCCTGGTGACCGGTCCGTCGGGTGCCGGCAAGTCGACGCTGTTCCGCGCCGTCGCCGGCGTCTGGCCGTTCGGTACCGGCAGGATCGCCGTTCCCGAACAGTCCAGGCTGATGATGCTGCCGCAGCGTCCCTATTTCCCCGTCGGCCCGCTTGGCGACGCCGTGATCTATCCGGCCGAGCGCGGCACGGTCGCCTCCGACAAGATCAGGGACGCCTTGATCGCGGTCGGCCTGCCCGACCTCGCCGAGCGGCTCGAGGAGGACGGTCACTGGAATCGGATGCTGTCGCTCGGCGAGCAGCAGCGCCTCGGCCTTGCCCGTGCGCTGCTGCACACGCCCGACTATCTGTTCCTGGACGAGGCCACCGCCTCGCTGGACGAACCCTCCGAGGCCCGCCTCTACCGCCTGCTGGCGGAGAAGCTGCCGCTGGCGACCATCGTCTCGATCGGCCACCGCTCGACGCTCGACGCCGTCCACACCCGCAAGGTGGCGTTGGTGAAGGACGGCGAGATCCATGTTCTCGGCAACGGCGGCGCGCCGGCCGAGAAGGAGCCGAGCGCGGCGGGCTGAGGCGCCAGCGGCTATTCGCTGCCGTTTCTGCTTCGTCATGGCCGGGCTTGTCCCGCCTGCGCGGCCGAAGCGGCTTCGGCGAGGCGAAGGCCCGGCCATCCACGCGCTCATTGCGCGACGCTGCCAAAGAACGTGGATGCCCGGGTCAAGCCCGGGCATGACGTTTGTGGCGAGACCGAAGCCCAAAGCAAAAGGGCGGCAGATTGCTCTGCCGCCCTTGCCAAATGAGGTGAAGTCTTTTCGGGACGAAACTTACTTCAAGTTGCTCATCGCCGTCAGGTCGAACGAGAGCTTGGCGACGCCAGCCGCGCTGCACCAGTTGGAGCCGAAGCCACCCGGGTTGATGGCGGTGAAGCTGCCGTCGAACTTCGCGGTGTGGTCGCTGGTGAAGGCGTTGCAGTCGCCCTTCTTCAGGTCGGTGTCGTAGTAGCGCAGATCGAGCGTGAACACCTTGTAGGTGAAGCCGACGCCGAGGTTCCAGGTGTTGTAGCTCGGCTCCTTGATGCCGTTCGCGTACACGGGATCGCCCGCGATGCCGTAGAAGATGTCGGAGGTACCGAGCCACTGGCGGCCGAATTCACCCGACACATACATGCCGACGCCGCTGGGTCCGAAGATGGTGCTCGGCGCGGTCCACTTGGCGGTGATCGAGGCGTAGTTGCCCCAGGCGCCGAGGTTCAGGAAGTTCGGCGAATAATACTCGTTGAAGCCGACCGTCCACTGGTCGTTGATGTTGATGTTCAGCTTGGCATAGGCTTCGAAGAAGCTTGCATCCTTCTTGGCGAAGTTGCCGTTGATGGGAAGGCCGATGGCACCCTGCGAGTTGTCGAGGTCGGTGCCGCAATTGCCCTGCGCGAGGGTGCCCTGCGAACCGAAGCAGCTTCCGCCCGGATAGAGGTAGCCCCAGACACCGAAGTCGAAGGCGAACATGCCAAAGGTCGGGCGGATACCGCCGTAGATATCGACCTCAGCCGCGGCGCGGTTCGGGAACGAGATGCTCGAGGCGGACGTACCGATGTAGAGCTGGAGGTCCTTGTTGACGTTGTAGCGCGGCTCGAAATAGGCCGTGACCGACGGCTTGTGGTTCGACTGGGTGATACCGCGGAAGATGTAATCGCTCATGATTCCGCCGCCGAAGGCGATATCCCAAGGATCAAAGGCGGGCGGCGGCAGGGCCTTCAGCGCCTTCACCGGCATATCTGCCGCCAGAGCCGAACCCGTCACCATTGCCAGCGCCGTTGCCAACAAAGCCACTTTTTTCATTTTGATCCCCATCACCAGTTCTCACCCAGTCGGATCCCGGAAGCCCCCCGGGGCATATGACCGACCTTCAAATTTGCGTAACTGCGTCAATCTGGATCGGGGGCGACGACCCGTGAAGCAAAAAACGCGGGCATCTGCCGACTTTTTGGGCGTTCTAACGATTCCACGAAAGGTTGTCGGGCGGGTGTTGCTTTCGGATCACATTATTCGCCTCCCAAGGTGGGGCGGGAGACCGTGTTGTTACGGGAAGCCCCCTAGGACGTGGTCCGAAGGTCACGAATCAGAACTGAGCTCAAAATGCGGCGCACGAAGGCTCGTCCGGCGATGCAAAAAGGCCGCAGCGTCGCTGCGGCCTTTCTGAAAGGTCGATTCCGGAAGGAGGAAGGGAGGAGTCTAGCTCTGCCCTTCGGCCGGCGCCGTTTCCCCGGCGGAAGAAGGCGTCGCCCAACTCGTCTCCGGTGCGGGCTCGGAAGCGGGAGCCGGGGCCGGAGCTGGCTTGGCCTTCGGCGCACTCTTCTTGACCGCGCTCTTCTTGGGCGCCGCTTTCTTCGGGGCTTTCGCAGCCTTCGCTGCACGCTTCTTGGCCGCCTTCTTCGGGGCGGCCTTCTTGGCCGACTTCTTCGCAGCCTTCTTTGCGGATTTCTTCGCGGACTTCTTGGCTGCCTTCTTCGCGGTCTTCTTCTTCGCCGCTACAGCCCTCTTAGCCTTTTTGGCCTTCTTGCTTTTCTTCTTCTTCGCTTTCGCCATCGTGGTCCTCCTGTTGCCGCCGAACAATGGTCGATCGGGCGTCTTCAGCCGTCACCTCCGGACGAAAGCTCAGCCTTTGAAAGCTCAAACTTGCGCGTTCAATGCCGGCCGCGACCCGCCCGTAGCCCAATCGAGAAGCTCAATCGTGTGTACGACCGGAACTGACGTGCCACTGGCAATCTGCACCATGCAGCCGATATTGCCCGCGGCAATCATGTCCGGCTTGACGCTTGCGATGTTGGCGACCTTGCGATCACGCAACCTGCCCGCAAGCTCGGGCTGGAGAATGTTGTAGGTCCCCGCCGAACCGCAACACAAATGGCTCTCCGGGACATCTTTCACCACGAATCCATTCTTGGAAAGCAATTCTTTCGGAAGGCCCGTGATTTTCTGGCCGTGCTGCAACGAACATGCGGAGTGATAGGCGACGACGATGTCGTCGTGTCGCGCGGTGGCCACAAGTCCGAGGCCGGCGACGTATTCGGTGATGTCCTTGGCGAGCGCGGACACCTTGGCGGCATCGGCCGCGAACGCAGTGTCCTCGCGCAGCAGATAGCCGTAATCCTTGATCACGGTGCCGCAGCCGGAGGTCGTCACCAGGATGGCGTCGAGCCCTTCGCCGGCCGCCTCCTTCAGCCACGCCGCGATATTGGCCCGGGCCCGCGCCAATGCGTCGTGGTCGTTGCCGAGATGATGGGTCAGCGCACCGCAGCACTGCTCGTCCCTGACCAGGACAACCTCGATCCCGTGGCGGGTGAGGAGATTGATGGCAGCCTGATTGATGCGCGGCGCCAGCACCTGCTGGGCGCAGCCCTGGAGCAGCGCGACGCGGCCGCGCTTCTTGCCCAGCGCCGCGAACACGCTGCCGGCGGCGGGGCCCGGTGACGGCAGCCGGCTCGGGGCCAGCGCCAGCATCGCCTTGAGGCGCTGGATCAGGCCGGGCGTCGCCGAGGGCCGCGGCGTCGGCAGGAAGACGGCCAGCGGGCGGCCCAGCCGCGCCAGCCACATGCTGACGCGAAAACGCTGCGGGTCCGGCAGGACGAAGGCCAGCACCTGGCGCAACAGCCGCTCGGTCAGCGGCCTCTGGTAGCGCTGCTCGATCCTGACCCGGGCCTGGTCGACGAGGTGCATGTAGTTCACCCCGGAGGGGCAGGTCGTCATGCAGGCCAGGCACGACAGGCAGCGGTCGACATGCTTGACCACCTCGGCCGTCGGGGTCAGGTCCTTCTCCAGCATCTCCTTGATCAGATAGATGCGGCCGCGCGGGCTATCGAGCTCGTCGCCGAGCAGCACATAGGTCGGACAGGTTGCGGTGCAGAAGCCGCAATGGACGCAGGCGCGCAGGATCTTGTCGGCTTCCGCAATGTCGGGGTCGGCGAGCTGCGCGAGTGAGAATTCGGTCTTCATGCCGCAGGGCCCCGCGTCAGCCGTCCCCGGTTGAGAACGGATTTCGGATCGAAACTGGCGCGCACCCGCTCGCTCAAAGCGGCCACGCCAGGCGCTTGCGGATGAAACACATCGACGTCGCGCCGGACCTCCTCCGCCGCACGGATCAGCGTCGCGTGCCCGCCGACCGCGTCGGCGCACCGGCGCACGCTTGGGGCATGGGCATCGCTCTTCGGCGGCAGCGCCGCCCAGATCAGGCCGCCGCCCCAATCGTAGATCACGTCACCGCCGGTCTCGTGCGCCAATTGCGTGCCGAGCGCCGCGCCCGACGCCGGCGGACAGACGATCCGCCATACCGGCCAGGCTCCCAGTGCACCGCCTGACGCGAACGGCAGGACATCGCGGATCGCAGCCCACAGCGCCGCGGACGCCGCGTCCTCTATGAGCGCCGGGGTTCCGAACGGCGCCAGCAATTCGCGCAACGAGGCGGCCCGATGCGCCGCCGACGCCGTGATGCCCTCGAGCCGCAGCATGGTCAACGCCTCGCCCTGGCTGACGATATCGCCAAGGCCTTCGGTCTTGGCGCGGAACGCCGATTTCGGCAGATGCGCGGCGCCGGAGACGTCGAAGGGCGATCCCAGTGCCGCGGTCATCGCCTTGTTGGCGGCGGCATCATCTAACCCGCGCAGCAGCAGCGTCCGCTCGGCCTCCGGCTTCGGCATCACCTTCAGCGTGACCTCGGTCATGACCGACAGCGTGCCCCAGGAACCCGCGAGCAGCTTGCAAAGGTCGTAGCCGGTGACGTTCTTCACCACCTTACCGCCGGTCTTGAAGCTGTCGCCGAAACCCGAGACGGCGTGCGCCCCCAGCAGGTGGTCGCGCGCCCCGCCCGCCCTGATGCGCCGCGGCCCGGCGAGCCCGGCCGCGATCATGCCGCCGATGGTGCCTGACACGGACGTGCCGAGCAGCGGCGCGGTGTTCATCGGCTCGAAGGCGAATTGCTGGTTCTTGGCATCGATCAGCGACAGCACGTCGGCCAGCGGCGCGCCGGCCTGGAGCGTCACGATCAGCTCGTTGGGTTCGTATGAGGTGACGGCATTCAGCGCAGAGACGTCGAGCACGGCGTTGGTCGCCATCGCGTGGCCGATGCTGCGCTTGCTGCCATGACCGATGATCTCGAGCGGCTGCTCGTTGGCAATCGCCGCGCGCACCACCTCTTCGACGTCCTTGGCGTCTCTGACCTTGAGCGTATCCACGACTGAGCCGGTATCCAAGTTTAGAGCGGAATGCAAATTAAGCGCGCATCCGCGAGGCGGCGCTAGAACCTCGGAATGTCCGGGAACGCCAGCTTGCCCGCGTGCACATGCATGCGGCCGAGCTCGGCGCAGCGGTGCAGGGTCGGAAACACCTTTCCGGGATTGAGCAGGCCCTGCGCATCGAAGGCGCATTTCAGGCGCTGCTGCTGGTTGAGGTCGATCTCGCTGAACATGTCGCCCATCAGATCGCGCTTCTCGATGCCGACGCCGTGCTCGCCGGTCAGCACGCCGCCAAACTCGACGCAGGCACGCAGGATGTCGGCACCAAAAGCTTCGGCGCGCTCGATCTCGCCGGGCTTGTTGGCATCGTAGAGGATCAGCGGATGCAAATTGCCGTCGCCGGCGTGGAACACGTTGGCACAGCCGAGCTGGTATTTTTCCGAGAGCTCGCGGATGCGTGCCAGCGCCTTCGGCAGCGCGCCGCGCGGGATGGTGCCGTCCATGCAGAGATAGTCGGGCGAGATGCGGCCGACAGCGGGGAACGCGGCCTTGCGGCCGGCCCAGAACAGATTGCGCTCGGCCTCCGAGGTCGAGATCTGGCAGGTGGTCGAGCCACAGCCGTTCGCGATCGTCTCGACCCGCGTGATCAGCTCGTCGACCTCGATCTTGGGACCGTCGAGCTCGATGATGAGCAGCGCCTCGACGTCGAGCGGATAGCCGGCATGGACGAACGCCTCGGCAGCGTGGATCGCCGGCTTGTCCATCATCTCCATACCGCCGGGAATGATCCCGGCGCCAATGATCCGCGCCACGCATTCACCGGCCGCTTCGACCTCGGCGAACCCCACCATAAGCGCGCGCGCGGTCTCCGGCTTTTGCAGGATCCGCACCGTGATCTCGGTGATGACGCCGAGCAGGCCTTCGGAGCCGGTGATGACGCCCATCAGGTCGTAGCCGGAATTCTCCGCCGATTTGCCGCCGATGCGCAGAATCTCGCCGCTCATCAGGACGATCTCGCAGCCGAGCACGTTGTTGGTGGTCATGCCATATTTCAGGCAGTGCACGCCGCCGGAATTCTCCGCGACATTGCCGCCGATCGAGCAGGCGATCTGCGAGGACGGATCGGGCGCATAGTAGAAGCCGGCATGCGCGACGGCCTGGCTGATCGCGAGATTGGTGACGCCAGGCTCGGTGACGACCACGCGGTTGTCGAAATCGATCTCGCGGATGCGCTTGAACTTGCCGAGACCGAGCAGCACGCCGTCTTCCAGCGGGAGCGCGCCGCCGGACAGCGAGGTGCCGGAGCCGCGCGGCACCACCTTGATGCCATGCTCTGCACAATATTTCAGGACGAGCGAGACCTGCTCGGTGGTGTCGGGCAGCACCACGACCATCGGCGGCTGCCGATAGGCCGTCAGCCCGTCGGATTCATAGGCCCGCATCTCGGCGGCGCTGTCGATCACACCTTCGCCGGGCACGATTGCGCGCAAGGCGGCGACGATCTCGCTGCGACGGGCCAGTACTGCCTGGTCGCTCGCGGGCATCATGATGGCCATATTACGAAGCCTCAATTACAAAGCCTTGGTCCGACAGAGGGAATTGTCCCGCCAAATCAATCATGTCTCGCCGTCTTTGGGTAGGTCCTCCGAAGGTCGCATTGCTTTGTTGCAGCGCAAGTTCTCTCTGGGGCAAGTCTGCTAGCAGGAAACCTGTCAAGGTTCCGCGGCTTGTCCACATGCACCGGACCTGCCAAAACCACGACCCTCCATCTGACCCGGGAAGAGACGAAGAGCACTCTGATGACAAAACTGACTATTGGCGCATTGACGATCCTCACCGTGATTGCCACCGCACCTGCCGCGATGGCGCAGGATGTCGCGGCCGGCAAGACGTCATTCAACAAATGCCTGGCCTGCCACGCGATCGGCGAAGGCGCCAAGAACAAGGTCGGCCCCGAGCTCAACGGCCTCAACGGCCGCAAGTCGGGCACCGCTCCCGATTACAGCTACACGGATGCGAACAAGAATTCCGGCATCACCTGGGACGAGGCGACGTTCAAGGAATACATCAAGGACCCGAAGGCCAAGATCCCCGGCACCAAGATGGCGTTCGCCGGCATCAAGAACGAGACCGAGATCAACAATCTCTGGGCCTTCATCTCGCAGTTCGACAAGGACGGGAAGATCAAGCAGTAGGCGCGCAACCGGCGGCCGCTAATCGGCGGCCGCCTGCACCGGGACGATCTTGCCGATCATCGTCTCGATTTCAGCCTTCACGAGTTCCGGCACCGCGTTCTGCACCATGTGGCCGAGGTCGGGCAGCACGATCAGCTTCGTATTCGGCACAGTCGCGGCAAACGGGCGCGCGTGGATGTTGGTCGAGACCGTCTTGTCGGGCTCGCCGGCGATGATCGTGACCGGCACCGATATCTCGCCATAGCGCGCAACTTGCGCGGCGACGGCCTCTTTCAACGTCACCAGATCATAGGCATTGGCGATGAATTCGCGCGGACGCAGCAGCAGCGGCGTCGCGGAATCCTTCACAAAGCCGTCCGGCATGACTTGCGGCAGGAACACGTTGCGCGCGCCGGGCTCGGTGAGGACATAGCCGAGCGGCAGCGTGATCGTGTAGGCGAGCAGCGGGCCGATCACGGGCGTGGCGATGATCTCGTTGTAGCGGCCGACGCCGCCGCGCCAGGGATGGGTGACGGGCGCGAGCATGACGAGGCCGGCGAGGCGGCGCGGGTGGTCGAGCGCGAGGCGCGCACCGAGCGCCCCGCTCCAGGAATGCACGACGAAGACCGCGCGATCGATGGCGAGCTTGCCGAGCGCTTCATCGATCATCCGCGCCTGGACTTCCGGCGTCGAGTCCTGTCGCCGCGCGCGCGTGCTCCAGCCATGGCCGGGGCGGTCGATCAGGATCACGCGATGGTTCCGGGCAAGCAGGTCGCCGAGCGGCCGACGCATCGCTTCGAGATTGGAGCTCGCGCCGTGCAGCATCACGATCGGCAGGCCCGAATCGCGCGGACCGAGGTCGACGACGTGCAGCGTCGCGCCGTCGACCTCGATCATCCGGCCTTGGGGCGGAAAGGCGCGTTGCACGGCGACGACGCCGGCCTGCGTGAGCAGCGCCAGCAGAACCAGCGCCGTCACGACTGACATCACGATCATGGAGTGAATCCGGGAAATCCAGGGCACATCGCAGCTACGGGTTTGGCAGGCGGCAGTTTCGCTCCGCCGGCTCCCGCATTTCCACCGGAAATGCCGGGGCTGTGGATATGTGCATAATTGCCGAACTGAAAATCCCAATGAAATCAATGCGGACCGGCGGTGATGCGCAAGCCTCGGACCAGCTTCATGCAGGCGTCATCGCGGCTTCCATATAATCGCCACGGTCGGTTCCGCCATTTAGACGCGGGTGGGCGCCGATCCTCCTGCGACCTCAGGGGACGCGGGAAAGGCCGGCAGGTTTTGTCCTGATTTGAACCGGAGAATTTCGATGAGCTTCAGATCCAACGACACTGCGATCGACGAGATCGTGGCGAGCTGCAACGGCGACCTGCGCGGCGCGGTGCGCGCGCTGCTCCTGATCAATGAACACCTCGAGACGGAACTTGCAAAGGCTTACGCCGCAGCGGCCGATCGCGGCCTCGCCGAGCGCGGCGGCAGCGCCCTGCACTGACGTGCAGGCGACGATCTAGTTCGTGCCGTCCTCGTCCTTTTCGTCGTCGGTGGTGACGGCGGGGCAGGCGCGGATCGTCGAACGGGCAAGCTTGGCGTCGGCCTTGGATTTGTAGGGGCCGTCACCGAACCAGATGTCGCCGATGATCACGGGATTGCTGGTTACGATGTCGCATTTCCCGGTGGCGCGGTTGCCGACCACCCAGAACAGTCCGTCGGCGAGGCTGACCGTCCCCGACGCCAGCAGCAAGCTACCCGCAAAGATCAAACGCTTCATGGCTGAGCTCCTGCCATGCAGGTAGACCTCCGATGTCCGCGGCAATACCCCCGGCGTCACAGTGCGTGTGATCGTGGTTAATCCCCGCACGCCGCAGTCGCTCAAGAAATGATCGAGTTGAGCCTTGTTGTTTGAGCACGACCTCTCCGGAGAACCGCTGCACACGTTGCGCCAGCGCGCCCTTCGGGCCCGGATCGTGCTCTAGATGTCGCGGCCTTCGACCTTCTCGGTCAGCGCCTTGACCTGCTCAGGGATCTTCTCGAGGTGCGGATTGACGGCGAGCGCCTTGCGGTAGGCGTCCAGCGCGCGCTTTTCGTCGCCGACCTCCTGCATGATCATGCCGAGCCCTGCGAGCGCGCCGAAATGGCGGGGCTCGCGGATCAGCACCTCGCGGATGTCGGCGAGCGAGCGGCCATAGTCGTTCTGCATGTAGTAGAGCGTGGCGCGCCGGTTCCAGGCCTCGATGTAGTCGGGCCTGAGCTTGATGATCGAATCCAGCAGCTTGATCGCGATGTCGATCTTCTGCGCATCGACCGCCGTCTTGGCCCGCGACATCAACAGCGCCGCGGTGTCGCTCGGGGTGTGGAGCCAGATTGCCCAGATCCGCGCCTCGACATGCTTGGCGCTGACGTCGTCGGGGGCGGCCTTCAGCGCACCGAACAGGAAATCGAGATTCTTGGTGCGATCGACCTTGGGCAGCTTGGCCGGCGCCTCCGGCAGCTTCTTCTGCTTGCCGGGCGGGGGCGGCGGCTCAATCTGCTGCGCCAGCGCCGGCGCGAGACCGGCGGTTCCCAGCACGAGGGCCAGACACAGGGTGCGCGCGAAAAGGAATCTCAGGGCCATGGTGAAAGTCTAAACGCGCAAAGCCGCCCTTGCAAAGCAAGGACGGCGTCAAACTCATGTGAGACCGTGGTCTTGCGGGCGCGCGCGAGGCGTCCGACAGGGCGAGATCAGCCCTGGCGAGCCTTGAAGCGGCGCTGCACCTTGTTGATCACATAGACCCGGCCCTTGCGGCGGACCAGGCGGTTGGCGCGATGGCGACCGCGCAGCGATTTCAGCGAGTTACGGACCTTCATGGCAGAATCCTGAACGTTCGAAAGGCCGTGTTCGGCACTACCGTTTCGGCACGCGCGAATGTGGCAAAATGAGATTTTTCCCGCTGGCGGACCGACCGCCCGGGACGGGGCGGTTCTTAAGGCATGGGAGGACCGGATGTCAATGTTAACTGCCCCGTTCCGAACCGCCAAATTCGTGAAAACAACCCCATGCACAGTAGAAGCGGCCGGATCGGCCCAATTTGTCCATTCGCGGCCAAGCACAGCAAAGACTTTTACGGCCTGCGGTTTCGCCCCCGAGGACGCCTTGCCAAATTCGTTATATCATATAATCAATTCGACAACCCGTCGGGAGGAAACCAATGCCGAAGCTGAAGCTGCCGAACATCGACGACGTCGTCGCCATCGACATCCACACCCATGCCGAGGAGCCCTGCGGCTGCCATCCCGACGACGGCTATGACGATTTCCAGGCGCAGATGGCAGAGTATTTCAAGTCGCCCAACAAGCATCCGCCGACCGTACCGGAGACCGCGGCCTACTACCGCTCCAAGAACATCGCCGCGGTGATCTTCCCGGTCGACGCCGAGCGCGAGACCGGCTTCCGCCGCTACAACAATTACGAGATGCTGGAGGTCGCCTCCGACCATCTCGACGTCCTCATCCCCTTCGTCTCGATCGACCCGCACAAGGGCAAGCTCGGCGCACGCGAGGCGCGCAAGCTGATCGAGGAATACGGCGTGCGCGGCTTCAAATTCCATCCGACCATGCAGGGCTTCTACGCCAACGACCGCATGGCCTATCCGCTCTACGAAGAGATCAACAATGGCGGCGCCATCGCGCTGTTCCACACCGGCCAAACCGGCGTCGGCTCCGGCATGCCGGGCGGCATGGGGATGCGGCTGAAATATTCCAATCCGATGTACATGGACGACGTCGCGGCCGATTTCCCCGACCTCAAGATCATCCTCGCCCACCCCTCCTTCCCCTGGCAGGAAGAAGCACTGTCGGTCGCGACGCACAAGCCGAACGTCTATATCGACCTCTCGGGATGGTCGCCGAAATACTTCCCGCCGATCCTGGTGCGCTACATCAACTCGATCCTCCAGGACAAGATGCTGTTCGGCTCGGACTGGCCGGTGATCACGCCGGACCGCTGGCTGTCGGACTTCGCCAAGATCGACATCCGCGACGAGATCCGGCCGAAGGTGCTCAAGGCCAACGCGCGCAAGCTGCTGGGCATCTAAAGCGCATCGAGGGCTTCGATCGAGCGACCGAAGCCCTCACGCTCAAAGCCTCAGACCTGTGCCAGGCCGCCGTCGACGAAGACCTCGCCGCCGGTCATGAAGCTGCTGTCGGACGAGGCCAGGAACGCGGCCACCGCTCCGGTCTCGGCCGGGTCGCCCACACGCCCGATCGGCGTGTTGCTGCCGAGCGCATCGAACGCTTCCTCGCCGACCACCTCCAGCGCCAGCTCCGTCCTGATCGGCCCCGGAGACAGCACGTTGACGCGGATGCCCTTGCCGCGCAGGTCGAGCGCCCAGCTCCGCGCCAGATTGCGGATCGCGGCCTTGGTCGCGCTGTAGATACTGAACTGCGGCGTTCCCATCACGCCCGTGCTCGAACCGGTCAGGATGATCGACGACCCCGCGCGCATCAGCGGCAGGGCCTTCTGCACCGTGAACACCAGCCCCTTCACATTGACGTCGAAGATCTGATCGTAATGTTCGAGGGTGATCTCGCCGAGCGGCGCAAACGATCCGGTCCCGGCGTTGGCAAAGAGAATGTCGAGCCCGCCCCGTTCGGCTTTCACCGCCGCGTACAGCCTGTCGAGGTCGGCCAGATCCGTCACCGAGCCCCTGACAGCTCGCGCCGAAGACCCCAGCTGCGCAACGGCGGCGTCGAGCGGCTCCTGCCGCCGCCCGAACAGGTAGACGAACGCGCCTTCGTCGACGAACCGTTTGGCGGCGCCAAGTCCGATGCCGGTTCCACCGCCCGTCACCACCGCCGTCTTGCCTTGTAGTCTGCTCATGATGTGCTCCTTCATTGAGGTTGCACTGAGCTGGCTGCGTACCCACCTATCGACAAGTATGCACCTTTTGGTAAGTACCCAAAAATGTCATCAGATCGCTCAAACCCGCTCCCGCCGCCGGCGCCGACCTCACCGCCGGTCCAGAGCTGCACCCCGACTTTGCCCGGCTTCACGTGCGGCCTCGATGCGACCTTGCGGGTCATCGCCGGCAAGTGGAAGCCGCTGATCCTGTACTTCCTCGCCCAGGGCGGGCCGACCCGTTACGGCGAGCTCCGGCGCGCCGTGCGCGACGTGAGCGACAAGATGCTGATCCAGCAGCTGAAGGAACTCGAGGCCGATGGTCTCGTGAAGCGGACCGACTACAAGGAGGTGCCGCCGCGGGTGGACTACAGCCTCACGCCTCTGGGCCACAGCCTGGGCGAAGCGCTCGTGCCGCTCTGCTCCTGGGGTACGGAGCACATGGCGGAGGTCAGCCGGGTCTTCGCCGAGCGAGAGGCCTGGACGCGGCGAGGACGTCAGCCGACCGTCTAGCTTGCACTGCACTTCGTGCGAGCGCCGTTCGATTCATGGCTCGTCCGAATTTGGCCATTGCTTCCGTAAAACTTTATTGAATGGTGCCGGGCTTGGCTAACGCCTCGCGTTTAGCGTGTGTCTCATGAAGATGCCCGAACATTCATGTCATACCAAGTCGTTGCGACCCTGCCCTGGTGCTCGTCGGAGCAGACGACGCGGCACGATGGCAGCATAGCGTCCTCATAGAAATTTGGCTTCCACCCTTTCAGAATCAAAACGTGAGACGCCTTGTGACCGGAATTATTGCAGCATTCGTCAAAGCTGTCGTTGGCCCGTTGTCCCCAAAAAGGACCTGCCGTATCGGCTTCCTGACGACGTGTCTGGGCGTGCTGGCGACGCCGGCTTCCGCCGATAACGATTGGATCATCGCCCGGATGGGCGGCTCCATCCGCGCAGAGGCGACTTGGGATCAAGTCAGGTCGCAGATGCTGATCGCGTTTTACCAGAGCAATCCCGATGAGCGTGGCGTCAGCGCGCAGGGGATCGAAGATCTACGCAGAATCTCGGTGGCGCAGCGGCGATCGCAGACCGTCGCGCAGATCCTGACCTACGACCTTGATGGCGACGGCTCTGTCACATCTGAGGAAGTGACCGCGGCAATGAAGCCGCGGGCGCGTCAGATGATCCATGCCAACGGTGTACAGCTCGAACCGACACCTCAGCAGGTTCGTACACAGCTCGACAAGCTCGTCCACGATCTGCTCAAACCGGATACCGATCGTGACGGCGTCATCAGTACTGCCGAAATCCAGCAAGAGGGAGCTCGACAAGCCGCGCAAGCGAGCATTGCCTGGCAGCAAAGCGCCACCCAACTTGTTCCGATGACGCTCGACGCGAATGGAGACGGGGTCGTCTCTCTCGCGGAGTACGAGGCGGCCATTCGCGAGCAGTTCGATTTGGCGGACCAGGACCGCGATGGTCGCATCTCGGCAAGTGAGGCCCAGGAATTCGGCAAGCGGCTGAACGAAGCCCGGCAGGCGATACAGCGCGCGCGTGAAGCCGAGATGCGCAAGCAGCGGCTTGAAGCAGCAGTGGCCGGATGCAATGTGCCCAACCCACCGCGCGACGCGCGCCTGGTGATTGTCGGTGCCAGAGAAGGCAGAGCGCTATCGAACGTCTGGGTTGGAAGCCAGGACCGGGTGACCTCAGTCGTGACCGTCGAGGTCACTCCGGGGCCTGAGCCGCTCTACCTGGCCTTGGCGAGCGATGGGGCGACCATCTGGGATGTCGTCGGTGCGACCGAACGCGTTGTCGGTGTCGTCGCCCATGCGGACACCGCCGCCGAAAAAGCCGGAGACGCTGGCCGCAGTCCTGCGGGCGGGGCTATTGGCCCTCAAGCCCGCGGCAAGCCTCTTGTCGGCGTGATGGGGATACCGCGCGACAAGATACGGTTCACCGCTTACACGGGATGTCTGATACCGCCCACGGAGACGACCTTGAAGGACGGCAGCGCGCAGGAAGCAGCTACACTGTTGTTCGGGCGCCCCGCCGATGAGATTGGCGGCAAACACAGTGCGGGAACGTTCAGCGTGCCGGGACTGCGGCATTTTCCGGATCGGGCAGTTCGCAACACGATCCAGCTGCCGAAGGACGGGCCGGGCGAGTTGCTGTGGCGCAACGTCTTGGGGGATTGCCCCCTGGGGATTGCGCAAATCGACGTGGGATCGGTCGTGTCGGCTCTGCCGGTGAAGAACTATTCAGTCTTGCCGGGCAATGCGGGGCTGGCGACCTTGGTCGACACGGGAGACCTCAGGATCACCGGCATGTCGCGCGGTGTCAGAATCAATTATGGCGATTTTCAACCCTATACGCAGCCGGACAAATTCAGAATCACCAGGAAGCTCAGAATGCCGGCCGGAGCATCAGGTAGCTTTGTATTGGCAGATCAAGTGCCACCTCCTGATGGTGACCTAAGTGGCGTCTGCGTTTCCTCGGAGAGCGACAGGAAGCCCGTCGGGGGCTCTCGCACGAACTGCAATTGAACCGTTTGCTCCTCGAACCCGTCGGATAGAAGACGCGCAGCCTGCTGCCGTCTCTACCGGCCTGGTCTCACAGCCGCTCACGCATCTTGCTTCATTCGGTTGGTCTTGGACAGCCACGAACACACGGTGGCTGGAATTGCTCCCACCAACCCGATGACCACCGGATCGTTTCTGACTTCCGCTCTCAAGCCAAAGACATATGCTGATCCCAACGAGACAATGATGCCTGAGGCGGCTGTGATCGCGAGGCTTATAAAGGTCGGCCTATCTGACAAGTACCAGTCAATTGAAGCCGAAAACCACGCGGGCACGATCGCAACGAAGTAGGCAATCTCAAGCATTCCATACAGTACTCGGAACGCCGGAAGCTCCGGTCTTGCAGACAAGCCGGGGATCAAGAAAACAAGCAGCGCCAGAAAAGGGAACAAACCCGTAAAGATGAGAAATCGTTTCATGGTGATACCATAACCCAAACCCGATATCGCCTTTGCGCAGATCCTCAGGAGATTTTTTCCGCTTAGGGATCACAAGCCGCCGATCATTCTTGCAGTGGCGGACGTCCGCTGTGCTTTGGTAAGCTGACGATTATGCGCACTCCCCCAAGCGGAGTTTGTGCAACCACAACGGCCCGAAAGGACAGCCGATGAGCATCAAAGCCGTCGTCTTCGACGCCTACGGAACGCTTTACGACATCCAGTCGGTGGCGGAGGTCACCGAGGATGCGTTTCCGGGCTATGGCGAGATCATCACGCAGGTCTGGCGGATCAAGCAGCTTGAATACACCTGGTTGCGCTCGCTGATGCGGCGCTACCAGGATTTTGCGGCGGTCACCCGCGACTCGCTTGCTTATACGCTGCGCATGCTCGGGCTTGCTTACGAGAACGACGCATTCGAGCGCGTCATCGAAAAGTATCTGCACCTCGATCTCTATCCCGACGCGACGGCAGCGCTTGCGGCCCTGAGACCGCGAAAACTCGCCATCCTCTCCAACGGCAGCCCGGACATGCTCAATGCGCTCGTGCGCAACTCCGGCCTCGACGCCCTGCTCGATGCCACCATCAGCGTCGATGCGAAGAAGACCTTCAAGCCGAGCCCGGAAGCCTATGAGCTGGTCGGCGAGGTGCTCGGGACCGCACCGAACGAGGTTCTGTTCGTCTCGTCCAATCCCTGGGACGCAGCCGGCGCGAAATCGTTCGGACTGAACGTCGCGTGGATCGAACGCGTCACGCCCGAAACCATGGCGCTGGCTTGCGTCGAGAACGAACTCGTGGCACCGCTGACGATGTTCAAGGCGATCCGCACCCAGATGGACGAGCTTGGCTTTGCGCCGGATCATTGCATCCACGCGCTCTCCGAGCTGCCAGGAATCGTTTAAGGGTCGCCCCGCCCATGAGACTGGAATGAGCTGTCCGGAATGAGCCTTGAATCCGTTCGTGCCTTCTTCGCCGAGAAAGCCCCCGACATATCGGTCATCGAATCCTCGATCAGCTCCGCGACGGTGACGCTGGCCGCCGAAGCCTATGGCGTCGAGCCCGGGCGGATCGCCAAGACGTTGTCGCTGCGGATCGGCGAGCGCGTGATCTTGATCGTCGCGAGCGGCACGTCGCGCATGGACAACAAGAAGGTGAAGGCGCAGTTCGGCGGCAAGCCGAAGATGCTTGGACTGGAAGAGGTCGCCGAGATCACCGGCCACGAGGTCGGCGGCGTCTGCCCGTTCGGGCTGAAGTCGCCGCTGCCGATCTATTGCGACGTCTCGCTGAAAGCGTTCGACGTCGTGGTGCCGGCCGCGGGTTCAACCCATAGCGCGGTGCGCATCGCACCCGACCGGTTAGCCGAGTTGGTCAGCGCCGAATGGGTCGACGTCTGCGAGCACAGGCCGTAACGTGGGCGCGCGTGCCCACTTCGATCGCGCTGTGAGCGGTATTATGGATAGCTTTGGGCAAGCGACGTACTCAAAACGTTCCGCTTAGGCGGCCTCGCGTCTAAAGCGCGGTGAGATTTGGATGAATCGTCATCGCGCTTTAGGCTGTTGCTTGAGCATGATCTTTTCGGAAAACCGCTGCACACTTTTCCGGATCATGCTCTAGCCGCCCCAGCCACAGTAGGGACGGCAGCGATAGCGTACACTATGCCAATGACCCAAGCCCCTGTGCCACCGGCCGAAACGCGCTTGCGCCAGGTCGCTCTCCTGCACCATCGGCCTGGCGGCTCCGGATAAGGGAGTGACCGGGGCAGCCATTGCAGGTGCGCCGAGCAATATCGCGCCGATGACGAAAAGTGCCGCAGGCATTCTGGTCATGGACATGACATTCCTCCGATCCACAACTTCCGACCGCAATCAACCTGGCGGACTGCAATTCGTTGCAAGGTTATGACAGTTTCGGGACAGGACGACCGGTCGCTGAACCGCGATGGCGCCAGATGTGATGCCTGATGCATTTGCCGGTCAGGAAGGCTACCATATCGACCATGGCCGACGACAAGGTGAAGCGACGACTGACCACCGTGCTGTGTGCCGATGTGCACGGCTATTCTCGTCTCATGGAGGCCGACGAGACCGGAACGCTGGAGACGCTCCGCCGCTCCCGCACTGCCATTGCGCGATTGGTCGAGCGTCATGACGGCCGCATCGTGAACACCTGGGGCGATGCCGTGATCGCCGAGTTCGCCAGCGTCGTCGAGGCCGTGCAATGCGCGATCGAGATTCAGCAGGAAATCTCCGATCAGAATTCGGACACGCCTCAGGCGAACCCGATGCGGTTTCGCATCGGCATCAACCTCGGCGACGTGATGGTGGACGGCACCAACATCTATGGCGACGGGGTCAATATCGCATCGCGCCTGCAAGAGCTCGCCGACCCCGGCGGCGTCGTGATCTCGAGCTCCGTCTACGATCAGGTGCACAACAAATTATCCGTTGGCTTCGACTGCCTCGGCCAGCGCCCCATGAAGAACATTGCTCCCCAGACCAGTTATCGGGTGACCCTGGGTGGCCGAACCGCCGGGCCAAGGAGCCTCCCGATCGATGAGAGCCGAACTCCCCGGGAGGAAGCTCGTGCTCCCCGGATTGGTGACAGGCACGCGCCATCCGCGTGGGCGCATGTCGCCTTGCAATGGCTAGCGAAGCTGCCCCGCCCGGTTGCAGTGGCCCTTACGGTTTCGGCCTTTCTGATTCTGATCAACCTGTTCACTGGCGCGCACAAGATCTGGTTCCATTGGCCCGTCGCAGTCATTCTCTTCGGTGTTGTCTTGCGGACGGTGCTTGGACATCGACCTGAATCGGACGGCAAGACAGAGCGCTGAACGAGGCGGCACGACCGCATCTTCGCGCCTATAGCATGATGATGAAGCTCGGTCGGCTCGGATCGACCTCCCCGGAGGGGAGAGGTGCCCTCGGCCCGCATTGATTCGACCAGAACTCATCCCGCTTTAGCGCTGCGTACCATGCGCTACACAGCGCTAGTCGTCGTCATAGTCATAGGGCCGCGGCTGCACCTGCTGAGGTGGCGGCGGCGCGTTGTTATAGCGCGGCGACGGCGCGAGGCGACCGCGCGGGACCTGCTGTTGCGGCGGCATCTGGTTGTTGGACTGGAACACCGCACGACAGCCACTCGAAAGCTGCGGCGTGTTCTCTCGCAAACAGGCCGTGATGCGGCCTACATCCGGAATCTGATCGCTGCATAGGCGCCACACATCGGGCGTGCAGGCCATCTGCTGTTCCATCGTGCCGCGGTATTCGCCGCGGTATTCCTGGGCGGATGCCGCGCTCTGCGCGACGATGCCGCCGATCGCAAGCGCCATACCCAGCGCAATCCGCTCTGTTCGCATGTCCCGATCCTTCCCGAGTCTCTCGAATTGTCATCAATCAATGAGACGCGGACAGGTTCTGGACCAACAAAAAAATGTGAAAAAGCGGCTGGAACCAAATTCAGCTTTCGGCCTGTTCCGCCTTCGCATCCGAGGGCGTCATGCCAAAGCGCCGGCGAAATGCCCGGTGAAAATACGAGACGTCGTTGAAGCCGGAGAGATAGGCGAGATCGCTGATCTTGCTCATCCGGTGCAGCGGATCGCGCAGCAGCCGCGCCGCCCATAGCAACCGCTGCTCCAGCAGGAATTCGGAGAACGTGGCGCCGCTGCGCTCGAACAGCAATTGAATGGTGCGAGGGCTGGCGCGGTGGCGCCGCGCGAGGTCGGCGAGCGTGAGGCTGCCGTCGCCGAGCCGCGCCAGAATGTCGGCCTTGATGGCTTCCAGCCGAGCCGCGGCGAGGCCGCGCTCTTTCGCCAGTTCGGTGGCGTCGCGCCTGCCGCCGAGCACCAGCACCATCAAATCCATCAAATGTTGCGAAACGGCGTGCTGCGCCAGCGCATCGAGTCCCGGGGCGTGCTGAACCGCGAAGTCGTAATATCGATGCAGCAGCGCGGTGAGCGCGGGGTTATGATCGAGCGGTCGCGCAACACTGTCTTCGGCATCGGGGCAATAAGACAGCAGCGTCTTGCGGTCGAACAACGCGGCCTTGTTGCCGCCCTTGTCGAGCTGCGAGACGAATGCTCCCTTGATGGAGCCGTCGATGAGACTGATGCCGTGCGGCGCGACTTCGAGCGCGCGACGGCCCATGACGGCGTGCAACGGCGAATTCGGCGCTATCAGCAGCGCCAGATTGTCGCTGGCGCCGAGCGTCATAAATCTGATCGGCGTGCCGCTGCAGGAGGATATCGTTGCCTGCGGCAACATCAACGCCTTGACGTCGCAGCGAAAAGAGCCGTCGGACAAAGGCGAAAGATCGGCTGCCATCACGCGGCGGCAAAATTCCTCCCGCCACATCTCATAGGCCGGCCCACGCGGCTCGCCGGTATAGCCGAGGCGCGGCGCGCCGGGGATCGATTGGCCGTCGGTCGCCATCAACGCGCATCTCCAAGCTCTCTGCGGAAACATTGATATCGCGTTTGTTGCAGCGCGCAACACGCTGCGGACCCGATTGCGCGTCAGGACAAGTCAATTTGCGCGTTAGTCCATTTCCTGCGGAGCACGCCGCGGCCAGGCGGCACCGTCCGTGGCATCGCAGCAACAGAGCCGGAGCAAACCGGCGCCTTGCGCCTTTCGCTATAAGGCATTTCGCGTAACTCCAAGAAACGCAGCGACGTCCCCGCTAGCAATTGCGTGGAATGAGGGAATCCGTCGATGTCGACTGCAATACCGGCCCATGCGCCAAACGCCACAACGGCCGCCATACTGCGTGACAGGCTGCTCGTCACGACGGCACTCGCGCCGCTGGTGCTCGCCGTGCTGCCGGCCCTGCTACCCGGCCCGGCGCTCGCAGCCTGCACGGTGACGGGCACCGGCACGATCGGCGCGCTCAATTCCGGCGACGTGGCGACCTGCACCGGCGTCGGCAACACCGATCACATCAACGCCACCGGCAGCAGCAACGTCACGGTCGATGTCGGCGACGGGACCACGACCTCGCTCACGCCGGGCGCCGGGATTCCGGCGATCGTTTTCGACGGCACAACCAGCTCGAATATAACGGTCAACAATCAAGCCACGGCTTCGACCTCCACCGGAGCCGTTCTGCTCTCCAACGGATCGAACAACAACAATGTGACGATCGCTGCAGGAGGGATCGCCGAGGCCACCAGCATCGCTGAAGCCGCGATCGTCATCGACAACTCAAATGGCAACCTCGTCGGCATTCGCGGAACGGCCGTCGGCACCGGAGGCAACACGCACGGGCTCCGAATAAGCGGAACATCGACCGGGAATGTCGTCACGGTCTATCAGGGCGGGTTGATCGATGGCGGCCATACTGCCGTACAAATCCTCGCCGGCGGCAACACCTTCATCAATGCCGGCACGATTCTCGGCGGCTTCTTCCTGGCGATCCAAGGCTCGTCTGGCATCGATACCATCGTCAATTCCGGGACTATCACGACCGGTGGCAGCGGAGCGGTCGATTTGTTCGGCGGCGATGACGTGTTCGTCCTCGCGCCGGGCTCGTCGATCACCGGGACTGTTCGCGGCGGGACCGGCATCGACACGCTGGGTTTTGGCGGCGACGGCAGCGCCACGTTCGACCTCGGCACCCTCGGCGCGTCCCTGCAATATGACGAGTTCGAGCAACTGACCAAGACCGGCTCCTCGGTCTGGACGCTGACCGGCACCACCTCGTTCAACGGCGCCACCACGGTGGACGCCGGCGGCCTGATCGTGAACGGCACGTTGCCGTCCGTGGTCACCGTCAACGGCGGCTATCTCGGCGGCACCGGCACGGTGGGCGGTCTCGTCGTCAACAACGGCGGCACGGTCGCACCCGGAAATTCGATCGGGACGCTCAACGTCAATGGCAACGTCGCCTTCAACGCAGGCTCGACCTTTCAGGTCGAGATCAACGCCGCCGGCCAGTCCGACAAGATCGCGGCAACCGGCACCGCCACGCTCAATGGCGGCACGGTGAAGATCGTGCCGCTCGGCAGCGGCTTCATCGCCAACACCCAATATACGATCCTCACCGCGACTGGCGGCGTCAGCGGCACGTTCGCGACACTCGCATCCTCGGGTGCTCCGCTCGTTACCGGGCAGCTCAGTTACGACGTCAACAACGTCTACTTCATTCTCCAACAGATCGGTGGCTTCGGCACAGTGTCGGGCCTGACGCCGAACCAGGCTTCGGTAGCCGGCGCGCTGGACCAGGCGCAGCTTGGCGGCGCATCGGGACCGCTGACCACCGCGATCAACACACTCGCCGCGCTCAATACGTCCGGCATCAAGGCCGGCCTCGACGACCTTGCCGGCCAAATCCACGCCGATGGACGCCGCTTCGTCGCGGATCAGGCCGACATGTTCCAGAGCTTCATGTGGAACGCCGGCACGCAGTCGCGTGGCGAGACCCTGCGCGTGTCGGCCACCGCTTACGCGCCGGAGCCGGCGGATCCGATCGGCAAGGCGCTCGCCGGCCGGCGCACCGCACCGGCGCGGAGCGTCTGGTTTGGCGGCTACGGCAATTGGGACAAGGTGGCGGCGAGCGACATCGCCTTCGGAACCAATACAGCCATCGCCGGCGCAGCGCTCGGCGCCGATCTGTGGCACATGCCGGGCTTCACGGCAGGCCTTGCGGTCGGCGCATCGACCGGCCAGCTGCGCATGGCCGGCCGCGCCGACCGGATCGACGCCAATGCCGGCCATGCGGGCTTTTATGCGCGCGGCGAGAGCGGCGGCTTCAACCTCGCCTCCGCCATCAGCTACTCCTTCGCCGCGCTCGAATCCTCGCGCACGATCGCGTTCCTGGGAGAAACGGCGACCGCCTCCTCGCGAGCGAACACCTTTGCCGCCTCGCTCGGCATCGCCCGTCCCTTCGCGACCGGATGGGGTTTCACGGTGGAACCGTTCGCCAAGGCCGACTGGTACTCGACACGTCAAGGCAGCCTATCCGAAACCGGCGCCCCGGGCGTAAACCAGCTGGTGCGGGCCGGCAGCTTCGATGTTGCCTATGGCACGGCAGGCCTGCGCACCAATCATCGCATGATGGTGCCGAGCGGACAGACGGCGCAATTCGGCGCGACCCTCGCCGTGCGCCACGAATTCACCGGCAGCGCGGCATCCACCACTGTGGCCCTCGAGGGCGCCCCCGGCATTCCGTTCGCGATCACCGGCGTCGAACGCGCACGCACGGTGGCGCTCACCGGCGCGGAGATGCGGTGGGATTTCACCACTGCGACCTCATTCAAGGCTTCATACGAGGGCGCGTTCGCGCCGGGATACGACCGGCACACGCTGCGGGGCCTAGTCCGAAGCGAGTTCTAGGACGGCCCCTACTCCACCTTGCCGATCTTCTTCACCGCCGCGATCAGCCGCGCGCTGTCGGCTGCGATGAACTCGGAGAAGGCCGGCGCATCCTGATAGGCGACAAGACTGCCCGAGGTCTCGAACGCCTTGAGCACATCAGGACTGGTCATCACCTGCGCCATTGCCTCGCGCAGGCGGGTCGCGATCGGCGCGGGGAGAGAACTCTGAGCAAAGAGCCCAGCCCAGATGTACATCTCGACATCCTTGTAGCCGAGTTCCTGAAAGGTCGGGACATCAGGGAAGCTCGCGATGCGCTGTGCGCCGCAATTGCCGAGCACGCGCAGCTTGCCGTCGTCGACCTGCGGCTTCAGCGTGCCGGGCGCGGCGGCGATCGCCTGCACCGTGCCGCTGAGCAGCGCGGTCAGTGCCGGGCCCGCCCCGCGGAACGGCACATGCAGCAATTTGATGTCGGCGCTGCTCGCGAACATCTCCATCGCCACATGCAGCGTGCCGTAGGGACCGGACGAACCGTAGGTGATCTGGCCCGGGCGCTTCTTCGCATCCGCGACGAAATCCTGCGCCGTCTTCCATGGCGCAGAGGCCGGCACCGCGAGCAACGTGGGATCGGCAAGCACGCGCGCAATCGGCATGAACTGCGAGACCTCGTAGGCGGCGGGACGATCGAACAGGCGGTCGGCCTCGGGCAGCACCGCGAGCGAGGACAGCGTCATCAAGAGCGTGTAGCCATCGGGCTCGGCGCGTGCAGCTGCGGCATTGCCGACCGATCCACCACCGCCGCCGGCGCGGTTGTCGACGATGACGGGCTTGCCCAGGATCCGCTCCAGTGCCTGTGCGACGGGACGCGCGGCAAGATCGGCCTGTCCGCCGGCCGGGAACGGCACGATCATCGTGATGTTTCGGACGGGATAGCCTTGCGCGAAGGCCGCGCCCGGCAACGCGGGCAACAACGGCAGCGCGGCAACGGCGCGCAGGACATCGCGTCGATCCATGGCAGATCCCTCCCCGATTTTTCTTGTTTCGTGTCCCAGCCTAGCGCGGCAATCGGCAAGAACAAGACGTTTACGAAGTATTAGCCATGTTCAGCCCGCACCGGAACGCATCCCGGGACCCCTCCGTTGCCTTCCGGGGAGCGTGCCATGGGAGTGCGTTATGGGAAAACTCGCGACCATCGACGTCGCCCTGGACGAGATGCTGGTGAATCTCGCCGCGATCGTCCTGCGGCTTTCAAAGCCAGACGTGACGCGAACGCCGGAGGCGCGACGCGCACTGGCACAATCCGTCCATCAATACGCCGTCTGCGCCGCGCGCTCGACCGACCCGCGTGTCCATGAATTGAAGTTGCAGCTTGAAGAAACGCTGAAGCCGAGCTTGCGAATTGTTGCGATCGACGGCGTCAAGGTGTCGTAGGCGAACATCGGTCATTGCGGCGCTCTTGCGACGAAGCAATCCGGAATTCCTCCGCGGCAACAGTCTGGATTGCTTCGCTACGCTCGCAATGACGACGCCTTTGCCTTCCCGCGCGGCCGCCGCTTGCAGGTGCCGGGAAGCTTCGCCGCCAGGAAATCGCCGAGCGCCTCGACGCGCGCGGGCCTCGGGCCGCCGGGCGGCGTCACCAGATGCACGGCGCCTTCGGCCTGCTTCCAGTCCTTCAGGATCACTTCGACGGCGCCGGAGGAGATGGCCTCACCGACGATGAACTCGGGAAGCTCGGCGATGCCGAGACCCGCGATCAGCGCCGGCATCACCGCCTCGCCATTGTTGACGCGGAGCTGTCCGCCCGGACGCACGCTGGCCTGCTCGCCGGCCGAATTGGTGTAGTGCCAGACATTGGGCGTCGAGAGATAGGCGTAGCTGAAGCATTTGTGCTCGGCCAGGTGCATCGGATGCGTCGGCCGGCCGTGCTGCTTGAGATAGGACGGCGCGGCCACCGTGTAGCGCGGCATGGTGAAGAGCTGCCGCGCGATCAGCGAGGAATCCGGCAGCCGCGCGATCCGTACCGCCATGTCAAAGCCTTCGCCGATCAGGTCGACGGTCGCATCGCTCAGGTGCAGGTCGACCGAGACCTCCGGATAGGCCTGAAAGAACTCCGGCAGCAGCGGCGCCACCGCCTTGATCCCGAACGTCATGGGTACGGCGAGCCGCACCAGCCCGCGCGGCGCCACCGATTGCGCCAGCGCCTCATTCTCCGCGGCCTCGCCATCGGCAAGCAGGCGCGTCGCGCGCTCGGCGAGCTTGTGCCCGGCATCGGTCAGCGCGAGCCGGCGCGAGGTGCGGTTGAACAGCCGGGCGCCGAGCCGCTCCTCGAGCCGTGTCACCGCCTTGGACACCGTCGCCTTGGACATCGCGAGCTCACTCGCTGCCCCCGCAAACGAGCGTAATTCCACGACTTTTGCAAAAATCGCGAGCGCCTCGAAATCGGGGAGTTTTGCCATGCGCGTGATCCAACCGGGTTATTTGCAGAAACAATGCGTTTCAACAGTTTCTATTTCTATACCACAGGCCAGGGCTTATCCAAGGGTCAATCGCAATTCCAGCGAATGGAGAGATCCAATGACCAAGAAGCTTTCAGGCAAGGTTGCCCTCGTCACCGGCGGTTCGCGCGGCATCGGCGCGGCTTCGGCCCGCGCGCTCGCAGACGAAGGCGCGGACGTCGCCATCAGCTATGTGGCTTCGCCCGACAAGGCGGAAGCAGTCGTTACGGAGTTGAAGACCAGAGGCGTCAGGGCGCGCGCCTTCAAGGCCGACCAGGCCTCGGCCAGGGACGTCACGCAGCTCGTCAACGACGTCGCGAAGGCGTTCGGCCATCTCGACATCCTCGTCAACAATGCCGGCGTCGCGAACGGCGGTGCGATCGACGACGCCAATGCCGATGTGGACGCGCTGGCGCGCCAGGATCAGGTCAACGTCCATGGGGTGATCGCGGCGATCCGCGCCGCCTCGCAATTGATGGGTGAAGGCGGCCGCATCGTCACCGTCGGCTCAATGCTCGCCGACCGCGCCTCGTTCCCGGGCCTTGCCGACTACGTCGCGACCAAGGCGGCCGTGGTCGGCTACACCAAGGGCGCGGCACGCGACCTCGGCCCGCGCGGCATCACCGTGAACGTGGTGCAGCCCGGCTCGATCGACACCGACATGAATCCCAAGGACGGCGGCGAGTTCGCCGAGACCCAGCGCAAGCAGCACGCACTGCAACGCTTCGGCCGTCCCGAGGAAGTCGCCGCCGGCGTCGTCTTCCTCGCCAGCCCGGAGGCCTCCTTCGTCACCGGCACCGTGCTCAACGTCGACGGCGGGTTCGGCGCCTGATCAAGGCGCCACCCGCTCACACAAGGAATCACGCAGATGATCGAACTCAGACCTTTCGCAAAGCTCGGCGGCGCCGACCACGGCTGGCTCAAGGCCAAGCATCACTTCTCGTTCGCCAGCCATTACGACCCGAACAACATGGGCCACGGCTCCTTAAGGGTGTGGAACGACGACGAGATCGCGCCGAACACCGGCTTTCCCGCCCATCCCCACGCCAACATGGAAATCATCACCTATGTGCGCGAGGGGGCGATCACCCATCAGGACAGCCTCGGCAACCAGGGACGCACCGAGGCGGGCGACGTGCAGGTGATGAGCGCCGGCAGCGGCATCCGCCACTCCGAGTACAATCTCGAGCCGACCCAGACGCGGATCTTCCAGATCTGGATCGAGCCGACGACGCGCGGCGGCCAACCCACCTGGGGCTCGAAGCCATTCCCGAAGGCAGACCGCTCGGGCAAGCTCGTCACCATCGCGAGCGGTCTTGACGGCGACACGGATGCGCTGCCGATCCGCGCCGATGCGCGGGTGCTCGCGACCACGCTGAAGGCCGGCGAGAGCGCGCAGTACACGTCGCAGACGTCGCGGCATCTTTACCTGGTGCCGGCGGCAGGTGCCGTCGAGATCAACGGCGTGCGCGTCAACGCCCGCGATGGCGCCGCGATTCGCGACGAAGGCAGCTTGAAGATCACGGCGCTCGAAGACTCCGAGCTCGTGCTCGTCGACGCGGCATAACCACAATCTCCGTCATGCCCGGCCCTGACCCGGCCATGACGACCCAGCCAAAGAACAACCTACCCCCAACGGAGACCACCATGACCAAAGTTCTCGTCCTCTATTATTCCGCCTATGGCCATATCGAAGCCATGGCGAACGCCGTAGCCTCAGGCGCGCGCGAGGCCGGCGTCACCGTCGACATCAAGCGCGTGCCCGAACTGGTGCCGGCGGAAGTCGCCAAGGCGTCCTATTACAAGATCGACCAGGCCGCTCCCGTCGCCAAGATCGAGGACCTCGCCAATTACGACGCGATCATCGTCGGCACCGGCACCCGCTTCGGCCGGATGGCCTCGCAGATGGCGAACTTCCTCGACCAGGCCGGCGGGCTCTGGGCCAAGGGCGCGCTCAACGGCAAGGTCGGCGGCGCCTTCACCGCGAGCGCGACCCAGCATGGCGGCCAGGAGACGACGCTGTTCTCGATCATCACCAACCTCCTGCATTTCGGCATGGTGGTGGTCGGATTGAACTACGGCTTCTCGGGCCAGATGGGCGTTGAGGAGGTTACGGGCGGCGCGCCTTATGGCGCGACCACGATAACGGCCGGCGACGGCAGCCGCCAGCCCAGCGCCAACGAGCTCGCCGGCGCGCGCTACCAGGGGCGCCAGATCGCGGAGACCGCCAAAAAGCTGCATGGCTGAGCCGCGCGGTTAAGCTTTGCGATCAACTGCATGGTTGATGCGACGGGGGCGGCATTCTCTTTCGGGGATGCCGCCCTCAGGTCGTTTCGGCCTTCCTCCGGACGAGGTCCCGCCCGATCGGACGCACCGGCTCGCTGCGCAGCACCAGCGACGTCGTGACGGCGCCAAAGCCGGCGATACGATCCACGATCGTCTCGAGGTCTTCCGGGGCCGGAACGAGCACCTTGAGCACGAAGCAGTCGTCGCCGGTGACGCGATGGACCTCGATGATGTGGGGAATCTCGCCGAACCTTTTCAGACAGGTCTTGATGTGCTCATGCGTGGTTCGCAGCCGAACCAGCGCCATCAGCCCGAGCCCCAGCGCGCGCGGGTTGATCCGGGCGCCATAGCCCTCGATGATGCCGGCCTCCTCGAGGCGCTTGACGCGCTCGGAAATGGCCGGTTGGGACAATCCGACGGAACGACCGAGCTCGGACAAAGGCACGCGCGCATTGGCTTGCAGCGCCTCCAAGATTTTCAAGTCCTTGCCGTCGATGCTCCCTGAGCGATCCAAGCGAAATCTCCCTCCGACCTTGAGATCATCGGCAAATGAGCGTTTCCGCCGATGACTCGCCATGTGATGCGGGACCAGGATCGATCACACTGCATCGTCATCCCAGATATCACGAGAAACGCATGCGCAAAATGATCACCCTGCCCGGCATCGGAGGCTCTGGAGACGCCCACTGGCAGTCGATCTGGGAAGCGGCCGATGCGCGCTTCGCGCGATTTCGACCGGCGAGCTGGGATCAGCCGGAGCTCGACGACTGGGTGCAATCTCTGGAGCGCGCGGTCGAGAGCTGTACGGAGCCGCCCGTGCTCGTCGCGCACAGTCTGGCCTGCCTGCTTGTCGCGCATTGGGCCGCACGCACCCGATCGGCGATCGCCGGAGCGTTCCTGGTATCCGTCCCCGACCCGGACGGCGCTGCGTTTCCCGAAGCGGCCACCTCATTCACGCCGGCTCCGACTAGTCCGCTGCCATTCCCCTCGCTGGTCATCGCAAGCACCAATGATCCTTACAGCACGCTCGACGTTGCACGCCGACGGGCGGGCGACTGGCACTCCGAATTCAGCGTTGTCGGCGCACTCGGCCACATCAATGCATCAAGCGGCTTGGACGATTGGCAACAGGGGCGCGCATTGCTGGAGGCCTTTTGCGCGGGCCTCGCGGCGAGCGGCACCGACTGCTAGGCCTGCGTGATGTCAGCGTGGGGGTGGATTGCCTCCGTAGGCACGGCCGCGGATGCCGTCGACAGCCACCACCCCTCGCCGGCAAACCAGCAGGTCTCGTCGGGCGCGTCCTCGCGTCGAAACGACCGGACGCTCTCCCATCCCCTTGCGAACGCTTCGGCCAGACGCCGGCCGGCATCGACATCCTGTAATCCCGCGCAGCCGATGAACTGGGCACGGCTGAGGAATTTCGCAGGCCACATCGCCCCCGCGTCCGGCCGGTTGATCATCAACATCCCACCGAGCATGCCTTCGGGCGCCAATGGGAACACGAGCCTGCCGCCGGGACGCAGCGCCTCAAGCCACTCCGCGGCCGGCTGTGCCGCTCCCGCGCAGACATAGATCACGTCGGCTGCGGGCAGATCGGAGGCGATGCCCGAACGTTCGCGCACATCGACATGAGCGATGTCCTTCAGGTTTTCGCGCGCAAGGACTGCCAGGCGTTCGTCTATCTCATAGGCATGAACGCGACCACCGGGTCCGACGAGATGCGCGAGGATGGCAGTGTAATAGCCGCTGCCGGCGCCGATCTGGATCACGATCTCGCCTTCCCTCACGCCACAGCCGCTGAGCCAATAGGCGTGCGCGCCGGGCATGCCGATATTGAGGCCGCGCGCCGGGTCCAGCGCCAGCAGCGTGTTCTGATAGAGGAAGGCGGGATCATCGTCCGGCGTCACGACATAGGGGTGGCCGCCGAGGCAGATCGACCACGGCCCGGGTCCGGCGAAGGGCTCGCGCTTGACCGTGCGAAAGGCCTGCTCGATGCGGGTATCGGTGGTCTTGGCCGCAGCGCAGATCAACTGCGCGTAGAATGCGCGATATTTTGCAGAACGATCTTCCATGTCGCCTCCGGGCCGGGGCGAGGCTAGCACAACGATTGCGATAATCGAATGACCCGCGCAATCCTGGGCTCTGCGGCCGCTAGCGTGGGGTCTTGCCCATCGCCCGTGCCGCGAACGCGGCGAGCCTCGGGTGCCGGCGCAGGCCCTGCGCGGCATGATCGCGCCAGGCGTAGGGCACGCCGCGCCAGGACAGAGCGACGCTGACATCGGTCAGCGGCACCGGCTCGGCGCCAAAGCGGCGCTTGTAGTCCTGGTTGCCGATGCTGAGATCGAAGCGGCGCACACCTTGCGCATGCAGCGCCGCCATGGTGCGCTCGGCGACCAGCAGCCCCGGCGAGCAGCTCGACCATGAATTGCCGGCGTGACTGATGCGCAGGAGATAATAGGTCGCACCGTGCCTGACGCCGAGCGTGGTGGCGACGACCTCCTCGTCGCAGACCAGCGCCGAGACGACGGCATAGCCTTCGGCAATGCCCTGGCGGGCGACCTCGCGATAGAACTTCGCATGGGCCTCGTCGTTGAGGACGAAGCGCGAGCCGAGCTGTTGCATGCGCGCCTGCTGCTGGACATCCATCACGTCCAGCAGCTCATGTGCGCGGGCGACGTCCGTCGCGATCTCGAAGCGCGCGCCGCCGTGCCGGCTGAAGACGCGCCAGCAGCGCGGCATCTGCATGCGCTTGATCAACGCCTGGTAATCCCCATAGTCGTCGCCCATCAGCACGACATTGCCGTTCAGCGAGCTGGACCCGATCCGGCCGAGCGACACCAGCGGGTTCGGCTTGCCGCCGATCTGGGCCGGCATCTTCCTCAGGCGCAGCAGATCGAAGCGGTCGGGCAAGGCACGCAATGCGTCGACCAGCGCCTTGCCGATCGCATCCGTCGCCGCCGTGTCCAACGCGGCATCGCACGCCAGGATCGGCGCGTTGTTGTCGGAGACGCCGAGATCGGCGAACTCGACGATGCGGATACCGCGCCTGACATGGCTGATCATCGGCACCACCGCGATGTTCCTGCCGGTCGCAGCATCGGAGATCACGGCAATCAGCGGCGCGACGTCGTCAAACGCCTCGTACCAGGCGCCGAGCCAGTAACCATGCTGGAACGCGGTGCGATGGCCTGCGTCCAGGCGCAATGCGGCCTGCCGCCAGTCACGCACGAAATCGACGGCGATCCCCGACGTGCAGGACGCAAGACCATCTGGTTGCTCGACGCTGAGAAACGTCATCGGCGGCGCTTACAATTCCTGAGTGTTTCCCGATAGATTACGTTTCGTCGCAGACCACAAGCCACGTCGCGGCTTATCGTTAAGCCGATGCCACCAAAGCCGCTGCGGTTGCGACAAGCTGTCAGCGGTCCGGTTCCACCTGTTCGACGCATTGGAACCTGGCCAGGAAGTGCAGACCGGCCACGGCGAGCGCGAACATGAACCAGATCGGATTCTGCCGCTCGACCAGGAAGGTCTCGGTGGCTCCATAATACAGGCCGAACAGCCACACGGTCAGGAACAGCTTTGTCAGCGCACCACTGCGGTTGTGGGCCTGGGCTGACTGAAAATTACCGAGCGGTGCGAGCACGAAGACGAGGATCACGAGCAGCAGTCCCGGCAGGCCGATGGTGACGGCGAGATCGAGATAGCTGTTGTGGCTGTGTGCCGCAGTCGTCGCCCATTCGGCGCCCTGGGTGGTCTGCCGCGCGCTCACGTCGTCCCAGAAGGCCGCATAGCCGTGGCCGATGATCGGCTTTTCGGCGACGGCCGCGAGCGCGAATTCCCAGATGGCGGAACGGCCGGTGAAGGTGGGATCGAGCGGAAGCAGCCGCGTCATGGTCCCGAGCACGGGGCTCAGGACGCTGCCGACCGTCAGCAGGTTCATCACGATCAGCGGCACGAAGCAGATGATCCGCTTCAGCCAAAGGCTCCGCGTGACGAAGACCAAGGACGCCAGCGCGTAGATCGCAAGGCACAGCACCGACGAGGTCTTGCCGCCGGTGAAGATCAGGAAGATGCCGGCCAGCGCTGCGATCGCCGGACCCATCACGAACGAGCCGACGCTGCAAAGGTAAATGCCGACATAGACCAGGATGGTCATCACGGGCGAAGCGACATTCTTGTGGCCGAAGCTGCCGCGCCAATCGCCGGCAAGCTGCGGCTCGGAGATGTCGAGCGCGGTGTGGGTCGAATATTGCGGCGCGAGGAAGACGCCGAGATAGCAGAGCGTGAGCAGTACGAGCGCCGCGCCCCCGAGGCACAGGTTGAAGCTGCGCTGAGTCGGCGGCAATAACGGCAGGAGCACGGCGAGCGACGTCGCGCTCGCCACGAGCACGAAGCGCTGGATCGAAACGCCGCGGCTCTCGGAGAACATGATGTTGATCAGCAGCCAACCGACCAGGCAGAGATGCAGCGGGGTCACCAGGGTCTTCAGCGAGGGCGCGTCGGTGGCGGCGACGAGCAACACCGCGACCGCAGCCAGGAGGCCGAAGGAGACGTAGGTCAGCGCCATTCGTCCGCCGACGACGGTGGTGACGTCGGGGTTGCGCAGGTCCGGGAAAGGATCGAGCGTCACCAGCACCAGCAGCAGAGCCGCCACTGCGACGAGGCAGCGCGCCGTCCGCACGGCATTCAGCCCTGCAAGCCCATCGCGCAGGACATGGCCCAACGATCGGACCTCGACGTCAGTCATGTCAGCGGCGCTGCGATCCATGGCTCAAGGCAAGGTGACGAAGCCGGAGAAGACTTCAGGTCTAACTCCATCCCTATTAACCGTCCGTCAACCAGCGTGTCGAAGCTCGACGAGACGGCGGCTGTCGCACTCCTCGAATTCCTCGACAGGCTTGATGCCACCGACTTAACGTTACTCCGCGAAACCGGAGCAGCGCAGGCCTTTGCCGCAACGCTTCGGCCGGCAATGCGAGTATCATCCGCAACGGCGCGAGATTGCGATCGCCGGCAGCCCCGGCAGATGCGCCCTGGTTAACAGACCATTAAGAACGAGCCGCAGCTTGATCACCGCCGAAGATGTTCTCGATCTACCGGCCGCCTCCCGCGTCGTTCCGGCGGTGCGCCTCCCGCTGCCGGCGAGCTCAACCCCGTCGGTATCCGTCGTCATTCCCGCCAAGAACGTTGCGGCCTATGTCGGCGAAACCCTCTCCAGTGCACTGGCGCAGGACGAGGTGAGCGAAGTGATCGTCGTGGACGACGGTTCGACCGACGCCACCGTTGCGATCGTCCGCGCCATTGGCGATCCGCGACTGCGCCTGATGATCAACGATTCCGCCGGCGTATCGGCTGCGCGCAATCTCGGCGCGCGACATGCCAGTGGTGACTGGCTGCTCTTCCTCGATGCCGACGACCGCCTGCGTCCCGGCGCGGTGGCGGCGCTGCTGACGGCAGCGCGTGGTGCTCCGCGCGCGGTTCTCGTCTATGGCGACTACAACACGATCGACAGCGAGGGACGGCAGATCGGCCGGCGCGACCTGCTGAAAGGACGCCGCAAGCCGTCCGGCGACGTGCTGGCGCGGCTCGCCAGCGGCAACTTCATCGTCAATGGCGGCATCGTGCTCACCCGTGCCGAGGCCTTCCGCGCCATCGGCGGCTTCGACGTCTCACTCAGATATTGCGAGGACTGGCATTGCTGGTGCCGCCTTGCCGCGATCGGCGAGTTCGAGTTCGCGCCAAGGCTTCTGCTCGACTACCGGCTGCACACGGCCAACACCATGAACGCGGCGGTGCGCACGCCGCAGGACTTCTTCCCGGCGATCGCGCGGGTCTTCGACGACGGGCTGATCCTGGCGAGACTGCCCGAGGGCACGGCCAGCGGGCTGCGACGGGCCGCCGAAATTCATCTCATCACCTATTCGGCCATGCAAGCGGTCCGCTTCGGCAGGTATCGCCAAGCCTTGGCCTATCTCGGGATGGTCGGCCGCCGGTCGCTCAAATCGCTGCCGCGCGCCGCGACCAGGGTCGCCCTCGCCTATTTCGGCATCTAACGCGCGATGAGATTAGGATGAATCGTCATCGCGCTTTAGGTTGTTGTTTGAGCATGATCCTTTCGGAAAACCGCTGCGCACTTTTCCGGATCATGCTTTAGCCCGTCGCCGCGTCAGGACACGATCTTCGAGGCCTCATAGGGCTTCGGCTCCACGCCGATCGCCGCGAGCACGGAGCCGAGCGCGACCATCACGGGATGCATCGCGACGACGGCCTTCGATGTCGCCAGCAGACGCGCCGCGCGAACGAGGGACAACGGCAACCGTCCGAGCATCTGCGCAAACACCCACGCCCGTGCTCCCGCGCTCTGCGCGGCCTTGTGCTGCACACGATAGTTGATCGCGCCGATGCGCAGGCCACGCTTTGCGATCCAGCCGAGGCTGGTGCGGTTCTGCGGCACGGTCTCGGTGATGACCGCCTCCGCCGTCCAGTGGAATGTCATGCCGGCATCACGGCAGCGCACGAAGAAATCGGTGTCGCCGCCTCCGAGGAAATTGAAGCGCAGGTCGAAGGCCGGACGACCAAACCGCTCGAACGCCGACCGGGTGATCAGGCAATTGCCGCAGCCATAGATCAGCGGCACCGCGCCGCTGTAATCATAGGCTGGACAGAAGGCGGGATGGCGTGAAAGCCACGGCTTGCTGTCGTCGTCGAAGACCGGCAGCACCGGTCCGCCGACCACGTCTGCGCCGGTCGCCTCCGCAGTGCGGACCAACCGCTCGAGCCAGTCGCTCGATGCGATTTCGTCGTCGTCGATCATCAGGAAGCGGGTCGCGGCGGGAAACAGCGCCTGCGCCGTCTCGAACGCGGCGTTGATCGCCTGGCAATTGCCTTGCCGTTTCTCGACCAGGCAGACGCCCCGGAGCCTGCCGTCGGCCAGATATTCCGCCGCGACCGGCGCGCTCTCGCGCCGCGCAGCATCGTTCTCGACCATGACCACGGCAAAAGAGCGCGGGGTGCGCTGGTTCACGAGCGAATCCAGCGTCAGCCGCAGATGCTGCGGGCGGCGGAAACAGGGGATGCAGACGACGATGCCGACCGACAGGTCGATGACACGGGAGCTCGCCGCGATCTCCCGGTTGGGATCGCGCACGGCATCCGAGATCCGGCTGGCGGACAGGTCTGTCGGGATCAGCGTCATGACGTCCTAGATGTCCGAGATATGTTGAAAAAGCCCTGCATCAATCGCATGCACTGCGTCGTCTCACGCCGGCACACGCCCCGCGGGACAGATGCGTCCCAAAATGAGCGGCAGGTTCGGGGCGCGAGACATCGCCAAAGCCGCGAACTTTCCGACAATCTCAACGCAGCACCATGCGCTTGACCATTCTTTACGTGTTTGCCTCGCCAATCCTCTTGCCGCGCTTTACTGCAATTCACGGTCCAGCACCCGATAGCCACTGCGATCCCGAGATGTCGTAGTTAACGCACATACGCATTAACCCGCCCGTAAGCACCGCGACCGGTGAAGCGGCGCGGCATCAGATTTGCTCTTCGGGCAAGCAAGTTTTTTCCTGTAAATTTGAATAGAACAAGCGCGGTCAGAAAATATGAACAAGCCAGCCACGATCGATTTCGCGACATCCACAGCGATCAACGTCCCCGTTGCTTACACCCAGGCGCTGCACGACCTGATCCCCGGCGAAGCCCGCGACAGCCTGTTCGCCATTCACGACGTGCTGCGCCGCGAGCTGCCGCAGGGCCGGCTCGCCATCTATGAAGCCGGCGGCGGCTCGTGCAGCGTCCTGCCGACGGAATTGCTGAGCCGCAGCCATGTCACGGTCGTCGACATCGACGAGGACCAGGTCCGCAACAACACCTACGCGGACGAGGCGATCCTCGGCGACGTGCAGACCTACCGCTTCGGACGCGAAGCCTTCGATCTCGTGATCTGCTACAACGTGATCGAACATCTTCCCGACGTCGAATCCGCGCTGCTGAATTTCCGCGACGCGCTCAAGCGCGGCGGGATGATCCTGATCGGTGCGCCCAATCCGCGCTCGCTGTCGGGCGTCGTCACCAAATATTCGCCGCACTGGTTCCACGTCTGGTTCTACCGGCACATCCGCGGCATCAAGGATGCCGGCCTGCCCGGCGAGCCACCGTTCCCGACGTTCTTCCATCCGCTGGTGACGCTGCCCCGGCTCGAGGCGTTCGCGGCCGCCAATGGCCTCGAGGTGATCTATCGTCGCGAGGTCGAGAGCCCACGCTATCCCGAGATGCGCCGGCGCAAACCGCTGTTTGCGGCCCTGGTCGACGCCGCCGCCGCCGTACTCAACGCCGTACTCCCGCGCGGCACCGACGTCCGCCGCGGCGACTATCATGTCATCCTGCGGAAGAGCTGACGGCCATGGCAGGTGCACGGCCGATCGCCGGACGAGCGGAGGCTCGCGGCCACGCTGCGCGCGGTAAGGAAACGTTAATCCCCGGGAGACGCCGGCATCGCGAGCGTCACAAGAACGCGCCGAAGAGTGGCATGCGCTTAAACGCTTTGTTTGCCATTTCGGTGAATAGTCCCTCAATGGGTATGGTTAATTTTCCCTGTTGCGTTGATTGGGCACCCATATCCCGGGTGCGTGGCGTAAAGCGAAGAGTAACCCCTCAGCCCGCGGCAGTTGGAATGGAAGCTGGGGATCATGCTTGACTATAACCAGCCGATAGATCGGGCGAGACCGGAGGCTCCGCAACAGAAGCCTCAGGCCGGCTTCAACATGCTGGAGCTCTTCAATCTGCTCTGGCGGCGCAAGGTCGCGATCGCCGCAGCCGCCCTGCTCGGCGCGACGCTCGCCGTCACGATGGGCAAGAGCCTGACGCCCCGCTACACCGCCACCGCCCAGCTCTATGTCGACCCGCGCGAGCTTCAGCTCGTCGATCGCGAGCTCACGCCGCGCGCGCAGGACGTCTCCGGCATGTCCATGGTGGTGGAGAGCCAGGCGCGGCTGATCACCTCCAACAGCGTGCTGCTGCAGGTGATCCAGCAGGCTGGTCTCGACAAGGACCCCGAATTCGGCGGCGGCGACGGCAGCAGCCTGATGTCGTCGCTGCTCGGCCTGATCGGCCTCCAGCCCCGCACCCCATCAGCCGCCGAGAAGAAGGAAGTGCAGCTCGCGGCCCTCGACGCGCTGAACAAGCACATCACGATCCGCAAGACCGACAAGAGCTTCATCGTCGATATCGAGGTGTGGTCGACCGATCCGGCGAAAGCGGCGATGCTCGCCAACACGCTGACCAATGTCTACCTCACGGAATCCCGCAATTCGCAGGCTCTCGCGGCCCGACGCGCCACCAGCGACCTTTCCGGCCGCCTGAAGGAGCTGCGCGATCGGCTGCGCAATGCCGAGACCGCGCTGGCCACTTACAAGGCCCAGAACAATTTCGTCGGCACCCAGGATGCGCTGATCAGCGATCAGCAGCTCTCCGCCAGCAACCAACGGCTTTCCGCGGCTCGGGCCGCCACGATGGATGCGCAGGCGCGGCTCGACCAGATCGAGGCCAGCCGGCGCACGGCGGCCGATGCGGGCGCGATTCCGGAAGCGCTGCAATCGCCGACGATTGCAAACCTGCGCGCACAATATGCCGAGGCGCGCAAGAAATATGCAGAGCAGGCCGGCGAGCTCGGTCCGCGCCATCCGGCGCTGCGTCAGACCGAGAAGCAGGTCGAGGATCTCAAGCGCACCATCAACGAGGAGATCGACCGCTTCGCCCAGTCGGCCAAGAACGATCTGACGCGCGCCCGCGACTTCGAAGCCTCGCTCAACCGGGCGCTGGAAGCGCAGAAGCGGCAGAGCGTCCAGCTCAGCCAGGCCGCGGTACGCCTGCGCGAGCTCGAACGCGAGGCCGATGCCAGCCGCGACGTCTATCAATCCTTCCTCAAGCGCTCGCGCGAGACCGAGGAGCAGGAGAGCCTGAACACCTCGGCGGCCCGGGTCATCGGCGAAGCGACGGTGCCGCAGCGGCGCTCGTTCCCGCCGGCGATGAGCCTGTTCGCCATGATCGGGTTCGTCTTCGGTGCGATCGCCGCTTCAAGCTGGTTCGTGGCGGCCGAGCTGCTGTTCGCCGGCGCGACGGCGCCAGCGCCGACGCCAGCCCGTCGTGAGCGCACGCCGGCGCCGCAACCTTCCCGAGCTCCCGAGACTCCGCGGACTCAGGAGCCCGCCCGAGCCCAGCAAGTTTCGCAAACTCCGGAGGTTGCACAGGCTCTGTCGGAACTCGACGCGCCACCGCTGCAACCTGCGACGGCCGAGCAGCCCCTGCTCGAAAAGCCGCTGATCGCGCGCCTCCAGGAGGCCGACGTGATCCACACGCTCGGTGCCATTCTCGCCACCGGCAGCGGCGTCGATCTCACCCGGCTCGGCTGGCCGACGCTGCGCCCCGGCTTTCCGCTGACGACGCTGCTCAATGCCTGGCGCGACATGCGCAGTGCTGCGGCCCGGCGTGCCGGCGGCAAGGCGATGCCGGTCATCGCGCTCGTCGGTGCCGGCGAGACCGCCGGGCGCAACGTGACCGCGCTGAACTTCGCGCTCGCAGCCGCGCGCGACGGCGCCCGCGTGCTGATGATCGATGCCGACCATCAGGCACAGGCGCTCTCGAACAAGGTCAACCGGCCCGGCAGGAGCGAGCCGAGCGGGCTCGGCTGGCTCTCGATCGGCAGCAAGGCCGCGCGCGAGATCAAGACGGTCAACGGCGTCTCGGTGCTGCCGGCCGCCGAGGGCGATGCCGGCAAGGCGACTGAGGCCATCCGCAAGGCGATCGCGCAGGCGCGCGCAGCCGGCGGCTACGACCTCGTGATCCTCGACGGCCCCGCGGTGCCACTCGCGGCCGGAGGCCGCAAGCTGCTCGATGAAGCCGACGCGCTGGTGGCGGTGCTGCCGACCAGCCTCGACATCAACGACAGCCTCGAAGAGATTTTGAGCGCGCTTGGCCGCGCCGACCGCAAGCTCGTCGGCGTCGTGCTCGACGAGCTTGCCCCAGCAATACAAGCGCGCCAGCGAGGCAGACAATATGCTTGAGCGCCGCGTAAACCTCGACGGTCGGGCGGCAACCGCCGACGTGCCGCGCACCACCGTCGGCGGCCTTCGCATGGCCGCGCTCGACCTGGAAGCCACCGCCGATTTCATGATCGAGGCGACCGATCCGCGCCATCGCATCGGCCGTCCACTGTTCCTGACTTCCGCCAACGGCGAGGTGCTGGCGCGCTGCTCGACCGAACCGCAGACCGAACGCCTGTTCCGCGCCGCCGACCTGATCAACGCCGACGGTCAGCCGCTGGTGGCGGCCTCGAAGCTGCAATCCTGGTTTCCACTGCCCGAGCGCGTCGCGACCACAGACCTATTCCATGTCGTCGCGCGCAAGGCGGAAGCAATCGGCCGCACCTTCTACATGTTCGGCGCCAGCGAGGACGAGAACGCCGCGGCGGTCGAGAGTGTCCGCAAGCTGTATCCAAACCTGAAGATCGTAGGGCACAGCCACGGCTATCTGCGCGGCGAGGCCCTGCGCGCGAAAGTCGAGGAGATCAATGCCCTCGCGCCCGATTACCTTTGGGTCGCGCTCGGCGTGCCCAACGAGCAGGCATTCGTCGAGGAATTCACACCGCTGCTGACCAATGTGGGCGTTATCAAGACATCCGGCGGCTTATTCAACTTTTTGTCGGGCAGCCGGTCCCGCGCGCCGCAATGGATGCAGAAGATCGGACTCGAATGGGCCTGGCGCACCTGGCTTGAGCCACGCCGCCTGTTCTGGCGCTATTTGACCACCAACCCCCGCGCGCTCTATCTTCTCTTCAGCCGCAAGCGGCCTTCCAATCGCTGAGAGAAGAGTAGAAGACGACATGACCGATCGACCGACCGTCCTCGTCACAGGGGGCGCGGGCTATATTGGCTCGCATGCCTGCCGCGCACTGACCGCCGCCGGCTATCAGCCAGTCGTTTATGACAATCTCTCGACAGGTCATCGCAGCTTCGTTGCCGGCGAGCTGGTGACGGGCGATCTGCTCGACGGCGCGGCGCTGGCGCGCGCGTTCGCCGATCACAAGGTCACGGCAGTGATGCATTTCGCGGCGGCCAGCCTCGTCGGCGAGTCCATGACCGATCCGCAGAAATACTACATCAACAACGTGCAGGGCACGCTGTCGCTGTTGCAGGCGATGCGCAACGCCGGTTGCCGTCGCATCGTGTTCTCCTCGACCGGCGCCGTCTACGGCAACGCCGATTCCAAGGAACTGCCGGAAGACTTCCCCTGCGTGCCGATCAATCCCTACGGCGCCTCGAAGTGGATGATCGAGCGCATGCTCGCCGATTATCGTGCGGCCTATGGCTTCGGCGCGTTCTGCCTGCGCTATTTCAACGCCAGCGGCGCCGATCCGGCCGGCGGCATCGGCGAACTGCGCGACAACGAGACCCATCTCATTCCGCGCGCCATGATGGCGCTTCAGGGCCATGTCGAATTCGCGGTGTTCGGCGACGATTACGACACGCCCGACGGCACCGCGATCCGCGACTACATCCATGTCACCGATCTCGCCGCCGCGCATGTCGCGGCGCTGAAACTTCTGGAACAGGGACATTCCGGCGGCAGCTTCAATCTCGGCACCGGCTCCGGCTTCTCCGTTCGAGAGATCCTGAACGCCATCCGGCAGGAGACCGGGCGCGAGGTGCCGCACACCGTCAAGCCACGCCGCGCCGGCGATCCCACCTATCTGGTCGCCGACCCCTCCGCCGCCCGAAAGATGCTGGGCTTCGCGCCGCGTCACTCCGACCTCGGCACGATCATCCGCACCGCCTGGGCCTGGCACCAGACCGCGCATCCGTTCAGGGCGCGTTAGGCAACTGTAACACCCGTACCTTGCCTGCCGCGCCTCCGAACGGCTAGGATGAACATTCCCTGCCGCCGCTGGCGCATCGCTGAAGGCCGCATTGGGCATTGCCGACGATGATGTCGGCTTGCATGGCTCGGCCGTTTTGCCTGAGCCGATCTTTCCGAGTGTCGAGGCCACGATCGAATCCCCGCATCGGCCTGCCATCGGGCGCGGATTCAAGGAGTATCGACCGCATGCATCAGGCTGCACGCCTGGAGTTCGAGCGTGTGATGGAGGAGTACGCCCGCTGGCGCATCGTGCCCGCTGACGAGCGCTCGCCGGCGCCTGCCTGGTGGTGGGGTCCCGCCATGGCGGTGTTCGACGATCATGAGCCGATGAGCGGCGCATGGTGCTTAGAGCTCGGCCTGGGCGAGGGAACGAGCTTCGCCAAAGGCGCGCGCACCGTCCTCGCGCTGTTCGTCGAACAGACCTCGCTGACCGGGCCGCAGGATTTTCCGAGCAAGGCCGAGCGCGATCACGACGTCCGCGAGCTGCACCCGCAGCCGTCAGACGACAGCGCGTTTCAACCGTAGCGCCACCGCCGCCTCGGCAGCCAGATCCCGCTCCGGCTGGAGCGGCGGCGCAACCGGCAGCACCATCGGCCGCAGCAGTTCGGCCATCTGTCGCGCCGGCAGCGGCTTGGCGATCAGATAGCCCTGCATCTCGTCGCAGCCGTGGGTGCGCAGGAATGCCTCCTGCTCGGCGTTCTCGACGCCTTCGGCGACCACGGTCATGCCGAGCGCTTTGCCCATGCTGATGATCGCCTGCGCGATCGCCTGGTCTTCCGAGTCCTGCGGCAGGTCACGCACGAAGGAGCGGTCGATCTTGATGGTGTCGATCGGGAAGTGCTTCATCAGCGACATGGACGAATAACCGGTGCCGAAATCGTCGATGGCGAGGCGAATGCCGCGGCTCTGGATGGCATCGAGCACCTTGAGCGCACGCCCGACATTGCGCATCATCATGCTCTCGGTGACCTCGAGCTGGAGCAGCACCGGCGACATGCCGCTGGCGGCGAGCGCCTCGTCGACGTCCTGCAACAGATGCTCGTCGGCGAACTGTCGCGGCGACAGGTTCACCGCCATCGACAACGGCAGCAGCCCTCGGCGCTGCCAGGCCATGGCCTGCGCGCAGGCTTCATTCAGCACCCAGCGGCCGATCGGCACGATCAACCCGGTCTCTTCCGCAAGCGGAATGAACTGCGCTGGCGAGACGCTGCCGAGTTCCGGATGGGTCCAGCGCAGCAGCGCTTCCACGCCGGTGATCTGGCCGGTCTCCATGTCCACCTTGGGCTGATAGTTCAGCGAGAACTGCTCGCGCTCCAGCGCCCGGCGCAGCGCGCTCTCCAGCGACAGCCGCTCGATCGACTGGGTCTTCACCTCCTTGGAGAAGAAGCGATAGCCGTTCTTGCCGTCTTCCTTGGCGAGATACATCGCCATGTCGGCGTTCTTGGTCAGCGTCTGCGCGTCGGCACCATTGGCCGGATACATCGCGATGCCGATCGACGCCGTGGTGTGGCACTCGTGGCCGGCCAGCTCCGTCGGCTCGGCGAGCGCCGTGAGCAGCTCGGTGGCGATGCGCTGGACGTCGTCGATCTCGCCGCACTGGTCGAGGATCACCACGAACTCGTCGCCGCCGAGGCGCGCCACCACGTCGCTCGTGCGCAGCGCGTTGCGCAGCCGATCCGCGACCTCGAGCAGGAGCAGGTCTCCGGCCTCGTGGCCGAGCGAATCGTTGATGACCTTGAACCGGTCGAGATCGATGAACAGCAGCGCGAAGCGGTGGTCGTGCCGCTGGGCCGTCTCGATCGCCCCGCGCAGCAGGCCGTTGAAAGTCTCGCGATTCGGCAGATTGGTCAGGCTGTCATGCGAGGCGAGATATTCGATCCGCTCGTCGGCCTTGTTCTTCTCGTCGGCGCGATCGAAATTCTCCATCGCGAAGGCGACGTTGTCGGCGAGCCGCTGCAGCAGCTCGACGAACTCGGTCGTGAAAGTGTCCTTCTCGGTCGACATGTAGATCATGACGCCGACGGCCTGGCCATGCACGATGAGCGGAATCGCCGCGCCCGACCGCGCGCCGTCGCCGCGAACGATGGCATGGAAGGCGCTCACGCGCTGGTCGTTGAGATAGTCGTTACTGATGCACGGCTGCCGCGTTCGGAACGCCGTGCCGGCCATCCCCCGACCTTCGGGGCGCTCGGGATCGACCGAGAGGCGGACGTTGCGCGTGGTGTCGGACGACGGTCCGGCACTGGCGACGATCTTGAGCTGGTCGCTGTCGGTGCTGGCGAGCGCGATGGTCGTCGAGGTAAACTTGGCGCCGTTCGACGCGGCGAGGCACACGAGGTCGAACAATTCGGAGCGCGATTCCGCCCGCATGATCGCCTCATTGGTCGCGCTCAGGGCCGCGAACATGCGCGTCAGGCGTTCCTTCTGCGCCTCGGTGCGGGCCTTTTCCTCCGCGCGATCAAAATTGTCGAGCGCGAACGACACGTTCTCGGCCAGGCGCCCGAGCAGTTCGACCAGATCCGGCGTGAACGTGTTCTCCTCCGGCGCGAGGAACAGCAGAATGCCGATCGGTTCCTGCCCCGCCCGCAGCAGCGGGAAGCTCGCGGCCGCCCGAGTCCCGTCCTCGGCCGCCTTGGAATGCCAATGCGCCGATCGTGGGTCGTGGAGATAGTCGTTGATCACGCTGGACCGTCGCGTGCGCAACGACGTGCCGATGATTCCCTGTCCCTCGGGATGATCGGGTGAAACAACGCAAGTACGTCCAGCCATGAGCTCCTGGAGGCGTCCCTTGACCGCGACGACCCGGACGAGCTCGCGTTTTTCGTCCATGATTCCGATCGTCACCGACGCGAAGACACCGCCCAGCACCGCCGCCTGGCACGCAACCTCGAACAGCTCCTCGCGGCTCTTGGCGCGCATGATGGCTTCGTTTGTGGCGCTCAGCGCCTCGAACATGCCGCTCAACCTGTTGCGCTGCTTGTCGGCCCTGGCCTTTTCATCGGCACGATCGAAATTCTCCAGCGCGAAGGCGACGTTGGCCTGAAGCTTGCGCAGCAGCTCGACGAACTCGTCCGTAAAAGTGTCACACTCCGGCGAGTTGAACAGGAACACGCCCTCGACACGGTCGCCGTTGAAGAGCGGCAACGCCGCGGAGGACGCGATGCCGTTGCGGCGGGCGCTGGCCTGCCACGGCGCGATACGGTCGTCGGCCAGGACGTCGTTGCTGACGGCGGGCTGGCGCGTGCGGAACGCGGTGCCGGTCAGCCCACGCCCTTCGGGCACCTGGTCAGAGGTGGAGAACTTGAAGTTGCGAACCTGGTCCGCATTCGGTCCGTAACAAGCGACGACGCGCAGCAGCTCGGCCTTGTGATCGACCTGCGCGATGGTGACCGAGGTGAACTTGGCGCCTTTCGCCGTCGCTTCGCAGACGAGGTCGAACAGCTCGGACCGCGACCGCGCGCGCAGGATCGCCTCGTTGGTGGCGCTGAGCGCCGCATACATGCGCGCGAGGCGCTCTTCCTCCGCTGCGATCCTGGATTTCTCGGCCTCGCGGCCGAAGTTCTCGATCGCGAACGAGACGTTCTCCGCCATGCGCAGCAGCAGCGCGACGATCTCCTCGTCCTTGGCCCAGGAGCGGCTGATGAAGAACAAGAGGACGCCGACACTTTCTCCGCGCCTGATCAGCGGCGCGACCACGCAAGCCGCGACCCCGGTGTTGACGTTGGCCTGCTCCCACGGCGAGCCCCTGGTGCGGCTGGCGAGATCGTCCTCGACGACGGCTTTCTGTGTCCGGAACACCTCGCCGGATATTCCCTTGCCGTAGGGATTCTCCGGATCGATCGAATAGCGCGCCTGGGTGACCAGTTCGAGATTCTGTCCGGTGGAGGCGACCGGAATCATCCAGTGCGAGTCCGGTTCGCGGAGCAGAACGATGGTCGCCAGCGACTTGCCGCTGTGCACCGAGGCGTCGCACACAAGCTGGTACAGTTCCTGCTCGGTCTTGGCGCGCAGGATGGCCTCGTTGGTCGCGCTGATGGCGCCGAACATGCGGTTGAGCCGCCGCATTGCCCGCTCGCCGGCCTGCCGCGCGGTCTCGCGCGCGAAATTGTCCAGTGCATAGGAGATGTTGGCCGACATGCGCTCGAACAGCGACACCATCTGCTCATTCAGCGAGCCGGCTTCGCTCCGGGTCACGTACAGCACGCCGACGCTGCTGCCGTTGCAGAGCAGCGGCAGCGCCGCAGCCGCGCCGATCCGGGCCTTGGCCGCGCCCTCGCGCCATGCCAGGGAGCGCGGATCGTTCAGATAGTCATTGCTGATGCACAGCTTCTGATCGCGAAATGCTTCGCCGCCGACACCTGATCCTTCGGGCGTGCCGGCTTCCGTGGTGATCTTGAGCTCCCGCAGCCGCGCAACGTCGTCGCCGCAGCCGGCGGCAAAATGCAATTGCCGGCCGTCCGGCCCGACCAGGAACACGGCAACGGCCAGAAAATCCCCACTCGAAAACCCGGCGTCGCAGACCTTCTGGTACAGCTCGTCCGGCGATTTCGCGTAGAGGATCGCTTCGTTGATAGCGCTCAACGCTGCAAAGGTGCGCGCGAGGGTCGTCGGCACGGTCTCAGCTCCCGGGCATTCTGCCATTTTCTCCCGGGTGCCGTTATGAGCGGCGATCGCCTAAGTGGTCGTTATTGCGCGCCGCAAACCGCCGATCAAAGTGAACGAGCTGCGAATGACCAGCACGAAACTGTCGAAAATACCGCCGGACGGTATGGATACTCGATGAAGGGCGCCTCCTCTCCACGAATTTGCAGCCCTGTATTGGTTTACGGGAGATTGATATCGCGGCCCCGCTTTGAGACGATGGCACCCAAGCACCGCCCGCCAAGAGCGGAGACCGAGGGAACGCCATGCCGATCGTCAGGGCCGACCGCCTCACGCGCATCAGCGCCGCGCTGCTCCGTGCCGCCGGCGCATCCGAGGACGAAGCCGATGCCGTCGCGGTCGGCTGCGTCAACGCCAATCTCGCCGGTCACGACTCCCACGGCGTGATTGCCGTTCCCACCTACATCGACCGCATCAAGGCCGGCCACATAGTGCCCGGCGCCAAATGGTCCGTCGTTCAGGAATCGCCGACCACGACCGTCATCGACGGCCATTGGGGTTTTGGCTTCCACGTCAATGCCAAGGCGATGGCGCTGACCATCGAGAAGGCGAAGACGACGAACCTCGCCGCCTGCACCGTGTTCCGCCAGAGCCATGTCGGGCGCCTCGCCGCCTATCCCCTGATGGCGATGCGCGAGGGTATGATCGGGATCGCGACGGCGGACTCCGGACGCTCGCCGAAGCACGTGGCGCCGTTCGGCGGCCGCGAGGCGCGGCTCGGCACCAACCCGATCTCGATCGCGGTGCCGTCCGATCTCGATGCGCCGTTCTATCTGGACATGGCAACCTCGGCGGTCGCGGCCGGAAAAATCCAGCTCGCGGTGGCTCGCGGCGAGGAGATTCCGACGGGATGGATCATCGATGCCGAGGGACGGCACACCACCGACCCGACCCAGTACCGCAAGGGTGGCGCGTTGCTGCCGCTCGGCGGCACCGAGGGCTACAAGGGCAGCGGCCTCGCCGCGATGGTCGAGGTGCTCTGCGGCCTGCTCACCGGGCTCGGCTTCGGCGTCGAGCCCACGGGGCGGCACAATGACGGCTGCTTCATGGCGGTGTTCAACGTCGCGGCGTTCCGTCCGCTGAAGGAGTTCAAGCGCGAGGTCGCCGAATTCGCGCGCTACCTGAAATCGACGCCGCCGTCCGAAGGCAGCAAGGGCGTGTTCTATCCCGGCGAGATCGAGGGTTTGCGCGAGCAGCAGCGCCTGCGCGACGGCATCGAGATCGAGGACGCCACCTGGGAGAAACTGCGCGCACTGGCGCGCGAGTACCGGCTCGACACCGTCCTCGATCTGGCCTGACGGATCTTCGGAGAACAGCAGCATGACGAGGCAGATGGTACTGGTCGGCTTCCTCCAGGCGCAAAACTGCACCAACCTGCCGAGCTCGTGGCGACATCCCGCCTCGCGGGACGATTCGATGTCGGCGGATTATTACCAGGAGATCGCGAAGATCCTCGAAGCCGGCAAGTTTCACATGGCCTTCTTCGACGATCGCCTGGCGATGCCGGACCGCTATGGCAACGACCATGCCCACACCGTCGAATACGGCATTCGCTGCGTGAAGATGGATCCGCTGATCGTGCTGACGACAATGGGGATGGTCACCGAGAAGCTCGGGCTTGGGGCAACCTGCTCGACCACCTATTACGAACCGTTCGACGTCGCGCGCCGCTTCGCAACGCTCGACCTGATGTCGGGCGGACGCGCCGGCTGGAACGTCGTCACCTCGCTTAACGATGGCGAGGCGCTCAACATGGGCCGGGACTCTCATCCGGAACATGATTCCCGCTACGACCGCGCCGATGAGTTCATGGAGGTCGTGCTCGGCCATTGGGACACCTGGGAGGACGGCGCGCTCATCATGGACAAAAACAGCGGCCGTTTTGCCGATCCGGCCAAGGTGAAGCGGCTCGATCACAAGGGCCCGTTCTTCAAGTCGCGCGGACCGTTCACCGTGCCGCGCTCGGACCAGGGCCATCCCGTGATCATCCAGGCCGGCGCGTCGGGCCGCGGCCAGCGCTTTGCCGGGCGATGGGGCGAAGTCATCTTCACCGCGGCGCGCAATCTGGCCGGCGCCAAGGACGGATATGCGGCCGTCCGCAACGAGGCCGCCAAGGCCGGCCGCGATCCCGACCAGATGTTCCTCTGCAACCTGACGACACCGGTCTGCGCCGCGAGCAAAGCCGAAGCCGAAGACAAGATGGCGCTCATCAACAAGCTGCCGCTCCAGATCGACGCGCTATCGCTGCTCGCCGAAGCGCTCAACTACGATTTCGCGTCCAAGGACCTCGACGAGCCGCTGACGACGGACGAGCTGAAGAGCATGCAAGGCATCTTGGGCATTCGCGATGGTGTGCTGAAGAACTCGGGCAAGAGCAACCCGAGCGCGCGCGACTTCGTCACATTTTCCGGCCGCGGCCAGGTCCAGGACGCGATGGTCGGCGGTCCCAAGGAGATTGCGGACAAGCTCGAGGAGATGTTCGTCGAGCGCGGCTGCGACGGCTTCGTCATTGCCGCGACGTATGTGCCGGGCTCCTATGCGGACTTCGTGCAGCACGTCGTACCGGAGTTGCAGCGGCGCGGCTTGTTCCAGAAGGACTATCGCGGCAAGACGCTGCGCGAGAATCTCGGACTCAGGCGGCCGGCGGCGGAAGCCTGGAAGGTCCCGCCACGCGATGCCGCGGAATAACAACAAGGACACACGATGCGCTGGCTGAAATTCACCGCCTCGGACAAGACCTCCTGGGGAATCGTTGAAGGCGATCAGGTGATCGCAGTCGATGGCGATCCCTTCGGCGAATGGCAGCGCAGCTCGCGCACGCATCCGCTGGCGCGGGTCAAGATCGAGCTGCCGCTGATCCCGCGCACCTTCTACTGCGTCGGCCTGAACTATCTGAAGCACCTGAAGGAGGCCGCCGACAAGCGCGGCGAGGTGCCGGCGGTTCCCGACCGGCCCGAGATCGGCTATCGCGCGCAGAACGCGCTGATCGCGCATGACGAGGAGGTCGTGATCCCGTCCTTTGCGACGGACAAGATCCACTATGAAGGCGAGCTCGTCGTCGTCATCGGCAAGAAGGTGAAGCACCTCACCAGGCAGAACGCGATGGATTGCGTGTTCGGCTACACCATCGGCAACGACGTCAGCGAGCGCAGCTGGCAGAAGGCCGACCGCAGCCTGTGGCGCTCCAAAAACGCCGACACGTTCAAGCCGATGGGCCCGTGGATCGAGACCGAGGCCGATCTCGCTAAAATACAGACCATCGTCAGGGTCAACGGCAGGGAGACCAACCGCTTTCACACCAACGACATGATCTTCGGCGTCGTGCCGTTCCTGGTCGAGCTGACCAAGTATTTCACGCTGTGGCCCGGCGACGTGATCTGGATGGGCACCGACGGTGCTTCGCCGGACATCAAGCACGGCGACGTCGTTGAGATCGAGATCACCGGCATCGGGACGTTGCGGAACAGGTTTGTGCGGGAGCAGCGGTAGCCCCAACGCACAATGCCGTAGGGTGGGCAAAGGCGCGTAAGCGCCGTGCCCACCATCCATCAACAATTACGCGCGAAGAGGTGGGCACGCTTCGCTTTGCCCACCCTACGGCAGCTCACTTGCCGCGACCATCAAAACGGCAGAGCCACGCCGGTCTTGATCTCCTTCAGCACCACGTTGCTGCGGACGTAGCGGATGCCGGGGATGCGGAACATGAACTCGTCGAGGAATCGGTTATAGGCCGCCATGTCCTGCACGACCACGCGCAAATGATAGTCGGCATCGCCCGTGGTCGCAAAGCACTCCAGCACCTCGCGGCGCTTCGTGACGCTGGCCACGAATTCGTCGACGAATTTGGCGTCGTGCCGCTCCAGCGACACGTGGAGGATGGAAGACATCGCAAAACCCGCCTGCTCGCGCGCGACCAGCGCGGCATAGCCCTTGATGACGCCGCTCTCCTCCAGCGAACGCACCCGGCGCCAGCAAGCCGAGGTCGACATGCCGACCTCCTCCGCAAGCTGCTGGTTGGTGGCGCGGCCGTCCTTCTGGAGGTGCGCGAGAATCCGTGTGTCCTGCTCTTCGATCATGGGGCCTCCCAAGACGACAACATCTACCAAATTTGATCCCATGACGCAAAATTCTACCGAAATATTGATCCACTCGGGATAAATAGGTAATACTTACCAGCCTCCCGGGCATAACCTTCCATCATCAGGGCAGGATGCCGCGCGAGGTCCGCCATGGACGCCATTCCGTCACTCGACACCTACGAACTCTCCGACCGCTACGACCGCGACGAGGGCCGCGTCTTTCTCACGGGCACGCAGGCCATCGTCCGTATCGCGCTCGACCAGGCGCGGCGCGACCGCGCGCGCGGCCTCAACACTGCCGGCTTCATTTCCGGCTATCGCGGCTCGCCACTCGGAGGCGTCGATCTCGAACTGTGGCGCATCGAGGAGCGGCTGAAGCGGGACCGGATCGAATTCCTGCCCGCCGTGAACGAGGACCTCGCGGCGACCGCCGTGCTGGGTTCGCAGCAGGTCGAGACGCAAGCAGATCGCGAGGTCGATGGCGTGTTCGGACTGTGGTACGGCAAGGGCCCCGGCGTCGATCGCTCCGGCGATGCGCTCAAGCATGGCAACGCCTACGGCTCCTCGCCGCATGGCGGCGTGCTGGTGGTCGCCGGCGACGATCATGGCTGCGTCTCATCCTCGATGCCGCACCAGTCCGACGTCGCCTTCATGAGCTGGTTCATGCCGACGCTGCACCCCGCAAGCGTCGGCGAGTATCTCGAGTTCGGCGAATATGGCTACGCGCTGAGCCGCTTCTCCGGCATGTGGGTCGGCTTCAAGGCGATCTCGGAGATCGTGGAGTCGGGCGCATCCGTCGCGCTCCGCCCGCCGCGTGCCTTCCATGCGCCAGAGTTCACGCCGCCGCCGGGCGGCCTGCACTATCGCTGGCCGGACCTGCCGGGCCCGCAGATCGAGGAGCGGCTGGAGGCGAAGAAGCACGCGGTGTATGCCTTTGCGAAGGCCAATCCGATCGACCGCCACATCTACGACATTCCGAACGCGACCTACGGCATCGTCACCACGGGCAAGGCCCATCTCGACCTGATGGAAGCGCTGCGGCTGATGGGCCTCGATGAAGCGGCCTGCCGCAGCATCGGCATCGACATCTACAAGGTCGGCATGGTCTGGCCGCTGGCGCTGCATGACGCGATGGAGTTCGTGAAGGGCAAGCGCGAGATCCTCGTGGTCGAGGAAAAGCGCGGCATCATCGAGAGCCAGTTCAAGGAGTATTTCTACGACTATCCGGGCACCAAGCCCGAGCGCATGGTCGGCAAGCACGACGAGCGAGGGGCGCGGCTGATCTCCTGGATCGGCGAATTGTCGCCGCGCGCGCTCGCCGGCGTGCTCGCGCGCCGGCTCGATCCGATGTTTCCGGGCCTCAATCTCGCTGCACGCGCCGCCGCCCTGATGCCAGAGGCCGCGCGCACCATCAACGTCAGCGGCGCGACGCGCACGCCCTATTTCTGCTCGGGATGTCCGCACAACACGTCGACAAAGGTGCCGGAGGGCTCGAAGGCGCTGGCCGGCATCGGCTGCCATTTCATGGCGAGCTGGATGGACCGCGAGACCTCGTCGCTGATCCAGATGGGCGGCGAAGGCGTGAACTGGGCGGCCTCTTCGCGATTCACCGGCCACAAGCACGTGTTCCAGAATCTCGGCGAAGGCACCTATTATCACTCCGGCTCGATGGCCATCCGGCAGGCGATCGCGGCCAACGCCAACATCACCTATAAGATCCTGTTCAACGACGCCGTCGCAATGACCGGCGGCCAGCCGGTCGACGGTCCCGTCAGCGTGCATGCGATTGCGCACAACGTCCGCGCCGAAGGCGTTGGGCGCATCGCGCTTGTCTCGGACGATCCCGCGCAGTTTTCGCCGGCGGATCTACCCGACGGCGTGACCATTCATCCGCGCGAGGAGATGGACACCGTGCAGCGCGAGCTGCGCGAGATCCCCGGCGTATCCGTCCTGATCTACCAGCAGACCTGTGCCACGGAGAAGCGGCGGCGGCGCAAGCGCGGGCAGATGGCCGATCCCAAGCGCTTTGCCTACATCAACGACCTCGTCTGCGAGGGCTGCGGCGATTGTTCGGTCGAGTCCAACTGCCTCAGCGTCGAGCCGAAGGAAACGCCGTTCGGCCGCAAGCGCCAGATCAACCTCTCGACCTGCAACAAGGATTTTTCCTGCCTCAACGGCTTTTGCCCGAGTTTCGTCACCGTCGAGGGTGCGACGCGCCGGAAGAAGAGCGCGAGCCAGATTGATGCCATCGGCCGCGCAGCCACGCTTCCCCTGCCCGCCTCTGCAACGCTCGACCGGCCTTACGACCTGCTGGTGACCGGGGTCGGCGGCACCGGCGTGATCACGGTCGGCGCGCTGATCGGCATGGCCGCGCATCTCGAACGATGCGGCGTCTCGGTGCTGGATTTCACCGGTTTTGCGCAGAAGTTCGGGCCCGTGCTGAGCTACATCCGTCTGGCGCCATCTCCCGAGGCGCTGCACCAGGTGCGCATCGACCAGGGCGCGGCTGATGCGCTGATCGGCTGCGACTTCGTCGTGAGTTCCTCGCCAAAGGCGTCCGGCACCTATCGCCGCGGCACGCGCGCCGCAATCAACATTGCGGAGATGCCGACCGGCGACGTCGTCCGCTTCCGCGATGCCGATCTCGCCTCGCCCGCCCGGCTGCGCGCCATCGGCCACGTGGTCGGCGACGCCAATCTCGACACGATCAACGCCAATGCGCTGGCGGAACGGCTGCTCGGCGATGCCGTCTATGCCAACATCATCATGCTGGGCTTTGCCTGGCAGCGCGGCCTGGTTCCTGTCTCGCTGCAAGCTCTGCTGCGTGCCATCGAGCTCAACGGTGTCGCCGTCGATCGCAACAAGCACGCCTTTGCCTGGGGCCGGATCGCCGCCGCCGATCCGGAATTTCTGCCGAAGTCTGACAACGCAGCCAAGGCTGAAACGCTCGACCAGCTCATCGACCGCCGCGCCGATTTCCTCACTGCCTATCAGAACGAGGCTTATGCGGCGCGCTACCGGGCGATCGTCGCGAGGGTCCGCAGCGCCGAGTCCGCTCTGAACAGCGAGATGCTGACCGAGGCGGTCGCACGCTCCCTGTTCAAGCTGATGGCCTACAAGGACGAATACGAGGTGGCGCGCCTGCACATGCAGAGCGACTTCATCGACGAACTGAAGCGGGAGTTCGACGGCGACTACAGCATCACGTACCACCTCGCGCCGCCGTTTCTTACCTCACGACGCGACGCCCGCGGCCGGCCACGCAAGCGCGCCTTCGGCCAGTGGATCCAGACGCCGCTCGCCGTGCTCGCGCGATTGAAGGGGCTGCGCGGGACGCCGTTCGATCCGTTCGGCTACACGGCCGAACGGCGCGCGGAGCGGGAACTGATCGGCTGGTATGAAGGCCTGATCGAGCGGATGCTCGGCGAACTCGACGCTGCGCGTCTGGCAGATCTCATCACCCTGGCCAAGGCCCCCATGAACATCCGCGGTTATGGACCCGTGAAGGAGATCGCGATCACGACGGTCAGGGCCGAGGTGGAATCCCTGCTGGCTCGCCCGGTAACGGCGCAGGTGGCATGACCGCCGCACCGCTCACGAATACGGATTGATCAGCTTCTGCTGCTCTGCGCTGTGGTGCACGAGCATGTCGATGAAGGTCCTGACCTTCGCCGACAAATGATGGCGATGCGGGTAGACCGCGTTCATCGACATCTCGACCGGGCGATATTCGGGCAGGAGCCGAACGAGGTGGCCTGCTTCGAGGTCGCCCTGGGCAAGAAATCCGGCCATGAGGCAGACGGCCGCGCCCTCCAGCGCCGCAGCCCGCAGTGCCTCCCCGCTATTCGTGACGAAGCGCCCCGAGATGCGTACCGACGCCGGAGCGCCCTTGCGGTCGAAGAAGCGCCATTCGTCGCCAAACGGATAGTTCAGGTGACGGGCGCAATTGTGCGCGGCAAGCTCGTCGAGCTTCTGAACGCGACCATGCCTCTCGAGATAATCGTGCGAGCAGCACAGCACGTGGCGCCAGGTGGCGAGGCTGCGGACGATCAGGCTCGAATCCGGCGGCGCGGTCATGCGCAGGGCAACGTCGTAGCCTTCCTCGATGAGATCGACGTCGGCCTCTCCCATGCGCAGATCGACCTTGAGCTCCGGATAGGAGGACAGGAGCTGCGCCACCACCGGCGCGACGAACGGCACCATGTGGGTGGCGATGTGGATGCGCAGCGTCCCCCGGGGCACCGACTGCAATTCGCTCGCGATGTCGTCGGCCTGTTCGAGATCGGCGAGGATCTGCGTGGCGCGGTCGTAATAGGCCCTGCCGATCTCGGTGAGGCTGACCTTGCGCGTGGTGCGGTTGAGCAGCCTCACCCCGAGCCGGTCCTCCAGCGCCTGAACATGATTGCTCACCATGGTGGTCGACATGTTGAGCTTGCGGGCTGCTGCGGAGAAGCCGCCGGTCTCGACCACCCGGCTGAAGACTTCGAGGCTGGTCAATCGGTCCATGCCACCTGATTATCCGCTCTTGATCGATAATCGCAAGGAATTCGCTTGGATTATCTATCAGATCACCCAGATTGCGACATGACGCACGCCTTAGCCGCAATCGCGACAGGCGGGCAATCGCTCTGGGGCAGTCACGCCCGGGTTCGATACGATCACGACCATGGCAATACTCTCGGACTATCCACCCCTGGTGGATAATCCTTCCAGGATTTCGCCGATTATCATGGGATCCAGGAAGACAGATAATCTCAGCAGGCCGCCAGGAGATCGCCATGTCCGAGATGCCCCGCACCGAAAACTTCCAGCAAGCAACTGAAATCACTCAGGATTACTCCAAGGCGTCGAGACCTTTGCCGGCCCGGACCATGGTCCGGCGCGGGGCGTTGGTGCTCGCACTCCTCGCAGGCACGGCAACGGCCGGCTACTACGGACACGACTACTGGACCAACGGCCGCTACCTCGAATCCACCGACGATGCCTATGTGAAGGCGGACTCCACGATCATCGCGCCAAAGGTTTCGGGCTACATCGCGAAGGTGCTGGTCGGCGACAACGAGAAGGTCAGGGCCGGGCAGGTGCTGGCCAAGATCGACGACCGCGACTTCAAGGCGGCCCTCGACCAGGCCCGCGCCGACGTCGCCGCCGCCGAAGCCTCGGTGCGCAACATCGACGCCCAGCTCGAACTCCAGCAGCCGATCATCGAGCAGAGCACGGCCGACGTCGCAGCGGCCGACGCCAATCTGAAATTCGCGCAGGAGGAGCGCGCCCGCTACGACGACCTGATGAAATCGGGCTCCGGCACGATCCAGCGTGCACAGCAGACCGATGCGGCGCTGCGCGCCAGCAATGCGCAATTGCAGCATGCGAAATCGGGCCTCGTGGCCGCAGAGCGTAAGGTCGACGTGCTCACCACCCAGCGCGCCCAGGTCACAGCCCAGCTCGATCGCGCCCGCGCAGTCGCGCAGCAGGCGGCGTTGAACCTGTCCTATACCGAGATCACCGCGCCGGTTGACGGCACGGTCGGCGCCCGAAGCTTGCGCGTCGGCCAGTACGTGCAGGCGGGCACGCAATTGATGGCGGTGGTGCCGCTCGATGCGGTCTATGTCGTTGCGAACTTCAAGGAGACGCAGCTCACGCATGTGCGTCCAGGCCAGCCGGTTGAGCTGCGCATCGACAGTTTCCGCGACAAGCCCCTGCGCGGCCATGTCGACAGCCTGTCGCCGGCGAGCGGGCTCGAATTCGCCCTGCTGCCACCGGACAACGCCACCGGCAATTTCACCAAGATCGTGCAGCGCGTGCCAGTGAAGATCGTTCTCGACGACCATAACCTGACCGGCCTGCTGCGACCGGGCATGTCGGCGGTGCCGACCGTCGACACCAAGCAGGCGGCGCTGGCCGATCGCGAGACGGCCAGGCGTCTTGCCGACAATACATCTCGCCCGAAAGGCGGCTGAAGCTGACAAGGGTCGCGGCACGATCATACGAACGATCCTTGCCCGACTTGCTCGATATCGATCCATCCGCCCGATGCATCCTGTCTCCGTAACGGAAGACGAGGCTCCCATGAGCACGCTCCAACCGCCCCTGAACGCCGCAGCCAGCCTTCCCGCCCCTGCCGCGCCCGCCACGCCGGCCGTTTCCACCAAAACCTGGATCGCGGTGATCGGGGCGACGCTCGGCGCCTTCATGGCGGTGCTCAACATCCAGATCGTCAACGCTTCGCTCGCCGACATCCAGGGCGCGATCGGCGCCGGCATCGACGACGGCGGCTGGATCTCGACCTCCTATCTGATCGCCGAGATCGTGGTGATCCCGCTGTCCGGCTGGCTCGCGCAGGTGTTCTCGATCCGGATCTATCTCCTCACCAACGCGGTCCTGTTCCTTCTTCTGTCCGCAGCCTGCGCGCTGGCGCAGGATCTGTCGCAGATGATCGTGCTGCGCGCCGTGCAGGGTTTTACCGGCGGCGTGCTGATCCCGATGGCCTTCACGCTGATCATCACGCTGCTGCCGCGCGGGAAGCAGCCGGTCGGCCTTGCACTGTTCGCGCTGTCGGCAACGTTCGCGCCGGCGATCGGCCCGACCATCGGCGGCTATCTCACCGAGAATTTCGGCTGGCAGTACATCTTCTACGTCAACCTCGTGCCCGGCGCGATCATGGTCGGCATGCTCTGGTACGCGCTCGACGCAAAGCCCATGAAGCTGTCGCTGCTGCGCGAGGGCGACTGGGTCGGCATCATTACCATGGCGATCGGCCTGTCGGCGCTCCAGACCGTGCTGGAGGAAGGCAACAAGGACGACTGGTTCGGTTCGCCGTTCATCGTGAAACTGTCGGTGATCGCCGTCGTTGCGCTGACCGCCTTCCTGATCATCGAGCTCACGGTGAAGAAGCCGCTCTTGAACCTGCGCCTGCTGGTGCGCCGCAATTTCGGCTTCGGCATGCTCGCGAACTTCCTGCTCGGCGTCGCGCTCTACGGTTCGGTGTTCATCCTGCCGCAATATCTGGCGCGCATCCAGGGCTACAATGCCGAGCAGATTGGCATGGTGCTGGCCTGGACCGGACTGCCGCAGCTCGTGCTGATCCCGCTGGTGCCGCGCCTGATGCAGAAATTCGATGCCCGGATCGTGATCGGCGTCGGCTTCGTGCTGTTCGCGGCCTCCAACTTCATGAACATCTACATGACCAGCAACTACGCCGCCGACCAACTCCTGTGGCCTAACGTCGTCCGTGCGATCGGGCAGGCGCTGGTCATGGCACCGCTGTCCGCGGTGGCAACCGCCGGCATCGAAGCGGAGAACGCCGGCTCGGCCTCCGGCCTGTTCAACATGATGCGCAATCTCGGCGGCGCAGTCGGCATTGCGCTGTTGCAGACCGTGCTGACCAAGCGCGAGCAGTATCACTCCAACGTGCTGATGCAATCGGTCTCGGTGTTCGAACAGGCCACCCGGACGCGGCTGGAGCAACTGACCCAGTATTTCATCAATCATGGCGTCCTCGACCGTGCGGACGCCGCGCATCGCGCCTATGTCGCGATCGGACGTATCGTGCAGAAGCAGGCCTATATCCTCGCCTTCAGCGACACTTTCTATCTGCTCGGCATGGCGCTGATCGTGGCTCTGATCGCGGCCCTGTTCCTGAAGAAGCCTGGCCATGTCTCGGCCGGCGGCGCACACTGACATCCACCCAAGAAAGGAGAACGACCATGAAGCCCCGCATGAACTACTACCAGGCCGCGCCCGACACGATCAAAGCACTGATGGCACTGGAGACGCAGATCCAGTCAACGGGCCTGGAGAAGTCGCTGATCGAACTGGTCAAGATCAGGGCCTCGCAGATCAACGGCTGCGCCTTCTGCATCAACATGCACACCGAAGACGCGCGCAAGCGCGGCGAGACCGAGCAGCGGATCTATCTGCTGAACGCCTGGCGCGAATCCCCGCTTTATTCCGACCGCGAGCGCGCGGCGCTGGCCTGGACGGAATCGGTGACCCTGATTTCACAGACGCACGCGCCCGACGACGTCTACGAGCAGGTCCGCGCGCAGTTCTCCGAGGAGGAGACCGTGAACCTGACCATGCTGATCGCGGCCATCAACGCCTGGAACAGGATCGCGATCTCGTTCCGCGCGGTTCATCCGGTGAAGGTGAAGGCGTCGGTGGCGTGAGGGGTGGCGCGGGGCATACGGCGGGACGAACACGGCGCCGCCTCCACATCCTCAACTGTCATGCCCCGCGCAGGCGGGGCATCCAGTACGCCGCGGCCTCTCGACTCTAGCCTCGCCGTCTCTGGAATACTGGATCGCCCGCCTTCGCGGGCGATGACACCGGGTGTGCCGCCTAAACCGCCGTCGCCTTGGCGAACTCCACGTAGATCTCGCGCAGGCGCGTTGCCATCGGGCCGGGTTTGCCGTCGCCGATCTTCTTTCCGTCGATCGCAACCACGGGCTGGACGAACAGCGAGGCCGACGTCGCAAAAGCCTCCTTCGCAGCCAGCGCCTCGGCGACCGTGAAGGAACGCTCCTCGACGCGGAGCTGGCGCTCTTCGGCGAGCGCCACCACGGCCTTGCGGGTGCAGCCCGGCAGGATCGCGTTGGAGTTCTTGCGGGTCACGATGACGTCGTCCTTGGTGAGGATGAACGCCGAGGACGAGCCGCCCTCGGTGACATAGCCGTCTTCCAGCATCCAGGCTTCGCCGGCACCGGCTTCGGCCGCGGCCTGCTTCGCCAGCACCTGCGCCAGCAGCGCCACGCTCTTGATGTCGCGCCGTTCCCAGCGGATGTCGGGCACCGTGATCACGTTGATGCCGGTCTTCGCCGACGCCGCATTGATGATGTCCTTCTCCGAGGTGAACATCACCAGGCTCGACTTGACGTCGCCCTTGGGGAACGCGAAGTCGCGACCCTTGTCGGCACCGCGCGTTACCTGGAGATAGACGAGGCCGTTCTCGACCTTGTTGCGCGCGATCAGCTCCTTCTGGAGCTCGGTGATGCGCTCGACCGTCTCCGGCAGCTTCAGCTTGATCTCGCCGACCGAGCGCTCCAGCCGCGCCAGGTGCGATGCATTGTCGACCAGCTTGCCGTCGAGCACGGCCGAAACCTCGTAGATGCCGTCGGCGAACAGGAAGCCCCGGTCGAGGATCGAGACTTTCGCGTCCGAGAGCGGGACGAATGAGCCGTTGACGTAGGCGATCGAGTCCAAGGCAGGTCTCCTGGCGGGAAAAAGGGGGATTTGACGCGCTTATACGCGAAATGGGGGAAGCGATCACCCCTCGTTTCGTCATTCCGGGGCATTCGCGCAGCGAATGAGCCCGGAATCCATTTCGCCTCGCGGACTGCCGCCCAATGGATTCCGGGCTCGCGCTGTCGCGCGCCCCGGAATGACGACGGGGTTAGTGGGAAAGAATCTTCGACAAGAACTTCTGCGCGCGGTCGCTGCGCGGCTTGCCGAAGAAGTCGTCCTTCGCGGCGTCCTCGACGATCTCGCCGCGGTCCATGAAGATCACGCGGTTGGCGACCTTGCGGGCAAAGCCCATTTCGTGGGTGACGACCATCATGGTCATGCCTTCGCGGGCGAGGTCGACCATGACGTCGAGCACCTCGCTGATCATCTCGGGGTCGAGCGCCGAAGTCGGCTCGTCGAACAGCATGGCGATGGGGTCCATGGCGAGCGCGCGCGCAATGGCGACGCGCTGCTGCTGGCCGCCGGAGAGCTGGGCGGGAAACTTCTGCGCATGCTCCTTCAGGCCGACGCGCTCGAGCAGTTGCATGCCCTTGGTCACCGCCTTGTCGTGCGCCCGGCCCAGCACCTTCTCCTGCGCGAGGCAGAGATTGTCGATGATCTTGAGGTGCGGGAACAGCTCGAAATGCTGGAAGACCATGCCGACGCGCGAACGGAGCTTCGGCAGATCGGTCTTGGGATCGTTGACCTTGATACCGTCGATGCTGATGTCGCCCTTCTGAAACGGCTCCAGCGCGTTGACGCATTTGATCAGCGTCGACTTGCCCGAGCCGGAGGGACCGCACACCACCACCACCTCACCCTTGGCGACGCTGGTGGTGCAGTCGGTCAGCACCTGGAAGGTCGGGCTATACCATTTATCGACGTGGCTGATTTCGATCATGACAGGCCCTAACGAATGATGGCGATGCGCGCCTGCAGGCGACGGACGCCGAAGGACGCGATACAGGAGATGGTGAAGTAGACGACTGCCGCGAACAGGTACATTTCGACCAGGCGCCCGTCGCGCTGGGCCACCTTGCTCGCCGCTCCGAGGAAGTCCGTGATCGACAGGACGTAGACCAGCGAGGTGTCCTGGAACAGCACGATGGTCTGCGTGATCAGGACCGGCAACATGTTGCGGAAGGCCTGCGGCAACACGACGTAGCGCATGGTCTGCGCGTAGGTCAGGCCCAGCGCGCTGGCAGCGGCCGGCTGTCCGCGCGAGATCGACTGGATACCGGCACGCATGATCTCGGAGAAATACGCGGCCTCGAACATGATGAAGGTGATGAGCGAGGACGCGAATGCGCCGACGCTGATCGGGCGCGATGCGCCGGTCAGCCACTGCCCGATATAGGGCACGAGGAAGTAGAACCAGAAGATGACCAGCACCAGCGGCAGCGACCGCATGAAGTCGACATAGAGGCCGGCGATCCGGCCGAGCAGCTTGAGGCCGGAGAGGCGCATCAGGGCCAGTGCCGTGCCGAACACCAGACCGCCGAGGGCTGCCAGCGCCGTCAGCGTCAGCGTGAACGTCATGCCCTCGTAGAACAGGTAGGGCAGCGCGCGGCGGATGACATCGAAATCGAAACTTCCGAGCATGGTGCTATTTCCCCGTGATGTAGCCTGGGATCGCGACCCAGCGCTCGAGGAAGCGCATTGCGGTCACGACGACGGCGTTGACGAGGAGGTAGAGGATGGTTGCGGCGGTGAAGGCCTCGAACACCTGGAACGAGAATTCCTGCATCGAGCGCGCCTGTCCGGTCAGCTCGAGCAGGCCGATGGTGATGGCGACCGCCGTGTTCTTGATGGTGTTGAGGAACTCCGACGTCAGCGGCGGCAGGATGATGCGGAACGCCATCGGCAGCAGCACGTAGCGATAGCCCTGCACGGTGGTGAGGCCAAGCGCGGTCGCCGCCATCTTCTGCCCGCGCGGCAGCGAGCCGATGCCGGCCTGCAACTGCACGGCGACGCGCGCCGACATGAACAGGCCGACGCCGATCGCCGCCGTCCAGAACGGCGCGTTCGGCAATTGCTTCAGCCAGAGCCCGGCAGCCTTCGGCAGAATCTCCGGCAGCACGAAGAACCACAGGAAGAGTTGCACCAGGAGCGGCATGTTGCGGAAGAATTCGACGTAAGCGAAGCCGAACCAGTAGGCGCCCTTCGACGGCAGCGTGCGCATGACGCCGACGATCGAGCCGGTGATCAGCGCGATGACCCAGGCCAGCGCCGCGGTCTTGAGGGTCAGCGCCAGTCCCGCCAAGAGCATGTCGAGATAGGTGCCGGTCCCCATCGGGTTCGGCTGGAAAAAGATTCCCCAGTTCCAGTTGTAGTTCACGTGTCCCCCGCGCGAACGCGCCAGTCATGGATGTCCTGACCGCCTATGCAAATGTCCGGCCACCCTGGTGTCAAGTGTGGCCGGACATGATCCCGATCGAAAGATCGAGGTCTACCTTACTTATAGTCGTCCGGGTTCGGCGAATCCGTCGGCTTGGCGAACTCGTTCTTCAGCTCGGCCGAAATCGGCGTGTTGAGGTTCAGGCCCTTCGGCGGGATCTTGGCCGTGAACCATTTCTCGTAGATCTTCTGGGCCTCGCCGGAGGTGTAGAGCGCAGCGGTTGCCGCATCGACCACCTTCTTGAACGGCGCGTCGTCCTTGCGCAGCATGATGCCGTAGGGCTCGGGCTTGGAGAACGCATCCTTGGAGATGGCGTAGTCATCCGGCGACTTCGAGCCGGCAACGAGGCTCGCCAGCAGAATGTCGTCCATGACGAAGGCGACCGCGCGGTCGGTCTCGACCATCAGGAAGGCTTCGGCGTGGTCCTTGGCCGGAATGATGTTGGCGCCGAGGCCTTTCGCGACGTTGGCCTCGGTGAGCTGCTTGATGTTGGTGGTGCCGGCGGTCGAGACCACCGCCTTGCCCTTGAGGTCGTCGATCGACTTGAGGCCGCTCGACTTCTTGAAGACGTAGCGGCTCGCGGTCAGGAAGTGGGTGTTGGTGAAGGCGACCTGCTTCTGACGCTCGGCGTTGTTGGTGGTCGAGCCGCATTCGAGGTCGATCGTACCGTTGGCCATCAGCGGAATGCGCGTCGCGGAGGTCACCGGGTTGAGCTTGACTTCGAGCTTGTCGAGCTTGAGTTCCTTCTTCACGGCGTCGACGATCTTGTAGCAGATGTCCATCGCGAACCCGACGGGCTTCTGGTTGTCGTCGAGATAGGAGAACGGGATCGAGGAGTCGCGGAAGCCCAGCGTGATCGCGCCGGTGTCCTTGATGTTCTTCAGCGTGCCGGTCAGCTCCTGGGCCCCGGCCTGGCTGACGGCGAAGGTCGCGGCGAGCGCGAGCCCGATGTGACGGAAATGTTTCACTTTTTTCTTCCCCTTTCGGATGATGCGGCCCGGATGCAAGCACAAATCGAGCCGGATTAGAATGTGACTTTCGGCTGGATCAAAGGCTCAGGTTAACGGCGCCGGCAACTCGCCGAGATCCCAGAACAGCCCGGCCATCACCGTCAAGGCCTCTTCGGTCAATGGCAGCAGGATGTGCTCATTGGGCGCATGCTGGGAGCAACCGGGATAGGAGTGCGGCACCCAGATCGTCGGCAGGCCCAGGATCTCGGAGAACACGTCATTGGGCAGCGAGCCGCCGAAATTCGGCAACACGGCCGGCGCCTTGCCGGTCGTCTCTTGCACCGAATCCGCGGCCCATTTGATCCAGGGGCTGTCGAAATCTGTGCGCGATGCAGCAAAACTCTGCGCCGCCCGAACCTCGACCATCGGAAAGCCTTTTGCGACCAGATGCGCGCGGATGGCCTCGATCAGGCCCTCGATCTTCGTCCCGACCACGAAACGCAGTTGCAGGACAGCATTGGCATGGCCGGGGATGGCGTTCGCCGGCTTCTCGATATTGCCCGACGACATCGCCAGCACTTCAAGCGTGTTCCAGGCGTAGAGCCGTTCGGCTGCCGACAATCCCTCCTCGCCCCAGTTCTCCGCGAGCGCCGGCTCGCCCTCGCTCGGCACCACCTGTACGTCGGCAAGATAGCTGCGGATCTGGTTGGTGAGCCGCGGCGGCTTCAACGCGTCGAGCTGGAGGCGGCCATGACCGTCGACCAGCGTGGAAATGGCGTTGACCAGGATGGTCGCCGGGTTGGCGAGCACGCCGCCCCAATTGCCGGAATGGTTGCCGCCATCGCGCAAGTTCACGTCGAGGTGGATACGGATGCCGCCACGGCAGCCGAGGAAGAGCGTCGGCCGGTCGGCGGACAGCCGCGGCCCGTCGGAGGCCATGAACAGGTCGGCCTTGAGCGCGTCGCGGTGGAGATCGCAGACCTTGCCGAGATCGGGCGAGCCGATCTCCTCGCCCATCTCGACGATGAATTTGGCATTGAAGCCGAGCTTGCCGCCTCTCGCCTCGCGCACCGCACGGAGCGCCGCCATGTTGATGCTGTGCTGGCCCTTGTTGTCGGCGGTGCCGCGGCCGTAGAGGCGAATGCCCGAAACCGTCGTGCGCCAGGGATCGCGGCCATCGCGCCACTCGCCTTCCATGCCGTCGACCACATCGCCATGACCGTAGATCAGCACGGTCGGCGCGGACGCGCTTTCGTGGTGTTCGGCAAGCAGGAACGGCGCCTTGCCGTTGGGGGATTCGACGATGCGGCTGGAAAAATCGAGCGCCGCGAACGCCGGCTGCATCTCCTGTTCCAGATAGCCGCGAAGCTCGGCGCCGCGCAAGGGATTCTGGCTTTCGGTTCGATACGCGACGCGGCGGTCGAGCTCAGATAGGAACGCGCCGGATTTGAAATCGTCACGGGCGCGGGCGATGGCGTCGGCTCTGGTCATTGCGTGCTATTTCGAGGCTTCCTGGGACGAAGGACCCTATCCGATACGGGCAGGCCTACGGAAGTGGCGGGGAGTTCGATAGTCTTCGAGTTCTCTTGGGATTTCGTTCTTGCTCTCTTGAGATTGGCTTGCCAAGGGCGGCAGCGCCGCTGATTTTGGTCTTGCCAATGCTGCATCATCCACGTTCAAGATATGCAAGAACTTCGCCAAGTTCGGGCGCACGTCTACCATTCGAAGAGCGCTCAGTACAGAGCGCCGAGGAATCTGTCATGGCCAAAGAGATCAGGCTCAACGCCTTTGCGATGAATTGCGTCGCGCATCAGTCACCGGGCCTGTGGACCCATCCGCGCGACCGCACCGCCGAATATAACCGCCTGCCCTACTGGATCGATCTCGCCAGGACGCTGGAGCGCGGCCGGTTCGACGGGCTGTTCCTGGCCGACGTGCTCGGGGTCTACGACGTCTATGGCAACAGCCCTGACGCAGCCTTGCGCAACGCGGCGCAGACGCCCTCGAACGAGCCGCTGCTCTTGCTCTCGGCGATGGCCGCGGTGACGCAGAATCTCGGTTTCGGTGTCACCAGCAATCTGTCCTTCGAGCCGCCCTACCCGTTCGCGCGGCGGATGTCGACGCTCGATCATCTCACCGAGGGACGGATCGGCTGGAATGTCGTCACTGGCTATCTCGACAGCGCCGCGCGCGGTGCCGGCAAGGACAAGCAGACCGGACACGACGACCGCTACGACATCGCCGACGAATATATGGAGGTGGTCTACAAGCTCTGGGAAGGCAGCTGGGAGGACGCCGCCGTGCTGCGCGACCGCAAGCGCGGCATCTTCACCGATCCCGGCAAGGTCCATCGCGTCAACCATGACGGCGCGAACTACCGCATCAACAACACCATTCATCTCAGCGAGCCGTCGCCGCAACGTACGCCGGTGCTGTACCAGGCCGGCACCTCGCCGCGCGGCCGGCAGTTCGCGGCAAGGCATGCCGAATGCGTGTTCATGTCGGGACCGTCGGCCAAGGTGATCGCGCCGCGCGTCTCCGCGATCCGCCAGGAGGCTGCCGCGCTCGGCCGCAACCCGGCCGAGATCCTGATGTTCTCGATGATGACGATCATCCTCGGACGGACGGAAGCGGAGGCGAAAGAGAAATACGCCGACTACCGCCGCCACATCAGCCCCGAAGGCGCCCTCGCGCTGATGTCGGGATGGACCGGTGTCGACTTCTCCGGCTACGACCTCGACCAGCAGGTCCGCCACGTCCAGAACGACGCCGGCCGTAGCGCGATGGATAACGTCACCCGCGCCGATCCCGACCGCATCTGGACCGTGCGCGACGTCATCGAGCATGTCGGCATCGGCGGCGCCGGCCCGGTCGTGGTCGGCACGCCGGAGATGGTTGCCGACAAGATCGAGCAATGGTTCGAAGCGACCGACGTCGACGGCCTCAACGTCGCCTTTGCGATCTCGCCGGGCGACTTCGAGGACATCGCCGACATGCTGGTGCCTGAGCTGACGAAGCGCGGACGCTACAAGCCGGACTACGCGAAAGGCACGCTGCGGGAGAAGCTGTTCGGCGCCGGCCGCGCGCGGCTCGGCGCGCCGCATCCGGCGGCGGGGTATCGGGTGGGGAAGACGGGGTAAGGCCGCGCCCGGTGTCGTCCCCGCGAACGCGGGGACCCATAACCCCAGGGAGTGGTTTGGCGACGACTCGTCGTTCGGGATTAGCAGCACCCATGATCGATAGATCACGCGGTATGGGTCCCCGCGTTCGCGGGGACGACGCTGGAGAGGCAGTGTGCCTCATCATCGTCATTGCGAGCGCAGCGAAGCAATCCAGGACTGTCACCGCGGAGGGATTCTGGATTGCTTCGCTGCGCTCGCAATGACGGCTGTGGACTATCGCCCTACACCTTCCCGTCCACCATCACCTCGATCAGCTTCGTCCCCGGCCGATTGAACGCGGATGCCAGCGTCGCCTTCAGCTCACGGGGATCGCTGATCTTGATCGCCTCGCAGCCGAGCGCCTTCGCGACGCCGGCGAAGTCCACCGGCGGATCGGCGAAATCCATGCCGACGTAATTGTCATCGCCATGGAAGGCGAGCAGGCGCTGCTTGATGATGCGGTAGCCGCCATTGTTGGCGATGACCACGTTGAGCGGCAGCTTGTGATGCGCCGCGGTCCATAGCGATTGGATCGAATACATCGCGCTGCCGTCGCCGGAGCAGCATACGACGGGGCGATCCGGATTGGCAATGCTGACGCCGACTGACGCAGGCAGGCCCCAGCCGATGCCGCCGGAGGCGAGGCCGTGATAGCCATAGCGATCGCGGTGCGGGCGCAGCGCCGTGATCTGGCGGCTGGAGGTGAGCCCTTCGTCGACGAGGATCGCATGGTCGGGCATGGCCTCGACCATTTGCAGCACGAGAAAGTCGGGATCAATCGGCGTACGGGCGGCGCTCTTGCCGATCTGCTCGACCAGCACGACGCGGCGTGCGCTCCAGTTCTTCGGTGCGAGCTCGGCGAGACGCTGCCTGGCGCGTTGCGCCAGTGCAGCGCCGCCCATCTCCTTCAGCACCGGGATCAGCGCACGTAGCGTTTCCTTCACATCCGCCTTCAGCGCGATCTCGGCACCATAATTCTTGGCGATCTCCCAATCCGCAAGCCCCACCTGCACGATGCCGAGGCCGTCCGGCAGCGCATCGACTTCGCTATGGACCGACATGCGCAGGGGATCGCCGCCGAGCGCGATCAGGAGGTCGTAAGGCGCCAGCGTGTCGCGCGCGACCTTCTGCACGCGCGCGAGCGTGCCGACGAAGCTCAGGCTTTCGGAGAGGAAATGCGAGCCATAGGGCGTCGAGGACTGGTAAGCGGCTGCGCCCAGGAGTTCGGCGAGCTCGGCGGCTTCCTTGAGCGCATCGCTCTTGACCACCTCGTCCATGGTGACAATCACGGGACGCTCGGCTTTGAGCAAGCGCGCCGCAAACGCCTTCAGCGCCTCGTCCGACGGCCTTGTGCGAGCGTCGATGCGGGTGGAGCGGCCGAGATCGATGCCGGCCTCGCTGTTGAGGATGTCGCCGGGCAGCGAGATGAAGACCGACCCGGTCGGCGGCGTCATCGCGACCTTGGCAGCGCGGCGCACGATACGCGGCAGATCCTCCAGCCTGGTCACTTCCACCGCCCATTTCACCAGCGGCTCGGCCATGCGCACCAGCGGGCCATAAAGCACCGGCTCCATCAAGCCATGGCCTTGCTCCTGCTGGCCCGCGGTGAGGATCATCGGCGTGCCCGTGAACTGGGCGTTGTAGAGCGAGCCCATGGCATTGCCGAGGCCGGGCGCGACATGGACGTTGCAGGCGACGAGTTTTCCCGAGGCGCGGCTGTAGCCATCGGCAATCGCAACCACCAGGCTCTCCTGCATCGCCATCACATAGGTGAGGTCAGGATGGTCCTTCAGCGCGTGCATGATCGGCAGCTCGGTGGTCCCGGGGTTGCCGAACAGATGCGTGATGCCCTCGTCCTTGAGCAGCGCGAGAAAGGCTGAGCGGCCGGTGATCTTGTTCTTCATGTTTCCTCCAGGAGCGGACGTTGCCGCAAGGACGGAGCGCATGATGGCCGAAGTCTTGGGAGGCGCGCAAGGAAGCGCGCTCATGGCTGCGTTGCGCGGGAGCGTGGCGCGCTACATCTCCTCCCGCCCCATCTCGAACGGGTCCTCACCGCTGCCACGCTTCTTCTTTTTCGCGCGCTGCCAGACCACGCCTGTATAGCCTTTCAGCGGCACCAGCGGCTCGCCGGTATAGGCCCATTCCTGCAGCTCTTCGATCGCGATGTGATAGAGCGGCTGGCGGCCGGTGCGCGCGTTGAACAGCGCCCGGGGAATGTTGACCATGTGCGGGCCGCGCGGGCGCTCATAGGCGATCGGCGTGCCGCAATGCGAGCAGAAGCTGCGCGCGGTCTTCGTCGCCTTGTCCTCGTAACGCGTGAGCGCCGACTTGCCCTTGGTGATGCGGAAGCGCTTCTTCCAGCTTCCGACATAGGTCGCATAGGCCGCGCCATGGGCACGGCGGCTGGCGGCGGAATGATCATGCCAGGCCCAGCGCGCGGGCACGTCGATCTCGAAGCTGACCTTGCCGCAGAGACATTGCCCGGTGGCGGTTCCTGCGGCGGCTGCGGCTTTGGCCATGATGGGCTCTCTCCGTCGTCATTGCGAGCGCAGCGAAGCAATCCAGACTGCCGCCGCGGAAAGACTCTGGATTGCTTCGCTGCGCTCGCAATGACGGAGTTTGTGGTGCGGTCGGCGCCACACGATAAGTCCGTAGCCCGGATGAGCGAAGCGACATCCGGGAAAGCTGTTGCTCAGGCGAAAGTCCCGGATATCGCTTCGCTCATCCGGGCTACGACATCGTCTACGCCGGCGTCAGCTCGTCATACACCGGATAATCCGTATACCCCTTCTCCTCGCCGCCATAGAACGTCGCGCGGTTGTACGGCGTGATCGGATAATCGTGCTGAAGGCGGCGCGGCAGATCCGGGTTGGAGATGAAGATGCGGCCGAAGGCGATGATGTCGGCATGGCCTTCGGCGATCGCCGCATTTGCGGTTTCGCCGGTGAAGCCGCCGGCGGTCATCAGCACGCCGCTGTAGAGCGGTCGGAACAGCACCATCGCCGACGGCACGTTCTCCCAGTGGACGTCGGCGCGGCCCGCGCCGCTCGAACGCGGCTCGATGAAATGCAGATAGGCAAGGCCGAGCTTGTCGAGCGCCTTCACGACGTGGGTATAGAGCGGCATCGGATCGGGCTCGCCGGAATCATTGGCGATGCCGTGGGGCGACAGCCGCACGGCGACGCGGTTCGCGCCCCAGACGTCGATCGCGGCCTGCGTGACCTCGAGCAGCAGCCGTGCGCGGTTCTCGATTCCGCCGCCATATTGGTCGGTGCGCCGGTTGCTGCGCGATTGCAGGAACTGCTCGAGCAGGTAGCCGTTGGCGCCATGGATCTCGACGCCGTCGAAGCCGGCAGCGAGCGCATTCTTCGCGCCCTGCCGGAATGCCTCGACGATACCCTCGACCTCCTCGGTCTCCAGCGCGCGCGGCGTCTCGTAGTCGGAAATCTTGCCGTCGGCGGTCATCGCCTTCATGCCTTCGGCCTTGATCGGGATCGCCGAGGCGGACACCGGCAACGCGCCGCCGTGGAAGGAGGAATGCGAGACGCGGCCGACATGCCAGAGCTGGAGGAAGATGATGCCGCCCTTGGCGTGCACGGCATCGACCACCTTGCGCCAGCCAGAAATTTGCGCCTCCGAATAGATGCCGGGCGTCGCCGGGTTGCCGCGGCCGTGCGAGAGCACCGGCGAGGCTTCGGCGATGAGCAGTCCGCCCGGGGTCGCGCGCTGGCCGTAATATTCGGCGTTGAGCGGCCGCGGCGAAAAGCTCTCGCGCTCGGCGCGCATGCGCGTCAACGGCGCCATCGCGACACGATGCGCGAGCTTGTACGGACCGACCTGCAACGGTTTGAACAACGCCTGGAATTTCATACTGGCCCCGAATGTCTCTGGAAGGATGCGGATCATATAGCGAGGGGCGGCCACCGGAAAAGGCGCCGCCCCACGAAAGCAGATATTCCCTCTCACGGAACGTGGAAGAGAACAGGTCCTACGCCGTCTTGATCCAGACGGCCTTCACGTTGAGATATTCCTCGACATGCTGCTTGCCGGACTCGCGGCCGTAGCCGCTCATCTTGTAGCCGCCGAACGGCATGGCCGGGTCCATTGCCTGGTAGCAGTTCACCCACACCGAGCCGGCACGCAGGCTTTTCGCAACCGCATGGGCCTTGCTGACGTCGCGCGTCCAAAGGCCGGAGCCGAGGCCGAACGTGGTGGCGTTGGCGCGCTTGACCAGCTCGTCCATGTCCTTGAACGCGATCGCGGAGATGACGGGACCAAAGATCTCCTCCTGCGCGATGCGCATGTTGTCCTGGACGCCCGCGAACACCGTCGGCGAGACGAAGAAGCCCTTCGACAGCGCGCCTTCGGTGACGCGGCCGCCGCCGGCAAGCGCTCGCGCGCCTTCTTTCTGACCGATATCGAGATAGCCGGTGACACGCTCGAGCTGCTGTTCGGAGACCAGCGGCCCGATCTGGGTGTTGGGATCGAGACCGTTGCCGACCTGCAGCTTCTTGCCGAATTCGGCGACGCGGCCGACGAACTCCTCGTAGATCGACTGCTCGACGAACAGGCGCGTGCCGGCGCTACAGATCTGCCCCGAATTGGCGAACACCGCCATCGCGGCGCCCGGCACGGCGGCATCGAGATCGGCATCCGCAAACACGATGTCCGGCGACTTGCCGCCAAGCTCGAGCGAGACGCGCTTCAGGTTGCCGGCCGAGGCACGGATGATCGACTGGCCCGTGACATGCGAACCGGTGAAGGCGACCTTGTCGACGTCGTGGTGCGAGGCGAGCGCTGCGCCCGCGGTCTCGCCATAGCCGGGAACGACGTTGATGACGCCGGGCGGCACACCGGCTTCCATCGCCAGCTCGGCGATGCGCAGCGAGGTCAGCGGCGCTTCTTCGGCGGGCTTGAGCACCACGGTGCAGCCGGTCGCGATCGCCGGGCCGATCTTCCAGATCGTCGCGGTGAGCGGGCCATTCCAGGGAATGATCGCGCCGACGACGCCGACCGGTTCCTTCAGCGTGTAGGAGAAGATCTCGCCGGGCAGCGAGTTCTCGACGGTCTCGCCGTGGATCGCGGTGGTCTGGCCGGCATAGTAGCGCAGCATGCCGATGGCGCGGAGACGATAGGCGCGGGTGCGACTGACGGGGGCGCCCATGTCGAGCGTGTCGAGCTGCGACAATTCGTCAAAGTTCTTCTCGACGAGGTCGGCGAGCTTCAGGAGCAGGTTCTGTCGCTCGAACGGCTTGACCTTGCTCCACGGTCCCTCGAAGGCGCGGCGGGCGGCCGCGACCGCACGATCGATGTCTTCCTTGTCGCCTTCGGCGACGGTTGCGAGCAGTTCGCCAGTGGCGGGATTGCGGGTCTCGAAGCGCTTGCCGGAAGCGGCGTCGACCCATTTGCCGTCGATCAGCATCTGCTTGTACGACCCGTTGGCGAACGGATGGCGCGTGATCGGAATAGCCTGCGATACAGCCATGGCTGCACTCCCTTTCATCTGATTTATTGGTTCGATCTGGGCGGGATCGTTCGTCAGATAAAATACAGCGTGGCCGGAGAGGCGTAAAGGCGGCGTGGAACGAAGACCTCCCATGCCAACTTGTGCAGGGTCGGACGAGCACGTGCTATAATGCGACGAAGTGCAACGCACCTTCGCCGGAGATTCCGCCATGCCGCATCCTGTCGTCGCCAGGGACAACGTCGCCGTGATCACCGGAGGTGCGTCGGGCATTGGCCTCGCTGCCGCCATGGCTTTCGCGCGCGCCGGAATGAAGGTGTGCATCGCCGATGTCGATCAGCCGCGGCTGGCAGAGGCCGCAACAAAACTGTCATCCCTCGCAGGTGCCGAGAATGTGATGACGTCAATGGTCGACGTCGGCCGGGTCGAGAGCGTGATGAAACTGGAGCGTGCCGTGCGCGAGCGCTTCGGCGGAGCCGATATTCTCATGAACAACGCCGGCATCCAGCCCGGCAGCACATTGTTCGGCGAGCCCGACAACTGGCAGCGCATCATCGGCGTCAACATGTGGGGCATCATCAACGGCTCGCGCATCTTCGCGCCCGGCATGATCGCGCGGGGCAGGCGCGGCCTGATCATCAACACCGGCTCCAAGCAGGGCATCACCACCCCGCCCGGCGATCCCGCCTACAATGTCTCCAAGGCCGGCGTAAAAGCATTCACCGAGGCGCTCCAGCACGAGCTGCGCAACACGAAGGGCTGCCGCATCACCGCACATCTGCTCATTCCCGGCTTCGTCTTCACCGGCCTCACCGCGAAGGGCCGGACGGAGAAGCCGGCCGGCGCCTGGACGCCGGAGCAGACGGTCGACTTCATGCTGGCGCGGCTGGAGGCTGGCGATTTCTACATCCTGTGCCCGGACAACGACGTGCCGCGCGCGCTCGACGAGAAGCGCATGATGTGGGCCGCCGGCGACATCGTCGAGAACCGCCCGCCGCTGTCGCGCTGGCATCCGGACTACGCGGATGCGTTCAAGAGGTTTGTGGAGGAGAAGTAGATTTCTTCCCTTCTCCCACAAGGGGAGAGGGTACGGCCTACAGCGTCTCCTGCTTATGCCCACACTGCTTGCAGGCGAACTTGACGCGGGCCTGGCCCTTCTCCGCTTGCACCCGGTTCGGCGCGCCGCACTTGCCGCAGACGGCTTCGATGCGGGTGGTGCCCTGCTTCACGACGATGGTCTTCTTTTCCATCGATTCGCGGATCAGGCGCTCGGCCTCCTCACGCAGGGATTGTTTCGACAAAGCTGATCTCCGCCTCTGGAAAGCGCGAGAGCCATATCGCACCTGGGGTCAAATCACAATCGGCATCGACGGCCCGTCGGGATGTCATTCCGAGACGACGCCGAACAAATGAGCCGAAACGCAAGCGGCGGATGCTCCAGCATCCGCCGCCCGAAATTGCGTGCAGCCTCATTCTCTGCGCGACCTCTCAGGCCGCCTTGGAGACTTCCATCAGCAGGCGCTCGGCCTTGGCATCCTCGATCCGGTTCACCAGCCGGCTGCTCTCGTGATTGTCGCGCACCGTCTTGGTCAGGGTGATGCAGGTCTGGATCAGCATGACGATGCCCATGGTGAGATAGCCCTTCATCCAGAGATCGATCGGCAGGAAGAAGATGCCGATGGCGACGAGGAAGGCGGAGGCTGCGAAGGACGCGTAAGTGAAAGTCACCCAGGCGCTGCTGTGGGGCTGGCCGTTCTGGTTCATGATGGTCTCCCGTAGGTTCAAATGAAGATTGAGTTGGGGAAATTGGGTCTGATCAGGCAGTCTGCGTGCGCTTGGACTTCAACCGCGCCAGCACGTCATCCGCGGTCGTCTTGAGCCGGGGGCCAAAGCCCTGCTCGGCGAGTTTCTCGGCGGTGGCGAGCGGGCCGGTGGCCGCATCGAGCTCGACCAGCGCATCGTCGGCGGCTTGCGCTTCCATCTGACGCTCACGCAGGCGCCGCAAGGTGCTCTCCGCCTCCGGCAGGGTGGATTCGTAAGGACGTGCCGCCTCGATGCCGCTGCGGCGGAGCGAGCGCACCGCTTCCGAGGCGCGGGCGACACGGCGGCCCCGGTCGAGCTCGGTGATCCGGGCCTGAGCGCTCGCAACGTGGCGCTTCAGCCGGGCGATCTCGGTCGCGAACAGCGCGCGTGCCGTCATGGCGGCATCGCGATCGGCCTCGAGACCCGCGATGGCTTCGGCGGCCTCCTTGGCGAGATCCTCGCGGCCGCCGTCGAGCGCCGCAACCGCGCGGGTCTCGAGATCGGCGATACGGGCCAGCGTCGTCTCGAGCTTGCGGCCCTCCTGCTGGTCCTGGGCAATCGCCAGCGCCAGCGTGCGCTTGCTGCGCTCGACGGCGGCTGCCGCGTCGCGCATCTGCTGGTCGAGGATCAGAAGGGCCGTCCGGTCTTCCAGTTCCTCGTTCGCGGCGGCCACGCTGCCGCGGAAAAGTGTGACTACGGTCTTGAACATTGGCTGCTCCCTGTTATGAGCATTGCTCACGGGTGCTTTGTAGCACATCTTGAGCGCCGCTCAAGAAAAATTTGAACGACGCTCACGAATTCGGTTAACAAATGTCTAAAGCCTTGGAACGTCGAGAGAAACTTCGGGCCGACCTGATCCTGTCGGCGGAGCGGATGATCGCCGGCCGCGGATTGGCTGGCCTGAAAACCCGCGATCTTGCCCGCGAGATCGGCTGCGCCAATGGCGCGGTCTACAATCTCGTCGCTGACGTGGACGAGCTGATCCTGCGCGTCGGCTCGCGCACGCTGCTTCGGCTCGACGAGGCGCTGGGCGCCGCGGAACGTGCAGGCGAGCCCTCGCCGCAGGAAACCTTGGTCCGCATCGCCATCGCCTATTGCGATTTCGCCGCGGAAAATCTCCAGCTCTGGCGCGCGCTGTTCGAGCACCGCATGGAAGCTGACAAGGTCCTTCCCGACTGGTCGATCAACGACCAGCTGCAGTTGTTCCGCCATATCTATCAGCCGCTGGCCATGCTGTTTCCAAAGCGCAGCCGTGAGGAACTCGGCATCACCGCGCGCAGCCTGTTCTCGGCGGTGCATGGCATGGTTGCGCTCGGCCTCGAGCAGAAGCTCGTCGCCGTTCCACTGCCGGCGCTGCGCAGGGAAATCGCGGGCCTGGTGCGCGCGATGGTTCATGGGTTGATCGCGCGCGACACAGATGCCGAGAGCCCGGGGACGCGATGAGCAGCGGCTGACTAAAATTTCGCCTGTCGCATCGAAGGCCGCGCGCTTAGCCTTCGCGCGGTCCTCTTCTCTCTCCGGAGCCCCCATGCCCCTCCTCATCCGCGGCGGCACCGTCGTCAATCATGATCATGCACGCCGTGCGGACGTACTGATCGATGGCGAGACCATCGTCGCAGTCGGGACATCGCTCGATGCGCCTGCGGGCGCGGAGATCATCGACGCCGGCGGCGCCTACATCATCCCGGGCGGCATAGACCCGCATACCCATCTCGAAATGCCGTTCATGGGGACCGTCACCGCCGACGATTTCGAATCAGGAACGAAGGCGGCCCTCGTCGGCGGCACCACGATGGTGGTGGATTTCTGCCTGCCCGATCCCGGCCAGTCCATGCTCGCGGCCTATCAGGAGTGGCGGCACAAATCGGAAAAGGCGGCCGCCGACTACGGCTTCCACATGGCGGTGACGTCGTGGTCGAAGCAGATCCATGACGAGATGGAGACCGTGGTCAAGACCTACGGCATCAACACCTTCAAGCACTTCATGGCCTACAAGGGCGCGCTGATGGTGAACGATGACGAGCTCTACAATTCGTTCGCGCGCTGCGCTCACCTCGGCGCCATGCCTGTGGTGCATGCGGAGAACGGCGACGTCGTTGCCCTGATGCAGGAGGCGCTGATCGCACGCGGCGTCACCGGCCCCGAAGGCCACGCCTATTCGCGGCCGCCGGAGGTCGAGGGCGAAGCCACCAACCGCGCCATCATGATCGCGGATATGACGGGCACGCCGGTCTACATCGTGCACACCAGCTGCCGCGAAGCGCATGAGGCGATCGCCCGCGCGCGGGCTGCGGGGAAGCGCGTCTATGGCGAGCCGCTGATCCAGCATCTGCTGCTCGATGAGAGCGATTATCAGAACAAGGACTGGGATCATTCCGCCCAGCGCGTGATGTCGCCGCCGTTCCGCGACAAGTCGCACCAGGACAGCCTGTGGGCCGGCCTGCAATCCGGCTCCCTCCAGGTGGTCGCGACCGACCACTGCGCCTTCACCACCGAGCAGAAGCGCTTCGGGCTCGGCGATTTCAGGAAGATCCCGAACGGCACCGGCGGCCTCGAAGATCGCCTCGCGCTGCTATGGACCGCGGGCGTCGCCACGGGCCGGCTGACCAAGGAGGAATTCGTCGCGGTGACCTCGGCGAACATCGCCCGCATCCTCAACATCTTTCCCCGCAAGGGCGCCGTCGCCGTCGGCTCGGATGCCGACATCGTGGTCTGGGACCCCAAGGCGAGCAAGACGATCAGCGCAAAGCGGCAGATGAGCCGGATCGATTACAACGTGTTCGAGGGCTTTTCCTGCACCGGCGGCGCCGCCGCGACCCTGTCGCGTGGCCGCATCGTCTGGAAGGATGGCGATCTGCGCGCCGAGGCCGGCGACGGCCGCTATGTCGAACGCCCGGCATTCTCTCCCGTGCATGTCGCCAATTCCACGTGGAAAGACCTGACCGCCCCACGCGCGGTCGCACGCGGAGCGGTGACGCCGTAGGATGCGGCACGATAACCCGCGCCTGTGGCATACGCCTTGCCTCTCGATACCGGACAATTCCGGGCAGGAGGCACCCATGAGCACATCACCTTTCGATATCAGCCGCCGCAGCATCGTGCTCGGCGGCCTCGGCGTCGCCGGAATGACCACGGTCGCGCCGCGCTTCGCCTCGGCGCAGGGGCGCAGCGAGACGCTGCTGGTGGTGCAGGAGCTGGGACCGAACTCGCTGGACATGCAGGGCGTCGGCTCGAACCAGACCGTGAACGGCCTGTCCTGGAATTGCTACGACCGCCTGCTCTCCTATGCCTCGAAGACCCTGCCCGACGGCACGCTGTCCTACGACCGCGAGACGCTCGCGCCTGAACTCGCCGAGAGCTGGGAGGTCGCGGCCGACGGCATGTCCTGCACTTTCAAGCTGAGGCGCGACGCGAAATTCCACGACGGCGCGCCGGTCACGGCCAAGGACGTCAAATGGTCGTTCGACCGCGCGGTGAAGGTTGGCGGCTTCCCGACCTTCCAGATGTCGGCCGGGTCGCTGGAGAAGCCCGAGCAATTCGTGGTGGTCGACGACCACACCTTCCGCATCGACTATGTCCGCAAGGACAAGATGCTGCTGTTCAACGTCGCGGTGGTCGTGCCCTTCATCATCAATTCCGAGCTCGCGAAGAAGAACGCGACGGCCGAAGACCCGTGGGCGCTGGCGTGGCTGAAGAACAACGAAGCCGGCGGCGGCGCCTACAGGATCGAAAGCTGGAAGCCCGGCAGCGAGACTGTGCTGACACGCTTCGACGATTGGAAGAGCGGACCGCTGCCAAAGGTGAAGCGCGTGATCGCGCGCGACGTCCCGTCTGCCGGCACGCGCCGCGCCATGCTGGAGCGGGGCGATGCGGACGTCTCCAGCGGCTTTGCGCCGCGTGACTTCGAGCAGCTCATCAGGGAGGGCAAGGTCAAGGTCTCGGGTGTGCCGATTCCGAACGCGCTCTGGTACGTCGCGCTGAACACGGCGAGGCCACCGTTCGACAATGTGAAGCTGCGCCGGGCCATCGCCTGGGCGATGCCCTACGAACAGATCCAGAGCAGCGCCTTCTTCGGACGCGCCGTGCCGATGTACGGCGGCGCGGCGGACGTTTCAAAGCCGGTCTGGCCGCAGCCGTTTCCGTATGTCACCGATCTCGACAAGGCCAAGGCCCTGCTGAAGGAGGCGGGCTTCGAGTCCGGCCTGGAAACGACATTGTCGCTCGATGCGGGCACGGCTACGGTTGGGGAGCCGACCGCGATCCTGATCCAGGAGAACCTCGGCAAGATCGGCATCAAGGCGTCGATCGAGAAAATCCCCGGCGCGAACTGGCGCACGACGCTGAACAAGAAGGAGCTGCCGCTCGCGCTCAACCGCTTCAGCGGCTGGCTCGATTATCCCGAGTATTATTTCTACTGGAATTTCCACGGCAACAATTCGATCTTCAACATCTCCGCGTACCAGAGCAAGGAGATGGACGCGCTGATCGAAAAGGCGCGGTTTACAACAGATGCGGCGGAGTACGACAAGGCCGTGAAGGATTTCATCGCACTCTGCATGCGCGACGTTCCCGTCGTTCCGCTCAACCAGCCGATCCACGACGTCGCCATGCAGAAAGCCATCATCGGCTACGAGTTCTGGTTTCACCGCGAGCCGGACTACCGCCAGTTTGCGAAAGGCTAAAGCATGATCCGGAAAAGTGCGCAGCGGTTTTCCGAAAAGATCATGCTCAAACAACAACCTAAAGCGCGATGACGATTCATCCCAATCTCATCGCGCTTTATTGCCGCTCAACAATGCGGACGACGTTCGAGCCGCTCGCGCCTGTTCGGTTGGAAAGCCCCTTTCCAGCCGCACCGCGCTCGCGCGCAGCATTGCCGCATCGAGCTTGCCTTGTCGCGATCCCTCCAGCGCGCAGGCAAAGACCCGGTAGAACTGCGCGCCATCATAGGCGACCAGCAAGAGGTCCACACCGGCGTTGATGGCCTCGAGCACGGCCTTGCAGACATCATTCTGGTAGATCGCGCCCATCACGAGGTCGTCGGTCATCACCATGCCCTGGTAGCCCCACTTGTCACGGATGATCCCGTCGACGACGCGCTTCGAATGCGACGCGGCGCGATCGGGATCGACCGCGGTCAGCGTGACGTGACCGACCATCAGCGCGCTGCGCGAATGCGACAGCACCTCGCGGAACGGAAGCCAGTCGGTGGCTTCCAGCTCTTTCACCGGCGTATTGAGATTGGCGCTGAAATGATGCGTATCGGTGCGCACGCGGCCGATGCCGGGAAAGTGCTTCAGCGTCGCACCGACACCGGACTCTTCGAGACCGCGGACATAGGCGCTCGCGATCGTGCTGACGACCGCAGGATCGGTCGCGATCGCGCGCTGGCCGATCAGCGTGTGGAAATCGAGGCGGTTGCGCCTCGCCGGCGGCTTGAGGTCGAGCACCGGCGCGAGATTGAGATTGACGCCGAGACCGGCGAGCTCGCGGCCGTGGATGCGGCCGAACTCTTCGGCTTTGGCCTGTTGATCATCGGGACCAAGGCCGGTGAGTGTCGCCAGCGCCGGCACCTTTGTCAGCGGCGGCGCAAGATGTCCGACGATGCCGCCCTCCTGGTCCGCGGCGACAATCAGCGGCGGCAGGCCCGCTGCGCGCCGCTTGTCCTGGAGCGCCGCGATCTCGGCACGCAGGGCCTCGATTGTCCGCCCCCGGATGTTGTGCCGGGTGACATAGACGCCGCCGATCAACCCCTGCTCGGCGAGGCGCGCCACCTCGGGCAACGAGGAATAGCCGACCATGAAGTGGGGACCTAGCTGGCGCGCCTCGCTGGCACTGGCGGCAAGGACATCGTGCTTGCGCAGCTCGAATTTCAGCTGCGCAGCAGACATCAGCAGCGGCGGCAGGCACCAGAGGAGGACGAGGAGCTTGCCGGCGATGGTGTGCCAACGCCCTCTGCGGAGCAGGACGATGACGATCACGATGCTTGCGACGACAAGCGCGATGTTTCCGGCGCCGCGCAGCGGGACCAGATAGGGATCGTTCTTGTTCGCGGCCGCGAAAGCAACGAGAGGAGCAGTAAGCCAGAGCAGGATGAGGCCGATGCGACGGAGGAATTGCATGATGCGTCACGTGCGAGAAGTGGCGAATGCTTCGCACCTATCAAAGCGATTCGCGCTGTGCGAGACGCAAAAGCGCGCCTGCACGAAAACTGCAAAAGACTCCTGAAACCATGCAGACGATGGTCCCGCCTTCTGCACACGCACCGTTCAGACTTCGTGACGCCACCATCCACGGAGGATCTTCTACACATGACGAGCCTGGCTTCGACGTCGATGACGGACATCCAACCGATCAGGCCTTCCGCGCTGTCGGCCAAGCTCGCAATGGCGCTGATACTCGCCGCACTCGCCGACTGGCTGTTCTATGGCCAGCGTGTTGGCCTGTCGCTGGTCATCTTCGCGATCGCGATCACCGGCGCCTCGCTGCTTGCCAATCACGCAACGCTGGATTTCCGGCGCGCGACAATCGGCGGCGCAATCCTCGCTCTCGGCCTTGCGCCGGCCGTCGAGGAGCTCACGATGCTGTCGTTCATGGTCCTGATCGCGGCGCTGCTCATCGCCCTGCTGCTCGCGACCAATCCGGAGACGACGGGACTGGCGGACCGCGCCCGCGCACTGCGAAACTTTGTCCTGTTCGGATTCTTCCGGTTCTTTCGCGACGCGCTCCAGTTCTTCAACGTGTCGGCGTTCACCCGTGGCATCGCGCTGTGGCTGTTGCCGGCGGCCCTGAGCACCGTGTTCGTCGCGCTGTTCGCCGCCGCCAATCCGGTGATCGAGCAATGGGTGTCCCTGCTCAATCCAAAGCTCATCCTCGAATATGTCAGCGTCTGGCGTGTGCTATTCTGGACGTTGATGCTGGCATTGGTCTGGCCGTTCATTCATGTGCGCTGGCGGCGCAAGAAGGTCGCCGCCGCAGCTATCGTCGAGGGCCCGGAGCCGGAGCCGCTTCCGCCCCTCGTCCCCGTCGAATTTCTGGGCCCCTCGATGATCTTGCGCTCGCTGATCCTGTTCAATCTGCTGTTCGCGGCGCAGTCCGTACTCGATGGCATCTATCTCTGGGGCCATGTGGCGCTGCCCGATAATTTGACCTACGCCGCCTATGCCCATCGCGGCGCCTATCCGCTGATCGTAACGGCGTTGCTCGCCGCAGCCTTCGTCCTGGTGGCGATGCGTCCGGGCGGACCGGCCGAGAAATCGACCGTGATCCGGCCACTGGTCTATCTCTGGGTCGGACAGAACGTGCTGCTGGTCGCCTCGTCCATCCTCCGGCTCGACCTCTATGTCGACATCTACATGCTGACCTACTGGCGTGTTGCGGCATTCATCTGGATGGGACTGGTCGCGCTCGGCCTGATCCTGATCGTCAGCCGCATCGTGCTCAACAGGTCCAACCAATGGCTCGTCGGTGCCAATCTGATCGCGTTAACGATCGTGCTGTATACCTGCTCGCTCGTGAACTTCGACGGCTTCATCGCCGACTACAATGTCGCGCATAGCCGGGAAGCATCGGGTCAAGGCGTGCAGATCGACATCAACTATCTCCTGACGCTCGGGCCGCAGGCGCTGCCCGCCATCGACAAGGCAATCATGCTCAGGCCCGGCAACCCTGAGAGCTGCCTTGTGTCGCGCCGCGACCGCCTTGTAGAACAGCAGCGCCGGGATCTGGCCTGGCGGAGCTGGGGTTTCCGGAGCTGGCGGCTCCAGCGCAGGCTGGACGCCCAGGCGACGAATCAGCCGGCGGGCTGACGAGGCAGCGGAGAGATTCTTGGCGCATCGCATTCTCATCGTCGACGACGAGGGCCATATCCGCGAGGTCATCCGCGTCGCGCTGAAGAAGGCCGGCATGGACGTGATCGAGGCGCGCGACGGCAAGGAGGCGCTCGCCCGCTTCGCCGCCGACAGGCCCGATCTGATCGTGCTCGACATCGGTATGCCCGAGTTCGACGGCCTCGACGTCTGCCGCGAGATTCGCAAAAGCTCCGACGTGCCGATCCTGTTCCTGTCGGCGCGCGACGAGGAGATCGATCGCATCCTCGGCCTGGAGATCGGCGGCGACGACTATGTGACAAAACCGTTCAGCCCGCGCGAGCTGGTCGCGCGGGTCAATGTCATCCTGCGCCGGCTCAGCCCGCGCAATGGCGAGAAGGCAGGACCGTCGGCGCTTGCGCAAGGCGGCCTCCTGATCGATCCCGAGCGGCATGTCGCATCCTTCGCCGGCACGCCGCTGAAACTGACCGCGATCGAGTTCGGCATTTTGCGGGCGTTCCTGACCCGGCCCACATCGGTCTTCAACCGCGAGCAACTGATGCGGGCGGCCTATCAGCTCAACATCCAGGTCTCCGACCGCACCATCGACAGCCACATCCGCAACATCCGCGCCAAGCTCGCGGCGGTGGCCTGCGACAACGTGATCGAGACCATCCACGGCGTCGGCTTCAAGCTCGGCCGCTGCGAGAAAGAGGCATGAGCGCTGCGCCCGACAAATGGCGGCCGTCGCTCACCCTCGTCATCTTCGCGGTGCTGACCACCGTCGGCGTGCTGCCGCTGGTCGGCCTGTTCTTCTTCCGCCTCTACGACAACCAGCTGATCCGCCAGACCCAGGCCGAACTGATCGCGCAGAGTCGTGTGCTCGCAACGATCTATGCGCAGGAGGTCACGGCAAGGCTCGACAGCGGCCTCACGCTCGGCGCCGAGGTACGGCCTGGCGTGTTGCCCGATCCCGGCAACCAGGTCACGCCGATCCGCCCTGCGCTCGACCTCACCGCCAACGATCTGCTGCGGCGGCGGCCGGATGCGCAGGCAGCAATCCGGCCGGCACAGCCCGCCTATGTCGAGATCGGCGCAAAGCTGACGCCGATCATCCGCGAGACCCAGAAGGTGACGCTGGCCGGCTTCCGGATCCTCGATCCGCAGGGCGTGGTGATCGCCGGGCGCCAGGAGGTCGGGCAGTCGCTTGCGCATATCGAGGAAGTCGCCGACGCGCTGCACGGGCAATACCGCGCCACGCTGCGCAACCGCGTGCCGGACAAGCCGCCGCCGCCGATCTATTCCTTCAGCCGCGGCCTCGGCGTGCACGTGTTCTCGGCGATGCCCGTCATCGTCAATAACCGCGTCGCGGGGGTGATCTACACGACGCGGACGCCGAGCAACATCTTCGACCATCTCTACCAGGAGCGGGCCAAGTTCGTGCTGGCCGGGCTCGCCGTGATCCTCGGCACGATCGCGATCGGCCTCGTCTTCTCGCGCACGATCACGCTGCCGATGCGCGAGCTGATCGACCGCGCGGCGCGCATCAGCCGCGGCGACCGCGAAGCCTTCCAACCGCTCCGGCATTACGGCACAAGGGAGTTCGCCCAGCTCTCGCACAGCTTCCTCGGCATGGCCGAGCAGCTGGCGCGCCGCTCCGACTATATCGCGACGTTCTCGGCCCACCTCACCCATGAGCTGAAGTCGCCGCTCACCTCGATCAAGGGCGCGGCCGAGCTGCTGCAGGATTCAGTTCAGGGCAAATCGGGCAGCCTGACGCCGGCCGAACAGAAGACGTTCATCGCCAACATCCTGTCCGATACCCAGCGGCTTGAGGCGATGGCGCAGCGGCTGCGCGAGCTCGCCCGCGCCGAAAGCCTGCCGCAGAACGAGCGCACGGAGCTTGCTCCCGTGATTGCCGATCTCAAGAGCCGGTTTCCGGAGAGCACCATATCGGCCAGCGGCAGCCTCGACCGGGTGATCGGCATGTCCGCCGAGAAGGCCCTGATCGTGCTGTCGCATCTCGCCGACAATGCGGTGCGGCACAAGGCGGGGACGATCAGGCTGGAGGCGGTGGACGAGCGCACGACCCTGCGTCTGACGGTCAGCAATGACGGGGAGCCGATCTCGGCGCCGAACCGCGACAGGATCTTCGACGCGTTCTTCACCACCCGCCGCGACCAGGGCGGGACCGGGATGGGGCTGGCAATCGCACGTGCGGTGATGGCGAGCCATGGCGGCTCGATCAGGCTCAAGCCGACCGACGAGGGCGCGGCCTTTGAGCTCCAGTTTCCTGTAGCCTAAATGGCGAACACCCAGGCGGCGACGATGGTGCCGATGGTGACCAGGCCGGCGATGGTCCAGCCCGCGGCATATTCCAGTTCAGGGTGACCGGTCGCCCGCATGATCTCGGCGGGATCGGCGGTATGCTTCTCTGCCATGACGGCCTCGCACGTTTCTCCCCGTCGTATGTAAGTCGCACCAGCCGCCATTAGGTTCCATCACGGGAATGCGAGGAACAAAAAAACGCGAAAACAACCCCATGCACAGTAGAAAGCCGCTTCCGCGCCGAGGCAGGGGCGCGAGGCTCAACCATTTGGCACGCCAGGGCAAAACAGCCGGACCGCGCAATCACCGCACGGCCGGCGTCTTGCGCCGCAAATCCGATTGCATGCTAGACTGGACGGAATCCACGGCGGGAGGGAAGCATGGCCGACAACAAGGCAAAGCGGGGCGGAGCCGATCGTGGGCTGATCGCGCTCACCGAGAAATACGAGGTCGCCTACTGGTCGAAGAAGCTCAAGGTGACCCCCGCCAAGCTGAAATACGCCGTCAAGAAGGTCGGCCGCTCCGCCAGGAAGGTCGAGGAGTACATCAAGCTCCAGAAGCACCGCGCCTCCGACAAGAGCCGGATCGCGCTGAGCGAGCCCTATGAGGTCCGTTACTGGTCGAAGAAGTTCAAGATCACCCCGGCCAAGCTTAGGCTCGTGGTCGCAACGGCCGGCCATTCCACCAAGAAGGTCGAAGCCTATCTCGCCGCCCAGAAGGCCGCGAAGAAGGCAAGGAAGGCCAGGAAAACGGTGAAGAAAACGGTGAAGAAGACGGCGGCCAAGCGGAAAAGGGCGGCCTGAGACCAACGCCATCATGCGGAAGGACGCCAGCGGGGCGGACTGCACATTCCAGCCAGGCAATTGAGCGGCGTGCCGAGCAAAGGTGCCGTGAATTCGCCTCAAGGCCAGCCAACTAATATGGCGAATTGAGAAGACAGGCCAAACCAGCGAGCCAATATGAGGCCCGCAGGGCCGACAGTATCATGAAGAATTATCTGGCATTTTTTCTTCTTCTGACCGTGACCACGGCCTCCGCGCACGGACCTTTGCCGGCCCGGCTGTCGCAGCCGTCCGATCTTCTTCGGGTGGGACTGACCGATTCCGACACCACCGCCGGCGGCACCGCGCGGCTGTGCGAGCAGATTTCGTTCACGCGCGGCCTGCGCTATGGCGAGAGCGATGCCAATGTGCTCGACGTCGCCACCAGCGCCGAGACCAAGGCGGATACGCCGCGGCCGGTGCTGCTGTTCGTGGCCGGCGACAGCTTCACGGGCGACCGTGCGGCGCCGGACCTCTCGCGTGAGATTCAGGACCAGGCCATGTGCTTTGCAGCGCGCAACGGCATGATCGGGGTGCGCGTGAACTATCGGCTGGCGCCCGCGGCGAGCTGGCCGGCCGGTGCGGCCGATGTCGCGGCGGCGCTGTCCTGGGTCCACGGCAATATCGACCTGTTCAACGGCGATGCCCGCGAGATCGTCGCGGTCGGCTATGGCGCCGGCGCCTTCCATGTCGCGAGCCTGCTGGCGCACCCCGAGCTGCAAACCGACCGCGCCGATGTCGCCGCCGTCGTGCTGGTGTCCGGGATCTACCGCGTGGGCAAGGACGCCAGCGACAGCGAGAAGGCCTATCTCGGCGCGGACGCCAGCCAATATGACAAGCGGTCGGTCTTTCCCGGCATCCTCAACGTCGACGTGCCGATCGTGCTGGCCTGGGCCGCGGACGATCACGCAAACCTGGTGGCGCAGGGTGAGACCCTGAAGAAGACGCTCTGCGGCGCCGGCCACTGCCCCCGCACCGCCATGATACGCAGCCGCGACGGCATCGCGAGCGCCTTCGGCCTCGACGGCTCCGGCGACAGCCTCGCCGAACCGACGCTGCTGCTGGTGCATCAGCTCGAGGCACGCGGGCTGCCGTAGCTGGGAGCGGGCTGCGCGCTTATTACTTCGACCTTTTGCTGGGCCACCCCTCTCCCCCACCCTCCCCCGCAAGGGGGGAGGGAGCGCAGCGGAGTGCGCGGCTACACTGCGGCTCGTCACGAGTGCCCTAATGAATCGAGTCATTCGCGCTGCGCACAGGTAGGTTCCCTCCCCCCTTGCGGGCGCCACACGGGGACTCTCTCGATCGGAAACGCACCGCGCCCGCCGCTCATGCCGCGTCAATACGCCTGTCGTTTCGTTCGGGCTGCCGTGCGTTGCATCGAAGGCAGCCATCAAGCCACACGATTGCCAAACGCTTGACGTAGATCAACTCGCCTTGGTGCGGATTGAGCCGACCTCGTTGGGGGCCAACGACAAGGTGTCGAGCATGTACGTCACCGGCAGATTGCTGTTCGTTTTGGTTGCCGCTCTGGCCTCGCTCGGGGCGATGTCGCAGCAGCACACCGAGCAACCCACTTCTGAACAACCCGCTTCCGACAAGGAAATCCGCATCGGCAATGTCATGCCGTATTCGGGACCGCTCTCGGAGTTCGGCGCCATCGGCCAGGCCGAGGCCGCCTATTTCGACATGATCAACGCGCGTGGCGGGATCAACGGCCGCAAGATCCGCTTCATCACGCGCGACGACAATTCCGATCCCGCGACTGCGCTGGAGCTGACGCGCAATCTGGTCGAGAAGGAGGACGTGCACCTGATGTTCGGGTCGTTCGGCGCGCCCGGCAATCTCGCCACGCGCTGGTATCTGAACGAAAAGAAGATCCCGCAGCTCTTCGTCGCCTCCGGCGACGAGGAGCTGAGCCAGGCCAGGGCGTTCCCCTGGACCATGGGCTGGCAGCCGTCGTTCCGGTCGGAGGGGCGCATCTACGCCAACTACATCCAGGCCTATTATCCCAGGAAGAAGATCGTGGTGCTCTGGCAGAACGACCAGTTCGGACGCGTGCTCTACAAGGGCATCCAGGAAGGCCTTGGCGACCTCAACCGTCACGTCCTCGTCGACATCGCCTTCGACATCCGCGACGAGCATCTCGACGGGCACGTCTCGATCCTCAAGCGCGCAGGCGCCGACATCTTCGTCTTTCTCGGCGTGCCGTCGACGGCGTCCAAGGTGATCAAGCTGGCGGCGTCACTCAATTGGCATCCGGTGTTCATCGTGAACGATGCCTCCGCCTCGATCGCCAATGCGATGGCGCCGGCGGGCCTGGAGAATTCGGCCGGCGTGATCTCGGCGGCCTTCCTGAAGGATCCGAGCGATCCTGCCTGGAAAGACGATCCTGCCATGAAGGACTGGTTCGCCTTCATGGACAAGTACCATCAGGTCGAGAGCACGAATAGCAGTGCCGCACTCTACGGCTATGCCGCGGCCGAAGCGATGACACAGGTGCTGAAGCAATGCGGCGACGACCTGTCGCGCGAGAACATCATGCGTCAGGCGGCCTCGCTCCGGGACCAGCACCCCTCGGTCGCGCTGCCCAACATCAGGATGAATACCTCGCCCAGCAGCTATCTGCCGATCAGGCAGATGCGGCTCGTCCAGTTCGACGGCCGCTCCTGGCAACCGTTCGGCGAGGTGATCGAGACGGCGTTCACGGAGGGCGCGGCGCGGTGAGCCTCACGTTGCAGGCAGCGTGAAAGCGACTCTCACCTTTTGCTGGGCTACCCCCTCCCCTGCCCTCCCCCACAAGGGGGGAGGGAGCCCAGTGTGCCACGGGGTGAGAGCTGAGGTCAAAAGCTCAACTCGCGAACTCAACTCGAATGGACGTCCTCTGACTCGACCACATGCACAGCTGCGTTCCCTCCCCCCTTGTGGGGGAAGGCAATCGCAGGTGAACGTTGGGGCACCGATAGCCTCCACAGCGTCATGGCCGGGCTTGTCCCGGCCATCCACGTCTTTCCTCGCGGCACAAAGAACGTGGATGCCCGGGACAAGCCCGGGCATGACGACCTGTTGTGCGCATCCTCACGCCGGCTTCAGCGAGGCCAGCGCATTTTCCAGCAGCGAGCGCACCCGCGCGGCGTCGCCGGATTTCACCACGGCCGGGTCGAGATAGAGCTCCAGCCCCGGCGCGCGCTCGGTGATGATGCCGCTCTTCTCCGCCGCCGCGTCGGCCAACGCATCCACCGAATAGGGAATCACCTCGCGGCTGATGCCCTTCATCGTGATCGCCGGCAGCGCATGCGCGCGGACGATGTCGCTGACGAGCGCGAAGGTCTCGTAGCTCAGCACGATGCCGCCGGGCTCGGCGATCGATTGCAGGCGCGCGGCGAGGTTCGCCTCGGCGCCGATGATGGTGTAGTCCATGCGGTCGCTGCTGCCGAAATTGCCGACATTGCAATAGCCGGAATTGATGCCCATGCGCGAGCGGAACGGCTGCTCGATGCCGGAGGCGCGCCATTTCGCATTGAGCTCGGCAAGGCGCTGCTGCATGCGCCAGGCCATCTGGAGGCAGGCCTGCGCATCGGCACGGTCGCCTTTGGTCTCGGGATCACCGAAGAAGATCAGCATGGCGTCGCCGATGAACTTGTCGATGGTGCCGCCATATTCATGGGCGATCGCCGACATCTCGGTGAAATATTCGTTGAGGAGCTGGGTCAGCAATTCAGGCTGAAGCCGCTCCGCGGTCGCGGTGAAATTCTGGATGTCGGAGAAGAAGATGGTGAGCTTCTTGCGCTCGGTGTGGATGGTGACATCCTTCTGGCCGGAGAAGATGCTCTTGTAGACCTGCGGCGGGATGTAGCGCGAGATCTTCATCGACAGCGAGGCGAGGAAATCGTTGGCGGATTCGAGCTCCTTGTTCATGCCCTTGATACGGCTGGCCTGGCGGCGCTGGAGCGACAGGAACGACAGGCCGCTGCCGGCGGCGATCACAAAGTAGGCCAGCAGGAACTTGAACGAGAAGATGTTGGCCGCGATCGGCTGCGCGATGATGACTTCCTGGATGCCCCTGACGTCGCCGACCTTCCAGTCCTTCTTCGGGCTCTCGGGGTGGCTGTTGTGACAGCTCACGCAGGCCGGGCCCATGGTGACAGGCGCGACGAGGCGGACCTTGTCGTTGAACAGCGAGGTCTCGGTCTCGACGATCTTCTGCTCGGGATCCTTGCGCAGCGCATCGAGCGCGTCCTTCTCGAACTTGTCGAGCTGGTGCGGGGCGCGGTTCTGGAACGGGAAGTCCGAGACGAAGCGGTAGGTGATGTTCTCCTGCTGCGCGCCGATCACCCGGCCAAGCTCGAGCGACAGCGTCGCCGGAATCGGGATCGCGCCGGGGACGGACTCGTAATTGTGCACGACCTTCGTCGTGCCGTTCGGGTTGGCCAGCACGCGTCCGACCACGTTGGAGGCATAGTAGCTGCGCACGCTGGATATGACCGAATTGAGATCGGCGGCCTGCCGGCGCAGCGCGGTCTTGCTCAGCTCGGTCAGGTCCAGCCAGACCGCGAGCGGCAGAGCGAGCAGGAGGAAGGCGATCACGGCGCCGGTGAGGATGCCGCTCTTGCGCTGTTCTTCGGAGATCTCTTGTTTCACCCTGTGGCTCCGTTGTGTGCGATTTTGTCGCAAATCAGATGGATTTGCGGCGCAGCCTGCGGCGGCACAGAGCCAATAATTGCAAGCCGGCGCAACCCCATTTTATGGTGGTCGCGCCAGGTGCCTTTTCGTTTGATCACGGATGCTTAAGATCGGCACCGACCTGCATCCGCTCCGCCGGGGAGAGACTTATGACCGAGACCGTCCGCATCAGACGCTTTCACGCGCGGCCCGTGATCGTGCCGATGAACCTGCCGCTGCAGACCTCGACCGGCGCGGTCGCGAAAGCGCCGCTGGTGCTGATCGACTGCGAGACCGATCAGGGCGTGCGCGGGCACGCTTATCTGTTTTCGATCACGCCGTCTGCCTTGAAGCCGCTGACGGCGATGGTCACGGAAATGTCGGACCTCGTCGCCGGCGACGAGCTGCTGCCGTTCGAGATCGAGCGCAAGCTGGCCCAGCGCTTCACGCTGCTCGGGCTTGCCGGCCTGCAGCGGCTGGCGCAATCCGGCATCGACATGGCGGCTTGGGATGCACTGGCACGCAGCAAGGGCCTGCCGCTGGCGCGCCTGCTCGGCGGTGCGCCGAAGCCGGTCAGGGCCTACAATTCGAAGGGGCTCGGCATCATGCCGGCGGGCGCCGCGGTGGAGGAGGCTCACAAGCTGCTGGCCGAGGGCTTTCAGGCCGCGAAGATCCGCGTCGGCCGGCCCGATGCGCGCGAAGATCTCGCGGTCGTGCGCGCGGTGCGCAAGGCCGTCGGCGATCAGGTGACGCTGATGTGCGACTACAATCAGGCGCTCACAGTGACCGAAGCGATCCGCCGCGGCGAGATGCTCGACGACGAGGGCTTGAGCTGGATCGAGGAGCCGATCCGCCACGACGATTATGCCGGCTGTGCCCGCATTGCGGACGCGCTGCGCACGCCGGTGCAGATCGGCGAGAACTTTGACAGTGCCTTCTCGATGCAATCCGCTCTGTCGGCGGAGGCCTGCGACTACGTGATGCCGGACGTGCAACGCATCGGCGGCGTCACCGGCTGGCTCCGGGCCGCCTCGCTCGCGCACGCCGCCGGCATCGAGATGTCGACGCATCTGTTCTCGGAGGTCAGCGCGCATCTCTTGTGCGTGACGCCAACCGCGCACTGGCTGGAATATGTCGACTGGGCCGACGCGGTGCTGGCGAGGCGATTGAGGATCAAGGACGGCTTTGCGCTGCCGGGCGAGGAGCCCGGCAACGGGATCGAATGGGACGAGGCGGCGGTGAAGAAGTATGCAGTCTCGTAGCCCGGATGGAGCGCAGCGCAATCCGGGAAAGTCTCTCCGCGACGGGGAAGCCCCCGGATTGCGCTGCGCTCCATCCGGGCTACGCTCTCGTGCCCTCGTTGCGAGATCACCCGAAGCTGACTAACGCTGCCCCCTATGACCACATGGCGACCCCCATCCTCATATCCGAGTCGTCGCGATTGGCCTGCACTGGCGGGACGGACGTCTGCTCGCGGCCGAAGTGCGCGATGATGCTGGCCTGATCAAGGGCGTGCGTCCGCTCGGCGGCGAGATCGAGTTCGGCGAGAGCTGGCGGGCTGCCCTCATCCGTGAATTCAAAGAAGAGCTCGGCATCGACGTGATCCTCAAGGGCGAGCCCTTGATGATGGAGAACATCTTCGTCCATGAGGGCGCAACCGGCCATGAGGTGATGTTCATCGCCGAGGTCGTGTTTCCCGATGCTGCATTCCGCGATCAGGACCGCATCGACTTCAGAGAAGACAACGGCGCGCACATCGTCGCCCGCTGGTTCGACCTGGCCGATCTCGATGTGGAGGGCGCCCCGAGCCTGTTTCCGACCGGACTGAAGGACTTGCTGCTGGGCACCATAAAAGGCAGGCCCGCGTAAGCGGACCCCAGCTTTACCAGACGCGATGTTTCACACGAAGGAAAAGCCGGGCTGGCCGCGAAGGAAGCCGTTGGCAAAGGCGACGCCCGGATAAAGATCGGACAAACGGCGGCTTGCGCCTTCGGCATCCTCGTGTCCGTCGAGCACGTCGCGAAAGGTTCTGACGACGTCGACCATGTCGCAATCCTGCGGCGACAGGCGCAGCGAGCCGATCCCGGCCTCGCGCAGCGCGCCGATGTCACCGACGAGATTGGTGCAGGCATGCGACAGGGTCTGGACGCCGTTGATCGTGAGGAACTCCTGCTGGTCCAGCGTCTTCAGCGCGAGCCCGTCGGGGTCCTTTTCGCAGACGAAGCGGCAATTGTCCTTGGAGAGCTTGTGAAGCCGCGCATGGTAGCAACGGGCGGAGATCGCCAGCGGCACCCGGCCGAAAGCAAAGATTTCGATCACGGCTTGGGGCACCGCGGCGGCAATCACTCCCGCCGACGAGATTGGCAGCTCGGGCGGCAGGCAGATGCGCGCGGCGCCCTGCCGGACGTGAAAGGCCGCGCTGGTCTCGTTGTAGATGTTGACGTAGGGCCCGATCGCATGCGGCCGGCCCGTGATCGAGCGGAGGCAGGTCAAATCGTTCACCTCGACCAACGCGTCCTCAGTTGCGCAAAGCTCTTCGGTTTGGCGCCGCTCGCGCCGCAGCGACACCAGGATCAATGAGCCCAGCAGGACCTGCTTGCCGGCTCGCTGGAGCCGTTCGATGACCTCGGGCAGATGCTCCGCGAAGAACGGCGACCGTTTCGAGCACACGATCTCGCCCACCGACACGACATCGACCGGCGCCTCGTCGGCGATCCGGACGTAGAAATCGCGCCAGCGCTCCGGCGCCCAATTGTAGAGGACGGGGCCGAGACTAAGCTGCATCGGTATTTCTCTCAATCATGCCGGACCGTCGCTTATCGCCACGTCTTGCGATAGGCGCCGAGCGTGGTGGCCTGGCCTTCGGTGAACGGCTTCAGGCTCACGATGTCCGCTTCGCGCCCCTGCTCGAGGGTATCGAGCGCGCGGCGGAAATGACGGACCACGCTCTCGATATAGGCGCGTCCGCGCTGACGCCCTTCGATCTTCAGCGCGGCCACCCCGGCGCTTTTCAGTCCCGTGAGCAGCGTGGTGGCATCGAGACTGACCGGATCCTCGAAGATGTAGCCGTCGCCATGCGCGGTGGAGAAGCGCCCCTTGCAGAGGGTCGGATAGCCTGCGGCTTCCTGCGGGGCGAAGCGGTTGATGGTGAAGCCGCCAAGCCGGGACGTCGTCCCCCGCACGGTGTCCTCATAGGCCACGTGGCTCGCCGGTGAGCAGACACCCTGCATGTTCGGCGATTTGCCGGTGGCATAGGACGACAGGGAGCAGCGCCCTTCGGCCATCACGCAAAGGCCGCCGAACACGAACACCTCGGTCTCGCAGGTCGTCTCGCGGGTGATTTCGGCGATCTCCGCAACACTGAGCACGCGGGGCAGCACGACGCGGCGCGCCCCGAACGTCCCGACGTAGAAGGCGATGGCATCGGGATTTGCGGCGGCGGCCTGCACCGAGACATGAAGGCGCTGGCCCGGATGGCGCTTGGCGACGTAGTCCATCAGCCCGATATCGGCGACGATCAGCGCGTCGGCCCCGGCGGCGACGGCATCGTCCACGGCGCGCTGCCAGAGCGCCACGGAGGAGGCCCGCGGAAAGGTGTTGATGGCGACGAGGATGCGCGCGCCGCGACCGTGGGCAAACGCAATCCCCTTGCGCAGCTCGTCGCGGCTGAAGTTCAGCCCCGGAAAATTGCGCGCGTTGGTCTCGTCGTTGAAGCCGCAATAGACGGCGTCCGCGCCCGCATCGATGGCGCTCCGCAGCGCGGCCGGCGTGCCGGCAGGACAGATCAGCTCCATCACCTCTGCTCCTGCGGCGAGCCGGTCAGCCTGTCCCGCGCGGCCTCGAAGGAACGCCTCACCGGCTCGCCCAACGGACCGAACAGGGAAGCCAGCTCCTCGGCGAGATCGAGCCGCGCATCGTCGATCGCGTTGCGCAAGGCCAGCACGGCCTCCATGTCGCCTTCGATTCCGAGCTGGCGCGAGAACATCAGCGCGTCGCCATCGACCCTGCCCTCGACCAGGGCAAGCAGGTTTGCGAGCGAGGCGGAGACACAGGCATCCAGGCCTTGCGGCAGCTCGCGCAACACCAAGAGTCGCGGCGGCGTGGCCTCGACGATGAAGGCGAACGGCAGATCGACCGGCTTGATCCCGAATCGCGCACGGCGATGTTGGCCGAGCCGGTCGAGCAGGCCGGGATTGCGCCTCAAGATCCGCGCGAGGAAGCCACCGAGCGCGAATTGCAGCGGCAGCAGCGGCAAGGGACGTATCACGAGCGCGAGCAGGGGCGGGATTGTCGGCAATGAACCGGACGCGACGGACGAATGACTCATCTCGCCATCTGAGCCGATTGCGCGCAAAAGTATTTGACCGGGAACAATGATGATCGAAATCACGCCGGCTAGCTTCTGCTTTTTCAGGAGCCTGTCCACTTGCAACGTGACGTTCCGCGCTTCGGCGAACTATCCGACTTCCTGCGCTTCATCGAAGGCAAGGGCCAGCTGCGACGCATTCGCGAACGCGTTTCCGTCGTGCACGAGGTCACCGAGATCCACCGGCGCGTGATCGGGGAGCACGGACCGGCATTATTGTTCGAGCGGCCGGTCAGGGCCGACGGTGTTCAATCCGAGATGCCGCTGCTGACCAATCTCTTCGGCACGGTGGAGCGGACCGCATGGGGCATGGGCATCACGCCGGACCGGCTGGAAGAGCTCGGCGCGCTGCTCGCCGAGCTGCGCGCGCCGCGCCCTCCCCATGGCATTCGAGATGCCTGGCACAAGCTGCCGCTGGCCCGCGCCGCGCTTGCAACGCGGCCACGATCGCGCCCTGCGGCGCCGGTGCAGGATCGCGCGATGATGGGCGAGGACATCGATCTGACAAAACTGCCGGCGCAGATCTGCTGGCCGGGCGAGCCTGCACCTTTGATCACATGGCCGCTGGTCATCACCGCGCCGCCGGAATCATCGTCTGCTGACCAGGAGGAGAATGTCGGCGTCTATCGCATGCAGATCCTCGGCCCTGACCGCGCCATCATCCGCTGGCTTGCCCATCGCGGCGGCGCCCGGCATCACCAGCAATGGAAATCCCTGGGGCGCGACATGCCGGTCGCGATCGTCATCGGCGCCGATCCCGCAACGATCCTGGCCGCCGTGCTGCCGCTGCCCGAGACGATATCCGAGCTGCGCTTCGCAGGCATCCTGCGCGGCGAGCGGCCCGAGCTGACGCCGTGCCTCACGATTCCTCTCGCGGTCCCGGCCGCGGCCGAGATCGTCATCGAGGGCGTTGTCTCGGCAACCGAGACCGCCGCCGAAGGCCCCTATGGCGATCACACCGGCTACTATAATTCGGTCGAGGAGTTTCCCGTGCTGCGCGTCACCGCCATCACGTCGCGCCGACAGCCGATCTATCTCTCGACCTTCACCGGCCGCCCGCCGGACGAGCCGTCCCGGATCGGCGAAGCATTGAACCGGCTGTTCGTGCCGCTGATCCGGCAGCAATTCCCCGAGGTGACCGACTGCTGGCTGCCGCCCGAGGCCTGCTCCTACCGCGTCGCCATCGCCTCCATCAGGAAGCGCTATCCCGGCCAGGCGCGGCGGCTGATGCTGGGCCTGTGGTCGATGCTGCCGCAGTTCAGCTACACCAAGCTGCTGATCGTGGTCGACGACGACATCGATATCCGCGACTGGCGCGCGGTGATGTGGGCGGTTGCGACCCGCAGCGACAGCTCGCGCGATCTCGTCACGCTCTCCGACACGCCGATCGACTATCTCGACTTCGCCTCGCCGAAATCCGGCCTCGGCGGCAAGCTCGGGATCGATGCCACCACCAAGATCCCGCCCGAGACGGAGCGGGCCTGGGGCGAGCCCCTGGCGATGGATCCGGCCGTGGTCGCCAGGGTCGATGCGATGTGGCCTGCGCTTGGTCTTGGCGGAACTAGCGGCCTGCAACTGCGCGAGCCCGCATGAGCGAGCGGCATGGCGTGATCGTCGGCATCAGCGGCGCCTCGGGCGCTGCCATCGGCGTGCGCATCGTCGAGCGGCTGGCGGAGAATCCGCGCTGTGCGGTGCATCTCGTGATCTCGCCGGCGGCCGAGCGCACGCTCACCGAAGAGGTCGGTGCCGGCGCGCTGCCCCGGCTGCACACCCTCGCCTTCCGCGACCATAATCCTTCCGACATCGGCGCCAGCATCGCCAGCGGCTCGTTTCCGGTCAGCGGCATGATCGTGGCGCCGTGCTCGATCCGCACGCTGTCGGCCATCGCCTTCGGGCATCTGGACAATCTGCTCGTGCGCGCGGCCGACGTGCAGCTCAAGGAGCGACGCCGCCTGGTGCTCCTGGTCCGCGAAAGCCCGCTGCATCTCGGACATCTCCGCGCGATGCTGCAGGCGACGGAGATCGGCGCAATCATTGCGCCACCGCTGCCCGCCTTCTACCTGAAGCCGCAATCGACAGCCGAGATCGTCGACCAGATCGCCTGCCGCGCGATCAATCTGCTGGGCCTGCCCGACATCTCGGCGCCGGCGCTGAGATGGCAGGGTCGTGCAGCTGCATCGCCCGACGACCGGTAGGCCCTCGCCGACCTGACGCAGCGGCATCACCGCGCCCCGCCGTCATCGCGCCGGTAGCGGAAGTCGCAGTGATCGGCGCCCTGCATGATGGTCTGCGTACGCGTGAGCCGGATATCGGAGCCGAACCCTTCCGCGGTCGCGAAGTCGGCGGTGCAGATCAGGAGGAAGCCGAGCTCGGGCTCGCCCAGCGCCTTATAGAACTCGGCATAGGCACATCGCTTCACGTCGAAGGCGAAGACGTCCTTCGACTGCTCGATGACGTCATAGGCGAGCGCGTCGTCGCGGGCATAGGTCTTGAAGGCGGACGCGACAGCCGTGCCGAGGTCCGCCTCGTTGTTGTTAGCGTTCTTGGCCTTCCAGAATTCCTCGCCGAAGCCGCGATAGAGATCGCCGAGCGCCTTGCGCACCAGCGCGTTGGCGCGCGCCTCGCCGAGTTCGGCCTGGAGCGCCTTGACCAGCGGCACCAGCACCTGCGCCTGGATCTTTGCCTGCTCGATGACGGAAACGCTCATGGGCGGCCTCGCGTTGAGGTATGACCGGAGCCCGTGCTGCAAGGGAACTTCGTGGCTTGCCTAGCCGCAACTCGCGGCTACAAGCCCGCCTGCGCCCTTCGGGCTCCGGCGTGGCATCCTTCTCTCGCGTCGCGAGCGAAGGATGGTGGGCACGACAGGGATCGAACCTGTGACCCCTACCATGTCAAGGTAGTGCTCTCCCGCTGAGCTACGTGCCCTAGAGGTCATTTCATCGGTGGGGTCCCTATAACGGCTCAGGGGACCCGGCGCAAGGACGGAACGGGGCCGATTTAGGCCGCCAGCATCTTGTTCACTTCGCTGACCAATTCGCGCAGATGCACGGGTTTCGACAGCACCTTGGCGTTCTTGGGGGCGTCCGAATCCGAGTTCAGGGCCACCGCGGCAAAGCCGGTGATGAACATGATCTTGATATCGGGGTCGAGTTCCGAGGCCCGGCGGGCGAGCTCGATGCCGTCCATCTCCGGCATCACGATGTCGGTCAGCAGCATCTCGAACGGCTCTTCCCGCAGCCGCTGATAGGCGGCCATGCCGTTGTCGTGGGACGAGACCTGAAAACCGGCGTTTTCCAGCGCCTTGACCAGGAAACGGCGCATGTCGTTGTCGTCTTCGGCGAGCAGGATCTTTGGCATGGCAGGAAACGTCGAATCCCCAGAGGATATCAGCAGAGGTCACTAAGCCCGACAGAGGGTAAATTTGGGGTGAAAATCTTTACCCTGGGCCAGCTGCGCCTGCGGGCCTTTGTGAACCGGAATGCGGCCAGAATCAATCGAGCCGCACTGACCGATCCCCGCCTCGATGCCCGCACGGTTAAGACACGTTCCAGCGCGGATCACGCTTTTTCGCTTGGCAGAATGGTTGCGATTCCGGACAATGGCGACACATAAGAGCCGCTCGACCGGCCGAATCAATTCGATCCGAGGCCCGGATCGTGCGGCGCGAAGGGACGAAGCCTGAGAAGATGACGCGGTTTGACGGCGAGGTGTCGCCAGCCTTCGAGATCGTGGAGCCCGCGCAATGGCGCGCGCCGGTCATCTTCAACTCGCCGCATTCCGGCTCGACCTATCCGGACGAATTCCTCGCCGCCTCCAGGATCGATCTGCCGACGCTGCGGCGGTCGGAAGATTCCTTCATGGACGAGCTGATCGGCCACTTGAGCGAGCGCGGCTTTCCGACCGTGCGGGTCAACTTTCCCCGCTCCTATGTCGACGTCAACCGCGAGCCCTATGAGCTCGATCCCCGCATGTTCACCGGCCGCCTGCCGAGCTTTGCCAATACCCGCTCGATGCGGGTCGCCGGCGGCCTCGGCACCATTCCGCGCGTGGTCGGCGACGGCCAGGAGATCTATCGCGACCGCATCCTGGTCGACGACGCGCTGGCGCGGATCGAGACGCTGTACAAGCCCTATCATCGCGCGCTGCGCCGGCTGATCAACAAGGTGCACCAGATGTTCGGCACCGTGGTGCTGGTCGACTGCCACTCGATGCCGTCGGTCGGCGTCTCCCGCGACGAACCGCGCCGGCCCGACGTCGTGATCGGCGACCGCTACGGCACGAGCTGCACGCCGCTGCTGCCCGACCGGGTCGAGGAGACCATGGGCGGGCTCGGCTATTCGATCGGCCGCAACAAGCCCTATGCCGGCGGCTTCATCACCGAGCATTACGGCAATCCGGCGAGCGGCCTGCATGCGGTGCAGCTCGAGCTCAATCGCGCGATCTACATGGACGAGCGGCGGCGCGAGCGCAGTCCGCGCTTTGCGCAAGTGGCGGCCGACTTCGGCGTGCTGGCCGACGTGCTGGCGACGACGATCCCGTTCGGCGACCTCGGCCCGTTCCAGGCCGCGGCGGAATAGACGAAAGATCTTTCTCGAGCGAGCGTATCGACCGCGATCGGCGCGAACGCACTTTCGCTTCGCAAACTCACGCGCACTGGAATGAAGAGAGGCTGAAAGAAAAAAGGGCCGCTTCTAATGAAGAAGCGGCCCAAGTCTAGGGAGGAAACGCCCAAGGAGGGCAGCGGTAACGCAGAGCGCTACCGCACCGCAACAATATGCGACTGCGCCGCACAAAGTGCAAGGGCTTTTGAGCCGTTTCCCATGCAATAAGCACATGGCTCAATTGCTTCTAGAGAAACCCAGATTCAGTTTCTTTGATAAGGAAATTCAATGGGTTGATAGCTGTTTGCATACGAACAAGGCATATTCGGAACTAAGTTTTCAACTCTGTGATCGATATTTGGCCAGCAGATGTCTCAAGCGAGGCAGCCGCTTCCGGCATCCAAAATACCAGGGTGCAAATCAAGACAACGCTGCACGCGAGAGGCGATTTGAGCTAGGCAGAAGTGAGCTTCACCCGACTTTCGTTTCGAGGATTCGCCGTGACGGTGATCGACTTCTCCGCCTTCATCGGACGGCTCGCCACCGCCTCCGGCGAAACCATCCTGCCGTTCTTCCGCACCTCGCTCTCGATCGACGACAAGAGCAAGACCAAGGATTTCGATCCCGTCACGGAGGCCGACCGCGCCGCGGAGGCGGTGATGCGGCGGCTGATCAAGGCCAACTTCCCCCAGCACGGCATCGTCGGCGAGGAATTCGGCAATGAGCGCGAGGACGCCGACTATGTCTGGGTGCTCGACCCCATCGACGGCACCAAATCCTTCATCGGCGGCTTTCCGATCTGGGGCACGCTGATCGCACTGCTGCACAAGGGCGCGCCGGTGTTCGGCATGATGCACCAGCCCTTCATCGGCGAGCGCTTCTCCGGCGACAACGGCTCCGCCAATTACAAGGGCCCGTCCGGCGAGCGCCGGCTCCAGGTCCGCCGCTGCGCCTCGCTCTCGGAAGCCACGACCTATACCACCAGCCCCTTGCTGATGAACGAGCGCGACCGCGCCATCTTCGGCCGCATCGAGCAGGGCGCGCGGCTGTCGCGCTATGGCGGCGACTGTTACTCCTATTGCATGCTGGCGGCCGGTCACGTCGACCTCGTGGTCGAGACCGAGCTGAAACCCTACGACATCGCGGCGCTGATCCCGATCGTGACCGGCGCGGGCGGTATCGTCACCACCTGGGAAGGCAAGCCGGCGCAGGGCGGCGGCCGCATCATCGCAGCCGGTGATGCCAGGGTCCACGAAGAAGCCTTGAAGCTTTTGAACCAATAGCAACGCGAGCGGAGAGGCTTGCATGACCATCACACGCAAGCTGCTCGCTGGATTGTTTCTGGGATTGTTCCTGCTGCTGCCGACGCTCGCGTCGGCGCAGACTTTCCCGGCCAAGCCGATCAAGCTGATCGTTCCGTTCCCGGCCGGCGGCCCCAACGACATCATCGCCCGCGTGATCGGCCAGCGCATGTCCGAGCTGTCGGGACAGCCGGTGCTGATCGACAATCGCGGCGGCCAGGGCGGCGTGCTCGGCACCGACGCCGTCTCGAAGGCCGCGCCCGACGGCTACACCATCGCGATATCGAGCGCCGGCGCACTCGCGATCAGCCCGAGCATGGAGAAGGTCGCCTATGACACGCTCTCCGACCTCACGCCGGTGACGCTAGTCGCGACCGTGCCGGAAATGCTGGTCGTCGCCACCAACGTGCCGACCAAGGACATCGGCGAATTGATCGCACTCGCCAAAGCGCAGCCGGGCAAGCTGAACTTCGCCTCCTCCGGCCCCGGCAGCCTGCCGCATCTCGCCGGCGAATTGTTCAAGCTGACGGCGAAGATCGACATCGTGCACGTGCCCTATCGCGGCGCCGCGCCCGCGGTGAACGATCTGCTTGGCCAGCAGGTGCAGATGACGTTCCTGGATCTTCCGGTGCTGCTGCCGCAGGTCAAGGCCGGCGCCCTGCGGCCGATCGCGGTCGGCTCGGCCGAACGCGCACCGACCGCGCCGGATGTCCCGACCACCGCGGAAGCGGGCTTTCCTGCGTTACGCATCGAGAACTGGTACGGCATGGTGGCGCCGAAGGGTACGCCGAAGGAGATCGTCACCGCGCTGCATGGCTTGGCGACGAAAGCCATGGCGGATCCCGCGGTGAAGGAAAAGCTCGCCGCCCAGGGCGCAACGTTGATCGGCGATGAGCCGGAACATTTTCGGCAGTTCATCGCAGATGAGACCGCGAAATGGGCCAAGGTGATCAAGGATGCCGGCGTCGAAACGGCGAAGTAGCGGCAGACCTGTTCCCGAAGTGAATTGACGCGGATCTCGCCTGTTTTGCCCGAGGGGTAACACAAGGAATTGCCGCGGGTCGGCGTAACCACGCAATCACGGCCCTGTGTCGCACACCGCCGCTTTCGCAGTCTGGCGCCGCAATGTCTGGCATGCCAATGTAATTGCGCCAAACCCGCGGGAGGTCAGCATGCGGACAATGATACTGGGAGCATTTTGCGCCATCGCAATGGTCACCAGCGCAAGCGCCGCGATCAAGGAGGAGCCGGTCACCTATACCGACGGCGAGACCACAATGAAGGGCTTCGTCGTGTACGACGACGCCAGCCAAACCAAGCGCCCCGGAATCGTGATGGTGCATGAATGGTGGGGCATCACCAATCACATCCATAACGAGGCACGCAAGTTCGCGCAGCAGGGCTACACGGCCTTCATTGCCGACATGTATGGCGACGCCAAGACCGCCGACAACCCGAAGGACGCCGGCGCGCTCTCGGGTACGGTGATGAAGAACCCGGCGGTCATGGAGTCGCGCTTCAAGGCCGCGCGGGACCAGCTTGCCAAACAGGCTTCGGTCAATCCCCAGCAGATCGGCGCCGTTGGTTACTGCTTCGGCGGCGCGGTGGTTTTGAACATGGCGCGTGCCGGCGCCGACCTCGCCGCCGTTGCAGGCTTTCATGCATCGCTTGGTCTCAATACGCCTGCGCCAGGGCCGGGAACCGTCAAGGCAAAAATCCTGATCCTGAACGGCGCGGACGACCCCTTCGTGAAGCGCGAGCAATACGACGCGCTCAAGAAGGATTTCGACGCCGCCAAGGCCGATTATCGGATCGTCGAATATCCGGGCGCTGTGCACGCCTTCACGAACCCCGAAGCGACCGAGCTCGGCACGAAGTTCAACCTGCCACTCAGATACGACGCCAAGGCGGATCAGGAAGCCAAGGCCGAGGCGACCAAGTTTTTCGACGCCGACCTCAAAAAGTAGACAGAAAGGGCCACCTTTTGGGTGGCCTTTTCGAGCCTTGGCGAGCTGCGTCGTCCCCAGACCTTCAAGATCGTGTCTCACCTCTGAACTTCGGCACGCAAATAGTCCACCAGTTGCTTGGCGGGGCGCGGCAATGATTTGAAGCTGCGGGCGCAGATCGTCAATCTTCGATTGGCCCAGCCATCGCGGATCCGGATGGCCACGATCGGCATCGATCTCGCGCAGCGCTTTGCCGCGTTTTCCGGAACAACGGCAATCCCGACGTCGGCGGCGACCATCTGGCAGATCGCGTCGAAATCGCGCAGGCGGGCGCGAACGCGAAGGCGGGCACCGAGCTTCGCCGCATGCCGGGAGATGTGGACCTGCAACGCAGTCGACGCCGTAAGCCCGACGAAATCGCGTTCGGTCACCTCCTGGAAGTCGATCTGGCGACGACTGCCGAGGTCGCTTCGGCGCGCGGCCACCAGCATCAGCCGATCCTCGCTGAACAGAAATCGTTCGACGCTGTCGGGCAGCGCGTGCTCCGCCGCGAAGCCGATATCCGCAGCGCCGCTGACAATCGCGGCGGCGATGTCAGCGCTCTCGCGCTCCTCGACGTCGACATTGATATCGGGATGCTCGCGCAGGAATGCCGCGAGCGCCCGCGGCAGGTGCTCCGAGAGCCCCGACGTGTTGGCAAGCAGCAGCACGCTCGCCCGCACACCGCTGGCATAGGCGGCAAGATCGCCTTGCAAGGCCTCGACATTATGGATGACGATGCGGGCGTGATCGAGCAGGCTTTCGCCGGCCGCGGTCAACTCGACGCCGCGGCGCCCGCGCTTGAGCAGCGCGACGCCGAGCGCGTCCTCGAGTCCCTTGATGCGCGCGCTGGCGGAGGCCAGCGCCAGGTTCGACCGCTCGGCGCCGCGGGTGATGCTGCGCTGGTCGGCGACCGCGATGAAGAGCTGGAGGTCGACGAGGTCGAAGCGCATGACGGTTTCCCCAGCCTTCGTTTGAGACGAAGGCTATCTCCGGAACCTGCAGATTGTGCCGGCGCGCGGCTTCGGTCAATGTGCAGGGATGATCGACCCACTGCTCATTGTCATCGCCGCCGTCTTCCTGATCGCCGGATTCGTCAAAGGCGTGGTCGGACTCGGCCTGCCGACAGTATCCATGGGCCTGCTCGCGGTGAGCATGGCGCCGAGCCGCGCGATCGCCATCGTGATCGTGCCCGCCATCGTCACCAACATCTGGCAGACCTTCGTCGGCCCACATTTGCGCGACATCCTCAGGCGGCTGTGGCCGCTGATGGTCGGCACCGTGATCGGATGCTGGCTCAATGCCGGCGCGCTGACCGGCCCGCATGCGCGCTACGGCACCGTGGTGCTCGGCGCCCTGCTCGTCATTTACGCGGTGATCGGCCTGAACAAATTCCAGTTCCGCGTCGCGCCCAGGAACGAGAAATGGGTCGGCGGCGTGGTCGGTGTCGTCACCGGCGTGATCTCGGCCTCGACCGGCGTGCAGGTGATCCCTTCGATGCCGTTCATGCAGGCGATCGGCATGGAGAAGGACGAGCTGGTGCAGGCGCTCGGCGTGTTCTTCACGACGGCGACGTTGGCGCTCGCCTTCAACCTGACCGCGGGCGGATTGCTGACGCCCGCCAACACCGTGCCCGGCGCCGTGGGCCTTGCCATGGCCTTTGCCGGCATGTTCATCGGCCAGTCGGTGCGCGCCCGGATGCCGGCCGAAGCGTTTCGCCGCTGGTTCCTGATTGCGATGATCCTGCTCGGCCTCTATCTCGCCGGCAGCGCGCTGTTGAAGGAGTTCGCGTAAGGAACGATCGTCGGGTGGGTTGCCCCCGCGCGGCTCCCATCTCATTCGTTCGAACGAGCTACCGTGTCTCCAGCATGGCGACGCGGATGCCGAGATAGATGAAGAGGCCGCCGAGCGCACGGTTGACCCATGCGATCGCGCCCTCGGAGGTCCGCAAGCGGTGCGCGGCCTTCGCCGCAAAGGCGGCCAGCACAAGGCACCACAGCGTTCCCGTGCAGATGAAGATCAGGCCGAGCGTGAGGAAGGCGAGCGGCTTGTGCGGCGCGTCAGCTGCGACGAATTGCGGCAGGAAGGCCAGGAAGAACAGCGCGACCTTGGGATTGAGCGCGTTGGTGAAGACGCCCTGGAGGAAGACCCGCCGCAGCGAGCTCCGCACCGGCTCGTCGATGGCCGAGGCCAGCACCGGGCGCGACCACAGCATCTGAAGTCCGGTCACGATGAGATAGGCTGCACCGACCAGCTTCAGGATCGAGAACGCGGTGGATGAGGCCATCAGCAGGGCCGAAAGGCCGATCGCCGCGCCCGCGACATGGAAAAAGCAGCCACAACTGATGCCGAGCGCCGCAGCGGCGCCGCCCCGCCAGCCCATCTGCATGCTGCGGCCGATCACATAAACGGTATCCGGACCCGGTGTGATGTTGAGCAGCACGCCCGACAGGATGAAGAGCCAGATTTCATGAATGCCCAGCATGTGAGGTGCCCTCGCCGTCCCGACCGCCTTTGGGGGCCGGCTTAGTCGGTTCGGCCTCCGCCGTCCACCGCCAGGACTGCGCGGGATTTACCTCGAATTTGCAATGCGGATCATGCTTTCGCTCGGCCTCATCTGCTCTATAAAGGCAGGGTTCTTGAAATGCGGGATTCGAGGCGACTGCCACACCGTGGCCGGTCCCTTGCCCCTTGGAGCTCCGAGGATATGGAAAGACGTCTGGCCGCCATCGTCTGCGCCGATGTCGCCGGCTATTCGCGCATGATGGGCAGCGACGAGGCCGGCACGCATGCCGCCTTCAAGGCCCATCGCAGCGCGATCCATCCCATCATCCTCAACCATGGCGGCCGCGTCGTGAAGAATACCGGCGACGGCTTCCTGCTGGAGTTCCCCAGTATCGTCGGCGCCACCGAGGCGGCGATCGCGATGCAGACTCTGATGGCGGAGCGCAACCACCATCTGCCGGCCGATCGCGCCATGCAGTTCCGGCTCGGCATCCACATGGGCGACGTCATCGCGGACGAGGATGAGGTGTTCGGTGACGATGTCAACATTGCCGTCCGCCTCGAATCCGTGGCGAATCCCGGCGGCTTCGCCATCTCGGCCAAGGCCCACAGCGAGGCGAGCAAGCATCTGACCGTGCCACTGGTCGATGCGGGCAACCATCGTTTCAAGAACATCAAGGATGTGGTCGGGGTCTGGACCTGGACGCCCGAGGGCGCGCCGTCGCTCGCACCCGAGCTCAGGGAGGCGTCCGCCCTCTCGCAACAATATCGCACCGCGATCGTCGGCGTGCTGCCCTTCGCCAATCTCAGCGATGCCCAGGATGAATATTTCTCCGACGGCCTGACCGAGGATCTGATCCACGCGCTGGCGCTGCAATCCTTCTATCGCGTGCTGAGCCGCAACTCGACCTTCGCGTTCAAGGGCGCGAATGTGAGCACCCGGCTGATCGCACGCGAGATCGACGCCACCTACCTGATCCAGGGCTCGGTGCGCCGCGCCGGAGCCAAGATCCGCGTGACCGCCGAATTGATCGCGCCGGAGACCGGCGAGCAGCTCTGGACCGGTCGTTACGATCGCGACATCGGCGACCTCTTCGCGATGCAGGACGAGATCACCACCAACCTGTCCGCAGCCATCGCCACCGAGATCGTCCGTGCCGAGGCCTCGGCGCCTGCGCGACTCTCGACCGACGTGACGGCCTGGGACCGCTTCCTCAAGGGGCTCTCCCATTATTACCGGCAGACCAAGGAGGATTTGACCGCCGCCGTCGACCTGTTCCGGGAGGCGATCAGGCTGGATCCCAAACTGTCGATCGCGCACGCTTATCTCGCCACGATCCAGATCCAGAGCATCCAGTTCGGCTGGGTCAAGGGCACGCGCGAGATGTGGTCCGAGGCGATGCATCTCGCCGAGACCAGCGTCCGGCTCGACCCGCGCTCCTCCTTCGCGTTCTCGATCCTGTCCTGGGTTCACGGCATGGAAGGCCATTACGAGGCCGCGATGGACGCCGCCAAGCGCGCGGTCGCACTCAATCCCTACGACAATGGCGCGCGCGGCGTGCTCGGCATCTGTCATTTCATCATCGGCGAGCACCGCGAGGCGATCGAGCTGTTCTCGATGGCCGCCCAGCGCGACAACAACGACCCGCGCTACCAATGGGCGGCGCTGAACGCCTTCAGCCATTATCTGTTGAGGCAATATGACGCGACGCTGTCATGGGCCCGCGAGCAGCTCTACATCAACCCGAACCACATGCAGGCGCTGGCGATCAGCGCCGCGGCACTGGCGCAATTGGGGCGGAGCGACGAGGCGACCGAGGCCGCCAGCGTGCTGATGGGCAACTACCCGACCCTCAATGTCGACCGTCACCTGCGCAATTTCCACTGGAAGCGGTCCGAGGACATCGCCCATTATCGCGAGGGTCTGCTGAAGGCGGGCGTGCCGCTGACCAAGCTGACCCTGGTGCAGAGCGACGTCAAACGCGCCGCCGAGTCCTGAAAGGCCGGCTGCGGCCCCTTGCAGTCCCTTCTTCCGACCTCATGCCTGCTTCATTGCTTGAGCGTCAGCTTTTCGGAAAACACTTTCCCGGATCATGCTCTTGTTGACAGGACAGTGAATTCGGCCACACTTCGTTACACGCTGAAGTAGTATAGTTTGCTGTCGGTTTGTTAGGACTTTCCGCGCTTGATCGGCGCGCCTGCTTTTACGATTCGCCGCCTTGAGGAAATTGGGCCATGCATCACCCCGCTTCGAAGCCGCCCTTCGACCCCTCGATCCAGGTCTCGCCGAACAACCCCTGCCCGTTCCTGCGTGGCCTCGTCGGCGAAGGTTTCGTCGATGGCGGGACCGTCCCGCTCATTACGCTGTCGCAGACGATTGCGAATGCGACCGGCGAGACGGGCCTGAAGAAGGTCTCGGCCCGCATCCAGGTCCGCGGCGTTGCACTCATCGCCAACGGCTTCAGTCACATCCTGAAGAGCATCTGGTCGGGCGCGCAGCTCGACGCGCTACGCGGCGGTCCCCTCGACAAGCGCGGTGCCGGCTCGCGCATTCTCGGTGTCGACGGCAAGGTCAACGAGGACGAGATCGCGCGGTTCGCAAGCTTCGGCCGGACCTACACCGATCCGAACACCGGCAGCAGCGAGCCCGGCCTCAACGCCGCGGAAATCAAGATTTTCATGCGCGACAACCTCAAGCGCGCCGGCAATGCCGCGCGCTGGTACTACCCGCTGCTGATGAAATTCGAATGGCCCATCCTCCTGAAGATCATGGGCAAGGGCAAGAACGACGAGCAGCGCTATCTCAGCGTGGCCGACGTGCGCACGCTGTTCGAGGAGCGCAAATTCCCTGACCGGATCAACCAGCGGATATTGTCGCAGCCGCTGCTGTCGGCCTGCCAGCTCCGCTTCCGCTGGGCGTTCGCGCTCACAGCGCTCGTCATCGGCCTCGGCCTCGTCGCCCTGGTTGCGGTCGCCGAATTCCCCAACCAGGTCCGTGCGATGCTGCCGCAGAAGGGCGTCCTCGCGCAGCTGCTGCCGCCGCCCTTGCCCACGCTCCCGGAGACCAAGGCCGCCTATTGGCTCGAGCAAAACTGGTCGCTGAAGGACCGGCACTGGTTCCATCATGCCAGCCAGGGCACCGCGACCTTTCCGGTGCCCTATGAGTGGTTCATGGCGCTGGAGCAGCCGCGCCTTCGCCTGCTCTCGCAACCGGGCATGATGAAGGACGGCACCTATCTCGAGCAATACGGCTTCATCCCGAGCCCGCAGACGATCGAGACCGACGCGACGACGCTGCGCCGCTTCGGCTACGCCAATGTCTATGAGACGACGCAGGTGCCGGACTGGTCGACGAGGTGGACGCCGGCGGAGAACGTCGATGGCCTGCCGGTCGGCTTCGCGCGGATGACGGCGGTCGTCGATCCGGCGACGGGCCGCCGCGAAGAGGACAAGATCGGGCTGACCTGCGCGGCCTGCCACACCGGCCAGATCCACTACAAGGGCGTCGATGTCCGCTTCGACGGCGGCCCGGCGATGACCGACCTGAAGAAGCTCGAGCTCGCGACCGGCCTGTCGATCGCCTACACGCTCTACGTTCCGTTCCGCTTCCAGCGCTTTGCCGATCGCGTGCTCGGCACCGAGGCCAGCAAGGCGGATCGCGACGCGCTCAAGCAGAAGCTCAGCGCGACCGGCACGTTCCTGATCGACTGGGCCAAGAACTACGAGAAGACGATCGAGGGCAAGAAGACCTGGGACGGCAAGCAGCAGCAGGACACCGAGGAAGGATTTGGCCGCCTCGACGCCCTCAATCGCATCGGCAACCAGGTGTTTTCGCAGGATTTCGCGCTGAACGGGATCAAGGGATTCGAGAAGAACCTGCATGCCCAGGACGCGCCGGTCAGCTATCCCGCGATCTGGACCGTGCCGTGGTTCAAGTTCGCCCAGTACGACGCCTCGATCGAGCAGCCGCTGATCCGCAACGCCGGCGAGGCCCTCGGGGTGACGGCGCTGCTCAATCTGTCCGACGCCTATCCCGAGGACCGGCTTTGGCGGTCCTCGGTTCATATCAAAACGCTCGGCTGGATCGAGGACATGCTCAGAGGTCCGGATCCGTTCAAGCCGGCCGATCCCGCGGCCGGTCCGAAGTTCGGTGGCCTGCTCGCGCCAAAATGGCCCTCGCAGATCCTCGATGACGCGTGGAAGCTGAAGGCCGATCGCGTCGACCGCGGCCGCGCGATCTACAGTGAGATGTGCTCGGGATGCCACCTGCCCGCCGTCGACACCCCGGCCTTCTGGTCCTCCAGGCATTGGGAGCCGAGCGGCGACGGCAAGGTCCTGAACGCGGTGACGATCCCCACCGACGAGATCAAGACCGATCCCGAACAATCGTTCGTGCTCGGCAACAGGGTTGTCGATGTGCCCGGCTTCCTGAAGGTGAACACGGCCGAGCTCAAGACCTGGTGGCAATGCGACGTCCCGACCGCGAGCTCGCCGACCGAGATGGTGTATGCGCTCGGCCTCATGACGGTCGTCGACCTCGTCGCCCGCAAATGGATGGACGACGAGAAGACCCCGGAAGCCGAGCGGGCGAGACTGTGGAACCTCGCGCGCAAGAACTGTCTCAACCCGGCGCCCGGACCGCGCTATCGCGCGCGGCCGCTGAACGGCATCTGGGCGACCGCGCCCTATCTGCACAACGGTTCGGTGCCGTCTCTCTACTGGTTGCTGAAGCCACAGAACGAGCGCCCGCAAAAATTCTGCATGGGCCGCCGCGACTATGATCCCGTGACCGTCGGCTTTGCAGTCACGGCAAACGAGACGTGCAAGATGGGCGAAAATGAGTTCTCGATGACGGGCCCTGATGGCAAGCCGGTCCAGGGCAACAGCGTGCTCGGCCATTCCTTCGAGCGCAAGGAAGGCGAGCCGAAACGCCCCGGCGTCATCGGCCGCATGTTCAAGGACGACAACGAGCGCTACGACCTGATCGAATATCTGAAGACGCTGTGAGCCGCGTTCCACCTCTCTTCTGCCGAAGCTTCAGCGAAGGCGGATGCGGGAGCGGTCGGAATTCATCCACGCCGTCATTGCGAGCCAACGGGTCCGCGCGAAGCGCGGCCCGATGACAGGCTCCGCGAAGCAATCCAGATTGTCTCCGCGGTGAGGGGTCTGGATTGCTTCGTCGCAAGAGCTCCTCGCAATGACGGAGAATGAGGATTCTCCGCGAATTCAACTCCTACCGTCGTTGCGGAAGCAGCCCCTCACCCCGCCCCCCTCAGCGCGAGCGAAGCTCGTCGCGGCCCCGCAAGCGGGGCGAGGGAGCGCACCGTCACTGCCCCACTCACTTGAACAGCGGCGTGCCCGGCACGAAGGCATCGAAGGCGGCCCAGAACTGGGAGCGGTAGCGGTCCTGCTCCTGGAGGATCTCGTGCTTGGCGCCGGCGATCACGAGATGGGAGCCGGCGCGTAAGTGATAGGCGAATTCCTCGATCGCCGCGGTCGAGACCACGGTGTCGTTGGAGGCCGCCAGCATCAGGATCGGCTGGCGGATCTCGGACGGGTAGTTCATGCCCTTGAAGGTGTGCATTGCGCGGAACGCGGTGTCGGCCCAGGCGACCGTCGGTGATGCGAGCCCGAGGGTCGGATCCTCCTCCAGGATCGCGGCATTGCGCGCATAGCGCACGGGATCGCTGGTGAGGGGATTGTTGATGAAGGGATCGAGCCCGGTGAGGCGGTCGCTGCCGCCGGGCACATAACTGCCGCCCTGGCCGAGCAGGCGCATCGTCTTGAGCAGCGCGCGCACCGGAAACGAGGTGGTGCGGCCGGGCAGGTCGATCATCGGCGCCGACAGCACCATGCGGTCGAACCAGCGCTTGCCCGCATGTGCGACGCGCAGCAGCACCGTGCCGCCCATGGAATGGGCCAGCGCGAAGAAGGGCGGCGGGCAATCCGGCAGCACCACCTGCTGAACGAAGGCCTCGACGTCGATTTCGAAATCGGCGAAGTCGCGCACATAGCCCTTGCGCGGATCGCGCAGGCGGCGCGAGGAATGGCCCTGCCCGCGCCAATCGATCATCGCCACCGCAAAGCCGCGGTCGCGCAGATCCCGCACCGTCTCGAAATATTTCTCGATCTGCTCGCTGCGGCCGGTGAAGACGCAGACGGTGCCCTTGCGGTTCGCCGGCGGCGCCCAGCGCGCAAAGCGCAGCTCGACACCATCGGGGGTCTTGATGGTGCCGCTGACGACGTTTTCGGGAACGGGGTTGGACGGGATCGAGACCAGCGTCATGATTGGAGGTGCTTGGGCCCAAAGTGCTGGGAATCAAGGGGCGGGAGCGCCGAAAAGGCGCTGATGCCGCCCTCTTGAACGCCGTCTGGACTCACCCATATCACCTTCGTGCAGGCCGCTACCAGTGTTTCGGAACCGGAACATCAGGCTGCACACAGACGAAAGCCCGGCCCGATTGGCGGGCGGGTTACCCAACAGTCGCTCAATGGAGGACTTGACCATGCGTACCTACGATCTCACCCCCTTCTATCGTTCCACCGTCGGCTTCGACCGTCTCTTCAACCTGCTCGACCAGGCAGGCTCGGACGGCAGCCCCGGTTATCCCCCCTACAACATCGAGCGTACCGGCGAGAACGCCTACCGCATCACCGTTGCGGTCTCCGGCTTTTCCAAGGATGAGCTCTCCATCGTCGCGAAGGAAAACACGCTGACGATCAAGGGCGAGAAAGTCGCAGCCGAGAACGCGAAGTCCGAAGTGCTCTACCGCGGCATCGCCGCGCGCGCCTTCGAGCGCGCCTTCCAGCTTGCCGACTTCGTGCAGGTGAAGGACGCCTCGCTCGAGAACGGCCTGCTTCACGTCGACCTCGTTCGCGAGATTCCCGAGGCCAAGAAGCCGCGCCAGATCGCGATCACCACCAGCGCGCCGAAGGCGCAGGTGATCGAGAGCTCAGTCGCCGCCTAAGCACATCGACTGCCACCAAGTTACGAAAACGCCCCGGTGCCCCGGGGCGTTTTTTGTTTTGCCCCGCATAAAAAGCGCCCGAAATGTCGGGCGCTTTGTTTTGCTCAACTGTCTCCCCGCTGTCGTCCCTGCAAACGCAGGGACCCATAACCCCAGGGAGACGTTTGGCGAAGACTCGGAGTTTGAGACTCGCACTTCATCCTGATCGACAGATCACGCGGTATGGGTCCCTGCGTTCGCAGGGACGACACTGAGAGCGTGGCGCGCACGCGCGCCTCACGGCGCGCCTATTAGCTCGCAGCGCTAGTCCAGCCCCTGCGCCGCCGGCATCTCCTGGGTCGGCAGGATCGTTGCCGCCGGCTTGGCCTGATCGACGGTTGGCGCGGCGGCTTGCGGTGCGGCCTCAGTGGGCTTGGCCTGTATGGCAGCGGTCTGCTGCTGCGCGGGTTGCGCCTGCGGTGCCTGAGCCCGCTGCGGCGCGGGTTCGGCCGGCTTGGCGGCGACCGGTGTCTCGCCGCGCCGCGGGGCGGCCTTGGGCAGCGGCACGGAGCGGCTTGCCACATGCGGGATCGGGGCCGGCGGGCGCGGCGGGCCGCTGCGGACCATGGTAGGCGGCGGCAGTGCGCTTTGCGGGCGGTAAGGTGTAACCGCGGGCTCCTCGTAAGACGGCGCCATGCCATAGGCGTCGGCAGCCGGCATGAAGCGGATGATCCGCCCGTCGCGGGCATCGATCACGAGGCGGCCGTCGTCACCGCGGCGGTCGATCACCGTGATGCTGTAGACGCTGCCGCGCAGGCGCGGGATGCCAAGCGGCGAGAAGCCGTTTTCCCGCAGCACCGCATAGACCTCTGTGGCCGGCAGCAGCGCCGGGCCGCGCTCCTCGTAGCCATAGCCCGGGCCAAAGCCGTAACGCGGCTGTGGTGGCGGCGCGACCTCCGGCGGCCCGTAGGGTCCGTCGAAATCCGACACTGCGATAACGCCCCCTCTCACGATACCGCTAGCCGGAACTTGCGCTTGGGTCGCGGTCGCGGCCAGCGCCAGCGCGGCGGCGGCCACACATCCTGTGAAAAACTTCATGGTCGAAACGCTCCTGTCAGGCCCCCGGATCATCGCGCTCTTTCGCTTCTTGCGGCGCGGCGCGCTTTTCGAAGGGGCGATCCGGAGCTTCAACGGGGATTTCGGCGCCGCTTGGGCCGGATCAGGGCGCGTTTGCTTCAAAACCGGGGCCACGCGCGTCCGGAAAGCGATGATTGACACTTTGGGAATCGGGACTTTCGCGCGCTTGTGTGCTAGACAAAAATTTGGCAAGGTGATGGTTAGGACAGGAAAGCTGTCTCAATCTTGCTCGCGGTCCCGGCACAGGGATTGCAGCGAAAGCTGGTGCTTCCGAGCGCCGGAAAGTTAACAGGCAAAGCCGTTCTCGGGGACGTAGAACGCCTAGGCCTGGATTTAAGAAAATGCGGCTCGCAGCGGACGAGCGGTGACCCAGAGGCGGGTGCCGCGGAACGCCCAAGGTGCGCCGAAGATGGCGGTGAGACAGCTTGCCGCACGGAGAGGACAGGAACAATGAACGGGTCGCAATTCGAGCGCGCAAACATCGTGGCAGAAGAGCTGTCGGCGACGGTCGCCTCGAAAACGACCGATCCGATTCAGGAGCACAATTCGCGCCCCGAAGCCGAAGGCCTCTACGATCCGAGCCTGGAAAAGGATTCCTGCGGCGTTGGCTTCATCGCCAACATCAAGGGCAAGAAGTCGCACGAGATCGTCTCGGATGCGCTGAGCATCCTGTGCAACCTCGAGCACCGCGGCGCGGTCGGCGCCGACCCACGCGCTGGCGACGGCGCCGGCATCCTGGTGCAGATCCCGCACGCCTTCTTCAGCCGCAAGGCCAAGGAGCTCGGCTTCGCGCTGCCCAATCCCGGCGAATACGCCATCGGTGCGCTGTTCCTGCCGCGCGACACCGCCTGGCGCAACGTCATCAAGAGCATCATCGCCGACCAGATCAAGGAAGAGGGCCTGACCCTGCTCGGCTGGCGCGACGTGCCGACCGACAATTCCTCGCTCGGCGTCACCGTGAAGCCGACCGAGCCCGCCTGCATGCAGGTGTTCATCGGCCGCAACGGCATCGCCAAGACCGAGGACGAGTTCGAGCGCCGGCTCTACATCCTGCGCAAGTCGATCTCGCAGGCGATCTACCAGCGCCGCGACCGCGGCCTTGCGGGCTATTACCCGTGCTCGATGTCGTGCCGCACCGTGATCTACAAGGGCATGTTCCTCGCCGACCAGCTCGGCAAGTACTATCCCGACCTGCACGAGAAGGATTTCGAGAGCGCGCTCGCACTCGTTCACCAGCGCTTCTCGACCAACACCTTCCCGGCCTGGTCGCTGGCGCATCCCTACCGCATGATCGCGCATAACGGCGAGATCAACACGCTGCGCGGCAACACCAACTGGATGGCGGCGCGCCAGGCCTCGGTGAGCTCGGAGCTCTACGGCAAGGACATCAACCGGCTCTGGCCGATCTCCTACGAAGGCCAGTCGGACACCGCCTGCTTCGACAACGCGCTCGAATTCCTGGTGCAGGGCGGCTACTCGCTGCCGCACGCCGTGATGATGATGATTCCGGAGGCGTGGGCCGGCAACCCGCTGATGGATGAGAAGCGCCGCGCCTTCTACGAATATCACGCCGCGCTGATGGAGCCGTGGGACGGCCCCGCCGCGATCGCCTTCACCGACGGCCGCCAGATCGGCGCCACGCTCGACCGCAACGGCCTGCGGCCGGCGCGCTATCTCGTGACCAAGGACGACCGCATCGTGATGGCGTCCGAGATGGGCGTGCTGACGATCCCCGAGGACCAGATCATCACCAAGTGGCGGCTGCAGCCCGGCAAGATGCTGCTGGTCGACCTCGAACAGGGCCGCCTGATCCCCGACGACGAGATCAAGGCCGAGCTCGCCAAGAGCCATCCGTACAAGGAGTGGCTGGAGCGGACCCAGATCGTGCTGGAAGAGCTGCCGAAGGTTGCGACCACCGGCGTGCGCTCCAATCTGTCGCTGCTCGATCGCCAGCAGGCGTTCGGCTACAGCCAGGAAGACATCACCATCCTGATGACGCCGATGGCGGCCACGGGCGAGGAAGCCGCGGGCTCGATGGGCAACGACACGCCGATCTCGGCGCTCTCGGACAGGGCCAAGCCGCTGTTCACCTACTTCAAGCAGAACTTCGCGCAGGTCACCAACCCGCCGATCGACCCGATCCGCGAGGAGCTGGTGATGAGCCTCGTCTCGATCATCGGGCCGCGGCCAAACCTGTTCGACCTCCAGGGGCTTGCCACCACCAAGCGCCTCGAAGTGCGCCAGCCGATCCTGACCGATGCGGACCTGGAAAAGATCCGCTCGATCTCCGACGTGGCCGACTCGCACTTCAAGTCGCGCACGCTGGACACCACCTTCCACGCCGGTCTCGGTGCGGCCGGCATGGACCAGGTGCTGGATGAGCTCTGCGCGCGCGCGGAAAGCGCCGTGCGCGAGGGCGTCAACATCATCATCCTGTCCGACCGGATGGTCGGCACCGACCGGGTGCCGATCCCGTCGTTGCTGGCCTGCGCCGCCGTGCATCACCACCTGATCCGCACCGGCCTGCGCACCTCGGTCGGCCTCGTCGTCGAATCCGGCGAGCCGCGCGAAGTGCATCACTTCGCCTGCCTTGCCGGCTACGGCGCCGAAGCGATCAATCCCTATCTCGCGTTCGAGACCATCATCGCGATGAAGGACCGCCTGCCCGGCTCGCTCGACGACTACGAGATCGTCAAGCGCTACATCAAGTCGATCGGCAAGGGCCTGCTCAAGGTGATGTCCAAGATGGGCATCTCGACCTACCAGTCCTATTGCGGCGCGCAGATCTTCGACGCCGTCGGCCTCAAGGCCGACTTCGTCGGAAAATTCTTCGCCGGCACGCACACCCGCGTCGAGGGCGTCGGTCTTGGCGAGATCGCGGAAGAGGCGGTGCGCCGCCATGCCGACGCGTTCGGCGAGGCGCAGGTCTACAAGAGCGCGCTCGATGTCGGCGGCGAATATGCCTATCGCAGCCGCGGCGAGGACCATGCCTGGACCGCCGAGTCGGTCGGGCTGCTCCAGCACGCCGCGCGCGGCAATTCGCAGGAGCGTTACCGCGCCTTCGCAAAAATCCTCAACGAGCAGTCTGAGCGTCTGCTGACGTTGCGCGGCCTGTTCCGGATCAAGAACGCCGAGGAAGAGAAGCGCAAGCCGGTGCCGCTCGACCAGGTCGAGCCGGCCAAGGACATCGTCAGGCGTTTCGCCACCGGCGCGATGAGCTTCGGCTCGATCTCGCGCGAGGCGCACACCACGCTCGCGATCGCCATGAACCGGATCGGCGGCAAGTCGAACACCGGTGAAGGCGGCGAGGAAGCCGACCGCTTCAAGCCGATGCCGAACGGCGATTCCATGCGCTCGGCGATCAAGCAGGTCGCCTCGGGCCGCTTCGGCGTCACCACGGAGTATCTCGTCAACTCCGACATGATGCAGATCAAGATGGCGCAGGGTGCCAAGCCCGGCGAAGGCGGCCAGCTGCCCGGCCACAAGGTCGACGCGACCATCGCCAAGGTCCGGCACTCGACGCCGGGCGTCGGCCTGATCTCGCCGCCGCCGCACCACGACATCTACTCGATCGAGGATCTGGCGCAGCTCATCTACGACCTCAAGAACGTCAACCCGACGGGCGACGTCTCGGTCAAGCTGGTCTCCGAGATCGGCGTCGGCACAGTCGCCGCGGGCGTCGCCAAGGCGCGCGCCGACCATGTCACCATCGCGGGCTTCGAGGGCGGCACCGGCGCTTCGCCGCTGACCTCGATCAAGCACGCCGGCTCGCCGTGGGAGATCGGCCTCGCCGAGACCCATCAGACGCTGGTGCGCGAGCGGCTGCGCAGCCGCATCGTGGTCCAGGTCGACGGCGGCTTCCGCACCGGACGTGACGTCGTGATCGGTGCGCTGCTCGGGGCCGACGAGTTCGGCTTCGCCACCGCGCCCTTGATCGCGGCCGGCTGCATCATGATGCGCAAGTGCCATCTCAACACCTGTCCGGTCGGCGTCGCGACCCAGGACCCCGTCCTGCGCAAGCGCTTCACCGGTCAGCCCGAGCACGTCATCAACTACTTCTTCTTCGTCGCCGAGGAAGTGCGCGAGATCATGGCCTCGCTCGGCTTCCGCACCTTCAACGAGATGGTCGGCCAGGTTCAGCTGCTCGACCAGACCAGGCTGGTCGCGCACTGGAAGGCCAAGGGCCTCGACTTCTCCAAGCTGTTCGTCAAGCAGAAGGAAGAGAAGGGCCAGAAGATCTATCACTCCGAGCGCCAGAACCATCATCTGGAGGCGGTGCTCGACCGCACGCTGATCGAGAAGGCGACGCCTGCGCTCGACCGCGGTGCGCCGGTGAAGATCGAGGCCGCGATCAACAGCACCAACCGCTCCGCCGGCGCGATGCTGTCGGGCGCCGTCGCCAAGATCTACGGCCATGCCGGCCTGCCGCATGACACGATCCATGTCAGCCTCAAGGGCACCGCTGGCCAGGCCTTCGGCGCCTGGCTTGCCCACGGCGTCACCTTCGAGCTCGAGGGTGAAGGCAACGACTATGTCGGCAAGGGCCTGTCGGGCGGCAAGATCATCGTCAAGCCGCCGAAGAACGCCGGCATCGTGCCGGAAGAGAGCATCATCGTCGGCAACACCGTGATGTACGGCGCGATCGAGGGCGAGTGCTATTTCCGCGGCATCGCCGGCGAACGTTTTGCCGTGCGCAACTCGGGCGCCGTCGCGGTGGTCGAGGGCGCGGGCGACCATTGCTGCGAATACATGACCGGCGGCATCGTGGTCGTGCTCGGCAAGACCGGGCGCAATTTCGCGGCCGGCATGTCCGGCGGCATCGCCTACGTGCTCGACGAGACCGGTGACTTCGACAGGCTGTGCAATCTGTCGATGGTCGAGCTCGAGCCGGTGCTGTCGGAAGAGCTGATCAACGCCGGCACCTACAACCACTCCGGTGACCTCGAGGCGCATGGCCGGGTCGACGTCTTCAAGAACCTGCTCGACTCCGACGTCGAGCGGCTGCACGTCCTGATCACGCGCCACGCCAAGGCGACCGGCTCCAAGCGCGCCGCCGACATCCTTGCCAACTGGAAGGAATGGCTGCCCAAATTCCGCAAGGTGATGCCGGTCGAGTACCGGCGCGCGCTGCGCGAAATGGCCGCCAACGCGGACGCCGAGCCGAAAATCGCGATCGGGGCGTAGGCAATAAGCCCTCATGGTGAGGAGCGCGAAGCGCGTCTCGAACCATGAGGTCATCATCAGGGCCTTTCATCCTTCGAGACGCGGCGCAAAGGGGCGCCGCTCCTCAGGATGAGGGGCGAGAGAACAAACGACTAAGCGGCAGGGACTACGGGTTTAATGGGCAAGATCACGGGATTTCTCGAAATCGAACGGCATGACCGCAAGTACACCCCGGTCGCCGAGCGCTTGAAGCATTTCGGCGAGTTCGTCGTTCCCCTCTCCGAGAAGGAGACGCGCGACCAGGCCGCGCGCTGCATGAACTGCGGCATTCCCTATTGCCACGGCACCGGCTCGGTCGCGCCGGGCACGCCGGGCTGCCCGGTCAACAACCAGATCCCCGACTTCAACGACCTCGTCTATCAGGGCAACTGGGAAGAGGCCTCGCGCAACCTGCACTCGACCAACAACTTCCCGGAGTTCACCGGCCGCATCTGCCCCGCGCCCTGTGAAGCCTCCTGCACGCTCAACATCGACGACAACCCGGTCACCATCAAGACCATCGAATGCGCGATCGTCGACCGCGCCTGGGACAATGGCTGGCTGAAGCCGGAAGTGGCGGCCGTGAAGACCGGCAAGAAGGTGGCCGTGATCGGATCGGGTCCCGCCGGCATGGCCTGCGCGCAGCAGCTCGCTCGCGCCGGCCACGACGTGCACCTGTTCGAGAAGTATGCCAAGGCCGGCGGCCTGCTGCGCTACGGCATTCCCGACTTCAAGATGGAGAAGGGCATCATCGACCGCCGCGTCAAGCAGATGGAAGGCGAAGGCGTCACCTTCCACTACAACAGCCATGTCGGGGCCGACGGCAATGTCGATCCGCGCGAAATGCTCAACGAGTACGACGCCGTGGCGCTGACCGGCGGCGCGGAAGCCCCGCGCGACCTGCCGATCCCCGGCCGCGACCTCGCCGGCATCCACTACGCCATGGACTTCTTGCCGCAGCAGAACCGCCGCGTCTCCGAGGAGCCGCTCGGCGGCGTGCAGGAGATCCTGGCCGGCGGCAAGCACGTCGTCGTCATCGGCGGCGGCGACACCGGAAGTGACTGCATCGGCACCTCGCTGCGCCAGGGCGCGCTGTCGGTGACCCAGCTCGAGATCATGCCCGCTCCGCCCGAGCGCGAGAACAAGGGCCTGACCTGGCCGAACTGGCCGCTGAAGATGCGCACCTCGTCCAGCCAAGCCGAAGGCGCAGTCCGCGAATTCGCCGTGCTGACGCAGAAGTTCACCGGCGAGAACGGCAAGGTCAAGAAGCTGCACTGCGTGCGCGTCGACGACAAGTTCAAGCCGATTGCCGGCACCGAGTTCGAGCTCGATGCCGAGCTCGTCCTGCTCGCGATGGGCTTCGTCCACCCCGTGCACGAGGGCCTCTTGAAGCTGCTCTCGGTCGAGCTCGACCCGCGCGGCAACGTCAAGGCCAACACGCTCGACTACCAGACCTCGCGCCCGAACGTGTTCACGGCCGGCGACATGCGCCGCGGCCAGTCGCTGGTGGTCTGGGCCATCCGCGAGGGCCGGCTGTGCGCAAGGTCGATCGATACGTTCCTGATGGGGAAGACGGATCTGCCGCGGTAAGCGGTCATTCCGGGGCGCGCGAAGCGCGAGCCCGGAATCCATTCACCCACGACCCCTTAGGCCCGATGGATTCCGGGTTCGCGCCAAGTGGCGCGCCCCGGAATGACGAGCGGAGAGAGCCGCGTTCTCGCGCGCCATCTCACTCTAGCTAGACGCGTGCCTACAGGCGGAATCAATTCTGCAACCTCACCCCCAGCATCACCACCGTCCCCTGCGAGCTTGACCCCGCCTGGTTCGAATCCAGGATGTCGTGGCGGAGCGTGCCCTTGATCCAGACGTTGCGGTTGAGCTTGTAGATCAGATTGCTTTCGAGCGAGTAGGTCTTGTCGTTGCGGTTCTGGCCCTGATAGTCGTAGGTGCCGTAGGTGAACTTGCCGACCGCGGTGAGCCAGCGTCGGAAGTCGTGATCGACTTCGGCGGCATAGGTGCGCACCAGCACGCCGGATGAACCGGGAATCGTGGTCTCGGCGATCTGCGTGTCGGTGAAGAACTTCACCGTGGTGAGACCGCTCGCGTTCCAGATCAGCGATCCCGTGGTGAGGAAGCCCGCGAGCTGGCTGAGGCGCGGATCGACATAGTTGCGCGCGGAATAGCCGACCGAGATTTCGCCAGTGAGGATGCGCGAGAACTCGAAGGACGAGCCGATCTTGGCGTAGCCACCGTTTGAATCGCGGAAGTAGCCGTTGCGGTCGGCGGGCTGGTCGTGCACGCGGGTGTCGCCCTGGATCTCGACGAACGGCTTCAGGCCCGGCTTGAGATCGTAGGAGAACCGCCCCACGCCGCCATACTGGTTGAAGTTGCGGTCGTCGTTGCTGGAGGTCGTGCCGTCGGTGAGCTTTGAATCCGTGTAGGCGGTGCGATCGACGGTGGCGCCGGCGGCGACCTGGAAGCGATTGAAGGTCTGGTCGAAGCCGACGGTCGTGCCATAGGTGGCGTAGACAGGATATTTCTGCAGGCCGGCCTGCACGTTCGGGCTGCCGGGATTGTCGGTGGCGAGCCGCAGGCGGAGCTGCGAGGTCAGCTTGAAATCGCGGGTGACGTCGACGCGGCCGTCGACATGGCCGGTGAAATCGGGGCGGTCGACCTCGACCGGCGCCGGCGAGGCCAAACCGTTGATGGTTGCCGGCATGTTGTTGGTGTAGCCGGAGAACGAGCCGCGCAAATCGGCGACCAGCGCATGGCGCTCCCAGTCGGACATCACGAGAAGGTCGGGCGCGACCACATAGGCCGGCGAGCCGACCGGCTTGTTGAGGCGCGCCGGATTGGAGTCGTAGCCGGCGGAGAGCTCGAGCCCGCCCTTGATCAGGAAGCTGCCGGCATAGTCGCCCACCGCCCCGAACGGATCCTCATCGAGCCTGAGGCGGCGGCGCAGCGGCTGGCCCGGCACGTTGCCGGCCATCGCCGGCGGCACCGGTACCCTGTGCGCGGTCTCGGACGGCGGCGGCGCGATGCGCGGCGGACCGAGCGTCCGCTCCGGCGTTGCCGGCGGCACCGGCGAACCAGGCCCCACCGGGCGCTTCGGCTTCGGCTGACCGGGATAGAGCTTTGGCTGCTGCCGCTTGCGGTTGAGCGAGTCGTAACCGGAGCTGCTCGCGCCGTTGGCGGCGCGCAGGCCGTAGGTCGGGACCTGATTGGCCGGGTTCTGGCCGACACGCGAGGTCGCCGGCGGCTGCTGGCGCCTGCGGGGATCGTTGGGATCGGGCAGCGCCGGCAGCGCGTCCGACGGCGCCTGCGGCACGCCGGCGGTGCGCCGCGTCGGCAGCGTGTCGGGCGAGGCAAAGCCGCCGCGGTTGGGATTGAAGAGGTCGGGCGTCAGGCTCTGGGCGGCTGCCGGCGCGCTCTCGAGGGCCGTCAGCACAAGGCACGGCAAAGCGGCGCGCAGGAGCTGCGCGCGTTTGCTCCGGCCCCTGCCTGGAGACGACCCCACGATGGAAGAACTCCAACGAAATCAATCACTTTCGCGATCGTCCCCACCGGGCGGCGGGAACTATCGTTAATGGAGTTAAAACAATTATGGTTAACGACGCGTTGAGGGGTCGGGGGCCCGCGTCGCCTCGCAGGCCGCGGCGTGCTAAGGAGGCCGCAACGGGCCGATCGTGCCCCTCCTCCCTGGACAGAAGCATGCCGAGTTCGAAACCGCTGATGACCCAATCATCCGGCTCCCCCCCCGCCAGCGTCGAATCCGCGCTCCGCACCCTGGAGACGGGAAGCGCGGGCATCAACGCACTCTCAGCGGCGCTGCGCGGCCCGTTAAGCGCGACCTTCGCGGCGGCCGTCGATCTGATCCGCCAGGCCAAGGGCCGCGTCGTCGTCACCGGGCTGGGCAAGTCCGGCCACATGGCGCGCAAGATCGCTGCGACGCTCGCCTCGACCGGCACGCCGGCCTTCTTCGTCCACGCTGCCGAAGCCGGCCATGGCGATCTCGGCATGATCACGCCCGACGACGTCATCATGGCGCTGTCCTGGTCCGGCGAGCAGCCGGAGATGAAGAACCTCGTCAACTATTCGGCGCGGTTTGCCATCCCGATGGTCGCGGTGACGTCGAACGCGGCGTCCTCGCTCGGGCAGGCCGCCGACATCGTGATCGAGCTGCCGAAGGCGCGGGAGGCCTGCCCGCACAATCTGGCGCCGACCACCTCGACGCTGATGCAGGCCGCGATCGGCGACGCCATCGCGATCGCGCTGCTCGAAGGCCGCGGCTTCACCGCGCTGGAGTTCGCGCATTTCCATCCCGGCGGCAAGCTGGGCGCGATGCTGAAATTCGTCCGCGACTACATGCGCACCGGCGCGGAGATTCCGGTCAAGCCGCTCGGCACCGAGATGTCGGAGGCCGTGGTCGAGATGTCGGCCAAGGGTCTCGGCTGCGTCTGCATCGTCGATGAGGCCGGCGGGATCGCGGGCATCATCACCGACGGCGATCTGCGCCGCCACATGCGGCCCGATCTCTTGACGGTGTCGGTCGACGAGATCATGACCCGGCAGCCGAAGACGGTGCCGCCCTCGATGCTCGCGACCGAGATGATAGAGGTGCTGAACACGCGCAAGATCACCACGCTGGTCGTGACCGAGGCGGGCAAGGTGGTGGGGATCGTGCATCTGCACGATCTGTTGCGGGCGGGCGTGGCGTAGGGCGCGCCTCTCTCCGCGTCGTCATTCCGGGGCGCGCCACTTGGCGCGAGCCCGGAATCCATTCATCTCAGAGGTTGCTGCACGATGGATTCCGGGTTCGCGCTGCGCGCGCCCCGGAATGACGGCGAGGGTGAGGCACGCATCCGCCTCATCATCGTCATTGCGAGCGCAGCGAAGCAATCCAGACTGCCTCCGCGGAGACAGTCTGGATTGCTTCGTCGCAAGAGCTCCTCGCAATGACGGCGGTTAGAGGGGCAGCGCAAACCGCGCCGCGTTCTCCTCCAGCGGCAGCCTCAGGCCGTTCGCCAGATACGACACGGTGCGATAGAAGCCGCACAACAGCATGATCTCCAGAATCTGCGCCGCGTCGTAATGCGCCGACAGCGCGGCGAACTCCTCGTCATTCAGCGTCGCGCGATGGTGCAGCGCGTCGACTGCCGTGATCAGTGCCTGCTCGGGCGGCGACCAGCACGGTGATGCCGCATCGCCCTGCACGGTGGCACGCACCTCCTCTTCCCTGAGTTTCGCAGGTCCCGCAAAGATCGCGACATGCACGCCCCATTCATATTCGCATTTGTTCAGCGCGCAGGTGCGGTCGATGACGATCTCGCGCTGGCGCAACGAGAGCGGGCCGGGATCGAGCAGGCCGCCGGCGCGGAACTTGTCCCAGGCGCGGCTGTGGCCCGCCATCACGCGGAACAGCACCAGCGGCGGCGCGCCGCGCATGATGCGGTCGAACTGCGCCTGGATCTCCGGGGGATAAGGCGGATCGAGCGGCGCGATACGCGGCATCGGCTGGGACATGGGCCGTCTCCGTTGCTACAATTACCGTAGCACAATGCTACATAATCTGTAGCACGACGCAAGGGGCGACGATGCCGAAACAGACCGCTTCCAGGTCGCGCAGCGTGCGCGGTTCGCGCACGGGACGGCCGATCATGGCGCTGCTCGACCTGCTCGGCCGGCGCTGGAGCCTGCGGATCCTGTGGGAATTGCGCGACGGCGCCCTCACCTCGCGCGGCTTGCGCACGGCTTGTGACGAAGCCTCGCCGACCGTGCTGCAAGCGCGGCTGGGCGAGTTGCGGGAGGCGGGGTTCGTGGAGCTCGGCGACGGTGGAGGCTACAGCCTGACAGCGCTGGGGCGGGAATTGTGCGCGACGTTCATGCCGCTGCACAGATTTGCGGAGAGGTGGCGTGACAAAAGCGACGCCTAAGTATGGTGAGGCCGGTGAGGCCATCCCAACGAACTCGTCATTGCGAGCGCAGCGAAGCAATCCAGACTGCCGCTGCGGAGAGAGTCTGGATTGCTTCGCTGCGCTCGCAATGACGGCGACCTACGCCGCCGCCACCGTCAGATTGGCGCCGTCCACCCGCACCACCTTCACCCGCGTCCCGGCCGGCGTATCCGGGCCGGCGACACGCCAGACGGTGTCGCCGATGCGTACGGTGCCTGAGCCGTCGATGATCGGCTTCTCCAGCGTGAACTCGCGGCCGAGCAGAGCCTCGGTGCGCTTGTTGAGGAAGGGGCTGGCGCTCGCATCCTGCTTCGACCGGGCGAGGCGGCGCCACACCGGCACGGCGGCGGCGGCGAATACCGCGAACATCACGAGCTGAATCTGCCAGGACGGATGCAAGCCGAACGAGATCAGGCCCACCAGCAGCGCGGCGAGCCCGAGCCAGAACAGGAACACGCCTGGCGCCAGCACCTCGAGCGCCATCACGATGAAGCCGAAGATCAGCCAGTTCCAGGTGCCGAGCGATACGAATGTTTCGGTCATGACACGACCTCTTTGAAGTGGCGCATGCCCTTATCGGAAAACCTGTAGCCACTTTTCCGGGGCCTGCACATTGATCCCATCACTGCGGCGGCACGGACGGCGGCGTCGGGCCCGTCGACGGCACCGAGCCGCGGCGGGCGGCCGCCGCAGCGGAGGCCGCGCTCTCGCCGAACGTCGCCTTGGCGATCTCACCGATGCCGGCGAGCGAGCCCAGCATGCTCATCGCTTCGACCGGAAGCATGATCACCTTCTGGTTGGGCGAGTCGGCCAGCTGCCCGAACGCCTTGATATATTTGTCGGCGATAAAATAGTTCAACGCAGCGACGTCACCCTTGGAAATCGCTTCGCTGACCATCTGGGTCGCCTTGGCCTCGGCTTCCGCGGAACGCTCGCGCGCTTCGGCGTCGCGGAAGGCGGCTTCGCGGCGGCCCTCGGCCTGGAGGATCTGCCCCTGCTTGGCGCCCTCGGCGCGCAGGATTTCCGACTGGCGCTGGCCTTCGGCGGCGAGAATGTCGGCGCGCTTGACGCGCTCGGCTTTCATTTGCCGTCCCATGGCCTCGACGAGGTCGGCCGGCGGCACGATGTCCTTGATCTCGATGCGGTTGACCTTGACGCCCCAGGGCGAGACCGCGGCGTCGACGACGCGCAGCAGGCGCTCGTTGATCTCGTCGCGATGCGACAGCACCTGGTCGAGATCCATCGAGCCCATCACCGAGCGGATGTTGGTCATGGTCAGGACCGTGATCGCCTGGTTGAGGTTGGCGACCTCGTAGCTCGCCTTTGCGGCGTCGAACACCTGATAGAACGCGACGCCGTCAACCGTCACGGTGGCGTTGTCCTTGGTGATCACCTCCTGCTCGGGGATGTCGATCACCTGCTCCATCATGTTGATCTTGCGCCCGATGCGATCGAAATAGGGCACGATCAGATTGAGCCCGGGGTTCAAGGTCTGAGTGTATTTGCCGAACCGCTCGATGGTCCAGTCATAGCCCTGCGGCACCGTCTTCACGCCGGCCAGCAGGGTGACGATGACGAGCAACACCAGAACAATCGCGAAAATATCGAAACCGCTCATATTTCCTCCAAGGCGGGAAAATGCCCTTTCACGCGCTGTCATAGGTCGGGAACGCGACCTTAAGGGTTCAGCGGTCGCGATTCACGTCGGCATTGGCGCAATTCTGCACAAGACGCACGGAGAGGGAACGGTCACGATTAAGTATTTGCGAGGGTGCTCTTGAAAGCCGACCGGCGTGGACCTAAAGCGCGATGAGATTAGGATGAATCGTCATCGCACTTTAGGTTATTGTTTGAGCATGATCTTTTCGGAAAACCGCTACGCACTTTTCCGGATCATGCTTTAGCGGCGGACATTGACCCATCCGGCCATACCGGCCGCCAGGGATAACCCTATTCGATGACGTCGTTCGCGAGTGCGAGCAGGCTCGGGGACAGCGTGACGCCGATCGCCCTCGCCGTCTTCAGGTTTATCGCCAGCTCGAATTTGGTGGGATTCTGGACCGGCAGGTCAGCCGCCTGCGCGCCCCTGAGGATGCGGTCGATATAGGCGGCGGCGCGGCGCAGCTGCTCGGCGCTGTCAGTGCTGTAGGACATCAGCCCGCCCTCGTCGACGAAGGTGCGGCTCCAGAACACCGCGGGGACGCGCGCCTCCGCGATCGCTGCCAGCAGATGCGCGCGATTGGCCATGGTGAAGAAGTCGGGCAGCACCAGCAGGCCGCCGTCCTTGCGCGAGGCCAGCGCCGCGATCGAGGCGGCGTCGTTCACCGGCGCGGGCTCGACCGTCACGTGAAGCGTCCGCGCGGCGTCCTCGATGGTGTGCAGCATCAGGGGCGCGAACGGCGCGGTGGCGGGATTGTAGACGACGAAGACGCGGCGGACCGGCGGCGCGACCTGCGTCAGCATCTCCAGCCATTTTCCGGCCAGCGGCCCGTCGTAATCGGTGAAACCGGTGACGTTGCCACCGGGATGCGCGAGGTTCTGGACAAAGCCCTGGCTGACGGGATCGGTGACCACGGCGAACACGATCGGGATCGTCGCGGTGCGCTGGCGCAGCTCCTCCACCGAGGGGGTGCCGACGGCGAGCAGGATGTCGGGCTTGAGCGCGATCAATTCGTCCGCGAGCCGCGCGATCCGCGCCCGGTCGCCGGCGCCGCTGCGCCAGTCGATCCTGAGATTGTCGTGCTCCTTCCAGCCGTGGCCGGCGAGCGCCTCGACCAGGATGGCGCTGCGCGTCTGCCCGATCGCGTCATCGGCGGCCGTGACCGAAAGCACGCCGAGCCTGCGCGTCGCGTTCGGCTGTTGCGCCAGCGCCGAGGACGGCAGCGCGGTGATCGTCCCAAGAAGCGCCAGGAGTTCGCGGCGGTTCATGGGACGAGCCATCAAATCCAGCCCTGGAGCTCGCGCAGCACCAGGGTACGGATCACATCCATGCCGGGCTCGCTGTCGTTGAGGCAGGGGATCGCGGAAAACTGCGCGCCACCATTGTGCTTGAAGATCTCGGCATTCTCTTGCGCGATCTCCTCCAGCGTCTCCAGGCAGTCCGCGGCAAAGCCCGGCGTCACCACCGCGATGCGGCGCACGCCTTCTTTCGCCAGCCGCTCCATGGTCTTGTCGGTGTAGGGCTGCAGCCACTCGTCATTGCCGAAGCGCGACTGGAAGGTCAGCAGCAGCTTCGTCTCGTCCATGCCGAGCCGGCGGCGCAGCGCCGCGGTGGTGGCGATGCAGTGCTGCTGATAGGGATCGCCCTTGTCGACATAGGATTTCGGCATGCCGTGGAAGGAGGCGACGATCAGCTCCGGCTTGAAGGGAAGGCTCGCCAGATGCGCCTCGATCGAACCCGCGAGCGCCTCGATATAGGCCGCGTCCTCGTAGTAAGGCGGCGTCACCCGCAATGTCGGCTGGTTGCGCAGGCAGGCGAGCACGCGAAACACCTCGTCGCAGACCGTCGCCGAGGTCGAGGCGGAATATTGCGGATAGAGCGGGACGGCGAGGATGCGGTCGCAGCCTTTCGCAATCAGCGCATCGATGCCGGCCTTGATCGACGGATTGCCGTAGCGCATCGCCCAGTCCACGACGACATGCGCGCGGTCCGACAATGCGGCAGCGAGCTTGTCGGCTTGCGAGCGCGTGATGGTCTTCAGCGGCGACTCGTTCCGCTCGGTGTTCCAGATCTTGCGGTAGTCGAGCGCCTTGGTGCGCGGCCGCTTCCGCAGGATGATCCCGTTCAGCACCAGCTTCCAGACCAGGCCCTGGTCCTCGATGACGCGGGCGTCGGAGAGGAACTCCTTGAGATAGACCCGCACGCCGGGCGCATCGGCCGTATCCGGCGTGCCGAGATTGATCAGGAGCACGCCGACGCGCACCTGGCTGGACCGGACGGCGGGCGTTGCGGTCGCGATGGGGGCAACGGTCATCATGATACCCGTTGCGTCGCGCGTTGCACCGAACTTGTCAAGATGAGGGCGATTTCGCTAGGGTCGCACCCAAGCGGGAGGGCCCGATGACACTCGCGGAATGGTGCGTCCTTGGAGCGCTGCTGCTTTACCTTGCGACGATCGTCTCGATCAAATGGATCCGGTTTCGCACGTTCGACAATTCCCGGCCGCGCGATCCCGCCTTCTTCGGGGACGCCCTCGCGCAGCGTGCGCTCGGCGCACACCAGAACGGCATCGAGACGTTCCCGTTCTTCGCCTTCGCCGTCCTGCTCGCCGAATTCCGGGAATCGCCGCAGCGCCTGATCGATGAGCTCGCGGCGCTGTTCCTGATCGTGCGGATCGCCTATGTGCTGACCTATCTCGGCAACCGCCCGACGCTGCGCTCGATCCTCTGGAGCATCGGCTTTGCGATCAATCTCGGAATCTTCTTCATGCCGGCCTTGAAGCGGTTCTTGCCGGTGTGAGCGTAGCCCGGATGGAGCGAAGCGTAATCCGGGGACCTTCCACGCCGCGATACCGTCCCGGATTGCGCTTCGCTCCATCCGGGCTACGAGGCTTTCGCGTCAGAAGCACGTCGTCCGTTCCGCCGCGATGTAGCCGAACAACAGGCCGACGCCGAACAGCAGCACCAGGCCGGCGGCGCCGAATTCGATGCCGCGCATGAACAGAGCGCCGCCGCCGTCACGCCCCGCGCTGAGGCGCTGCGCGATGTCCTTGGCGGAGACAGCGATGACCGCGATGGCCGCGACCGTGATCGCCGTGCCCAATCCCATCAGGAAGGTTGCGGCGATGCCGGCCCAGAACAGGCCCTGGGCCAGCGCGAACACCAGCACCAGGATCGCGCCCGAGCAGGGGCGGATGCCGACGGTGAGGATCGCGGCAAACCCGCGCCGCCAGCCGCCGGGACCGGCGAGTTCGCTCGGTGTGGGACCATGGGAATGACCGCAATGCTCGTCGTGGACGTGGTCATGCGCGTGGTGATGGGCGTGCGCGTGGTCGTGGCTGTGACCGTGGTGATGATGATCGTGGCCGTGATGATCATGCGCATCATGATGATGGTGATGATCGTGATCATGATGGTCATGCGGCACGCCAGCCATCGCCGGCACCGGCTGGGCCGCCTGGAGCGCGCGGATGAATGTACGGCCCTTGACCCAGACCAGCCGCAGGCCGAACAGCGCGATCAGGGCGTAGCTTGCGATCTCGATCACGCCTTCCGCCTTGCACATGGTCCTGGCGGTTGCGTTCAGGATCCAGGCCGAGATGCCGACGATCAGGATCGCCACCAGCGACTGCATCAGGGCCGAGGCAAACGACAGCGCGATGCCGCGCCGCGCGGTCTCGCGATTGGCGACGAGATAGGAGGCGATTACCGCCTTGCCGTGGCCGGGACCGGCGGCGTGGAAGATTCCGTAGGCAAACGAGATGAAAAGCAGGGTCCACACCGCCGAGCCGTCGGATTTGGCGGCGCGGATGGTCGCGGACATCTGGCGATAAAATTCCGACTGTTTGGCCAGGAGCCAGCCGATGAGGCCGCTCGCCTCGGGCTCGGTCGCCTGCGCCGGGCGGGGGGCGCCGAACGGGTTTTGCGCGAAGAGATCGTGGAGCGCGGCATCGGCGACGCCCAGCACGACGACAACCACAGCGCAGGCGAGCAGCCCGCGCGCGAGCGGGGAGAGTTGCGGCTTCAAGGGCAATCCACCGTGATCTTGTTGGCGAACATCATGCCGAAATTGGAATTCTCGCCGTTCAGGAAGGTCTGCTCGTTGAGCTTCTGGGCGCTCGCGGTACCGTCGTTCGGGCGCTCCAGCTTCATCTGGCACCCGGCGGGCGCACCGACCAGCTTGACCGGGTTGTCCTTGGCCATCTGGAAGTCGATGAAGAAGGAGCGGTCGAACACTTCGAGCACCAGTTGCTTCGGCTTGACCGGGGTCTTCAGCGGCAGCGTGAAGTGCAGGGTCAGCACCGTATCCTTGTAGTCGAGGAAGTAGTCGACCGGCTCCTGGAATCGCTCCTTCTTGCCGTCCGCTCGCGCGAAGGTGAAGTAGGCGTATTCCTTCAGCGACTCGACATTGGTCTGCGCCAGCGGCGTCAGCTCCTCGCGCGTAAAGGCGCCCTTGGTCTTGGCCTCGAGCCCCTGCACCGCATAGGCCGAGAACATGTCGTCGAAGGTCCAGGCGTGGCGGACGCCGGTGATGCTGCCGTCAGGTGCGTAGAGCAGCTCGCTGGTCGCGGTGATCCAGACATGCGGATGCGCGCGCGCCGGACCCGCCGCGAGCGTGAGGCACGCGGCGAGCAGCAGGCCGAGAAGGGCGCGCATGCCCATCAGGCCGCCTCGGCGTCGTCGAGCAGGCCGCGGCGGCGGAGCAACGCGTCGGGCTCCGGCGGGCGGCCGCGGAACGCCTCATAGGCGGCTTCCGGATCGACCGATCCACCTGAGGAGTAGATGTCGTCGTGCAGGCGCTTGGCCACGGCAGGATCGAAGATGTTGCCGGCCTCCTCGAACGCGCCGAAGGCGTCGGCGTCCATCACCTCCGACCACATGTAGCTGTAATAGCCGGCCGCATAGTGGTCGCCGGAGAAGATGTGACCAAATTGCGTCGGCCGGTGGCGCAGCGAGATCTCCTCGGGCATGCCGATCTTCTCCAGCTCGCGTCTCTCGAACGCCCGCACATCCTGCGCGGCAGAGGCCGGCTGGGTGTGGAATTCGAGGTCGACCAGCGCCGAGGAGACGAACTCGACCGTGGCAAAGCCCTGGTTGAACTTTCGCGCGGCGAGGAAGCGCTGAAGCAGATCGTCCGGCAGCGGCTCGCCGGTCTGGTAGTGGCGGGCGAACTGCTGCAGCACCTCGGGCCGCTCCTGCCAGTGCTCGTAGAGCTGCGAGGGCAGCTCGACGAAGTCGGTGAACACGGAGGTGCCCGACAGCGACGGATAGGTCACGTTGGAGAGCATGCCGTGCAGGCCGTGGCCGAACTCGTGAAAGAGCGTGCGGGCGTCGTCGGGCGAGAGCAGCGCGGGCTCGCCGCCTGCTCCCTTGGCGAAGTTGCAGACATTGATGATGACCGGGGCGATCTCGCCATCGAGCTTCTGCTGGTCGCGCAGCGAGGTCATCCAGGCGCCGGAGCGCTTCGACGGCCGGGCGTAGTAGTCGCCGTAGAACAGCGCCTTGTGCTTGCCATCCGGCCCCCTCACCTCCCAGACCCGAACGTCCGGGTGCCAGACCGGCACGTCCTTGCGCTCCTCGAAGGTGATGCCGAACAGGCGCGTCGCGCAGTCGAAGGCGGCGGCGATCATGTGGTCGAGGGTGAGATACGGCTTGATCGCGGCATCGTCGAAATTGGCGCGCTGGAGGCGGAGCTTTTCGGCGTAGTAACGCCAGTCCCAGGGTGCCAGCCTGAAATTGCCGCCCTCGGCGGTGATCAGCTCCTGCATCTCGTCGCGGTCGGCAAGCGCCCGCGCCCTTGCCGGTTTCCAGACCCGCTCCAGGAGGCCCCGCACCGCATCCGGCGTCTTGGCCATGGAGTCCTCGAGCCGGTAGGCGGCGAAGGTCGGGTAGCCCAAAAGCTTGGCGCTCTCTTCCCGCAGCTTCAGGATCTCGACGATGGTTCCGTTGTTGTCGTTGGCATTGCCGTTGTCACCCCGCGCGGTGAAGGCCTTGTAGATCCTCTCGCGGAGGTCACGCCGGGCCGAGCTCTTCAGGAACGGCTCGACCGAGGAGCGCGACAGCGTCACGATGGCCTTGCCTTCCATGCCGCGCTCTTCTGCCGCAGCCTTGGCCGCGTCGACGAAGCTCTCGGGCAGGCCCTGGCGGTCCGCCTCCCCGAGCTCCATGAACCACTCCTGCTCGTCGCCGAGCAGATGATGGCTGAAGCTGGTGCCGAGTTGGGCGAGCTTCTCGTTGATCTCGGCCATCCGCGTCTTGGCCTCCTCGGAGAGGCCGGCGCCGGCGCGGTGGAAGCGGGTGTAGGTGCGCTCCAGCAAGCGACGCTGCTCCGGAGCGAGATCAAGACCGGTGCGGTTCTCGTGCAGCTGGGCGATGCGGCCAAACAGCACGGCGTTCATCATGATCGGATTCCAGTGCCGCGCCATCCGCAGGGAGACCTCCTTGTCGATCTCCAGGATGGCCGGATTCGAATGCGCCGAGACGAGGTCGTAGAAGACCGCCGCGACCTTGTTCAGCAGCTTGCCGGAGCGCTCCAGCGCCGTGATGGTGTTGGCGAAGTCGGGCGCCGCCGGATCGTTGGTGATCGCCGCGATCTCGGCGGAGTGGTCGGCGAAGGCCTGCTCGAAGGCAGGGAGGAAGTGCTCCGGCTTGATCTCGTCGAAGGGCGGGGTTGAGAACGGCGTCACCCACGCCTTCAGCAGCGGGTTGGTCTCGGTGTCCGTAATCTGGCGGGGTTCTGACATCACAAGTCCCGGTTTTTGAGCTGATTTGTTGGGGCCAGCTATAGCACGCGATCGGGCTTTTTTGGGCCATTTGCCCTTGCTCCCGGCCGCCTTTTCGGGGAGATTGCGGCCCTCGAAGACCTAGGGACTCCTGAGCTCATGAACGCGCCTGCCTCGTCCTCCCGCCAGATCGTCTGGCCGAGCGTCATCACCGTCATCAGCGCCGCCATCCTGATCGGCGCCGAGGTGTTCGGCGCGGCCTTCGCCGGCGGCTGGGCGCTCGCGATCCTGTTCGGTCTGGGAGATCAGGGCGCGCACATCCTGCAAGCCGTGCTGTTCGCGCTCGGTGTGCTGGTGATGACCGCGTTCATCCGCGCAGCTCAGCGCGTCGAACCTTTCACGAAGCGCCGCTGACGCTTCTCGCGCGCGCGAGAGACGCGCGCTGCTCCGAAAAACTTAACGCACGTTCATCTTCCGCGTCGCTCGCGCAACACTGCGCAAGCAGGTGTTAGGCAATTCTGCCCTCAGCCTAAAAAAATTCTTGCGAAGCGGATTCAAAACGCTTATGTGCGGTCTTGCCCAATTTCGCACGTGCCTGTGGTCGTGTGTCAGTCGGTAGGTATCCGGACAAGAGGCCGGACAGCCGCCAAGGGGTGAAGAAGCCGAGGGGCTCTTCGGAAGTGCAGAAGTCGGAAGGCTCATAGCCAGAAGACGGAAGGCAAACCCGGAGCGTCCAGCATCTCTCTCAAAGAGATGCCTTGTCGAAGGTGACTTCACTTTTTGCAACCGTGACTGGCAGCCGGAGGCGAACCGGCGCACCCCGCTCTCAACGGGGGACGCGACTTAAAGCAACGACGGATCGGGCTTTTTTGGTCTCTACCGGCATTCCAACGCCGGCGCGGGCTACTGAAAAGGCTTGTCCTTCATTGCCAGGTGTGCGGGCGGGAATCTCTCCCAACCAATCCACGGCAGCACAGTCTGGTTTGAGTATTTTGGCCTCAACGCGCCTCCATCGCGCGATGTGGCCAGAGCACTCTTATCCGACGTCACGTTGATGCGGATCCCGTCGCTGGGACCGTTGGAGAGTGCCATGACCGAACGAATCCAGGAATTCCTGCGCAACCGCCGCAAGGATGGCCTCGACACCGAGCCGTGCCTCGTCGTCGACCTCGAGGTCGTGCGTGACAATTACCAGAGCTTCGCCAAGGCGCTGCCCGACAGCCGCGTGTTCTATGCCGTGAAGGCGAACCCGGCGCCGGAAGTGCTGTCCCTGCTCGCCTCCATGGGCTCCTGCTTCGACACCGCAACGGTCGCCGAGATCGAGATGGCGCTGGCCGCTGGCGCGACGCCCGACCGCATCTCCTTTGGCAACACGATCAAGAAGGAGCGCGACATCGCGCGCGCCTTCGCGCTCGGCATTCGTCTGTTCGCGGTCGACTGCGTCGCAGAGGTCGAGAAGGTCGCCCGCGCCGCTCCCGGCGCCAAGGTGTTCTGCCGCATCCTCTATGATTGCGCCGGCGCCGAATGGCCGCTGTCGCGCAAGTTCGGCTGCGATCCGGAGATGGCGGTCGAGGTGCTCGACGTCGCCAAGCGCCTGGGCCTGGAGCCGTGCGGCATTTCCTTCCATGTCGGCTCGCAGCAGCGCAAGGTGAAGGCGTGGGACCGTGCGCTGGCGATGGCCTCGCAGGTGTTCCGCGATTGTGCCGAGCGCGGCATCAACCTGTCCATGGTCAACATGGGCGGCGGCTTCCCGACCAAGTACCTGAAGGACGTGCCGCCGGTCGTCACCTACGGCCGCTCGATCTTCCGCGCGCTGCGCAAGCACTTCGGCAACCAGATTCCGGAGACCATCATCGAGCCGGGCCGCGGCATGGTGGGCAACGCCGGCATCATCGAATCCGAGGTCGTGCTCATCTCGAAGAAGAGCGACGAGGACGAGGTGCGCTGGGTCTATCTCGACATCGGCAAGTTCGGCGGTCTCGCCGAGACCATGGACGAGTCGATCCGCTACGCCATCCGCACCCCGCATGACGGGGCGGACATGACGCCGTGCGTGCTCGCGGGGCCGACCTGCGACAGCGCCGACGTGCTGTACGAGAAGACCCCGTATCCGCTTCCGGTCACGCTCGAGATCGGCGACAAGCTGCTGATCGAAGGCACCGGGGCCTATACGTCGACCTACTCGGCGGTGGCGTTCAACGGCATCCCGCCGCTGAAGACGTATCACATCTGATTTGCCAGATCTGATCCGCCTCCTTTCCGAGGCCTGACGAACCCGGGAGCCGGCTTGCCGGCTCCTCCCTGACATTTCGATTTCTGACGACGTCTTGGACCGGCGTGCTGCACGCACGTCGGTTCAAGCGGGGACTGACGCGCCATGACTGCTCCTCGGAAGCCACGAATTGCACTCACTTCGGAAGCCGCTCCGTTCGCGATCCGTGCGGAACGCGCTGCCGATGTCGCGATGCGCGAAGCGCTGCTCGATGCCTGCTTTGGCGAGAACCGCCATGGCCGCACCTGCCAGCGCCTGCGCGACGGACGTGCGCCCGCCGCAGGCCTTGCCCTGTCGGCGATGCGCGAGGGCAAGCTCGTGGGAACCGTGCGGCTGTGGCACGTCAGCGCCGGAGACAGGCCCGCCCTGGTCCTCGGACCGCTGGCGGTGGACCCTGCCTTCCGCGAGCTCGGGATCGGCGCCGCGCTGATGCATCAAGCGCTGGCCGCCGCCCGGGCGCGCGGGCATGCCGCCGTGATCCTGCTCGGTGATGCCCCCTATTACGCCCGCTTCGGCTTCGCGGCCGCGAAGACCGGCAAGCTGTCGCTGCCCGGTCCGTTCGAGCGCGACCGCCTGCTGGCGATCGAATTCACCGAAGGTGCGCTCGACGGCGCCGAGGGGATGATCGTCCCGACCGGCGCGGCCCTGCCCAAACGGAGGTCGGTTCGCGCCCTCCAGGCGCACGCGGCTTAACGGATTGCCATGATGGCGACGACCGAAGCCGCGCCCCGCGGCAGCGCCCGGCCGCGCCCGCACCGCACTAAGCCCGTTCCTTTGGGGTTGCGCAGGCCCCGGAAACGCCCTTTAACCCCGCGAAACACTCCCTTTCAGTCGAGGTCCAAAATCATGTCCCGTCGCCTGATCTCCACCGGCTCCCCGCTCGAGAAGACCGTCGGCTACAGCCGCGCCGTGATCGACGGCGATTTCGCCTTCGTCGCGGGAACCACCGGCTATGACTACACGACGATGACGATGCCGGCCGATGTCACGAGCCAGTCACGCAACTGCTTCAAGACCATCGAAGCCGCCCTAAAGGAGGGCGGATTCGAGATGGCCGATATCGTCCGTGCGACCTACTACGTCACCGACGCTAGCTATATCGATGCCCACTTCGCCGTCTGCGGCGAGGTTCTCGGTAACATCAGGCCGGCGGCGACGTTGCTGGTCGTCACCGCCCTCGCCAAGCCCGAGATGAAGGTCGAGATCGAAGTCACCGCCAAGCGCCGCAGCGCCTGATCCACCCCTCACCCATTGTCCGCCAGCACGTTCCGGAGAAACCATCCCATGAGCCCTCCCTCGCAGATCTACGCGAAGATCACCGGCCCCATCGTCATGGTCGGCTTCGGCTCCATCGGCAAAGGCACGTTGCCGATGATCGAGCGGCATCTCGATTACGACAAGTCGCGCATCACCGTGATCGACCCCAAGGACGAGGGCCGCAAGGCGCATTGCGAGAAGCACAATGTACGCTTCATCCAGAAGGGCGTGACCAAGGACAATTATCGCGAGCTGCTGACCCCGCTGCTGACCGAAGGCGGCGGCCAGGGCTTTTGCGTCAATCTCTCGGTCGATACCGGCTCCACCGACATCATGGAGCTCTGCAACGAGCTCGGCGCTCTCTATATCGACACCGTCAACGAGCCTTGGCTCGGCTTCTATTTCGATTCGTCGAAGGGCCCTGAAGCGCGCTCCAACTACGCCCTGCGCGAAGCGACGCTGGCCGCCAAGAGGGCGCGTCCCGCCGGCTCGACGACGGCCGTCTCCTGCTGTGGCGCCAATCCCGGCATGGTCTCATTTTTCGTCAAACAGGCGCTCCTCAATGTCGCCGCCGATCTGAAGCTCAATGCCCCCAAGCCGAAGACCAAGGCCGAATGGGCGGATTTGATGCGGCAGGCTGGCATCAAGGGCATCCACATCGCCGAACGCGACACCCAGCGCTCCAAGTCGCCGAAAGAGCCTGATGTCTTCGTCAACACCTGGTCGGTGGAAGGTTTCCTGTCGGAAGGCATGCAGCCGTCCGAACTCGGTTGGGGCACCCACGAAAAATGGATGCCCGAGAATGCACATACCCACGAAGCCGGCTGCGGCGCCGCCATCTATCTGATGCAGCCCGGCGCCAACACGCGCGTGCGCACCTGGTGCCCGACCCGCGGGGCGCAATATGGCTTCCTCGTCACCCACAACGAGTCGATCTCGATCTCCGATTATTTCACGGTGCGCGACGCATCGGGCACGGCGATCTATCGGCCGACCTGCCATTATGCCTATCATCCGGCCGACGACGCCGTGCTGTCGCTGCATGAAATGTTCGGCCGCGCAGGGAAGATGCAGGAAAAGCACCACATTCTCGATGAGAACGAAATCGTCGATGGCATCGACGAACTCGGCGTGCTGCTGTTCGGCCATGACAACAATGCCTACTGGTACGGCTCGCAGCTCTCCATCGAAGAGACCCGCAAGCTGGCGCCCTATCAGAACGCCACCGGCCTGCAAGTGACCTCCGCCGTGCTCGGCGGCATGGTGTGGGCGCTGGAAAACCCGAACGAAGGCATCGTCGAAGCCGACGAGATGGATTTCAATCGTCTCTTGGAAATCCAGATGCCGTATCTCGGCCCGGTGAAGGGTTTCTACACCGACTGGACGCCGCTGACGGATCGTCCGGGACTGTTTCCGGAAGACATCGACACCAGCGATCCCTGGCAGTTCCGGAATGTTCTGGTGCGGTGAGGGGCCGCCTCTCCCCGCCCGTCATTCCGGGGCGCGCGAAGCGCGAGCCCGGAATCCATCGGGCGGCAGAGTCTGCGGGTAAATGGATTCTCAGATGCGCAATTGCGCATCATAGTTCGCGACTACGTCGCGCCCCGGAATGACGGCGGAGAAAAGCCTACTTCTTCTCAATGGGCGGAGCGATCTTCTCCGCTGGTGCCGGCGGCAATGCAGGTTTGGCCGCACCCGCCGCGCCCTGCGTCTGCGGATCGGGGCGCGCAGGCTCGGGGGCCGGCGTGGTCGGCCGGTCGCCGCCGGGCTTGGATTCCGCGGGCGTCTTGCTTTGATCGTCGGACGGGGTGCCCTGGAGCGGCGGCGTCGCCTGTACCATCTGCATCCGGTTCTGGGCCCGGATCTGGGCTATCGATATGCCTGACACCACGACGCCGGCTGCGAACAGCGAACAGGCGATCATCAGATCGAGCTTCAGTCTGCGCTTGTCATTCTGGCCGGTCATGTCGATCACCGCCTTTGTCCGCGGGATCAACGAAATCGCCGCATGGCGGTTCCGTCCCCGGCGGGAGGAACCATGCGGCTGCGCGCCAAAACGCCGCATTCACTCCGTGGTGCTGACTTCCCAGGTCGCGTGGCGCACGCCCGGCAAATGCTGCAAATCGGTGGCCACCGCGTTCAGCTCGTTCGGATCGACCGCAGTCGCTACCAGCTTTGCGACGATCTCCAGAATGTCGTCGCCGATCTCGACCGCGTCGATATCGGCGACCGGATATTTCGCGGCCTCCAACCTGTCGACGAGCCGGTCGCGCATGTCCGGCAGGGCGTCGGCCGCCACCGCGAGCTTGAAATAGTAGGTCGCCTCCAGCGCCTTCTCGTTGAGGGGGATGCGGTTGATGGCATTGACCAGAGGGCGCAGCAGCGTGTTGCCGGCGATGATGAACACGGTCAGCGCCACAGCCTGCGCGACCATGTCGGCGCCGGCGCAGGAGCCGACGGCGGCCGAGGCCCACAGTGTCGCCGCGGTGTTGAGCCCGCGCACGTCCATGCCCTGCTTCATGATGACGCCGGCGCCGAGAAAGCCGATGCCCGAGACGACGTAGGAGATCACCCTCACCGAGCCGTCGGCACCGGTCAGATGCATGGCGAGATCGACGAAGGCGGCGGCGCCGACCGCGACCAGGACGTTGGTGCGCAGGCCCGCGGTGCGCTGGCGGTACTGCCGCTCGGCGCCGATCAGCGTGCCCAGCACAAACGCCGTGAACAGGCTGATCAGCGTGTCCGCAAAATCGGCAAGCTGGAATGTCGTCAGAAACCGCATGACCCCTCGCAACGGTGACAGACGATCTATGCGAGAGTCCCGCCGAGGTCAATTTGAACGGGCACCGGCTGTGGAAGCCGGTGCCCGCTCGTGTTGGTTGCCAGTCCTCAGTGAGCGGCCGCGAGCAGCGTCTGCTGCTGCGGCACGTAGCTCAGCGCCGTGCCGCCGTTGCCGTCAGACGCCAGCACGAAGGACGAGGCCGCATACTGTCCGAGCAGCGCCCAGGAGTAGCTCTGGCCGCCGTCGGTCGTGACCGTCAGATTGTTCGCGCTGTCGACATCGACACTGCTGATCACGGTGTTGCGGAAGTCGATGTAGTCGTCAGCGCCGAAATTGGCGATCGTGCCGGTAAGGCCCACTGGGGCGTCGAGCACCAGGGTCGAGCCGGCCGAGCCGTCGAAATCGACGTTCTGGGCGAGGCCGCCGGCATAGACATGCTCGGTGCCGCCATCCAGATGCGTGTTCGCCGCCGTGCCGCCGGCGCCAACGTCCTGCTCGCCGCGACCGCTGACGGTCGCGCCGCTCGCAGAGCCCGCGACGTACTGCCAGCCGCCATTGATGACCGCGCTGCTGTCGGTCGCCCCAACGTCGACATACTGGAAACCGCCGGCTGCGATGGTCGTATCGGTGGTCGCCCCGCCCGAACCGACATACTGCCGGCCGCCGGCATTGATCGTGGTGCCGTCGGCCGTGCCATCGGCGAGCACCTGCTGGTCACCGTCGACAACGGTGTTGGTGACCGTGCCATGGTAGACGTCCTGGTAGCCGCCCGCCGCAATGGTGGTGCCTTCGGCACTGCCGTTCTGATAAACGTGCTGGATGCCGCCGCTCTGGACCAGCGCGGCGCTCGAGGCGCCGTAGTCGTACTGGACGCCGCCGGCGCCGATGGTCGCGCCGGAGCTGCTGCCGTTGAGATATTGCGTGCCGAGGATGGTCGCGCCGTGCTCGTCTGCACCAGCGGCGATCTGCGAAATGCCCGAGAGCTCGATCACCGTGCCGGTTGCATGGCCGCCGCTGGCGACGAATTGGTTGGCTCCCGCCTTGACGGTGGTGTGAGCCGCGGTTCCGCGCGAGTAGACATACTGGGAGCCGTACAGGACGGTATCGGTCGCGATGCCGCGATCGCGGATGTCCTGATAGCCGCCAGCTTCGATCGTCGCGGCAGTTGTGCCGACGCCGAAGACGCGCTGTATGCCGCCGCTCTTGACCACCGATCCGGTCGAAATGCCGTAATCCTCTTCGACGCCGTTGCGAAGAACGGTGGCCGCGACCAGGGTCGCGCTGCTGCCGACGACGACGCTCGGGGTGAAGGCAACCGATGGAGCCGCCACGACGATCGCGTTCGTCAGCGAGATGCCATTGGTCATCGTATAGCCGTAGAGCAACGGGATGGCCTGCGACACACCGGTATTGCCGGCTGCGTCGCGCAGGCGGGCCGTCACATAGGAGAGTCCGGCTGCCGGAAACTTGCTGTCCAGGTGCCAGGTGCCGTCGGTGCTGTTAACAGCGATATCGGTCGTGCCGAACGACACCGTCAGCGTGGCCGGCGCGTCGGCGAGATCGAGCGTCCCCTGGATGTCGATGAGGTTGGACGTGGAGTCATGGTTCGCGATGCCCGTGATCGCGAGGACAGGCGCGCTGGCATCGACCTTGAACGTGAAGGCCGGCCCGGACACGCTGTGGCCCTGCGCGTCCGTTGCGGTCGCTACGTAGCTGTAGGGCGAGCCGTCCTGGAGGCCGGAGACGCCGAGGCTCCAGCTGCCGTTGCTGCCGACAGTAGCGACGCCAACGACGGAATTGTCGCCGGCGTTGGTCACCGTGATGGTGTCTCCGGCATTGCCGATGCCGGTCAGGGTCGTCGCCCCGCCGTGGAAGTGCGCCGCGTTGATGTAGTTGTTGCCGTCCGAGCCCGGTGTCACGTCCGCATCGATGATGGCCGTCGGCGGCAACGCGCGATTAATCGTATATACCGTTGTGGTCGGATCGGGTGCGGTGAGCAGGATGTCCTCGCCGGGAAAGCTGCTGCTCGTGCTGTATTCGACGACCACGTCGGATTTCCCGTCTCCGTTCAGATCGGCTACCGTCACGCTGCCGGTGCTCGAGTCCAGCGGCACCGTCCCGGCAGGACCAAACGTGCCGTCGCCGCGGCTGTAGAACGACGACAGCGTGCTGTTGGTCCCGACGACGACGATGTCGGATTTTCCATCGCCGTTGACGTCGGCGGCGGCCATGGATTTGACGCTCGCCGGTGTCTGGAAGGTCTGCGTCGATGCAAAGGTGCCGTCGCCGTTGCCGAGCGCAACGGCGACCGAGGTGCCCGTTGCGAATGCAAGATCGAGCTTGCCGTCGCCGTTGAAGTCGCCCTTGATGAAGGTCGCCGACGCGCTTCCGACCTGGGTCGGCGACTGGAACGTGCCGTCGCCGTTGCCGAGCCACATGTTGACCGCCGAGTCGGAATTATTCCGCGTCACCAGATCGAGCTTGCCGTCACCGTTGAAATCGCCGGTCGTAACGGGATAGGCGCTCGTGGGCAGGCTCGTGAAGATAGCCGTTCCAAAACCGCCGTTGCCGTCGCCGGGAAGGACCGAGACGTTGCTGTCGGTCCTGAGGAGGACGTCGGTCTTGCCATCGCCGTTGAAGTCACCGACCGCACTGATGAAACCGCCAGCCGTATACTTCGTCACCGCGCCGAACGTGCCGTTGCCGTTGCCGAGCCTGACACTCACCGAAAACGTCTGATAGATCGAGACCAGCAGGTCGAGCTTCCCGTCGCCGTTGACGTCAGCCAATGCAGCGGATGACGGAAACTCCGAAGCTCCGGCAACCGTCGTAGAGGTGAAATGGCCGGTGCCGTCGTTGATCTTGACTTCATATGAGTAACTGAAGGTGCTGCCGGATCGCAGAACCACCAGATCCAGCGCGCCGTCCCCGTTCACGTCGCCGACCGCCGTCGAATCGACCAGGCTGAAGCGGGCGGAACTGCCCAACGCGGTTTCCGACTGGAAAGGTCCGATATAGGTGCCGCTGGAATCGTGCACATGGGTGCCGGTCAGTTGCAGCCCCAGCGAACCGCTCCCCGAACCGGTATTCACCGTAACCGTGTAGCTCGCGCCGTTGCTGCCGGCCACCGGCGTGATGTCGGTGATGCCCGCACCGCTGATGCCACCCGTCGTCGCGAGGGTGAACTGGTCGACCGTGACGCCGGACACCGGCTTCGAAAAGGTGACGGTGTAGTGCACGACCGCAGCGTCGGTCGACGACGGATCGGTGCCCGTGATGCTGACGAGCGTCGGAAGAACGGGGATGCTTGGCATGGGAATTCCCTGAGGTGGCGCTTTGATGCAAGGATTCGATTCGCACTCCGACGCCGGAGAGGCCGGCGCCAGGCGCGATTAATCGTGCGGCGGCAATTCGAAATTGCGCGCCGCGCTCTCTACATCTGCGACCCTACAGGGGCTGCTTGTCGGTTATGTTACGAGTTAACAAAAAATTAACATAACGCGGAGAGGCCGTTGGAAAACAACGCGCCTCACAGCTCCAGCAATCCGCCGTCACCATTTTCATCGGCGAACGCCAGCAGTGTGCCCTTGGCGTTCCAGGCGAGCGCGGCAACCGGCGGCGTGCCGTTGCGGCGGACCAGTATCTCGGCGCCGTCCTCCAGCCGCACCATCAGCACGGTGCCGTCGCTGTAGCCGGCGGCGAGGATGTCGTTCTTCGGATGGCAGACGACCACCGACACGCGGGCCTGGAGCGGCGCGAGCATCGCGGGCTCCTTGCCCATCGGGCCGTCCTTGCTGGCGAACGGCCACAGGATCACTGTGTCCGCGCCTGACGTCGCCAGCGCCTTGCCGCCCGCGCTCCAGGACATCGAGCGGACGCGGCCGGGATAGCCGGTCATGCGCATGTGCCTGTTGTCGGCGAGCCGCCAGCCATGCAGCGCCGGCTCGTGCATCGCGGTGACCAGGAATTTGTTGTCGGGACTGAAGGTGACGCCGTGATGCGAACCGGCCCAGGGCAGGAATTCAGCCGATCCCGCCATGTTGGGAAACCACAACGTCGCCCCATTGTAGTGCGCGATCGCAAGCCGCAGGCCCTTCGGCGCGAAGGCAAGACCGCCGACGGTCGAGGGCACCTCAAGCGACTTCTCCTCGGTCTTGCCGCTCTTGACGAAGGCCGTCTTGCCGGCCGACCAGGCATAGGCGCCGTCCGCATGCAGCGCCACCGCATCGATCCAGCGCCGCTTGGGGTCGGTGGCGAGCAGCGTCACCTCGCCCTTGGCGTCGAGCGACACGACCTTGCCGTCGTCGCCGCCCATGACGAGGCGCTTGCCGTCGGAGGCCGTCGAGAGAATGCCGCCGCTGTGGACGGCGACCGTGGTGATCTCGCCCTTGGCGTCGACCAGCGCGACGTTCTCCTCGCCGCCGACGAAGGCGGCGCGGGGGCCGAGGAAATGTACCGACGTCACGCCCATGCCGAGCGCAAGCGGCTTGACGCGGTCGGTGACGGAGACGATCGAGGCGGAATCGGGAGGCGGCGTAAACTCAGTCATCACGAGACGATGCAGCTCTCGAAGCCTTTGCGGATAGCCTCTTCCGGCAATTCGCGGCCAATGAAGACGAGACGGCTCTCGCGCGGCTCGCCCTCCTTCCACTTCCGCTGGTGGTTGCCCTCCAGCATCATGTGGACGCCCTGGAAGACGTAACGGTCGTCGTCGTCGTGGAAGGCGAGGATGCCCTTGGAGCGCAGGATCTTGCCACCCTCGATCTGCACCAGGTTCTGGAGCCAAGGCATGAACACGTTGGGATCGAGCGGCTTGTCGGTCTTGAGCGACAGCGACTGCATGTCCTCGTCGTGATAGTGCTTCAGGCCATGGCCGTGATCATGGTGGTGATGATGATCGTGGCCGTGATGGTGATGATCATGGTCGTGGTCATGATCGTCGGCCTCCAGGAAATCCGGCTCGATGTCGAGGATGCGGTCGAGGTCGAATGCGCCGCGGTCGAGCACGTCGGCGAGCGCCACCGAGCAGCGCTCGGTGCGATGCAGCTTCGCATAGGGGTTGATGCCGCGGATGCGGGCCTCGACCTCGGAGAGCTCGCCCTTGGAGACGAGGTCGGTCTTGTTCAGCACGATGACATCTGCGAAGGCGATCTGGTTCTTGGCCTCGGGCGCATCCTTCAGACGGTCGGACAGCCACTTTGCGTCCGCCACCGTCACAACCGCATCGAGCCGCGCGTTCTTCTGCACGTCCTCGTCGACGAAGAAGGTCTGGGCCACCGGCGCCGGATCGGCCAGCCCCGTGGTCTCGACGATGATGGCGTCGAACTTGCCCTTGCGCTTCATCAAGCCGTCCATGATGCGAACGAGGTCGCCGCGCACGGTGCAGCAGATGCAGCCGTTGTTCATTTCGAACACTTCCTCATCGGCGCCGATGATGAGGTCGTTGTCGATGCCGATCTCGCCGAATTCGTTGACGATGACGGCGTATTTCTTGCCGTGGTTTTCCGACAGGATGCGGTTCAAGAGCGTGGTCTTGCCGGCACCGAGATAGCCGGTCAGGACGGTCACGGGAATTTTCTGAGAGGTCGCTTCAGACATAATAACTCCGGACTTCGGGCTTTTCGCGCGACGCAAGGCTGGGTGGCCCCTGCCCTAATGGTCAAGCGCGCTGGTCAGGGCCTTTATATTGTGCCTGACCATATCAATGTAAGTGGGGGCAGGCCCCTTTTCGCCGGTCAAACCGTCCGAAATCAGGGTCCCGCCGATCTTTGCCCCGGTCTCCGCCGCGATCCGCCGGATCAGCCGGTCGTCGCTGATATTTTCCAGGAACACCGCCGGGATCCTCGCGGCCTTGATCTGGCCGATGATCGCTGCGATGTCCCGCGCGCTGGGCTCGGTCTCCGTGGAGACTCCCAGGGGGGCGATGAACTGGACGCCGTATTCGGCGGCGAAATAGCCGAAGGCGTCATGGGTCGAGATCACCTTGCGCCGCTCAGGTGGGATTTTTGCCACGGCCTCGCGCACCTCGCGGTCGATCGTTTCGAGCTTTTCCAGATAGGCTTTGGCCTGGGCGCGGAAGACATCCGCATCTTCCGGAGCGGCGGCGGCCAGTGCATTGGCGATATTGGTCACATAGATCTTGACGTTGGGGACGGACTGCCAGGCATGCGGGTCCGCGCCGGAGCCGAGCTTGAGCGGCACGATACCGGTGCTCGCGGTGACCACTTGCGCCTTGCTTCCCGCGGATTGCACGAGCCGCGGCAGCCACCCCTCGAGTCCGAGCCCGTTGACGATGACGAGCTTTGCGTCCGCGATCCGCTTCGCATCGCTTGGTGCCGGTGTGTAGACGTGGACGTCACTGTCGGCGCCAACCAGCGTCGTCAGGTTGACGCGATCACCGCCGACATTGCGGACGAAATCGGAAAGGATCGAGAAGCTCGCGACCACATTGAGGCGCTCCCCGGCGTGCAGCGGCGTGGCGATCAGCAACAGCACACAAAGCAGGATGAGCCGCATCGTCACGCTTCCAGATGGCGGCCGGGAAACAGCTGCCGGACGATACCGCCGACGCGGCCGAACAGGACCGAGACGACGTAGAGCGCGGCCGCCACAAGGATGATCGCAGGGCCCGACGGCACGCGGGTCTGGAACGACAGCACGAGGCCGGCATAACCCGAGACGGCTGCGGCAATGACCGCGATGCAGATCATCGCGGTGAGATCGCGCGACCAGAATCGCGCGATGCCGGCCGGCAGGATCATCAGGCCGACCGCCAGCAGCGTGCCGAGCGCCTGAAAGCCATTGACGAGGTTGATGACGACGAGCGCGAGGAAGGCGAGGTGCGCAGGCCCGCCGGCCCGGCTCACGGTGCGCAGGAACAGGGGATCGACACTCTCGATCACCAGCGGGCGGTAGATCACCGCGAGCACGAGCAGCGTCACCGTGGCGTTGAAGGCGACCACCAGCAGCGTCTGGTCGTCCATCGCGAGGATGTTGCCGAACAGCACGTGGAGCAGGTCGATATTGGTGCCCTTGATCGAGACGATGGTGACGCCGAGCGCCAGCGAGGCCAGATAGAAGGTGGCGAGCGACGCGTCCTCCTTCAGCCCCGTCGAGCGCGCGACCACGCCGGCCAGGATCGCGACCGCAAAGCCGGCGATCAGGCCGCCGGCCGTCATCGCAAACAGATTGAGGCCGGAGAGCAGGAAGCCGACCGCCGCGCCGGGCAGGATCGCGTGCGCCATGGCGTCGCCAACGAGGCTCATCCGCCGCAGCATCAGGAACACGCCGATCGGCGCACCGGCGAGCGACAGCGCGATCACAGCGGCAAGCGCCCGCCGCATGAACTCGAATTCGGTGAACGGGCCGATCAGCGCGTCATGGAGCATCTGTTATCACGCCGCCTGCGATCGTCCATTGTCGGCCGCGCAGGCCGTGGCGCTGTCGTCGAAAGCTGCGCACATGCGCATCGCGACCATCAGGTTTTCCGGCGTCAGCACCTCCGCCGTCGGCCCCCAGGCCACGGGGCCGCGCGCCAGCACCAGCGTCTCGGTGAAATGGCTGCGCACCATCTCCAGGTCATGCAGCGCCGCCAGCACGCTGCGGCCCTCGCGGTGCCAGTGCTGCACCAGTGCCAGGAGATCGGCCGTGGTCTTGCTGTCGATGGCATTGAAGGGCTCGTCGAGCACGATCAGGCTCGCGTCCTGGAGCAGCACGCGCGCGAACAGCACCCGCTGCATCTGCCCGCCCGAGAGCGTGCCGATCGGGCGGTTCTCGAAGCCGCTGAGGCCCACGGCCGCGATCGCATGAAGGATTTTTCCGCGCGCAGCCTTGCCGATGCCGCCGAACAGGCCGGTCCCGCGCCACAGCCCGGTGCCGACGAAATCGAACACCGAGATCGGGAAGCTGCGGTCGATCTCCGCGCTTTGCGGCAGATAGGCGACGTCCCTGCTGTCGAGCCCGCCGAGATGGATGCTGCCGTCGAGCGGCCTCAGGATGCCGACGATGCCGCGCAGCAGCGTCGACTTGCCGGCGCCGTTCGGGCCGATCACGGCGACCAACGCGCCGGGTGCAACCTCACCGCTGAGATGGTGCACGGCCGGATGCCGGTCATAGCCGAGCGTGACATTGTGAAAATGCAGCGCCGCCATGGTCACCTCATCGCCAGAAAGACCATGCCCCAGAGCACGGCGCAGACGGCGAGCGCGGCCGTGAGCCGTCCCGCCATGGTCATGCGCAGGATCGACCACGGCGCCGCCTGGACCGGATGCGGCGAAGCCGCATCATGGACATGGGCATGGGTGTGGTCGTGACCGTGCGAATGGCCGTGGTCATGGGAATGACCTTGGGAATGGTCGTGGTGACGGGCGTGAGACGCGGCGGGAACCATGCAAGGACGTTATATTATAACATTACGGCTGTCCACGACCCCAGTTGTCATTCCGGGATGGTCCGAAGGACCAGACCCGGAATCTCGAGATTCCGGGTTCGGCTCTTTGAGCCGCCCCGGAATGACGTCCAAGATTTTCAACCTCTCACGGCCTGCCGATCACCATCGCGATGGCCGCGGCCACGAACGGGAACGGCACCGACACCGCGCAGCGGAACCAGACGAAACGGGCCGGCATGAACGGGATTTCCCACAGGATCACCCGCTGGAACGCGAACAGGGCCCAGGCGACGACATAGGCGACCACCTGCGGCACCCCGCCGCCCGACTTCAGCGCCACCGTGCCGATGGAGAAGCCGATCACCGGCCCGCCCGGGGTGGCGGCGCCGGCGACCACGGCGGACGCAACCCCGAGCCAGCCGCTGTCCGGGCCGAGCCAGCCGGTGATCACCTCCTGCGGGATGATGGCGGCGATGTAGCCGGAGCCGATCACCCCCAGCGCGATCCGCGGCACGATGTTGATGAAGTCCATCGAGCCTTCGCGCAGCGAAGCCTTGAACACTGCAGGGCCGCGGCGGAAGGCAATCAGCCCGACGCCAAGCACGGAGCCCCAGAGCAGGATGTCGATCAGGAGCGCGGCGCTCACGTCTCGTCGTCCTTCATCGCCGGCTTCGGATAGAGCCGGACATAGACGAAGCGGCCGAGCGCGCCGGCCAGCACCGGCAGCGGCAGCGAGATCACGATCCGCCACAGCGTGAAGTCGGTGCCCATGATCGGGATTTCCCAGGCCACCGCCCGGCCGTAGCCGATCAGCGTCCAGCTCACGACCATGGCGATGGTGGCGCCGAAATCGGCGCCGACCGCGAGCAGCGCGCTCGCCACCGGATAGGCGGTGAAGGGCCCGCCGGGCAGGATCGCACCGAAGGCGGTGCCGATCAGAAGACCCATCAGGCCGGATTTCGGCCCGAGCGAGCGCGAGACTTTCTCGTGCGGCAGGATTTCCGAGATGAGCGCGCCAAGCAGGCAGCCGGCAAGCACGCGCGGCAGGATGCCGCCGAACAGCGAGAGGTCGTGGGTGAGAATGTCGAGAACACCGGCGGTGCCGTCACGCCGCCAGACCAGACCCGCGCTCACCGCCACTAGGACCGCGATGATGATGGTCGACCAGCCGATCGGCTTGCGCACGCGCCCCGGCCGCGGCTCGGACTCCGCGTCCTCGGCAGGCGCCGGCTCTCTCGGGGAAGATTCTGACAACGGGCTCGGGTCGGCTCGAAGGGGATGCCCGTCCTGATTAAGGGCGGCGACCACACGATGCAAACAGTTCGATAGCGGAAGCGATGCGCGCGTCGCGCAGGCCCATGCTGGCGGCAATCGAATTCCGCACAGCAAAAAAGGCGGCCGCGCACGCGACCGCCCTGGTTGTCATTCCGGGGCGATGCGCAGCATCGAACCCGGAATCTCGAGATACCGGGTTCGCCCTTCGGGCGCCCCGGAATGACCGAGTAAATTCTTAAGCCTTGTCGAACAGGGACTCGACGTATTCCCAGTTCACGAGGTTCTCGACGAACGCCTTCAGATAGTCCGGACGGCGGTTGCGATAGTCGATGTAGTAGGAGTGCTCCCAGACGTCGCAGCCGAGGATCGGGGTGGCGCCATGCACCAGCGGATTCTCGCCGTTCGGGGTCTTGGAGATCTCGAGCTTGCCGTTCTTGACCTGGAGCCAGCACCAGCCGGAGCCGAACTGGCCGACGCCGGCCGCCTGGAAGTCGGTCTTGAACTTCTCGAAGCCGCCGAGGTCCTCGTTGATCTTCTTCTCGAGCTTGCCGGGCAGCTTGGTGCCGCCGCCATTCGGCTTCATCCAGCTCCAGAAGTGGATGTGGTTGTAGTGCTGGCCGGCATTGTTGAACACCGCGGGGTTCTTGCCGAACGAGCCCTTGACGATCTCCTCAAGGGACTTGCCTTCCCATTCGGTCCCCTTGAGCGCGTTGTTGCCGTTGGTGACGTAGGCCTGATGATGCTTGTCGTGATGATATTCCAGCGTCTCCTTCGACATATACTGGCCGAGGGCGTCATAGGCGTAAGGGAGTGGGGGCAGCGTAAAGGTCATGGGTTCTTGTCCGCAACTGGTGGGAACGAGTTCTAACGGTCACCCCTTATAGAAGGTTCCTGCGTCGTTAAATACCGCCAAATTGCGAATATGCGTGATGCCACGGCGTGACCCGATTGCACAACTTCGCCGCAGCGATGTGGGCGTCTCAACCGGGCTGGCGGTTCGCCGCAAAATATCCTTGCCTTTGAGGCGCTTATGGCGGAACGAACGCACCACGGCGCAGAGATGCGAAGAAGAGAGAGCGATGAGCATCGAGATTGACATCTTGAACGGCGGCGCCTCGTGGCCGATTGCGAAGCCGCTGCTTCATGGGGTCTGGGGACCGCACATCGTCGAGAAGCTGTCCTGGGGTCACGTCAAATGGGCCAACCCCGACCTTCGCGTGCTGATCGAGACGCCCGAGGACGGGCTCGTCTGCCATGTCGGCATCTATTTCCGCACCATCACCTGGAACGGACGCAAGGTGCATGTCGGCGGCCTCGGCGGCGTCTGCACCCGCGAGGACCGTCGCGGCCGCGGCTATGCGACCATGGCGATCGACGCCGCCATGCACACCTTGCGCGCCAACGAGGCGGTCCGCTTCGGGCTGCTGTTCTGCGAGCCGCACAATTTTGCGTTCTACGAGGCCCGCAAATGGCAACCCTTCACGGGCGAGGTCTATTGCGAACAGCCGGAGGGACGAATCCGCTTCGACTACATGGCGCCTTACGTCTTCGACGTCGTCCGTGCGCCGACGCTGGGCACGATTGACCTCTGCGGCCTGCCCTGGTGAGCCCTGAGCGACCGGTCGGACGTCGGTACTGGGGCAAATGAGCGCGGGAATGTGATTCCATCCAGCGTTGCACTATCCTGCCGGGCTGCTATGGAGGCGCCTCCATTTGGGGCACTGTCCATGTTCAGCAGATTCGTGATTCTCTCCGCCCTCCTGGCTGCGCTGTTTGGCGCGACCGCAGCGCATGCGCAGAGCGCCGACGGCACCTGGCTCACCCAGGCAGGCGATGCCCGCGTGAAGATCAGCAAGTGCGGCGGCGGCCTTTGCGGCGTGATCGTCTGGCTGCGTGAGCCCCACGACACCGCGACCGGCCAGCCCGCGACCGACAGCAAGAACCCCAATCCCGCCCTCGCCAGACGCCCGATGATCGGCCTGCCATTGTTCAGTGGCATGCAGCCGTCGGGTCCGAGCAAATGGTCGGGCCAGATCTACAATGCCGACGACGGCAGCACCTACGCGAGCAGCATCAGCGTCACGGGCGCGGATTCGCTGCGGGTCGAAGGCTGCGTCGGCGCCCTCTGCGGCGGCGAGACCTGGACGCGCGCGGGACATTAAGTCGCGGCCGCCACCATCGCCTTCAGCGCCGTTGCCGCCGAGGCGTAGCCGCCCCGCGCGCCGTCTATGAAATGCACGTGGTCGCTGCGCAGCGCCGATGGCGTGAAGCAGGTCATCATCGCGGCGTCCTGCGGGTAGAGGCCATAGCGGACGATGCCGGCGCGCGCGGCCGCCGCCAGACGGTCGCTCAGGGCGCGCTCGAGCTCCGGCGTGCAGTCGAGGATCATGCGCAGGCCGTCGTCATATTTCCTGAAGTCGGAGTTCTCGACCACCTGACGCCTGTAGAGATCGGGCACGAAGCCGCCGACCTTGAGATCAAAACGCATGATCAGATAGACGAACAGCGTATAGGCCAGCACGCTGGCGCGGCGTGCGAGCAGTGGGCCTCCGCGCCTGGTGCGGGCCTCATAGTCCAGCCCCTGCGGCGGCCATTTCAGCGGCGGTCCCTGCGCCGGCACCGGACGGCCGCCATCCGGACTGCGCTCGACGAGGTGGATGATATCCTCGATCACCTTGCGGAAGGCATGCGGATCGGCGCCGCGCGCCGGCATCACCAGCACCGACAGGATCAGTCCGCGCGAGGCCGGCATCACCTCGAAGCGGCAGGACAGGCCGGAGAGATCGGGCTGCGTGCCGTCGGGCGCCGGGGCGACCGCGAACTCGCCACGCTTCATCGCGGCGTCGGCGAAGGCGAGCCCGCCGCCGGAGAACATCGCATAGGACAAATTGGCCGACGGACCGAAGCGCGCGACGCGCACGTCGAGCCCCTGCGCCCGGATGGCGCTCATCGGCACCAGCGCGACGCGCATGCTGAGATCGAGATCTTCCCGCACCCAGGTCGTGGTCGCGGCCAGGGCCTCGCGGGCACGACCGAGATCGCCGGGCGCGACCGCAAAGCTCGCACCGTCGCCCCCGAACACGAAGGGGAATTCGCGCCCCTCCAACGCGTTCGTCACCGCCGCGATTACGGCGGCGCCGGCCATGTTGACCGCCTTGTAGCGCTGCGCCGCGATGGCCTTGGTGGAATCGACGATGTCGGCAACACCGATGCTCCAGTCGTCCGGCAGCGGCGAATACAGCACCGGATCCATCAGGCTGGTGAAACCGCGGAAGACCGGAATGCCGCCGTAGAAGGATTCGCCTGATGTCATCGGATGATGCCGGATGGGTTGGGAGGCGCGCTGCGCAACAGATACGCGGCAGGATCGATCCGGGTTCGCCGACCGGCCCTGCGCGACGTCCCGATCATTGGCCGAAATGGACCCGGACAACAAGATCGCAGCGCGCTGCAATGCCGCAGTTCGTCATTGATCGGCATCAAACAGCCCGCTGCAAATCGTGTTTACTCTTGATTTATCGAAAATGATTGCGCGGGATCATCGAAGTGTCCGACTTCGGCAACAAGGACTCGACGTCATCCGTCAGCCGGCAGACGGGCCTCGACGCAATCAGCGCGGTGAAGATGCCGGAAAGGGTGACCGCAGCCGTCGATGCCTGGGCTGAAGCCCACCGCCTGTCGCGCTCCGAGGCCATCTGCAAGCTCGTCGAATTGGGGCTGAAGATCGCGCCTGCCGGACCGGCAGCCACGCATCCGGTCGCCCCGGATGCCACCCAGATCGAAGACATCGCGGTGCACGAGATCGAGCGCCTGCTCGATCCAGCATTGCCGGCCGACGAACGCGAGCGCCGCATCCGCCGCCTCACCGAGGGGCCACCGGAATTTTCACACCAGCGGATCGACCTGCCGAAGCATCGGACGTGAGCAGCCAGAGTTTTGATGCGTTTTCTTTGCGCGAACCGCGTATCCACTTCGCTCGAAAACGTTCTAATGCAGCTTCTCGTCCTGACGCTTGCGCACCGCCGATGCGGGGACATCGTGACAGCCGACCAGCCGCACGAATTGCTGCGGATACATTTCATGGCCGTGATCGCCGGAATTCTGATGCGACATCGGCTGGCAAGGGACATCGTCGGGCTTCGCGCGAGACTGCTCTGCTGACGTCCGGCCCAGGTTCGAAGCGGTCATGGACTGCTCCCTGTCGATTAGGGCAGATCGATTGACGTAACCCAACCGATTGCTGGGCATCTTACGATCAAATCCAGTGAATTCAAATTGAGCCAGATCAACTCGTGCATCGCGGCGAGGTTCCGCTACGCCGTATTCCCCGCGTCGATCGTGAACACAGTGCCGGTGACGTTGCGGCCGCCCTCGCCCAGGAGATATTCCGCCATGCGCGCGACGTCATCGGTCTCCGGCAAACGGCGCAGCGCGCTGCGACCGGCGATGCGCTTGCGCCCCTCGTCTGAGAGATTATGCGTGAGCTCGGTGTCGATGAAACCCGGCGCGATCGCGTTCACGGTGATGCCGAGTTTTCCGACCTCGCGCGCGAGCGAACGGGTGAAGCCGGTGGCGGCGGCCTTGGTCGCACCATAGACCGAGAGGCCGTTATAGCCGGTGGTGGCGATGATGGATGAGATGTTGATGATGCGCCCTGCGCCATCGGCCATCATCTGACGCGCGACGTATTTGGTGAGGATGATCGGCGACAGCACGTTGAGCTGCACCAGCGCCTCGATCTCCGAATTGTGCATGGTCGCGAGCAGGCCTTCGGTGCCGAGGCCGGCATTGTTGACGAGGCCGTAGATCGGGCCGAACTCGTCGCGCACGAGTTTGGCGAAAGCCGGGATCGCGTCGATCACCGCGAGATCGCAGGCGCGAAAATGCAGACGCCCCTCGGACCCGGCAATCGCCGCCTTGAGCTCGTCGCTCTCGCGCCGAGCGGCTGCAATCACGTTGTAGCCGGCGTCGACGAGGCGCCTTGCAATCGCAAGGCCGATACCACGGCTGCCGCCGGTGACGAGGACATTATGCATCGGTGCGCGCCAGTTTTCCGGCCGGGGTGACGTCGAGCGCCTCGACGAAGCGGATCACCGCCGGCACCTTGTGCGAGGCAAGCTGCGCTCGGCACTGGTCCAGGATCTGGTCGCGGATCTCCTTTGCCCGTCCCGGATCGGTGCCGTCGGCGAGGATCACGTCGGCCACGACGATGCCGCCGGTGATCGGGCTGCGCCGCGACTTCGCCCGCGACATCCGTACATCGGCATGGCGGTTGATCACCGCCTCGATCTCTTCAGGGTGAACCTTCAGCCCACCGATATTGATGATGCCGCCGCGGCGGCCGACGAAATAATAGCGGTCGCCCCGCAACTCGACGATGTCGCCGCTGTCGACAAATCCGTCCGCATCAGCGAGAGCGGCGGCGTTGCGGCCGATATATGCGTGCGCGGTGCGCGTCGAGCGGATACGCAGCGAGCCGTCGACGACCTTCATCTCGACGCCGCTGCGGTTGCCGAGATAGTCGGCCGGAAAGCCTTCGAGCCCGTCATTGACGGCGAAGCCGACGCCGGCCTCGGTCGAGGCATAGGCATGGCCGATGGACGAATTCGGAAACGCCACCTTCAGCCCGTCCAGCACCGCCTGATCGGCGATCTCGCCGGAGAGGCGGACGTAGCGCGGCGCAAACTGCGTTGCCGAACCGCTCATCAGCAGCTTGCGCCAGTGCGATGGCGTGCCGGAGATGTGGGAAACGCCGCGCGCGTTCAGCCGCGTGACGTGATCGCCCAGCGCTTCATGCGGATCGGACAGCACCATCGAGCCGCCGGAGAGGATGGCGCGGAGGAAGATTTGCAGACCGCCATAGCGGCGAATGTCGTAGAACGTCGCCCATACCGGCACAGGCCCGCGCGCGGGACCTTCGGCGACGATCACGCCGGTCAGCGCCTCCAGCGTATGGCCGGCGATTTTCGGCACGCCCGACGTGCCCGAGGTGAGCATCAGCCATTCCGTGGCGCGCTCCGTCTTCGCCGGAGCGGTGGCTTGAAGCGGCAATTGTGCGGTGACGATCAGGGCGATGCCCGAGCCCGCCCAGCGATCCGGCTCGTCAGTCACGACGGCATCGATCCCGGCATCCGCGATCAGCACGTCGAGATGCGCCGGGTTGAGATCCGGCGGACACAGCAGCATGCGACGGGCGATGCCGTCGAGCTCGATCATGGCAAGGCCCGACCGGAGCTGATCGGACAATTTCAGCAGCACCGCGCGGCCTGACAGCTCGTGCAGGCGGCCGCCCAGCACGGTTTGCGACAGAATGTCGGTCAGCGACACGACATCGTGCGCGTCCGACAGCGTGCGGCCCTTCAGCTCCGCGCCAAGATGGTCGCGGAGCGCAAAGATCTCACGCGGGGACATTTTCGTAGGCCCGCACGAAATCGCCCACCGTGGCGGGGAACGCTGCGTCCTCGGAAATGGTGAAGGGATCGACGCCGGTCTCGTCCTCGAGGCGTGCGACAAGAATTGCGAAAGCGAGCGAGTCGAAGCCCGTCTCATGCAGGGACAGATCGTCCGACAGTTCCGGAAGCGTGACGTGCTGCTCTTTGGCGATCTGCTGGATCGCCTCAATGACCTTAGACCGTACCGACATGGCTTGCTCGCTCTTGTTATCGATCGTTCGTTGCGGCGGCTCTTGATGACCGCCTCCCCATGGCCGCTTGTTTACCCGACAGAAGTAAATGGCTTCTTGGACAATTCAGATAAAATTGGACCTATCTCTGGATTTTCGCGGTGTCACAGCCTGATCGTGCCGTCGTTAACTTGCGTATAGGTCTGGAAATCGAGCTCCACGTAGGCGCCGGATCTCGGGTCCGCCACGTACAGAGGATCGGCAATCTTGCCGGGATCAAAGCCCTCGCGCGCGAGATCTGCCTTCTTCTGCTTGAAGGTCTCGGTCGCATCGAGCTCGCGCGAGATGCGGATGAAGACGGGACGGGCATAGGCCGGCAGGCGCTGCGCGAGGTGCGCCGGCAGCGCTTCGATGTCAAAGCCCTCATTCACGACAACCGCACTCATGCCGGCACGGCCGTCGGCGCCGGGAACGCTGACGCCGTAGGTGGTGGCATCGATCACGCCGGTGAAATCGCGCACCGCGTCGTTGACTTCCGAGGTCGCGACGTTCTCGCCCTTCCAGCGGAAGGTGTCGCCGATGCGGTCGACGAAATGGAAGAAGCCCTTGTCGTCGAGCCGCATCAGATCGCCGGTGCGAAACCAGGCATCGCCCTTGGCGAAAACGTCGCGAAGAATCTTCCTCTCCGTCTCGCCGGCGTCGGTATAGCCCTCGAAACGGCCGCCGCCCTGGTCCGCGGTGCCGATGCGGCCGATCGCTTCGCCGGGCTCGCCGCGGGCACAGGCGAGGCAAAAACCCTCTTCATTGCGCAGCGGCGCACCACTATCCGGGTCAAGCTTGACGAGGCTCGCGGGAAAGCGATGCGCGAGCAGCGGGGGAATGCGGCCGATCGCGCCCGGCTGCCCCTCGACGTTGAACAGCGAGAAATTGCCTTCCGTCGCAGCATAAAATTCGAGGATGCGGGGAATGGCAAAGCGCGCCTGAAAATCTTCCCAGATGTCGCCGCGCAGGCCATTGCCGCAGACGAGCCGCAGACGATGCCGGTTCTCATATTCCGACGGCGGCGCCTTGAGCAGATAGCGGCAGAGCTCGCCGATGTACTGGAACAGCGTGCAGTCATGCCGCACGATGTCGGACCAGAAGTTCGAAGCCGAGAATTTTTCCGCGATCACCAGCGAGCCGCCGGCAGCGAGCATGCTGCACGGCGCGACGATGCCGCCGACCGAGTGGAACAGCGGCAGGCAGTCATAGAGCCGGTCCTGCGGGCTCGCGCCGGTGAGGCCGGCAAACCAAAAACCCCAGTTGAGGATACGCCGATGGCTGATGCTGGCGGCTTTCGGCAGGCCGGTGGTGCCGGAGGTGTAGATCAGCAGCGCACGGTCGTCGATGGTGACGTCCCCGTGCTCGTCGGGCGAAAGCGGGCTATCGTCAAGCGCGGCAAGCGCGACGTCGATGGCGCGTTCGCTGCGGGCATCGCCATGCGTCCAGATCTTGGCCTGCGTCTTCAGATGCGGCGTGGCGCTTTCCAGCATCTCTGCCAGCTCATGCGCAACGATGATATGCGAGAGCTTGGCGACGTCGAGGCAATGCGCGAGCGATTGTCCCACCAGCTTGGTATTGAGCAGCGCGACCACACCTCCGACGCGGCTGATGCCGAGCCAGGCCGCGACATAGTCGATGCCGTTCGGCATGATCAGGGCGACGGTGTCGCCCTTGGCCACGCCGGCCGAGCGCGCCCACCGCGCATAGCGGTTGATCCGCTTCGACAGGCCTCCGTAGGCGAGAGTCGTTTCGTCTGCGATCAGCGCGACACGATCAGGCTGGCGCTGCGCCCAATCGTCGATGACATCGGCGAACAGGCGGCCCGGCAGCGTCTCGATCCGCGCGGTGAGCTCGATCGCCTTCAGCCAGATCTTTGAAGCCGAAGGCGCGCGCGCGGTTTTCGGCTGCTCGATGACACCGGTCGTCATGCCGTTCATTCTTTCGGAACGTCTTTGCTGGTTCCGACAGCTTAGACTGCGCGTCCTGCCCAGGTGTTAAGAGACAAGGTAAAACCCGGTTAGGAGCAGATTAACTGTCGTCGCCCCTGACCAAGCCGGCGGAATCAGCGCGGCTTTGGAGCGATTCTTGCGGGCGCGACAACCACGCAGCCACCCTCGCGGCCGCCGGCAACGCACCGACGCGCGTGATCAGACCGAAAGCGCGATGAATGCAGAATGTCCCCGGGGTGCGTCCGGGATCGCTAGAGCATGATCCGGAAAAGTGCGAAGCGGTTTTCCGAAAAGATCATGCTCAAACAACAACCTAAAGCGCGATGATGATTCATCCTCATCTCATCGCGCTTTAGTGCACCTTCTTGTAACGGCGGCGGGGCGGCGGCTGTTGGTTGAAGGCGTAATAGGGATTGAGGTCGCAGGTCGCCGCAAGGCCCGACGCCGTGGCACGGCACTGCTCCAACGAGGTGAAGGAGCAGTCATAATAGTCGCCACCCCCGCCACCCAAGCCGCCGCCGCCGCCGACCCAGCGGTGCATGCATACGGGATAGGCCGGATCGTACCTCTGCGCGCTGGCATCGGCCGCGCCCAGCAGCGTGAATATCGCGGTGAGGGTCAGGAACGGCAGGCGCATGGGGAAATCCTCAAATCGGTGGCTCGGCGAAGCTGATGCCGATGGTTTCATATGGCATAACACCACGCAGCTCGCGACCATTCCCGAAGACAGATAACACCATGGTGAGCAGAGTGCGCTGCACAAAGCAGCGCGCCAAGCGGCGCTAGCCGCCGAGCCCCTGCAGCACCAGCCGGTTCAGTCTCGCCGCAAATGCCGCCGGGTCTTCCGGCAATTCGCCGTCCAGGATCTGCGCCTGTTCGAGCAGGAGCAGGCTGAGATCGTCGACGGCTTTCGCGCCCGCCTCGGCCCTGGCGATCGCCGCGACCAGCGGATGACGCAGATTGATCTCCAGGATCGGCTTGGTCTTCATGCCGCGGTTCTGCTGCGACAGGATGCGCTCGAGCTCGCGGCTCGGACCCTGGCCGTCGGCGACGAGGCAGGAGGCGGAGCTGGTGAGGCGCGTCGAGGCCTTGACGTCGCCGACGCGCTCGCCGAGCGCGGCCTTGATCACGGCGATGGTGGCGGCCTCGTCAGCGGCCGGCTCGTCCTTCTTCGCCTCGTCCGTCGCGTCGACGCGCGGAATCAGGTCGAGATTGAGATCGCCCTGGCTCAGCGACTTCAGCGGCTTGCCGTCGAACTCGGTAGGCATCGAGGTCCAGAAGGCGTCGACGGGATCGGACAGCAGCAGCACCTCGATGCCGCGCGCGGCCGCCGCCTCCAGCCGCGGATTGGACTTCAGCCGCTCGACGCTGTCGCCGACGAGATAGTAGATCTCGGTCTGGTTCGGCTTGAAATCGGCGATGACGTCCTTGAGCGAACGCTTCTCGCCCGACGTCGTGGTGAAGCGCGACAATGCGAGCAGCTTTTCGCGGCGCTCGAAATCCTCGTAGATGCCTTCCTTCAGCACCGCGCCGAAGGCGTCCCAGATCTTGGCGAAATTCTCGGCATCCTTGGCGGCAAGGCTTTCCAGCTCGGATACGACGCGGGTCGCCACGGCTTTCCGGATCTGCGCGAGCTGCGGATTGTTTTGCAGCATCTCTCGGGAGATGTTGAGCGGAAGATCCTCGCTGTCGACGACGCCGCGGATGAAGCGCAGATAGCCCGGCAGCAGGTCGGCATCGTCGGTGATGAAGACGCGGCGGACATAGAGCTTGACCCGACCCTTGCGGTTCGGCTCGAACAGGTCGAACGGCTTGGTCGACGGCGCGAACAGCAGCACGGCGTAGGAATAGCGACCCTCGGCCCGATAGTGCAGCGTCATGGCGGGATCGTCGAAGGCGGAGGCGATCTGCTGATAGGCCTTCTTGTAGTCCTCCGCCGAAAGCTCGGACTTCGAGCGCTGCCACAGCGCGCTCGCCGAGTTGATCTGGCGCGGCTCGCCCTCTTCCGGCACGAGCTCGATCGGGAACAGGATGTTGTCGGAATAGGCCCCGACGACGCGCTCGATCTCGTAGGTCTCGAGATATTTCTTGGCATCGTCCTTGAGGTGCAGGACGATCTCGGTGCCACGCGCCACCCGTGCCGCGTCCTCATCGCCGGCGCGAGCGATCTCGAAGCCGGAGCCGCCGGAAGACGTCCAGGACCAGACGTCGCTCTCACCGGCGCGGCGGCTGATCACGACGATCTTCTCGGCGACCATGAAGGCCGAATAGAAGCCGACGCCGAACTGGCCGATCAGGCCGAGACCGTCCTTGGCCTCCTTCAGCTTGGACACGAACGCCTTGGTGCCGGAGCGGGCGATGGTGCCGAGATGGTCGATCAGCTCCTGCCGCTCCATGCCGATGCCGTTGTCGGCGATCGTGAGCGTCGTGGCCTGCTTGTTCGGGATGATGCGGATCTTGAGCGCGTCGCCCTCGCCCAGCAGCGCCGGACTTGCAATCGCCTCGTAGCGCAGCTTGTCGCAGGCATCGGAGGCGTTGGAGACGAGCTCGCGCAGAAAGATATCGGTCTCCGAATAGACGGAGTGCACCATCAGGTGCAGGAGCTCGGAAACCTCGGCCTGGAAAGGCTGCGTATGCGCGGCCGTATCTGACGTCGTCATGCGTTTACCCGGTCAATCAAAAGGGAAAGCCGGGATATAACGCGACGCGACAGCGGATCAAGAGGATGTGAGGGGCCGGCGTCCGCCCGCGCCGGAGCCGACCTTCCGCCAACGGGCGATCAGGTCACACAGCGGCCGGGCTGCAGCAGCTTGGCGACCTCGGTCAGGGAGCTGACCATCGGCTCGCAGGCGATCGTCGGCTTGTTGCGGCCCTGCCTCTGGTTCTGCTTTTGGTTCTGGAGCAGCACCGGCGGCTTGGCGTTGCCGGTCTCGATCACCGCGGGGACCCGCATCAGCACCGACGTATCGGCGAGGTCGTTGAGCCGCATCGACACGGTGCGGGTGGGAACCGGCGCCGGCTTGAGCTCGGCAAGCCGGTCGGTCTTGCCGGCACGATCGATGTTGTGGCTGGGAGCCTGGCTCGGCTTGTCGGCGACCGCCTGCCAGCGGTCGGCCAGATCGTGGCCGGAGGCCAGTTGCACGGCACCGAGCGTTGCGGCAATCGCGACGGCGCCCAAAAATACCTTTTGAATCTGTGACATGGCTGTCAATCCCTCGCCCCATGGCGATCGCGGGAACAACGCGAGGGGAGGATCGGGAGTTCTCGGCCGTTACGATCACTTAACCGTGTGCGAGAAAGGCCGAAGGTCGTGCAAAATATTTCGCAACCCTTGGAACGACTCCAGCATCTGCGAGTCGTCTCAGCAGCCGGCTATTCCCCCCTGCCCCATAAGCCGGCGACGTAGGGCGCGACTGTGGTGATGCCAGTCGCGCCTTACTTTTATCTGGGGCTCACTTCGACCTGCGACTCACTTCGCCTTCCCGGCCAGCCACTTCCGTCCCTCACCGTAGAGCTTCTCGACCTCCGGCCCGGTCAGGCCGGGCATATCGCGCTTGACCTTGTAGCCGATCAGCTCCTGCATGTAGGCGAGATGGCGATAGCCTTCGGGCAACGCAGCCAGCGCCTTCTGGTCAAGCTGAAGCGTCGCGGCGGGGTCGACCGGATCGATCCGGTCCTTCTCGTAGATCGGCTGGCGGCGGACGATGCCCCATTTGCCAATACCTGATTGGTCCTGCCGCTTCTCCAGGAAATCGTAGAAGCGTCCGGTGCAGACGACGTCGCAGAGCACGTCGTGCACCAGGGCCCGCTGCGAGATCGTCATCTTGGTCTGCGCGATGGCCCGCTCACCGGACAGGTCGATGCTGGTGCCGCCGAGGAAATGCAGGATGCGCACGCCCCTGGCGAAGCCCTCCTGGCTGACACGCATGAAATCGCGCGCCGGGCCCTGAAACCAGGTGGCGGACATCCAGCCCTCGTCATGCCAGACCGTGGCAAAGCGCTCCCAGTCCCCGGCGTCGCGCCACACCGCCCAGTTCTCGACGAGATCGCGGATGGTGAGGCGATCGAGCAGCTGCTGGTCCATAAGCAAATCTCCTGACGGCTAGGTCCTGATGGGCTGTCATTGCCCCGATGCACCAACGGGTCAATTTGGCCGTCGTCAAGCAGGCGAAGCTTTGCCGCTATTCGAATCGACCGCAGCGCGACAAGCGCGATGCGAGCAGTATGACTTGCAATCAACCATACCGCGACTAGTATCCGCACCGATGCCGATGAAATTCCCCTTGCTGGCCGCACTTCTCGGATTGCTGACAGCTTTCCCGTCCCACGCACAGACCGACGCGCCGAACGACAACGTCAAGGCCTGGAAGATGCGGCTGCGGGCGCACATCGCGAGCAGAACGCAATTTCCGCCCGCCGCAATGGGTCAAACCGGTGAGGCCAAGGTTACGTTCGTCATGGACCGGTCCGGTAAACTGATCTCGCGAACGTTAGTGGAGAGCACCGGCTCGCCACCGCTCGATGCTGCTGCGCTTGCGATCGTCGAGCGTGCTCAACCGTTTCCGGAGGCTCCTGCGGAGCTGACAGAGCCTTCGTTCTCTTTCACCGTGCCGATCGTTTTCAGTGGACGTCAATTCCAGATACCGCCCTCGGGATTGGTGACAGTCGCACCGGTTCCCGCTTCCACCGTACCCGATGCCATGGCTACCTGGCGAAAAGCGGTGACCGAGCATGTCTGGCGCAACAGAGGGTTTCCTCCGGGAGCAATTGGCCAGAGAGGCGACGCTGGCGTCACATTCGTGGTCGACCGTTCGGGCAAATTGATTTCGCGCGCGCTCGTCGAAAGCACGGGCTCCCGACTGCTCGATACGGCAGCCCTTGCGATGGTGGAAAGAGCAGCGCCGTTTCCGAAGCCACCTCCCGAGGCGAACGACGACCTCCAGAGAGTCACCGTCCTCATGACTTTGGATGGGACCATGCCCAAAGGACAGTCCAATGCATCGTCGTGGGTCGAGGACGAAGCCAAGTTGAAGACCAAGCTCAACAGCGTCTGCCGAGGCTGCTGAACGAAAGTCCATGCAAAACAAAAGACGGCGTGCCTTGCAGCGCGCCGTCCTCGTTTCGAAGTCAGCTTCCTTACGCCGCCGGCGCCTTCGGCGTGCGGTTGCGCGAGTTGCGCTGGAAGAACAGCGCCTGGCTCGCCACCGCCGACACCATCGCCGGCTGGAACGGTTTTGAGATCAGGAATGCCGGCTCGGGGCGCTCGCCGGTGAGGAAGCGCTCAGGGTACGCGGTGATGAACACCACCGGCACCTCGAAGGTGCGCAGCAATTCGTTGACGGCATCCAGGCCCGACGAGCCGTCGGCGAGCTGGATGTCGGCGAGGATCAGGCCGGGCCGCTTGTTCTTGGCCAGCGCCACCGCATCGGCATGGGTGCGGGCAACGCCCACGACGTTGTGGCCGAGATTCTTCACCAGGCTTTCGAGGTCCATGGCGATGAAAGTCTCGTCCTCGATGATCAGCACGTCGGTGGCGATCTCGGCCGCCATTTCGCGCCCGGCGGTGTCCGCGAGCCGCCGCGTCTCCGCGACATCGGTGCCGAGAATGAAAGCGACTTCCTCTTCCGAGAAGCCTTCCAGCGAAAGCAGCAGGAAGGCCTGCCGCGGCAGCGGCGTGATGTTCGACAGCCGCCGCTCGGGCGGCATCGGCAGAGTGGTCACCTCGGCGTCATCGTTGACGGAGACTGAATTCCAGATCTGGGTGAATAGCCGAAACAGGCCGGCGCGCGGTCCGTGGCTCTCGTCGAGCACCGACGGATCCCCCAGCATCGCTTCCAACATGGCTGCGACATAGGCGTCACCGGAGGCCTGGCTGCCCGTCAGGGCGCGCGCGTACCTGCGCAACAACGGCAAGTGCTCAGCAACAAGCTGTGAACGGGACATCCCCACTCCATTCATCTTCGGGCCAAACCTTCGAGGTCCAGGCGTTACGCGGGGGGCCCGGGTTCCCCTGCTGGCTGACTACGCCTCGGGCCAAGAAAAGTTCCGCCGCGGACGGAACTTTTTCTCTTACGTCGCATTGTGCCTAACCAGGGAACGGCTCCCGGTTGAGAAAAATTCTCGATTTTGCAGTCACTTAACTCGGGGAAACGTGGAACAGGTCATGAAAGATCTCAAGTCTCAAGCCAGCAAAAGCACGACCCCCGGCAAGGGAGGGCTCACTCCGGAGATCCAATCCCGGATCGGGCATCAGCTGCGCGCCATGTACGATGACGTGGTGCGGCAGGGGGTTCCGGATCGGTTCGCAGAACTGATCAAGAAGCTTGATGCACAGGGAGCGACACCCCACGTGGAAAATGAGGGCGGATCCAACGACAACAACAATGGGAGGGATTAATGCCTCTCACGGACTCCCTGCGTAACGACATCCTGGCGGCCGTGCCTAGTCTACGCGCCTTCGCCATTTCGCTCAGCGGCAATGCGGACCGCGCCGATGATTTGGTGCAGGAGACGCTGCTTCGCGCGCTTGCCAACATCGACTCGTTCCAGCCCGGCTCCAACCTGCCGGCGTGGCTGTTCACGATCCTGCGCAATCTGTTCCGCTCCGACTATCGCAAGCGGCGGCGGGAGGTCGAGGATGCCGAGGGCAACTACGCCAAGACGCTGAAGACGCAGCCGTCGCAGAACGCGCATCTCGAGTTCGAGGAGTTTCGCACCGCCCTCGACAAGCTTCCGCAGGACCAGCGTGAAGCCTTGATCCTGGTCGGCGCCTCCGGCTTCTCCTATGAGGACGCGGCCTCGATCTGCGGCTGTGCGGTCGGCACCATCAAGAGCCGCGTCAATCGCGCGCGTTCGAAGCTCGCCGCACTGCTCTATGTCGACGGCGCCGAGGATTTCGGGCCTGACGAGACTGTGCGCGCCGTGATCGGCGGCAGCGGCGGCTAGCTACCGGCGCCAACCGAACCGGGATGAGACGAAGGCGGCCGTTTCCGCGGCCGCCTTCGTGCGCGCATGCGTTGGCGCGCTTGGGACCGCCCCGTTACTCCTCCACCAACGTCACGGTATCGGCGACGCTCGCGCGCGAGGTGCGGTAGCTGTTGACCTTGTGGGCGTGGTCGGCATAGCCGAACGAGATGCCGCAGACGACGCGGCGATCGTCCGGCAGGTTGAAATGGCGGCGGATCAGGCCGGAATGGCGCGCGAGCGCCGCCTGCGGAATGGTGCCGAGCCCGAGCGCCTGGGCGGCCAGCATGAAGTTCGAGACATAGGCGCCGCAATCGATCGCACCGTAGATGCCGAGCGGCTCGTTGGTGTGGATGACCGCGACATGCGGCGCGCCGAAGAAATTGTAGTTCTCCAGCGCCTGCCGGGCGTAGGCCGTCTTGTCGCCGCGGGCGATGCCGAGCGTGTTGTAGAGCTGGAAGCCGCTCTCGCGGCGGCGTTCGAGATAGACCCCGACATATTCGCGCGGCGGGGTGAAATCATAGTCGTCACCGAGACCGCCAGAAGCTTCCTTGTAGATCGCCTGGCGAAAGCGCTCCTTGGCGGCGCCGCTGGCGATGATGACCTGCCAGGGCTGGCTGTTGCACCATGACGCCGTGCGCTGCGCAGTGGTCAGCACATGCTCGATGGTGGCGCGGTCGACCTCCTTGGGCAGGAAGGCGCGGACGGAGTAGCGCTCGTTGAGGAGCTCTTCGAGCACGGCGATGCGGTCTTGGGTGGAGTGGCTGGGTGCTTTCGCGTCCATGGAATTCTCTCTTCTGTCATTCCGGGGCGCGCGAAGCGCGAACCCGGAATCTCGATCCGCAATCTCGGGATTCCGGGTTCGATGCTACGCATCGCCCCGGAATGACGTCTACCGTCCCTTGGTCGGGATCTTGTTATACGGCACGTCCTTATCGACACGGATATCGCCCGGCAATCCCAGCACCCGCTCGGCGATGATGTTGCGCAGGATCTCGTCGGTGCCGCCGGCGATGCGCATCGAGGGCGAGGACAGCAGCATCTGCTGGAACTGGCCCTGCACCGTCTCCTCGTCCGTGCCGGTGAGAACGCCGGCCGCGCCCTGCAGGTCCATGGCGTAGGTCGCGATGTCCTGGAGCATCATGCCCGAGACCAGCTTGCCGATGGAGTTTTCCGGGCCCGGCCGCTCGCCCTTCGACAGCGCCGAGATCGCGCGGTAGCTGGTGTATTTCAGCCCGCTCGATTTCACCGCCCAGCTCGCAAGCTTGGAACGCACGGCGGGATCGTCGATGGCGAGCCCGTCCTCCAGCATCAGATTCGAGCAGAACTCGAACATCTCGGGCACGCCGGTTGCGAGCCGCGCGCCGATCGACATGCGCTCGTTCATCAGCGTGGTCAGCGACACGCTCCAGCCCTCGCCCACCGCGCCCAGCCGCTGGCTGTCAGGGATCACGACGTCGGTGAAATAGACCTCGTTGAACTCCTGCATGCCGTTGGCCTGCTTGATCGGACGGACCTCGACGCCCGGGCTCTTCATGTCCAGGAAGAACATGGTGAGACCCTTGTGCTTGGGCACATTCGGATCGGTGCGCGCGATCAGGAGGCCATAGTCGGAATAATGCGCGCCCGAGGTCCAGATCTTCTGGCCGTTGACGACCCAATCGTCGCCCTTCTTCTCCGCGCGGGTGCGCAGGCCCGCAACGTCGGAGCCGGCGGCCGGCTCGGAGAACAGCTGGCACCAGATCTCCTCGCCCGAGGCGAGCTTCGGCAGGTACCGGCGCTTGGCGTCCTCGCTGCCGAAGGCCATCACGGTCGGGCCGCACATGCCCTCGCCGATCTGGAACGGCTGCGTCAGCTTGCCGTAGACGCCCTCCTCCTGCTGCCAGATCACGCGTTCGATCGGCGTCGCGCCGCGGCCGCCATAGTCCTTCGGCCAGTGCAGGCAGGCCCAGTTGCCCTCGAACTTCTTCTTCTGCCAGGCCTTGCCGACATCGACGATGTCGTGGTGCGCAAGCCGGATGCGGCCAAGCGAGGATTTTGACAGCTCGGCATGCAACTCCCTGGGCGCATTGGCCTCGACCCATTTGCGCGCGGTCTCGCGGAATGCGGCTTCCTGCGGCGTATCGTCGAAATTCATGGAGCTTCCCTTTTTGTCATTCCGGGGCGCGCAACGCGCGAACCCGGAATCCAGAGGTTACCTACACATCTCGAGATTCTCAGATGTGCAATTGCACATCATAGTTCGGCTCTTCGAGCCGCCCCGGAATGACGGCTAATTCCTGCCCTTCGTCGGGATCTTGTTGAACGGCACGTCCTTGTCGACACGGATGTCGCCGGGCAGGCCCAGCACCCGCTCGGCGATGATGTTGCGCATGATCTCGTCCGTGCCGCCTTCGACACGCGTGCCCGGCGCGCGCAGCAGCATCGCCTGGAAGCGGCCGGCGAGCTCGGCATCCTCGGGACCGCTGACGACGCCGGCGGCGCCCTGCAAATCCAACGCGTAGGTCGCGACATCCTGGATCATGGAGCCCGCCACCAGCTTGCCGATGGAATTCTCGGGCCCTGGCCGCTCGCCTTTCGACAGTGCCGAGATCGCGCGCATGCTGGTGTAGCGCAGGCCGCTCGCCTTCACCGCCCAGTTGGCGAGCTTGGAGCGCACCGCGCGGTCCTCGATCGCGGGACCGTCCACAAGCATCAGGCTCGAGCAATATTCGAACAGCTCCGGAAAGCCGGTCGAGACGCCCGCACCGATCGACATGCGTTCGTTCATCAGCGTGGTCAGCGAGACGTTCCAGCCGTCGCCGACCTCGCCGAGACGCTGATGGTCGGGGATGCGCACATTGGTGAAATAGACCTCGTTGAAATCGGAGGCGCCGCTCGCCTGCTTGATCGGCCGCACCTCGACGCCCGGGCTCTTCATGTCCAGGAAGAACATGGTGAGGCCCTTGTGCTTGGGCACGGTCGGATCGGTGCGGGTCAGGAGGATGCCGTAGTCCGAATAATGCGCGCCTGAGGTCCAGATCTTCTGGCCATTGATGACCCAGTCGTCGCCATCCTTTTCCGCGCGCGTGCGCAGACCCGCGACGTCGGAGCCGCCGGCGGGCTCGGAGAACAGCTGGCACCAGACCTTCTCGCCGGACGCGAGCGGCGGCAGATATTTGCGCTTATGCTCCTCGCGCGCGAACGCCATCATGGTCGGCCCGCACATGCCGTGGCCGATGATGAACATGTGGGAGAGCTTGCCGAACGGCCCCTCCTCCTGCTGCCAGATCACGCGCTCGATCGGCGATGAGCCACGGCCGCCATATTCCTTCGGCCAGTGCAGACAGGCCCAGCCGGCATCGGCTTTCTTCTTCTGCCAGGCCTTTGCCACTTCCAGAATGTTGGCATTCTTGAGCTGCGTGCGGCCCAGCGAGGATTTGCGCAGCTCCTCCTCGTACTGCCTGGGCGCATTGGCGCCGATCCAGGCGCGCGCGGTGGCGCGGAATTCGGCTTCCTGCGGGGTGTCGTCGAAGTTCATGGTCTCTTCTCTCTTCCGTCATTCCGGGGCGATGCGGAGCATCGAACCCGGAATCCAGAGGTTACCGACTCAAAATCGAGATTCGCCGCTTCGCGGCGTCCCGGAATAACATCACGCCGCGTTCTTCTTCCGCATGCGGTCGATCAGCTGATCCTCCCAATAGGACAGGCTGCCGAGGCCGAGCGCCATCGCGTTGGCGCGGCGGTAGTACATGTGGCAGTCGAACTCCCAGGTGAAACCCATGCCGCCGTGAACCTGGATGTTGTTCTTGGCGCAGTGCTGGAACGCCTGCGTCGCGCTGATGCGCGCGGCGGCCGCGGCCTCCGGCAATTCGGCCGCATTGGTCGAGAGCGCCCAGGCGCCGTAATAGCTGTTGGAGCGCGCCAGCGTCGCCGAGACGTACATGTCCGCGAGCATGTGCTTGACCGCCTGGAACGAACCGATCTGGCGGCCGAAGGCGATGCGGTCGAGCGCGTAGTCGCGGCCCATCTCCAGCGCGCGGTCGGCGCCACCGACCTGCTCGAAGGCGCAGAGCACCGCGGCGCGGTCGAGCACCGCTGTCAAAATGCTCCAGCCTTCGCCGGCAGCCCCCAGCGGCTCGACCCTGCAATCCCTAAAACTGATCTCGGCCTGCCCGCGGGTCGGGTCGAGATTGGTGAGGCTCTTGATCTCGACACCACCAGCCCTGAGGTCGACCAGGAACAGCGAGATGTCATTCTCGCGTCCGCTCGATCCCGTGCGCGCGGCAACCACCGCGAAGTCGGCGATGGTGCCATCGGCGACCGGCTTCTTGACGCCGTTGAGCACGCCATTCACCGCCGTGAGCTTGACGTTCTTTGGCGACGGATTGCCCTTGCCCTCGAACAGCGCCAGCGTCCCGATCGCCTCGCCCGAGGCGATCGCCGGCAGCCACTTTTTCTTCTGCGCATCGCTGCCTGCAATCAGCAGCGCTTCGGCGGCAAGATACACGGTCGAGGAGAACGGCACCGGCGCGTTGGCCCGGCCCATCTCCTCCGCGATCACGCAGAGCTCAAGATGGCCGGCACCCGCACCGCCGTACTCTTCCGGGATCGCGACGCCGAGAAAGCCCATCTCGGCGAGGCCCTTCCAGAGCTCCTTGTCATAGGTCGCCTTGCCGTCGAGCACGACACGCACCGCCTTGGGCGAGCACTTCTCGGCGAGGAATTTGCGCGCCTGGTCGCGGAGCTGTTTCTGGTCGTCGGAGAAATCGAAGTTCATGGCGGGCTACCTTTGTTATTTCGTCGTCATTCATTTGCGCCGTCATTCCGGGATGGCCCGAAGGGCCAGGCCCGGAATCCATAACCCCGACTGGTGGTTATGGATTCCGGGCTCGCGACTTCGTCGCGCCCCGGAATGACGAGGTGAGAAAGTTGCGCATTCATCGCAGCACGATCACATCCTCATCCGGCCGCTCCGCATAGAGCCGCTCCACCAACGCCGCTCGACGTTCGAGGCCGGCGCGCTGGTTGATGTAGCCCTTGTCGGTGAGCTCGTTGCCGTCGATCGAGGGCGGCTCGACCATCAGCATGGCGCGCGCGATGATGCGGCTGCTGGCGCCCTCGCACTCCCTGTTGTGCGTCTCCAGCCCGCGCCTGAAGCAGGCGATCACCTCCGGATGCTTCATCGCATCCGCAAAGCTCAGATCGGGGTTGCCGACGAGCTGGCAGCAGGCGTGCAGGTTCGGCCATGCGAGTAGCCCGATGAAGGCGCGATCCTGTCCCGCGACCAGCGCGTCATGCACCACGGGCGTCGCTGCCGCGATCGCATCGGTGCGGAGCGAGCCGACATGCACGAACGTGCCGGTGGTGAGCTTGAAGTCTTCCACCACGCGGCCGGCGAAAATGATGCCCTGAACGGGATCGGCATCGTCGACGAAGATGCCGGCATCGCCGATGCAGTAGAACCCTTCCTCGTCGAACATCTTCTTCGTGAGATCAGGCTGGCCGAAATAGCCGGGCGTGACGTTGACGCCGCGCAGGCGCAGCTCGTACTTCGAGCCGCACGGCACCATCTTCAATTCGACCCCGGGGAACGGCAGGCCGATCAGGCCAACGCGCTCGGTGTCCCAATAGGTGCCGGTCGAGGTCGGCGCCGTCTCGGTCGAGCCCCAGCCGGTGTAGAACACGATGCGTTCGCCGGTGGTCTTCACCGCGAGCGCCTGCATGCGGTCGTAGAGATCATCAGGCAGCCGCGCACCGCCATAGGCCATGATCGACAAGTTCTTGAAGAACGAGCGGCAGAGCACGTCGTCCTTCTCCATCGCTGCCGCGAGTGCGGCATAGCCGGCCGGCACGTTGGCGTAGTAGGTCGGCGAGATCTCGTGCAGATTGCGCAGCGTCTCCTCGAACTGGCCAGGCATCGGCCTTCCGTCGTCGATATAGAGCGTGCCGCCGTCGACCAGGATCGGGTGGAACGCGGCATTGCCGCCCATGGTGTGGTTCCAGGGCATCCAGTCCAGCATGGTCGAGATCGGGCCGCCCGGATCGCGCGGCCGCACCTGCATCATCATCGCCGCATTGGCGCACATCATCTCCTGCGTGTTGATGACGGCCTTGGGCATGCCGGTCGAGCCGGAGGTGAAGAGTAGCTTGCCGACGGTCTGCGGCGTGATGTTTGCGATCGAGGCGTCAACATCCTTGGTCACGGGCGTCGCGGCAAGCTCGGCAAAGCTGACGCTCTTGATGCCGTCGCAGGGCCGCGCGACGTGAACGACGGTGACGCCGGTGAGGTCGAGCGCCTTCAACGCTTTCTCGAAGGTCGGGCCGTCCTGCACCATCACCACGGCCGGCCTGACCAGATCGAACAGGTATTTCAGCTTGACGTGATCGTGGCTCATCAGCGAGTAGGCCGGCGACACGGGAGCCGCCGGGACGCGCGCCTGCATCGCGGCCTGCGTCATCAGCGCGTGCTCGATCGAATTGCCGGAGAGGATGGTGACGGGCCGGCCGTCGAGCTTGAGGTTCAGCAGCGCCTGCGTCAGCGCATCCACGGTGCGCTTGGCTTCGCCGTAGGACACCTTGCGCCATTCGCGATTGGGTCCGCCGCGCTGCGCCAGCCAGGTGCGCTCGGGCGCTTCCCTCGCCCATTTCGCCAGCGAGGCCGGGATGTGCGTCTCGTAGGCCTGAAGCGGAATGCGCGACTTCAGCACCACCGCGCCGTCGCCGCGACGCTCGACGTCGATGTCGCGCGCGAGCCATTCGACCTTACGAAAGGCGGGCTTCGTCATCACCGCCGCCGCGCTTCCACTCATTTTGCGTCTCCCGGAATTATCGTCCTTTGCGGATCGTTCTCGTTCAGCGCTTGATATAGACAGGCTTTCGCTTCTCAAGGAAGGCCCTGATGCCCTCCGAAAATTCCTCGGAGCGGCTGCACAGGACCTGGTTGCGGTCCTCCATCGCAATCGCCGCTTCCAGCGATCCCGCATCGACGCTCATGTTGAGGCATTCTTTTGACAGCCGCAGCCCCACGGGCGAGGCCGTCATCATCGCCTCGACATAAGGTTCGGCCGCCTGGTCGAGCTTATCGTCGTCGACGACCTCGGAGACGAGTCCGACCGCAAGCGCGCGTTCGGCGCCGATGAAACGTCCGGTGAGGATCAGCTCGGACGCCACCGACACGCCGACGAGGCGCGGCAGGAAATAGCTGGTGCCGATATCGCAGCCGCCGAGACCGAGCTTGATGAAGGCGCAGTTCATCCGCGCCGATTTCGTCGCGATGCGGATGTCGGAGGCGAGCGCCAGCGCAAAGCCGCCGCCGGCGGCCGCACCCTGCACCAGCGAAAGGATCGGCTGCGGGCAGCGCCGCATCAGCATCACGATGTCGGCAATCCGCCGCTGCGAGTCGAGCGACTCGGTTACGCCCGGCGGCTCCTGCTGCCCGGCGCGGCGCGCCATCGCCGCCTTGAGGTCGAGGCCAGCGCAAAAGTTCTTGCCCGCCCCCTTCAGCACCACGACACGCGCATCTCGGTTGCGCTGCAGGCCCTGGAAGTAAGTATTGAGCGCATCGATCAGCGCCGGATCGAGCGCGTTGAGGTGTTCGGGACGATTGAGCGTCACCCGGTCGACGCCGTCGTCATGCTCGATCAGCAGCGGTTGGGACATGGGGCGCTCCTGCATCCGCTCTTTGATTGGCGGTTATTGCGCCCTCTCCCCTTGTGGGAGAGGGCATGCACGTCGGTAGCCACGAGTTCGCTTGGGTGAGGGGTCTGCCTCCACAGATGAGATCGTGGATAGAACCCCTCATCCGGCGCCATAGCCGAAGCTTCGCTTCGGCGTTCTTAAGAACGGCGGCCGAAGGCCGCCTATGCCACCTTCTCCCGCAAGGGGAGAAGGGACGAAGAGCCTACCGCGGCGCCATGCGGATGGCACCGTCGAGGCGGATGGTCTCGCCGTTGAGCATCGGGTTCTCGACGATGTGCACCGCGAGCATGCCGTATTCGTTGGCGTCGCCGAGGCGCGAGGGATGCGGCACTTGCGCGCCGAGGCTCTTGCGGGCCTCCTCGTTGAGGCCCATCAGCAGCGGCGTGAAGAACAGGCCGGGCGCGATGGTGTTGACGCGGATCTTCTGGCTGGCGAGATCGCGCGCGGCCGGCAGCGTGAGGCCGACGACGCCGCCCTTCGACGCCGAATAGGCGATCTGGCCGATCTGGCCTTCGTAAGCGGCGACCGACGCGGTGTTGACGATGACGCCGCGCTCTTCACCGACGGGCTCGATCGTGACCAGGCGCTCGGCGAACAGCCGCAGGCAGTTGAAAGTGCCGATCAAATTGACGTTGATGATGCGTGCGAACTTTTCCAAGGGATAGACGCCGTCGCGGCCGACGATGCGCTGCGAGCCGCCGATGCCGGCGCAGTTCATCAGCACCCGCGCGACACCGTGCGCCGCTTCCGCCTTCGCGATCGCCGCCTTGATCTGCTCCTCGCTGGTGACGTCGGCATGCAGCGCGACGCCCTTCACTTCGGCGGCGACCTTCTCGGCGTTCTCCTTGCTCTGGTCGATCACGCCGATTTTGGCGCCCTTGGCGGCCATGGCGCGGGCGGTCGCGGCACCGAGACCCGAGCCACCGCCGGTGATGAGAACGGCTACGTCTTTCAACTGCATCTTAGAACCTCTCCTTGGGCGTTTGTTTGTTTCTTTGGGTTGCGAATGGCGAATGGGGAGTGGCGAATGGGTGAAGGCGGACCGACCGGATCACCCATTCGCCACTCCCCATTCGCCATTCGCCTCGTTCAATATGCCGCCGCAGATCAGCGTTTCCATGTGCTTGATGTATTGCCGGCAGACTTCGTCGGTGACCGGGCCGACGCCGGTCGCGCGAGACATCGCGTGCCGGCCGAAGAACAGGTGATCGCAGGCGCCGATCAGGCTGGTGTAGAACAGCACCGGATCGGTGGCGCGGAATTCGCCGCGGTTGACGCCCTCCGCGAGCAGGCGGCGGTGGAAGTCGAGCAGCGGCGCTACGAAGAACTTCGAGACCGCATCAGCGCATTCCGGCTTGGTCTCATGCAGGAGATAGTGGATCAGCCGGTTCATATAGGGGAACCGGTAATAGGCACGGATGATGCCGCCGATATGCAGCTTCAGCTTCGCCGTCGGCGTGATCGGCTGCGCCAGCAGATATTCGAGATTGGAGAGCTCGGTCGCCGCGTTGCGCTCGAGCAGCGCCAGCAGCAGGCCGTCCTTGTTGCCGAAGTGATATTTGACCAGCGCGGCATTGGCGCCGGACTTCTGCGCGATGTCGGAGAGCGAGATCTCGATCGAGGAGCGTTCGATCATCAGCTCGCTGGCGGCCACGAGCAATTTCTCTGCCGTGGAATTCTTCCCGCTGGGGAGCTTGGTCGGTACGCTGGTAGCCACAGAGATCCCTGAACATGCCTCGTGTGGCGCGCAGATAAGCCCAAGCAGCGCCTCATCACAAGAGTTAATTGATCGATTGACTAAATCACTGCGCACCCCTTTAATCCGCCCCAGACAACCAACCATTCAAAACAATCCAGGGAGAACCGACATGGCCGAGGCTTACATCGTCGCCGCTGCGCGCACCGCAGGCGGACGCAAGGGGGGCCGCCTCGCCGGCTGGCATCCGGCCGATCTCGCCGCCAAGGTGCTGGACGAGCTGGTCGATCGTACCAAGGTCGATCCCGCGCAGGTCGAGGACGTGATCATGGGCTGCGTGATGCAGGTCGGCGAGCAGTCCAACAACGTCGCCCGCAACGCGGTGATGGCCTCGAAACTGCCGGAGAGCGTGCCGGGCACCTCGATCGATCGCCAGTGCGGCTCCTCGCAGCAGGCGCTGCACTTTGCGGCCCAGGCCGTGATGTCCGGCGCGATGGATGTGGTCATCGCGGCCGGCGTGGAATCGATGACGCGGGTGCCGATGGGCCTGTCGTCACAGCTGCCGGCCAAGAACGGCTTCGGCAATTACAAGAGCCCGGGCATCGAGCACAAATATCCGAACATCGTGTTCAGCCAGTTCACCGGCGCGGAGATGATGGCCGAGAAGTACGGCCTCTCCAAGGATGAGCTCGACGAATACTCCTACAACAGCCATCAGCGCGCGATCGCCGCAACGCAAGCGGGCCACTTCAAGAAAGAGATCGTGCCGCTCGAGATCACCCGCGCCGACGGCAGCAAGGACACCCATCACATCGACGAGGGCATCCGCTTCGACGCCACGATCGAGGGCATCAAGGGCGTCAAGCTGATCGCCGAGAACGGCAAGCTCACCGCGGCGAGCGCCAGCCAGATCTGCGACGGCGCCTCCGGCGTGATGGTGGTGAACGAGCGCGGCCTGAAGCAGCTCGGCGTCAAGCCGCTCGCACGCGTCCACCACATGACCATGACGGGCGGCGATCCCGTCATCATGCTGGATGCGCCGCTGCACGCCACCAAGCGCGCGCTGGAGAAGGCCGGCATGAAGATCGGCGACATCGACCTGTTCGAGGTCAACGAGGCCTTCGCCTCGGTGCCGACCGCCTGGCTCAAGACCACCGGCGCCGATCCGGCGCGCCTCAACGTCAATGGCGGCGCCATTGCGCTCGGCCATCCCCTCGGCGGCTCCGGCACCAAGCTGATGACGACGCTGGTCCACGCCCTGCACCAGCGCGGCAAGCGCTACGGTCTTCAGACCATGTGCGAAGGCGGCGGCATGGCCAACGTGACGATCGTGGAGCGGCTGTAGGAAAGACAGAAGCGAGTAGTGAGTGGCGAATAGCGAATGGTGAGTAGGCGAAGAGCAGCGTGCCCTTTATCCTATTCGCCACTCGCTACTCGCCATTCGCGTTTCGAGGAAACGCCATGACCCACCCGTCCATTTACGCGAAGACCACGCCGAACAAGATCGCCTACCAGATGGCCGGCACCGGCAAGGCGATCACCTATCGCGAGCTCGATGAGCTTTCGAACCAGGGCGCGCAACTGTTCCGCTCGCTCGGCCTGAAGGCCGGCGACCACATCGCGCTCCTGATGGAGAATCGCCTGGCGCTCATGGAGATCTGCTGGGCGGCGCAGCGCAGCGGGCTCTATTACACCGCGATCAGCCGCTATCTGAAGCAGGACGAGATCGACTACATCATCGGAGATTGCGGCGCCAAGGTCGTCATCACCACGCCGAAATGCGCCGACCAGATCAAGGGCCTGATCAAGGGCGGCGCTGGCGAGCCGATCTTCTACATGATGGACGAGCCGCTGCCCGGCTTCCGCTCCTACGACAAGGAAGCAGCCGCGCAGCCGGTAACGCCAATCGCCGACGAGGTCGCCGGCTACGACATGCTGTATTCATCGGGGACCACCGGCCGGCCGAAAGGCGTCAAGAAGGCGTTCGAGGGCAAGCCGATCGACGAGCCGAACGCATTCCTGCGCGTGCTCTGCGCCAACATGTGCGGCATTAACGCCGACACAATCTACCTGTCTCCGGCGCCGCTCTATCATGCGGCTCCTCTGCGCTTCAACATGATGGCGATCGTGCTCGGCGGCACCTCCATCATCATGGAGCACTTTGACGCCGAAGACTTCCTGAAGCTGGTCGAACAGTACAAGGTCACGCAATCGCAGCTCGTACCGACCATGTTCGTGCGCATGCTGAAGCTGCCCGATGACGTCCGCGCCAAATACGACGTCTCGACGCTGAAGGGCGCAATCCACGCCGCCGCCCCCTGCCCCGTCGACGTCAAGGCCAAGATGATCGAATGGTGGGGACCGATCCTGATCGAGTATTACGCCGGCTCGGAAGGCAACGGCGTCACCGTCTGCAATTCGAAAGAATGGCTGGAGCATCGCGGCAGCGTCGGCCGCGCCGTGGTCGGCAAGATCAAGATTCTGGACGAGAACGACCAGGAGCAGCCGGTTGGCGAGATCGGCACCGTCTATTTCGCCGATGCACCGGCCTTCACCTACCACAACGATCCCGAGAAGACGAAAAAGGCCTACAACGCGAAAGGCTGGTCGACGCTCGGCGACGTCGGCTATCTCGACAAGGACGGCTTCCTGTTCCTCACCGACCGCAAGTCCTACATGATCATCTCCGGCGGGGTGAACATCTACCCGCAGGAGACCGAGGACGTGCTCATCACCCATCCCGAAGTCGCCGACGTCGCCGTGTTCGGCGTGCCGAACGAGGAGATGGGCGAGGAGGTGAAGGCGGTGGTGCAGCCGCACGACATGACGCGCGCCGGCAAGACGCTCGAGGCCGACCTGATCGCCTATTGCAAGACCCGCCTTTCCGCCATCAAGTGTCCACGCTCGATCGATTTCGAAGCCGAGCTGCCGCGCACGCCGACCGGCAAGCTGGTGAAGCGCCATCTGCGCGACAGATACTGGCCGAAGACGGCGGCGAAGATTTAGCGGCGCGGTAGCCGCTCCGAACACCGTCATGCCCGGGCTTGTCCCGGGCATCCACGTTCTTTGTAACGCGAAGGAAGACGTGGATGGCCGGGTCAAGCCCGGCCATGACGCTGGGCAAGCTTCAGCGCGGCCACCTCAATCGAACAAGCTCGGCGTGTGGTTCACCAGTGCGCCTTCGATCTCGAGCATCTTCAGCTTCGTCACCACGCCGCCATTCGCCGAGAAGCCGCCGGGCTTGTTGCCGGCCGCGAGCACGCGATGGCAGGGCACCACGATCGGGCACGGGTTGCGGCCGAGCGCCTGGCCGACATCGCGCGACAGCTCGACGCCGCCGAGCCGCTTGGCGATGTCGCCATAGGTCATGGTCTTGCCGGGCGGGATGGTGCGGGCGATGTCGTAGACGCCGCGGTTGAACTCGGGAACACCGTCGAGGTCGAGCGGGATGTCGGTGAGGTCGTCGGGCTCGCCCGCGAGCAGTTTGACGATGCGATCGATCGCCTGCTGCACCTCGGCGGTCGGCTCCGCCTCGGTGGCATCGGCATGGCGCTGATGGATACGGGTGCGGATCTTCTGCTCGCCGCCCATCGGCAACTGCACGCCGTTGATGCCGCGCGGGCCCCATGCGATGGCGCACAGGCCGATCCTGGTCTCGAACAGGGTGAAATGCTGGTCGGTCATGGCTTGGTTCCTGGCTTGCGTCTCGTTGCAGGCCCCCACTTTGATTTCCTGCGAAATCTAGGCTTGGAAATAGTTGCGATCCACCCGGTTTCCGGGAATCTTGCACAGGAGTTCCACTCCCGACCGAGCCCAGAATGCAAAGCCTCCACGTCAATGGTTACGACATGCCCTATCTCGACGTGGGCCAGGACAGGGGCAGGCCGCCGCTCGTCTGCGTGCACGGCTCGCTCTCCGACTTCCGCACCTGGGGCTGCGTGCTCGGGCCGCTGACGCAGCGGCACCGGCTGATCGCGGTCAGCCTGCGCCACTTCTTTCCGGCGCAATGGGACGGTGTCGGCGACACCTATTCGATCAGCCAGCATGTCGAGGACGTCATCGCCTTCATCGAGAAGCTTGACCTCGGCCCGGTCGACCTGATGGGCCATTCCCGGGGCGGGCACATCTGCTTCCGCGTGGCGCAGGCGCGCCCCGACCTGTTGCGCCGGCTGATCCTGGCCGAGCCCGGCGGCGAGCTCGATGCGAGCCTCGATCCCGATTACGTCGGCGGCCCCTCGCCGCTCTTGGCGCGCTTTACGGCCTCCGCGGAGAAGATTGCGGCCGGTGACGTCGATGGCGGCCTCGCCGTCTTCGTCGACACGCTGGAGGGCGTCGGCGCCTGGGCGCGGCTTCCGGCGATGGTGAAGCAGAATCTGCGCGACAATGCCATGACGCTGATCGGCCAGGTTCGCGACAATCGCCCGCCATTCTCGAAGGCGGACGCGGAGCAGATCAAGATGCCGACGCTGTTCATCCTGGGTGCGCGGACCAAGGGCCTGCTGCCGAAAGTGCTGCATGCGCTGGCCGCGCATGTGCCCTACTCCAGGACGGCGGTCATCCCGAACACGACCCATCCGATGTTCGAGCAGGCGCCGCAGAAATATTCCGAAGTCGTGCTGGATTTTCTCGCGAGCTGATCATGCAGACCTTTCACGTCAACGGTTACGACATGGCCTATCTCGAAGTGGGGAAAGGCCCGCCGCTGGTCTGCGTGCACGGCACACTCGGGGATTTCCGCACCTGGTATTCGGTGCTCGGCCCGCTGACGAAGAACCATCGCGTGATCTCGGTCAGCCTGCGCCATTTCTTTCCCGAGCACTGGGACGCCGTGGGCGACGACTACAAGATGGCGCAGCACGTCGCCGACGTGATCGCCTTCATCGAGCAGGTCAGGCCCGGGCCAGTCGATCTGATGGGGCACTCGCGCGGCGGGCACATCGCCTTTCGCGTGGCGCAGGCGCGACCGGATCTGTTGCGCAAACTGGTGCTGGCCGAGCCCGGCGGCGATCTGGATGCCAACCTGTCGCTGCCCGAGGGCACGCCCGCGCATCCGCCGCTGGCTGCGAAGACGATACGCTCGGTCGAGATGATCCGCGCCGGCGACATCGAGGGCGCGCTCCAGAACTTCTACGAAGGCATCGAGGGCGACGGCTCCTGGCGGCGCGTGCCGGCCACGGCCAAGCAGCAATTGCGAGACAACACGCTCACCTTCCTCGGCCAGATCAACGAGCAGCGCAAACCCTATACGCGCGCGGACGCGCAGGCGATCACGACGCCGACGCTGCTGATCGGCGGCGGCGCGACCACGGGCAGCCTGTCGGTGATCTGGCGCGTGCTGGCCGAACACATCGCGGGCAGTGAAACCGCGGTGATCCCGAACGCCGGCCATTGGATGTTCGAACAGGCCCCGCTGGAGTTTGGCGAGGTGGTGAGCAGGTTCTTGGCGGAGTAGGCTCGCGTAAGGAGAGCGCCGTCGGCGCTCTCCTTCCATTCCTCACGCGACCTTCCACACGCCGACCGGCATCCTGATCGTCGCGTTCAGCCGGTTCCAGACATTGATGGTTGCGATCGAGAGGATCAGCGTGGCCAGCTCGCGTTCGTCGAAATGCTTGGCGGCCGCGCTCCACATCGCATCCGGCACCGGGTCCTCGCGGTCGGCAAGGCGCGTGACCGCCTCGGTCAGCGCCAGCGCGGCGCGCTCGGCCTCGGTGAAATAGGGCGCATCGCGCCAGGCGGAGACGGCGAACAGGCGCTCATCGGTCTCGCCCAGCTTGCGGGCGACCTTCGGATGCATGTCGACGCAGACGCTGCAGCCGTTGATCTGGCTGGCGCGCAGGTGCACCAGTTCCAGGAGCTTTTCCGGCAGGCCCTGCTTGGTCAGGTTGCCGAGGGACTGAAGGACGTTCATGGCCTCTGGCAGGACCATGACCGGGTGATTCATGCGGGCGTTCATGATTTTCATCTCCATTGAGAATTTCGACGGTTCCGGTCACATCGGCCGGACTGGTGTCGTCATGGGGATGACGGATGCCGATGAGGGAACGTGACCGATGACCGAAAATTTTCTCAGCCAGCAGTTCGAGGCCAGCAGGGACCATCTGCGCGCTGTCGCCTACCGCATGCTGGGCTCGCGCGGCGAGGTCGATGACGCCGTGCAGGAAGCCTGGCTGCGGGTCAGCCGCTACGACATGTCCGATATCGCGAACCTGCGCGGCTGGTTGACGACCGTGGTCGCGCGCATCTGTCTCGACATGCTGCGCGCGCGGAAGGCGCGGCGGGAGGAGCCGATGGGGCCGCACGTGCCGGAGCCGGTCGACGAGACGCGGGAGCGCGAGGCGGAGATGGCCGATTCCGTCGGCGCGGCGCTGCTGGTGGTGCTTGAGACATTGCAGCCGGCGGAACGGCTGGCCTTCGTGCTGCACGACATGTTCGCCGTTCCCTTCGAGGAGATCGCGCCGATCGTCGGCCGCTCGGTCGATGCCTCGCGCCAGCTTGCCAGCCGTGCGCGGCGGCGCGTACAGGGCGCGCCGGTGCCGGAGACGGATCTGTCGCGCCAGCGCAGGATCGTCGACGCCTTCCTCAAGGCTTCGCGCGAGGGCAATTTCGAGGGCCTGCTTGCGGTGCTCGATCCGGACGTGGTGTTCCGCGCCGACCAGGCCGCGGTCCGGCTGGGCACGCTGCCGGAGATCCGCGGCGCCGATGCGGTTGCGCAACTCTACAAGGGCCGCGCACAGGCCGCACGGACCGCACTGGTCGACGGCGAGATCGGCGTTGCCGTCATCCTCGGCGGACATCTGCGCATCGCACTGCGTGTCACGTTCAACGGCGACCGGATCGCGGAAATCGAAGCGCTGGCCAATGCGGAGCGGATCGCGACGCTGGAAGTGGAGGTGCTCGGGCGCTAGGTGGCAACGGGCTTCGCCCGATGCTAGGCTTTTCGCCAATCGCGCGCGCCCGCGCGCGAGACGCGAAAGGATGCTCCGATGAAATCCCGCCTCACTCCGCTGTTCGCCCTGTCCCTGCTCGGCCTTGCCGCCAGCGCCACATCCGCGTTCGCCGCCGCCGACGAGAAGATCAAGGCAGCCGCCGAGCAGGAGAAGGCACCGCTGATCGAGACGCTGCGCGACATGGTGATGATCGAGAGCGGCAGCGGCGATGCCGAGGGGCTGAAGAAGATGGCCGACTTCACCGAAGGCCGCCTGAAGGCGCTGGGCGCCACCACGGAGCGGCGCAAGACCACCGCCGGCACGCGCGCCGACATGGTGATCGCGACGTTCAAGGGCACCGGCACCCGCAAGCTGATGCTGATCGCGCATATGGACACGGTCTATCAGCGCGGCGTCCTTGCAAGCGAGCCGTACCGCGTCGACGGCAACCGCATCTACGGACCCGGCATCGCCGACGACAAGGGCGGCATCGCCGTGGCCCTGCACGCGCTCAAGATCCTGAAGGACGCCGGCTGGCAGGACTACGCGACACTCACGGTAACCTTCAATCCGGACGAGGAGGTCGGATCGATCGGGTCGGGCGAGATCATCGCAGAGCTCGCCGACCAGCACGACGTCGTGCTCTCCTGCGAACCGACGGTGGCCTCGCCGCACGCGAAAAATGACGGGCTGCTGCTCGGCGCAAGCGGCACCGCGACCGCGAGGATGGAGGTGAAGGGGCGCGCCTCGCATGCGGGCGCCGCGCCCGACCTCGGCCGCAACGCGCTGATCGAGCTCGCGCATCAACTGCTGCAAACCCGGGACGTCGCGAAGTCGATCCCGGGCACGCAGCTCAACTGGACCACGGCGCAGGCCGGCACGGTGCGCAATCAGATCCCCGAAAAGGCCGAGGCCGGCGCCGACATCCGCCTCACCATTCCCGACGGCATCGCCAAACTGCAGGCGGCGCTCGACGAGAAGCTGAAGACCAAGCTCGTTCCCGACACCGAAACCACGGTGAAGATCATCGCTGGACGTCCGCCCTTCGTCTCCAGCGATCGCGGCCGCGCGCTGGCGCAGGAGGGGCAGGCGATCTATGCCGAGATCGACCGCAAGCTCGATATCGCCGAGATGACCGGCGGCGCCACCGACGCCGGCTATGCCAATCGCAGCGGCAAGGCGGTGGTGGTCGAGAGCTTCGGCCTCGCCGGCTTCGGCTATCACGCCCGCGACGAGTTCATCGACACCAACTCGATCGTGCCGCGGCTCTACCTGATGAGCCGGATACTGATCGAGCAGGGCAAGAAGAAATAGGGCCGCCCTTTTTCTCGAGAAACAACCCCATGCACAGTAGGTGGCTCGAGCAATATCAATAGCTTAGCCGCCCACGAAATTGGCGACCGGGACCAGCCCGGAGACGCTTGACGCCCCCGATCCGCCGCTGTATCTTCGAATACGGAATTCCGTATTCCCTCTTCACTGTTTCGGAGTTGCCGGCGTGATCCCTCTCGACCCGCTCCCGAACCTGATCGACCAGGTCTATGCCCGGATCCTGGAGGCGATCTCCGACCGCACGCTGCAACCGGGCCAGCGCATCCGGCAGAACGAACTCGCCGACAAGCTCGGCGTGTCGCGCCAGCCGGTGTCGCATGCGCTGCACCTGCTGCACCGGCAGGGGCTCGTCGCCGAGAGCGGCAAGCGCGGCTTTGAAGTCACCCAGCTCGATCCCGCGCGCATCCGCCAGCTCTACGAGGTGCGCGGCGCCATCGATGCGCTCGCCGCGCGGCTCGCCGCGGAGCGCGCAGGCGCTGATGCAGCCGGACGCGCGCGGCTGGAGGCAGCACTTGCCGCCGGTCGCGGGATCGACCGCAACACGACGCTCGCCGAGCTCATCGTGCTCGACGTCGATTTCCACCGGGCGATCTACCAGCTCGCCGGCAATCCCGTGATCGAGGAGACGATCGCGCCGCAATGGCCGCATATGCGCCGCTCGATGGCGACGGTGCTGTCCGAGCTCGACTACCGCGGCAGCGCCTGGGCCGAGCATGCGACCATTGCCAGGCACATTCTGTCGGGTGAGGCGAAGGCGGCCGAGCGCGCGGCGCTGGCGCATGCGCAGACGGCGGGGCGGATGACCGAGGAGAGATTGAGGGCGACGGCGGAGGTGGCGGCGTAGTCATTTGCGCTGTCATTCCGGGATGGTCCGCAGGACCAGACCCGGAATCTCGAGGTTCCGGGTTCGGTCCTGCGGACCGCCCCGGAACGACGAACAATAAAAATCAAACAGGAGGACGACCCATGAAACTGTCCCAGGAGCAATTGGAGTTCTTCCACCGCGAGGGCTGGCTGTTCCTGCCCGAATTGTTCAGCCAGGAGGAGGTCGATCTCCTGGCGCGGGAGGCTGTCGCCATCTACGACGCCAACCGGCCCGAAGTCTGGCGCGAGAAGAGCGGCGCGCCGCGCACGGCCTTTGCCGCGCATCTCTACAACGAGGCGTTCCGCATCCTGGGCGCGCATCCGCGCATGATCGAGCCAGTCGAGCAGCTCTTCGGCGAGCCGGTCTACATGCACCAGTTCAAGATCAACGCGAAATCGGCCTTCACCGGCGACGTCTGGCAATGGCACCAGGATTACGGCACCTGGAAGCGCGACGACGGCATGCCGGAGCCGCGCGCGATGAACATCGCGATCTTCCTCGACGAGGTGATGCCGATCAACGGTCCCCTGATGCTGGTGCCGCGCAGCCAGAACGCCGGCGACCTCGAAGCCTCGCATGATCTCGCCACCACGTCCTACCCGCTTTGGACGCTGGACGAGGACACCGTGACGCGCCTCGTCAAGCAGGGCGGCATCGTGGCGCCGACCGGCAAGGGAGGCGGCATGCTGATGTTCCACGGCAACCTCGTGCATGGGTCGAGCGGCAACATCACGCCCTATCCGCGCAAGATCGTCTACCTGACGCTGAACGCGGTCTCGAACTACATCCGCACACCGACGCGGCCGGAGTACATCGCCCATCGCGATTTTGCGCCGATCAAGACGGTGGACGACGACGCGCTGCTGCGCCTTGCCCGTGCGCCGCGGCAGGCGGCGGAGTAGGACGCTCTCATGCAATAATCTCAGTCGTCATGCCCGGGCTTGACCCGGGCATCCACGTCTGGACGCGATCGCTGGAAGTAAGACGTGGATGGCCGGGTCAAGCCCGGCCATGACGAGCCGATAGAGACAGGCGTCTCACGAATTTCTGTATCACCGGAAAGATTCCAATGAACCTCTTCCGCCTCCTCCAGGCCCGCGCCGCCGCCGGCAAACCCGTCCGTGTCGCGCTGATCGGCGCCGGGAAATTCGGCTCGATGTTCCTCGCACAGGTGCCGCACACGCCGGGGCTGGAGGTGCCCATCATCGTCGACATCGACCGCGACCGCGCCCGCGAGGCCTGCCGCACCGTCGGCTGGGACGCAGCGCGCATCGCGGCGACCACCTTCACCGATGACGGCGCGCGCGCCATCGCCGGCGGGGCGATGGACGTGGTGGTGGAGGCGACCGGCAATCCCGCCGTGGGCATCCGGCACGCGCGCGCGGCGATCGCTGCGGGCAAGCATATCGTGATGGTCAATGTCGAGGCCGACGTGCTGGCGGGCCCCCTCCTCGCCGACGAAGCCCGCAAGGCCGGCGTGGTCTATTCGCTCGCCTATGGCGATCAGCCGGCGCTGACGGCGGAGATGGTCGACTGGGCGCGTGCCACCGGCTTTCGCGTGGTTGCCGCCGGCAAAGGGACAAAGTACCTGCCGGCCTATCACGACGTGACGCCCGATGGCGTCTGGCAGCATTACGGCCTGACCGCCGGCGAAGCGCAGTCGGCCGGGATGAATCCGCAGATGTTCAACTCCTTCCTCGACGGCACCAAATCGGCGATCGAGATGGCTGCGATCGCCAATGCCTGCGCCCTCGACGTGCCCGCGGATGGCCTGCTGTTTCCGCCCTGCGGCGTCGACGATCTGCCGCACATCATGCGGCCGCGCGCGCGCGGCGGCGTGCTGGAGCGGTCGGGCGTGGTGGAGGTCGTGTCCTCGCTCGAGCGCGACGGCCGGCCGGTATTTCGCGACCTGCGCTGGGGCGTCTATGTCGTTCTGGAAGCACCGAACGACTACGCCGCCGATTGCTTCAGGCAATATGGCCTGAAGACCGACGCCAGCGGGCGGTTCGCGGCGATGTACAAGCCCTATCATCTGATCGGCCTCGAGCTGAACATCTCGGTGCTGTCGGCCGCGCTGCGGAGCGAACCGACCGGCCAGGCCATGGGCTTCCGCGGCGACGTCGCCGCCGTGGCCAAGCGCAATCTGCGCGCCGGCGAGATGCTGGATGGCGAAGGCGGCTACACCGTGTGGGGCAAGCTGGTACCGGCGACCGCGAGCCTGAAGGCCGGCGCGCTGCCGATCGGCCTCGCACATCGCGTCAAGCTGAAGCATGACGTCGCCCATGGCGCAGTGGTGCGCTGGAGCGACGTCGAATTCGATCCCGGCAACGAGACGGTGACGATTCGAAAGGCCATGGAGGCCGCGTTCGCAGCGCAGCATTGAACAGGGCGCCAGCGCGACCCAACCAAACTGCGCTTGCGCTGCAGGTTCGCTTTCGTCATCCTGACGTTGATCCGGGAGTTTGAATTTCGGGCACCACAAGAAACGTCGGGCAGCGGCGAAGACAAAGCGACGCCAAGATCGCCATCCCTCGTC
>NZ_WQNE01000003.1:365000-439185 GCF_009759665.1 Bradyrhizobium cajani
TGAAACCTCCTATGTATTCAGAAGTCTCATACCTTCTCTTGATAACCGGAAATCCAAAACCTCTTCGATCGAAATCTAAAGGCCTGGCTTCTTCCATTATCTGGTCGAACCCCACACCGATGTCTTTCGACAAAGGTCTTGGAGTTCCGGCTATCGAAGGTGGGTTTCCCCATTCGGAAATCCATGGATCAAAGCTTCTTCGCAGCTCCCCACGGCTTATCGCAGCGTAGCACGTCCTTCATCGCCTCTCAGCGCCAAGGCATCCACCGAACACCCTTAAGGCACTTGATTGCTCTCATTATCAATGTCCACACACTCGGCAGAATGTTGTCTGCAGAACTACCTTGCGGCACGCGCCCTCGATGAACGCTATCTGCAGCCGGACATTGACTAGAAAGACCAGCTTGCTTCGTAAGATCGTTCCGATAGCGAGGCGGTCAAGCTTCGCTAAAAGGATCATTTACAACCCGCATTCAACCTCACGGCTGAAAGCGAGCGCCGAAATGATCCGGAGATAATGAAGGCTCGCGCAACGATATGCTGCACGACCCAACTCGGATCGATCTCCTCTTTACGATGTCAGAAAACACGCAGCTTGCTGTCTATCCAGACTAGCAAGATGCGAAGTGATGTTTCGCGGACGACGGTACAAGATCTCGGTGATCAAACCATCTGGTGGAGCCAGACGGGATCGAACCGACGACCTCATGCTTGCAAAGCACGCGCTCTCCCAGCTGAGCTATGGCCCCGTAACCAGAAGACGAATGCTCACTCGATGAAAGTGGTGGGCCTGGGAAGACTTGAACTTCCGACCTCACGCTTATCAAGCGCGCGCTCTAACCAACTGAGCTACAAGCCCCTAACGCATATCCTGTTAAGGACCAGGGATCCTGCAAGCCTGCAGCCCCAGCGCGTGTTCGTCCGCGAAGAAAGAGAAACGAAGACGGCGAAATCCCGCCAATGCAGCTCAACGATCTGGCGATCTGTTGGCCACTGATGTTTCTAAAACGATCCGATAGTGAGCGTGAGCTCGCTGAAGGATCATCCTTAGAAAGGAGGTGATCCAGCCGCAGGTTCCCCTACGGCTACCTTGTTACGACTTCACCCCAGTCGCTGACCCTACCGTGGCCGGCTGCCTCCATTGCTGGTTAGCGCACCGTCTTCAGGTAAAACCAACTCCCATGGTGTGACGGGCGGTGTGTACAAGGCCCGGGAACGTATTCACCGTGGCGTGCTGATCCACGATTACTAGCGATTCCAACTTCATGGGCTCGAGTTGCAGAGCCCAATCCGAACTGAGACGGCTTTTTGAGATTTGCTAGGGGTTGCCCCTTCGCTTCCCATTGTCACCGCCATTGTAGCACGTGTGTAGCCCAGCCCGTAAGGGCCATGAGGACTTGACGTCATCCCCACCTTCCTCGCGGCTTATCACCGGCAGTCTCCTTAGAGTGCTCAACTAAATGGTAGCAACTAAGGACGGGGGTTGCGCTCGTTGCGGGACTTAACCCAACATCTCACGACACGAGCTGACGACAGCCATGCAGCACCTGTGTTCCAGGCTCCGAAGAGAGGGTCACATCTCTGCGACCGGTCCTGGACATGTCAAGGGCTGGTAAGGTTCTGCGCGTTGCGTCGAATTAAACCACATGCTCCACCGCTTGTGCGGGCCCCCGTCAATTCCTTTGAGTTTTAATCTTGCGACCGTACTCCCCAGGCGGAATGCTTAAAGCGTTAGCTGCGCCACTAGTGAGTAAACCCACTAACGGCTGGCATTCATCGTTTACGGCGTGGACTACCAGGGTATCTAATCCTGTTTGCTCCCCACGCTTTCGTGCCTCAGCGTCAGTATCGGGCCAGTGAGCCGCCTTCGCCACTGGTGTTCTTGCGAATATCTACGAATTTCACCTCTACACTCGCAGTTCCACTCACCTCTCCCGAACTCAAGATCTTCAGTATCAAAGGCAGTTCTGGAGTTGAGCTCCAGGATTTCACCCCTGACTTAAAGACCCGCCTACGCACCCTTTACGCCCAGTGATTCCGAGCAACGCTAGCCCCCTTCGTATTACCGCGGCTGCTGGCACGAAGTTAGCCGGGGCTTATTCTTGCGGTACCGTCATTATCTTCCCGCACAAAAGAGCTTTACAACCCTAGGGCCTTCATCACTCACGCGGCATGGCTGGATCAGGGTTGCCCCCATTGTCCAATATTCCCCACTGCTGCCTCCCGTAGGAGTTTGGGCCGTGTCTCAGTCCCAATGTGGCTGATCATCCTCTCAGACCAGCTACTGATCGTCGCCTTGGTGAGCCATTACCTCACCAACTAGCTAATCAGACGCGGGCCGATCTTTCGGCGATAAATCTTTCCCCGTAAGGGCTTATCCGGTATTAGCACAAGTTTCCCTGTGTTGTTCCGAACCAAAAGGTACGTTCCCACGCGTTACTCACCCGTCTGCCGCTGACGTATTGCTACGCCCGCTCGACTTGCATGTGTTAAGCCTGCCGCCAGCGTTCGCTCTGAGCCAGGATCAAACTCTCAAGTTGGACTTGAACTTTGAACCGGCTGATCACAACGTTTGACGAGGTCCCACCATTTTTCATCGACCGAAATCGACGAGCTGCCTGCGATTCACATCGCTGGCAACGATGGTGTTTCCTTTAAAACGTGTACCGCCGAAGTCTTTCGTCCGGTCTCGATCAGAAAAGCCGAAGCTTTTCAGAAGCGAGACCCGCAAGGACTCCGCCGTCCACGTTTCTCTTTCTTCATCTTCACTTGTCAAACAGCCCGGGACCGGAGAGGCCCCAACCTTCCTGAGAGGAAGGGTTCCGACACCCTTACCGACGATGAATGAACTCCAACCGACTGGTGTCGGCTGTTGTGTCACTCAACAAGGTGAGGAGCATCAGTGGCGCGTTCGCTCGCCTTGGTCAGTGACCCGGCGGCGCCGCGCTCAGTGGTTGGGGTTATAGGCCCCACCTTCCGGGCTGTCAACGCCAATCGTCAACAAATCGTCGCACAGTGGATCGTCGAAAATATTCCAGCAATTCCAGTCGATTAGACGGACGCAGAGCGACCGGACGGGAGCTGTCCGGCAAAAAATCTCAAAAAAAGTTTGCGCCCAAGCGGGCTCCGGAGGGGCTCCTGAAGCGGCTCCGGGCGCCCTCCCCGGGTGGCCCGCGGGGCCCGCCCATTCAGGAAACTTTTTCCATATTTGGCGCCGTACTAGAGCCACAATCCCGCGGCGTTCTGATAAGAGACAAGCTTGAATCGCGGGAAGCCAGTGGGGGCTGCCGCGATTTTCATGAGGGTCAGAGGAGGGCGATCTTGCAGATGACGCGGCCTTCCTTGGACATTCGAGAGACATCGAGAGAGCTTTACCCGTCCAGTTGTTCGTAATTTCGGCCGGCCCTGTTCCAGGGCTTTCTGAGCGCGGACGCCTGTGCGGCTTGCCTTTTCCGGCGATCCCCCTTGAAGAGGGCGACCAGGAAAGGGTTCGAAACCGGGCTTCTTGGGTCGTTGATTGGGGGACTTGGGTTGAGCCACAGGACGTCACGCGGCGCTTACGGGCGTGAGACCGGGATCATCGATCTCGGCCACGAGCCGCCGCTGTCCGTCGATGGTTCCGAGGCCGCCGTCATCGATCGCCGTCGCGTCTCGGTGCAATGGTTCAGCGGGACAATTCTGACCGGACTCTGCGGCGCGGCCCTGATCGGCGGCGCCGTTTTCGCGTCGCTCGACGGCGAGATGACCTTCGCCAAGGTGCCGGAGCGGGTCGAAGGCGCGCTGCGCGGTGCGTTCGGCGCGGGCGATCGCGCCGCCACGCTGCACAAGAGCGACCGCCTGCCGCCGCCGAACGAATCCACGGCTTCGCGCAACATCATGCGCGTCTCGACGGTCGCCCGCGTCGGCAACCGCGACGTGATGCGGGTGCGCCCCTTCGTCCGGATCGCCGGCAATTTGTCGATGACGACGAGCGATCTGTCGGCGAAGATCCCGCCGTTCAACGCCCAGCGCCTGCTCACCGATGTCGGCGCCGATCCGAAGACCGCGTCGGACGACCCCAACAATCCCGAAGCCGTCGAGCCCGACGCCGAGGTCTCCTTTGTCACCAAGGACCTGTCGTCGGTGCTGCCGAAGGCCAAGATTTCCGCAGTGGTGGCGCTCGACGACATCCTGATGCGGGTGCGCGATGCCGCCAACTGGCGCGGCAATGGCGGGGTGCGCTACGCCTCGCTCGCCAATGCCACGGCCGACGTCTCCGGCGCGACCGGCTCCGACATGAAGATGGCCTACGCCACCGAGGCGTCGTCGTCCGATCCCTATGCCGGCTTCGAGACGCGCGTGGTGCCGGAAAACGTCACGCTGCTGCCGAAGACCAAGGAGCAGATCACCGGCGGCAATCCCAACGGCGAACGCGTCCACATGGTCAAGAAGGGCGACAGCGTCGCTGGCGTGCTGCGCGATCTCGGCGCCACCGCCGAGGAGATCAAGGCGATCACCGCAACGCTCGGGCCCCGCGGCCGCGACGGCGGCCTGAAGGAAGGCGAGAAGCTCCGCATCCTGATGGCGCCCGCAAGCCCCGGCGCCCGCCTCCAGCCCTACCGCGTCGTCGTCGCCAACGAGACCATGGTCGAGGCGATCGCGGCGCTGTCCGATCTCGGCAAATACGTCGCGGTCGACGTCTCCAGCATGAACACCGTCGCGGACGCTGCGGCCAACGCCAGCAGCGACGACGATGACGATGATGACGGCTCCGGCGTGCGGCTCTACCAGAGCATTTACGAGACCGCGATGCGCAACAAGGTGCCGATGCCGGTCATCGAGGACATGATCAAGATCTACTCCTACGACGTCGATTTCCAGCGCAAGGTGCAGCCGGGCGATTCCTTCGACGTCTTCTACGCCGGCGAAGACGAGGGCGTGACGTCGAGCGAAAAGAACGACGTGCTGTTCGCTTCCCTCACCGTCGGCGGCGAGACCAAGAAATACTACCGCTACCAGAGCCCCGACGACGGCCTCGTCGACTATTACGACGAGACCGGCAAGAGCGCGAAGAAGTTCCTGGTCAGAAAGCCCGTCAACAACGCCATCATGCGCTCCGGCTTCGGCGGCCGCCGCCATCCGATCCTGGGCTTCGTCAAGATGCACACCGGCGTCGACTGGGCCACCGCCTACGGCACGCCGATCTTCGCCTCCGGCAACGGCGTGATCGAGAAGGCCGGCCCCGAAGGCGGTTACGGCAAGTATATCCGCATCAAGCACAATAACGGCTACGAGACGGCCTACGGCCACATGTCAGCCTTCGCCAAGGGCATGGAAGCCGGCAAGAAGGTCCGCCAGGGCCAGGTGATCGGCTTCGTCGGTTCGACCGGCCAGTCGACCGGCCCGCACGTCCATTACGAAATCCTGGTCAACGGCCGCTTCGTCGATCCGCTCCGCGTGAAGCTGCCGCGCGGCCGTTCGCTGGAAGGTCCGATGCTCGCAAGCTTCGAGAAGGAGCGCGACCGGCTCGACGGCATGATGAGCGGCCGCGGCGGCGCCATCGCCCGCATCTCGGACGCAACCGGCGGCCCGCTCCAGGTCAGCAACCGCTGATAGCAATCGGCCGACATCGGCCGGACATCTTCACACAATTTCTGGAATTGACCGTGTCCTGCGGGGCTCGCCTCGCGGCGTCACAACGTCAGGTTTCGTTTGCCAAAGCGGCATGAGGGGCGAATACTTCCAAAAAAACGGGAGGTCACGCCATGAAGACCAGGCTCGCCGCAGCCTTCGTCGCTGGGGTTTTCTCCGTCGCGAGCGCATCGGCCGAAACGTGGGAGGTCACCAAGCTCGTCCCGGGCTCCGCATTCCATGGCGTGCACGGACTTGCGGTCGACAAGGCCGGCCACCTGTTCGCCGGCAGCGTCGCGGGCGCCGCGCTGTACGAGGTCGACATCGCAGGCGGTACCGCCAAGGTTGCAATCCCGCTCCGGTCGGAATGGCCGACGACATCGCGTTCGCGCCCGATGGCACCATGGCCTGGACCGGATTCCTCGCCGGCGACCTCTATGCGCGCAAGGGCGACGGTCCGATCAAGAAGCTCGCCAGCGGTCTTCCCGGCATCAACTCGCTCGCCTTCCGCAAGGACGGCAGGCTCTACGCCACCACCGTTTTCCTCGGCGACACGCTCTATGAGATCGATGTCGAGGGCGTCAAACCGCCCCGCCAGATCATGGAGAAGATGGGCGGCCTCAACGGCTTCGAGTTCGGCCCCGACGACAAGCTCTATGGCCCGCTCTGGTTCAAGGGACAGGTCGCAAAGGTCGACGTCGACAAGGCCGAGCTGACCGTCGTCGCCGACGGCTTCAAGGTCCCGGCCGCCGTGAACTTCGATTCCAGGGGCAATCTCTTTGTGGTCGACACCGCACTCGGCCAGCTCGTTCGGGTCGATCCCAAGTCGGGCACCAAGACCGTGGTCGCGCAACTGAAGCCGTCGCTGGACAATCTCGCGATCGACGACAAGGATCGCATCTACGTTTCCAACATGGCCGACAACGGCATCCAGGAGGTCGATCCGGGGACCGGCCAGGCCAAGCAGGTCATCATCGGCAAGCTCGCTTTGCCCGGCGGCATCGGCGTCACCTCGGAGAACGGCAAGGATACGATTCACGTCGCCGACGTGTTCGCCTATCGCACGGTCGACGGTGCGAGCGGCGAGGTCACCGAGAAGGCGCGCATGCACGCCGCCGGCGTCACGCTCGAATATCCGATGAGCGCGACGGCGAAGGGCAACGACGTGATCCTGTCGAGCTGGTTCACCGGCACCGTGCAGGTGATCGACGGCAAGACCGGCGCAACGCGCGACATGCTGCACGGCTTCAAGGCACCGCATGACGCGATCGTGCTCGAGGACGGCAGCATCCTGGTGGCCGAGCTCGGCACCAAGTCGCTGGTCCGCGTCAGCGGCGAGCATGCCAAGGATCGCACCACTCTGATCGGCGACCTCGAAGGCCCGGTCGGACTCGTCGGCGGATCGACTGGCGAGGTCTACGTCACCGAAGCCTTTTCCGGCGCCGTGTCCCGGATCGACAAGAACGGCGAGAAGACCGTGCTGGCCAAGGCGTTGAAAATGCCCGAAGGCATCGCGCGCGGGCGCGACGGCAAGCTGATCGTGGCGGAGGTCGGCGCCAGGCGGCTGATCGAGATCGCACCCGACAGCGGCAAGGTCACCGAGATCGCGGCCAATCTCCCGATCGGCCTGACGGGCGCGCCCGGCGGCCTGCCGACGCACATCCCGACCGGCGTGGGGGTCGGGGCAAGCGGAGTGATCTACTTCAGCTCGGACGTCGAGAACGCGATCTACAAGGTGGTGAAGAAGTAGCGTCCGCAGGGCAGGACCTGACCGCGGAACCCCCACGCGGGTTCCCGGTTACACGCTGACGGGAAGCCGATCAGCAGGAGGATCGCCCATGACCCGCCTCACACGCGACGATGTCGTCAAGGCCGTGGATCGCGCCGACGACGTCACCATCGCCCAGATCATCGGGACCGGCGCGACCGTCGAGGAGCTCGCTGAGGCCCAGGCCTGGCTCGCCAATGACGAGCCGATGATCAACGATTTGCGGCCGCTGGCGCAGGGACGAGTGCGCGAGCTGGTGGATATTCTCTCGGAGCTGAGCGAGGCGGAGGAGGAGGAAGGTCCGGCCTCTCCGGGCTCCGCGTCTGCAATCAGCTAGCAAGCAGATCCCACCAAACAATTCGCCCCGGAGACGTGAACCTCTCCGGGGCGGTCTGTTGTCTCAAGCGGCAGAAGCGCTCAGTTCAGCTTCCGCTTCGGCAGCGGCGCCTCGAACTGCGCAATCTCCGCGGTCTGGGGCGCCTTGCCGTTGAAGGTCAGCACATTGCCTTCGGACGAGATCGCAACCGCATCCCCGTCCCTGACGTCACCGGCCAGGATCATCTCGGCGAGCGGATCCTGGAGGTAGCGCTGGATCACCCGCTTCAGCGGCCTTGCGCCGTAGGCGGGATCCCAGCCCTTGGCCGCGAGCCAGTCGCGGCCGGCGGCATCGAGCGTCAGCACGATCTTGCGATCGGTCAGGAGCTTCTGCAGCCGCGCGAACTGGATCTCGACGATCCGGCCCATCTCGCTCTTCTGGAGGCGGTGGAACAGGATGATCTCGTCGACGCGGTTGAGGAATTCGGGACGGAAATGCGCCCGCACCGTTCCCATAACCTGCTCGCGCACGGCCGAGGTGTCCTCGCCCTCCGGCTGGTTCACCAGGAACTCCGAACCGAGGTTCGATGTCATGATGATCAGCGTGTTGCGGAAGTCGACGGTGCGGCCCTGACCGTCGGTCAGGCGGCCGTCGTCGAGCACCTGCAACAGGACGTTGAACACGTCGGGATGCGCCTTCTCGATCTCGTCGAACAGCACCACCTGATAGGGCCGGCGCCGTACCGCTTCGGTGAGCGCGCCGCCCTCGTCATAGCCGACATAGCCGGGAGGCGCGCCGATCAGCCGCGAGACCGAGTGCTTCTCCATGTATTCGGACATGTCGAGGCGGACCATCGCGGTCTCGTCGTTGAACAGGTACTCGGCGAGCGCTTTCGTCAGCTCGGTCTTGCCGACGCCGGTGGGTCCCAGGAACATGAACGAGCCGGTCGGCCGGTTCGGGTCCTGAAGACCTGCGCGCGAGCGGCGCACGGCGGTCGCGACCGCACGCACGGCCTCGGCCTGGCCGACGACGCGCCTGCCGAGCTGCTCCTCCATCTTCAGGAGCTTCTCCTTCTCGCCTTCCAGCATCTTGTCGACGGGCACACCGGTCCAGCGCGAGACCACCTGCGCGATGTGGTTTGCGGTGACCGCCTCCTCCATCATCTCGCCGGAGTTCTCCTTCGCCTCGATCTCCGCGAGCTTCTTCTCCAGTTCCGGGATCCTGCCATAGGCCAGCTCGCCGGCCTTCTGGAATTCGCCGCGCCGCTGGGCGTTGGCAAGCTCGACACGCAAGCCGTCGAGCTCCGACTTCAGCTTCTGGGCGTTGGAGAGCTTGTTCTTCTCCGCGCTCCAGCGCGAGGTCAGCGCCGCAGATTTCTCCTCGAGCTCGGCGAGCTCCCTCTCGAGCGATTCGAGACGAGACTTGGAGCCGAGATCGCTTTCCTTCTTCAGCGCCTCCTGCTCGATCTTGAGCCGGATGATCTCGCGATCGAGCGAATCCAGCTCCTCCGGCTTGGAATCGACCTGCATCTTCAGCCGCGCCGCGGCCTCGTCCATGAGGTCGATCGCCTTGTCGGGGAGGAAGCGATCGGTGATGTAGCGGTTGGACAGCGTCGCGGAAGCCACGAGCGCGGAATCGGTGATCCGCACGCCGTGGTGCTGCTCGTACTTGTCCTTCAGCCCGCGCAGGATCGAGATGGTGTCCTCGACCGAGGGTTCGCTGACGAAGATCGGCTGGAAGCGCCGCGCCAGCGCAGCATCCTTCTCGACGTGCTTCTGATACTCGTCGAGCGTGGTCGCGCCGATGCAGTGCAGCTCGCCGCGGGCGAGCGCCGGCTTGAGCAGGTTGGAGGCGTCCATCGCGCCGTCACCCTTGCCGGCGCCGATCAGCGTGTGCATCTCGTCGATGAACAGGATGAAAGTGCCCGCGCTCGCGGTCACCTCCTGGAGCACGGCCTTGAGCCGCTCCTCGAACTCGCCGCGGTATTTCGCGCCAGCGATCAGCGCGCCGAGGTCGAGCGAGAGCAGCTTCTTGTCCTTCAGGCTCTCGGGCACGTCGCCATTGACGATGCGCAGCGCGAGGCCCTCGGCGATGGCGGTCTTGCCGACGCCGGGCTCGCCGATCAGCACGGGATTGTTCTTGGTCCGGCGCGACAGCACCTGGATCGTGCGGCGGATCTCCTCGTCGCGGCCGATGACCGGATCGAGCTTGCCGTCGCGCGCCGCCTGGGTGAGGTCGCGGGCATATTTCTTCAGGGCGTCATAGGCGTTCTCGGCGGTGGCCGTATCAGCGGTGCGGCCCTTGCGCAGGGCTTCGATCGCCGCATTGAGGTTTTGCGGGGTGACGCCGCCCTTATTGAGGATCGTGCCGGCCTCGCTGGTCTTCTCCAGCGTCAGCCCGAGCAGCAGCCGCTCGACAGTGACGAAACTGTCGCCGGCCTTCTCGCCGGCCTTTTCGGCGGCGTCGAAGGTACGGGCGAGCTCGGGCGCCAGATAAATCTGCCCGGCGCCACCGCCGGAGACCTTCGGCACCTTGTTCAGGGCCTCCTCGGTCGCCTTCAGGATCGCACGGGAATTGCCGCCGGCGCGGTCGATCAGACCGGAAGCCAGCCCCTCATTGTCGTCCAAGAGGACTTTCAGGACGTGCAGGGTGGAAAACTGCTGGTGCCCCTCGCGAATCGCAAGCGACTGCGCAGACTGGATGAAGCCCCTGGAGCGTTCGGTATATCTGTCGATATTCATGTCTTTTCTGTCCCTCGGCCTGCCCCTGGAGCCCTCTAAGGCACTCCAAACGGCATCTTCATTGGGTTTCCGAATACCGCATTGACGTTTCTCAAGCGGTAACGGTCGTTATCAGCCGGCGCTGGCGCCGGCCTGACCCCGATGTGGGAAGCAGGCCCTCGGATCGGAAGAGGCGACTTCACAATTTCGTGCGCTGATCCGCCCGCTTGGCGCGAGCGGGTCGAATCCCTTAAGTAGCGCCATGACAGCCAGCCAGACCGCCGAGATCACCGGCCTGTACCGCTATCCGGTCAAAGGCCTGACACCAGAGCCCCTGCCCCGCGTGCCTTTGCGGGTCGGCCAGACCCTGCCCGCCGACCGCCGCTACGCCATCGAGAATGGTCCAAGCGGCTTCGATCCCGAGGCGCCCGAATGGAAGCCGAAGATCCAGTTTCTGATGCTGGCGCGTAACGAGCGGCTGGCCACGCTCGACAGCCGGTTCGAGGACGCGACCAACCGCCTGACCATCCGGAAGGACGGCCAGATCGTCGCCAGCGGCGATCTCGAGACCGCTGCCGGGCGCGCCGCCATCGAGAGCTACTTCACCGAGAACTTTCAGCCGGAGCTGAAGGGCCCGCCGAAGGTCCTGTCCGGCCGTGGCCACAGCTTTTCCGACGTCGCCCGCAAGGTCGTCTCCATCATCAATATCGGCAGCGTCCGCGCGATCGAGACCATGCTCGGCGGCGCCGCCGTGCATCCCCTGCGCTTCCGCGGCAATCTCTACGTGAAGGGCTGGCCCGCCTGGTCCGAATTGGACCTCGTCGGCGAGACGCTCGCGATCGGTCAGGCCCGGCTGAAGGTGGTCAAGCGCATCGTCCGCTGCCCGGCCACCAATGTCGATCCCTTGACCGGCGCGCGCGACCTCGAAATCCCGCCCACGCTCTCGCGCAATCTCGGCCACATGGATTGCGGCATCTATGCCGAGGTCATCGCCGACGGCGACATCGGCGTCGGTGACGCGATCGCGGTGGAAGAGCCGAAGCTGGTTTGACGGGATACCGACTCCACGCACTCCGTCATTGCGAGGAGCCCGCGACAAAATTGCGAAGCAATTTTTGCGCTGGCGACGAAGCAATCCAGACTATTTCCGCGGAGGGATTCTGGATTGCTTCGCTTCGCTCGCAATGACGACGGCGACGAGCCTCAATTCGGCATCACATAGGCATAGATCCGGCCGCGCGAGACCGGCGCTTCGCGGACGCGGTTGCCGTTGTTGCCGGAGATCATGATCGGATTGCCCTTTGCGTCGACGCCGGTGATGATGCCGACATGACCGCCCCGGCGGCCACGCGACATCACCGCAATGGCGCCGACCTGCGGGCCGGAGACACGCGTGCCGTAACGCGCGAACGAGCTCGCCATATCGGAGCCGGTGCCTTGATGGCCGGTGTGCTGCAACACCATGTTCATGAAGCGCGCGCACCACAGGCTGCCGCGCCCGGTCGGGTTGCCACCGATATAGCGGCGCGCCTCGGAGACGAGGCCCGAGCCGCCACCGAAGCCGCCGCTTGCAGCCATACCGCCATTGGCCATGCCGCCGCTGTTGGCGTTCGAATCATAGCTGGCCTGGGTGTCGGCAAAGCCGCTCGCCTGCAACTGCGCCGCGCTGCGCTCGAAGCGCGAGCTGCGTGCATGATGCCGGTAATGATGATGTCTGCTCAAATGGTGCGCGGTGTGATGCACGTAGGCGTGCCGCTGTGCGCTATGACGATGAGACCGTGCTGAGGCAGGAGACGAGACCGCGGCAACCGCCGCGAAGAAGATCGCCAGCGCGATGACACAGCGCGACAGGCGAGACGCAAACAACTCAAACATTCTTCATCCTTAGTTGACACCCCCACTTCCAGCCGGCCCGTGCATTGGCCGACATCCGGTTGGCCGTTAAGCCGCCCCATGTGGCAAGAAAAAGACGCCACGTCGGCGAATAGCTGCGATGATTTTGCGTCGATGCTCGTCTGTTGCTGCCGCATTGCGGACAACAGCATTAACTGCGATCATCAAACACGGCTCGAAAGAGAGGGAAACGGTTAATGCCCCACGCCACGACCAGGGACGACGTCCGCATCTATTTCGAGGAGGCGGGACAGGGAACGCCGATTATTTTTCTGCACGAGTTCGCGGCCGACCACACCAATTGGGAGCCGCAGATGCGCTACTTCTCGCGCGGCCATCGCTGCATCACCTACTCGGCGCGAGGTTACACGCCGTCGGACGTGCCCGATGGCGAGGTCTACACCTACACGCATTTCTACACCGACGCGCTTGCCGTGCTCGATCATCTCAAGATCGATCGCGCGCATCTCGTCGGTCTGTCGATGGGCGCCTATTCCTCGCTCCAGATCGGATTGAACGCGCCGCAGCGCGCACTGTCGATGACGCTGGCCGGCGTCGGCTCGGGCTCGGAGATCGAGAATCTCGACGCCTGGCGCAAGCAGTGCCGCGCCAATGCGGAGCAGTTCGAGACGCTCGGCTCCGCGGAGGTCGCCAAGGTCACGCGCGAGGCGCCGAGCCGGATTCCCTTCCTGGTGAAGGACCCGCGTGGCCATGCCGATTTCTACGCCGCGCTGGCGCGACATGACGCCAGCGGCTCGGCGCGCACGATGCGCGGCTTCCAGGGCGGCCGCCCCTCGATCTACACGATGACGGTTGCGATCAGAGGCGTTGCAACGCCCGCGCTGATCATCTGCGGCGATGAGGACGATCCCTGTGTCGAACCGAGCCTGTTTTTGAAGAAGCATCTGCCGGCGGCGGGGCTCGCGATGTTTCCGAAATCGGGCCACGTGCTCAACCTCGAAGAGCCGGCGCTGTTCAACGCGAGCGTGGAGCGGTTCGTGACGCTGGTGGAGGCGGGACGATGGCCGGCGCGCGACCCGCGGTCGCCGGCGGCACATTAGCCCGTCAGTATCTGTCATTCCGGGATGCGCCGAAGGCGCAGGCCCGGAATCCATCGAACGGCAGACGCCGAGGCACAATGGATTCCGGGTTCGCGCTCCGCGCGCCCCGGAATGACGCCTACGGCGTCACTTTCCCCCGCCCCGGCTGAGCAGAAACACGCCCTGCTCGCCGAACATGTTCCAGACCCACCAGGGCAGGTTCAGCGGCACCGGGCGGCCGTAGAGATCGAGCGCCACGGAGCGCTCCATCTTGACGTTGATCTCGTCGCAGAGCTGCACGAAATCCTTGATGGTGCAGAAGTGGATGTTGGCGGTGTCGTACCAGGTCGCCGGCAAATTCTCCGTGCGCGGCATGTGACCGCCGATCAGGAGCTGGAGCCGCATCTTCCAGAAGCCGAAGTTCGGGAACGAGACGATGGCGTGGCGGCCGATGCGCAGCAGGTTCTCCAGCACCACACGCGGCTGCCGCGTCGCTTGCAGCGTCTGCGACAGGATCACATAGTCGAAGGCGTCGTCGGGATAGTTGACAAGGTCGGTGTCGGCGTCGCCCTGCACCACCGCGAGGCCCTTGGCGACGCAGCGGTTGACGCCCTCGCGCGACAGCTCGATACCGCGGCCATCGATGCCGCGGGTCTCCAGCAGCTGAAGCAGATCGCCGTCACCGCAGCCGACGTCGAGCACCTTCGAGCCCGGCTTGACCATTTCGGCGACCAGCAGATGGTCGGCGCGAAACTGGCCGGCCTGCCCGGTCGCAACGCCGTTCAGCGGCAGCACTTCCTGTACAGACATGGTTTAGCCGTCCTTGTCAGCCGTCCCTGGAGGTGAGCCCGCGTGCCTTGCCCGCCGAATGCAGGAAGGCGCGGGAGATGTCGAAGAATTCGGGCACGTCGAGCAGGAAGGCGTCGTGGCCGCGATCGGTCTCGATCTCGGCGAACGACACCCGCGCGCTCGACGCGTTCAGCGCATGCACCAGCGCGCGCGATTCCGAGGTCGGGAACAGCCAGTCACTGGTGAAGGAGACCACGCAGAAGCGGGTCTTGATGCCGGCGAACGCCTTCGCCAGCACGCCACCATGGTCGGCGGCGATGTCGAAATAGTCCATCGCGCGGGTCAGATAGAGATAGGCGTTGGCGTCGAAGCGCTCGACGAAGGACGAGCCCTGGTAGCGCAGATAGCTCTCGACCTGGAAGTCGGCGTCGAAGGAGAAGGTCGGCAGCTCGCGGTCCTGCATGCGGCGGCCGAACTTGCGATGCAGCGCCGCGTCGGAGAGATAGGTGATGTGCGCGGCCATCCGCGCCACGGCGAGGCCGCGATGCGGATGGATGCCGCGATCGGCATAGCCGCCATTGTGCCAATCGGGGTCGGCCATCACAGCCTGGCGGCCGAGTTCGTGGAAGGCGATGTTCTGTGCCGAATGCCGCGTCGAACAGGCGATCGCCAGCGCGGAGAAGACGCGGCTCGGATAGGCCGCGGTCCATTGCAGCACCTGCATGCCGCCCATCGAGCCGCCGACGACTGCGAACAGCGTGTCGATGCCGAGCCTGTCGATCAGCATCGCCTGCGCGCGCACCATGTCGGGAATGGTGATGACGGGGAAATCCAGGCCCCACACCTTGCCGGTCGCGGGATTGATCGAGGCGGGCCCGGTCGAGCCCATGCAACCGCCGATCACGTTGGCGCAGATGATGAAGTAGTGCTGCGGATCAAGCGGCCGGCCGGGGCCGACCAGGGTCTCCCACCAGCCGGGCTTGCCGGTGACGGGATGCACATTGGCGACATGCTGGTCACCGGTCAGCGCATGGCAGATCAGAATGGCATTGGAGCGGTCGGCGTTGAGCTCGCCATAGGTCTGGTAGGCGATCTGAAACGGGGTGAGATCGATGCCGCAATCGAGCCGCAGCGGCTGGTCCGCGCCGAAATGCGCGACTTGCGAACTTGGATGATCCACCTCGTGCGACCGATCGTCGGCACTGATCGCGGGACTCGGAATCGACGTGACGCTGCCCATCTCTGACCATCGACCTCGTTGGCGATCAGACTTCAGATCGCTACTGACATCAGGCCATGAAAAACCCGGCCTGAACGATAGGTTCGGCCGGGATCGGAAGCGTCCCCGGCCTGTTTAGCGAGTTTTTTAACGTGGCTGCAAGCCGGCCGGCTCAAATGACCACGGAACAGGCAAAAACTTACTGTCTTGGGCGGTTTTCGTCAAGTCGCGGTCCGGATGAACCGGATTTGCCTCTGTCCCGCCAACCAAAGAGGCCGTCATTTCTCTTTGCTTTCGCCGCCCCGACTGCCTAATCAGGACATTGACCGCAGCGGGTCCGACCTTATCAATCGCGTTGACCGACCCGCATTGGAACGCCTCTCAACAGCATCTGTCAGATATGTCCCAACGTCCGCCCGCGCCACCATCGCTCCAGGAATTGCGCAAGGAGATCGACGCGATCGACGAGGGCATGCATCGCCTGCTGATGCAGCGCGGCGACATCATCGACCGCCTGATCCAGGTGAAGCAGACCCAGGAGGTCGGCTCGGCGTTCCGCCCGGCGCGCGAGGCCTCCATGATGCGCGACCTCGTCCAGCGTCATCGCGGCATCCTGCCGCTCGACACGGTGGAGAGCATCTGGCGCGTCATCATCTCGACCTTCACCTACGTGCAGGCGCCGTTCTCCGTGCACGCCGACATCTCGGTGAGCGAGCCGGCGATGCGCGATTCCGCGCGATTCCATTTCGGTTTTACGGTGCCCTATGTCGCGCATTTCAGCGCGCAGGCGGCGGTCGAGGCGGTGGCGAAGTCCAAGGGCGACCTGGCGCTGGTCTCGGCGACCTCCAGCCGCACGCCGTGGTGGCTGTCGCTGGAGGAGACCGGCGCGCCGAAGATCATCGCGCGGCTGCCCTTCGTCGAGCGTGCCGACCATCCGGCGGCGCTGCCCGTGTTCGTGGTCTCCCGCGTCGCCGACAGCGCCATGGTGACGGAGGTCGAGACCTTCAGCGTGCGTGTGTCAGGGTGGAACGCCGAGATCGCGCGCGCCCTGTCGCCGCTGGCCGAGATCGTGGCGGTGCCCGATACCGCCTTCGATGGCGCCGCGCTGCTGGTCTCGGTCACCGCGGCGAGCAGCCTCGACAAGATCAGGGCTGCCCTGATCGAGGCGGGGGCCTCGGTGCGCTCCACGGCCCTCGTCGGCAGCCACGCAACGCGCTATACGGTGCCCCCGACCGGGCCGAAATCGTAAATCGCGTACCGCTTAAGCTATTCCGGAGTTGAAGATGTCCCGCCCCGTGCCGAATCCCGGCATTCTCGATATTGCGCCCTACACGCCCGGCAAGAGCCCGGTGCCGGAGCCGGGCCGCAAGGTGTTCAAGCTCTCGGCCAACGAGACGCCGTTCGGGCCCTCGCCGAAGGCGATCGAGGCCTTCAAGCACGTGGCGGATCATCTGGAGGACTATCCGGAAGGCACCTCGCGCGTGCTGCGCGAGGCCATCGGCCGCGCCTTCGGGCTCGATCCCAACCGCATCATCTGCGGTGCGGGCTCGGACGAGATCCTCAACCTGCTCGCGCACACCTATCTCAGCCATGGCGACGAGGCGATCTCCACCACCCACGGCTTCCTGGTCTACCCGATCGCCACCATGGCGAACGGGGCCAAGAATGTCGTCGCGCCCGAGAAGAACTTCACCGCCGACGTCGATGCCATCCTCAAGGCGGTGACGCCGCGCACGAAGCTGGTCTGGCTCGCCAACCCCAACAATCCGACCGGCACCTATCTGCCGTTCGACGAGGTCAAGCGGCTGCGCGCCGGCCTGCCCTCGCACGTGCTGCTGGTGCTGGACGCCGCCTATTCCGACTACGTCTCGCGCAACGACTACGAGATGGGGATCGAGCTCGTCGCCACCACCGAGAACACGGTGGTGACGCACACTTTCTCCAAGATCCACGGCCTCGCCGCGCTGCGCATCGGCTGGATGTTCGGGCCCGAGCACGTCATCGACGCGGTCAACCGCATCCGCGGTCCCTTCAACGTGTCGACGCCGGCGATGTATGCCGCGGTGGCGGCGATCGAGGACACCGCGCATCAGGCGATGTCGAAGCAGTTCACCGAGACCTGGCGCAACTGGCTGAGCGAGGAGATCGGCAAGCTCGGGCTGAAGGTGACGCCGGGCGTCGCCAATTTCATCCTCATCCACTTCCCGACCGACAAGGGCAAGACGTCGGATGACGCCGACGCCTTCCTCACCAAGCGCGGGCTGGTGCTGCGCGCCTTGAAGAACTACGGCCTGCCCCATGCGCTGCGCATGACCATCGGTACCGAGGAGGCCAACCGCCTCGTCGTCGAGGGCCTGCGCGACTTCATGGCCGGCAAATGAGCACCAACCCGCACTTCCAGCGCGTCGCGCTGATCGGCTTCGGCCTGATCGGCGGCTCGATCGCGCGCGCTGCGAAGCTCCAGGGACTGGCCGGCGAGATCGTCACCACCGCGCGCTCGGAGAAGACGCGCGCACGCGTGGTCGAGCTCGGCATCGTCGACCAGGTCGTGGCGAGCAATGCGGAAGCGGTGAAGGATGCCGATCTCGTCATCCTCTGCATTCCCGTCGGCGCCTGCGGCGAGGTCGTGCAAGAGGTCGCTGCGCATCTGAAGCCCGGCGCGATCATCTCCGATGTCGGCTCGGTCAAGGGCGCGGTGGTCAGGGACATGGCGCCGCATCTGCCGAAAGGCATTCATTTCGTGCCGGCGCATCCGGTCGCCGGCACCGAGCATTCGGGGCCCGATTCCGGTTTCGCCGAGCTCTTCATCAACCGCTGGTGCATCCTCACCCCGCCGGAAGGGACCGACGCAGCGGCCACCGAGCATCTGCGCGCGTTCTGGGCGGCGATGGGCGCCAAGGTCGAGGTCATGACGCCTGATCATCATGATCTCGTGCTCGCGATCACCAGCCATCTGCCGCATCTGATCGCCTACACCATCGTCGGCACCGCCGACGAGCTGGCGCAGGTGACGGAGTCCGAGGTGATCAAGTTCTCCGCGGGCGGTTTTCGCGATTTCACCCGCATCGCGGCGTCCGATCCGACGATGTGGCGCGACGTCTTCCTCGCCAACAAGGAGGCCGTGCTGGAGATGCTCGGCACCTTCACCGAGGATCTGGCAAAACTCACCCGCGCGATCCGCCGCGGCGACGGCGAGGCGCTGTTCGATCACTTCACCCGAACCCGCGCGATCCGCCGCGGCATTGTCGAGATCGGCCAGGATTCGGCGGCGCCCGATTTCGGCCGGCCGCACGCGGCGTTGAAGAAGCCATAGCGCTCCTCCGGCGCCCACGGAAACGCCGGCCCGCAGCGGACGAAACGTCACGCTCCGCCGCGGAACGGCCGCGCGACGGTCGCGTTGTACGGCCATCAACCAACGGGAGATGGTCATGGACTGGAATCGGATCGAAGGAAACTGGAAGCAGTTCAAGGGATCGGCCAAGGAGAAATGGGGCAAGCTCACTGACGACGATCTCCAATTGATCGAGGGTCGTCGCGAGCAGCTCGAGGGCCGGATCCAGGAACGCTACGGCAAGGCCAAGGACCAGGTTCGTCAGGACGTCGACGACTGGCTCAAGTCGCTGCACTGAAGCAGGCTTCGAACCAAGCCCCGGCCCAGGCCGGGGCTTTTCTCGTTGCCCGATCGGAAGGTGGCTGGGGCGGCGGCCTGACGCCTGCCGATCAGCCTTGGCTTCGCTCCCGGCTTACGCCGCGTGCGAAATGGAAAGCAGGGCCTGGGGCTGATCTACCGGATTGGTGACGAGCGAACCGCCATGGCCGTCCGCCGCGAGAGCGAAGTCCGCGGCGCTGTATTGGCCGAGCAGCAGGAGCGAGGCGGTATGAGCGCCGTCGGTGATCGTCAGCGTGCCGCCGGTGTTCCCGGCGTTTGCCGCGTAGACGAGCGAGGTGGTTTCGCCGAAGGCGATGTCGCCGAGGTCGAGCTCCACACCATCCTGCCAGCCGGCAATCGTCCCGCTGAAGGCCGACGACTGGTCGAGCACCAGCCTCGCCGATGCCCCGCCGAAGGTGACGTCGGTCAGCGTGGCGCCGGCGTGGATGTATTCGAGACCACCCGCACCAATGGTGGTGCCGCTGGCGCTGCCGCCGGCACCGACGTACTGCGCACCCGAAACGATCGTGGTGTTGCTGGCCGTGCCCCAGACATACTGAGTACCGCCGGCGATGGTCGTGCCGATGGCGTTGCCCCAGTCGATCTGCACGCCGCCGGCGTTCAGCGTCGTGCCGATGACCGTTCCGCCCGCATAGACCTGCTGCTGCGCACCGTCTCCGATGACGTAATCGGTCGCGGTGCCGTAGATGTATTGATGGCTGCCGGCGCCGAAGGTGCGGCCGCTGGCGGTGCCGTACACGTAGTTCGAGACGCCGGTGTTGCCGGCGGCGTCGGTGACGACGAGATCGACCGCAGTGTTGAACTGGTCCCAGGACAGCTCGGCGTTCCAGGCACCGTTGCTCCCGACCGTCACCGTCGTGCTCCAGCCGGCGTTTTGCGACGTGCCGTCGCGCAACGTGAGGGTCTGGCCGGCGGCGTCGGCGTCAACCGAACCCGAGAGCCCGGCAACCCACGGGCTTGTCGCATCCACGGCCGACAGCACCGGCACCGGCTTGACGGTATCGACCGAGAACATTTGCGCCTTGACGTCGGTGCCGTTGGCATCCTGCCAGCTGACGACGAAGCGGCCGTCGGCATAGGCGGTGATCGAAGGATGCAGCTGATTGGACGTCGTGCTGGTGTTGACCAGCAATTCCGACCCGACATTGCGCCCATCCGCGGTGAACACCTGCAGCTTGATGCTGCTGCCGCTGGCATCCCCGCCCGCGCCGCTCCAGTCCTGCCAGGCGATGGCGAAATCTCCGTTGCTGAGCGCGGTCACCGTCGGCGTGAACTGGGAGTTGGCCGTCGTGGTGTTGACCCGGAATTCGCTGCCGACCTTGCTGCCATCGGCCGCATAGATCTGCGCCTTGATGGCGCTGCCGCTGCCGTCGCCACCGGCCTGGCTGAAATCGTACCAGGTCACGACGAAGCCGCCATTGGGCAGCGCCGAGATGGTCGGCTTGAGCTGGTCGGAGGTGGTGGCGGTGTTGACCAGGAATTCCGAGCCAACCTTGCTGCCGTCGGCCGCAAACATCTGCGCCTTGACGCTGGTCGCATCACCATCGCCGAGCGTTCCGCTGAGATCTTCCCATGTCACCACAAACCCGCCATTGGCCAGCCCGGTGATGGTCGCGTTGTCCTGGCTGCCACTGGTCTCAGTGTTGACGAGAAATTCCGAGCCAACCTTGCTGCCGTCGGCCGCGAACAATTGCGCCTTGATGCTGGTGCCGTCGTCGTCGCCGCCCTCGCCACTGTCGTCGGTCCAGGTCACGGCGAAGCCGCCATTGGCGAGACCAGTGACGGTCGGCGCGAACTGCGAATAGGACGTCGAGCTGTTGACGAGGGTTTCCGACCCGACCGGTGTGCCGTCGGCCGAAAACACCTGTGCCTTGATACTGGTGCCCTCGCTGTCGCCGAGCGTCTGGCTGTTGTCGAACCAGGTGACGACGAAGCCGCCATTGGAAAGGCCCGTGATCACGGGCGCGAGCTGGCCGTCGGTGGTCTGGGTGTTGACGCGGAATTCCGAACCAACCTTGCTGCCATCTGCCGCATAGACCTGCGCCTTGATGCCGGTGCCGCTGGCATCGCCCAGCGTTCCGCTGGCATCATCCCAAGTGACCACAAAGCCGCCATTGGCGAGCCCGGTGACGGTCGGCGCCTCCTGGCTGCCGGTCGCATTGGTGTTCACGGAGAGTTCGGAGCCGACTTTTACAACGGGAGCAGCCATAGTTCTGGATCGCCTTCATTCAAACTGTGCCGACAGCGGATGTCGTCCGCCGGTCCACGGCAAAAGGTTGCGAGAGCGTCCGTATTGCATCGCGATATATCATAAATTTGATGGTACGTTATTTGTTATGTGAATGCTGTGATCACGGGGTCCGGATTGCAACCGAATGCGTGCAAGCATCGTGATTGCCCGCCACGCCTTGCCCGCAGCGTTCGGCCACAACCATTCGCTCGATGCAGGCCTCAACGAGCGGCCGTCCACACATCGCAGAACCGCGTGGAAACGCTCAGACAGTTGCGGGGAAAAAAGAAAATGTGGAACTCGTCGAAACGAACTCCACATTGTCGGTGCTCTCGTGTCGCCTCGACAGAATCAGGTCAGGTCCGGCGCGCGGTCAGCCATTGGTCGCGACCTATCGGACGGTAGACCATGCGGATCTCTCCGACCGCACCGAAGAAGCCGTCGGCCAGCACGCCATTCCACCAGCCTGCACCGAGAATCCATGGCTGCGGCGTGTTCTGCGAGCGCATGCCGATCGCAGCATTGCCCACGTTGCGCAACACCGGCGCGCCGTCGATGTACAGAGTGGTGGTGAGGGTCGACGGATCGTTTACGATCGCAACGTGATACCAGCTATCGCGAATGATCTCGCCCGACCAGTTGGTCTGCGCGTAGTGCGAGACGGAAGCCGGCACCACTTCCCACTGCACTTCACGCAGGTTCGAGATGGCGAACAAGACGCTCGACGCCTCCGGATCACCGCCCCAGTAGTTGCCCGGAAGGTTGCCGCGGTTGCCCACACGACCGAGGATATTTCCCCATTTGTGCAGGTTTGCCGTCCAGCCGGCCGGGATCTTCACAAAAGCCTCGACCGTGTAGCCGTTCCAGAAGCTGCGTCCGTTGAGCGACGCGGCTGACGCCGTCAGGAAGGCGTTGAGGCGACCGACCGTATTGTCGGTATTGAGAAACGAGACGCTGCCCGCAGCGGAGGACAGACGGTGCTTGTCCGTGGTCCACACGACGTCGCCAAGCTGGGCGGATGCGACGAGCGCCGCACGCATCAGATTGTTGCCGCCGGCGACGTCGGGCAGGATCCCGCCGATCGGAACGACCTGACCATCGACTATCGTGGAGGGCACGCGCCAGTGCGCCACGGTATCTGCCACGTGCGGATAGTCCTCGGTATCCACGGGCAGCACGACTTCCGGCGTCGGCGGATCGACATAACCGGCGAGCAGGTCGGCGCGCACGGTCGGAATGATCGCCGGTCCGGTCGGCACCTTGCTCGGACTGAACCGCGTAAACCGGGCGAAGCGGCTCTTGAAATTGATTGGGATCGAGAACCTGTTGTTCGGCGCCGTCAGTTCGGCGTGATCGAACTGGTTCAGCGTGCTCTTCGGCTTCTGCACCACCCAGGGCGAGAACGACATCACATCGATCTTGTTGTTGGTGAAGTCGACTTCGTAGAGCCGCATCATGGCGTTGCCGCCCTGATAATCCATCTGGTAGTCGACCACCATCTGGTGGACCGGATTGCCGAAATTGTTGATCTTGGAGAAATACGCCGCGCCATGGTAATGGCCGTTCAACGTCATGAAGATCTGATCCTTGTCGCGGATCAGCGTTTCCCACAGCATCTTGCCGTAATCGGTCTCCAGCGGCGACAGGCCGTCGCTGTCGATGTTGAGCAATTGGTGGTTGGAGAGAATGACCGGCAGCGACGGGTTGCGATCGATCACGTCGCGCGCCCAGGCGATGGCGCCGTCCGAAATGCGCCAGGACAGCGAGAGCACCATGAACTTCACGCCGCTGGCCTGGAAGATGTGGTACTCGTGGAAGCCGCTGCTGTCTCGCTCGCGGAACGTCGACTGCTGCGCCGCGCGGCTGCTCGGGAACCACTTCAAATAGGGCTCGGCATTGAGGCTGCGCTGGGCGTCGGTGCCGGAATTCTGATCCCATGCGTTATGGTAGTCGGTGTCGACGATGACGTCGTGGTTGCCAGCAAGGATCGAATAAGGGACCTTGGCATCTTCCAGCTTCTTCATCGCCGCGTCGGCTATGATCCACTGGTTCGGCTTGTTCTGCTGGTCGACCACGTCGCCCAGGTGGATGACGAAGCGGATGCCGTACTTCGCCGCGTTGTCGGCGATCCACTGGGTTTGCGCGTCGTATGGCGTTGAGCCATAGGCCTTCTGAAATTGCTGGCTTTCGTCCGTCGTCGCGTAACGCGAATAGAACTGCGTGTCGGGCAGCACCGCGATCGTGAAGCTGGTCAATGACGGAGCGCTGGTCTGCGCCTTTGCAGCGCCCGCGCCAAGCGCCAGCACGGACAGGCTGGCGGCGCCCTGAAGGACCGCGCGGCGATCGATCACGTGGCGCGTGGAAATGCTGCTGCCGGAACGATCGTTTCCAGCGCGGTCGATGTCGTCATTGCTCATGGAAGAATGCCTATTCCTACTCGGTCGATGTTTGCGACGGTAGGCGGGTCTCTAGCGACCGAAATTAACATTCAAATTAAGGAAATATATCATAATAAATGTTATCAAACGATCGCGCGGCGATCCGCCGTGCAACGCCAATCGGCCGTCAGCCGGCAGCAACAGATCGCTGCCGATTGGTCGGCACGAGGCTCGATCATGGGCAGCGCTGCCACCGGCAATGCACCCACGACCTGTTGTTTGCTCTCAGGTCGCGGAGGGCAAGACGTCAGAAGGATGATGCTTGCGGCTCGGCGCCCATTGGAGTGGCCCGCAGGCTGTGGCTTGGACTTGCGTCAATCGTCCATCGTGAAACTCCTTCTCGTGTGCGTGATGGCTCACGAGCCGGTGGTTTCATCGACGGACAACTGTCTTGGATGACAAAACTTCTGCTGCCTTCCCCGCCAGAGCCGGGAGGTCTCCCTTGGCGGCCTAGAACACCGTGAGGTATTTCAGCAGCGAGACCACACCGATGATGATCACGATCACGCGCGCGATCTGCTTGGCGCGGCCGTCCATCGGCAGCATGTTGATGAGATAAAGCACAAGAATGACGACGAGAAAGGTGACGAGTACCCCGATCAGCATCGCTGAGCCCCCTTCAGGCAAATTCCAATGAGGTCCTAACGCCGCTCGCCCGCCCTGGTTCCATGGCGGCAACCCACTGCAACTTCTAGTACTTACGTACTTCTACGATCGGGCCGACTGCCTAAAATTTTACCCTTTTGCTTTCTGATGCCGATGCCGCCTGCGCCGCGAGCCGCAAGCGACGTGCGATTGCCGATGCCACCGCCCCCGTTTTCGATGTTGCCGGGGCACCTCTTGCGACCTTTTGAAATGGGAATTGGGGGACTTCGATGCTGAATCGTCTGACCGTGTCCGCGCTGCTGAAGGCGGTGATCGCGATCACATCGGCCTGCGTGGTGATCGCGCTCTCGCTCACCGCCTACGCGTCCTGGGATCGCCTGAAGACCGCGAACCGTATATCGCAGATCGCCGACGCCTCCGCCGATCTGTTCAAGGCGATGCACAGCCTGCGCACCGACCGCTCCACCACCAACCGGCTGCTGAACGCGACCGAGCCGATGGACGCCGAGATCGACAAATATCTGCGCGCAATCCGCGACACCGAAATGCCCGCGATGGCGCGTGCGCTGGAGCTGTTGCCGGCCATGGACTTTCCGCAGTCGAGCACGCTGGTGCCGGAGCTCGCGCGCCTCCACAAATTGCTGGGCGAGGAGCAGAAGCAGTTCTGGGAAGAGGTCGCCAAGCCCAAGGACCAGCGCCGCGCCGGCCTGCCGAAGGAATACATGGAGACGACGCAGGGCCTGCTCGAGACGCTCGACAAGCTCTCCAACGTGCTGGCCGCCACCGTCAACCACCAGGACGCCGCGATCGACCAGCTGCTGTCGATCAAGCAGAACGCCTGGCTCTTGCGCAACACCGCGGGCGAAGCCTCACTGATCGTCGCGACGGGTCTTGCCGCCGGCAAGATCACGCCCGAGGCCCGCCAGACCTATACCCAATATGTCGGCGGCACGGCGGCGATGTGGAAGGCGCTGGAATTGTCGAGCTCGGGCATGCAGTTGCCGCCTGCGCTGGCGTCCGCCATGGCCGCGGTCAAGACTGCCTATTTCGAGCCGCAATATCTCGCCCTGCGTGATCGCCTCGCGGACACGCTGGTGAAGGGCGAAAAGGCCGAGATGACCGCCAATCAGTGGAGCCCGGTCACGGTCGGCCGCCTGGCGAGCGCGGTCACGGTGGCGGAAGCCGCCCTCGACGCCGCGCGAGCCCATACGCTGGAGCAGCGCAGTTCCGCACAGCGCGCGCTCATCCTGCAGCTGGGCCTGCTGATGCTCGCCATCGGCCTTGCCGTCGGCGCCATCATGCTGGTCAGCCGCCGCGTCATCCATCCCTTGAACACCATCCGCGACGCCATGCTGAAGGTTGCCGGCGGCGATCTCGCCGTCGACAGCGGCTATCTCGACCGCCAGGACGAGATCGGCGCGCTTGCCGGCGCTCTGGAAACCTTCAAGCAGCAGGCCACCGAGAAGCTGAAGATCGAGCAGCAGGAGCGCGAGCGCAATGCGGGTGCGACCGCGCGCCAGCGCGCGGTCGATGCCTATGTCGGCGAGTTCGAGGGCATGGTGCGCAAGACGCTCGGCGAATTGAGCGAGGCCTCCGGACAGATGCGCAAGACCTCGGGCGATCTGTCCGCCGTGTCGCGCCAGACCAATGACCGCGTCGAGATCGCCGGCAAGGCCTCCAATGACGCCTCCATGAGCGTCGACAGCGTTGCGGCGGCCGCCGAAGAGCTCTCCGCCTCGATCAACGACATCAGCCAGCAGGCCGCCCATGCCGCGGGCATCGCCGGCCGCGCCGTCACGCAGGCCCGCGAGACCGACGGAACGGTGCAGGGGCTGGCGAAGTCCGCAGGACGCATCGGCGAGGTCGTCGGCCTGATCAACACCATCGCGGCGCAGACCAACCTGCTCGCGCTCAATGCCACGATCGAGGCGGCGCGCGCCGGCGAAGCCGGCCGCGGCTTCGCCGTGGTCGCCTCCGAGGTGAAGTCGCTGGCGAGCCAGACCGCGAAGGCGACCGAGGAAATCTCCGAGCAGATCGCCGACATCCAGAAGGTCGCGGGCGACGCCATCAACGCGATCCAGACCATCGGCGGCATCATCGGCGAGGTGAACGAGGTCGCGACCGCGATCGCCGCCGCCGTGCAGGAACAGGGCGCGGCGACCCAGGAGATCACCCGCAGCACCCAATATGCGGCGCAGGGTACCAAGAACGTCTCGGACAACATCACCGGCGTGAAGGCCGATGCCGACACCGCGGCCGGCGCGGCGGAGAACGTCAAGCAGGCCTCCGAGATGCTGGAGACGCAAAGTCGCCAGCTCGGCCATCAGGTCAGCGATTTTCTGGGCAGGATCCGCGCGGCGTAAGGGTTGGGGTTGGAGAGAAGGCTGTAACTACACCTTCGGTGTCGTCCCTGCGAACGCAGGGACCCATAACCACAGTGAGAAGTTGCGGCGCGAGCCGGCAACGACGAATCTTCGCCAAACTGCTCCCTGTGGTTATGGGTCCCGGATCTGCGCTTCGCTTGTCCGGGACGACAGTGGAGATTGGGGAGGCAGCGCCGCGCCCCATTCGACGTCGCGGCCCCTACTCCTTCGCCACCACCGGCACCTGGCGGAATCTGGCGCGCACTGACTGCGGCAGCGGGGAGAAATTCATCGCGACGCCGCGGCGGTCGTTGGCGTTGCGGTTGGCGACCACCAAGCCGTCGCTGCCCGCGACGATGTCGCCCTTGCGCAGGGTGGGATCGTCCTCGACCTTGATCTGGGCGAGCCCCACGGGATCCTTGCCGTTGCAGGTGCAGCCCGCGACGATCTCGCTGCGATAGCGGAATGCGTTCGGCAGCTCGGAATAGGATTTTCCGTTCTCCGTCGTGGCATCGTCGATATTGCTGCCATAGACCAGCGAGGTTTCTGACGCCGGGCAGAAGCTCTTGCAGGACTGTGCCTTGCTCTCGGCATCGGCTCCCTGCGCCGGGAAGTAGCGGCCGTCGCAGCCGCGCACGCAATAGGCCGCGCCGCCGCCATAGGCGGCCCGCTGGCGCGGCACATCGTAACGCGGCATGTCGTCGTTCGGGAACGGCATCCGGATCTGGGGAGGGCGCGCTCCGAAGGCGCCGAACAGCGCCGAGAAAAAATCCTCCGCATGCGCCGACGGCGCCAGCGCGAGGCTGAGGGAGGTGACGATGAACAAGGCCGCCGCACCGCCAGCCAGCTTGCCGATCGATCGTTTTCGCATGCGACTCATTCAACTCCTAAAGCGAGATGCATGATCTTTTCGGAAAACCGCTGCACACTTTTCCGGATCATGCGCTAGTTCACCGACGACGCCGAGATGTTCAGCGCCTGGCGGCCCGACGGCTGCGTCGTCACCGCCGGATGCTTGCGTACGGCATCCCCGCCTCTCGCCATCAGCGGCGCATTCTTCGGCAGCACCACGACCTTGGCGCCGACATTGACGCGGCCGAAGAGATCCATGACGTCCTCGTTGGTCATGCGGATGCAGCCTGACGAGACGAACTTGCCGATCGTCGTGGGATCGTTGGTGCCGTGGATGCGGTATTCGCTCGAGCCGAGATACATCGCGCGGGCACCGAGCGGGTTACCTGGACCGCCCGCCACGAAACGCGGCAGATAGGGCTGGCGCGCGATCATCTCAGCCGGCGGATGCCAGTCCGGCCATTCCGCCTTGCGGCTGACGCTCTGCACACCCGACCAGGTGAAGCCCTCGCGGCCGACGCCGACACCGTAGCGGATGGCGCGACCCTGGCCGAGCACGTAGTAGAGATAGGTGTTGTTGGTATCGATGACGATGGTACCGGCCGGCTCGCTCCTGTCGAAGCTGACGATCTGCTTGCGCAGCCGGTCGGGCAATTGGGCATCCTCGTCGGCCGCCTGCGGCGCCTCGCTTCCATAGCCCCGCGAATAGCCCTGGTCCTGCGGATACGGCTGCAGCTGCATCGGCGCATAGCCGAAGCTTTGCGCGTTTGCGCTGCCAAAGGGCACGGTGAGCAGCGCGGTTGCGAAAGCAGAAGCGGCCATGGCCCGCAGCGAGAAGCGGCGGCGAACTGGAGATAAGCTTGTCATGTGCTGCCCCGTTGGGTGTGTGCATCTGGGTGATGCGGCCTCCAACAAACGCGGCCGGACCGACTCAGGTTCCACCGCTGCCTGCGGCGGCGACGTCACAGTCAAGCGAGCACATCTTCACGAAGCCGCGATGGAACCGTCGTGCCCCTCATGCGTTTTCTGACCGTCAACGGGCGCGCGGATCGAAGCTTCCGTGCGGGAGAGGTATTGTGCGCGTCCTTCCCAGCGAACGTCTGATTCCCGGCAACAGCGAAGGTAGCCCGCTCCCCGACAGCCACGCCGAGCTGCCGCCGGTGATCCGTCGGACCGAGTTCGTCGCGCTCGCGCTCGCAGGCCTGCTCGTGATCGCCATCGTCGCCGTGCTCTATGTCGGGAAGGCGTTCTTCCTGCCCGTGGTGATGGCGTTCGTCACCGGCACCATGCTGTCGCCGGCGGCGAGCTTCCTCGAGCGATGCAAGGTGCCGCGCGCGCTCGGAGCCGTCCTGATCGTGATCGCGGTGACGACGGTGGTCACGTTCGTGGTGGCGCTGATCGCCTCGCCTGCGATGGAATGGAGCTCACGCCTGCCGGAGCTCGGCGCGCAATTGAAGGACAAGCTGCACGTGTTCGACCGGCCGCTGGCGCTGTGGCGGGAGCTGCAGGCCATGCTCGGCGGATCGGAGGGACTGCCGAGCTTCCAGATGCCGAAGATCGAGTGGGTGCAGCCGACGCTGGAATTCCTGTCGCCGACCTTTACCGAATTCCTGCTGTTCTTCGTCACCCTCATCCTGTTCATCGCGAGCTGGCGCGACCTGCGGCGGGCAATGATCATGACTTTCAGCGACCGCGACGCGCGGCTGCGCACGCTCCGGATCCTCAACGAGATCGAGGTCCATCTGGGCAACTACCTCTTGACCGTCACCCTCATCAATGTCGGCGTCGGCGTCGGCACCGGCCTCATCTGCGCACTCACCGGCATGCCCAATCCGGCCGGGCTGGGCGCATTGGCGGCAACGCTCAACTTCATTCCGATCATCGGGCCGGTCGCGATGTTCGCCGTGCTGGTCGTGGTGGGGCTCGTTGCCTTCCCGACCATCGGCGGCGGCCTGATGGCGGCGCTCGCCTTTGGTGGCCTCACCTTCCTGGAGGGACATTTCGTCACGCCGACCATCATCGGGCGGCGGCTGGCGCTCAATGCACTCGCGGTCCTGCTTGCACTGGCGTTCTGGACCTGGATGTGGGGCCCCATGGGCGCCTTCCTGTCGTCGCCGCTGCTGATCGTCGCGCTGATCCTGAAGGAGCATCTGCTGCCGCCGGATGCGCCGCAGCTCCCGCAGGCCTGAGGGGTTTCCGCAAACGGAACTTCCCCGACGACGAAACGTTTTCCGGCTATCTCAGCCGTCAACAGTTCGGAGCTCCTATGTCAACGCCCAATGCCGAAGCCGGGATGAGAGACTGGACCGACAAAGCCACCAGAGAACGCCTCGAGAAGGATGTAGCAGCTGTGAAAAGCGATATCGCCGCCCTCACCGACCAGATCACCGACGCGCTCAACACCTTCGCCAATTCCACCAGCAAGCAAGCCCGCCGCGGCTATCGCCAGGCGCGCGAGAACATGGATTCCGCGATCGACGACATGTCGGAGCGCGGCAGCGCGATGATGGGTGCTGCGCAAGATGCCTACGGCTCGATCGAGGAGACGCTGGAAGACGCCATCACGCAGCGGCCGCTCGCGACCGTCGGGCTCGCGCTCGGGATCGGCTTCCTGATCGGCCTCGCCTGGCGCCGGTAGGATTTGCGGAACGGACCTCGATACGGCGGCGCCGCCGCGCCGCCGATGCTGGCTTGCGGACGCTTCGGCTTGTGGGGAATTGAGGAGCAAGGCCATGTTTCAGCGCATCATCGACGGGATCAGTGCATCCACCGGCGCGACCGTCCGGCTGACCTCGCTGGCCGCGGGCGCGGCATTCGCGCTGTTCGTGACGACCTGCTTCCTCTGCGCCGCCGCCTTCATCTCGGTGCTGGAGAAGTATGGCCCGGTGCAGGCCTGCCTTGCCGGCGCCGGCATCTTCTTCCTGCTGACGCTCACGGCTGCTGGCACCTATTGGGGCTACAAGCGCGAGGTGCAGAAGCGCGCCCGCATCGCGGCCGAGCGTGCCGCGAAGTCGGCGGCGCAGAGCATGCTCACGGACCCGATGCTGCTGGCAACGGGGCTCCAGATCGTCCGCGCCATCGGAATCAAGCGATTGTTGCCGATCCTGGCGATCGGCGGTGTCGCGCTCGGAATCATGGCGAGCCGCGCCGGCGTACCGGACGAAACATCGGCCGAACCCGCCGAGTAACCACGAAAGCGGGTTAGAAAATTTCGTCGTGCGGGTCGCCAACGCATCTGCCGGAATCCGGCGGGACCGAAATGCGCAATTTTGCGCCATACGACGCAAATGTCCCCGCCATCACGCAAACGCTACTCGGATGGGCAGGCAGTTGCCGGTAAAAGCATCATCCTGATTTAAAAAGCTATTTTACTCAATGAAACCGTTGGTCAAGGCGAACCTCTCCGCATTCCATCACGACGCCAGGCTGTACCTGACGCTCGGCATCGCCAACTGGTCGGTGTTCGTCGATCACATTCCGAACAACGTCGTCAACCTGCTGACGCTGCGTAACTTCGGCTTCAGCGGGGCTGCGGATCTGTTCGTGTTCGTGGTCGGCTATGGCGTCGCCATCATCCACGGCAGGATGGCGCTGGAGCGCGGCTACGTCGTCGCGGCGACGCGCATCTTCCGCCGCGTCTGGCGGCTCTACGCCGCCTATGTCGTGCTGTTCGTCATCTATATCGACACCATCGCCTATGTCGCCTCGCAATCGATGGCGCCGGAGATCATCCACGAATACAATATCTCCGGTATTCTCGAGCACCCGCTGCGCATCCTGGTCCGCGGCCTCGTGCTCCAGGAGGAGCCGCTGAACCTCGACCTCCTGCAGCTGATGATCCCGCTGATGGCGTTCTTTCCGTTTGCGCTGTGGGGCCTGTTGCGGTGGCCGAACCTGACGCTTGCGGCATCGATCGCGCTGTATCTCGCCGCACGCTGGTTCGACTGGAATTTTCGGGTGTATCCGGACCAGGAGTGGACCTTCAATCCGCTGTGCTGGCAGATGCTGATGGTGCTGGGCGGCTGGTTCGCCGTGACGGGTGCACCCGGACGGCTGCTGCGCGGCATGTCCTGGCTGCGGATCCTCGCCGGGAGCTATCTCGTCCTCGCGATGGCCGTCACCTTGATGCGGCATTCGCCGGCGTTGTCCGCCTACCTGCCGGAGGTCATCCTCGACAGCATCGCGCCGACCGACAAGGAAAATCTCGCGCCCTATCGCGTGACCCACTTCCTGGCGCTCGCCCTCCTCGCCACCCATCTCATCCCGGCCGATCATCCCGGGCTGGAATGGAAGCCGCTTCAGGCGGTCATAAGATGCGGCGAGGAATGGCTCGCCGTGTTCTGCATCGGCGTGTTCCTGTCCTTTGCCGGCCATCTCATCCTGATCACCGGCCCCAATCTGGTGGCGATGCAGATCGCGGTGAGCCTCGTTGGCTTCGCGGCGATGACCGCGGTCGCATACTACATCTCCTGGTCGAGGCGGCAGGACCTGCCCGCCGCCTTGCGGCAGCAGGCCTAACGAGAAAATCGTGCGATTCTGCTAGGCCGAAAGCCGTGGCTGCGCTATGCGGGGTGGCTCTGCGGGAGGAGACCGGGCGTGGCGATGGCTAAGAGCGGGGGCGAAGAGGCTGACAGCGCGCGCCGGCGCGGCCGGCCGCGGTCGATCGAGACCAGCAATTCCATCCTCGAAAGCGCCTATGCACTGATGGCCGCCACCGGGCTTGCCACCACCACCATCGATGCGGTGGCGCGCCACTCCAACGTCTCGAAGATGACGATCTACAAATGGTGGCCGTCGCGCGAGGCGCTGCTGATCGACGCCTTCCTCCATCATGCCGCACAGATGCTGCCGCTGCCCCCGGTGAGCTCCGGCACGCCGGCGGCGCGCGCACGTCGCCATGCCGCGGCCTATGCCGAGGCGCTCCAGGGCGAGTTCGGCAAGGTCCAGCTCGCCGTCATCTCCGAATGCATCTCGAAGACCGGCTCGGCAGAGCTGTTCTACGCCCGCTATCTGCAATTCCGTCGGGACGCGCTGGTCGCGATGATCGCCGCGGGCCAGAAGGACGGCAGCATCCTGGCCGAAGGGGCGCCTGAGGATCTCTATGATGCGATCTATGGCGGCCTGTTCTACCGCTACGTCTTCGGCATCGCGCCGGTCACGCCGGCCTACGCGCGCAGCCTGGTCGACCTGGTGCTGCGGCCGAAGGGCTGAGGCGCCGCTCTATCGCACCGGCCGCACCGGCGCCGAGATCTTGTCCGTGCGATCGCGCTCGGTCATGTCGACCACCGTCTCCATCGGCGCGGTCAATTCATAGACGTAGGACACGTCGGTGAAATAGCGCTTGGCGGTGCCGCCGAGCGCTTCGGGCGCGACGCGGTCGAGCAGGATCAGGCCGAAATCCGAGTCGGGGCGGCGCGTCGCCTCGCTGGTGTTGAACTCCTCCCAGCGGAAATGGAAGATCTCCTCGGGCTCCTCGCCCGTCACCGTCCAGTTGGCGGTGATGTGCGGATGCTTGCCGACCAGCGACAGACCCTCGTCGGAATGCGAGGCGAGCTCGAAGAACAGCAGCGACAGACTCTGCGCCGCGCGCGCGCTGACGGCGATGTCCGGACCGGTGACGGCGATACGGTCGGCGTGCGGGATGGCGCGTGCCTCGAACAGGCCCTTCAGCTTGACGCCCTGCCACTGGCTCTCGCTGAGCAGCGAGACCACGTTGGACATGGCGTGGATGCGGCCGATCAGGAGCTCGCGCGCGACGTCGATGTCGGAGCCGTGCCGTAACGTCCGCGTCACGATCGACTGGATCACCGCCAGGATGTTCTTGACCCGGTGGTTGAGCTCGTCGATCACAGCGGTCAGCCGGCGCTCGAAGCCGATCCGCACCTGGATTTCCCGGCTGAGCCGCAGATTGTTGTAGGCGACGTAACCGAACAGCCCGCACACCATCGCGGTGATGGCGAAGCCGATCGCGGCGACGATGATCGCGGTCTGCTCGGCGCGACGCGCCGAGTTGGTCTTGGCGTAATAGCTGAGCTGCCAATCGCGGGCGCCGAAACTCACCGTGCGCGTCGCCGATGGCGCCGGCCCGTCTGCCGCCGCCATGCGCGCGGAGACAATGCCCTGGTCATTGGCGACGAGCTCGCCGCCTTCCTTGCGCGGATCCCTGAGCGCGACCGAGAACAACGACATGTCGTCATTGGTCAGCATCAGCGAGGCGAGCTCGTAGGAAAAGGTGACGAACCCGGCCGGCTCCGTTGCTCCCTCGGGAATGACGGGCGCGGCCACGATGACGCCGACCGGCCCGTTGCCGCGCAGCAGCGGAACCGGATCCGAGGCAACCGACCTCTTCTCGACCCGCGCACGCGTCAGCATGGCGCTGCGGACCGGATCCTGGTCGTAGCTGCGGCCCGGCAGCGCCTTGGTTTCGTTGCTGCGCGGCTCGAGATCCATCAGCACGTCGATCGGCAGGGTGATGCGAGCCAGATCGATCGGCTTGTCGTCATATGTGCGGATCTGCGGATTCGGGAAGCCCGCGCCGGCGATGGCGGCCTGCGCCGCCGTAAGCTCGTTCGGCTTCAGCCGGGCGATCCACGAGGCCACCACGAAATCCGTTTTGAAGGCGTAGATCGCCGAGCGCAGCGGCTCCAGCATGTTCGGCTTGATCACGGACGGCGCGCGGAACAGGCCTGAGGCGACACGCGCGAGCAGCTCGCGCTCGGTCAGCCGGTCCTGGACCAGGCTCGCATGGACGTCGATCGCGCGCGCGAGCGCGATCCGGTCCAGAGCCAGCTCCTGATCGTGCACGCGATAGGCGGCAAGCCCGGAGAGCAAGGCTCCGAGCAGAGCGATGAAGCCGATAATGAAACCCAGCCGGACCACGCGACTACTCAGGCGAAGGCAGGAGGTCGGCAATAAACATGGAGCATATGAACGCCGCTCGAACGGCCATGTGCCGAAGCAGGGTGAACCCCAGTGGCGGAGATAATGGAGGAGGAGGCATCAGTACGCAACTTGGGTCGCCTGAAAAGCTTAATCCGGCCGGCCGGGCACCCGGCCGGGGCGGATTTGCCCCGGGCACCGGAGGTATTTAATCGCCGTGTCCGAAATTTGTTCCGCGGCCGCGGCCCTGCCCCAGACGTTAACGGGCAAAAGCGCCTGCGCTAAGTCGTCGCGTCCGTCAGCCCGCCCGCTTCAGGCCGCCCTTGGCCTCGATGAAGCTGACGATGCGGTCGAGCCCCTCGCTCTTCTTCAGGTTGGTCATGACGAAGGGACGCGCACCGCGCATGCGCCTGGCATCCGTCTCCATCTTCTCGAGGGAGGCGCCGACATGGGGCGCAAGGTCGATCTTGTTGATGACGAGGAGATCCGAGCGGGTGATGCCGGGGCCGCCCTTGGACGGAATCTTGTCCCCGGCCGCCACATCGATCACATAGATGGTGAGATCGGCGAGCTCCGGGGAAAAAGTGGCAGCGAGGTTATCGCCGCCGGATTCGATCAGCACGAGGTCGAGCCCGGGGAATTTCGCGCGCATGTCCGCAACCGCGGCCAGGTTCATCGAGGCATCCTCACGGATCGCGGTGTGCGGGCAACCGCCGGTCTCGACCCCGGCGATGCGGTCCGGCGTCAGCGAGCCCGAACGCACGAGGAATTCCGCATCCCATTTGGTGTAAATATCGTTGGTGATCGCGGCGATGTCGTAGCGCTCGCGCATGGTCTTGCAGAGCAGGTCCATCAGCGCGGTCTTGCCCGATCCGACGGGGCCGCCGACGCCGACGCGCAGGGGGCCGTGAGACGTAGCCATGAGACAGATCCTCAGTTCATACTTTCGGGGGCGTCCGGCGAAGGGTTAACGACCGCACCATTCATGACCGGAACAGCCGCGTATATTGCGTCTCGTGCCGCAGACTGGCGAGATCGGCGCGAAACGTCGCGCCGCCGAGATCGTCCAATGTCGCATTCAGCGCACGACCGGCGGTCGCGGCGACAGCCGCTTCCAGTCTCGCCAGCACGCGCTGGCTGTCGGTCTGGCCGAGCGGGATGAGGCGGCTGGCCGCGGAGATCCAGTTCGAGACCAGCGCATGCAGGAAAGCGTGCAGCGTCGGCGCCAGCGGCACGCCATGCGTCGCGGCGACCACGCCGACGGCGACAGGATAGACCAGTGGCGCGCCGCATCCCGCGACCATGGCATCCAGGCCGTCCGCATCCCATGCGGCGCGGGCGATGTCGATGAAGGCGCGCCCCTGCGACGTGGTCTCGAGCTGCCGCTCGCGCGACGGCACGAAGGCGCCAGCGAGCTCCGCGACCTCGCGCAAGCACGCTTCCTCGCCGGCCTCGGCGGCGCGATAGGCGTGGACCAGGAAGATCGCATCGCAGAGGCCCGAACCATCGCCGAGCATCGCATCGAGCCAGTCAGCCAGTGTTGCGGTATCGATGATGTCGCCCGCCTCGACCGCCCATTCGATGCCGCTGGAATAGGAGAAGCCGCCGACCGGAAAGGCCGGCGACAGCCAGGTCATCAACCGGTACAGCGCCGCCGCCTCGCGTCCGGCGAGGTCACCGGTGCTGACCGGCTCATTTGTGGTCATGAGCATGCTTGTGGCCGTGGTGATGGTCGGGGTGGTCGCAATGCTCGTCGTGGTGATGGTGGTGACCGTGGCCATGATCATGTGCAGCATGATCGTGATGGTGATGGTCGTGACCATGATGATCGTGACCGTGATGGTCATGGCCGTGATGGTCATGGTGATCGTGACCATGATCGTGGTGCTCATGGCCGTGGTCGTGATGCGCATGGTCATCGTGACCATGCGCATGGCCGGCATCGGCGTAGGCGCCGCCTTCAGGATCGAACGGCGCCTCGATCTCGATCACGCGCGCGCCGAGTCCCTTCACCATCGCCTCGATGACGTGGTCGCGGCGGATGCGCAGGGCCTTGGCCATGATCTGCGTCGGCAGATGACGGTTGCCGAGATGCCAGGCGACGCGGATGAGGTGATGGGGATCGCGGCCGCGGAGCTCGAGCAGCGGCTCGGGCGCAGCGACCACTTCGACCAGCCGTCCGTCCTCCAGCACCAGCGCATCGCCGCCGCGCAGCGCCACGGCGTTCTCCAGGTCGAGCAGGAATTCGAGACCCCGCGTCCCCGTCATCGCCATGCGGCGGCGGTGCCGATCGTCGAAATCGAGCACGACCGTATCCGCCGGCGCCTCCGCGAAGCGATGTTGCCCCTTGACCTGCGTTGCCCGGATCATGCGCTTTTACCCCGTTACCGTGTCTCGACCTTCTCGGGCGTGATCACCTCGATCTTCGGCGGCGCGGTGAAGCACTTCACCGCGACGCGGCCGAACGTCTTCATATGCTCCATGGCGCGATGCGGCACCAGCGCCTCGGCATTCTCCCACTGCTCGACGAACACCATCTTGCTGGGATCGGTGACGCTCTCATGCAGATCATAGGCGATGTTGCCGGGCTCTTTCCGCGTCTCCTTGATGCAGGCGGTGGCGGCAGCAATGAATTCGGCGCGCGTTTCGGGCTTGATGGTCAAGGTGGCAACGACATAGATCACGAGAAATCCTCCCGGCTTTTCTTCTCTGGTTACGATACCGGGCGGGACATTAGACCAGCCGGGATCGAACGCAAAACCGGAAAAGCCGCCTCCGGATATGCGCCGGAGACATGTGTTGAGGCGCTATTTCAGTACATGAAATATCGTTGTGCCATCGGCAGCACCTCGGCCGGCGCGCAGGTGAGCAGCTCGCCGTCGGCGCGGACCTCGTAGGTCTCCGGATCGACCTCGATATCGGGCGTGGCGTCGTTGTGGATCATGCTCTTCTTCGAGATCTTGCCGCGGGTGTTCTGGACCGCATAGAGCTTCTTGTCGATGCCAAGTTTTCGCGCGAGGCCGCCGGTGATGGCGGCCTTCGAGGTGAACACAACGGACGACGCGGTGCGCGCCTTGCCGAAGGCCCCGAACATCGGTTGGTAATGCACCGGCTGCGGCGTCGGGATCGAGGCGTTGGGATCACCCATCGGGGCGGCGACGATCGTGCCGCCCTTGACGATGCAGTCGGGCTTGACGCCGAAGAAGGCCGGCGACCACAGCACGAGATCGGCAAGCTTGCCCTTCTCCACCGAGCCGATCAGCTTCGACACGCCATGGGCGATCGCGGGGTTGATCGTATACTTGGCGATGTAGCGCTTGACGCGGAAATTATCGTTGTCCTTGCCCTTGTCCTGCGGCAGCGACCCGCGCTGCTTCTTCATCTTGTCGGCGGTCTGCCAGGTCCGGATGATGACCTCGCCGAGACGGCCCATCGCCTGCGAGTCCGAGGACATCATCGAGAGCGCGCCGAGATCATGCAGGATGTCTTCGGCGGCAATGGTCTCTTTCCGGATGCGGCTCTCGGCGAAGGCGAGGTCTTCCGCGATCGAGGGATCGAGGTGGTGGCACACCATCAGCATGTCAAGATGCTCGTCGATAGTGTTGCGCGTGAAGGGCCGCGTCGGATTGGTCGAGGACGGCAGCACGTTCTTCAGGCCCGCGACCTTGATGATGTCGGGGGCGTGACCGCCGCCGGCGCCTTCGGTGTGGAAGGCGTGGATAGTGCGGCCCTTGAACGCCTTGATCGTGTCCTCGACGAAGCCGGATTCGTTCAGCGTGTCGGTGTGGATCATCACCTGGATGTCATGATCGTCGGCCACCGACAGGCAGTTGTCGATCGCGGCTGGCGTGGTGCCCCAGTCCTCGTGCAGCTTCAGCGCGCAGGCGCCGCCCTTGATCATCTCGACCAGCGCGGCCGGCCGCGAGGCATTGCCCTTGCCGGAAATGCCGAGATTGACCGGGAAGGCGTCGAACGACTGGATCATCCGCCCCATGTGCCACGGCCCCGGCGTGCAGGTGGTGGCGAAGGTGCCGTGCGAGGGGCCGGTGCCGCCGCCGAGCATCGAGGTCACACCACTCATCAGCGCGTGCTCGATCTGCTGCGGACAGATGAAATGGATGTGGCTATCGAAGCCGCCGGCCGTGAGGATTTTTCCTTCGCCCGCGATCACGTCGGTGCCGGGGCCGATGATGATGGTGACGCCCGGCTGGATATCGGGATTGCCGGCCTTGCCGATCGCCGAGATCATACCGTCCTTGATGGCGACGTCGGCTTTCACGATGCCCCAGTGATCGACGATCAGCGCATTGGTGATGACGGTATCGGCCGCGCCCTGCCTGTTGGTGACCTGCGACTGGCCCATGCCGTCGCGGATCACCTTGCCGCCGCCGAACTTCACCTCCTCGCCATAGGTGGTGAAATCCTTCTCCACCTCGATGATGAGGTCGGTGTCGGCGAGCCGCACCCTGTCGCCGGTGGTCGGGCCGAACATGTCGGCATAGACGGAACGCTTCATCTTGACGGACATCACAAGCCCCGTTTGCGTTTGAATGTTTGGTGGGTCACAGCAAGGCCCTCGCTGCTTTCACGGCATCGTCGAATTTCTCGTCGAGCCACGCATTGCCGCCGCGGCAGCCCGCAACGACCTGCGTGGCCCACCCGATATAATCGGCGAGATCGTCGCGCTCCTCGGCACTCGGGTCGGTCTGAATGCGCGCCGCTGTATTGCTGATCTTGTCGGCGATCTTGATCAGTTTCGCGCCCGGTGATTTGTGTGGAGCGCCCTCGATCTGCTTTTGCCGCCGCTCGGCCTTCGGCAGGCTCATGTCGTCGGTGCATTCCGCGACGAGGGACGCGACACGCTCGGAGAGTGTCTGCGCGAGCTCCTCGCGCGTGGTGTCGGTGTCCTCGATCGTATCGTGCAGCCAGCCGGCCGCGACCAACTCGGCGTCGGCACCGTCAGTCGCGGTTGCGAGCAGGTTCGCGACCTCGGCGAGATGATTGATATAGGGCTCGTTGCCGCGCCCCTTGCGCGCCATGCCGTTGTGGCGGCGCGCAGCGAGTTCGGCAGCTTCAGAGACGAGGCGGATTGGTGACAGCATGGCAAATTCCTCCGTTTTCGCCTCAACGGTGCCGTTACCTGCTTCGTTCCTCGGCACGCTCTCTCCGTTCCCTCCCCCCTTGCGGGGGAGGGTCAGGGAGGGGGGTGCCACACGGGGACTCTTTGAGCAGCCCCGAGAACGCCAACGCACCTTAACGACAACCCCAGTTCCCGCCTCCGCGCAGCATTTCGCTGTCGCTTGCTCCTGCGCAACGCGCTAGATTTGCAGGGAAAATGAGAGCGGGCGCCGGTGCGCGCCTAGGGAGAAGCACGCTCGCCATGCTGCACGACTGGGGCGTGATCGCCGCCGCCTTCGGCTACATCGGCTTTCTGTTCCTGGTGGCGAGCCATGGCGACCGCCGCTCGCAGGCCAAGGCCGGCCGCGCGTCCGGGTTGATCTATCCGCTGTCGCTGGCAATTTACTGCACCTCCTGGACCTTCTTCGGCTCGGTCGGCTTTGCCACCCGCACCTCGACCGACTTCCTCGCGATCTATGTCGGCCCGATCCTGATGATCGGGCTCGGCGCCGGCGTCTTGCGCCGCGTGATCCAGCTCGCCAAGGCCCACAACATCACCTCGATCGCCGACTTCATCGGCGCGCGCTACGGCAAGAGCCAGGCGGTGGCGGCGACGGTGGCGCTCATCGCCATCATCGGCTCGGTGCCCTATATCGCGCTCCAGCTCAAGGCGGTCGCCTCCTCGCTCGGAACGATCCTGAGCGAAGACCAGGCGTTCTCCCACATCCCGATCCTCGGCGACATGGCGCTGATGGTGACGCTGGCGATGGCGGCCTTCGCCGTGCTGTTCGGCACGCGGCAGACCGACGCCACCGAGCACCAGCACGGCCTGATGCTGGCGATTGCGACCGAGTCGATCGTCAAGCTGGTCGCCTTCCTCGCCGCCGGCATCTTCGTCACCTTCTGGATGTTCTCGCCGCACGAATTGATCGAGCGCGCCATGAAGACGCCGGAGGCGGTGCGCACCATCAACTACTCGCCGTCGATCGGCAACTTCCTCACCATGACGCTGCTGTCGCTGTGCGCGATCATGCTGCTGCCGCGCCAATTCCACGTCAGCGTGGTCGAAAACTCCTCGGACGCCGAGGTCGGCCGCGCACGCTGGCTGTTCCCGCTCTATCTCGTCGCGATCAACTTGTTCGTGATCCCGATCGCGCTCGCCGGCCTCATCAGCTTCCCGTTCGGCGCCGCCGATCCCGACATGTACGTGCTGGCACTGCCGATCGAGGGCGGTGCGGACCTGCTCAGCGTCGCCGTCTTCGTCGGCGGCCTGTCGGCGGCGACCGCGATGGTGATCGTCGAATGCGTCGCGCTCTCAATCATGGTCTCGAACGACCTCGTGGTGCCGCTGGTGCTGCAACGACGGCCGGAGGGCCGCACCGGCGGCGCCGATTTCAGCGACTTCCTGCTGCGCTCGCGGCGACTCGCGATCTTCGCCATCATGGTGATGGCCTATTTCTATTATCGTGCGCTCGGCAATACCCAGCTCGCAGCGATCGGCCTGCTCTCCTTTGCCGCCATCGCCCAGCTCGCGCCGAGCTTTTTCGGCGGATTGTTGTGGCGGCGCGCGACCGCGCGCGGCGCGATCGGCGGCATGCTGGTCGGCTTCGCAGTGTGGCTCTACACGCTGTTCATCCCGAGCTTCATGGACTCTTCGACGACGGGCATCCTGCTGCTCCAGCACGGACCGTTCGGAATCGAGGCGCTGCGGCCGCAGGCGCTGTTCGGCGCCGACCTGCCGCCGCTGATGCATGGCGTCGTCTGGTCGCTGTCGCTCAACATTCTCACCTATGTGTTGCTGTCACTGGCGCGCCGGCCGTCTTCCATCGAGCTGGTGCAGGCCGATCTGTTCGTCCCCAACACGCTCGCGCCGATCTCCCCGAGCTTCCGCCGCTGGCGCACCACCGTCACCGTGCAGGACATCCAGACCACGGTGGCGCAATATCTCGGGCCCGACCGCGCCCGGCACTCGTTCGAGGCGTTCTCGGCGCGGCGCAATGTGCGGCTCGAGCCGGGGGCGCCCGCGGATTTCGAGCTGCTGCAGCACGCCGAGCACCTGATCGCCTCCTCGATCGGCGCAGCGTCCTCGCGGCTCGTGATGTCGCTGCTGCTGCGCAAGCGGACGGTCTCGGCGAAGGCCGCGCTGAAACTGCTCGACGATTCCCACGCGGCGCTGCACTTCAACCGCGAGATCCTTCAGACCGCGCTCAACCATGTGCGCCAGGGTATCGCGGTGTTCGATGCCGATTTGCAACTGATCTGCTCCAACCGGCAATTCGGCGACCTCCTCAACGTTCCCCCGCATTTCATCCAGTTCGGCACGCCCCTGCGCGAGATCCTCGAGTTCATGGGGGTGAGCGATCCGGCCGATCAAGCTGACCGCGAGGCAATTATCGAGCAGCGGCTTGCGGCCTACACCACCGACAGCGAGCCCTATCTCGAGCGTCTGCCGGAACGCCACATGGTGATCGAGGTGCTCACCAACCGCATGCCCGGCGGAGGTTTCGTCATCACTTTCACCGACGTCACGCCCACCTTCGAGGCTGCGGAAGCGCTGGAGCGCGCCAACGCGACGCTGGAAAAGCGCGTGCGCGACCGCACCGAGGAATTGACGCGGCTGAACTCGGAACTGGCGCTGGCCAAGAGCACGGCAGAGGACGCCAGCATCTCCAAGACACGCTTCCTGGCCGCAGCCAGCCACGACATCCTCCAACCGCTGAACGCGGCGCGGCTCTATGTCACGAGCCTGGTCGAGCGCCAGCACAGCGGCGAGGAGACGCGGCTGGTCGAGAACATCGACGAGTCGCTCCAGGCGATCGAGGAGATCCTCGGCGCGCTGCTCGACATCTCCAGGCTGGATGCCGGCGCGATGACGACCTCGATCTCGAGCTTCAAGATGGCCGATCTGATGCGCTCGCTGGAGATCGAATTCGCTCCGATCGCGCGGGCCAAGGGCCTAGAGCTCGCCTTCGTGCCCTGCTCGCTACCGGTCGAATCGGATCGCCTGCTTCTGCGCCGGCTGCTCCAAAACCTGATCTCCAACGCGATCAAATATACCCCGCGCGGCCGTGTGCTGGTCGGTTGCCGCCGCCAGGGCCCCTCGCTCAAGATCTGCGTCTACGACACTGGCGTCGGCATCCCACCGGTCAAGCGCGGCGAGATCTTCAAGGAATTCCACCGCCTCGAACAGGGCGCGCGGATCGCGCGCGGCCTGGGGCTGGGGTTGTCGATCGTCGAGCGGCTGGCGCGTGTGCTCAAGCACGGCATCGCGATCGACGGCAATACGAGCGGCGGCTCGGTCTTCTCGGTGACGGTGCCGACGGCCAAGGCGATCACCCACACGGCCGCGGTGACCAGCGCGACGCCGCTGGCGCGCACTCCGATTTCAGGCGCCCTGATCGTCTGCATCGAGAACGACGCGGCGATCCTAGACGGCATGCGCACGCTGCTGAAGGCCTGGGACGCCGAGGTGATCGCGGTCGCCGATCCCGAAGGCGCGATCGCCGCGATCGAAGCTGCCGGACGGCGCGTCACCGGTCTTTTGGTCGACTATCACCTCGACCGCGGCAACGGCATCGCCGCCATCCGCGACATCCGCCGCCGCTTCGGCGACGCCATTCCCGCTATCCTGATCACCGCCGACCGCAGTCCCGCCGTGCAGCTGGCCGCGCGCGAGGAGAACGTCGCGGTGCTGAACAAACCGGTGAAGCCAGCTTCGCTCCGCGCCCTGCTCGGCCAGTGGCGCACGCAGCAGATGGTGGCGGCGGAGTGACACGCGGCCGGTCAGTAGTCGGTTGATACGCTAAGCGCGCGCCACTTCTCCAATTCTTCGAGGCGCAGCCGGTCCGTCGCCGCAATGGCGTCCACGGCGTCGCTGCCGAGCGCAATCCGTAGCGGCGGACGATCCATATCGGCGAGCTTCAGCACAACCGCGGCAGCCTTCGCGGGGTCGCCCGGCTGGCGGCCATCGTAGTCGCGTTGCATCCTGACGGCCGCCCCAACGACCGCGTCGTACTCCGCTCGCCCCTCGCCGGTCACATGGGCGGCTTGCGCAAAGCCGGTGCGGAAGCCGCCGGGTTCGACGATTGTCACGTTGACGCCGATCAACGCCATCTCGCGCGCCAGCGATTCCGAAAAGCCTTCGATCCCCCATTTCGCGGCCGAATACGCCGCGCGCGCCGGAGCACCGATCCGTCCGCCAACGGATGAGACTTGCACGATATGTCCGCGGCCCTGCCGACGCAGCACGGGGATCGCTACCTTGGTCACGATGATGGTGCCGATCAGATTGGCCTCGATCTGTCGTCGGAATGAGTCCAGGCTCGTGTCCTCGACCGATCCGAGATTGCCATAGCCGGCATTGTTCACGACGACATCCATGCCGCCGAATGCCTCCGCTGTAAGGTCGACGGCCGATCGCGCGTCGGCTTCATCGGTGACGTCGAGCTTTGCGAGGCGCAGCCTGTCACCGAAGCGTTCTCTGAGCGGCTCGAGCGGCTTCGTGTCGCGAGCCGAGGCCACGACCTGGTCGCCCGCCACAAGCGCAGCTTCGGTGATCGCGCGGCCAAGTCCGCGCGAACTGCCGCTGATGAACCACGTCTTCGGCATATTCGTCTCCGGGCGGCTCAAGGCGCGAGCCGGGTGAAGACGTAGTCACGGCTCTTGGCGCGGGCTTCGTGACAGCCCCAGCAGGTGCGGTGCTGGGCTTCGTCGACCGGCTTGCCATTGACGAAGCGGCCAAAGCCCCAGCCGCCCGTTGAAGCATATTTCTTGGAATCCTTGACCATCACCTGCACCGTGGTGGCGGCGCCGGGAATCGTCGCGGACGCAAATTCGGGTGACTGTTTCCGCTTCCACGCGCGCTTGACCAGAATGGTGCCGTCCGGGAACGGAAGCTTTCCGGCCTGATAGGCGTCGATCGCGGTCTGGTTGCCGACAACGGTGCGAAGCTCGTCGAGCGGCGCCGCCTCTTCGGCCGGCGCAACCAACTCCCATTGCTTGTAGCCTGGCGGAATCGTGACGCCGAAGATCGGCGAAGCGTCCGCCGCACTTCGTTCCGCAGGCCCCTCCGCAAAGGCTATCGTCACCAGATATCGGACGCATGTCAGGAGTACGACGAGCAGGACCACGGCGAGTACGGCCATCGTGGCGTAGCGAGATTTATTTTTTGCAGGTTCGGTTGGCGTCATGACGTTTCACTAAGCTGGGATCAACGGGCGGTCCTCGGTCCAACCCGGGCCGGACCGAGGCCACGACAAATCTTCAGGCGCCATCAGCGTCGATGACGGCCTTGGCAAAGGCTTGCGGTGCTTCCTGCGGCAAATTGTGGCCGATGCCGCCGGTGATGAGGCGGAAGTCATACCGGCCGGCGAACTTCTTGGCATAGGCGGTCGGGTCGGGATGCGGCGCGCCGTTGGCGTCGCCTTCCATCGTGATCGTCGGCACGTCGATCACCGGGGCCGCCGCAAGCTTCTTTTCGAGATGCTCGTATTTCGCTTCGCCCTGCGCGAGCCCGAGCCGCCAGCGGTAGTTGTGGATCGTGATCGCGACATGATCCTTGTTGTCGAGCGCCGCTGCGCTTCGATTAAAGGTGGCATCGTCGAACTTCCACTGCGGCGAGGCGAGCTTCCAGATCAGCTTGGCGAAATCATGCGTGTACTTCTCGTACCCGGCGCGGCCGCGCTCGGTCGCGAAATAGAATTGATACCACCATTGCAGCTCGGCCGACGGCGGCAGCGGTGCGTTGCCCGCAGCCTGGCTGGAGATCAGATAGCCGCTGACCGACACCAGTGCCCGGCAGCGATCCGGCCATAGCGCGGCGATGATGTCGGCCGTGCGCGCACCCCAGTCGAAACCGGCGACGACCGCCTTCTTGATGTCCAGCTTGTCCATCAGCGCGATGATGTCGGCGGCCATCGCAACAGGCTCGCCGTTGCGCGGCGTCTCACTGGAGAGAAAATGCGTCGTGCCGTAGCCGCGCAGGTAAGGGATGATCACGCGATAGCCGGCCTTTGCCAGGATCGGCGCGACATCGACGAAGGCGTGGATGTCGTAGGGCCAGCCGTGCAGCAGGATCGCAACGGGACCGTTCGAGGGACCGGCCTCGGCATAGCCGACGTTGAGGACGCCGGCCTCGATCTGCTTGATCGCGCCGAAGGACGCATTCGATGCCGAGGAGCGCGGCGCTTCCGTCTCGGCGCGGGCGAGATCGATCACGCCGAGACCAATGGCAACGGTTCCCGCGGCGACTCCGAAGAACTGACGACGGTGCTGGTCGATGATCTGCTTCATGGTGTTACTACCTTGTTGAGGGTTGGGGGTGGCGCGTCAGATCAGCGCGACCGTGACGTCGATATTGCCGCGGACGGCCTTGGAATAAGGGCAAGTCTGGTGCGCCTCATCGACGATGCCGCGTGCGATCTCGCGATCGAGGCCCGGCAGGCTGACATTGAGGCGCGCCCGCAGCGAGTAGGCACCCTCGTCGAGCACGAGGTCGATCTCGGCATCGATCGCGCATTTCCTGGGAAGCTCGATCTTCCGCTTGCGCGCCGCGATCTCCATCGCGCCTTCGAAACACGCCGACCATCCGGCCGCGAACAATTGCTCGGGATTGGTGCCGATGCCTGCACCACCCGGCGGCGACAACTTGACGTCAAGGCGGCCGTCGGAACTGCGCGATATGCCGTCGTGTCGACCGCCGCTGGTGTGGGTCCGTGCCGTGTAGAGTAATTTTGCCGCATGCGTCATGAAGGTCTCCTTGCCGTCGCGCAACTGACTAGCAGCGGCTGCCGCAGGACACCCGTTTGGACTTGTGAGAAGTTGTGAGGTCCCAGCCCGCGCGCCTCACAAGGCCTGCATCCGCGGTCTGATGCCGATGCAGCGAGGCGCCTTGCCGGATCGCAGCCATCTGCTATCGGGTCCTTTGAAGAGGATCAGGATTTCTCCATGACTGAACCGGCCGCGTCTGCAGCAGGCCCCCTATCGTTCGGACCATTCGTCGTGACGCCGCACGAGAGGCTGGTGACGCGCGACGGCGGCGCGCTGCCGCTTGGCGCGAAGGCCTTCGACATGCTGATCGCGCTGATGTCGCGGCCGAACGAGGTCGTCAGCAAGTGGGATCTGATGGCACTGGTGTGGCCCGGCCTGACCGTCGAGGAAGCCAGTTTGCGCTTTCATATCGCAGCTCTTCGCAAGGCACTCGGCGACGGCAAGGACGGCGCACGCTACATCACCACGCTGTCCGGGCGCGGTTATTGCTTCGTGGCGCCGATCACGAAGGCGGACGCCTCGACAGAGCGACGCTCCGCATCGCGGGTGGACCTGCCGCCTGTGAAACTGCCGAACCGGCTGCAGCGGATGGTGGGACGCGACGATGCGGTCGCCGCCGTCTCGGACAAGCTCATCACCTCGCGCTTCGTCACGATCGTCGGCCCGGGCGGTGTCGGCAAGACCGCGGTCGCGGTGGCGATCGCCCACGACCTGCTCGAAACATTCTCCGACGCCGCACATTTCGTGGACCTTGCCGCGCTCAGCGATCCCGATCTCGTGATCACTTCGATCCTGCTGATGCTCGGCCTGCCGGCACAGACCGACGATCCGATGCCCGCGTTGCTCGCGCATCTCCGGGACAAGCGGATGCTGCTGATCCTCGACAATTGCGAGCACGTCGTGGCGGCGGCCGCTCCGCTGGCTGCGGAGATCTTCCACGCCGCGCCGCATGTTCATATCCTGGCCACTAGTCGCGAGGCCCTGCGCGTCGAGGGCGAGCAAGTCTATCGACTGGCGCCGCTTGCCGTTCCGCCTGACAGCGCTGGACTGACGGCGACCGCCGCGCAGACCTATCCCGCGCTTCAGCTCTTCCTCGAACGGGCGACGGCCAGCGGCGCGCAGATCGCTCTCGACGACGCCAATGCCGCGATCGTCGCGGGCATCTGCCGCAAGCTCGACGGCATGGCGCTCGCGATCGAGCTGGCTGCCGGCCGGGTCGAAGCCTACGGCCTGGAGCAGACGGCGGCGCTACTCGACGAGCGCCTCAACCTGCTCTGGCAGGGTCAGCGTACCGCACCGCCACGGCAGAAAACATTGCAGGCGACGCTGGACTGGAGCTACGGGCTCTTGTCCGATACCGAGCGCCTCGTGCTGCGCAGGCTTGCGGTCTTCGCCGGTCACTTCCCCATCGACGCCGCGCTCGAGGTCGTCCCGGACGAGCGCGTCGACCGCTCCCGCCTGTTCGACGCCATCGACAGCCTCGTCGCCAAGTCGATGGTCGCGCCGCGACCGATCGGCGCCATGATGCGCTACCGACTGCTCGATACGACGCGCGCCTATCTGCTCGAGATCGAGCCGAACGAAGCGTCACTCGCCGCCCGCCACGCCAGCTATTACCGGCGCTGGCTGGAGCAGGCCGGCTCGACATGGGCAACGGTGCCGAGCGCCGACGAACGGGCGATCCATTTCTCCGCGCTTCACAACGTGCGCGCTGCGCTGGACTGGTGCTTCGGCACCGGCGGCAATTTCAGCATCGGCATTGCGCTCGCCGCTGCGGCGGCACCGATCTTCCTTGCGATGTCATTGCTGATCGAATGCCGGCGCTGGTCGGAACGGGCGCTGCTCGCGATCGATCCCCCGTCGCGCGGCAGCGCCGAGGAAATGCACATCCAGGCCGCACTCGGACTGACCTTGATGTTCACCCGCGGCGGCAGCGAAGCGGCACGCGGCGCACTGAGCAGAAGTCTTGCAATCGCCGAGGCGCGCGGGGACGAAATCAACCAGCTCCAGCTGCTGGGCCGCATGCATATCTTCCACGAGCGGATGGGAGAGTTCGACGCTGCCCTCGGCTATGCCCGGCAGAGCCTTACCGTCGCCGAGAGGCTGGGCGATGCCGCCTCCATCGCCCTCGCCCATTCGCTCCTGGGTGTCTCGCTGCATCTTGCCGGCGAACATCGCGATGCGCTGAACATGCTGGAGGCCGCATGGCAGGGTCCGGGCACGGAACGGATCAGCACGGTCTATGGCTTCGACCACCGCAATCGGGCCGGCATCTCGCTCGCGCGAGAGTTTTGGTTGCAAGGCCGGTCCGCGGAAGCGTTGCAGCTGGCACGGCAGACGGTCGCGGATGCTGCGCAGATGGATCACCCGATCACGCTCTGCATCGCGCTGATCTGGGCGGTCTCGATCGATCTCTGGAGCGGAGACCTCGACGGCGCGGAAGAGAACATCGACCGCTTCATCGCCCATGCCGAGTCGCGCTCAATGGGCCCTTATCTCGCCGTCGGCCGAGGCGTCAAAGGCGAGCTGGCAATCCGGCGCGGCGACGCCGCTGCCGGCGTCGAGACGATCAGAGCCTGTCTGCGCGAGCTTCACGACGCAGGCTACGAGCTGCTCACCACGACCTTCAACATCGCGCTTGTTCAGGGCCTGCTGGCGCTCGGAGAGGTCGAGCAGAGCGCCGGCCTCATCGATGAGGCGATCCACCTCGTCGATGAGAGCGGCGATCATCTGTACATGCCGGAACTGCTGCGCTTGAAAGCCGGGGTCCTGCTGGTTCTCCCGGAGCCGGATCCCGGGGAAGCCGAAGGCCACCTGATGCAATCGCTGGAGCTTGGCCGTCGCAAGGGCGCGAGAGCCTGGGAACTGCGAACCGCGATCGATCTTGCGCAGCTTCTTGGCAAGCAGCGGCGCCGCAGGGACGCAAAATTGTTGCTTCAATCGGCTCTCGAAGGCGTCGTCGAGGGCTCCGAGACTGCGGATATCAGGGCAGCCAACGAGTTGCTGCAGGCACTCTAAGCCGCGCAATCGACTGATAGCGGATCGAACCCGCCTTCCTTCCGGCACGACCAATATCCGGGCGGTTTTGCCGCCCGGAGCGCTGTCCCATGGACTGGACCTGGTATCTCTTCCGCTTCGACGGCCGCATCAACCGCGCCCTGCTGTGGCAGGCGCTGCTGATCGTCGCGGTGCTGGCGGCCCTGCTTGGGGTGATCGGTCAGGTGGTTCACCTCCTCAGCGCCGAGGGGGCGTTGAAGCTGTCCATCAAGCTCGATTTCAACTTCGGCCTCGACGATCTCTTCAAGCTGGTCGATCCCCGGGCCTATCGCTCGCCGCCGTCCCTTGATCGCTCGGATCTGATCCTGAAGGGGTCCGGCCTGGCGCTGTTCTCATGGATTTTCCTGGCGACGACAATCAAGCGGCTGCACGACCGCAACAAGAGCGGCTGGTGGATCGTTGCGTTCTTCTTCATTCCCGGCCTCTACAGCCAGTTCTCGGACCTGCTGCCCGACTCCCATTGGACGCTTCCATTCGATCTCTCTGCTTCCATCCTGTGGCTGTGGGGCTTGGTCGAAATGTTCTGCGTGCCCGGCACGTCAGGCCACAACCGGTTCGGTCCCGATCCACTGGCCAAGGTCGAGGGCAAGGCCGCCTCGCCCCTCGCGAAAGGCTGGGACCAGCTGCGCGAGATCGAATTTGTCCCGCCCAGTGCTAGCCCACCCGGCGGAATGCATGTTAAGCGGGGCTCATGACCGATGCCCTTTCCATTGCCCGCGATCTCATCCGCTGCCCCTCGGTGACCCCGGCCGATGCCGGTGCGTTGGGGGTGCTTGAAAAAGCCCTCGACGCTGCCGGCTTCACCTGCCACCGCGTGACGTTTTCGGAAAGCGGCACCGCCGATGTCGACAATCTCTATGCACGGATCGGCAGCGAAGGGCCGCACATCACCTTTGCCGGGCACACCGACGTGGTGCCGCCCGGGGACGAGAGCGCCTGGAGCGTCGGCGCATTCTCCGGCGAGGTGAAGGACGGTTTCCTGCACGGGCGCGGGGCAGTCGACATGAAGGGCGGCATCGCCTGCTCGGTTGCCGCGGTGCTGGAGCATCTCGCCGCCAATGACGGCAAGCCGCGCACGGACGGCACGGGCTCGATCTCGTTCCTGATCACCGGCGACGAGGAGGACGTCTCCATCAACGGCACGATCAAGCTGCTCAAATGGGCGGCCGAGCGCGGGGAAAAGTTCGACCATTGCGTGCTGGGCGAACCCTCCAATGTCGAGGCGCTCGGCGACACCATCAAGGTCGGCCGCCGCGGCTCGCAATCCGGTACGCTGTATGTCGATGGCGTTCAGGGCCATGTCGCCTACCCGCATCGCGCCTCCAACCCGGTGCCGGACATTTCGCGGCTGATCGTAGCGATCTCCGACGAGCCGCTGGACCATGGCAGCGCGCAGTTCCAGGCCTCCAATCTCGAATTCACCTCGGTCGACGTCGGCAACAAGGCCAGCAACGTCATCCCCGGCGAGGCGCGCGCAAAGTTCAACATCCGCTACAACGACAATCACACCCAGGCCAGCCTGCGCGAGCTGGTCGAAACGCGCCTGGCAAAGGCGTGCGGCAATCGCATCCGCGCTCGCATCGTCTGGGATCCCTCAAACTCCAACGTGTTCGTGACCAAGCCCGGCCCGTTCACTGACCTCGCGGTGTCCGCGATCGAGGAGGTGACCGGCCGCAAGCCCGAGCTGTCGACCTCAGGCGGCACCTCGGACGCACGCTTCATCTCGAGCTACTGTCCAGTGATCGAGTTCGGCCTGGTCGGCCAGACCATGCACCAGGTCGACGAGCGCGTGCCGGTGGTCGATCTGGAGAAATTGACGAAGGTCTATCGGGGAATTTTGGCAAGGTATTTTGGGTAGGGCGCGGCTATCGCCTTCCTCCGTCGTCGCCGCTTACTCCGCCGTCATGCCCGGGCTTGTCCCGGGCATCCACGTTCTTCGGCACGTCTGGTAAGAAAGGACGTGGATGGCCGGGACAAGCCTGGCCATGACGCCATTGGTGGCATCAGGCATCAATAATCCACCTTCACCAGGTACAGCCCCTCAGGCGGCGCGACGATGCCGCACGCCGCGCGGTTGCGGGCTTCGAGCGCTGCGGAGAGATCGTCCGCGGACCAGCGGCCTTCGCCGACCCAGACCAGCGATCCCACCATCGAGCGCACCTGGCTGTGCAGGAAGGAGCGCGCCGAGGTGATAACCGTCACCTCGCGGCCATCGCGGAGCACATCGAGCTGGTCCAGGGTCTTCTCCGGCGACTTGGCCTGGCACTCGGTGTCGCGAAAAGTGGTGAAATCGTGCTTGCCGATGAGGCGCTGCGCGGCCGCACGCATCGCGTCGGAGTCGAGCCGCCGCGGCACCCGCCAGGCGTGGCCGACGTCGAGCGCGAGATTGGCGCGGGTGTTGACGATGCGGTAGCGGTAGTGGCGCTTGACCGCCGAGAAGCGGGCCTCGAAAGTATCAGGGACGATCTCGGCTTCGAGCACCGCGACCGGATGCGGGCGCAGATGCGCATTGAGGCCGTCGCGAAAACGGTCGGCACGAAACTCCTTGGCGATGTCGACATGCGCGACCTGGCCACGCGCATGCACGCCGGCATCGGTGCGGCCGGCGCCATGCACCCGCGCATCCGCGCCGGTCATCGCCTTCACAGCCGCTTCCAACGCGCCCTGCACCGACGGTAGCGTCTCCTGCACCTGCCAGCCGTAGAACGGCGCGCCGTCATATTCGATGGTGAGCTTGTAGCGGGGCATCTTGTCCAGTTTCGCTGTCATCGCCCGCCTTGAGCGGGCGATCCAGTACGCCGCGGCCTTTCCGTTCAACCGAGAAGTCTCGGCGTACTGGATACTCCGCCTTCGCGGGGTATGACAGCGTTAGGTAAATTTCGCACCCGCCTTCAGCGGCACGCCGCGCAGGAAATCCGCGGCCTGCATCCGGGCCTTGCCTTCGCGCTGAAGCTCGAGGATGCGGATCGCGCCGTCGCCGCAGGCGATGGTGAGGAGGTCGTCGAGCACCTCGCCCGGCGCGCCAGAGCCTTTCGTCAGCTCACAGCGCAGGATCTTCACGCGAGCGTTCTCGCTCACCCCGGCAAGTTCCGCCCAGGCGCCGGGAAACGGCGACAGGCCGTGGATGTGGCGCAGCACCTCGCGCGCGGGTCTGGTCCAGTCGATGCGCGCTTCGGCCTTGTCGATCTTGGCGGCATAGGAGACGCCATCCTCGCTCTGCTTCCTGAGCTGGAGCCCGCCGCGGGCGAGCGCGGCCATCGCGCGCACCATCAGATCGGCGCCGAGGCGCGAGAGGCGATCGTGCAGGTCGAGCGCGGTCATGGTGTCCGTGATCGCGATGCGCTCGGCCATGGCGACGTCGCCGGTGTCGAGGCCGACATCCATCTTCATCACCATGACGCCGCTCTCGGCATCACCGGCCATGATCGCGCGATTGATCGGCGCCGCGCCGCGCCACCGCGGCAAGAGCGAAGCGTGCAGATTGTAGCAGCCGAGCTTCGGCGCATCGAGGATCGCCTGCGGCAGGATCATGCCGTAGGCGACGACGACGGCCGCATCGGCGTCGAAGGCGCGAAACTCTTCCAGTGCCTCCGGTGTTCTCAGCGTCTTCGGCGTCAGCACGGGAACGCCGAGTTTTCGCGCGGCCTCCTCGACCGGGGTCGGCTGCAATTGCAGCCCACGCCGACCGCCCGGCTTCGGCGCCCGGGTATAGACGGCGGCGATCTCGTGGCCATGCGCGACCAGTTCGAGCAGCGTCGGCACGGAGAAATCGGGCGTGCCCATGAAGATCAGGCGAAGGGGCATTTACGGAGAACCTTACTCCCCCGCGCGCTTGGCGGCTTTCTCGAACTTCTTCATCACGCGGTCGCGCTTGAGCTTCGACAGATAGTCGACGAACAAGACGCCGTTAAGATGATCGATCTCGTGCTGGATGCAGGTGGCGTAGAGGCCTTCGGCGTCCTCCTCGTGCACCTTGCCGTCGAGATCGGTGAAGCGCACGCGCACCTTCGCAGGCCGCTCGACCTCTTCATAATATTCGGGAATCGACAGGCAGCCTTCCTCGTAGACCGACAGCTCCTCCGAGGAAGCGATGATCTCCGGATTGATGAAGACACGCGGAAGCGGCTTGGTCTCGCCGTTCTCGTCGCGTTTGGCGAGATCCATGGTGATCAGGCGCAGGGGCTGCGCGACCTGGATCGCCGCGAGCCCGATGCCGGGCGCGTCGTACATGGTCTCGAACATGTCGTCGGCAAGCTTGCGGATCTCCGGCGTGACCTTCTCGATCGGCTTGGAGACCAGACGCAGCTGCTTGTCGGGCAGGATGATGATTTCTCTGAGGGCCATGGCGGCGATTTAAGCCCCGCGCCGGATGCGGTCAATGCGGCCAGGAACCCGTTAACGGTCCGCTAACCATAAATCTAAGGACTTCATTAACCATAAAAATCAGGGGTTTGTTAACCATATGCGTTCCCTATTCGTTCGCCAAATGACGCGAATCGGCTAGAAGGGCCGACATGAACGAGATCATTTTCATGGCTGGCGACTGGCCGGTGCGCGTCATCGACGCGCTGATCGGCTTCGGGGCCCTTGTCCTCATCCTGCTGGTGGTGATTGCGGTGGTGATCGCGCGATCGGGCCGGCGCGGTGCGGAACTCGCCATGGCGCACGCAATCCGGGCCGACGAGCTCGAGGAGCGTCTCAGCCAGGTGCTGCACGCCCAGAGCGAGGCTTCGGGCCGGGTCGACGCCATGACCCAGGCGCTGGCCGGCCGCCAGGCCGAGATGGCGCGAGCGGTCAACGAGCGGCTTGATTCGGTGACCCATCGCGTCGGCCAGTCCATGGAACACTCGACCCGCAACACCATGGAGAGCCTGCGCGCACTGCACGAGCGGCTCGGCATCATCGACAACGCGCACAAGAACCTCACAGACCTCACCACGCAGGTGACGACCCTGCGCGACGTGCTCGCCAACAAGCAGTCGCGCGGCGCCTTCGGCCAGGCGCGGATGGAGGCAATCGTCCAGGACGGCCTGCCGAAGGGTTCTTACGAATTCCAGTTCACGCTCTCGACCGGCAAGCGGCCCGACTGCGTCGTCTTCCTGCCCGACCAGCGGCCGCTCTGCATCGACGCAAAGTTTCCGCTGGAAGCGATGACCGCGCTGCACGACGCCCGCAGCGACGAGGCGCGGCGGGTCGCATCGCAGCGGCTGCGCGGCGACGTGATGAAGCATGTCAGCGACATCGCCGAAAAATATCTCGTCACCGGCGAGACCCAGGAGATGGCACTGATGTTCGTGCCGTCGGAATCGGTCTACGCCGAGATCCATGACGGTTTCGACGACGTGATCCAGAAGGCCTATCGCGCTCGCGTCGTGCTGGTGTCGCCCTCGCTGCTGATGCTCGCTATCCAGGTGATGCAGCAGATCATGAAGGATGCGCGCATGCGCGACGCCGCCGACCAGATCCGCACCGAGGTGATCAAGCTCGGCGACGACCTCGGCCGCCTGCGCGAGCGCGTGCTGAAGCTGCAAAAGCATTTTTCCGACGTGAACGAGGACGTCCGCCAGGTGCTGATCTCCGCCGACAAGATCGAAAAGCGTGCGGGGCGAATCGAGGAACTCGATTTCAGCAAGACAGATGCGCCGGCCGAGGGCCCGCGGCTGGTGGCAACTGGCGCGCCGGAGCTGTTCCCGAGGAAGCTTCAGGCCGGGGAGTAGAGTTGTAGTGAACTGTCATGCCCCGCGAAGGCGGGGCATCCAGTACACCGCGGCGGCCGTGATTGAACCGGGATGCCGGTGATACTGGATCGTCTGCCTCCGCGGGCGATGACGGTGGAATGAGGGGCGGCAGATGAGCGGACGCTGCTACTACGTCTACATTCTCGCCAGTCAGATTGGCGGCACGCTCTATATCGGCGTCACGAACGATCTCATTCGCAGGGTGGCGCAGCACAAGTCCAAATTGATCGAGAGCTTCACGGAAAAATATAAAGTCTCGCGGCTGGTCTATTTCGAGCAGTTCGATGACCCCGAGAACGCAATCAAACGGGAGAAACGGCTCAAGAAGTGGAACAGAACCTGGAAGATCCGCTTGATCGAACAGCACAACCCGAATTGGGATGATCTTTATCATGAGATCGCCGGGCCACCATGAGGTGGTCATTCCCCGCGAAGGCGGGGCATCCCGTACGCCGCGGCGGCCGTGATTGAACCAAGATGCCGGTGATTACTGGATCGTCCGCCTGCGCGGACGATGACACCGAAGGGGGTGTTAACGGCCTTCCGCCTCACTGGCGCCACCAGAGTCTTTTCCCCCAGAATCTGCTAACACCTCCCCATGACCGCACCCGACGCGACCTCCCCCGCCGACGCCCCCGCGACCTCATGGCGCGACAGCCTTGCCGTGTACCTGCAGCCGCGGGTGCTGATTGTGCTGTTCCTCGGCTTCTCGTCGGGACTGCCGCTGGCGCTGTCGGGTTCGACGCTGCTGGTGTGGATGCGGGAGGCCGGGGTCGATCTCAAGACCATCGGCCTGTTTGCGCTGGTCGGCACGCCCTACACGCTGAAATTCCTGTGGGCGCCATTGGTGGACGCGCTGCATGTGCCACTGTTCACCCGCACCTTCGGACGGCGACGCGGCTGGCTGGTGTTCTCGCAGTTGCTGCTGATCGTCTCGATTCTGCTGCTGGCGCTGACCGACCCCGCGCGCTCGCCGTTCTACGTCGCGCTCGGCGCGCTGCTGGTGGCAACGACGTCCTCCACGCAGGACATCGTGGTCGACGCCTTCCGCGTCGAGAGCCTGCCCGAGAGCGAGCAGGCCGCCGGCATGGCGGCTTACGTTGCGGCCTATCGCATCGGCATGCTGGTCTCGACCGCGGGCGCGCTGTTCATCGTCTCCGGCTTCGAGGGCACCGGCATTACGCGACAATCGGCCTGGATGTGGGGCTATGTGGTGATGGCGGCGATGGTGCTGATCGGGACGATCACGGCGCTGGCCGCGACCGAGCCCGAGCAATCGGTGCGGGCTGAAGCTGCGACGCAAGCGGAGACCGCGTTCACGCGCGTGCTGCACGCGGCGATCGGCGCCTTCTCGGAATTCCTGTCGCGGAAGGACGCGCTCGCAGCGCTCGCCTTCGTCGTGCTGTTCAAGTTCACCGATGCATTCTCCGGCACGATGACGGCACCGTTCGTGATCGACCTCGGCTTCACCCGCAACGACTATGCGGCGATCGTGAAGGGCGTCGGCCTCGCCGCAACGCTGATCGGCGGCTTTGCCGGCGGCTTTTTCGCGCGGCGTTACTCGCTGGCGACATCGCTCTGGATCGGCGGCGTGGTGCAGGCGCTGGCCAACCTGTCCTTCTCCTGGCTCGCAGTGGTCGGCACCAATCAATGGGCGCTGGCGCTCGCAATCTGCGCCGAGAACTTCACCAGCGCCATCGGCACCGTGATCTTCGTCGCCTATCTCTCTGCGCTGTGCCAGAATCCGCTGCACACGGCGACGCAATATGCGCTGCTCACTGCGCTCGCAGCGGTGGGGCGGACATATCTTTCGTCAGGTGCCGGCTTCGTCGCGGAGACGACCGGCTGGGCGCTGTTCTTCGTGATCTGCGTGCTGGTGGCGATCCCGAGCCTGATGCTGCTGGCCTGGTTGCAGAAGCGCGGGCATTTCGAGACGCTGGGGCCAGTGCGCGTCTAGAGCATTATCGGTTCCGATTGAATCAGAATCTAGCGCTGCATCTCCTTCCGGACTCGGCCGTTGAGCATCTCGAAATCGGCAACGAGCGCATCGCAAGCGGCCTTGGATGCTTCGCACAGTACGTTCATCCGGATGACGACGTCATTTCCTTCCTGCACGGCGCGGCGTTGGATGGCTGCCGGATAGGCCGGATGGCCGGCCGGCGGAAACGACCACAGGCTCAGCATGGCCTCATCCTCGATCACGGTCCATCCCGACCGGATGGACGTCTTCACCCCCGGCTTGGCGCGCAGCGACTCGAGCGCAACGGCCGCCGTCGGATAGGAGGTTGCGTCCGGTGCGGCTGAGACCGGTGAAGGAGTTGCGCTGGCCAAGGCCAGCAGGACGGCAAGGCATATTCCGCGCACGGCTGAGCAACCTTCCGAAAATTCGATCGCTTGCACTATGCACGACGCACAACCGGAGATCAAGGCAGTGACCGTCGCCTCCGGCAGGGCGTCCGGCGCGTCTTTCCTACTGCTTCTTGATCAGACTCCACTTCGTGATCACGGCCTCGCTCATCTGGCCGGGATCGCTGGCGCAGGCGACCTCGTCGACCTTGATCGAGATTTCCTTGCCGACGAACGATTTCAGCTGCGTGGCCTGCGCGTCGCTGGAGGTGACGAGCTGGAACGTCTCGGGGCCGGTCTCGAGGTTGCAAAGCCCGTTCGGCGGCGGCAGGCGGCGCGGCTCGGACGTGATTTGGTAGGTGGCGACGCGCTTGCCGTTCTTGACGTCACGCACTTTCATCGCATTCAATTCGCCGGAGAGCACGTCACCGGTGTTGATCGGCTTGCCGGGCTTCGAGGGCGGCGGCGCCTCATCGCCCTGCTGCGCGGAGATGGCCGGGCTCATCAGCATCGTCATCGTAGCGACCAAAGCCAGCCGTGTGGCGAATCGTTTCGTCATGTCGTCCGTTCCGTAGCGTCTTCGGGATTGCTAGAACAAGGTGCGCTGCCGCATCGCAGCCGATAGCGTACCTTCGTCGAGATAATCAAGCTCGCCGCCAACAGGCACGCCGTGGGCGAGGCGCGTCACCTTGACATTGGCGTCCTGGAGCAGGTCGGTGATGTAATGCGCCGTGGTCTGGCCGTCGACCGTCGCATTCAGCGCCAAGATGATCTCGTGCACCTGTGCATCATGCGCGCGCGCGACCAGCGCGTCGATAGTGAGGTCCTGCGGGCCGACACCGTCGAGCGGCGACAATGTCGCGCCCAGCACATGATAGCGCCCCTGGGTGGCATTTGCCCGTTCCAGCGCCCAGAGATCGGCGACGTCGGCGACGACGACGATAATGGATGGATCGCGCTTCGGATCGGTACAGACGGTGCAGGGATTCTGCGTGTCGATGTTGCCGCAGGTCTTGCAGACCTGAACCTTGTCGAGAGCGACCTGCAAGGCGCCCGACAGCGGCATCATCAGCGCTTCGCGCTTCTTGATCAGATGCAGCGCCGCGCGCCGCGCGGAGCGCGGACCGAGGCCCGGCAGCCGCGCGAGGAGCTGAACCAGCCGCTCGATTTCGGGACCTGCAACCGCACCCATCTTATTGGCCGAACAGCCCCGGCGGCAGGCCGAGCCCGCCGGTCAGGGCCTGCATCTTCTCCTGCATCGCCGCCTCGGCCTTGCGGCGCGCGTCGGCAAAGGCGGTGACGAGCAAATCCTCGAGCACCTCGCGCTCTTCCACCTTCATCAGCGAGGGATCGATCTTGACGCCCTTGACGTCCATCTTCGCGGTCATGCGGACCGCGACCAGGCCACCGCCGGAGATGCCTTCGACCTCGACACTGCCGAGTTCGTCCTGCATCGCCTGCATCTTGGATTGCAGCTGCGCCGCCTGCTTCATCATGCCGAGAAAATCAGCCATCGGTGCTTGTCCTTGAAAGAGGCTCAGAGATCGTCGCCGTCGGAACCGTCGGGCGGATCGTCACTGCCATAGTCGGCGTTAATATTGGATTCCGGCGCCTCGGGGGCAAGCCTTCGGACCTCGACGACCTTCGCACCGGGGAAACGCGACAGCACCTCCTGAACGCGCGGATCGGCCTCGGCGGTACGCGCGTGTTCCTGCTTCGCCGCCTGGTTCACCGAGCGCAGCGTCGGCTGGCCCTGCTCGTTGGAGACGATCACGGTCCAGCGGCGGCCCGTCCAGAGCTCGAACTTGCGTGCAAGCTCGCTGATCATGGTCTTGGAGGCGTTGGGCTCGAGCGCGACCTCGAGGCGGCCCTCCTCGAAACGGACGAGGCGCATGTCGCCTTCGAGCGCGCCCTTGGTCATGAGGTCGCGCTTCTGCCCCGCCAGCGCAACGAGCTGGGTGAAGCTGGTGATGCGGAGCTGGGGGGCGGCCCCTTGCGGATCCGGCGCGGGTGCCGCCATCTGCGGCCGGGCCACACCGCCGCCGAACGAAGACGGTGACGATGTCGGCGCGCGCACGGGCGCGGCGGCAGCAACAGGCGCGGCGGAGGCAACCGGCGCGGACGGCGCGCTGCGCGCCGCACTTCCGCCGCTCACGACCGGCGAGCCGCCGCCATTCTGCTCCAGCATCCTGATGGCTTCGTCGGGCGTCGGCAGGTCCGCGACATAGGCGATGCGCACGAGCACCATCTCGGCGGCGGCTGCCGGGCGCGTCGCGGCCTGCACCTCGGTGATGCCCTTGAGCAGCATCTGCCACATCCGCGACAGCACGCGCATGGAAATCTTGGACGCGAAGTCTCGTGCGCGAACCCGCTCGGTCTCGCCATAGGCGACGTTGTCGGCGGTCGCCGGCACGATCTTCACGCGGGTGACGAAATTGACGAACTCGGCGAGGTCCGAGAGCACGACGATCGGATCGGCACCGACGTCGTACTGGTCGCGGAACTCTTTGAACGCGGCCGCGATGTCGCCACGCACCAGCGAATCGAAAAGGTCGATGACGCGGGTGCGGTCGGCGAGCCCCAGCATCTGCCTGACAGCATCGGCCTTCACCTGCCCCGCTGCATGCGCGATGGCCTGGTCGAGCAGCGACAGCGAATCGCGCACCGAGCCTTCCGCGGCACGCGCGATGATGCCGAGCGCCTCCGCCTCGATCTCGACGCTTTCCTTGGCGGCAATGTTGGCAAGGTGCTTCATCAGCACATCGGCCTCGACGCGGCGCAGGTCAAAACGCTGGCAGCGCGACAGCACGGTGACCGGAACCTTGCGGATCTCGGTGGTCGCGAACACGAATTTGGCGTGCTCCGGCGGTTCCTCCAGCGTCTTCAGGAAGGCGTTGAACGCCGCCGTCGACAGCATGTGGACTTCGTCGATGATGTAAACCTTGTAGCGGGCGCTAGCCGGCGCGTAGCGCACGCTGTCGTTGATCTGGCGGACGTCGTCGACGCCGGTATGCGATGCCGCGTCCATCTCCAGCACGTCCATGTGCCGGCTTTCCATGATCGCCTGGCAGTGCACGCCCAGGGTCGGCATGTGGATGGTCGGGCCCTTCACCGAGCCATCCGGCATCTCGTAGTTGAGCGCTCGGGCAAGAATGCGCGCAGTGGTGGTCTTGCCGACACCGCGAACGCCGGTGAGGATCCAGGCCTGCGGAATCCGCCCGGTCTCGAACGCATTGGAGACGGTGCGGACCACGGCCTCCTGGCCGATCAGATCATCGAAATTGGAGGGGCGGTATTTGCGCGCCAGCACCCGGTAGGGCGTGCCAGCCTGGCTGGCGCTGTCGGGATTGGGAGGGGCGCCAGCGTCGGTCATCGGTCGATCCGCAATGAAATCTCTCTCGGCCGGCTTTTGCGGAAAGGAGCGCGCTGGCGGGACATCCCGCCGGCGCAATTCGCTCGAAAAACAGGTAGGAGACTGACGAGCGACCCGATCCGGACCTCGTTAGGGCTGCTTCCTTCCGGACCTGACCCGGTTGGCGAGTGGCTCGTCCACCGCCAATCTCCCGGTCCCTATTTGGGGCCAAAGGGAGCGGAAAGCAAGCGGGTATCGGCTTGAGCAGGTTGGGTTTGCCCAGCATCCGGGCAATTCCCGGCCTGCCCAGCCGATAGGCTGTGCTTTCGCTGATGGGACCACCTTGCTAAGAACGCTGCCGGAACTCCACCCAACCAGAAAAGCGATTGATCCCAATGGTTACACGTCGTGATGTTGCATCGATTGTCGGACTTGGCGCGGTGACCGCGGCCGCACTGGCCGCTCCGGCCGTGGCCCAGACGGCCGACTCGAACGAATCGACCTTCGCCCGCATCCGCCGGACCAAGAAGATGCGGATCGGCGCGGTCGGCGGCGGCGCGCCCTACTACATGAAGGACCTCGCCTCCGGCCAGTGGAAGGGCTTTTACATCGACATCGCCAAGGGGCTCGCCGACGACATGGAGGCCGAGCTCGAGATCACCGAGACCACCTGGGGCAATTCGGTGCTCGATCTGCAGGCCAACAAGATCGACATCTTCTTCGGCCTCAACCCCACGCCGAAGCGCGCGCTGGTGGTGGACTTCTCGGTGCCGGTCTTCAACAACGCCTTCGCCATCCTCTGCAAGAAGGACTTCAAGCCGAAGAGCTGGGCCGAGCTGAACTCGCCCGACATCAAGATCGCCGTCGACCAGGGCTCCTCCCACGACCAGGTCGTCAGCCGCCTGACGCCGAAGGCGCAGATCACGCGGCTGAAGACCGCAGACGATGCCACCGCCGCGCTGCAGACCGGCCGCGTCGATGCGCAATGCCTGATCACCATGCTGTCGCTGACCGTTCTGAAGAAGAACCCCTCGCTCGGCCAGCTCGTACTGCCGACGCCGATCTTCGCCACCACGTCGAATGCCGGCTTCCGCCGCGAGAACGACAAGACCTGGCGCGACTACGTCAACACCTGGATCGACTTCAACAAGGGCCTCGGCTTCATCCGCAACGCGATCATCACCAACATGGAGCTGGTGGGCGTGACCGAAGCAGACATTCCGCCGGGCGTTTCGTTGTAACCACTGATGAGATCAGGGCTGGCTCGCTCCGCGCACTCGACTCTGCCCCCTCTCCCGCGTGCGGGAGAGGGTTGGGGAGAGGGTGTCTCGGCTGGCAAGACTCCCCTAGAGGAAAGAGCCCTCACCCGCGTCGCATCTTCGATGCGACGCGACCTCTCCCGCAAGCGGGAGAGGTGAAGCAAGAAAGCACGCATGTATCAGTGGGACTTCGGCATCCTCTGGAGCTATCGCTGGCTCTTTCTCAACGGGCTCGGCGTCACCGTCGGCTTCACGGTTGTCATCGTGGTGTGCGGGCTGCTGTTCGGCCTCTTAGGGGCCTTCGGCAGCCTGTCGCGCTTCAAGGCCATACGCCTTGCCGCGCTCGCCTTCATCGAAGCGTTCCGCTGCACGCCGATCCTGGTGCAGCTGATCTGGTTCTACTACGCGCTGCCGATCCTTGCCGGCGTCGAGATGACGCCGATCACGGCCTCGGCGCTGGCGCTCTCGCTCTATGGCGGCTCGTTCTATTCGGAGATCATCCGCGGCGGCATCGTCTCGATCGACAGCGGCCAATCCGAAGCCGGCGCCGCCCTCGGCATGACACCAATCCAGACCATGCGCCGCATCGTGCTGCCGCAGGCGATCAAGCGCATGATCCCGGCGCTGATGAACCAGTCGATCATCCAGTTCAAGAACACCTCACTGGTCTCGGTGCTGGCGGTGCCCGACCTCGTCTATCAGAGCCAGGTCGCCGCCCATGACAGCTACCGGCCGTTGGAAACCTACACCGCCGTCGCGGTCGCCTATGCGGCGATCCTGATTCCGCTTACCATCATCGTCCGGCGCGGCGAGAAGCGACTGGCGGTCAGCGAATGAGCGAGACGCCCAAGACCACCTCGAAGATCGAGATCCGCGGCCTGCGCAAGAGCTTTGGCAGCAACGAGGTCTTGAAGAACATCAATCTCGACGTCGCCAAGGGCGGCGTCGTGGCGTTGATCGGGCCATCCGGCTCGGGCAAGTCGACGCTGCTCCGCTGCATCAATCTCCTGGTCGTGCCCGACGGCGGCAGCGTCCGCGTCGGCGATACGCGCTTTGCGTTCGGCGAGGGCACGAAACTGCCCGACGTGAAGACGCTGGCAGGATTCCGCGCCACCACCGGCATGGTCTTCCAGCACTTCAACCTGTTCCCGCACATGACGACGCTCCAGAACGTGATGGAGGGGCCGGTCACGGTGCGACGCATGGCCAGGGCAGACGCCGAGAAGCTCGCGCGTGAGCAGCTCGCCAAAGTCGGCCTTGCGGAGAAGGCCGACCAATATCCGGCGACGCTCTCGGGTGGGCAGAAGCAACGCGTCGCCATTGCCCGCGCGCTCGCGATGGAGCCGGACGTGATGCTGTTCGACGAGGCCACCTCCGCGCTCGATCCCGAGCTCGTCGGCGAGGTGCTGAGCGTGATGCAGCGGCTGGCCTCCGAAGGCATGACCATGGTCATCGTCACCCACGAGATCGCGTTTGCCCGCGAAGTCGCCGACCGCCTCATCTTCATGCGCGATGGCGTCGTGGTCGAGGAAGGCCCCGCACGGCAGGTGATCGACAACCCGCAGGAGGCCGCGACGCGCGCCTTCCTCAGCCATTTCCACCGCACCGGCGCGCTGCCGCCGGCCAATACAGTATCGTGATGCCCAATATCGACCGCGTCTATCTCGTCACCGGGGCCGCCAGCGGCATCGGCCGCGCTACCGCGAAATTGCTCGCGGCGCCTGGCGTCGGGTTGCTGCTCCACACGCGCGCGAACGCGGAAGGCCTCGACGCCACCGTCGCAGAGACCGAAGCGCAGGGCGCCGTGGTGGCTAAGTGTCTGGGCGATCTCGCCGAGCCAACTGCGACAACGGACGCCATCGCCGCCGCACAACGCGCCTACGGACAGATCGACGGATTGATTCTCGTAGGCGGCCACGCCCGCCGCGGCAGCGCGATCGGCACGCCGCCGGATCAGTTCCGCCAGGCCATGGACGAATCGGCACTGGCCTTCACGCGGATGGTCGATGCCGCGCTGCCGCTGCTGCGCGCCGGGCGAGACGCGAGGATCGTCGCAGTATCCTCCTTCGTCGCACACGCGATCCGGCCCGAATTCGCGCCGTTCGCGGCGACGGCCGCGAGCCGTTCCGCGCTCGAAGTGCTGGTGCGCCTCACTGCGGTCGAGCTGGCCAATGACGGCATCACCGTCAATGCGGTGGCGCCGGGCCTCATTCTCAAGGACAAGCCGAGCGAGAGCCGGCTGTCACCCGAGCAGATCGCCGCGACGGAAGCGCTGATCCCGATGCGCCGCCGCGGGCGGCCGGAGGAAGTGGCCGAAATCATCGCCTTCCTGGCATCACCGAAGGCGTCCTACGTCACCGGCCAGGTCTGGCACGTCAATGGAGGCCTGACATGACCGAAGCAACCATCGAACGCATCAGGCTGTTCCTGATCGAGAGCCCGATCAAGATGGCGCGCCTGCAAGGCGTCGGCAACGTCAAGGGCACGGTGAAGCGCGTGCTGCTCGAGCTCACCTCCAGCGACGGTGTGACCGGTTGGGGCGAGGCGGCGCCGTGGGAAGTGTTCACGGGGACGCCGGAAGCGGCCTTTTCCGCACTCGACATCTATCTGCGCAGCATCGTGCTCGGCAAACCCGTGCGCCGCATCCGCGCGCTGATGACCGAGCTCGACCGCGCGCTGGTCGGTCATGCCGAGGCCAAGGTCGCAATCGAGATGGCGCTGCTCGACATCGTCGGCAAGTCGTCGGGACTTTCGGTCGCCGACCTCCTCGGCGGCCGCGTGCGCGACACGATTCCCCTCTCCTTCTCGATCGCCGATCCCGATTTCGCCGCCGACCTCGACCGCATGCGAAAGATGGTTCCGGACGGCAATGCGATTTACAAGGTCAAGACCGGCGTGAAGCCGCACCGCGAGGATCTCGACCATCTCGAAGCGATCCGGAAAGAGTTCGGCGACAAGGTCGATTTGCGCGTCGACTACAACCAGGCGCTGGCACCGTTTGGCGCCATCAAGATCCTGCGCGATGTCGAGCAGTTCGCACCGACCTTCATCGAGCAGCCGGTGCCGCGCAAGTTTCTCGACGTCATGGCGCAGCTCACCGCGGCGCTGGAAACGCCTGTGCTCGCCGATGAAAGCTGTTTCGACCGCCGCGACATGATGGAGGTGATCCGCCGCGAGGCGGCAGACGCTGTCTCGATCAAGCTGATGAAGGCCGGCGGCCTGTTCGAGGCACAGGCGATCATGGCGATCGCCGACATCGCCGGCCTGCCCGGCTATGGCGGCACGCTGTGGGAGGGCGGCATTGGCCTTGCCGCCGGCACGCAGCTGATTGCGGCGACGCCGGGCATCTCGCTCGGCTGCGAATTCTACATGCCGCATCACGTGCTGACCGAGGACGTGCTGGAAGAGCGCGTCGCCAACCGCGGCGGTCACGTTGTCGTGCCCGACGGCCCCGGTCTCGGGATTCGTGTGAGTGAGGCCTCGGTCCGGGCCAATGCGCGGGTGCTGGCGGAGGCGTGATTCCGTCATTCCGGGGGCGCGCGCAGCGCGAGCCCGGAATCCATGAGCACAGGGCCGTGTTTGGCGAGGGCTGGCAACTCCGAGTCTTCGCCAAGCTACTCCCTGTGGCTATCGCGACGAGCGCAAGCGCTCGCACGGGGGTCCCGGATCTGCGCTTCGCTTGTCCGGGACGACGAGCGAGTATGCAGAAGCAGCTGGGCCCCAACCTTCCCCTCGCCAAATCCGTATCGTAAGGTCCGACCAAACGCGCCCGCCTCATCGGGCCATCCGGAAACACATATGCCTGATCCCGCCTGGTCGCTGCACTCCCGCCTGAAAGAGGACACCATCGACATCGGCGATCTGCCGCTGTCGAAGGTTCTGGTCATCAAGGACGCGCATTATCCCTGGCTGCTGCTGGTGCCGCGGCGGCCCGACGCGGTCGAGATCATCGACCTCGACGAGGTGCAGCAGGCACAACTGATGACCGAGATCTCCCGCGTCTCGCGCGCGCTGAAGGAGATCACCAAATGCGACAAGCTCAATGTCGCGGCGCTCGGCAACCTCGTGCCGCAACTTCACGTCCACATCATCGCACGCCGGACCAGCGATGCTGCCTGGCCGCGGCCGGTATGGGGCGTGATGCCACCGCTGGCACACGATGCCACCGAGGTACAGAATTTCATCAGCGCGCTTCGTCGCAAGATCTGGTTGGGTTGAAAGAAAAATTAATGTCCGCATTCGACGCATTTCCGCTGGGGCAGCCGGCCTTCGTCACCAACGTCCTCGATCGCGCCGCACATCTGCGCCGCGATGACGAAAAGCTGTTCGCGATGGAGCAAAAATCCTCGTCGCGCGCCTACGTCATCTACCGCGACTCCCTCCTGGTGAAGCGCGAGAGCGAAAAGGTGCGCGCACTGCTGTCGATCGACGAGGCGCTGAAGTGCGGCGCCAATCCCGGCACGATCTTCCTCGGCCTGCGCGACGGCGCCGCGGTGTTCGGCATGGGCCTATCGCAGGCCGCGGCCGAAAAGCTGGTCGGCCGCGAGGACTACACCGTCACCGAGCTGCGTGGCATGGCGATGCAGGGCGCAATTCCACCGCAGGAACTCTCGGCAGTGGCGATGGCGAAATCGATGGTGAGCTGGCACCAGCGCCACGGTTATTGCGCCAATTGCGGCGCGCGCAGCGCGATGAAGGAAGGCGGCTGGAAGCGCGAATGCCCTGCTTGCAAGGCCGAACATTTTCCGCGGACCGATCCGGTCGTGATCATGCTGGTCGCATCAGGAGACAAGTGCCTGCTCGGCCGCCAGAAGCAGTTTCCGCCGGGCATGTATTCCTGCCTCGCCGGCTTCGTCGAGGCCGCCGAGACCATCGAGGATGCGGTGTGCCGCGAAATCTTCGAAGAGTCCGGCATCCGTTGCACCGACGTGCATTACTACATGACCCAGCCCTGGCCCTATCCGTCGTCGCTGATGATCGGGTGCAGCGCGCGGGCGCTGAACGAGGACATCATCGTCGATCACTCCGAACTGGAAGATGCGCGCTGGTTCACGCGGGAGGAGGCAGCCCTGATGCTGGCGCGAACGCATCCGGACGGGCTCGCCGGTCCGCATCCCTTCGCCATCGCCCATCACCTGCTCGGCCGCTGGGTGTACGACCAGAGCAGCGCTTAAGCAGAACCGCTGATGGCCGCATCAGGCATCGCGCCGCGCATCCTCTGCATCGGCATTCCCGTGCGCGACCTGACCTTTCGCGTCGAGGCCGTGCCGGAGCGCGGCAGCAAGGCGAATGCCACCCATCTCGCGGAGATCTGCGGCGGCAACGCGCTCAATGCCGCGATCGCCATCGCACGGCTCGGCGGCCGCGTCGCCTTCGCAGGTCCGATGGGTGACGCCAGCGAGACGGCGAGCGGCTTCATCCTCGGACGGATGGCCGCCGAGCACATCGAAACCACGCACATTGTGCGCATGCCTGGTGTCGTGACGCCGGTCTCGGCGATCATGATCGAGCCATCCGGCGAACGGACGCTCGCCATCTATCGCGATCCCGCCCTGTGGACCGTGAAGCTGCCGGAGGCCGACGACCTGCTGGCCGATTGCCGCGCGGTGCTCGTCGAAAGCCGTTGCGCTTCGTTCTGCACCGATCTCTGCGCCGAGGCGCGACGGCGCGGCATTGCCGTGGTCGGCGGCGTCGACCGTGCGATGGCACTGACGGATGCCCTGCTCACGGCCGCTTCCCACCTCCTGTTCGCCAGCGAACAGATCCAGGAGACCGCCGGCCTCGCCGACGACGGCGAAGCGTTGAAACGTCTGGCCAGGGCGACGCCGGCGTTCCTGGCTGCCACCCGCGGCCCGCGTGGCACGATCTGGCTGAACGAGCGCGGCGGACTGGAGGAGACGACGGCCTTCCCGGTTCAGGCGGTCGATACGCTCGGAGCCGGGGACGTCTTCCATGGCGCCTTCACACTTCGGCTCGCCGAAGGCGGCGACCTGCGGGAGGCGCTGCGATTCGCCGCAGCCGCCGCAGCGCTGAAATGCACCCGCCACGGGGGTGGCCTTGGCGCTCCGCAACGCGCTGAAGTTGAAGAGTTTTTACGCAATCAGCTGGAGCCCGCCCGCGGTCAGGCGCCGGGAATATAGACTTGCGAGAGAAAGATCTTCTATATATGAGGGTAACTATACCTTATAATGGAACAAAGTTCTTCAAATGACCGATCTCGCCGTCCAGATCCCCGAGACCAGCCGCCGCCTCGATGCCATCGACCGCAAGATCCTGATGGTCCTCCAGGAGGACGCCTCCCTGTCCGTCGCCGAGATCGGCGACCGTGTCGGGCTGTCCTCCACCCCCTGCTGGAAGCGCATCCAGCGCCTGGAGGCGGACGGGGTGATTCTGAAACGAGTGGCCCTGGTCGACCAGAACAAGATCGGCCTCGGCATCTCCGTGTTCGTGTCGGTGGAGAGCGCCGACCATTCCGACGCCTGGCTGAAGAAGTTCGCCGAAGCCGTCAGCGCCATGCCCGAGGTGATGGAATTCTACCGCATGGCCGGCGACGTCGACTACATGCTGCGCGTCGTGGTCGCGGACATGCAGAGCTATGACGTGTTCTACAAGAAGCTGATCAGCGCCGTGCCGCTGAAGAACGTCACCTCGCGCTTTGCGATGGAGAAGATCAAGTCGGTCACGGCGCTGCCGATTCCGGCGGTCGTGGCGGCTTAGGACGCACGTCTCACCACACGAAAGCTGTCATGGCCCGGCTTGACCAGGCGATCCAGTACGCCGTGACGTCTATGATTGAACCGAGGCGCCACGGCGCACTGGATGCCCCGCCTTCGCGAGGGCATGACAACGAAGAGGAAGGCATGGATCACGCCTCCCTCGAACTACCTCAGATCTTCTGATTGTACTCGCCGACTTCCGGATGCGTGCGCAGCACGCTGTTCACCATCTCGAACATGTCGTGCATGCGCTGCTCGGAGACCGGGCTCTCGACCACGACCACGAGCTCAGGCTTGTTGGACGAGGCGCGCACCAGGCCCCAGCTGCCGTCTTCCACCGTGACGCGCACGCCGTTGACGGTGACGAGGTCGCGGATCGACTGGTCGCCGATCTTCGCACCCTTGGCCTGCAAACCTTCGAAGTGCTTCACCACCTTGTCGATGACGCCGTATTTGACCTCGTCGGCGCAATGCGGCGACATGGTCGGCGACGACCAGGTCTTTGGCAGCGCGTCCTTCAAATCGGCCATCGACTTGCCCGGCGCGCGGTCGAGCATGTCGCAGATCGCGATTGCCGACACCAGACCGTCGTCATAGCCGCGGCCGTACGGCTTGTTGAAGAAGAAATGGCCGGACTTCTCGAAGCCCGCCAAAGCGCCCGTCTCGTTGGTGCGACGCTTCATGTAGGAATGGCCGGTCTTCCAATAGGCGGTCTTGGCGCCCTGCTTCTGCAGCACCGGATCGGTAACGAACAGGCCGGTCGACTTCACGTCGACGATGAAATGTGCGTCCTTGTGGATCGCCGACATGTCGCGCGCCAGCATCACACCGACCTTGTCGGCAAAGATCTCCTCGCCGGTGTTGTCGACGACGCCGCAGCGATCGCCGTCGCCGTCGAAGCCGAGGCCGACATCGGCCTTGTGATGCAGCACCGCGTCACGGATCGCGTGCAGCATCTCCATGTCTTCCGGATTCGGATTGTATTTCGGGAAGGTGTGGTCGAGCTCGGTGTCGAGCGGAATCACCTCGCAGCCGATCGCCTCCAGCACCTGCGGCGCGAACGCACCGGCGGTGCCGTTGCCGCAGGCCGCAACGACCTTGAGCTTGCGCTCAAGCTTGGGACGGCTGGTGAGATCGGCGATGTAACGCGCCGGGTAGTTCTCGTGGAACTGGTAGGCGCCGCCGGCCTTGTTCTTGAACTCGGCGCCCAGAACGATCTCCTTCAGCCGCGTCATCTCGTCGGGACCGAAAGTCAGCGGGCGGTTGGCACCCATCTTCACGCCGGTCCAGCCATTGTCGTTGTGCGAGGCCGTAACCATGGCGACGCAGGGCACATCGAGATCGAACTGCGCGAAATAGGCCATCGGCGTCACCGCAAGCCCGATGTCGTGCACCTTGCACCCCGAAGCCATCAGGCCGGAGATCAGCGCGTATTTGATAGAAGCCGAATAGCCGCGGAAATCATGGCCAGTGACGATCTCTTGGCTGACGCCGAGTTCGGCGATCAGCGCGCCCAGCCCCATGCCGAGCGCCTGCACACCCATCAGGTTGATTTCCTTCTGGAACAGCCAGCGCGCGTCGTATTCGCGAAAGCCGGTAGGCTTCACCATCGGCTCGGATTCGAAGGCGTAGGTGTTGGGCAACAAGACGGATTTCGGCTTGGGAAACATTGAGACGATCTCGTGAAAGGGGCAGGAATTGATGCAGCCTTAGCGAATGCCGAGCCGCAGCGGAAGGCGGGAATGGCAGCTTATGGCTTATAATTGCGGCAGTTTGGTAACGGGAAAACGCGACTTGGCGCGAGGCCTCCAGCCGGTGCCGTCCTGAATATTCGTGCGAACGACCGTTCGTCAGCGCGATAAGGTGCTCGTGAAGCGGCTTACTGCTCCAGCACCATCTGACCGTTGGCATATTCGAGCCGCTTCAGGCGCGACAGGAAGGAGAGGCCGAGCAGGTTCTCGGACAGCGCCTCATCCGGCAGCACCATGGCATCGACGTCGCGCACGACGAGGCCGCCGACCTCCAGCATGGCGATGCGGGTGCGCGCGGCCTTGATGGTGCCGTTCGCGGTGGAGACGGTGGCGTTGTACTCGCCGCGCGAGGGACGGAGGCCAAATCGGGCGGCCGAGCTCTCGTTCAGCGCCACCACGGAAGCGCCGGTATCGACCATGAAGCCGATGCGCTGGCCTTCGATGCGGCCCTCGGTCTGGAAATGACCGCGGCCATCGCGGGAAATGGCGAGGCTGCGGCCGCCGGCCGGCGCAGTCGCCGCAACCGCGACCGTCGTGCGCGGCGCTGACGTGGCCGAAGCGGAGCTCATCTTGTCCGCCATCTGCGCCATGAACGTGCCGAGGCCGATCATGATGGCCGCGAAGATCATTATGTTACGCATGACACCGCTCGGGACTGAAAGCACGATTTGACCACGCAAGCTTTCCGCCCGCGAGCGAGGGCGCGGCCGGAACCGTGCCATTTTGCCGAAAAGGATGAGCGAACGGTTAATGCTCTGCCGACACCTCTCAGGTGCCGCGCGGCTTCGCCCGCCGGGTCGGCAGCGCACTCGCTGGATCGTCCGGCCAGGGATGGCGGGGATAGCGGCCACGCAGGTCGGAGCGCACGGCCGCGTAACTTCCGCGCCAGAAGCCGGGGAGATCGCGCGTCACCTGCACCGGGCGCTGCGCCGGCGACAGCAATTCCAGCACCAACGGCACCTTGCCGGCGGCGATCGACGGATGGGTATTGAGGCCGAACATTTCCTGGAGCCGCACCGCGATGGTCGGCCCCTGCTCGGCCTCGTAGTCGATCGCAAGCGCGCTTCCGGTCGGCGCCTCGAAATGCGTCGGCGCCTCGCGATCGAGCCGCGCGCGCATCTCCCAGGGGAGCAGCGCCATCAGCGCATCGGAGAGATCGCCGGCGGAGACATCCTTGAGCGCGATCTTGTCGTAGAGCCCCGGCACCAGCCAGTCGTCGCGCCGTGCGATCAGCCCGTCGTCGGAGAGATCTGGCCAGCTGTCGCCCTCGGCCTTGCGCAGGAACATCACCCGGTCACGCCATTGCTTGGCCGCCTTCGACCAGGGCAGCCGGTCGAGGCCGGCCGCGATCAATCCGTCGGCGAAGATGCGCGCGGTGTCCTCCGAGGGCGACACGGCAAGTGTCGCCTCGGAGAGCGTGATGGCGTGCAGCACGCGCTTGCGCCGCGCCCGCAGCGCCATCGCGCCGCGATCGAAGAAGATCTCGTCGGCGCTCTCGATATGCTCGGCGAAATGCCGCTCGATCTCCTCCTGCGTGATTTGCGCGGCGAGCAGGATGCGTCCGCTGGCCGCCGTTCCCGTCATTTCGCCGATCGCGACATAGGGCGCGCGGGCGAGCGACGAGGTTTGCTCGACCGCAGCGCCGCGGCCGTTGGCAAGCACAAAGCTGCCATTGCCGCGGTTGCGCGCGACACGGTCCGGGAAGGCATAGGCGAGCATCAGGCCGGTCGAGAGATCCTCCTGCGGCCCTGCCTTCTCCGAGGCCGCGACCTGCGAGGCCCAGCGCCGCGCCAGGTCGCGCGCGCTCGCCGCACGCGGCGAGCGATCGCGGCGGAACTGGTCGCGCCTGTGTTCGAGATCGACACTGTCGCCGCCGAGCCCGCGCTCGGTGATGATGGCGGCGATTTCGGCGGCGGCTTCGCCCTCGCCGGCACGATGTGAATCCACGATCATGCGCGCCAGCCGCGGCGGCAGCGCCAGCGCACGCAGGCTCTTGCCCTCCGCGGTGATGCGGCCATCGCCATCGAGCGCGTTGAGTTCGGAGAGCAGGCTTTTTGCTTCCTTCCAGGCCGGCTGCGGCGGCGGATCGAGAAACGACAGCGCGGCGGGATCGGCGACGCCCCATTGCGCGAGATCGAGCACCAGCGAGGACAGATCGGCGCTGAGGATTTCCGGCTGGGTGTAGGGCGCAAGCGACGCCGTCTGCGGCTCGTCCCAAAGCCGGTAGCAGACGCCAGGCTCGGTGCGGCCGGCGCGGCCGCGGCGCTGGTCCACCGCCGCGCGCGCGGCGCGCACGGTCTCGAGCCGCGTCAGCCCGATATCCGGCTCGTAGCGCGGCACGCGGGCGAGACCGGAATCAACGACGATGCGCACGCCTTCGATGGTGAGCGAGGTCTCGGCGATCGATGTCGCCAGCACCACCTTGCGCATGCCCTTGGGCGCGGGCGCGATGGCGCGATCCTGCACGGCGGCATCGAGCGCGCCGAACAACGGCACGATCTCGATGCTGGCATCCTGCACGCGCTCGCTGAGGAAATTCTGGGTGCGGCGGATTTCGGCGGCGCCCGGCAGGAACGCGAGCACCGAACCGCTGTCGGCACGCAGCGCGGACGCGATCGCGTCCGCCATCTGCCGCTCCACCGGCGCGTCCGCCTTGCGGCCGAGATAGCGTGTCTCGACCGGAAACGCGCGGCCCTCGCTTTCGATGACCGGCGCTTCGCCGAGCAGTTTTGCGACGCGGGCGCCATCGAGCGTTGCCGACATCACGAGGATACGCAGGTCTTCGCGCAAACCCAGTTGCGCGTCACGCGCCAGCGCGAGGCCGAGATCGGCGTCGAGCGAGCGCTCGTGAAACTCGTCGAACAGGATGGCGGCAATGCCGGACAATTCGGGATCGTCGAGGATCTGACGGGTGAAGATACCCTCGGTCACCACCTCGATGCGGGTCGCGCGTGAGATCTTCGAGCCGAAACGGACGCGGTAGCCGACAGTCTCGCCGGCCCTCTCGCCGAGCGATTTGGCCATGCGGTCGGCGCTCGCGCGGGCCGCGATGCGCCGCGGCTCCAGCACGATGATCTTCTTATCCCTGGTCCAGGGCGCATCGAGCAGCGCGAGCGGCACGCGCGTGGTCTTGCCGGCGCCGGGCGGCGCTACCAGCACGGCGGCGTTATGCGCCTCCAGCGTGCGCGAGAGGTCGTCGAGCACGGCGTCGATCGGGAGGGGCGTGTCGAAGCTGCGGGGCAAAGTCTCTATCCGTCATCACCCGCCTTGTGCGCAATCGCGCGCTGGGGCGGGTGATCCAGTAAACTCAGATCCAATCATCACGAAGATCGGGGCTACTGGATACCCCGCCTTCGCGGGGTATGACAATCGCGTGTAACTCTTACCCCTGCGCCGGCGGGCGGCCGACGCTCTCGTAGGTGAAGCCCGCGGCTTCCATCTCTTCGGGGCGATAGATGTTGCGGAGGTCGACGACGATCGGCTGCGCCATGGTCGCCTTCAGCCGGTCGAGATCGAGCGCGCGGAACTGCACCCACTCGGTGACGATGACGAGCGCGTCAGCGCCTTGCGCGCAGGAATAGGCATCCTCGCAATAGGTGATGCTGGGCAGCTCGCCCCTGGCCTGCTCCATGCCGACCGGATCGAACGCCTTAACATTCGCCCCCATGTCGATCAGGCCGGTGACGA
>NZ_WQNE01000040.1 GCF_009759665.1 Bradyrhizobium cajani
GTCACCGCCGCCATCGGCTCGACGCTCTTGCGTTCGCAGGGCAACAACAGCCCGGTGCAATAATCCCGAAGCGGTCGCGCTCGATCGGCATGTCCGATCACGCTGACAAGACCATCAACGTAAGCCGCAAACCGCGTTTCGCTGGTTCCTTTCCCTCGGCGACCCATCTCAGTTCCTCTCGATCTGAGTGAATCTGCTCTAATACCTCGATTCTCAGTTCGATCGGATTGCGATTTTCTGACTCAGTAAGATTAAAGCGCGATGACGCTTCATCCTAATCTCATCGCGCTTTAGCCGCGACCGATGAGATGGATCGCCGAACGCCAGGCGTGCTGCGACAGCGCGTCGAGGTTTCGAACCGCCTCGACGCGAAGGAGGGCAGCGTCGGCGGTCAGTGTTCCATCAGCCACCGCACCGAGCGTCGCGCTGCGGTGGGTGCGCAACATTTCACGGAGTTGTGTCGTACAACGCTCGAGCTCGGCGATGGCCTCGTCGGGCGGGTCCGCGCGGGGACCTGCCATGATGTCGGCGGCATGCGATGCGGGCGCGAAGTGCGTCGATCCATCGACGCGAGGCGGCGCCGCTATGCCGCGCGCAATCGCGGCTGCGCTTCGCATCGTTTCGGCACATAGCTCTCCGGCGCCGATGTCCTCCGGTGTGCCTGACACCGAACCGAAATTGCTTTCCCCACTTGCGAGGTCCGCCAGCCGGGACGCGTGGTCGAGCGCGTGCAGCGTACTGGTGAGACGCTGCTGCTCGTCGTCGGTGTCAGGCGGTCCGGCCACTTCCGACAGGAATATCTGTGCCTGGCGCAAGGCATCGGCCGCTTCCTGCACGGAAACGGCGTCCTTTCCCAGGCGTATCGGTCCAGCGCGGGTCGCCAGTTTCGCCTCGACCGAACCGCACACCGTCAGGACCACGCGCGCGATCGTGCGCCGTACCGCCTCCACCGCCACAATCGGGGTCTCAAGGGCCGAAGGATCGAGACATCGCGTCAGCGGCGAGCCGCGCTCGGGCAGAATCCGTTCGACCAGCCGCGTGAACGGGTTGATCAACGGTAGCAGGACTGCGACGCCGAGGACATTGAACGCCGTGTGGTATCCGGCGAGCAGCGTAACGCCGTCGATCGTGTCCGAGGCGCGCAGCAGCCAGGGCGTTACGACGGGATAAGTCAGCAGCGCGATGAGCGCAGCGATCAGCTTGAAAAGGACGTAGGCGATGGCCAGCCGCTTTGCGGTGGTGCTCGCGCCGATCGCGGCGAGCGCGGAACTCGTCGCTGTTCCGATGTTCTGGCCGATGATCAAGGCGCAGGCCTGGTCCAACCCGATTGCGCCTGCGAAATAGCCGGACAAGGTCACCGCGATGGCGGCCGTCGACGATTGCATCAGCGCGGTCATGACCAATCCGATCACGACCAGCGCCAGCACGCCGAGCAGGCCCGACCACCCTGACACCCCGGGACTACCGAGGACCGCAGGCAGGTCCGCCGGATGCAATTGCTCCGCCAGCCCGCCCATGCCCTGCTGCAAGGTCGTCAGGCCGAACAACACGAGCCCGAAGCCCGCGAGCGCGGCGCCGGCGCCGGACGTCCGCCCTCGGCCGAGAAGCTTGGTCAACGCGCCGACGAAGATCATCGGCAGCGCCGCGGCCGTGAGGGAGACGCGGACGCCGATCAGCGCCACCAGCCAGCCGGTCCCCGTGGTGCCGATATTGGCGCCGAAGACGAGACTCAATCCTTGCTGGAACGTCAGCAGGCCGGCGCTGACGAGACCAATAGTCGTCATGGTCGTCGCGCTGGAGGACTGCACCAGCAGCGTGACGATGGCGCCCCAAAATGAGCCAAGCAGCGGAGTCGATGCCGCCTTGCCGAGCACCGCGCGAAGCGCGGAGCCGGCCACCGTCTTCAGGCCCTCCGTCATCACGGTCATGCCGAGCAGGAACAGGCCTACTCCGCCCAGTGTCGAGATCGCTGTGGACATGCGCGCTCCTAGCGACAAACCACCACGAATAGCAAAGCAGACAGCACAGCAACGCAGCCCCGATAGGTCGGATCAATTATTGCACAATCGTGGCCTTCCCCGTCGCGGTGTCTGCGATCTCAGGTATAATGGCATCTGCCTTGCAATGCATGATTTTGATGTTGGCCTCCTTGAACCGGCGAGGGCTACATGCGCAAGATCTGGTTTGCCATTGCTGTTTTCATCTTCGCTTCGAGTCCATCCAACGCGGCCGAATTCGCGGTTGCAGACATCGTCCCGATCAAGGACTGCGACACTCAGCGCGAAACGCGTCCCTGTGAGGGCCGCGACGCGATCTTCTTCGTGCATGGAATTTTTGGTGGCGTCGAGACGTTTACCAAGGGAACGTATCGGTGGCCTCAGGAACTGGCGGCTGACTTTCCCGACGTCGATGTCTTCGTCATCAAATACGACACCCAGCTTCTCAACTGGCTCAACCGCGACGTCGCAACCTTCGACGAGATCGCCGAGGTTCTGATGAGCAGCATGCAGGGCCCCGTCGTCAATGACGGGGGGACGCGAATTCTTGATCAGGGCTTCGTCACCTCACGCGGTTATCGCTCCATCGGCTTCATCGCGCACAGCCTTGGCGGGAACGTCGCTGCAGCGTACCTCCATTCAGTCAAATCCGAACTCGGCCATTCGGCGCGGGCGCAGAACGCCTACATCATCACGCTCGGGACGCCTGCGGAGGGCTCGTATCTGGCGAATGTCGGCGAGGTCATCAAACAGTTTCTGGGCCAAAGAGATCCGCTCCTGACTTCGCTCGAGCGGGACAATCTCTTCCTGCGGATGCTCGCGATGTGGCGCCGTGCCGAGGATCAGAAGTCTCAGCGATTTCATTGCCGGCCAGTGCATCTGTATGTGGGGATCGAGGGCGCGCCAACGTTTGGACTACCTGTCGTCTCCGCGGAGTCGGCAGGAGGGCCGTACAGGCGCCTTGCAAAGCAAATCAAGGTGTTCGACACCTACGATCACCTGCGCATAGCCGCGCCGGACAAGAAGACGGACCCCCTCAACGTGTGGGTGACCAGTATAATCAAGGACGAGCGCCAGCGAATGGACGATTGGAAGAGGCCGTTATGCGGCTCTGAGTTCTAGAGGGGGACTCGCCGGCAATGCGGCATGCCTGATTTCGAGTGTTTGGGGTCCAAAGCAGTCGCGACTTTCCGCCTGCGATTCTCTTCGGGGGTGACCAATTGCCCCACTCGGATTTGAATGGCCTTGCCGCAAGCGACTGTCTATCTTCGGCTCATGTCGAGAGTCGTGTGTCTATTCGTTGCTATCATCCTGTCGCTGCTGCCGGCTGTAGCGCCCGCTGCCTCAGTTCAAAAGCGCTCCAAGCAGGCCTGGCATGGCTACGGCTTCCTGCCGGGTTATCGCCAGCCGCTAAGCAACAGCATTCCGCTCTACAAGCAGAAAGACGCAATGCGGCGCCTCGCGCGCAACGACCGGCGCCATTGGTACATCGATCCGGTTCCTCAGTATTACCGCTGGAACGGCGAGTGGCACTATTTCGGTCGCCCCGGTTTCGGCGGCGGCCGCTACAATGGCGGCAGTTTCGGGCCGTGCTGGACGCGAACGCCGATCGGGCCGGTCTGGAATTGCGGGTGATGGGCCGAGTACGCGGCGGTTAGTTCGTCATTGCGAGCGGAGCGAAGCAATCCAGACTATCGCCGCGGAGGGATTCTGGATTGCTTCGCTGCGCTCGCAATGACGAGAGCAGCAGCGCGAGGGCCTACGCCTTTACGAGAAGAACGCGATCTTCTCGGCCTGGGTCATGCGGCGGATCGGCGCCAGCGGATCGTTGGCCGGCGCGCGGGGCTTCTGCAAGATGCCGCTGGCGAGGATGGTGGCGCCGAGCGAGGGCTGGGGCAGGGGCGAGGACATGGGTGAGGGCATCGGCAGCGTCGCCGTCGGCGCTGCGGCCGATGTTGCCGTGACCGCCACGGCCGCGGCCGGCTGCTCCATCACCTCGGCGGCGGCTTCGGCAATGGCGTCGGTGAGGCGCGCGAGCGAGTCCATCGCGATCGGCGCGGCGGCGGGCTCTTCCGCGACCGGTGCGGCGGCCGGCGCAGGCGCGACCGGCTCCGGACTCTCGACGGCGATGGACGCTGCGATCTCCGCCGCCATCGGCTCCGGAGTTGCGGCGGCCATCTCGACCGGCGCGATGATCTCGTCGAAATCCGGATCGGGTGCGGCCATCTCGAGTGCGATGGCTTCGAGTATGGCTTCGTCTTCGGCTTCCGCGGCGGCGTCGAGCGAAAACTCGTCGGTCACCTCGGCGAGAGCGGCGGGCTCTTCAAGAGCGACGTGTTCGAGCGCGCTATCTTCACGTGCGACGTTTTCGATTGGAATCTGGTTTTCGGCGACGATCTCCGGTTCGACGCGAGCGGCCATGACCTGCTCGGCAATTGTGGACGCCTCGTTGGTGGCCGGCCCCTCGGCGGCTGCTTCGACCTCGGGAGCTGCTGCGATGTCCTGCGGCGTCTCCGTCAAAGCCACGGAGGCTTCGCTCATCATCGCGGCAGGCGCGGTCTCGGCAGGCGAAGCTTCGGCGACGGACGCCGGTGCTTCCTGAGCCGCGGAGGGATGGACCGCCGCTTGCGGCGCCGTGTCGCCGTCGGCATCGAGCTGTTCGACGCGATCCCTGAGCAGATCGAAGGCCGCCTTGAGCTCGACGCGGGGGTCGACGGTCGAAATCTGTCCGCAGGCGGCCTGGATCGAGGCGAGCTGCGAATCAATGAGGTCGCAGATTCGCCCGTCGGCGCCGATCTCGCGCCAGCGCCAGGAGATCTCCTTGATGATGCGCACCCCGCGCGGGATCGGCGCGAGGCTCGCCTCGATCGCCGCGGGATCGAACGCCGCGATCGCGATGGTCTCGGCCTCGCGGATGGCGCGGCGGATCTCGACCAGCGCCTCGGGCAGGCGGTCCTCGACGACGGGTTGTCGCTGTGCCGCAAGGGTTTCTTCGATTTTCGCGACCGCATCGAGCACCATGCGGGTATCCGCATTGCGGTTGCGCTTGGCGTATTCGCCGAGGAACCAGCGCCCGCGCGCCGTCTCCATGAAGGCTTCGCGGATCGCGTCGTAATCCTGCTCGTTCGGCTCGGCCGCGCGGGCAGACATAGGCGAGAGGGCGAATGCTTCGTTGGCCATGGCAATCTCGTCGCGCAAATCAGTGCGCGTTACTGTAACGATCACCACGATATCGTCCGAATCGCAATTGGTTTGATGCCGCCCGAATCACAAATCCCCACGCCAGCGTCGGTGAAGCGGCGATTCGCCGTCAGCCTTGCCCTGTTCTACTCGGCCATCTTTGCGGTCTCGGGCACGCACCTGCCGTTCTTCCCGCTCTGGCTGAAGGCGATCGGCATCGACGCTGCCTGGATCGGCCTCATCAATGCGCTGCCGGCGATCACGCGCTTCACCACGCTGCCGCAAATCACGGCCTTTGCCGAAAGGCGGCATGCCATTCGCGCCGCCATGATGTTGTTGGTGCTGGCGACAGCGATCGGCTTTGCTGCGGTCGGCTTGCAGCAGCAGCCGCTGGCGCTGTTCCTGATCTATGCGCTGACTTGCATCATGTGGACGCCGACGACCCCGCTGACCGATGCCTATGCGCTGCGCGGCGTCGCCCGCTACGGGCTCGATTACGGACCCCTGCGGTTGTGGGGATCGGCGGCGTTTGCCGCCGGCTCGCTCGCCTGCGGCTATCTCGTCGACAGCATTGCGGCGCGCGATCTGATCTGGGTCATCGTCGCATGGGCCGTCGTTGCTGTCCTCGCCGGCCTCTTGCTTCAGCCGCTGGACGATGTCAGGCGAAAGGCGGCCGAGACGCATGCCGGCAAGGCCTGGCTGCGCGATACCGGCTTCTGGGCCGTGATCGCCTCGGCCGCGCTGATCCAGGGCAGTCACGTCGCCTATTACACCTTCTCGGCCATCAACTGGCAGCTCCATGGGATCAGTGGGCTGACGATCGCAGGGCTCTGGACGCTGGGCGTGATCGCCGAGATCGTCGTGTTCGCGCTGTCGCCGCGCTTCTCGCTGCATCCATCCACGTTGATCGCGATCGGCGGGCTGAGCGCCGTGGTGCGCTGGATCGTCACCGCCAACGAGCCGCCGCTCGCGCTGCTCGCGATCGTGCAACTCGGCCATGGCCTCAGCTTCGGCATGACCATCGTCGGCACCATGAATCTCCTGGTGCAGCGCGTGCCCTCGCACCAGATCGCGCGGGGGCAGGGCTACTACGCCGCCTGCAACGGGCTGCTCGGCGCGGCGACCTCGATTGCGTCAGGCGCGATCTACGCGCGCATCGGCGACAATCTGTATTACGTGATGGCGGCGATGGCTGCGGCCGGCGCGCTCGTAATTTGGGCAGCGCGGCACCGGCTCATGGCTCAGCCCCAGAGCGATGAGTCCGGCGGATAGACCAGGCTGTCGTCATAACGCAGGCCGTGGTCGCGGTCGCGCGCCAGCAGCAAGGGGCCGTCGAGATCGACGAAGCGCGCCTGCGGGGTCACCAGCATCGCCGGGGCCATCGACAGCGAGGTCGCGACCATGCAGCCGATCATGATCTCGAAGCCGAGTGCCTGAGCGGCATCGGCCATGGCGAGGGCTTCGGTGAGGCCGCCGGTCTTGTCGAGCTTGATGTTCACGGCGTCGTAGCGCTCGCGCAGGGGCGCCAGCGACGAGCGGTCGTGCACGCTCTCGTCGGCGCAGACCGCGAGCGGCCGCCTGATCCGCGCCAGCGCCTCGTCCTTGCCGGCCGGCAGCGGCTGCTCCACCAGGGTCACACCGACCGCGGCGCAGGCCGCGAGATTTTGTTCCAGATTGGCCTCGGTCCAGGCCTCGTTGGCGTCCACGATCAGCTCGGATTTGGGGGCGGCCTTGCGCACGGCCGCGATCCGCTCCGGATCGCCGTCGCCGCCGAGCTTGATCTTGAGCAGCGGCCGGTGGGCCGCCCTGGCGGTCGCCGCGGCCATCGCCTCAGGGGTGCCCAACGAAATCGTGAAGGCGGTGGTGCACTCGCCCGGCGCCGGGCGACCGAGCAGGCTCCAGGCCCGCACGCCCGCCGCCTTGGCCTCGAGGTCGATCAGGGCGCAATCCAGCGCGTTACGGGCCGCCCCTGGCGGCATGGCGGCTTGCAGGGCCTGCCGGGTGAGGCCGCCCGCCACAGCCTCCTGCATGGCCTGGATGGCGGCCAGGCTCGCCTCCGCCGTCTCGCCATAGCGGGGATAGGGCACGCACTCGCCGCAGCCGGTCAGGCCGTCCCGGCGGACCTCCGCCACCACGGTGACGGCCTCGGTCTTGGCCCCCCGACTGATGGTAAAGCTGCCGGCGATCGGGAAGCGCTCGATTCGCGCCGCCAGCGCGACAAGTTTCGTGGAAGTCATTTTGAACTCTGGCGAAATCTGAACCTGCTGGTTACCTCTATCAACTAACATTAACCAGTTGGGGATACCTTTTCCGGGTAAGGGCGCGTGCGCAACTATCTGATTTCCTCCGCTCCGGCACGGGAGCGGGCATCTTGAGTGGCGATCCGAAGCTGGAACGGATTGCCAAGGGCAACGCGCTGGCACTCTGCGCCACCGGGACCTGGACCGCGAGCTTCGCGCCGGTCCTGGAGCGGATGGTGGCCGATGCCGAGAAGCTCGCCGGCACCCCGCAAAACATCTTCATCGACGTCTCCGAGGTCGCCAAGCTCGACACTTTCGGCGCCTGGCTGATCGAGCGGCTGCGCCGCAGCCTGACCCAGGGCACGGTCGAGGCGCAGATCGCGGGGCTGTCCGCCAATTATTCGAGCCTCGTCGACGAGGTGCGGCGGGTCAGGGCGACGCCCGTGGTCGACAGCAGCACCATTACCATCACGGGCATGCTGGAGCAGATCGGCCGGACCGTGGCGGGCGTTGCCGGGACGTTTGCCGGCCTGATCGACATGCTCGGCGCGGTGCTCGCGGCGGGTTTTCGCGTCTTGATCCATCCGCGCTCCTTCCGCCTGACCTCGACCGTGCATCACATGGAGCAGGTCTGCTGGCGCGCGGTGCCGATCATCGTGCTGATCACCTTCCTGATCGGCTGCATCATCGCCCAGCAAGGCATCTTCCATTTCCGCCGCTTCGGCGCCGACATCTTCGTGGTCGACATGCTGGGCGTGCTGGTGCTGCGCGAGATCGGCGTGCTGCTGGTGGCGATCATGGTCGCGGGCCGCTCGGGTAGCGCCTACACCGCCGAGCTCGGCTCGATGAAGATGCGCGAGGAGATCGACGCGCTGCGCACGATGGGCTTCGACCCGATCGAGGTGCTGGTGCTGCCGCGCATGCTGGCGCTAGTGCTGGCGCTGCCGATCCTCGCCTTCCTCGGCGCGATGGCCGCGCTCTATGGCGGCGGCCTCGTCGCCTGGCTCTATGGCGGGGTCGAGCCCGAAGCCTTCCTGCTGCGGCTGCGCGACGCCATCTCGATCGATCATTTCATCGTCGGCATCGTCAAGGCGCCGGTGATGGCTGCGGTGATCGGCATCGTCGCCTGCGTCGAGGGGCTCGCGGTGCAGGGCAGCGCGGAATCGCTGGGCCAGCACACGACCGCGTCGGTGGTGAAGGGCATCTTCTTCGTCATCGTGATGGACGGCGTGTTCGCCATCTTCTTCGCCTCGATCGGGATGTGACGATGGCAGGCGAGATCCAGAATCCCATCATCCGCGTCCGCGACATCACCGTGCAGTTCGGCGCGACGCGCGTGCTCGACGGGCTCAACCTCGACGTCAAGCGCGGCGAGATTCTTGGCTTTGTCGGTCCCTCGGGCGCCGGCAAGTCGGTGCTGACGCGCACCATCATCGGCCTCGTGCCGAAGGTCGCAGGCTCCATCGAGGTGTTCGGCGTCGATCTGGATTCCTCCAGCACATCGCAGCGTCGCAACGTCGAGCGGCGCTGGGGCGTGCTGTTCCAGCAGGGCGCGCTGTTCTCCTCGCTCACGGTGCGGCAGAACATACAGTTTCCGATGCGCGAATATCTTCGCGTGTCGCAGCGGCTGATGGACGAGATCACCATGGCCAAGCTGACCATGGTCGGCCTCAAGCCCGAAGTCGCCGAGCGCTTTCCCTCGGAACTGTCAGGCGGCATGATCAAGCGCGTGGCGCTGGCGCGCGCGCTGTCGCTCGATCCGGACCTCGTGTTCCTGGACGAGCCGACCTCGGGCCTCGACCCGATCGGCGCCGGCGATTTCGACGAGCTGGTGAGGACGCTCCAGCGCACTTTGGGGCTGACCGTTTTCATGGTAACCCACGATCTCGACAGCCTTTACACAGCCTGCGACCGCATCGCCGTTTTAGGGAACGGTAAGATCATTGCGGCAGGGTCGATGGCCGACATGCAGGCCTCGCAGCATCCCTGGCTGAGGCAATATTTCCATGGCAAGCGCGCCCGCGCGGTTATGGGCTGAGTGGCTGGGTTGAGCAGCTGGATTGAGTAGCCGGAGCACCTGATGGAAACGCGGGCGAATTACGTCCTGATCGGATCGTTCACGCTGGCGGTGATCGCCGCGGCGATCGGCTTCGTGCTGTGGTTTCAGTCGCTGCACACCACCAAGCAGCGCAGCCCCCTGCGCGTCGTGTTCGAGGGCCCGGCGGCGGGCCTGCGCAACGGCGGCAGCGTCAATTTCAACGGTATCCGGGTAGGTGAAGTGGTCTCGGTGAAGCTGGACAATCCGCGGCGGGTTGTCGCGCTGGCCATGGTCGAGAACAACGCCCCGATCCGCAAGGACACCCTGGTCGGCCTCGAATTCCAGGGCCTCACCGGCGTCGCCGCGATCTCGCTCAAGGGCGGCGAGGAGGCGGCACCCCCGCCGCCACTCGACGAGGACGGCATCCCGACGCTGACCGCCGATCCCAACAAGCTCCAGGACGTCACCGAGGCGATCCGCGGCACGCTCCAGAACATCAACAAGATCGTCGCCGACAATCAGGAGTCGGTGAAGAACTCGCTGAAGAATCTGGAGACCTTCACCAATTCGCTGGCGCGCAACTCCGAGAAGATCGACGGCGTGATGGCCAAGGTCGACGGCGTCATGCTCAAGGCCGACAACCTCATGCTCGGCCTCAACACGCTTGCGGGCGGCAAGGACGGCGGCGAGCTGTTCCAGGCGGTGAAGTCGATCCGCGAACTCGCCGACGATTTCGACAAGCGCTCCGGCGCCCTGATGGCCGACGGCCGCCGCACCCTCGGCGACATCAGCCGCGCCGTGAACAATTTCGACCGCAACCCCACCCGCGTGCTGTTCGGCGCCAGCAACTCATCGCAGCCCGCCCCGCCGCCCGAGCCGCCGAAGCCGGCGAACGAGCGCCGCCGGCAGTAGCGGTCCCCGCGTCAACAAACTCCTCTCGCGCGCTATGGCCACTGGTCTTGCGTGACGACCGCGTCGTGCAGCGCGCGCTGCGGCGATACGAAAGTAGGGGGGTCTGGCCGAGCCAAGGTAGGGGGAGGGGCTGGCCCCGCTTGTCAGCTATATCGCGCTCAAGTCGCGCTCACGAAAAAGCGCGTCGACTTCACTCACAGGGGAGGAGAGCGTGATACGTCTGTTGCTGCTGTTGCCGTTCATCGGCCTGATGATCGTGCCGTTCTACAATGTCCGGGAGCCCTATCTGTTCGGCTTCCCGTTCTTCTACTGGTATCAGCTCGCCTGGGTGCCGCTGACCTCGCTCCTCACCTGGATCGTCTACAGGAGCGTGCGCCGTGCTGACTAATGTCGATAGCGCGGCGTTCGCCGTCTTCCTCGCCCTGTTCATCCTCGTCACCGGCATGGGCTTCGTCGCCTCGCGATGGCGCAAGCCGGAGACGCTCGCCCATCTCGACGAGTGGGGCCTCGGCGGCCGCAAGTTCGGGACCTGGATCACCTGGTTCCTGGTCGGCGGCGATTTCTACACCGCCTACACCGTGATCGCCGTTCCCGCGCTGGTCTATGCGGTCGGCGCCTACGGATTCTTCGCGCTTCCCTACACCATCATCGTCTACCCCTTCGTTTTCGCGGTGATGCCGGTGCTGTGGAAGGTCGCCAAGGAGCGTGGTTATGTCACCGCGGGCGACGTGGTGCGCGGCGCTTACGGATCGCGCGGGCTCGAACTTGCCGTCGCGGCCACCGGCGTGCTGGCGACGATGCCCTACATCGCGCTCCAGCTCATCGGCATGGAGGTCGCGATCAAGGCGCTTGGCCTTCACGGCGAGGTGCCGCTCGTTCTCGCCTTCCTGGTGCTCGCGCTCTACACCTATTCGTCGGGCCTGCGCGCACCGGCGCTGATCGCCTTCGTCAAGGACATCATGATCTACATCGTGGTGATCGCTGCGATCGCGATCGTGCCGTCCAAGCTTGGCGGCTACGGCGCGATCTTCACCGCGGCGGATGCGGCATTTGCCGCAAAGGGCTCGGGCGGGATCCTGTTGTCGCCGGCGCAGATCGTGCCCTATGCCTCGCTGGCGCTGGGCTCGGCGCTCGCCGCCTTCATGTATCCGCACACGCTGACCGGCATCTTCGCGTCCTCGGGCGGCAACACCATTCGCAAGAACGCGATGCTGCTGCCGGCCTACACGCTGCTGCTCGGCCTGCTCGCGCTGCTGGGCTACATGGGTCATGCGGCGGGGTTGAAGCTCGCGAGCAACAACGACGTCGTGCCCGAGCTGTTCAAGACGCTGTTCCCGAGCTGGTTCGCGGGCTTCGCCTTCGCCGCGATCGCGATCGGCGCGCTCGTGCCCGCCGCCGTCATGAGCATCGGCGCCGCCAACCTGTTCACCCGCAACTTCTGGAAGGTGTGGGTCGATCCGAAGGTGACGCCGGCAGGTGAGGCGAAGGTCGCCAAGATCACCTCCATGCTGGTGAAGGTCGGCGCGCTGCTCGCCATCCTGCTGATGCCGACGCAGTTCGCGCTCGACCTGCAACTGCTCGGAGGGCTCTGGATCCTCCAGACCCTGCCGGCGCTGGTGTTCGGTCTCTATCTGAACTGGTTCTCGAGCACCGCGCTCCTGGCCGGCTGGGCCGTCGGCCTTGCTGGCGGATCGTGGCTCGCCTGGTCGGACGGGCTGAAGCCGCTGCACAGCATCGACGTCGGCGCTGGCCCGGTCGCGATCTACACCGGTCTCTTGGCGCTCACGCTCAACATCGTGGTGGCCGTCGTGGTCAACCTCGTGCTCAAGCGCGCGCCGCAGGAGAGGCTGGCCCGCGAGGCGGCCGAGTGACTGCGATCGGCGGCCGGAGATCCTCCGGCCGCCGCTTTTCTCCGGAATGAAATAGCCTTCCATGCGATTGAAAACGTTCTAGTATCCGCCCGCGCTCCGAAGCCGCTCGTCGCGGGCGGATCGGACGGTCTCGGGTGAGGATGTCTTGCAGGCGTGGTTCGTTCTTGCGGTCGCAGCCGGCTATGTGACCACGCTGTTCCTGGTCGCCTGGTGGGGCGATCGACGGAGCGCCGGCGGGCCGCTGGTCTCGCCGAACTCCTGGGCGGCCGCGATCAGCTATTGTCTGACGCTTGCGGTCTACAACACCTCGTGGAGCTTCTACGGATCGGTCGGGCGTGCCGCCACCAGCGGACTGGACTTCGCCACGATCTATATCGGCCCGACCCTGGTGCTGCTGTTCGGCCAGCCGCTTCTGTCCAAGGTGATTGCGATCGCGAAGGCGCAGAACGTCACCTCGATCTCGGACTTCATCGCCGCCCGCTACGGCAAGAGCCAGGTGCTGGCGGCCTTCGTGACGCTCGCATCGCTGCTTGGCGTGCTTCCCTACATCGCGCTTCAGCTCAAGGCCGTCGGCAAGAGCTTCGACTATCTGATCCTCCAGCCCGAGCGTGTCGGAGGCGGGGCACTGCGGTTCTGGCAGGATTCGGCGTTCGGCGTGGCGGCATCGATGGCGCTGTTCGCGATCGTGTTCGGCGTCCGGCACGTCCATGCCAGCGAGCATCATCGCGGCCTGATGCTCGCGATCGCCTTCGAGAGCGTCGTCAAGCTGCTCGCATTCCTGATCGTCGCGCTGTTTGTGCTGTTCGGCCTGTCAGGCGGGCCGGCCGCTCTGCTGTCGCAATTTCAATCGGAGCCGCAACTGGCGGGGATCCTGAGCTTCGATCCGACGCAGCCGGTGTGGCCCGCGACGATCATCATCTCGGCGATCGCCTTCCTGTGCCTGCCGCAGGCGTTCCATGTCGCCGTCGTCGAGAACGAGGCGCCGGGCCATACGCGCACTGCGGCATGGCTCTACCCGACTTATCTTGCGCTGTTCAGCCTGCTGATCCTGCCGATCGCCGCGGCCGGGCTTGCGAGGTTCGGCGCGATGATGGACCCCGACACCTACGTCATCTCGCTGCCGATCGCGGCCGACGCGAGCACCGTCAGCCTGATCGCCTTCCTGGGTGGGCTGTCGGCCGCCACCGGCATGGTGATCATGACGTCCGTCGCGCTCAGCACCATGCTCTGCAACGACGTCATCATGCCGCTGCTGCTGCGGTCGCGCGTCTTCGGCCTGCGTGCGCAGAGCCGGCCGATGACGTCCGTATTGGTGGCGGTGCGCCGGTTCTCGATTCTCGGTATCCTCCTGCTCGCCTATCTGATGCACCGCCTGGTCAACCAGTCCTATCCGCTCACCGTGATCGGACTTCTGTCGTTCGTCGCGGTCGCGCAATTCGGTCCGGCGTTCGTGGGAGGGCTGTTCTGGCCGCGCGCCAACAAGACCGGCGCCTCGATCGGGATCGGAGTCGGGTTTTTCATCTGGGCTTACACGCTGCTGCTACCCTCGGCGGCGCCATTCTGGCCTGCGATCGAGGAGATTGTTCGCCAAGGCCCGTGGCAGCTCGTCTGGCTCAGGCCGAACGCGCTGTTCGGCCTCGGAGGGGTCGATCCGATCTCGCACGCCACGCTCTGGAGCCTCGGCGCCAACCTCGTCTGCTTCCTGACGTTCTCGGCGCTGGGGCGGCAATCGACTGTCGAGCGCAACCAGGCCGCGGCGTTTGCCGATGGTGTCGTGCGCGAAGCGACCCCGAAACTGTCCTCCCGCGTGGTGGTCCGGCTCGACGATCTCCGCGCGCTGGCGCTGCGGTTCGTCGGCGCGGAGCGCGGCGCGGCGGCCTTCGACGGTTATCTCGCGGCTCGCATCGCCGGCACCGGGCCGCGACTCGATCCGTCAGGGCTGGTCGATCTCGACTCGATCCGATTCACCGAGAACCTGCTTGCCGGTGCGATCGGTGCGGCATCGGCGCGCGTGGTGATCGCGGCGTCGCTGGAAGGGCACTCGCTGTCGCGGCGTGCGGCGATGGCGATGCTCGACGAGGCCTCGGAGGCGTTGCGCTTCAACCGCAGCCTTTTGCAGAGCACGCTGGAGAGCGTGCCGCAGGGCATTTGCGCGTTCGACGCCGATTTCAACATCACGGCATGGAACGGCCGTTTCATCGCGCTCCTGGACCTGCCGCCGGATTTCGTCCGCGTGGGTCTTCCACTGGCGGATCTCATTGCCTTCAATGTCGAGCGCGGCGAATATGCCGCGTCCGAATTCGCAGCGCTGCTGGTCAATCGTGACGTCGCCACGCAGAGCTGGCCCTATCTGTATGAGCGCAAGCGGCCGGACGGCACGGTGCTCGAGATCGTCTACGACCGCGTTGCCGAGGGCGGCTACGTCTCGACCTACACCGACGTCACCGAGCGTCACCGTGCCGCCGAAGCTCTGCGACGCGCCAATGAGGGGCTGGAGCTGCGTGTCCGCGAGCGGACCGAGGCGCTCGAGCAGGCGAAGGCGGAGGCCGAGCAGGCCAATCTCGGCAAGAGCCGCTTCCTGGCGGCGGCCAGCCACGATCTGCTGCAACCGCTGAACGCGGCCCGTCTGTTTCTGTCCGCACTCGACGAGAGCCTGCATGCCTCCTCGCGCGCCGGCGATGCCGGCAAGGAGCGCACCCTGGCGAGCAGCGCGATTACGGCGCTGCGCTCGACCGAGCACGTGCTGGACAGGCTGCTCGACATCTCCTCCTACGATGCCGGCGCCGTTCGCGCCGAGATATCCGACTTCCCGATCGCCGATCTGCTGGTGCAGTTGAACGTCGAGTTCTCGGCGATGGCGCGCGAACGCGGGCTCGTCCTCCGCGTCGTCGATTGCCGCCTCGCCGTATGCAGCGATCCGCATCTGCTGCGTCGGATCTTGCAGAATCTGCTGTCCAACGCGCTCCGCTACACGCCCGGGGGACGCATCCTGCTCGGCTGCCGGCGGCGCGGCGACGTGCTGCGCATCGAGGTCTGGGATACCGGCATCGGGATCGCGGCGGAGGACCAGACACGCATCTTCGAGGAGTTCCAGCGTCTCGCGCCGGGGTCGGAGAAGGGATTGGGCCTGGGACTCGCCATCGTCGATCGCGTGTCGCGGCTGCTGGACCATGCCGTCGACGTCCGTTCGCGCCCGGGGCATGGTTCGTGCTTTGCCGTCACGGTGCCGCTTGCGCGCGGACCGGGCAGGCCGCTTCAGCGCAATCCCGCGATTGCAGCGCCCGCAGCGGCGGAACGCGCGCTGACGATCCTGTGTCTCGACAATGATGTGACGATCCTCGAGGGCCTGACGGCGCTGCTCGGCGGCTGGGGACATCGCGTGCTGGCCGCGGCAGATGCCGCCGAGGCGATGGCTGTGGCCACGGCCGATCCGCCCGACGTCGTGTTGCTCGACTACCATCTCGATGGCGGCCGCAGCGGCTTGGACTTTCTCGACGATCTCAGGCAGAAGTTGGGTCGTGCCGTCCGCGCGCTGGTCGTCACCGGCGATCGCAGCGAGGCGGTGCGCAAGGAGGCAAGGGCGCGCGGCTGCGAGATCCTGTCGAAGCCGGTCAAGCCGGCAGCGCTGCGGCGCTTCCTCGGCGGCGAAGCCCTGAGCCGGCAGTTCGGGACTAAACTGGAGGCTCCCTGACAATGCGCATCCTGATCGGCGACGATCATCCGCTGGTACAGGCCGCGTTGCAGAGCGCGCTGTCGAGCGTGCTGCCCGATCTCGACATCGTCGCCTGCCAGTCGCTGGACGAGGCGATCGACCTCCTGACGGCCCAGTCCGAGGAGATCGACTTGATCCTCTGGGATCTGACCATGCCGGGTATCCAGGGCTTTGCCGCGCTGTTCATCCTGTCGGCGCAATTCCCGACGGTGCCTGTGGCGATCATCTCCGCGCGGCAGGACGCCGCCACGATCCGCCGCGCCGTCGCCTACGGCGCATCCGGCTACATCCCGAAATCGCTCAGCCTGCCCGAGATGGCGGATGCGATCACGAAGATCCTCGCCGGCGAGATCTGGATGCCGCCCAATGTCGGCGGCCGCGGCTCGATCCAGAGCGCCGATGTCGAACTCGCTGGGCGAATGGCTACGCTGTCCGCCCAGCAGCTGCGCATTCTCGCAATGATCGTCGAAGGCAAGCTCAACAAGCAGATCGCGGGCGAACTCGACATCGCCGAGCAGACCGTGAAGGGCCACGTCTCGACGATCCTGCGCAAGCTCGGCGTCGGCTCGCGCACCCAGGCCGCGGTCCTGGCCGAGCGCCTGTCATTCGGCCAGCCCAGCGGGATCTGAGATCCTACCCGCAAGACAAAACGGAGGCCGCGAGGCCTCCGTTTTCACTGTGTGGTCTTCCAGAGCTTGCCGTTTAGCCGAGCCGCCCCGCCGCATGGGCCAGCAGCGTGTAGACCAGCCCCGTCTCCGAGGTCAGGTGGCTGCGCAGCTCCTGCGGGCCGCGGCCGTCGCGGGCGACTTCGTCAAGCAGGCGCTCGAACTCGGCGACGTAGCGGTCGACCGTGCCCTTGAAGTTGCGGTCGGCGCGGTACTTGCGGGCGACCTCGTCGAAGGCCTTCTGGCCGGCGGGCGTGTAGAGGCGCTTGGTGAAGGCCTTGTTCTCGCCGCGCTGGTAGCGGTCCCACATCTCGGCGGCGAGGTTGCGGTCCATCAGCCGGCCGATGTCGAGCGACAGCGATTCCAGCGGATTGCCGTTACCCTGCGGGGCCTGCGGCTGCGGTGCAGGTGCCGTGCGGCCGCGCTGCGCCTCGCGTCCGGCCGGGGCGGCAGGACCGGTGTCGGCGCGGTTGAGCAGGTCCGACAGCCAGCCGTCGCGACCCTGGTCGCTGCCCGCGGGCGCGACCGGCGGCGCCTCGGTGCGGCGCGAGGCGGGCATGCCGAGATCCGGCGGCGGCAGCGTCGAGGCGCTGGTGCTCTCGCGCATGCGCGTCTCGGTGCCGCGACCGCCGACCGCTGCTGCCATCACCGGCTCTTCCTGGCGCTGCACGCTGGCGCGGCTCGTCGTGGTGACGTCGAGGCCGCGGCCATGCTGGGCCACGATGCGGTTGAGCTCGGCGAGGGCCTCGATCTGGTCGACGATCACCTTGCGCATCTGCGCGGTGCTCTCGGCGGCCTCCTGCGGCATCTCGAGCACGCCGCGGCGCAGCTCGTTGCGGGTGGCTTCGAGCTCGTTGTGCATCTCGAACGCCATCTGCTTCATGCTGGAGACGAGGTTGGTGAACTTCTCCGTCGACTGCTTGAACATCGTGTCCGCCTCGTCGGTGGTCTGGCGGTAGATGTCGTGCATCGCCTCGATGGTCTGGCGGTGCTCCTCCTCGGACGCCGCGCGCACCGCCTCGAACTGGCGCGTGATCGCGGCCGAGCCTGCGCCGGCGGTCTCCGCGACGACGCGGGCGATGTCGCGGGCGCGCTCCTCGGCCGCGGCCAGCGACTCATCGAGCAGGCCGGTGAAGCGCGACAGGCGCTGGTCGAGATCGGCCGTGCGCAGGTCGATGGTGGTGACGAGCGATTCCAGCGCCTGCTTGCGCTCGGCGAGCGAGGCGGTGGTGTTCTTGTTGCTCTGCTCGACGACCTGCGCGGCATCGACGAGCGCCTTGCCGTGCTTGTCGAACTGGGTCGACAGCTCGCCGAGATCCTGGAGCGCCTTCGTGGTCTTGCTGTTGAACACGTTGAGCTGGTCTTCCAGGTTCTGCGTCGCCGTCCCGTTGCGCGAGGTGACGTCGTTCATCGCCGAGACGAAGTCGGCGACGCGCGTCACCAGCGCCCGCTCGAGCGAGTTGAGGTTGTCGTGCGCACCGGTCAGCACCTCCTGGAGGAGGATGTTGCCTTCGCGCAGCCGCTCGAACAGCGCCACCGTGTCGGTGCGCAGGATCTTGCTGGTCTCCTGCATCTCGGTGACGGCCGCGATCGAGACCTGGCGCGACTGGTCGATCGCCGAACGCGAGGACTGCTCGAGGTCCTTGAGCGACTTGCCGACCGCGCCGGTGGCCATCTCGCTCGCCGCGTTGATGGTGCGGGCGACTTCCGAGCCGTTGCCCATCATGGTCTGCGAGAACGCATGGCCACGCGTCTCGATCGACTTCAGCGCGTCGGAGGTGACGCGGTCGATGTCGAGCGTGAGCTGGCTGGTCTTGGAGCCGATCGCGTCGACCAGCGCGCCGCGCTTGGCGTCGATCATGTTCGACAGACGGTCGGCCTGCTGCTGCACATAGGTGACGATCTCGTCGGTCTTGCCGGTCATGGCCTGGCCGAAGCTGGAGCTGGCGGCGAGCACCGAACGCTCGACGTCGGCCGAGCTCGACTTGACCCGCGAGCTCGCCTCGTTGGAGGCGGAGATCAGCGCGTTCTGGGCGTTGAGCGCGCTGGTCTGGATGTCGTTGGTCGCATTCGCGGTCGCCGCGCTCAGCGCCCGCTCGATCTCGGTCGAGATCGTGCGGATCTGGCTCGCGGCATCCGCCGAGGTCGAGGTCAGCGAGGTCTGCGCCTCACGCGCGCTGTTGAGGATGGTCGAGGCGGTGTCGGCGCCGACCGCGGTCAGCGTGCGCTCGATGTCCGTGGTCAGCGACTTGATCTGGCTCGCCGCATCGGTCGAGGCGGAGATCAGCGAGCCCTGGGCCTCGCGCACGCCGCTGGTGAGCGCCTCGATGGTGGCGCCGCCGGCGGTCGCCAGCGCGCGCTGCATCTCGGCCGCGAGCGAGCGGACCTGGCTGGTCTGCTCGGCGGAGACCGCGAGCAGGGTGCTCTGGGCGTCGCGGGCGCTGGTCGTGATCGTCTCGGCGGTCGTCTGGCCGACCTGCGAGAGCGAACGATGCACTTCGGCCGCGAGCGACTTGACCTGGCTCGCCGCATCCGAGGACGCCGTCACCAGCGTGCTCTGGGCTTCGCGGGCGCCGGTCATGATGGTCTCGGCCGTCGAGGTGCCGGCCATCGAGAGCGAGCGCTGCACGTCCGAGGACAGCGCCTTGATCTGGTTGGCGGTCTCGCTCGAGGCCGCGATCAGTGCGCCCTGCGCATCGCGGGCACCGGCGACGATCGATTCCGCCGTGGTGGACCCTGCCAGCGACAGCGAGCGCTGCACGTCGGCGGTGAGCGTCTTGACGTGGTTGGCCGCATCCGAAGAGGCGGTGACGAGCGTGGTCTGCACCTCGCGGGCGCCGGCCAGGATCGAGGCGGCGGTGGCCGAACCTGCCGCCGACAGCGTGCGTTCGACATCGGCCGACAGCGACTTGATCTGGTTGGACGCATCGCCCGATGCGGCGACCAGCGTCGACTGCGCCTCGCGGGCGCTGGTCAGGATCGAGTTCGCAGCGCCGGTGCCGACCGCGGTCAGCGCGCGCTCGACTTCGGTGGAGGTCATCTTGAGCTGGGCGTTGACGTCGGAGGAGACCGTCATCAGCGACTGCTGGGCGGTGCGCGCACCGGTCTGGATCGTCTCGCTGGTGTTGACGACGAGGTTGGTGAGCGAGCGCTCGGCATCCTCGACATGCGAGCGGATCGCGGTCGAGATCATCTCGGCGCGGGACATCATGTCCTCGCTGGCCTGACGTCCGCTGCTCTCGATGCGGCCGGCGACGGCCTCGACGCGCGAGCCGAGCAGGTCTTCGAACTGCGCCACGCGCACGTCGATGTCGTTTGCGACCGAGCCGACCTTGGTCTCGATGGCCTGATGGACCTCCTGGAAGCGCGCCGTGACCGTGTCGGTCAGGTGCGTGCTGCGGCCGTCGATGATCTCGGTGACGCCGTTGATGCGGCGGTCGACCGCCTCGATCGCCTGCGCGGTGCCGTCCGTGAGCGTCGAGGTCAGCAGCGTGAGCCGCGTGTCGATCGACTGCACGGCCTGGGAGGCACCGTTGGTCAGCGAGGTCGTCAGGTAGGTGAGGCGGCTATCGATGGATTCGAGCGCCTGCGACGCGCCGCCCGTCAGCGTCGTCGTGAGATGCGTCAGCCTCGTATCGATCGACTGGATGGCCTGCGACGCGCCATCGGTCAGCGAGGTCGTGAGATGGTTGAGACGCGTATCGATCGACTCGATGGTCTGCGATGCGCCGTCGGTCAGCGACGTCGTGAGGTGGGTGAGGCGGGAGTCGATCGACTGGATCGCCTGCGCGGCACCGTCGGTCAGCGACGAGGCCAGCGTGTTGATGCGCCCGTCGATGGTCTCCGTCATCGACTTCGCGCGGGTGTCGAACGACTGTTCGAGCGCGGCGACACGGCCGACGAGCTGCTCGTCGAAGGTCTTGATGTGGCCCTCGATCGTGCCGTCGAGGCTGGCGATCTTGCCGTTCAGCGCGGCGTCGAAGTTGCTGACGCGCTGGCCGATCGTGGTCTCGAACTGGACGAGGCGCTGATCGAGCACGGCCGTGATCTCGCCGCCGTTCGAGGTGAATCGGGTGTCGAAATTGTCGACATAGGTCTTCAGGCTCTCGGCGATGTCCTGCGTCCGCTGGCCCATGCGCTCGACGATCTCGCCGCCGAACGTCTTCACGGTGCGGTCGAACTCGGAGATGTGGCGCGTGATCAGCGCGCCCAGGGTGCCGGAGTCGCGGGCGAACTTCTCGACCAGCTCGGTGCCCTGGTTCCTGACCAGCTCGTCGAAGGCGCTCATCTGGAGCGACAGCGAATCGTGCGCGGTCTCGGTCTGGCTGACGACCTTGGCGACGAGGGTGTTGACTGTGGCGTCGAGCGCCTCGCTGGCCTTGTCGCCGGAGGTCATGATCTGGCCGGCGAGGCGGTTGCCGGCGTCGTCGATCTTGGCGGAGAGGTCGTTGGAGCGCAGCTCGAGCTCGAGCAGCAGCGAGTCCGACGAATTCTTCAGGCTATCGTGCACCTGCTCGGTGCGCTCGGAGATGCCGTCGACGATCGCCGCGGAGCGCTGCTCGAACTCGCCGGTGATGCGGTCGATGCGCTCGTTCAGCATCTCGTGGACGCGGTCGGCGAGGTCGACGAACTCGTCGTGGACGTGGCCGGTCTTGAAGTTGAGGCTGGTGGTCAGCCGCTCGCTGGCATCGAGCACGGCACGCGTGGTCTCGTTGCTGGCCTCCTCGAGGCGGTCGAGCAGGTCGCCGCCGCGCTCGCCGAGGGCGAGGATCATGTTGTCGCCGGCATTGCTCAAGGCGCTGGTGATGTGGGCGCCGCGCTCCTCGAGCGCGCCGGTGATGGACTTGGCGACCTCGTCGACACGCGAGGCGATCGCGTCCGAGATCAGCGCGATGTCGTGGCGCAGGTCGATCTGCACGCCGGAGATGGCGCTGCGGACCTGCTCGGCCTGGCCGACCAGATTGTCGCGCTGATGCGCGATGTCCTGGAGCAGGGCGCGGATGCGCACCTCGTTGTCGGAATAGGCGCGTTCGAGCGCGGCGACCTCGTTGGCGACCAGCGTCTCGAGCTCGCCGGCGCGCGCGATGGCGCGCTCGATGCCGTCGCCCATCGCCGCGACCTCGCGGCGGATGGCCTGGCCGACGGTGACCATGGAATCGGAGGCCGAGCCTTCGGGCTCTGAGAAGCGCATCGCGACCTGCGCCATCGCCTGCGCGATCATGCGCATTTCCTGGCCGCGCCAGACGAGGCTCGCCAGGAAGTAGAACAGCATGATCGGTGCGAAGAACATCGCGATCAGGCCGGCGATGACGAGCACGCCGCCGCTCTGGCCCATGGCGGCCTGGATCGAAGGCAGGAAGCCGAACGTCAGCGCGGCGCAGGCGGCGAGCCAGACGCCGGCAAAGATGGTGGCGAACGTATAGACGCTGCGGGCAGGGCGGCCCTTCTGAAGCGCCTGGAGCAGCTGGCCGATGGTCTCGCGGTCGTCATTGGCGGCACGGCGCGGCGAGCGCGGCTCCTCGATCGGCTCGAACACCGCCCGCTCGTTGGCGGCGGGGCGCGGTTCGAAACTCGGCTCGTCGAAGACCGGCGGCGCGGGCGGCGCCACCTGAGGCGCCGTTTCATTGCGCATCGAGGCGTTGCGGCTGGTGTCCGCAGCGGTGTCGCTGATGTTCAGGGCTTCCTNGATCGCAGAAAGCGCAACTTCTGTGGGGTCTTTGACCTTTTTCGGAGTGTTCGCCATGTTCAGTCCGAGCCCTCGTTACTTGTACGCGTCCCCCCGCGAGCCCTGCGCGTTGCGCGAGCCCACAGACCGGATCATGCCGCTTGCGCGGATCTCCGAGCCGTCCCCACCCGGACGGCTTGTCCGCCAATTTCTGCAACATCCTATTGGCAGAGCGTCGCGAATGAAATGCCCGCGATTAAGACAATCTTAATCATCGTTAACAGGATCGCGCCGTAACGCCTTAGCAATAAATGGAATTCTCCACCGGACTCGGCTGATTGCGGCAACTTTTCGACAATAAACGGGCAGAATTACGTAAAACAGGCCAAACACTTCGTTAACCATTTCCATGCTTCGGTGGAGGGAACCTGACCGCCGGACCGGCGGACCATCGCGCGATGCCGGGGCCTGCGCCATGACGCCTGAACTGCAACGGATGGACTGGATGCCCTCGCCCCCGCTTGCACCCATCGACAGCCCGCTCGATCTCGATCACCTCTCCCGGATGACGCTCGGCGATGCCGAGCTGGAACAGGAAGTGCTCGCCATGTTCGCCGAACAGGCGGCCGGGCTGCTCGCGGCAATGGTGGCGGTACCGGCCGAGGCAGGCGCGCTCGCACACAAGCTCAAGGGCTCGGCGCGCGGAATCGGCGCCTTTGTGGTGGCGGATGCCGCCGCCAGGCTGGAGACCGCGATCCGGACCGGCCACGACCGGCCTCGCGCCTTCGCTGCGCTGAAAGAGGCGGTTGCCGAGGTCCGTGCCGTCATTGCGGCGATCCTGAAGCACTAGGGCGGCGACACCGCAACACGCGGGTGGCTTGCACGTTTTTCTCGCGCGAACACGGCTCCACTTCGCATCAAAACGCTATGGCGCGGCCCTGACCGACCCGTTATAGGACAGCCCGGACCCCCTGTTCTTCCCAGATCGCGGCAGCACGAGCACACATGGCCAAAATTCACTTTGTCGACCACAAGGGCGAAACCCGCACGGTGGAAATCGAGAACGGCGCGACCGTGATGGAAGCGGCCATCCGCAACAGCATTCCCGGCATCGAGGCCGAATGCGGCGGTGCCTGCGCCTGCGCGACCTGCCATGTCTATGTCGACGAAGCCTGGCGCGAGAAGGTCGGCAGCCCGACTCCGATGGAGGAGGACATGCTCGACTTCGGCTTCGACGTGCGCCCGAACTCGCGCCTGTCCTGCCAGATCAAGGTTTCCGACGAGCTCGACGGGCTCGTCGTGGCGACGCCGGAGCGCCAGGCCTAATTCGCCTTACCTATTTCATGGGCTCGGCGGCGCGACCTCGATGCCGCGCTTGTGCCAGGGCCTGAGCTTCTCGATCACCTCCGCGGAGAGCGGCGCGGGCCGCCGCGTCGCCTCGTCGAGCATCACGCCGACCGAGGTCGCCGAGGCGATGCACCTGCCTTGCGAAAACACGACCTGCTCGAAGGTCACGGACGTTCGTCCGAGCTTCACCACGCCGAGGCCGAGCTCGATGGTGTTCGGCCAGTGCAGCTCGGCGCGGAAATGGATGTCGAGCCGCACCATGATCCAGGCGAGCCCCGGCGGCGTCAGCCCGTAGTCCGGACTCTTCATCAGCGTGACGCGGCCGGTCTCGAAATAGGTGGCGTAGACGGCGTTGTTGACGTGCTGGTTGGGATCGAGGTCGCCGAAGCGGACGTTGTCACCGAGGCGATAGGGGTAGTCCTCCAGGCGCGGCGTCGTATCGAGGCGGCTTGGTGCGTTCACCGATTGATCTCCGTCATATCCATCCTCGTTACAGCTCAGTTATCCTGACCCGGCAAGTGGGCGCGGCTGCGGGGCGCTCCCGCTTTTATGCCTTCCCTGATCCATCCCCGTTGGCTAGACAGGCAGGGTCACCTCGGCCCAAAGGGCGCCGTCCAACCGATAACGACCGATAAAGAGACGACATGAGCGACGTGATCAAAACCGATGTGGTGATTATTGGCGCCGGCCCCTGCGGTCTGTTCGCCGCCTTCGAGCTCGGCCTTCTCGACATGAAGGCGCATTTCGTCGACATCCTCGACAAGGTCGGCGGCCAGTGTGCCGAGCTCTATCCGGAAAAGCCGATCTACGACATTCCCGGCATTCCGCATGTCTCGGGCCAGGGGCTGACCGACGCGCTGATGGAGCAGATCAAGCCGTTCCATCCGACCTTCCATCTCGGCGAGATGGTGGAGGCCGTGGAGAAGATCGGCGATCCCCTGTTTCGCTGCACCACCGATGCGGGCAAGGTGTTCGAATGCAAGGTGCTGGTGATCGCGGCCGGAGGCGGCTCGTTCCAGCCCAAGCGCCCGCCGGTGCCGGGGATCGAAGCCTATGAGGGGACCTCGGTGCATTATGCCGTGCGCAAGATGGAGACGTTCCGCGACAAGAACGTGCTGATCGTCGGCGGCGGCGATTCCGCGCTCGACTGGACGCTCAACCTGCATCCGCTGGCGAAACGCATCACGCTCTTGCACCGGCGCGACGAGTTTCGCGCAGCCCCCCACAGCGTCGAGCAGATGCGCGCGCTGGTGGCCGGCGGCAAGATGGATCTGAAGCTCGGCCAGGTCACGGCGCTCTCGGGCGCCGACGGCAAGCTCACCGGTGCAACGATCAAGGGCAACGACAACAACGTCACCGAGATCGCCTGCGACACCATGCTGCCGTTCTTCGGGCTGACCATGAAGCTCGGTCCGGTCGCGAATTGGGGCATTGCGCTGGAGAACAACCTGGTGCCGGTCGAAACGTCAGCGTTCGAGACCAACGTGCCCGGCATCTTCGCCATCGGCGACATCAACACCTATCCCGGCAAGATCAAGCTGATCCTGTGCGGCTTCCACGAGGGCGCACTGATGTCGCAAAAAGCCCATCGCTACGTCTATCCGGATAAGCGGCTGGTGTTCCAGTACACGACCTCGTCTTCCAGCCTGCAAAAGAAGCTCGGTGTCAACTGACGGCGGCCGGACGGGCAGGCGATGCCCCATGTTTCTGGTGCTGGAGCCGTTCGCGAAATCGCCGTAGTCTGTGGCCATTCCAGTCGTGGAATAGCAAGGTGATGATTATGCGGAATCTCTTTTCCAGCTTTCGGCTGCTCCCCTTCCTGGCGCTTGCGCTGTCGTTCGCGTCGGTGACGCCGTCTGCGGCGCAAACCGCGGAGCCCACGGCTGCGGGCCTCTGGCAGAAGGTCGAAGACGGCAAGACGGTCGGATGGTTCCTTTTCGTCGACCGCGGCGGCGTCTTCGAAGGCGTGATCGCGAAGACCTTCCCGCGCCCCGGCGACGATCCGAACGAGGTCTGCAGCAAGTGCACGGACGATCGCAAGAACGTGCCCGTGCTCGGCATCTCCTTCGTCCGCAACATGAAGCGTGAAGGATTGAAGTACGAAGGCGGCAACGTGCTCAATCCGCGCGACGGCCAGATCTGGAAGGCCAACATGAAGGTCAGCCCGGACGGCCAGACCCTGACCTTGCGCGGCTATCTCGGTATCGCGCTGCTCGGCAAGGACGAGACCTGGACGCGGCTGCCCGACGCCAACATCGCCCAGGTCGATCCGGCCATCGTGGCGAAATATCTTCCGGCTCAGGCGACCGCCGCGACCAAGCAGGCGCCGGCGCCAGCGAAGAAGGGCGGTGCGATGATGGCGCCAGCGCCGAAGCAGTAGGCTTTTTCCGCTTTTTTGTAGCCCGCATGAGCGAAGCGACATGCGGGGAGCGGTTTTCCCGGGTATCGCTGCGCTCACCCGGGCTACGAGATCCTCAATACGTCCGCGCCTTCTTGCAGGGCGCATAGAAGGTGCCGTTGCCGGCAACGACCCGTTCCAGGCATTGCCTGGGATCGGTGATCTCGCCGTCGACCTGGAAATAATAGGCCTGCGTTCCCAGGCTCAGGACGTACTGTCCCGGCGGAAGTTCGAGTCCTGAATCGCCGGTGTGAAGCTCGTACATTTCCGCCTTTCCCGGAATCGGTGACACCCGGAACGGATAGGCGAAGTTGCGGATGACGCCGACATCGTCGCTGCCGCTCAGCCTCTTGCCTGCGGCGTCGGTCGAGAACTCCCTGGCGATTTTCGCGACGACCCGAACCTCGACGCGCTCTGTGATGGAGTTCGCGGCGTCGCGGCGGAATACGATGAACTTGACGCGACCGTTCGGCAGATGCGGCCGCTCGGGCTTCCTGAACTCGGGTGAAATCGCGATCCGCATGTCGGGCGCCATCACGCCGGTCGCGTTCAACTCCGCCAGCGACTTATCGTCGATCAAGGCGTAAATCCCGTAGTCGGTCGGCAACACGCGCGCCGGGGCAGGCGCGGCGGGCGTCATCATTTCCGGCTTGGCGACCGTGATCGTCGTCTCCGGCTTGGGCGCGACCAGCGCGATCTCCGGCGGCTGGGACGACATCTGCCGGCGCAGCGCGGCGATGTTGTCTCGCTGCGAGACGATCAGGATGACTGCGCCCGCGGCAAGCAGGATGGCCGCCGTTCGCTTGATCACCGGTAGAAGCGGGCCCGAGATCGCAGGCAGCTTGCTGCGGGACGTCCCGATCCCCGATCGCAGAACGGGCGCGTCGCCGGACGCCAGAAGACTGCCTGTCTCCTTCGACGTGAGCTGTTGCGACGGCAGCCGCTCCAGCGGCGCCTCGTCACGCGAGAACTTCTCGACCTCCTCGATGGCGACCTCGAGAGCCCGCTTCATCTGGTCGATGTTCCTGGCGTCAGCGTAGGTGAACTGCTCCTGGAGCTTGTAGCGGGCAAGGTCGTAGACCATCTGCCGCCTGGCTTCCGCGTCCCCCTTCACCGTTTCGAGCATGCGCGAGATCACCAGCGCGAACTGCACCTGGTTTGCGGGCAAGTCGGTCGGATCCTGCTGGCTGGGAAGCAGCTCTTTCGAACCACTCATAGCGCTGACGGTCCAATGCCAGTCACGCCGACACCTGATTTCTCTAATTGAAACAGTCGATTAAAACGATGCGGCCCGCGTCCGCGGCAGTTTCGTACACGGCCTCGCGCAACAAGGAAAGCCTCCAAAAGAGCTGCGGCAAATCACGGGTGCGCCACGCCTGCGGGTCTTGGCGCGCCGGTCGAAGGCAGCCCTCGCGGCAGTAGTTCACCGGAATGCGCGCTGGCGCCGGATTTGCATAGCTATCGCAAGGAAGCTGGGGGAATGAGTCGCGCCTGTCCCATTGCGGGGAGCGCGAGCGGCGTTGTTCGTCCCCCGCAAAGATGACTTCGATCCGCGGGAAAACGACATGCGATCTGGTAGATTGCGATCTGGAAGATTATGTGCAGCGGCGCTGGGGCTGACGGCGCTGCTGGCGACATCGGCGCTGGCGCGCGACGACGGGCGCTACGCCAATTCGCCCCTCAAGCCCTGGTTCGAAAGCCTGCACAGCGAATACGGGCAGTGCTGCACGGACGCCGACGGCTACATCATTGCCGACGTCGACTGGGAGTCCGATCGCGGCCGCTACCGTGTCCGCATCGACGAGGAGTGGGTCGTGGTGCCCGACGGTGCGGTGATCACCGTACCGAACAAGATCGGCCGCACCATGGTGTGGAAGCACTATATCGACGGCCACCCGCGCGTGCGCTGCTTCATGCCGGGCAGCATGACGTAGACGGCGCGGGCCATTCCGGGGCGGCGTTTCGCGTCCCCCGGAACGGTTGAATGGAGCTCAGCGCGCCGCGCTCTCCGAACTAGCGCTCGCGAGCCTCTTGACGCGCGGCGACAGCACCGAAACCTGCGCGGGCGAGGCGGGCATGCTGGCGACGATCATCGCGGGCGCGGTCGACTGCTCCTCGACGCCGGCGCCGCCGAGCACCTGCACCTGCGTCGCCGAGATCGGCAACGACTTCACTTCGTAAGAGGGAAGCTCGCCGGCGAAAGCGCCAGTTGAGCTCGCAATCATGGCGCCGGCAACGGCAATCATCGAGAGAACGCGCATTGGAAAATCTCCGTGGAAGATGTCAATCGGAGGTTTGGTCGCGCCGAAGCAGGACGAGGTTCGCTCGTATGCGAACATTCGCATTGCCGACAGCGAACATATTGGTTGCTCGAAGCGAAAGGACGAAACGAGGAAGAAGTTTTTCGCGCCAATGTTTCCGGACGGTTTCGCGAAGGGACGCAAAATAGCGCGCTAATGTGCTTGCAGGTCAGGCTGCGGAGATCTCGTCGCCGCGCTCGCCTCAGGAAAGCGCAAGCTCATCGTCGTGCCGCGACCGAGCGCGGAGGAGATGACCAGCTCGCCGCCATGCGCGGCCATGATCTCGCGGACAATCGACAGGCCGAGGCCTGCGCCGTCGCCGGCGGTGTTGCCGGTCTGGAACGGCTCAAGCAGCTTGTGTTCCGCACCAGCGGGCAGGCCCGCGCCGTCATCGTCAATCGAGATGCCATCGCGACTGAGCGTGGCGACGATGCGTCGCGCGCCATGGGCGTGGATGAGCGCGTTGCCGACGAGATTGGCAAGCGCACTGCGGACAGCGGCGTCCACACCTTGCACCAGGAATGGACCATTCCCGTCCTGCTCCAGCGCAAGCTCGATACCGGCGTCCAGCGCCGAGGGACTGAAATCGGCCAGCACATCCAGCGCGATTTGCGCGAGATCGATCGGCCGTTTCTCGATCGCATGATTTTGCAGCCGCGCCAGGTCGAGCATGGCAGAGACCAGCGAGGTCAGGCGGCGGACGTCGCGCACCAATTCGGTCCGGAGGGCCGGCTCGGGCACGTCCTCGATCTTCGCGCGCAGCAGCGTCAACGGTGTACGCAGCTGGTGGGCTGCATTGCCGAGGAAGCGGCGCTGCATCCTGATATAGGCATCGATCTCGGCGAAGGCGCGGTTCAGCGCCTCGACCAATGGCTTCAGTTCGTAGGGGACTTCGGACAACGATATCGAACCTTGCGGAGCCGCAGGGTCGATCGCGAGCGCGCGATGCGTCACCCGTGCGATGCCGCGTGAGACGAAACATGCGGCCAGCGCCGAGCCGATGGCAACGGTCGCCGCGAAGGCCAGCGCCACCAGGATGAGCGAAGAGACCCTGCGGGCGAGAAAATTCCTTGCAATCCGGCCGAAGCGGACCTGAGGCTCGCCGACCATCATCGCGAGCCGCAACGAGCCCCGTTGCATGGCGGCGAGACAGAAGGTGCTCTTCTGGTCGAGTGTGCTGAAGACGGACGAGCCGACGGGCCCGTGATAGGGAAACACGAAGGGGAGGGCGGGCCGGTGTTCGCTGCCGTATTCGCTGATCAAGTCGCCCGCCGAGACGACGTACCAAAGGTTGGGGCTGTCTGCTTTCAATTCTGCGAGGGCGGGAGTCGAGCGTACCGTCAGATTTTTCCCTTCGATCACTGTGGCGCGTTCGAGAACGGCGGCCACGACCTGACAGGTCCTGAACTCGCGTTCCTCCGTCGGATACCGCCAAATGAAGATACCGAGCATGGTCAGGAAGATCGTCGTGGCGGCGATGCCGAGCGACAGCGCGAAGGTTCGGGCGATCGACGTCATCGGGGTGTTGCCAGCCGCAGGATGTAACCGATGCCTCTCATGCTGCGGATTTCGACGTCGCCGCCGAGCTCGGCCAGCTTCTTCCGCAGGCGCGAGACTTGCGCTTCGAGCGTGTTGGACTCGATCTCGTCGTCGAAGCCGTAGATCTCCTCGATCAGGGCAGCGCGGGTGATGACGCGGTCGCGCCGCATCAGCAGCGCTCCGAGGATAAGTGCCTCGCGCCGGCGCAGCAGGATCTTGGTGTCGGCGACAACGGCCTCGTTGCTGCCGAGATGCAGCTCGACATTGCCGAGCGACAGCACCGAGGGTGCGAGCAGCCGGGGCCGCCGCAATACGGCGCGAACCCGCGCGATCAACTCCTGTGGCTCGAACGGCTTGCCGAGATAGTCGTCGGCGCCGCCGTTGAGGCCATCGACGACGTCCTCCTTGGCGTCCCTGGACGTCAGCATGATGATCGCGGGGCGGTCGGGCGATTGGCTCAGCGCCGTGACCACCTGGAGCGCATCGCCGTCGGGCAGCATCCGGTCGATGATCGCAAGATCATATTTGAAATTCTCCAGCGCCTGGCGGGCATCGGCAATCGAGCCGACGAGGTCGACTATACCGTGCAACTGCCCGAGCAGCCGGCTGACATAAGCGCCGATCTGCGGTTCGTCTTCGATCACGAGGGAACGCACGCGGGTCGTCCTTGACTCTGCTGGGCAACAAGAACCCCGAGCGTGACGCTCCCTGGCCGAAGTCTGGCGTTTCGGCTCGTGCGCAGGGTTCCCATTAAGGCAGCGAGCTTGGCGAATAAAAGGCAGGAGCGAGAGGGCCGACCGGCACCGGCAGTCAGAGTTAAGAACGCGATCGCGCCCGGGCAATGTTCGGGCAATGTTTGTCCGGCCGTCGCCGTGGGGTGCGCGTCGCAAATGCAGTTGAGCGGCGGCGGTTCGCCTTGCAATCTTGGGGCAATTTTGCCCGACCACATGCTGGGGCTCCAACCACACGAGTCGACCAGGCCAGCAAGGCCGGTCCGGGGCCCCGTAATGAAACATTTTGACGAAGCCGTTCTCGATCCTGCGGCGAGCGCGCGGCAGACCTTGCTGACCGCTTTCCTTGCCGCACTCGGCGCGGTCATGGCGATCCCTCAGTCCGCATCGGCGCAGACGGCGTTCACGCTGCCGGCGCCGCCGTTCGAGCTGCCCATGCTGCCATCGCCCTCCGGCAACTGGACCGTCATGGTCGGCATCGGTGGAGAATACACACCGGATTTCGTTGGATCGAAGAACGGGAAGTTTCTCCCGATCCCGATCTTCACCATCCGCCGCGCCGGATCGGTCGACCAGTTTCGCGGGCCCCGCGACAGCGCCAGCATCGCACTGCTCGACGTCGGCAATTTTCGCGCCGGCCCTGCGTTCAAATACGTCGCCTCGCGCAAGGCCGACAAATATGCCGAGTTGACAGGCCTTGGCAATGTCGACGCCGCATATGAGCTCGGCGGCTTCGTCGAGTATTTTCCGGTCGACTGGCTGCGCCTGCGCAGCGAACTGCGTCAAGGTCTGGGGGGCCATACCGGGACGGTGGCCGACGTCTCCGCCGACGTGATCGTGCCGCTGATCCAGAGGCTCACGATCTCGGCCGGTCCGCGCTTCACCTGGAAGAGCAGCAAGGCGACCGCGCCGTATTTCGGCGTCGATGCGGCGCAGGCGCTGGCGTCCGGGCTGCCGATGTATGACGCCAGGGGCGGCGCGCACTCGGTCGGCTTCGGCAGCCAGATCTCCTATCGCATTAACCCGCAGTGGGAGGTCCATGCTTATGTCGAGTACGAGAAGCTGCTTGGCGATGCCGCCGACAGCCCGCTGGTGAAGCTGCGGGGATCGTCGAACCAGACCACCGTCGGCCTCGGCGCGTCCTATTCGTTCGACTTCAAGATTCGATAGCTCGCCATGCGTCGCATTGCTTTTCTATGGGTCGGCCTGGCGATCGCGTGCGCCGCCCTCGGCGCCGCCGCGGCGTTCGAGACGCGCGCGAGCCGTCTCCAGGCGATCAAGTCCGTCGGCATCGTCTCGGCCATCGGCGAGGAGATGAGCCTGACGCAGGCCGGCCTGACCGGCTTGGGCAACACCGGGCAAAGCGTCTCGATCAGCGCATGGGGGCTGGACGAGATGATCGTCCAGCAGGCGACCAGGCTCTTGAGCGGGCGCTTTCGCGTAGAGGCGGTGAGCTACAGGCGCGCAGCATTCGCCGCGATCAGGGATTCGGCGGTTGCTCCCGTCAATCTCCTGCGCAGCGATCCGTTCAAGGAGCTGGTTCGCAGCGACGTCACCCCGCAGGGGCTGGATGCCTATATCGTCATCACCCGGGCAAAATCGAAACTCGGAAACGGCCGCAATGTCGACGGCGTAGGGTTCGCTGAATACCGGACGCTGTTTGCAAACTACGGACTGATCCATGCGCTGTACGAAGTCCGCGTCATCGACGGCAAGACGTTCGATGTGATCGAGAAGAGGGCGGCCGCGCCGCTGGACAACACCGGGACGATGAGGATCGCCGGCCCGAGTGGACAGATCGACGACACGTTTGACGGTCAGGCTTCGAGCGAACGGCTGCGTGCGGCGATTGCGGAGCTGGTCACGCGCAGCCTGCCGGTCACGCTCGGCGATATGCATCTGATCGATGGTCAGTGACGGGCTAGCTTGTCGGCCCTCAAAGCGCGATGAGATCAGGATGAATCTTCACCCCGCTTCAGGCGGTTGCTTGAGCATGATCTTTTCGGAAAACCGCTGCGCACTTTTCCGGATCATGCTTCAGGTCACCGGCGCCGGATTGAACAGCGTGAGGTCGTTGTGAATGCCCCAGCGATCCGACCACGGCTTTGTCCGGCCGCTGGCGACGTCGAGGATCAGGCGGAACAGGTCCCAGCCGGTTTCCTCGATGGTCTTCTCGCCTGTCGCGATGCGGCCGGCGTCGAAGTCGATCAGGTCCTTCCAGCGCCGGGCAAGCTCGCTGCGGGTCGCGACCTTGATGACGGGCGCAGCCGCAAGGCCATAGGGCGTGCCGCGGCCGGTAGTGAACACCTGCAGCGTCATGCCGGAGGCGAGCTGGAGCGTGCCGCAAATGAAGTCGGACGCCGGCGTTGCCGCGAACAGCATGCCCTTCTGCGTCGCCTTCTCGCCGGGCGAGAGCACGCCGGTGATGGCGCTCGAGCCGGACTTGACGATCGAGCCCAGCGATTTCTCGACGATGTTGGCGAGGCCACCCTTCTTGTTGCCGGGCGTGGTGTTGGCGCTGCGGTCGGCACCGCCGCGGGCGAGATATGAGTCATACCAGGCCATCTCGCGCACCAGTGCGCGGCCGACATCCTCATTGATGGCGCGGCGGGTGAGGAGCTGGATGGCGTCGCGCACCTCGGTGACTTCGGAGAACATCACGGTGGCGCCGGCGCGCACCAGGAGGTCCGCTGCAAAACCGACGGCGGGATTCGCGGTGACGCCGGAGAAGGCGTCGCTGCCGCCGCATTGCAATCCGATGACGAGGTCGGAGGCCGGGCAGGTCTCGCGCTTGCGGGTGTTGAGCACCTTCAGCCGCGCCTCGGCCTGGGTCATGATCGCATCGACGATCGCACCAAAGCCGTCGAAGGCCTCGTCCTGCATGCGCACGATGGCATCGCTGACGCCTTCCGGCACCAGCCGCTCGGGCGCGAGCTTCTCGCAGCCGAGCCCGACGACCAGGATCTCGCCGCCGAAATTCGGGTTGAGCGCGATGTTCTGCAACGTGCGGATCGGCACCACCGCGTCGGGCGCGGTGATGGCGACGCCGCAGCCATAGGCATGCGTCAGCGGCACGACGTCGTCGACGTTCGGGTACTTCGGCAGGAGCTCGGCGCGGATGCGCTTGACCGCATATTCCATCGTGCCTTTGACGCATTGCACGGAGGAGGAGATGCCGAGGATATTCTTCGTTCCGACCGAGCCGTCGGGATTGCGGTAGCCCTCGAAGGTGAAGCCTTCGAGCGGCGGCAGCGGGGCCGGAACGGCGGTCGAGATTTCGAGCTTGTCGAGGGCGGGGGCCTCCGGCATGCGGATGCGCGCTTCGTCCACCCATTCGCCGGCCAGGATCGGCGACAGCGCATAGCCAATGATTTCGCCATAGCGGATGATCGGTGCGCCTTCCGCGATGTCGACCAGCGCCGTCTTGTGCCCCTGCGGCACGAAGGCGCGCAGCGTCAGCCCGCAGGCAAAGCGGGAGCCGGCGGGAAGCCCGAAATCATTGACCACGATCGCGACGTTGTCGCGCTCGTTGAGCTTGATGTAGCGGGGCTGCTCTTTCGCTGCGAGGTCCTGGTCCATCTGCTCTTGCCTCAAAAACTGAAGCCGTAGGGTGGGCAAAGGCGCAACGCGCCGTGCCCACCATGCTTCACACCGAACATAGCGGTGGGCACGCTTCGCTTTGCCCACCCTACGATCGCGGCCTATCAACCCGGATAGGTATAGGCGGTCTTCACCGTGGTGTAGAACTCGCGCGCATAGGAGCCCTGCTCGCGGGCGCCGTAGCTCGAGCCCTTCCGGCCGCCGAACGGCACGTGATAGTCGACGCCGGCGGTCGGCAGATTGACCATCACCATGCCGGACTCGCTGTTGCGCTTGTAGTGCGAGGCGTATTTCAGGCTAGTGGTGCAGATGCCGGAGGCGAGGCCGAACTCGGTGTCGTTGGAGATCGCGAGCGCCTCCTCGTAGTTCTTGGCGCGGATGACCGCGGCGACGGGGCCGAAGATCTCTTCACGCGCGATGCGCATGTTGTTGTTGGCTTCGGTGAACAGCGCCGGCTGGAGGTAATGGCCGGGCGTCTCACGCTTGAGCAGCTCGCCACCCCAGGCGAGCTTGGCGCCTTCGTCCTGGCCGATCTTGATGTAGCGCAGATCCTGGTCGAGCTGGCTCTGGTCGACCACGGGGCCGATATGCACGCCGGCCTTGAGCGCGTCGTCGACCGACAGGCCCTTCAGGCGCTCGGCCATCGCCGCGACGAAGCGGTCGTGGATGCCCTCGGTGACGATCAGGCGGGACGAGGCGGTGCAGCGCTGGCCGGTGGAGAAATAGGCGCCGTTGACGGCGACCTCGACGGCGGTCTTGAGGTCGGCGTCGTCAAGCACGACGAGCGGGTTCTTGCCGCCCATCTCGAGCTGGAACTTCTTCATCGGGTTCGACAGCACGCAGGCCTGCGCGATCTTGCGGCCGGTCTGCACCGAGCCGGTGAAGGAGATCGCCGCGACGTCCGGGTGATCGAGCAAGGTCTGGCCGACCACCGAGCCGGAGCCAACCACGAGGTTGAAGACGCCAGCGGGAATGCCGGAGCGGGTGATGATCTCGGACAGCGCATGCGCAGAGCCCGGCACCAGCTCGGCCGGCTTGAACACCACGGTGTTGCCGTAGCAGAGCGCGGGCGCGATCTTCCAGGCCGGGATCGCGATCGGGAAATTCCAGGGCGTGATCATGCCGACGACGCCGATCGGCTCACGCGTGAGCTCGACATCGAGGCCGGGACGCACCGAGGCGCCCTTTTCGCCGATCAGGCGCAGGGCTTCGCCGGCGAAGAACGCGAAAATCTGGCCGGCACGCGCGACCTCGCCGATGCCTTCCGGCAGCGTCTTGCCTTCCTCGCGGGCGAGCAGGCGGCCGAGCTCTTCCTTGCGGGCCAGGATTTCGAGAGAAATCTTGTTCAGCGCGTCATAGCGTACCTGCGGCGTCGACTGCGCCCAGGCGGGGAAGGCGGCCTTTGCGGCGGCAATCGCCTTCTCGGTCTGCGCCTTGTCGGCCTTGGCGTATTCGCCGACGAGGTCATTGGTGTTGGAGGGGTTGATGTTCTTCGTGACGCCGGAGCCGTCGACCCATTCGCCGCCGATGAAGTTCTTCAGGATCGCAGTCATAGCTTCCTCCAGAGTTTTTAACGAACGAGGCAGGGACGCTTGTCGTCGAAGGTCCAGCCAGGGATCAGGTCCTGCATGGCAATAGCGTCATCGCGGGCGCCAAGTCCATGCTGCTTGTAGAGCTCATGCGCGGCGTCGATGGCCGCCCTGTCGATTTCGATACCCAGGCCCGGCCTGTCAGGGACCGCAATCTTGCCACCCTTGATCCGGAGCGGCTCCTTGGTGAGCGCCTGGCCGTCTTGCCAGATCCAGTGAGTGTCGATCGCGGTGACCTTGCCGGGGGCGGCGGCGCCGACATGGGTGAACATGGCGAGCGAGATGTCGAAATGGTTGTTGGAATGCGAGCCCCAGGTCAGGCCGTTGTCACGGCAGGTCTGGGCGACGCGCACCGAGCCTTGCATGGTCCAGAAATGGGGATCGGCCAGCGGGATGTCCACTGCGCCGAGACGCAACGCATGGGAGAGCTGGCGCCAGTCGGTGGCGATCATGTTGGTCGCTGTGGGCAGGCCCGTGGCGCGGCGGAACTCGGCCATGATCTCGCGGCCGGAGAAGCCGGCTTCGGCGCCGCAGGGGTCCTCGGCATAGGCGAGGATGCCGTGCATGCCCTTGCAGAGGCTGATCGCCTCGTCGAGCGACCAGGCGCCGTTGGGATCGAGCGTCACGCGCGCATTCGGGAAGCGCTTGGCAATCGCAGTGACGGCCTCGATCTCCTGCTCGCCGCGCAGCACGCCGCCCTTGAGCTTGAAGTCGGCGAAGCCGTAATGGTCGTGGGTGGCCTCGGCGAGCCGCACCACGGTCTCCGGCGTCATCGCCTCCTGGTGGCGGAGGTCGAACCATTCCGCCTTGCCGCTCTCGCCGGCGACATAGTCGAGCTTCGACTTGCGACCGTCGCCGACGAAGAAGAGATAGCCGAGCGTTTCGACGCTCCCCCGCTGCTGGCCCTCGCCGAGGAGGGCGGCAACGGGCAGGCCGAGATGCTGACCGAGCAGATCGAGCAGCGCGGACTCCACGGCGGTGACGGCGTGGATCATGACGCGCAGGTCAAAGGTCTGCTTGCCACGGCCGCCGGCGTCGCGGTCGGCGAAGGCGGTGCGGATGTCGGCGAGGATGTTGTTCATCGCGCCGACGGTCTTGCCGATCACGAGATCGCGGGCGTCCTGGAGGGTCTGCCAGATTTTCTGCCCGCCCGGCACCTCGCCAACGCCGGTGTGACCGGAATTGTCGGTGAGGATGACGATGTTGCGGGTGAAGAACGGCGCATGCGCGCCGCTCAGGTTGAGGAGCATGCTGTCGCGGCCCGCGACCGGGATCACCTGCATCGATGTGACGACCGGTGCGCCGGAAACTTCCACCATCGCACGCTCCTCCCTGTTGTCGACCGCTATTCTGCAGCCTGTTGTGACGATCGTGCGGCGGGCAGCTTCTTCACCAGCGCGGTCAGCTCCGCGATCTCCTGCTCGGTGAGATCGGTCAGCGGCGGGCGAACCGGGCCGGAATCGCGGCCGATCACCTTCATGCCGGCCTTGATGATCGAGACCGCATAGCCCTTCTTGCGGTTGCGGATCGCGATCAGCGGCAGGATGAAATCCTTCAGGCCGGCATGGATCGCCGCATGGTCGCGCTTGCGCACGGCGGCGTAGAAGCTGGTGGCGAACTCCGGCACGAAGTTGAACACGGCCGACGAGTAGGTCGTCACGCCCATGTCGAGATAGGGCAGCGCGAAGGTCTCGGCGGTCGGCAGGCCGCCGACATAGGTGAGGCGGTCGCCGAGCTTGGTGTAGACGCGGGTCATCAGCTCGATGTCGCCGATGCCGTCCTTGTAACCGACGAGGTTCGGGCAGCGCTCGGCGAGGCGGGCGAGCGTGTCGGGCTGGAGGATGGCGTTGTCGCGGTTGTAGACGATGACGCCGATCTTCACGGAGGCGCAGACGGCCTCGACATGGGCGGCGAGGCCTTCCTGCTCGGAATGGGTGAGATAGGGCGGCAGCAGCAACAGGCCGTCGGCGCCGGCCTTCTCGGCACCAACAGCGATCTCGCGGGCGATCGCGGTGCCGTAGCCGGTGCCGGCGAGCACGGGCACGCGGCCCTTGGTCTCGTCGACGGCGATCTTGACGACTTGCGGAACCTCGGTCGGCGTCAGCGAGAAGAACTCGCCGGTGCCGCCGGCGGCGAACAGGCCGGCAACGTCATAGCCGCACAGCCAGTCCATGTTGGCGCGGTAGGTCGCCTCGTCGAAGGAATAGTCAGCCTTGAACGGCGTGACGGGGAAAGACAGGAGGCCAGATCCGATCTTCTGGGCCATCTCCTGCGGGGTCATCTTGCTCATGGGCGCGGCTCCCTTCTTGCGTGTTGTGGAGGACGCGAGCTTGAGGCCTGCGCGTCCATGCGCCGTGGTTTAGGAGACCGTTCGATGCGCGTCCAAGCCAAAGCCTATATCGACTGATGCGGATTGAGCATCAATCGTCCGCTATCTCCGCGGAGGACAATTCGCCGGCGATTTTGACCAGGGCGGACAGCAGCGGATTCTCGTCGTCGCGGCGCCAGACCATGAACAGCTCGACGGGGACGCGCGTGCGCAGCTTCAAGGGGCGCAGGCGCACGTCGGAGATCTTCAGGCTCGCCGCCGCGGCCGGCACGATGGCAAGGCCGAGGCCGGCGCGGACCATGGCGAGGATCGAATGGATCTGGCTCAGATGCTGGACGTAGCGCGGCAGCACGTCGGCGCGGGTGAACAGGGCCACCAGGAGGTCGTGGAAGTAGCGGCTCTCATAGGGCGAATACATCACGAAGGGCTGGTCGTCGAAATCCTTGATCGTGATGCTGTCGGCGTTCGCCAGCGGGTGCTTCTTGGGGATCGCCGCGAGCAGGGGCTCGGCGACGACGCGGCGGCTGGCAAGTTCGGGACGCGCAATCGGCGGCCTGAGCAGGCCGGCGTCGATCTGGCCCGAGGTCAGCGCCTCGAACTGGTCGCCGGACACCATCTCCTTCAGCGAGAAATCGACCTCGGGCAATTTCGCCCGGCAGGCGGCGACGAGCTCGGGCAGGAAGCCGTAGGCGGCTGCTGCCGTAAAGCCGATCTTCAGCGAGCCGGTCTTGCCGAGCGCGATGCGGCGGGCGACCTGCGAGGCGCTTTCCGCCAGCTTGAGGATGCGCCGCGCCTCCGGCAGGAAGCTGCGCCCCGCGGGCGTCAGGCGCACCGAACGGCTGGTGCGCTCCAGGAGCGGCGCGTCGATGATGTGCTCGAGCACCTGGATCTGCCGGGACAGCGGCGGCTGCGTCATGTTCAGCCGCACGGCGGCGCGGCCGAAATGCAGTTCCTCCGCCACCGTGACGAAACAGCGGAGCTGGTTGAGGTCGAACATCGATACATGCCTTAGATGGATAAGGCGTTTCCCCGGCACTTCTAGCATCGATCACCCCCAAAACAAAGACGGCGGCTTTTCGAGCCGCCGTTGAGTTGCCTGGTCAAGCTCCCATGGGAGCCCTCAGGAGGAATGTTTGAGCGTCACCCGCTCGATCTTGCCAACGACCACCAGGTAGGCGAACGCCGCCACCAGCGCGTTGAGGCCGACGAACACCAGCGCGCCGCTGAACGAGCCGGTCGCGGCCAGGATGTAGCCGATCACGATCGGGGTGGTGATCGAGGAGAGATTGCCAAAGGTGTTGAACAGGCCGCCTGAGACACCGCCGGCTTCCTTCGGCGAGGTGTCGGAGACGACGGCCCAGCCGAGCGCGCCGATGCCCTTGCCGAAGAAGGCGAGTGCCATGAAGCCCACCACCAGCGCCTGTCCGTCGACATAGTTGCAGGCGATGATCGACATCGACAGCAGCATGCCGCCGACGATCGGGATCTTGCGCGCCATGGTCAGCGAGCCGGTCCGGCGCAGGATCGCATCCGAGATGACGCCGCCGAGCACGCCGCCGATGAAGCCGCACAGCGCAGGCAGCGTCGCGACGAAGCCGGCTTGCAGGATCGACAGGCCGCGCTCCTTGACGAGATAGACCGGGAACCAGGTCAGGAAGAAATAGGTCAGCGTGTTGATGCAGTACTGGCCGAGATAGACGCCGAGCATCATGCGGTTGGAGAGGAGCTGGCGGATGTGGTCCCATCCCGAGCCGGATTGAGGCGCACGCTCTTCCTTCAGGTCGTCCTTGGGCGCGTCGAGATCGACCAGCGCGCCGCCCTCCTTGATGTAGTCGAACTCGGCGTCGTTGATGCCCGGGTGCTCCTTCGGGCCGTAGATGGTCTTGATCCAGACGAGGCCCATGACGATGCCGAGCGCGCCCATCACGAAGAACACGAAGCGCCAGCCGTAGGCGTGCGCGATCCAGCCCATCAGCGGCGCGAAGATCACGGTGGCGAAATACTGGCCCGAATTGAAGAAGGCCGACGCGGTGCCGCGCTCGTTGCTTGGAAACCAGGCTGCGACGATGCGGGCATTGGCGGGAAAGGAGGGGGCTTCGGCGATGCCGACAAGGAAGCGCAAGCCGAACAGCACGGCGATGGCGGTGCCGGCGCTGAAGAAGCCGACCCAGCCCTGCATCATCGTGAAGATCGACCAGACGATGATGCTGAAGGCGTAGACGAGGCGCGAGCCGTAGCGGTCGAGCAGCCAGCCGCCCGGCACCTGCGCGATCACGTAGGACCAGCCGAAGGCGGAGAAGATGTAGCCCATTGCGACTGGATCGAGATGCAACTCCTTGGAGAGCGCGGGGCCCGCGATCGACAGCGTGGCGCGGTCGGCATAGTTCACGGTGGTGACCAGGAACAACATGGTCACGATGAACAGCCTGACGCGAGATCTTCTCACGTCCGCTGCGGACACCACTGCGCTCATCACGCGCCTCCTTAGAACTCGAAACGTTTCCTCGAAGCGACTCCTAGAGGCGCGCGCGGCAAAGTGTCCAAGTTCAAGGGAGTATCGATCGATGCCGTTTTTGGATTGATGGAACGGCAGGTGGCGGGAACGATCGTGAGAGAGTCGAAATGCGAGCCCAGGCTCGTCATTGCGAGCCAACGGGTCCGCGCAAGCGCGGCCCAATGACAGGCTCCGCGAAGCAATGCAGAATCTTTCCGCGGAGCGACTCTGGATTGCTTCGCTGCGCTCGCAATGACGGCGAGGAGAGATTTCGTCTTCGCTACTGCCGCGCGCTCGGCAGCAATTGCGGCAGCAATCCGCGCGTCACGCCCGGCGGCACGGCATCCAGTCCAAGCACCGAACTCGCTGCGGGCAGTGCGGCATCCGCCATCGCGGCGTGGCCTTCCGCGCTGGGATGCACGGCGCCGCCATAGACGGCGGAGAGCACGCCCCAGGTGGCGTCGTGGATGTCGGTCGGCTGGCTCGCCGCCGGCAGGCCTTGCGGATAGGTCATCGCCGCGAAGTAGCTGTCATTGGCATCGCGGATCCAACGCGCGCGCGGCAGGTAGGCGCGGTATTCGGAGGCGCCGCGGCCGCACAGCATCGGCTGGCTCGCCGCGGTCACGATGTCGGGATCGAAGCTCTGGCCGTTCTCGGCAAAGCAGGTGCGGTCGAATTCGGGATCGTTGCCGGAATGGGCGCAGAAGCCGTGATCGGCGAACGCGGCCTGATGCGTATCGACGAAGGTCATGCGGTCGGCCTCGGGATCGCGGCACAGCGCGCCGCGGGTGCAGGTGGCGAGTCCCTTCAGCTGCGGCAGGAATTCTGTGTCGACGAAAGTCGAGACGCGGGCGAGGCGCTGCGGGTCGGCATTGAAGGACGGGTGAATGTCGAAACCGGCGCGGCCGCCACGGCACGGTACGCCGCCATCGGCGAGTGCGGGATTGGCGTAGGAGACGTAGACCACGTGCGAGAGATCGCCGCCAACCAGCGGCTTCAGCGCCTCGCGCAGCTTGACGAAGTTCTGCGGCAACTCGCGCGCCAGCGCGTCGCGGGAATCGTCGACGCTCGCCATCACGCCGGAGCGGCGGAACAGCGCGCGCTCGGTCGCGGTGTCGACGATGACGTCGGCGACGAGACCGGAGAAGTAGACATCGTTGGCGCCGACCGAGAGCAGCACGAGGTCGAGCGTGCGGTCGGGCTGGCGTTTCTTCGCCGCGGTGAGCGCCTCGCGCAGCTCGGCGACCTGCGCATTCACGCTGGTGTTGCAGACGCCGGTCTTGCCGGGCGGGCATTCGCGGGCGCGCTGCGAGCCGAGCAGCCCGTCGCCGATGCTGGCGCCGGTGCAGGCGAGCGGCAGGAAGGTCACGGCGATGTGCGTGTAGCGCACCGCGAGCGCCAGCGCGGTGCGGGCCTGATAGCTGTAGAGCGAACGGTGGCAGGGCGCGTTGAACCAGAGTGCGCCGTAGCGCTGCCAGTTGGCGAGCGTATCAGGCGCCTCGCAGGCGCGGCCGCCCTTGAAGCCGGCGCGGCTCGGCCGGTAGTACTGCGCGCCGGCGGTGCCGAGATAGGAGCGGAAGCAGAAGCCTTCGTCGGACAGCGCCAGCGGCCGGTCCGGATTTCCCTCGCCGGAGGCGATGCTGTCGCCGAGACCGGCGACGAAGATGTCGCGGACCTGGATCTCGGCCTGGATGCGCTGGGTCGGATCGGAGCCGGAGGACACGTCGACGGTCGCGACCGTCTGCTTGCCGTAGCGGACGCGCAGATTGACCGGCTCGGCGCAGTCGAAGGTCGAGGCTTGCGGTCCTTCGCCGTCGTCGAACGACCATGCGCAGATGGCGCCGACCGGCACCGCGCCGGTCAGGCGCACGGTCACCGGATGGTCGGCTGGCGTGAGGTAGTTCTCCTTGACGTTGTCGCGGGTGCAGGGCTGGTTGACCCGGCCCTGAAGGTCGATGCAGAGCCGATTGACCATATTGCGAGCCCAGCCGCGGCCCTCGCTCTGAAGCTCGAGCGATTGTTCGGCGGCGAGGATGCTGCGGTTACGCGCATTCTCGACATGGAGCAGGAAATCGCGCTCCTCGCGGAACAGGCGGAAGCGGTTGCGCACCTCCCAGGAAATCTGCATGGCCCCGGCGTCCTGCGCGGCTGCGCGTGAAAGCGGAAAAGCAGTCAGAATCCCGACAAGCAATACGGCGCCAGCGGAGAGGGTACGAAGGGATACAGGGATCATGGCCCGCGTCTTCAACGGCAAAGTTGAGGCGGAAATAAGAGAGGATTGCTCTGCCGCCCGCAACCTTTGTCTGGCGGTCCGTCCTAGCGCTTATTGGCCTGCCGCAGCGACCGCTCGCGCTCCATCGCTGCCACCTGCTTGGGAAGGTTGGCCTGCGCGCAGGCTTCCGCCAGCCGCCGCCGCTCCTGCCAGGGCTCGACCACATTCATCCAGAGCTCGCGCGTTCCCATGATGGAGATGGCGAGGCCGAACGGGATCACGAAATAGAGAATGCGGAACACCAGCAGCGTCGCCAGAAGCTGCTCGCGGCCGAATTCGGGCAGCGCCACCAGCATGGCGGCATCGAACACGCCGATCGAGCCGGGAGCATGGCTGGCAAAGCCGATCAGGGTCGCCAGGATGAACACGACCGCCAGCGACATGAAGTCGATCGGCGGATTGGCCGGCATCAGGAGGTACATCGCCGTGGCGCAGAAGCCGAGATCGACCACGCCGATCAGGATCTGCACCAGCGTCAGTGGCGCCGACGGCAGCACCACCTTCCAGCCCTTCTGGCCGAGCTCGCGCCGCTTCTCGCCCATGCAGAGCCAGACCAGATAGGCGCCGATCGAGGCGAGGCCACCGAGCGCGATCAGGCGGTTGATCGACGACGGCAGCTGATCCATCGAGGAGGCCGCATCCGGGTGGATGGCCATGCCGATCGAGAGCACGAAGATGTTACCGAGCCAGAAGGTCAGGCCCGACAGGAAGCAGATCTTGGCGACGTCGATCGCGTTCAGCCCGTAATCCGAATAGATCCGGAAACGGATCGCGCCGCCGGTGAAGACCGTGGCGCCGATGTTGTGGCCGATCGAATAGGACGTGAAGCTGGAGAGCGCTGCGATGCGATAGGGCACGTGCTTCTTGCCGATCGTTCGCAGTGCAAAAAAGTCGTAGAAGGTCAGCGTACAGAACGCGAAGAAGACGCAGATCGCCGCCAAGCCGATACTCCCGCGGGGAATCTCGGTTAACGCGGTCAGGATCACGCTGGTATCGATACCTTTGAGGGTCCGCACCAGCGTCGTGATCGCGAAGGCGATGATGAACACGCTCGCGGCAATTCCGAGCCGGCGCCAGCCGATCCATCTCTTGAAGCCGCGTTTCAGCGCGGGCAGCAGTCCGTGCATTCATCCTCCCGGCGGGGGGCAAGACCGATCTGGCCAGACATTGTCCAGTCGGGTGCGATCGCGGCCAAAGATAGGCGTCGATCGCTCGGTATGATCCAGCTCATTTAAGGCAAAAACAGCGACTTGTGCAGCCCTTGACAAGGATAGGTTCTGCGCTGGATCTACCACTTTTGTCATACGCGGTTCACATCGGCCGCGCGTTAAGCATATGAGTCGTGAGGCCGGCGCGTCCGCAGGTCGACATGGTTTCAAATCCTTGCGCCGCTAGCGTTGTTCCAGCGCAAGCGGCGTGGGCTTTTTTGGAACGTCGATGTTGCGTGCCCGTTAGCGCCCCATCAGCAATCGAACATGGCGGAATATGCGGCTTTTCGTGCAGGCCGCCGCAGTCGTGTTCCCGAAACCGGAGAGGACCGGAACGATGGGACTGTTCACAAAAGACATCAAAACCATGAACGACCTGTTCGTGCACCAGCTGCAGGACATCTACTATGCGGAGCAGCAGCTCACCAAGGCGCTGCCGAAAATGGCAAGTAAGGCGACCGATCCGCAGTTGAAGCAGGGCTTTTTGACGCACCTCGAGGAAACGAAGCAGCACGTCGCTCGGCTCGAGGAGGTCTTCAAGATGCATGGCGTGGCCGTGAAGGCGATCGACTGCCCGGCGATCGACGGCATTATCGAGGAAGCCGACGAGACCGCCGGCGAAGTTGCCGACAAGGCGGTGCTCGATGCCGCGCTGATCAATGCAGCGCAGGCCGCCGAACATTACGAGATCGTGCGCTACGGCAGCCTGATCGCCTGGGCCAAGCAGCTCGGCCGCAACGACTGCGCCAGCGTGCTCGCCAAGACGCTGGAAGAGGAGAAGGCGACGGACAAGAAGCTGACGACGCTGGCCGAGAGCAAGGTGAATTTGCGCGCGGCGAGCTGAGGTAAGCCGGAAACATGGAAGCGCCGCGCGGTGACCCGCGCGGCGCTTCCATGACGTGCAGCCATCATTCGGTCATTGTCGAAACATGACAGAAGGCCGAAGCGTAATGTGTCGCATGGGGCTGCAATCGAGGTGGCAGCATGCGAGCCGATTCCATCAAATATGAAACCTTCGACGACAGAGCCGGCGCGGCGCATGCCGGCTCGCGCCTTGCGACCTCGCTGACACTGGCTGCGATGAGCCTCGGCTATGGCGTGGTGCAGCTCGACGTCACCATCGTCAACACCGCGCTCGATGCGATGGGCCGGACGCTCGGCGGTGGCGTCGCCGAGTTGCAATGGGTGGTCAGCGCCTACACCATCGCGTTTGCCGCCTTCATCCTGACAGCCGGCGCGCTCGGCGACCGCATCGGCGCCAAGCGCGTCTTCATGGCGGGGTTCGCCATCTTCACCGCGGCCTCGCTCGCCTGCGCATTGTCGCCTAACGCAATCGTGCTGATCGCAGCGCGGCTGGTCCAGGGCCTGGCGGCGGCGATCCTGGTGCCGAATTCGCTGGCGCTGCTCAATCACGCCTACGCCGACGATCGGGCGCGCGGCCGCGCCGTCGCGGTCTGGGCCGCCGGCGCGAGCGTCGCGCTCACCGCCGGCCCGTTTGTCGGCGGCGGCCTGATCACCCTGGTCGGATGGCGCTCGATCTTTCTGGTCAACCTTCCGATCGGGCTTGCCGGCCTGTGGCTGACCTGGCGCTATGCCGGCGAGACCACGCGCGCGCCCTCGCGCGAGATCGATCTGCCGGGCCAGCTGGCCGCGATCGGCGCGCTGGGCGCACTGGCCGGCGCGATCATCGAAGGCGGCGGGCTCGGCTGGGGGCATTCCGCCGTGATCGGCGCCTTTGCCGCCGCGGCTGTCCTCGGCGTTCTGTTCGTGTGGCGGGAGAGCCGCGCACACCAGCCGATGCTGCCTTTGTCGCTGTTCAGCCACCGGCTGTTCGCATTGACCTCGCTGGTCGGCCTGCTCGTGAACGTCGCGATCTATGGCCTGATCTTCGTGCTCAGCCTGTATTTCCAGAGGATCAACGGGCTGTCGGCGTGGTGGACCGGGCTTGCCTTCGTGCCGATGATGGCGGCGGCGCTGCCGGTCAATCTGCTGGCGCCGCACCTCGCCGAGCGCATCGGCCCGTGCCCGACCATCGTCGTCGGCGCCTGCATCTCGGCGCTCGGCTGTCTCGGGCTGCTGTGGATCGAGGCTGAAACGAGCTACTGGATGATCTGCGCGCAGATGATCGCGATCAGCGGCGGACTTGGGCTGCTGGTGCCGCCCCTGACCTCGACCCTGCTGGGCAGCGTCGAGAAGGCGCGCTCCGGCGTCGCGGCCGGCGTCCTGAACGCGACGCGGCAGACCGGCAGCGTACTCGGCGTCGCGCTGTTCGGTTCCCTGGTGGCCGCGGACAGCACATTTCTGACCGGATTGCATCTGTCGCTGGTCATCTCCGCGGCGGTCCTGCTGCTCGCTGCCGCCGTGATCGGGATCGGCGCGCCGGCGCGAGGATGATCAATCCGAGTGAATGAACACATCTTCCGTTCACCATCCCCGAAACAGCCGCGTAGCCGGTTACCGACTGTCCACTTCTGTCGGTTCAAGTGCGGGTGCATAGGGGCCGGCAATGTATCAAGTTCTCTTCTGTCTCACCGACGAGCATGATTGGCGACTTGTCGCGCTTGGCGGCGCGGTGTGTCTGCTCGCCAGCGCGGCGGCAATCAGCCTGTTTCACCGGGCACGCGCATCGCACGGCCGCGGACGTCTGGCCTGGATCGGCCTGGATGCCGTGGTCAGCGGATGCGGCATCTGGGCGACGCATTTCATTGCGATGCTCGCCTACGGGCCGGGCGGCGCCGGCGCCTACAACATTCCGGTGACGGTCCTTTCGTTGATTTTCGCGATCTCCGTGACCTTCGTGGGCTTGAGCATTGCGGTGTCGTCCTCGCGAGTGGCGTGGATCGTCCTCGGCGGTGTCATCGTCGGCACGGGTGTCGCAGCGATGCATTACACCGGCATGGCGGCGCTGGAGATGCCGGCACGCCTGGACTGGGTCGGCAGCACGGTTGCCGTATCAGTGCTGCTCGGAATTGTCTTTGCCGCCCTGGCGCTGTTCGTCGCCGCACGAGGCGACGACCTCTCCCATGCGCTGACGGCGACGGTCCTGCTGACGGTCGCCATCGTCGCGCATCACTTCACCGCGATGGGCGCGGTGCTGCTGACGCCGGACCCGACGCTCGCGATCAGCGGGTTGTCGATCCCGGCGGCGTCGATGTCCTTCCTCACCGCGAGCGCAGCGGTCGCAATCATCGCGATTGCACTGGCTGCCGCGGTGCTCGACCGCCGCGCCAAGGGCGAACTCGGACGCCAGCAGATCGTGCTGGACACCGCGCTCGAGAACATGTCGCAAGGGCTCTGCATGTTCGACGCGGACGGCAAGATCATCCTGTTCAACGAGCGCTATGCCGCGATGCTTCGTCGCACCGACATGCCGCTCGCCGGCCGCCGCCTGGTCGAGGTGCTGCGGGAGGAGCAGGCCAAGGGCCAGTGGCAAGGCAACGCGGACGAGTTCTTCGCGCGCCTCGTGGCGGATGCGCGGGAAGGGCGCACCACGACCGACGTGGTCAACCGGTTCGGCCGCTCCATCCGGGTCGTCAACCAGCCGATGCAGGGCGGTGGCTGGGTTGCGACCTTCGAGGACATCACCGAATGGCTGGAGGCACAGGCGAAGATCTCGCACATGGCGCGCCATGATGCGCTGACCAGTCTGCCGAACCGCGTGCTATTCCACGAGCAGCTCGAGCAGGGACTACGCCGGACGCAGTCGGGCGATCAGCTTGCGGTGCTCTGCCTCGATCTCGATCATTTCAAGGACATCAACGACTCCCTCGGCCATCCCATCGGCGATGCGTTGCTCAAGGAGGTCGGCCGCAGGCTCAAGGCCGCCGTCGGCGAGAGCGATACGGTGGCTCGGCTGGGTGGCGACGAGTTCGCCGTGGTCCAGATCGGGCGCTCGGAGGAAGCTGCCGCAAGGTCCCTGGCAGGCCGCCTCGTCGAGGTGATCTCGGCGCCTTACGAGATCGACGATCATCAGATCGTCATCGGTGTCTCGATCGGCATCTCGCTGTCGCCGCAGGACAGCGACAATCCGGACGAGCTGCTGAAGAATGCCGACCTCGCGCTGTACCGCGCCAAGGCGGACGGCCGCGGCACCTATCGCTTCTTCGAGACCGGCATGGATGCGCGTGCGCAGGCGCGGCGCCTCTTGGAAATGGATCTTCGCGCGGCGCTGCAACGTGACGAGTTCGAGGCGTATTATCAGCCGATCCGTGACGTCGCGAGCGGTCGCGTCGTCGCCTTCGAGGCGCTGCTGCGCTGGAACCACCCGCAGCGCGGGCTGATCGCGCCCATCAGCTTCATTCCGGTGGCCGAGGAGACCGGACTCATCGTTCAGCTCGGCGAGTTCGTGCTGCGCTCCGCCTGCGCCGACGCGGCCACCTGGCCCGGCGATGTCGACGTCGCCGTCAACCTGTCGCCGGTGCAGTTCAAGAACCCGAACCTGATAGCATCCGTGACCGAGGCGCTGACCGCCTCCGGGCTCGACGCGCGTCGTCTCGAACTCGAGATCACCGAATCCGTGCTGCTCCAGAACAGCGAGGCGACGCTGACCACGCTGCACGAGCTGCGCGCGATGGGCGTGCGGATCTCGCTCGACGATTTCGGCACCGGCTATTCTTCGCTGAGCTATCTGCGCAGCTTCCCATTCGACAAGATCAAGATCGACCGCTCCTTCGTGTCGGAACTGGCGACGCGCGAGGATTCCATGGCGATCATTCGCGCGGTGACCGGCCTTGGCCGCAGCCTCGGTATCGTCACCACCGCGGAAGGCGTCGAGAACGACGCGCAGCTCGAGCTGCTCAGGCGCGAGGGCTGCACCCAGGCGCAGGGCTATCTGTTCAGCAAGCCGCGGCCTGCCTCCGATGTCGCGATCATGCTGGAGCGACCGCGACTGCGCGCGTCGGCGTAGAAAGTCAGCCGCGGCGCAGCGCGAAATGCGCGCCGCAGAATGCCATCACGGCACCGAGGCACAGCGCGGCAAGGCCGGCGAGCACGCCCGAGACGGTCGGGATCGGGCTCGGCGCCGAGGCCGCTTGCCCGGCGCCCGCGAGCAGCAGCACGCCGACCGCGATCAGGAACTGGCGCATCCGGTGCGGGATCTGGCCGGAGACGGCGCTCTGCATCAACGTCGCCGTGAAATAGCCGCCGGAAAAGCCGACGGTTGCGATCAGCCACCAAGCGATCGCCGCGCCCGCCGGGATGAACTCATGCGTGTCGGACCGCCAGAGGCCGCCGAGGTCGAGCCCGTAGCGCGCGCCCAGCATGTGGACCGCGAGCGCAAGCAGCACGCCGGAGATCACGGCGGCGCCGAGAATCAGGCGGCGCGGAAAAAATGTCGTCTCAGCCATGCCCCGCTTGTAGGATGGGCGAGGGCGATCGCGCAAGCGGATCGCTAACCGGATTGCGTGGACGGGATCGATCGGGAAGATGCAGGTTTCGGGAGCTGAGGCTGCGTCGGTCACGAGCTATGCCTACAAGGCGTCGCTGATCGGATCGGCGCATCGCTTCGAGCTGACGGAGGAGGGGCTTGCCTGGCACATCGCCGGCCGCTCCGGCCTGTGGCGTTACGACGAGATTTCGGCGATCCGGCTGTCGTTTCGCCCGGTGTCGATGCAGCAGCACCGCTTTCGCGCCGATATCAGCCATACCAACGGCGGCCGCATCGCGATCCTGTCGACGAGCTGGCAGACCGCGGCGCTGATGGCGCCGCAGGACAACGGCTTTCGCGATTTCCTGATTGCGCTGCATGCGCGGATGGCGAAGGCGGACAGTCGCGCGACGCTGACTGCGGGCCTCGGCCGCAGGACCTATGCCGCGATGCTGGCCTTCCTGGCGGTGCTGGCGGTGGCGATGGCGGGCTTATTGATCCGAGCGCTGATGATCGGCGAGTTCGCCGGCGCGCTGTTCATCGTCGGCTTTGCCGCCTTGTTTGTCTGGCAGGTCGGCGGCTTCGTGCGGCGCAACCAGCCGCGAAGCTACAGCTTCGATCGCGTGCCCCGATCGGTGCTGCCATAGACCGATCGCTACTCCGTCGAATCAAAATCCTCTTCCTTGGTGCCGAGCAGCGACACGATCGTGCGCAGGCCGGAATCGAGCTGCTCGAACGAGGGCGGGGCGAGGGCGAGACGCACCGCGTTCGGCGCGTGACCATGCGCAATTGCGAAGGTCGAGGACGGCGTCAGCGCGATGCCGCGCCGGGCTGCAGCTGCGACGAATGTCTGCGAACGCCAATGCGGCGGCAGCGTGAGCCAGAGATGATAGGAGCGTGGATCGGCCGCGAGCTGGTAACCGGCCAGCAGCCTCGCTGCGGTCTGCTGGCGGCGCGTGGCATCGATCCGTTTCAGCCGTGTGAGCTCGGCGACGGTGCCATCGGCCATCAGCCGCTGCCCGGCCGCGAGCGCGTGACCGGAGGCGATCCAGCCGCCGGTGCGGACCGCGCTCATCACGCTTTCGCGCAGATGCGGCGGCGCGACGAGGATGCCGAGCGCAAGGCCGGGTGCGACCTTCTTGGACAGGCTGTCGAGCACGATGCAGCGGTCCGGCCCGAGCGCTGCCAGCGGCGTGTCGTCGGCGAGGAAGCCGTAGACGGTGTCCTCGATGATGGTGAGATCGAGCTTTTCGGCGACGCGCATGATGTCGGCGCGCCGCGTCGCGTTCATGGTGACGCCGAGCGGATTCTGGATGATGGGCTGGAGATACAGCGCCGACAGGTGGGCCTCGCGATGCGCCTTCTGGATGGCGTCGGGCCGCGCACCATGCTCGTCCATCGGAATCGGGACCAGCGTCACGCCGAGCCGCGCCGCGATGCTCTTGACGTAAGGATAGGTCAGCGCCTCGACGCCGCAGCGGCCGCCGGTGGGAACGAGTGCTGCGAGCGCGGCCGCGAGCGATTGCTTGCCATTGGCGGTGAAGACGATCTGCTCGGCCTGCGGCGCGAAGTCCTTGCGCGCGAGGTAGGCGGCGGCCGCAACGCGCGCGCTCTTGGTGCCGGTGCTGGTCGAGACGCGCAACGCGGATTCGAGCGCGTCGACGCGCTCCAGTCCGGCAAGGCTCTTGGCGATCATCGCCCATTGCTGCGGCAGGAGCGGGTAATTGACCTCGAAATTGATGCGCGCGTCGGCCGGTTCGCTGATCGTCTCGACCTCGCGCCGGATGTCGCCGGAGATGAAGGTGCCGCGGCCGACCTCGCCGACCACGAGACCGCGGCGGAGCAACTCCGTATAGACCCGGCTCGCGGTCGAGACTGCGATGCCGCGGTCATAGGCAAAATTGCGCTGCGGCGGCAGCCGGTCGCCGGCCCTTAACGTGCCGTTAGTGATATCGGCCGCAATGGCATCGGCAAGCTTCACGTACTCGAACTTGGACATTATTGCACCGAGAGCAATGTTTTACTTGCTCCGAGCAGTGTACTGGAGCATTTAAGTTCCATCAAGTTCCGCGATTGAGCCGAGGGGTGCGAGAGCAATCCGATGGCAAATGAGGTGCAGGCGCCGACAGCGTCCGCGCCAACGGCACCTGCTGCGCCGCGCGGGACGTACGCCGGAGAAGAAGAATGACCACGATCTCGCAAACTGCCGGGCGGAGTTTACGCCCATCCTCATCGGGCGGATTTTTCAGCACGCTCGCCAACGCTGCCTATTCGCTGTTCGACCGCCTGGAGCGCCGCTCTGCCATCAAGACGCTGAGCGAGCTCGACGACCGCGCCCTGCGCGACATCGGGATCAATCGCAGTCAGATCGAGGACGCGGTCTACGGGCAGGTGAAAACCGAGCTGACGCGGTATCTGTGAGACGAGGACGTCATGGCCGGGCTTGTACGGCGATCCACGCGTAACCGCGTGGGAGAAGAGGCGTGGATGCCCGAGACATGTCCGGGCATGACGATGTTGCGATAAGCGCACATTGTCTCCGCACAGTCATTGCGAGCGCAGCGAAGCAATCCAGAGTCTTTCCGCGGAACATTTCTGGATTGCTTCGCTGCGCTCGCGATGACGGAGTTTGCGGCCCTCAGTGCCTGACCACCAGCACCGAGCACTTGGCGTAGCGCACGACATGCCCGGCATTGGAGCCCAGGAAATAGGTGCGCATCGCCGGCCGGTGCGAGGTCATCACGATCAGGTCGGCCTTCATGTGCGCGGCCTCCTCGAGGATCTCGTGGTAGATGCCGCCCTGGCGCACCACGCTCGAGATGCGGGAAGCCTCGATGCCGGATTCGCGTGCGACGATGGCGAGCGCTTCTTCCGAGGTCTGGCGCTGCTGCTCGTCGAAATCGGCCGGCACGTATTCGGCCAGCATCACCGGCGTCATCGGCAGCACGTTGAGCAGGCGCACGGCGCCGCTCCAGGTTTGCGACAGCGTTGCCGCGGTCGCGATCGCCGGCTTTGCCAGGTCGGTGTCGGCGAGGTCGATGGGCACGAGGATGGACTTGAACATCTGCGCCTCCAAATCTTCAGCACCTCTTGATCGCGCTGGATCAATCGGAGAGAGACGGCGCCCGCGCGTCTCAACCCGATCGAAGCAGCTTGGGGCTGACGAACAGCACCAGTTTGCCGCGGCGGTACGCCACGTGACCCCAATCCTTGACGTCAAAGTCGAAGACCGCAAGCCCCGCCGTGGGCAGGTTGTGGGCAAGCGCCTTGGCACCGGCCCGATCGCCGCCGCCCATCAGCATCAGCGCGACCTCGTGCATGCCGGGATTGTGGCCGATCAGCAGCAATCGCCTGGGATCGGCGGGAATCGTTGCAGTGCGAATGGACTCCAGGATCTGCGCGGGATCGGCGCCGTAGAGTTCCGGCAGGACTTCAACCTGCGGCGCCGCGACACGGTCCTCCATCGCCTCCCAGGCGATGTCCCAGGTCTGCCGGGCCCGGACGGCGTGCGACACCAGCACGGCATCGGGGAAGGGCGGATGGGTGGCGATCCAGTCGCCCATCTGCGCAGCATCCTTGTGGCCGCGGTCGTCGAGGCGGCGATCCTGGTCACGGCCGCTTGGCGCGTCCGTCTCGGTCTTGGCGTGACGCAGCAGCATCAAACGGCGCATGGCATTCTCGAATCGTTACGCGTCCAGGAGGATAATCTACAGGCGCGGGTTGAGGACAAGGTGACAAGCGCCCGCTCGGTCTATTTAAGTTGTTGTTTCGAGCATGATCCTTCGGAAAACCGCTGCACACTTTTCCGGATCATGCTCTAAGAAAACGATATGAGCGAGACTTTCACAAGCGTGTCCCAGGAAGAAGCCGGCTTTCGCGACCGCGTGCGGCTGTCGTTTGATCTCGACGCCGACATCTGCGTCATCGGTGCGGGGCTTGCCGGGCTCTCCATCGCGCTGGAGGCGGCCCGGCTAGGCGCCAGCGTCGCCGTGCTCGAGGGCCGCCATGTCGGCTGGAATGCCTCCGGCAATCAGTTCGGCACCGTGATGCCGGGCTTTGCATTGCCGCTCGCGGATCTGATCGAGCGCATCGGCTTCGAGGACGCGCGCGAGCTGTGGACGTTGTCGAAGGAAGGCGCCGAGTTCGTCCGGGCCAACGCCGCGGAAGAGAACATGCCGGGGATCGGCCTCAGCGACGGTGTGCTGGAAGTCTCCAACGTCGATGCCGGCGATCGCCTGATCAGCCGCTTGCAGATGCTGAACGAGGATTTCGACACCGAGGTCGCGGGCTGGCAGGCCGATCGCGTCCGCGCGGTGCTCAAGACCGACCGCTACTTCCACGGCGTGTATTATCCGAGGGCGTTCCAGGTCGACGGCCGCAAATATGTGCATGGCCTTGCGGCGCTGGCGCGGCGCGCGGGTGCCCGCATCTTCGAGGATACGCCGGTCGTCAGCATCGATCATTCCGGCATTCGCAAGCGCATCGTGACGCCGTCGGCGCGGCTGCGCGCGACCCACATCGTGCTCGCCGGCAACATCCATCTCGGCGCGCCCCTGAGGCGCTTGTCGGAAACGCTGCTGCCGGTCTGGCGCTATGCCGGCATCACCGCGCCGCTCGGCGAGCGCCTGCACGAGATCATCGGCTTCAAGGGATCGGTGATGGATTCCGACGGCGTCGACCATTTCCGGATCGTCGACGGCGACCGGCTGATGTGGGAAAGCCCGGAGACCACATGGGCCGCGCGTCCGCAGCGCTTTGCCGGCCTGGTCAAGCGGCGGATCCGCACGATCTTCCCACAGCTCGGCGATGTCGGGATCACCGACATGTTCGGCGGCGCCACCGGGCAGACCGTGCACGGCATGCCGCAGATCGGGCAGTTGCGCAAAGGCCTGTGGGTGGCGAGCGGGTTCGGCCGCCAGGGCATGAACACCTCGGCCATGGCCGGGCAGCTGATCGCGCGCAGCATCTTGTGGGGCGACGAGCGCTGGCGGCTGTTCTCGCCGTTCGAGCTGGTCTGGGCGGGCGGCGCGACCGGACGTGTCGCCGGCCAGCTGGTCGGAATCTGGGGCAGGGCGAGTTCCGCCGCCGCCGGATCGCTGGCGCGCTACCGCGAGCGGGCGCGGGCCAAGGACCGGGAACGCGAGGCGCGTCTCGCCGAAGCCAACCGGGCCGCCGGCACCGGTCCCCGCCGCCCGCCGTCCGACGTCAGGCCGCGGCCAGCCTCACCACCGGAACCACGTCCGGCCGAGAGCGCGGAACCGGCCGCCCGCGAGCGCAGCGTCTCGCAATAAGCCCGAGAAAAATCCCGCCAGGAAGTGTAACGTCGGCCGTTAGAGCCCGTACCTCAGGGCGTGGACTTCCCGCGCACGGAGAATGAGATGTTTGACCGCCGCATCCTGTTGACCACTGTCGCCGGCCTGTTCGGCCTTTCGGCTTTCCGCTGGCTGAGAACAACTCCGGCCGAAGCAGGCGAGAAGGCCGCGGAGAAGTTCGAGATCGTGAAGACGGAGGCCGAGTGGCGTGCCCAGCTCACGCCGCAGCAATATGAGATCCTGCGCAATCACGGCACCGAGCGGCCCGGCTCGAGCCCGCTGCTCAAGGAGCACCGCAAGGGCATCTTCGCCTGCGCCGGCTGCGACCTGCCGCTGTTCGCGTCCGACACCAAGTTCGAGAGTGGCACGGGCTGGCCGAGCTTCTATGCGCCGATCGAGGGCAATGTCGGCAGGACCGAGGACCGCACCTACGGCATGGTGCGCACCGAGGTGCATTGCCGGCGCTGCGGCGGCCATCTCGGCCACGTCTTCGACGACGGGCCGAAGCCGACTGGACTGCGCTACTGCATCGACGGTTTCGGGCTGGTTTTCCATCCAGCGGCGGCATCGGCGACGTAGTGAGTTGAAGTGTCATTCCGGGGCGATGCGTCAGCATCGAACCCGGAATCTCGAGGTTCCGGGTTCGGTCCTTGCGGACCGCCCCGGAACGACGGGATGGCCCGGCAATTGTTGCCGGCCCGGCAATTGTGCCCCGGTCATCCGACCGGGGCATGTCTATTCAAGTCATTGATTTTCTGAAGATACCCGCATTGGCATGGCCCTTGCGACTGTCTCTTCCGATTGCGGCCACCGGTCGGCGCCGCCGAGATCGGATTTGGAGACAAAGTTATGGGTATCTTCGATGCAATGAACACCTCGGTGGGTGGCTTGCAGGCGCAGTCCTTCGCGCTTCAGAACATTTCCGGCAACATCGCGAACTCATCCACCACCGGTTACAAGGGCATCGGGACCAGCTTCGTCGACCTCATTCCCGACTCCTCCGTGCCGAGCAAGCAGGTCGCAGGCGGCGTGACGGCCAACGCCAAGGCCACCATCACGACCCAGGGCACGATCTCGGCCTCCAGCGTCGCCACCAACATGGCGATCACCGGCGACGGCTTCTTCGCGGTGCAGAAGGCGAGCGGCGTCGTCGACAACGTGCCGGTTTTCAACGGCGTCACCTATTATACGCGGCGCGGCGACTTCCAGGTCAACGCCAACGGCAATCTGGTCAACGGCGCCGGCTACTATCTGATGGGTGTCGCGGTCGACCCCAAGACCGGCAATCCGACCGGCAGCGTGCCGACGGTGCTGCAATTCCAGAACAACTTCATCCCGGCGCAGGCGACGACGTCGATCCAGTACGCGGCGAACCTGCCGACGCAGCCGAACACGGTGGCGGCCTCGACCGCGGCGAGCGGCACGCTGCTGGCAGCCGGCGGCCTGAACCCGTCCGACTTCTCCGCCAATCCGCTGCCGGTCGGCACGCCGCCCGCGCCCTATGCCAACGCGAAGGTATCCGGCGCAGCCGCCACCGGCAACCTCCGCTCGGCCTATTCCTCGACGACGGCGACAGGCTCGGTTGCACTCCTGAACACTTCCTCGTCGGTGGCCGTCGCCACCACGTCCCTCGATAGCGCCACGACCCCGCATCTCGCCAACAACATCCTCACCGCGCTGGCCGGCCAGACGCTGGTGGTCAATGGTCACAATATCGTCTTCGACAACAGCACTGCGGTCACGCCCGACGGCACCGGCGGCACCGCGATCGGTCTCGGCAGCGGCACCACCGCAACGGTGTCGAGTATCCTGAACGCGATCCAGACCGCCGGCGGCGCCGGCGTTACCGCGTCGGTCAATGCCAGCGGCAACATCGTGATCTCGACCGGCACGGGCACCGACGTCACCATCGGCAGCGGTACCGCAGCAACCGCGCTCGGTATTGGCACCGTAACGCGCGGCGGCAACGTGCTGTCGACGCCCCCGATCACGGCCAACACCGTCCTGAGCGGCACCGCGACGGCCGGCAACGCCGAGGTGCTCTCGTCGGGCTTCGCGGCCGGCAATACCATCACCGTCAACAGCCAGACCTTGACGTTCGTGGCTCCGCCTACCGTTCCCGCCGCCAATGAGATCCTCACCACCGACACCGTCGCAGGCCTGCTCGCCAAGATCGACCAGCTCGCCGGCGCCTCCGGCTCCTCGGTCAGCGCTAGCGGCGTCATCACGCTGAACACCGGCACCGCGTCCAACCTGTCGGTGTCCAGCTCCAACGCCGCCGCCTTTGCCGCGCTCGGCTTCACCTCGACCGTCACCAAGAACCGCGACGGCGGCGGCACCGCTGGCACCGGCACCGTGATCGGCAACGACATCGCCACCTTCACCAAGGAATCGATCAGCGGCGGCGCGGTCACGGCCTACAACGCTTCCGGCACGCCGGTGAACCTGCAGCTGCGCTGGGCCAAGACCGACAGCGCATCGCTTGGCGCCGGCCATACCGATAGCTGGAACCTGTTCTACCAGACCGATCCGAACGCGACCGGCACGACGGTCGGCTGGGTCAATACAGGCCAGACTTTCACCTTTGCCGCCGACGGCTCGCTCACCTCGCCGAGCGGCTCGGGCATCACCATCAACAACGTCAACGTCAGCGGTCAATCGCTCGGCTCGGTCGCCTTCAACATCTCCTCGGGCGGGTTGACGCAATATGCGAGCACCAGCGGTGCGGTGACCATCAACACCATCACCCAGAACGGCTACTCCGCAGGTCAGCTCCGCTCGGTCGCCGTCAGCAACAACGGCCTGGTGGTCGGGACCTTCTCCAACGGCCAGAACCTCAACCTCGCGGCGGTGACGCTGTCGCACTTCAACGGCACCAACTACCTCAAGGCGCTCGACGGCGGCGCCTATGCCGTGACCGACCAGTCCGGTCCCGCGATCGCCGGCGCCTCCGGCACCATCAGCGGTTCGTCGCTGGAAGGATCCAACACCGACATCGCCGACGAGTTCACCAAGCTGATCGTGACCCAGCAGGCCTACTCGGCCAACACCAAGGTGATCACGACCGCGAATTCGATGGTGCAGGACCTCTTGAACGTGTTGCGCTGATCGGCGCGTGACGTAACCAAAGGCGGCAAGTAACATGGGTTTGAGTTCAGCCCTCGCCAGTGCGATGAGCGGCCTGCGTGCCAACCAGGCCGCGCTCTCGATCGTCTCCTCGAACGTCGCCAACTCGCAGACGCCGGGTTACGTCGTCCAGACGCCGAACCAGATCGAGGTCACCACCGGTGACTTCGGCTCGACGGCGATGACGACCGGCGTCAGCCGTGAGCTCGACGCCTATGTGCTGAACCAGCTGCGTACCGAGACCGGCGGCAGCGGTTACGCCGACCAGATGGCCAACATCCTGAAGCAGCTTCAGAATGTCTATGGCACGCCGGGCAACGCCGGGACGCTCGAAAGCGCCCTGAACAAGTTCACCACGGCGCTCCAGGCGCTGTCGACGAGCTCCGGCTCATCGTCGGCGCAGACCGTTGCGCTGGGCGCGGCGCAGGCGCTGGCACAGCAGCTCAACGTCACCACCAAGGGCATCCAGTCGCTACGCTCCAATGTCGAGCAGGATCTCGGCACCTCGGCGCAGCAGGCCAACGCGGCGATGCAGAAGATCGCCGACATCAACACCAAGCTTCAGGGCCTCGCTTCGACGGACCCATCGGCCGCAACGCTCATGGACCAGCGAGACCAGGCGATCAACACGCTGTCGAAATATGTCGACGTCCGCGTCGTCACGGACGGCTCGAACCAGGCCAACATCTTCACCACCACCGGTGTCCAGCTCGTCGGAGCCGGGCTCGCCTCGCAATTCTCGTTCGCATCGGCCGGCGCGCTGTCGGCGACCTCGCTCTACAACATCGATCCGGCCAAGTCCGGCGTCGGTGCCTTCAACATCAGGCTGCCCAACGGTTCGTCGGTCGACGTGGTCGCCAACAACGTGGTCTCCTCCGGCCAGATCGCGGCCGACCTGAAGCTGCGCGACCAGACGCTGGTGCAGGCGCAGACCCAGATCGACCAGCTCGCCGCGGCGATGGCGAGCGCGCTCTCGGACAAGACCACGGCAGGCGGCGCGGTGTCCGGCCCGCCGGCCGGATTCGACGTCGACCTCGCCGGGGCGCAGCCCGGCAACACGGTCAACATCACCTATACCGACACGACGACCAACACGCAGCGCCAGATCACGCTCGTCAACGTGACCGATCCGGCGGCGCTGCCGCTCCAGAATGCCACCAACGCCAATCCGATGCGGGTGGGCGTCAACTTTTCCGGAGGCATGGGGGCCATCGCGTCCGCGCTCAACACCGCGCTCGCCGGCTCGCACGTGACGTTCTCCGCGGCGCCGTCGCCCGCGACCGCCACGACGCTGCGGATCACCGACGACGGCACGGGCCTCGGCAAGGTCAACTCGTCCTCGATCACCAAGACGATCTCGTCGCTGACGTCAGGCGGCCCGCAGCTGCCGGTGTTCACCGACGGCGGGCAGGCGCTCTACACCGGGGCGATCACGGCGTCGGGCTCGCAGATGACGGGCCTTGCCGGGCGCATCGCCGTGAACACGCAGCTGGTCAGCGATCCGACCAGGTTCTCGGTCTACAGCACTTCGCCGGTGACGCCCGCGGGCGACACCACGCGTTCCGACTATCTCTATTCCCAGCTCACCTCGGCGGTGTTCTCCTATTCGCCGCAGACCGGCCTCGGCTCGTCGAGCCAGCCCTTCACCGGCAGCGTTTCGAACTACCTCCAGCAGTTCCTGAGCGTCCAGGGCAATGCCGCGACGCAGGCGACCCAGCTCCAGCAGGGCCAGAGCGTGGTGGTCTCGACGCTCCAGGCCAAGTTCAACTCGACCTCCAGCGTCAACCTGGACTCGGAGATGTCGAACCTGATCCAGCTTCAGAATGCCTACGCCGCCAACGCGCATGTGATGTCGGTGGTGCAGACCATGATGAACACCTTGCTCCAGGCTCAAGTGTAACCAGTACAGGGCTTTGAAAGATGTCGATCAGCAGCATCAACTACTCATCGTCGGTTCTCGGCTCGCAGATCCGCAACATCAATCAGCAGCTTACCGACCTCTCGACGCAGCTCTCGACCGGCAAGCTGTCGCAGAACTATTCCGGCATGGGCACCAACGAGGGCTTTGCAATCGCCTCGCGCGCGCAGCTGTCCAACATCGCCGCCTATACCGACACGATCACCAACGTCAACGTCAACATCAACCTCGCCAATACCGCGCTGCAGTCGTTGACGACCATCCGCACCAACACACAGACCGGCTCGGCCAGCACGGCGCAGGATCTCAACGTCAACGGCCAGACGGTCGCGCAGAACACCGCCGCGGCCCAGTTCGGCTCGATGGTCGGCGTGCTGAACACGCAGTCCGGTAATCGCTATCTGTTCTCCGGCACCGCGTACAGCACTCAGCCGGTCGCCAACGCCGGCGACATCATCAATGGCACCACGACGCAAGCGGGCTTCAAGACCGTCATGGCGGAGCGCCAGGCTGCCGACCTCGGCGCCAACGGCATGGGACGGCTGGTGCAGACCCAGACGGCAGGCGTGATCAACGTCGCGGAAGATTCCGCGACGTCGCCGTTCGGGCTGAAGATCAAGGCAGTCTCCTCGACGCTGACGGGCGCAATCGTCACCGGCCCGAGCGGCTCGCCGGTGTCATTCTCGGTCGATCTCAACGGGACCAATCCAAGCAATGGCGACAAGCTGAGCATTCAGTTCACGTTGCCGGACGGCTCGACCGAGCAGATCGACTTGACCGCGTCCTCGGCTACGCCGACGCCCGCGGGCAGCTTCGCCATTGACGCGAGCGTCCCGGTCAACCCGGCGAACACCGCAACGAATCTCAATACGGCCTTGAACACTGCCATCAAGAAGCTTGCCAACACGTCGCTGGTGGCGGCCTCCGCCGTCACTGCGGGGGACAACTTCTTCAACACGGCAAGCTCGGCGACCGGGACGACGGCGGTCACCAATCAGCTCGCGCCGCCGGCCTCGAACATCGCCACGGGTGCGACGGCGCTGTCGGGCGCGAGTGGATCCGACTCGATCACGCCAGGCTTTTCCGCCGGCGACACCATCACCGTCAACGGCACCACGCTGACCTTCGTGAATTCGGGGGCGACCGGCAACCAGCTCAATGTCACCGACAGCATCCAGACGCTGATGAGCAAGATCGACCAGATCACGGGCACCTCCAAGCCGTCGACCATTCATGGCGGCGTGATCACGATTAATACCGACGATGCGGCCGCGCTGAACATCTCGAGCCCGAACGGCGCGGCGCTGACTTCGCTCGGCTTCCCCTCGTCACCCATCACCGCCACGCAGCCGCCGCTGCGCGTTGGCTCGTCGCCGGCGAGTTCGGCCACCACGCTGGTGAACGGCTTGGCCAACACGGTCAAATGGTACCAGGGCGACGACGGGCCGGGCTCGCCGCGGTCGACCGCGGTCGCGCGGGTCGACGATTCCATCACGGTGCAGTATGGCGCGCAGGCGAACGAGGACGCGATCCGCCGGCAGCTGCAGGCGGTTGCCGTGTTCGGCACGTTTTCGACGACCCCGGGCGGTCAGTATTCCGGCGGCCAGGTCTCGGCGCTGAGCCTGCGGGTGACGCAGGCGCTGACCCAGCAGCCCGGTCAGCAGCGCATCGAGGACATCCAGACCGACATCGCGATGGCCCAGAACACGATGAAGGACGCGACCACGCGCCAGACCCAGGCCAAGGCGCAGCTTCAGACCATCGTCGACCAGGCGGAATCGGCCTCGCCGGACCAGGTCGCGAGCGAGATCCTGGCGCTCCAGAACGCCCTCCAGGCGTCCTATCAGGTGACCTCGAAGCTGGCGCAGCTTTCGCTCGTCAAGTTCCTCTAAAGCATGATCCGGAAAAGTGCGCAGCGGTTTTCCGAAAAGATCATGCTCAAGCAACAACCTATGAGGATTCATCCTCATCTCATCGCGCTTTAGGCCGCGTTAAGACGCCGTTAACCACGTCTGTTTACCTCTTGGTGAGGATTTGGGCCTTGGGGTGGGCCTGGGGG
>NZ_WQNE01000041.1 GCF_009759665.1 Bradyrhizobium cajani
GGTCAGGGGCGGGTAGGGGGCTGCGGCGCCGTGTGCTATCGACCGTGGACGACGCTGTCGCTATTGGCAAGCGCCGACACATGACGGGCTCGTGACCACAACCATCAACATCAATGCCTACAGTGACGCGCTGGTGGTCCTCGGTACTGCCGGCGTCGTGGTGCCGATTGTCCGTCACTGGGGCATCAATCCCGTCCTGGGCTATCTCGGTGCCGGCGCCATTCTCGGTCCGCTCGGGCTCGGCTCGCTCGTTCGGGACCTCCCGTTCCTGTACTGGTTCACGGTGGCGGACGCGCAGAACGTCGAGGGTATCGCCAATCTCGGCATCGTATTCCTGCTATTCCTGATCGGGCTCGAGCTGTCGTTCAGGCGGCTCGTGACGATGCGACGCCTGGTGTTCGGGCTTGGTGGCTTGCAAGTACTGGCGACGTCCGCCATGATTTTCGGTGCGGCGCTTCTCGCCGGGCAGAACTCCGATACGGCCGTCATCCTTGGCGCGAGCCTTGCGCTGTCCTCGACGGCGATCGTGCTCGAGCTTCTGTCCGCCGAGAGACGACTTGCGACCACGGCCGGTCGCGCCAGCTTCTCGGTTCTGCTGGCCCAGGACCTTGCAGTAGTCCCCATTCTGGTCTTCGTCTCGGTGCTCGGCGCAGGCAGCGGCGGCTCCGTCGTGACGCACATCTCCAGTGCGATCCTGAAGGCGGTGCTCGCGGTCGCCGTCCTTATCCTGCTCGGACGGCTGCTGATGCGTCCGCTGTTCCAGACGGTTGCGGGCACCCATTCGACGGAATTGTTTGTCGCCGCGACCTTGTTCGTCATCGTCGGCGCCGGCCTTGCCGCGCACCAGGCGGGCCTGTCAATGGCGCTCGGAGCATTCGTTGCAGGGCTTATGCTGGCGGAAACGGAGTATGGCAAAGCCATTGAGGCCACCGTCGAGCCGTTCAAGGGCCTGCTGCTCGGCATCTTCTTCTTCACCGTCGGCATGGCCATCGACTTCCGCGTGTTCATGCGCGAGCCCGGTTGGCTGCTGGCCGCCGTTATCGGCATTCTCGCCGGCAAGGCAATCGTGGTCATCATCCTGGGCCGTCTCTTCAGGCTCTCATGGCCGGCGGCGATCGAGATCGGCTTCCTGCTGGGGCCGGTCGGCGAATTCGCTTTCGTCAGCATCGGAATGGCGGTGGCCGGCGGCCTGATCGAGCCTCACGTGTCGAGCTTTGCCATCGCCATCACCGCCGTGACGATGGCATTGACGCCGCTTCTGGGCCTGCTCGGACGACGATTGGCCGCGAAGCTGGGTAGCGAGCGCACGCCAGATCCCGAACTGGCGGTTCGGCCGCCCGGTGATCGGGCGCAGGCCATCGTGGTCGGCTACGGCCGCGTTGGAAAGGTCGTCTGTTCGCTGCTGACCAGCCATGGTCTGGACTACATCGCGGTCGATCACGAGGCAGTTGCCGTGGCGCGCGACCGTCGGGAGGGTCATAAGGTCTATTTTGGTGATGCGACAGAACCGGGCTTCCTCGAAGCTTGCGGCCTGATGCAAACGACCGGCGTGATCATTACCATTCAGTCGCGAACAGCGATCGATGCCGTCGTCGAGCGAATCCGCGCGGTGCGGCCGGATGTGCTGATCGTTTCACGCGCGCGGGACGCCGATCATGCCCGCCACCTCTATGCGATCGGCGCAACCGATGCGGTGCCGGAAACCATCGAGGCAAGCCTGCAGCTTTCCGAAGCCGCACTGGTCGGCCTCGGAGTTGCGGTCGGGCATGCGATAGCCTCGGTGCATGAGAAGCGGGACGAATTTCGGCTGACGCTGCAGCAGGCCGCCCGCATTGCAGGACAAGAGAAAGCTCGTCCGCTCGATCTCACGGGGCGCCTGCCCCCGCGCTAGCCGCTTATCCGGGCGGCGTGCGCCGCGACCGTCGTGATCTGGCAAAATCTGCCCGCGCAGACTACATCTGCGCCATGACCAACGCTCCGCTGGCAAACCCTCAGCTCCAGGATTTCATCGGTCGGCACGAACGGCTTTTCGTGCTGACCGGCGCCGGCTGCAGCACCAATTCGGGCATTCCCGACTATCGCGACAGCCACGGCAACTGGAAGCGGACCCAGCCGGTCAACTTTCAGGCCTTCATGTCGGACGAGCACACGCGCCGGCGCTATTGGGCGCGCAGCCTGATCGGCTGGCGGCGGTTCGGCCAGGCGAGGCCGAACGATGCGCATCATGCGCTGGCCCGACTCGAGGCGAACGGCCGGTGCGGGATGCTGCTGACCCAGAATGTCGACCGTCTGCATCAGTCCGCCGGCCACCGGCAGGTGATCGACCTGCACGGCCGGCTCGATCTGGTCCGCTGCATGGGCTGCGGCGGCAAGACGCCGCGCGATGAGTTTCAGCAGGCGCTTGGCCGGGCGAATGCGGCGTGGCTGACGCTCGATGCCGCCGATGCACCTGATGGCGACGCCGATCTGGAGCACGAGGATTTTTCCTCGTTCCACGTGCCGGCCTGCGAGGCCTGCGGCGGCATCCTCAAGCCCGACGTGGTGTTCTTCGGCGAGAATGTCCCTCGCGACATCGTCGCCGCCGCGCAGGATCATCTGGCTCAGGCCGACGCGATGCTGATCGTCGGCTCCTCGCTGATGGTCTATTCCGGCTTCCGCTTCGTGCAGGCCGCCTCGCGGCGCAACATCCCGATCGCGGCGGTCAATCTCGGCCGCACCCGCGCCGACGATCTCCTGACGCTGAAGGTCGAGGAGCGCTGCGAGGCGGCGCTTGCATTCCTGCTCTGAGGGAGGTGGCGGCTAAAGCATGATCCGGAAAAGTGCGCAGCGGTTTTCCGTCGCGACAAACGCGGAACGCGTTTGCGCGGAGATCATGCTCAAACAATAACCTAAAGCGCGATGACGATTCATCCTAATCCCATCGCGCTTTAGCCGGGCTTCGGATAGAGCCGCAGGAACGCCGTTGACGCCTCGCCTGCTCGCCGCGCGATCTCGCCGGTGCTCGGGCGATTGGTTGCCTGCAGCAACAGACCTGTCATCAGGTCGCCCCACAACAGTCCAAGGAACGTCTCGGTCATCGCGTCGGGCTCGCCGGCAAGAAGACCCGTCGATCTGGCGTTCGTCATGATCGTTCGCAGCGACTCGCGGATGGGCTTGCGGGCGATGCTGTCCAGCGCATGCGCGACCTTTGGCGCATGGACGGCTTCGGATATCGCCAGCCGGAACACGGCGACGACGACCGGATCGGTCGTTTCCGTCAAAAGCTTCGTTCCAAATGCGGTGAGCACTTTGGCCAGCATCTCCCTGTCGCGGAGCGCAGGCAGGTCCGTCGGTGCCTTGATCCGCTCGGCGCGCTCGGTGATGCAGGCGACCAGCATCGCCTCCTTGTTGCCGAACAGCGAATAGAGTTCGCGTTTTGAAACGCGTGCGCGCGTTGCGATCTCCAGGGTGCTGGTCTGCGCGTAACCACCTTCCATGAACGCGGAAAGCGCTGCGCCCAGGATCCGCTTGCGGACCTCATGTCCTTCGGCGTCGTCTTCGCGCGGCTCGATCTTCGGACTCATCGACGCAATCTTCCCCTTGCTTCCCCTTGAATTGGTACCATTTGGTACCATATCGCTCCTTGCGTGGTACCGCATCGTACCAGAACCAGGCGAGATGGGAAAGGATCGAGACGATGACAAAAATTACCCTCGTGACCTCCGCGGCAGGGGGCACCCAAGGTCAGACCGGCCGGCATGTGTCCGAAATGCTGCTCCAGCGAGGTCACCAAGTCCGAGCATTCGTGCGTCAAATCGACAGCCGATCCGATCGGCTGAAGTCACTCGGTGCGGAGATTTTCGTCGGCGACTTTCTTGACGTCCGCTCCGTCGAACAGGCGGCGAGGGGCGTCTCGTCGATCTATTTCGCCTATCCGGTCCAGGACGGACTGGCGGAAGCAACCGCGGCGATGGCGTTCGCGGCGCGGCGGCATGGCATTGCGCGGCTCGTCAACCTCGTGATGTACCAGTCGTCGATCGATGCGCCGACACCGCGCATGCGGCAGAACTATTTGTCCGAACAGGTGTTCGAATGGGCCGGCGTCGGGCCGCTGCATCTGCGGGCCACCGTCTTCTACGAGAACGTGGCTCGTCTCGTCGGTGCGAACCTGCCGGAGCGCGGTGCGATCCGCCTGCCGCTCGGCGATGAAGGCACCATCCTGCCGTTGATCTCGGCTGAAGACGTGGCGCGGGTCGCTGTCGGTCTGCTTGCCGGTCCGGAGCAAGCCGCGGGATCCGCGTATCCCATCATCGGCAGCGTCAATTCCGTCGGAGACATCGTCCGGGCGTTCGCGCGCGTCTTCGACAGGCACATCCATTACGAAGAAATCAGCGATGAGCAGTGGCGCAGCGAGGTGCTGGCGCGAGGCTGGAACACGCATGCGGTCGAGCACCTCTCCTCGCTCTGGAAGTCGCTGCGGGCCGCCCGCCTCTCGGCCGAGACCGCGCGCTTCGCTGTCACCGATGCCATCGCGAAAATCGGCGGTGTAGAGCCGAAGACGTTCGAGCAGTTCGTTCGCGAGCGACAGTCCGAGCTGCTTGCGCCCGCCGCGAAGGCGACGGCTTAAGCGGGAGGAATGCTCATGGACAGACGCCGGTTCTTGGCTGCGGCCCTGGCTCCGCTCGCATTGCAAGCGGCGCCGCTCACAGTGTCATCGAGCGCCTTTGCGGCAAATTCGGAACGGGACGAAAACATGACCAAGACAACGCAACGAATGATCGAAGCCAACGGAATTCGCCTCAACATTGCCGAGCAGGGCGAAGGCCCGCTGGTCCTGCTGGTCCATGGCTTCCCCGAGACGTGGTACTCCTGGCGGCATCAGATCGACGATCTTGCTGCCGCCGGCTTCCGTGTCGTCGCTCCCGACATGCGCGGCTACGGCAAGAGCGATGCGCCGCAGGCGATCGACCAGTATACGATCCTGCATCTCGTCGGAGACATGGTCGGCATTCTCGATGCATTGGGCGTGCCGACCGCCGTCATCGTCGGGCATGATTGGGGCGCCAGCGTTGCCTGGCAGGCGGCGCTCACGCGGCCTGATCGCTTCAAGGCCATCGCCGCGCTCAGCGTCCCGTTCCGGCCGCGCGCCAAGGCGCTACCGACCAGCCTCATGCCGCGCACGGAGGCTGCGCAGTTCTATCAGCTCTATTTCCAGGAGCCGGGTCCTGCCGAGGCCGAACTCGGACGCGATCCGCGTGCGACCCTTCGCAACATGCTGTTTGGCGCGTCCGGCGACGGTGTGGCCGCATCCCGCGCGGCCGGCGGGACACCGCCGAATCTCGCGATGGTCCCGAAGGGCGGCGGATTCCTGCAAGGACCCGGCGCGCCGCCAACACTGCCGTCGTGGATCAGCGAGCGCGACATCGACCATTATGGCGAGGAGTTCAAGCGGACCGGCTTTCGCGGCGCGCTGAACTATTACCGCAATCTCGATCGCAATTGGGAAATCACGGGTGCCTTGACGGGCCTTCAGGTCACCATACCCGCGCTCTACATGGCGGGCGATCGCGACTTTCTGCTGTCCTTTCCCGGAACGGATCAGTTGCTCGCAAATCTGAAGACACTCGTTCCCGGCTTGCGAAAGGTCCAGATGCTTCCGGGGTGCGGCCATTGGACCCAGCAGGAGCGACCAGGCGAAGTCAGTGCCGCTCTCGTTGAATTCATGCGCGCACTGCCCAGCCGTTCGTGAGCAATGCCGTCTTTTCGGAAAGCGTCGTGGTCAGGGCCGGTCGAACAACCGGCCCTGACTTGCAAGAGAGCTTGACCCAGCCACGTTGGCAATGCTGCATAGGTGCCACGCAAAACCGCCTTCTCGACCGACGCGCTCGCTGGTATGAAAATTGCTCCGTTTTCACCCCGAGTTTTGACGATCAGCCGGAGAATTTGGAATGCTTGAGGGAGCCGAGGTACGGCTTGCCGTCGATATCGGTGGCACGTTCACCGACATCGTGCTGGACGTGGGTCAGGATCGCAAAACCCGCAAGGTGCTGACGACGCCGCAGCGGCCCGAGCAGGCGGTGCTGGACGGCATGCGGCTCATTCTCACCGACGCGCGCGCGCATATCAGCGACATCGACGTCTTCATTCACGGCACCACGCTCGCGACCAACGCCATCATCGAGCGACGCGGCGCCAGGACGGCGCTGATTGCGACCGACGGCTTTCGCGACGTGCTCGATATCGGCACCGAGAGCCGCTACGACCAATATGATCTCAGCATCGACAAGCCGAAGCCGCTGGCGCCGCGCAGCCTGCGTTTCACCGTGCCCGAGCGCATCGACGCCCACGGTGCTGTTCGGCTCGCGCTGGATGAGGTGGCGGTGCGCGCGCTCGCGCCAAAATTGCGTGAGCGAGGCGTCGAGAGCGTCGCGATCGCCTTCCTGCACTCCTATGCCAATCCCGAGCATGAGCGCCGCGCAGCCGCGATCATCAGCGAGGAGATGCCCGGCATCTCCGTGACGGTGTCCTCCGCGGTGTGCCCGGAAATCCGGGAGTATGAGCGCACGTCTACCGCGGTTGCCAATGCCTATGTGCAACCCCTGATCGACGGTTATCTCGCGCGCATGGCGGACGCCTTGCAGGTCGAGCAATTCCGCGGTGCGATCTATCTCGTCACCTCCGGCGGCGGCGTCACCTCGATCGAGACGGCGCGGCGTTTTCCGGTGCGCCTCGTCGAATCCGGTCCCGCCGGCGGCGCCATTTTCGCGGCGCAGATCGCGGCGCGGCTCGGCGAGGGCAAGGTGCTGTCCTTCGACATGGGCGGCACCACGGCGAAGATCTGCCTGATCGAGAAGTACCAGCCCGAGACCTCGCGCGTGTTCGAGGTCGATCGCGCCGCGCGCTTCCTCAAGGGCTCCGGCCTGCCGGTGCGCATCCCCGTGATCGAGATGGTGGAGATCGGCGCCGGCGGCGGTTCGATCGCGCATGTCGACGCCATGAAGCGCGTCACTGTCGGCCCCGAGAGCGCTTCGTCCGAGCCGGGGCCGGCCTGCTACGGCCGCGGCGGCCAACGTCCGGCCGTGACCGATGCGGACGTTGCGCTCGGCATGATCGATCCCGACGCCTTTGCGGCCGGCACGATCAAGCTCGATCCGGAGCTTTCGAAACAGGCGCTGCTCCGCGACGTCGGTGAGCCGCTTGGGCTGTCGGCGGAAACCGCGGCCTATGCCGTGCATGAGGTCGTCTGCGAAAACATGGCAAGCGCGGCGCGCGTGCATGCGGTCGAGCGCGGCGAGATCGTCGGCCAGCACACGCTGATCGCCTTCGGCGGCGCAGCGCCGCTGCATGCGGCGCGCGTCGCCGAGAAGATCGGCGTCTCACGTGTGATCGTGCCGTCGAATGCCGGCGTCGGTTCGGCGGTCGGATTCCTCGCAGCTCCCATCGCCTATGAGCTGGTGCGCAGCCGTCATGTCCGGCTCGACGATTTCGACACCGAGGCGGTCTCGGACCTGCTCCAGGAGATGGTGACCGAAGCGCGCGCGCTGGTCGAGCCGGGCGCCGCCGGCGCCCCGGTGCGCGAACGCCGCGCGGCCTTCATGCGCTATGTCGGCCAGGGTCACGAGATCTCGGTTGAGCTGCCGAACCGGCGGCTGACATCGGCTGATCTCGCCGGTCTGCGCCAGAAATTCGAGGCGGATTATGCAGCGATGTTCGAGCGGCCGATCCCGGGCGCTGCGATCGAGGTGTTGAGCTGGTCGGTGCTCGCGACCACCGAGGCGCGCAATCCGCCCGCGGTCGCGGCCGTTGCACGCAGGCCCGCGGGCAAGGCCTCCGGCAGCCGCAAGTTCTTCGATGGCCGCGCCGGCGAGGTGATCGAGATCCCGCTCTATCGCCGCGAGGACATGGCGCCGGGCGCCACGATCGCGGGGCCAGCCGTGATCGCCGAGGACGAGACGTCGACTTTCGTCTCCAACAATTTTGACGCCCATATCGACGGCGCCGGCAGCATCGTCATGGAACGAAAGGCGGCTTGATCATGAGCAAGGCAAATGGCGCGAGCCTGATCGACCTCCAGATCATGTGGCACCGGCTGATCGCCGTCGTCGAGGAGCAGGCGCAAGTGCTGCTCCGCACCGCCTTCAGTCCGATCGTCCGCGAATGCGGCGACCTCTCTGCCGGCGTGTTCGATCTCAAGGGCCGCATGCTGGCGCAGGCGGTGACCGGCACGCCCGGTCACGTCAACTCGATGGCGGAATCGGTCAAGCACTTCATCGCCCACTTTCCGCTTCAGACCATGAAGGAGGGCGACGCCTACATCACCAACGATCCCTGGATGGGCACCGGCCATCTCAACGATTTCGTCGTCACCACGCCCTGCTTCAAGGACGGCAAGGTCGTCGCGCTGTTCTCCTGCACCAGCCATCTCATGGACATCGGCGGCATCGGCTTCGGGCCTGATGCCACCGACGTGTTCATGGAGGGGCTCTACATCCCCATGCTGAAGCTGATCGACCAGGGCGTCGTCAACGAGACGCTGATGGCGATGATCCGGACCAACACGCGTCTGCCGATCGACACCGAAGGGGACACCTATTCGCTCGCCGGCTGCAACGACGTCGGCTGCGAGCGCCTGGTCGAGATGATGACCGAGTTCGGCATCGACACGCTGGACGAGCTCGGCGACTACATCTGCGACCGCTCGCGCGAGGCCGTGCTGGCCGAGATCGCAAAGCTGCCGAAGGGAAGCTGGCGCAACACCATGGTCGTCGACGGCTATGATGCGCCGGTGACGCTGGCGGCGACGCTGACGATCTCGGACGAGGGCATCCACGTCGACTTCGACGGCACCTCGGCCGCCTCGAAGTTCGGCATCAACGTGCCCTTGTCTTACACCACTGCCTATACCGTGTTCGGTCTCGGCTGCGTCGTCGCCTCGCAGATCCCGAACAATGCCGGGTCGCTCTCGCCGCTGACGGTGTCGGCGCCGGCAGGCGCGATCCTCAACGCGCCGAAGCCGGCGCCGGTCGCCTCGCGCCACATCATCGGCCAGATGCTGCCGGATGTCGTGTTCGGCTGCCTGCGCCAGATCATTCCCGAGCGGGTGCCGGCGGAAGGCACCTCGTGCCTGTGGAATCTCAACGTGCGTGGACAGACCCGTTCGGGCATCGGCGGCAATTACGGGTTCTCGATGGCGGTGACCTCCAATGGCGGCACCGGCGCGCGCTTCGGCAAGGACGGGCTGTCGGCGACTGCTTACCCAAGTGGCGTGCGCGGCACGCCGGTCGAGATCGCGGAGACGCAGACGCCGTTGATCTTCTGGCGCAAGGAGCTGCGTCCGGATTCTGGTGGGGCAGGGCGCACCCGCGGCGGCCTCGGCCAGATCATCGAGGTCGGCAGCGGCGTCGATGCGCCGTTCGATATCCTGGCCGCCTTCGACCGCATCGATCATCCGCCGCGCGGGCGCGACGGTGGCAAGAACGGCGAGGCCGGTTACGTCGGCCTCAAGTCCGGCAAGAAGCTGCGTGGTAAGGGCTTCCAGCAGGTGCCGCCGGACGACCGGCTGGTGGTGCACACGCCCGGCGGCGCCGGCATCGGCGCTCCCACGGAGCGCGACCGCGCGGCGGTCAAGGACGACATCGAAAGCGGCCTCGTGTCCGCTGACAATGCGGTTGCAGTTTATGGGTACGCGCGCTGACACGTCAGTGCGCTTGGTAAACGGAGGGGCTCAATGATCACGCGACGGAACTTCACCGCGGGCGCAGCGACGCTGCTCGCCGCCGGTCACATCTCGACCCGCGCCCGCGCGGCGACGGCGAACTGGGACATGTCGACGGTGTGGCCCGACGGCAATTTCCACACCCAGAACGCTTTTGCCTTCGCGGAAGAGGTGAAGAAGCAGAGCGGCGGCTCGGTCAACATCACCGTGAAGGCCGGCGGCCAGCTCGGCTTCAAGGGTCCCGAGCATCTGCGGGCCGTGCGCGATGGCCTGGTGCCGCTCGCCGACGTCCTCAACATCCAGCAGGTCGGTGACGAGCCCTTCATGGGTGTCGAGAGCATCCCCTTCCTGTGCGGCTCGATGGACGAACTGAAGGTGCTGCACAAATATGTGCGGCCCGAATACGAGAAGGTCGCCGCGCGCAACAACCAGAAGATCCTCTACATCGTGCCGTGGCCGACGCAATATCTGCACCTCAAGGTGAAGGTCGCCGACGTCGAGGGCCTGAAGAACATCAAGATCCGCGTGCCCGACAAGAACGCCGTCGACATGCTGGCCGTGGTCGGCATGGCGCCGGTGATGATCCCCTGGGGCGAGACCATCCCCGCGCTTGCTTCTGGCGCGGTCTCCGGCGTCTCCACCTCGGCGGTGTCGGGCGTTGACGGCAAGTTCTGGGAATTCCTCAAATACATCTACCCGACCAACCACGTCTGGTCGTCGCAGATGCTCACCGTCAATCTCGACTCCTGGAAAGCACTCTCCAGCGATCAACAGAAGCTCGTCGCGGATATCGCCGCCAAGATGGAGCCCGGCTTCTGGGCGAACTCGCTCAAGGCCGACGTCGACAGCCTTAACCGTCTCAAGGAGGGCGGCATGGAGGTGATCCCGGTCTCGGACGCGATGATGACGGACATCCGCAGCAAGACCGCGCCGCAGCTCGATGCCTTCCTCAAGCGCGTGCCGGCAGCCGACAAGCCGGTGCGGGCCTATCTCGCCGAAATGAAGCGTGGCTGAGCGGCAAGTCGTGGTGAGCGTCTCGCCCGAAGCTCCGCAGAGCCTCAATGCAGCGGCGCCGGCGCCGCTGCGTATCCTGCTCGACGGCATCGATCGCCTCGGCCGGCTCGACGGCTGGATCGGCGGTGGCTGTCTGTTGATGCTGACCCTGCTGATGCTGTGCGAGGTCGCCACGCGCTTCCTCTCGAACTTCCTGTCGTTCTTCCCGCCGAGCATCTCGATCGCCTGGGAGTACTCGTCTTATCTGATGGCGGCGTCCTTTACCTTCGGCGCCGCCATGACCTTGCGCGTCGGCGGTCACATCCGTGTCGTCCTGCTGCTCAAGAACGCGCCGGCGCCGGTGCAGCGCGCGCTCGAGATCCTGTCGGCGGCGGCCGGCTTCGCCTTCATGGCGTTCCTGACGTCGGCGATGGCGAAGTTCGCGTTCGGCGCCTATGTGCGTGGTCAGGTCTCGACCTCGAGCGATACGCCGCTGTGGTTTCCCGAAGCGGTCGTCACCTTCGGCATGCTGCTGCTGACGCTCCAGTTCCTGGCGCGCGCGATCCAGGCCGTGCTCGGCCTGCCGCTGGAGGATCATCGCATGAAGGCCTCGCCCGTCGAATGAACGCCTTGCCCGCCATCGGATTCGAGATCGCATGACCATCGAAGTCGTCGCCCTGTTCGCGATCCTGTTTGCGTTGCTGGCTTGCGGCGTGTGGATCGGCCTCACGCTCGCGCTCACCGCCACGCTGCTGCTGGCGATGTTCCGCTCGATCCCACTCGACAAGCTGCTGCCGCAATACGCGTGGAACATCCTGACCACGCAAGAGCTCCTGGCACTGCCGCTGTTCATCCTGATGGGCGAGCTGCTCTTTCGCACCCGCTTGTCACGTTCGCTGTTCCAGGGGCTCGCGCCCTGGGCAGGGCTGCTGCCGGGCCGCCTTCTGCATGTCAACGTGATCGGCTGCACCATCTTCGCGGCGATCTCCGGCTCCTCGGCGGCGACGACGCAGGTGATCGGCCGCATGTCGCTCAACGAGCTCTTGCGTCGCGGTTATTCCCGCGACATCGCGATCGGCTCGCTCGCCGGCGCCGGCACGCTCGGCTTTTTGATTCCGCCGTCCAACATCATGATCATCTATGGCGTGCTCGGCGACGTCTCGATCCTCAAGCTGTTCACCGCCGGCGTCTTGCCCGGCCTGTTGCTGGCGGCCACCTTCATGGCCTGGGTGATGCTGCACACGAGCCTCAACGGCACGATGGTCCCGGAGACGGAAGCAAAACTCTCGCAAGTGCCGTGGAGCGAGCGCTTCGCGGCGCTGAAGGATCTCGCACCGGCGCTGTTCCTGATCGCCTGCGTGCTCGGCTCGATGTATGGCGGGCTCGCGACCCCGTCGGAAGCGGCGGCCGTCGGCGTGCTCGGCGCCGCACTGGTGGCCTGGGCGCAAGGCGCGATGTCGCAGCAGGTGATGCGGGACGTGCTGATCGGTTCGGTCGTCACCTGTTCGATGATTGCGCTGATCGTGCTCGGCGCCTCGATCCTCGGCAACGCGGCTGCCTTTCTCGGCATCCCGCAGGCAGTCGCAGCCTTCGTCAAAGGCCTGGGCCTGTCGCCCTTCATGCTGATCGTCGTGCTGGTCATCTTCTATCTCGTCCTCGGCTGCTTCCTCGACGGCTTCTCGATGATCGTGATGACGCTGCCGATCGTGCTGCCGATCGTGAAGGGTGCCGGCTTCGACGAGGTCTGGTTCGGCGTGTTCCTGGTGCTGGCCGTCGAGATGGCGCAGATCACCCCGCCGGTCGGGTTCAACCTGTTCGTGATCCAGGGCCTGACCGAAGACGGCCTCGGCTACATCGCACGCGTCACGCTGCCGTATCTGATGATCATGGTCGGCTTCGTGCTGCTGCTGACGATCTGGCCCGGTATCGTCACGATCCTGCCGCGGGTGCTGTACGGATAATGGCCATTGGCGAGCGCGTTTGACTGCGGGTAAACGGTCGGTGCGTTGATTTGACTGGGAGGATGCGCCGCACCACCGCCTGTCGAGGTCCGGCAGCGGCATCGACGCCCCTTCGACATCCTGGCGAGACAAACGGTCAGCGCAACTGACGTTTCCAATTCGCACCGCGCGTCAAATTCACGCCCGGTGCGCATTCCATCTTTGCGCTCCCTGTCATCCGGCGTACTCTATGCGAGCGAGCAGGAGCGCTACAGCAACCGATCCAATGAATGTAGCTCCTTTTGGCGGTGTCCGCCGAGAGAGATCGAGAACTGTTGGCAGAAACTCATATGCGATGGAGAGGAACCGACATGTAGCGAGCCGCTAACGTCCCTCGCGGCGACGTTAGACGCAAATTTCAACAAACAATAGAACGGGAGGAACGGATGAAGAAGCGTTGGCGTAGTTCTGGTCTACCTCTTGTTGCTGGCGCGACGCTGATCGTGTCGTCGGCGTTGGCCCAAACAGTGAATACTGCCCGGATCGACGGCGCCGGTCAGAACGATTGGCTGACTTATCACGGTTCATACAAATCCTATCACTACAGCCCGCTCGCGCAGATCAATGCGAGCAACGTCGGAAATCTGAGCGTCGCCTGGATCCACATTCCCGGACGCTCGACCCGTGGCCTGCAGTCAATGCCGCTGGTGGCCGACGGCGTGCTCTACTACTCGGGTTCCTATAGCCGGGTGTTTGCGCTGAACGGCGCAACGGGCGAGGTCATCTGGTCGTACTTCCCGGAGTTGGACGAGGCGCTCATCAGCCGACAGACCCACTCGCCCTACAACCGCGGTGTAGCTCTCGGCGAAGGCAAGGTCTTTGTCGGTACGATGGATGGCCGTCTGTTCGGGCTGGACGCGAAGTCGGGGAAGGTCCTCTGGGAAACCAGGCTGATCGACTCGCAGAAGCTCACGGTCGGCTTCACCGGCGCGCCGCTTTACGCGAAGGGTACGGTGATCATCGGAGCGCAAGGCGGTGAATGGCCGGGCCGCGGCCCGATCTTCGCCGTGGATGCCACCACCGGAAAGAAGAAGTGGGAGTTCCTGACGGTCGCAGGCACCGACGAGGCCATGAAGACGTGGGGGAGCGATTCCTGGCGCACAGGCGGGGGCGGCGGCTGGATGCCGGGCACCTACGACTCCGAGACCAACACCATCCTGTGGGGCACCGCGAATCCCGCGCCGCTCTACGATTGGTCGGGCGCCGATTACAAGACGCAAGGTGCGCGTCCCGGCGACAATCTCTACACGAGCTCGGTGATCGGTCTCGACATCGATACGGGAAAGCTGAAATTCTATCATCAGGAACTGCCGCACGACGCTTGGGACTTCGACAGCGCCGTCGGCGAGTTCGTGATGCTCGAGCGCGACGGCCAGAAATACGTGGTTCATCCGAACAAGGGCGGCTTCGTCTTCGTCTACGACCGCAATCTCGGTGTGAAGAACGTCTGGCGGCTGGTTGAGAACATCAACTTCGTCAAGGATATCGATCCCAAGACCGGCGCGCTGATCGGCCGTCGCGACTTCACCGCGGGGAAGGTCACCGAACCGCCGCTGTGTCCGTTCATTGGTGGTGGCATCAGCTGGAACGCCGGATCATACAGCCCGAAGACGGGCCTTTACTACAAGATCGGCCAGGAATGGTGCATGACGCTCGACGTTCAGAAGACGACGCCGGTCACCGCGCCCCAGGTCCAGCTCAACATCGGCGCCGACTTCAAGATGGCGCCCCCTCCGGGCGGCGAGATCTATGGACATCTCGACGCGCGCGATCCCATCACCGGAGCCAAGAAGTGGGAGGTTCGCTATCCCGAGCCGCCGCTTGGGAGTGTCCTGTCGACCGCGGGCAATCTCGTATTCGTGCCCGACTCGCGCGGCATCCTCCATGCCTACGATGCTGAAACCGGGACCGAGCTCTGGAATCACAACAATGGCACCGGCCATCAGGGCGGCATCGTCAGCTATTCCGTCAACGGCAAACAGTACATTGCCGTGACCGCAGGCTTTGGCGGTATGCTGGCGGACGAGTACGCGCCGAACTTCGGCGGCGTCTACAAGAGCATGCCGCGCGACGACGGAGCGCTCATCGTCTTCAGCCTGAAATAGACCATCGCAGATTGCCGGGGAGCAGGCGCAAGCCCGCTCCCCGTGCATTGGAGTTGCGGGCGTGCTTCGGGACATGGAGCTGGATACCTTGAAATTGCATTTGAAGAACTGCACTGCGCTGCTATCGGCGGTGCTGGGCGCCTCGTCGCTCTGTGCCGCACAGGTTCAAGCGCAGTCTGCTACCCCTGCACCTGAGAACGGGACATTCGATGTCGATCAGTTGTTCGCGGGGACTTGCGGCTTCTGTCACTCCGACGGCGGCCGGGCTGCCGGCAAGGGACCGCAACTGATGAATTCGCCGCGCGACGACGACTTTCTGCATAACCGCATCAAGAACGGCAAGTCTGGCGCGATGCCGGCATTCGGCGGGGCCTTCACCGACGCGCAGATCGATCTGATGGTCAAATACATCCGCGCCTTGAAGCCGCGGGAGGGATGAATCGCCGAGGCCGGTCGATCGATACGAGGACGCGGAATGAAGACAGTTCTCCCGCTTGTGGTCGGCGCCGTCATCGGACTGTCCGGTCCGGTGCAGGCGCGAACCCTGGATGCGATCCGTTCGTCCGGCGTGCTCGGACTATGCGCCCATCCCAACTCGCTTCCGTTCGCGAGCAAGGCCGGCAATCCTCCCGGCTTTCAGGTTGAATTGGGGCAGGCGCTGGCACGCGAGCTCGGCGTGTCGCTGCGGCTCGACTGGATCATCACCCAATACCAGATGCGGAGCGCCGGCTGTGACATTCTTCTCGATGTCATCGCCGACCGCGAGGCGCAGGGCGAGACCCGCTTGAGGATCTCAAAACCGTATTATCGCACAGGCGTCGCACTCGCCGTGCCATCATCCAGCACGCTGGCCTCGTTCCTCGACCTCAACGAGCATACCAAAGTGGGGGTGCAGGTCGGATCCATGGCAGCCATGATCATCGGTCGACGGCACGTGCCTACGTCGACCTTCGGCTTCGAGAGCGACAGCCTCGACGCCCTGTCAAACCATGAGATCGATGCCGCTGCGGTCACACCCACGGCGGCAAGCTATTTCAATCTGACGCATCCGGACAAGGCGCTTCGCATCCTGGATCGCGACGAGAGCGTGGCCGATCTCAACTGGAACGTCGCCGTCGGCATGGTCCGTCCGGATGATGCGATGCGCGAAGCCATCGATGGAGCCATTGAACGATTGCGGAAAGACGGCTCGATCGATCGGATCTACGGCCGCTACGGGGTCGTGCTGCAAGCGCCAAGGTAGCGACGGGCAACAGGTCCGGAGCATCCGGTCGGGAGATATGGAAGACTGGCTTTGCACAATCGCCCGCCGTCCCGGCCGGGACGGCGGGCGAATTCGCGTGTCATTACGCCGCCGCCTTCTTCCGCGCCTGCTCGGCCTTGTACAGCTCGAACTCCTCCGCGATCGCCTTCGCGACCGACGGGCGTTGCCGCATGCGCTCGTAATAGGCCTTCAGGTTCGGCCATTTTGCGAGCTCGATCGGCGGTGTCGCCATGGTCCAGTTGATGACCGTGACGAGATAGGCGTCCGCGACGCTGAAATGGTCGAGCAGGAAGTCGCGGCCTTTCAAATGATTGTCGAGATAGTCGAGCCGCGACAGGTTCTTCTCCAGCGCATAGGCCTTGGCTTCCTGCGGCGCCTTGCGGTCGAGCAGGGGGATGAACAGCGCCTTGTGCAGCTCGGTGCCAATGAAGCAGAGCCATTGATGCAGCCGCGTGCGCTCGATGCCCGCGGTGGCGCCGAGGCCGGATTGCGGGAAGCGGTCCGCGACATATTGCAGGATCGCCGCGTTCTCGGTCAGCACCACGCCCTCGTCGGTGCGCAGCGTCGGCACCAGGCCGATCGGGTTGACGGAGCGGAAGTCTGTGCCGTCGCTCAGCACTTTCTTCGTCGGCGGGTCGACTTCGAGATAATTCGCTTCGGCGCCGGCTTCGTACAGCGCAACCCGCGTCGCCATCGAGCAGGCAAGCGGCGAGAAATAGAGATCCATCTGTAGCCTCCTTGGGCAATTCCTTCGGTATCGTCCTGGCATGTCTCTTGGGACGTCGCACAACCTGGCCAGATTGATTTTTGTACTGTCTTGCATAATATATGGCCGGTCAAGGATTATTTTGCGAAATGGTACAAAAATCGAAGCCGCCCGCCGCAGCCAACGCGCCCAAGCGTCGTGGCCGCCCCCGCGCTTACGAGCCCAATGTTGCACTCGGCAAGGCGCTCGACCTGTTCCGCAGGCAGGGATTTGCCGCGACGTCGCTGGACGATCTCAGCGAAGCCACCGGCATGAATCGCCCGAGCCTCTATGGCGCTTTCGGCGACAAGCGGGAGCTCTACATCAAGAGCTACCAGCGCTATCGCGAGGAAGCGCGCGCAGCGATGGTGGAGATCTTTCGCCAGGAGATGCCCGTGCGCCAGCGGCTGGAGCGCATCTTCGCGTCCGCGCTGAACATCTATCTGTCCGGCGACACCGGTCCGCGCGGCTGCTTCACGGTGGTGACCGCAGCGTCCGAAGCCGTCGGTGATCCCGAGATTCGCGCCATGGTGCTCGACGGTCTCGCCGAGCTCGACAAGGCTTTCACGAGTTGCTTCCGCCGCGCCATCGAGAACGGGGAGTTGCCGGAGCGCGCCGATCCGGCCGTGCTGGCGCAACTCGCGTCGTCGACCGTGCACTCGATCGCCATCCGCTCGCGCGCCCGCGTTCCGCGCAAGGAGCTGGAGGCGCTCGTGAAAGGCGCGATCGACGTGATGGTGGGGACCAAGCGCTAAAGCGCGATGAGATTGGGATGAATCGTCATCGCGCTTTAGGTTGTTGTTTGAGCATGATCTTTTCGGAAAACCGCTTCACACTTTTCCGGATCATGCTTTAGGCTGGAAGCGAAGCCTCAATATCCCCTTGCTCGATCCACCACATTCTCCAGCGCGCCGCCCGCCTCGAAGCGCGCGATCTGCTCGGCGACATAGGCCGAGATGGCGTCCGCGTCGGTGTCCGCCGCATTGTGCGGCGTCAGCAGCACCTTGGGATGGGTCCAGAACCGGCTGTCCGCCGGCTGCGGCTCCTGCACGAAGACGTCGAGCGAGACGGCGCCCAGCGTGCCGTCATCGAGGCAGGCAAGGATGTCGGCTTCGTTCTGCAAGCCGCCGCGGCCGGCATTGATCAGCACAGGCGCGCCGAACGGGCTCTTGCGGTTGAGTTTTGTAAATACGTCGCGGTTGAGGATGCCGTTTGTATCAGGCGTCAGCGGCAGCAGGCTGACGAGGATATCGGTCTTGCGCAGGAACGCATCCATTCCGTCCGCGCCATGGAAGCACTCGACGCCCTCAATGGTGCGCGGGCTGCGGCTCCAGCCGGCGACGCGGAAGCCGAGCCGCCGCAGCACATCGGCTGCGTCGGCACCCAGCGTGCCGAGGCCCATGACGCCAACCGTGACCGCGCTCGCCGGCCACTGATATGTCGGCTCCCAGCGCTTCTCGCGCTGGGATTGCCGCAGGTAAAGCTCCTGGCGGTGGTGCATCAGCACGTGCAGCACGACATATTCGGTCATGCGATTGGTCAGATCGGGCACGGCGACGCGGACCAGCGGCACGTCGGGCAGGCTCTTGTCAGCCATCAGCGCATCGACGCCCGCACCGAGATTGAAGATCGCCCGCAGATTGGGAAAGGCGCCGAGGTCGCCCGGCACCGGCTTCCACACCGCGGCATAGTGCACCTCGGCCGGATCGAGCCCCGCATCGGGCAGCAGCACCACGCGGCGGCCGCCGCAGACCGCGTCGAACCGGACCTTCCAGCGCTCCGGCAGCCAGTTTTGCTGTGTGCTGTTGATCAGGACGGCCAGTGTGCCTTGGGTCATTCGAAGTGCCTCGTCGAGTTCCGCGCTTGCGGGCTCTCCTTGGCACGATCTGTCGGATTTTTCTTGCAAATTTTTTCCGCAGTCCTGTCGGGGCGGGGCATAGTGGATCGTCTTCAGGACAAGACCCAAGGAAATGTCGCCCATGCTTTACGCCATCCTTTGCTATCATGATGAGGACTTCGTCGGCTCCTGGAGCAAGGACCAGGACGAGGCCGTGATGAAGAAGCTCGCCGTGGTGCAGGAGAAGCTGACACAGCAGGGTCGGCTCGGCCCGGTGGCGCGGCTGTTGCCGACCACGGCCGCCGCGACCCTGCGCAAGGAAGACCCGCCGCTGGTGCTCGACGGTCCCTATGCCGAGACCAAGGAGCAGCTGCTCGGCTTCTACATCGTCGACTGCAAGAATCTCGACGACGCCCTCGACGTCGCGCGCGACCTCGGCGCGGCCAACCCCGGCGGCGCCTATGAAGTGCGTCCCGTCGGCGTGTTCCGGCCCGGAGGGAATTTGACGTGAGCGACACCGATGCCGCCTGGATCGAGACCGCGCTGACCTCGGCGCGACCCCAGGCGGTGGGCGCGCTGCTGCGCTATTTCCGCGATCTCGACACCGCAGAAGAGGCGTTCCAGAACGCCTGCCTCCGTGCGCTCAGGGCCTGGCCGCAGAACGGGCCGCCGCGCGATCCCGCGGCCTGGCTGATCATGGTCGGGCGCAATGTCGCGATCGACGAGGTTCGCCGCACCCGCAAGCAGCAGCCATTGCCCGAGGATGACCAGGCGATCTCCGACCTCGGCGATGCCGAAGGCGCGCTCGCCGAACGGCTCGACGGCTCGCACTACCGCGACGACATCCTGCGGCTGATGTTCATCTGCTGCCATCCGCAGCTCCCGGCGACGCAGCAGATCGCGCTCGCGCTGCGCATCGTCTCCGGCCTCACCGTGAAGCAGATTGCCCGCGCCTTCCTGGTCTCGGACGCCGCGATGGAGCAGCGTATCACGCGGGCCAAGGCCAAGGTCGCGGAAGCCGGGACGCCGTTCGAAGCGCCCGGCGCGGTCGAGCGCTCTGAGCGACTCGCCGGTGTCGCGGCGATGATCTACCTGATCTTCAACGAGGGCTATTCGGCGAGCGGCGAGACTGCGGAGCTTCGCAAGCCGCTCTGCGAGGAGGCGATCCGCCTGGCGCGGCTGCTGCTGCGATTGTTCCAGAGCGAGCCGGAGATCATGGGCCTGACGGCTCTGATCCTGCTCCAGCATGCGCGCAGCGCCGCGCGCTTTGCGGACGATGGCTCGCTGATCTTGCTGGAAGACCAGGACCGTTCGCTGTGGAACGGCACCATGATCGCGGAGGGGCTGGCGCTGATCGACAAGGCGATGCGCCACCGCCGCAGCGGGCCCTACCAGATCCAGGCCGCGATCGCGGCGCTGCATGCGCGCGCTTTGAGGCCCGAGGAGACCGACTGGACCCAGATCGACCTGCTCTATGGCGCGCTGGAGTTGGTGCAGCCCTCGCCGGTGGTGACGCTCAACCGCGCGGTCGCGGTCTCCAAGGTGCGCGGACCGCAAGCCGCGCTCGATCTGATCGAGCCGCTGGCGCCGAAGCTCGCCAACTATTTCCATTTCTACGGCGTGCGCGGTGCCTTCCTGATGCAGCTCGGCCGCAACGACGAGGCCCGCATCGCCTTCGACCGCGCCATCGCGCTCGCCAACACCTCGGCGGAAGCCGCCCACATCCGCATGCATCTGGATCGCCTGATCCGGGACAGCCAGCCGAAGCCGAAGGAAAGCGCGAAGGCGAAGTGACGCGGCTTCGCGTCATTCCGGGGCGGTCCGCAGGACCGAACTATGGTGCGCAGTTGCGCACCTGAGAATCTCGAGATTCCGGGTCTGGTCCTGCGGACCATCCCGGAATGACGACCAAAATTGTTTCCAGCCAATTGTCGGCCCCAGCCTCTCCCCTTCGTCTTAATCCTGTATCCAGGGAGCCATTCATGCTGAAAGCCTTTGCCGTCGTCGCCGTCGCACTTGCGGTCGGAGTTGCCGCCGTCCTCGTCTTTGCCCTCACCAAGCCCGACACGTTCCGCGTCGAGCGCAGCCTCGCCGTGAAAGCGCCGGCCGATGCGATCTATCCCGCGGTCGCCGATTTCCACCGCTGGACCGCCTGGTCACCCTACGAGAATCGCGATCCCGCCATGAAGCGGACCTTTGGCGGAACCGCTGTCGGCAAGGGCGCGACCTATGCGTGGGACGGGAACAACAATGTCGGGGCCGGCCACATGGAGATCCTCGAGGCGAACGCATCGTCGAAGCTTCGCATCAAGCTCGATTTCGAACGTCCCTTCGAAGGCCACAACACCGCCGAGTTCACCTTTGTGCCGCAAGGCGATGCCACACTGGTGACGTGGGCGATGTACGGCCCGGCGCCGTTCCTGTCCAAGGTGATGCAGGTGTTCATCAACATGGACAGCATGATCGGCAAGGACTTCGAGGCCGGGCTCGGCAGCCTGAAGAAGCTCACCGAGAAGTAGCAAGACTTATTACCCAGGGAGAAAGACGATGCTCAATGCCTATCTGTTCTATCAGGACACCTGTGAAGCAGCGTTCAATTTCTACGCCAAGGTGCTCGGCGGCAAGATCGACGCGATGATGCGTGCATCGGATGCGCCGCCGGACATGCCCGCGGCCCCCGGCCGCGAGAAGACGATCATGCACGCGCGGATGTCACTGCCCGACGGCAGCGTATTGATGGCCTCCGACGCGCCGGCCGAGCATTTTCACAAGCCGCAGGGCTTCTCGATCTCGCTCACGGTCAAGGACCCCGCGGACGGCGAGCGCAAGTTCAACGCGCTCGCCGACGGCGGCTCCGTCACCATGCCCTTCAGCAAGACGTTCTGGGCCAAGGGCTTTGGCATGTGCGTCGACAAGTTCGGCATTCCCTGGATGGTGAACTGCCCTGCGGAGGGGATGTGACAGGCGCACTTGCCTGATGCACCACGCGGCGCTCCCTCTCCCCATTGTATCGGGAGGGGGCGCACGCACAGTGCCGCGCCAATTGCGATTGATCTGACTTTAGCGAATCGACCCGGTGGTGTCCTCGCCCGGCGGCGGTGATGGAACGCAGCGCGGGCAGATCACGAGCTTGGCGCCGAGTCGCCTGTCGTTCTCCGCTTCGATTTCGTCATGGACCGCCCACCATGCCTCGGAGTAGGGGCGCAACGTGCCGAGCACTCTTTCCCGCTCCTGATTGGGATCACTCTCGGCAGGCGGGGGACTGGCCACGCGCTGCTTCGTGACGGGGGGCCGATTCGGATTCCGGCCAAGACCATCCCATGCGATCGAACGGCGCTCCTGCGCAGGCGCGACAGTGCATCCCAGCAGTGCTGCGCAAAAAGTGAGCAAGAGAAAGCCGTGTCGTATCATGCCGGATCCTTGGTGTGGTGCGTGACACGCAGAATCCGCCTGGGAGACCTTGCATCGCGTCGGTTGAATGGAACCAAAGGGAAATGACGTGGCCGGCATGGCCGAATATGGAGTCTTGCTGTCGCATCACTTTGCGAGAGCAGTGAGGCCGCTTCGTGAAAAGGTGCGGCCCGCATCGCACAACAATTGGCGCAATATTAGGCTGTGAACTCCGCGACAGAATCGCTAATCATATTCACAAATTCTACAAACAGGGGTGGGCGTGACTTGGAAGGGGAGCGACCGATGGCGACGGCGCTACAAATCAACTTTGCACTTTGGGGTATGCTCATCTGCGCAAGCATGGAATTGACGCAGATGATTCAGAGGTTCTTTTAGGACATCAGCCAGTTTGCGATGGCCATGGCGCCCTCTGAGAGAGCGTAGAACCAGCCAAGCGTTGCCACGGTGCTCGTGAGCAGGAACGCGATGCCGATCGCTTGTTCGCCGCCCATTCGAGACAGGGACGATTGCGACAGAAGCGATTGCGATGCGGGCGATTGCGCCTGCGTGTCCGCATGTCCGTCGGTGCCGATGCCGGTCATGAACGTCTCCGCAGACATTTGTGTCGCGCGGCCTCAGGTATGCCAAGCCAAGTTGGCGTTAGTGTGACGCGGTCACAGAGGCAACGCATTTTCGCCGCCGCGTCATGTGTCAGCTCGCGAGCAATGCAATGAGCGTGAAGCTGACGCTTGCGACGACAATCATGGAAAGGACGTAGTTGCGCGGTCGCGCCGTCCGCGCGGATTGCGGCCCCCGCCGTCGCGGCTTCTCGCCCGCTTGCCGGATCGGCTCCTGCGGTGCGAGCGTAGCCCGAGTGCCCGAGCCCGTGTACTTCACATAGAGCTCGAGCAGCCGCAGCTCCGATGCCCGGTCCATCAGCCCCTCGCGATCGCGGCGCGACAGCAGCTCGAATTCGGCGGTCTCTTCGGAGTTCAGCTGGCCAAGGACGATGCGTCCCTGATCCGACAGGCGGTAGTGAAAATCGAGGGGCTGCACGGCCTGCGACCCGTTTGAAAATGAGTAATCTTGAAAAAGCGGAACCATCCTAGCCTGTGACCACCGCTGAAATTGTGACGGCCCCGTGGCCATTGCGACCTCGGAGCGGCCTCAGTCCGGCAGGCATCATCATAAACGGTCGGGACAGGCTGCAAATCGCGTAAATTGGGCAGGCGTTGCGAAGCGGTTGAGCGGATTCGCCGGCCGCAGAGCCGGAATTTCGCAAGATTGCCTAATCGCCGGACAGGAGCGGATTCGTCCCGGTCACATCGCGCCGGCTGCCGGATGCTCAGCGGCAGCGCGGATAGATTGCCGCGAGGTCGCGTCCCTTCAACAGAAGCAGTCGCGACGAGAGGCCGCCGCGGCGGCTGATCCAGTCGCGCACCGGGCCGGGATAGGCTTGGAGCACCGCTTCGGATGCTTCCGGCTCGGCATAGAAGCGTCCGCGCCGGTCGACCGAACGCGCCGCATGGAAGCCGAACACCGCGCGTTTCGTGACGCAGATGCGCTCGCCCGGCACGATGCTCAGCACCAGCGTGCAGGCGGACAGGCAGGGACCGTCGATCACCACGCGCTCGCCGCTCTCGCGCACTTTCTCGAACAGATCGAGGAACGGTCCGACCTCTCCGCCGGGCGACTGGATGATGCGGATCTCGGCTCGCACCGGTGCGGTGGCGAGCAGCGCAGATGCGAGCATCAAGGCTGTGACGTAGGTGATGCGTCGCATAAGGCCTCCACCAACTCGATACCGTAGGGTGGATTAGCCGGCGGCGGCGCGGAGCGCAGTCCGCTGGCGTAACCCACCTCTTTTGTTTCCGCAGAGATAGACAGTGGTGGGTTAGGCCTTCGGGCTAACCCATCCTACGAACTTCCCGACTTACAAGTTCCGTGCCTATCCGTTCCGCCGCTCGCCACGCAGCGTCGGCAGACCGATACCCGCCGCATCGAAGCCGCCATCAACGGCCAAAATTTGGCCGGTGATGTAGCTCGCGCGTCCCGAGCACAGGAAAAAGATCGCCTCCGCGAGTTCCTCCTCCAGGCCGTAGCGATTGAGCGGAATGGCGTCGTGATAGTCGGCGCGGATCTCCTTGGTGTGCACCTGCTTCGCCATCGCGGTGTCGACCGGCCCCGGCGCGACCGCGTTGACGCGGATGCCGAGCGAGGCGAGCTCGACCGCAAGCTGCTTGGTGAGGTGCGCGAGGCCCGCCTTGCTGGTGCCGTAGGCCGAGCGCAACGTCGAGGCGCGCACGGCCGAGATCGACGTAATGTTGACGATGGCGCCGCCGTTGCCATCGCGCATCAGCGGCACCGCAGCCTTGGTGCAGAGGAACGGGCCGGTGAGGTTGACGTCGAGCACGCGCCGCCAGTCGGCCTCCGACGTCTCCATCAGCGGCGCGAACACGGCAATGCCGGCATTGTTGACGAGAGCATCGAGCCGGCCGAACCGCCGCTCGATCGCGGTCATGGCGGCGCCGACCGCGGCCGTGTCCGAGACGTCGCAGGTCAGCGCCAGCGTCGCCTCGCCTTGGCCGATCTCGGCGACCGCTTGGCCGAGCAGCTCGCCCTCGATGTCGAGCAGCGCCACGCGCCAACCCTCGGCGAGGAACTTCTTCGCGGTCGCAAGCCCGATGCCGCGTGCGGCTCCGGTGACGAGGGCGACTTTCTGCGGGGCTGGCGGCATTGGCTGATCTATCCTGTGTCCGAAATGGTGCTGGTGTGCGAGCGCCGGGCTGTTTTACTTCGCTTTCGTTCCGGCAAGAAAGGCCTCAAGCCGAACCTATCGATCCCGATGCGGCCCCGAATGCGCCTGTCGCGGTCGCGCCGGCGCGGCCTGCAGATATTTTCTGCCCCGCTGTCGGATCGGCGAGAGATCGCTCGTCTTAGAGGGGAATGCGGGCCCGGCTGGTCTCGCCCGCGGGAACTCTCACGGAGCACGTCGATGCGTTTCATGGTGATCGTCAAGGCAAACCAGGATACCGAGGCCGGCAAGATGCCGACCACGGAGATGCTGGCGGCCATGGGCAGGTTCAACGAGGAGATGGCCAAGGCCGGCGTGATCGAGGCCGGCGAGGGCCTGCATCCGACGGTGAAGGGCGCCCGGGTCGGGTATTCGGCGCCGTCGGAGGCGAGCGTCACCCGCGGTCCCTTCGATCTCTCGCCCGATCTGATATCCGGCTTCTGGCTGATCAAGACCGCCTCGCTCGACGAGGCGATCGCCTGGATGAAGCGCGCGCCGTTCGATCCCGGCTCCGAGATCGAGATCCGCCAGGTGTTTTCGGCCGAGGATTTTGGCGAGGCCTTCACGCCCGAGTTGCGCGAGCAGGAAGAGCGCACGCGCGCGCATGCGGCGAAGCATTAGCCTCTCCACCCGTCATTCCGGGGCGATGCGCAGCATCGAGCCCGGAATCCATCGGGCCGCGGAGATCGTCGATCAATGGATTCCGGACCTGCGCCTTCCGGCGCATCCCGGAATGGCTGAGCGTAACGAGGACCCCCCATGCGATTCATGATGCTGATGATCCCGCTCGGTTACGAGAGCGCGCCGCCGGACGTGCAGCTCGATCCTGAGCGCGTTGCCGCGATGATGCGCTACAACGAGGCCCTGAAGGATGCCGGCGTGCTGATCACGCTCGACGGCCTGCACCCGCCCTCGATGGGGGCGCGCGTCTCCTTTGCGACCGGCGAGCCGCTCGTGACCGACGGTCCCTTCGCGGAGGCGAAGGAAGTGCTGGGCGGCTACTGGATGATCGAGGTCGCCTCGCGGGAGGAGGCGATCGCCTGGGCGAAGAAGTGTCCGGCCTCGCCCAATGAAATCATCGAGATCCGCCAGGTGCAGGAGATGAGTGACTTTCCGCCTGACGTGCAGGAGGCCGCAGCCGGCTTCGACGAGCTGAAGAAATAGCCACAGCGGTCGCGATGAATCGCGGCCGTCAATCGATCAACAAGGAGAGAACCGATGAGCACCGAACACACATTCCTCGCCGTCTATCTCGGCAGCATGAACGGCTCGAAAATGGCGGCCTGGCGCGCGCTGCCCGAGGCCGAACGGAAGGCAAAGGAGCGGGAGGGCATGGCCGCCTGGCAGGGCTGGGTCGAGAAGCACAAGGCCGTCATCGTCGAGATGGGTGGCCCGCTCGGCAAGACCCGCAGGATCGACGCGACCGGCATCAGCGAGGTCAGCAATGCGCTGACCGGCTTCACGGTGGTGCGGGCCGCCTCGCAGGAGGAAGCTGCCAGGCTGTTCGAGAACCATCCGCATTTTGCGATCTTCCCGGGCGAGGCGGTGGAAGTCATGCCCGTGCTGCCCCTTCCGCAGATGTAGCCTCGGGCGAACACGTTTCCGGGCTCGATGCCGACGTATCGGCCCGGCATGCCCCGTGGAAGTACGGGGTTAATGACGCCTCATCGCCGCTAGTGACCTTCACGCCCGGCTCATGTAAAAGCCGTTCACATGAGCTGGCGCAAGGAGCAGCGCCGCGCCGAGCGCGGCTATCACCACGGCAATCTGAAGGAGGCCCTGTTGCAGGCCGCTCTCGGCCTGATCGCCGAGAAGGGCGCGGCGGGCTTCACCTTTGCCGACGCCGCGCGCATGGCCGGCGTCAGCGCCGCCGCGCCTTACCGGCATTTCCGCGACCGTGACGAGCTGCTGTCCTCGATCGCCCAGCGCGGCTTCGAGCAGTTCGAATCACGCTTGACCGCGGCCTGGGACGACGGACGGCCCGACACCGTCACCGCGTTCGAGCGCGTCGGCAAAGCCTATCTCGCCTTCGCCCGCGAGGAGCCGGCGTTCTACAACGCGATGTTCGAATCGGGCGTGCCGGTCGATTCAAATCCGGCGCTGCAGGCCGCCAGTGAACGCGCCTTCAACATCATTCGCGCCGCGGCAGAACGGCTTGCCGCGCTCGCGCCGCCCGGTACGCCGCGCCCGCCGGCGATGATGATGGCGCTGCACATCTGGTCGATGGCGCACGGCGTGGCCTCGCTGTTCTCGCGCGGCGACGCCGCGCGGCGCAAACTGCCGATGTCGCCGGACGAGCTGCTCGAAGCCGAGGTGCTGATCTATCTGCGCGGTCTCGGCTTCCCCACCGACCGTCGCTCTCAGGCGAGGAGCGCCGAGCCGCCCCCGGTGCCGCCGGAGGCATCCTCCGGTTCTGGCGTGCCGCCCGGCGGTCCCTGGGGCAAACCGAAATAAAATTGCGCAAATAATTCGCCCGGCCTGTCGGGTGGCCAGCTTGACAAAATCGCGGGATGGGCTACCTATGTAAATGTTATTTACATTCACAACGGCGCTGGTGCCGTGATGGAGATGGGAAATGGCCTACACCGCTGATGTCAATCGATGGCGCGGCCCTTCGGACCAATACCAACAGTACGAGCGCCCCCGCATGCTGGACACACCCTGGCATCCCGGCTGGATCGCCGTGACCATCCTCGGCTTCATCATCTGGTGGCCGATCGGACTTGCCCTTCTCTTTTTCACACTCGGGAGCAGAAGAATGTCGTGCTGGAGCCACCAGGATCGCTGGCAGAACAAGATGGAGCGGATGCAGTACAAGATGGATCGCATGCGCGACCGCGTGGAGCGCCGTGGTTTCGGCTTTGGCTTCGGCCCGCCGTCCTCGGGCAACCGCGCCTTCGACGAATACCGCGCCGAGACGCTGCAGCGGCTCGAGGAAGAGCAGCGCGAGTTCAAGGATTTCCTGACGCGGCTCCGTCACGCCAAGGACAAGGAAGAGTTCGACCAGTTCATGGCGCAGCACAAGACGCGTCCGACCCCGCCGCCGACCGACCAGCAGCAGCAGGGTTGATCGAACCTCTCAAAGCCTTCAGGCGCATGCCCCCAAAGTCCTGATGGCCCCGAGCCGCCCGCCTGCGCAACCCGCAGGCGGGCGGTTTGGTTTTTGGGGGCATCAGGAGCGCGGGAGCCGGCGCATGCCGGCGCGACGACTGGCGCCCTGATGCGGACGTCCTATATTCGCCGCTACGCAAGAGGGCTGACCGGAGGCGACGATGACGGAAGCTGCGATCGTGGCGAGCGACAGCCTCTGGCGGGAGATCCGCAGCGAGGCCGAACGCGCGGCGGCAGCCGATCCCGTCTTCGGCAAGGTCCTTGCCGGCACGATCCTCGTCCATGACGATTTCGCCGCTGCCCTGGCCGATCTGACCGGGCGCCGCCTTGGCGGCAGCAGTGCCGACCGCGCGCGTTTCGCGGCGTTTTCCCGCAACGCCTTTGGTCGCGCGCCGGAGCTGGTCGAGGCAGCCGGTCACGACTTGCGCGCGATCGCGCTCCGCGATCCCGCCATCGCCGCGCTGTTGCCGCCGCTCCTGCATTTCAAGGGCTATGTCGCGCTGCAAGCCTGGCGCGTCTCGAACTGGCACTGGCGCCATGGCCACGTCGATGCTGCGCTGCTGTTTCAGAACGAAGCGTCGAACGTCCTCCAGGTCAGCATTCATCCCGCCGCCAGCATCGGATCGTCCGTCTATCTCGACCACGCCACGGGCATCGTGATCGGTGCGAATGTCGTCATCGGCGACGAGGTCACCATCCTCCAGAACGTCAGCATCGGGCGCCATGGCGAGCTGCCGACGCGTTCGCCGCGCATCGGCCGCGGCGTCTACATCGGCGGCGGCGCGACCATCCTCGGCGATATCAGCATCGGCGATTTCGCCAAGATTGGTGCGGGCTCGGTCGTGACCGGCGACGTGCCGGACGGCTGCACCGCAGTCGGCAATCCTGCACGGCTGACCAACTGCCCGGAACCCGCTTCCGCGGCTTGAACCGCCATCACCTCGTCAGGCGGCGTGGCGGTGGCTCTCGCCGCCATGATGCGGGCTCACAGGCTCCGAGCTGGTCTGGCCCGGCGCGTCCAGCACCGCGACATGATGGCGATAGACCATCTCCCAGCCCTTCCATCCCGTGAACAGGAGGATGCCGACCACGACGAGCGACAGCACCACGCCCCACGGCTTGATCGCAGCTTCAGTGCCTTGCGCGTAGCGGAGATAGAGGTTGATCAGGGCCAGCACGACCGCGGTGAGATTGCCGATCATGTGATACCAGGCATCGTTGAGGCTGCGGATGCGGGGCTCGTTGAGGAAGTCCGTGAAGCCGGCCGCGGCGGCAACGAGCGCCATCACGATGCCGGCGCCGATCAGCCAGATCGCGGCCCTGGCCCAGAAACCGTCGCCGGTTCCGATGAAGGCCAGATCGGCGATGGGTGCGCCGACCAGGAATGCCACGGGGAACGGAATGATCATGGGGTGGAGCGGATGGTCGCCGATCGCGGCGGTCGTCTTGGGGTTGATGCTCATGGCAAAACCTCGCCAAAGGTGATTTTCGGGACAATTTTCTGGTGGAGGGGTGGTTCCTGCAGGCACGGGAACCGCCGATTGCGGGCGATAAGATCTTTTCGCGCTTTTCCGATTCTGCCCAGCCGCGAGGACAGCCTGATCGACATCGAAGGCATCGCCGATGCCTTCGCCTTCCTCTATCGCCAGCCCGAACGCGCCTGGTCGTTCGAGCTCGACGTGCGGACCTCGAAGGAGAAGTGGTAGCGTCGTGGCGGTAGGGTGGGTTGGCCGAAAGCGCAACCCACCCTACGCGTTCTCTCAATACCCGGCCGCCAACCCGCTGTTGCGGCGCGGATCGTTCGCACCGTAGTAACGATTGTTGCCGACTTGCTTGCCGTCGAGCGACGGCGCGCCAACGATGATGACTGCCAGATGGTTGGCCGGCTGCGGCGGGCCGAATTTGTGGCCCATGCTCTCCAGAATCTTCTGCGTGTCGGGCGACAGCGCATAATTCTCGGCGTTGGTGATATCGGGAAGCCACTGCTGGTGGATGCGCGGCATGTCGACGGCTTCCTGCGCATTCATGCCGTAGTCGATGGCGTTGATCATGGTCTGCAGCACGGCCGTGATGATGCGGCTGCCGCCGGGCGTGCCCACCACCATCACCGGCTTGCCGTCCTTGCTGACGATGGTGGGGCTCATCGAGGACAGCGGCCGCTTGCCGGGCGCGATGGCGTTGGCCTCGCCCTGCACCAGGCCATACAGGTTCGGAACGCCGACCTTGGCGGTGAAGTCATCCATTTCATCGTTGAGCAGCACGCCGGTCTTCGCAGCCGTCACCTTGGCGCCGAACCAGTCGTTCAGCGTGTAGGTGACAGACACGGCGTTGCCGTCCTTGTCCGCGATTGAATAGTGCGTGGTGTTGCTGCCCTCGTGCGGCGCGACGCCCGGCTTGATGTCCTTGGAGACGCCGGCCTTGTTCGGGTCGATCACGGCGCGGATCTTGGCCGCGTAAGCCCTGTCAAGCAGGCGGTCGAGCGGATTCTTCACGAAGTCGGGATCGCCGAGATAGCTGTTGCGGTCCACGTAAGCGTGCCGCATCGCTTCGATCTGCACGTGCATGGCCTGCGCGGAATGATAGCCCAGCTCCTTGAGCGGATAGCCTTCCAGGATATTCAGGATTTCGCAGATGATGACGCCGCCCGAGCTCGGCGGCGGCGCGGAAACCACGTGATAGCCGCGATAGTCGCATTCGACCGGTGCGAGTTCGCGCGTCTTGTAGCCGTCGAGGTCGTCCTGCGTCAGCAGGCCTTTGCCGGCCTGGCTGGATGCCACGATGGCGCTGCCGACCCAGCCCTTGTAGAAGCCGTCGGTGCCCTTGGTGCTGATCTCGCGCAGGGTTTTCGCCAGCTCGGATTGCACCAGCCTGTCGCCAACAGCGAATGGCTGGCCGTTGTTGAGAAAGATGGCACTGGATGCCGGATCGTCCTTGAAATCGTTGGTTGCCGTGCGCAGCAGGTCGATGTCGCCCTGGTCGAGCACAAATCCCTGTTCGGCGAGCTGGATCGCGGGAGCGAGCAGGTCGGCGCGCTTCATGGTGCCGTATTTTTCGCGCGCATATTCCATGCCCGAGACGGACCCCGGCACGCCCACGGCCAGATGGCCCTTGGTCGAGAGGCCCTTGATGACGTTGCCGTCCTTGTCGAGATACATATTGGCTGTCGCCCCCTTGGGAGCCGTCTCGCGGAAATCGAGGAAGGTCTTGCGGCCGTCGGCGAGCTGAATCGTCATGAAGCCGCCACCGCCGAGATTGCCGGCCGCCGGATAGACGACGGCAAGGGCATAACCGACAGCCACAGCAGCATCGACGGCATTGCCGCCGCGCTTGAGCACCTCAACGCCCACCTGTGTCGCCAGATGTTGCGCGGACACCACCATGCCGTTTTCCGCGGCGACCGGCGCAACCGATGCGGCGCGCGTGGGGCTGGATGCGACGAGGCAGATCGATACGGCCGCGGCGATCATCCACCGCACGTTTGTTTGTTGTTTCGGCATGGGGAGTTCCTCAGGTTGGCCGGTGATGTCGGCACGTTGTTGTCCGCGAGCGGACCCTATCAGCTCGCGCCCGCCGAGGGAGCGTGGGAACGGGGTCGGGCTGTGGAGCACACTGCGTTCCCTCTCCCCGCAAGGGCAGGGAACCCCGTCTCGCTCCGGGGGCAGGCAGCTCGCCCAGGTCCGCCGCCGTGGCAAAACGGCCATCCCCCTGCGCTGCCTACCTTTCCCGCAGCCAAATTCGCCGCTGGTAACCCCGCATTAGCTATCACCGGGCTCTGGTATGAGCGGACAGTCGCGCCCAGAGCCCGTGGTCAAGGAAGGCCAAGTCCACAGGGAACCTCGAAGGAGAAGTGGTAGATCGCGGTCCGACGGATCAGGCGGCAGCCTTGTTCTTGATGGCGCCAATGATCGCGGTGAGTATCGCCCCGCCGGCGCTGCCGGCGACAACCTGTGACACGACGCCGCCAACGCTGAGATTTCCCGATTGCGCTGCGGCCATGACGGACGGAAGCAACAACGTCACGACCTGGCCGAGCACGCCACCGCCGACCAGACCGGAAATGACGTTTCCAGCCATTCCGAGATCAAATGTCGGCGAAGACTTGCCCGCGCCAATTCCGCCAAGCGCGCCTGAGACGAGGTTGATCAGAATCTGTTCCATGAGGATCTCCCGTATGACGGGCAGCTCATCAGCCACTACCATCAGTTGACGAGCGGCCCATCCGGCACTCTCAGGCGGTTTGCAGACAAAAACAATAGAGCTGTGTGGCCGCTCGCGAGGTGAAGTTCCGTCGCGGATGGCACAAACCGCATAACGACGCTTCCGACTCCGCCTTTACCGAATTTCGGATTCTGCGTGAGTGACGCGCCCCGCTCGGACGAAATGCGCCGCGAGAACGCCAACCGAAAAAGTGTGCCGTGCAGGGGGCCCCTGACCCTTCCCTGCAAGGGTAGGGCTATCGCTGCCAATTTCTTTGTGGCCATCCTTCGAGACGCCCGCCGTTGGCGGGCCCTCAGGATGAGGACCGAGTGCGTGGCAGCAGTTTCGACGAGCGCCGATGCCGCTTAGCCTCATCCTGAGGAGACCGCGAAGCGGTCGTCTCGAAGGACGAGGCGCGCGCTCAAGTCACGCAAAATGCCATATGCGATTGCCCTGCCTGCAAGGGGAGGGAACGCAGCTCGCGCGGGGCTGAAAGGCTCGATGTATTCAGCACCCCGCCAACCGCCTGCTCCGCCTACCTTTTCGGCGGCCAAATTCGCTCCCGGTAACCCCGCGTTAACTATCGCTGGCGTCTGGTAAATGGCGGAAAGTCGCGCCCGGAGCCCTTAGTTTTGACATCTTGGCGGGGAAAGCAGACGGCCGGCTTCGGACGGGCCGCTGCAAACCAAAAAGATAAGGCTTTGAGCAGGCTTGCCGGCTGCGCCGTGACGCGCGGCCTTGGGGACTCGGCAGCCATTTGCTCCCGGGAATACGTGGAACGATCGCCTTGAGAGGACACTGCTTATGAATCCGGCCGACGTGGCCCAATCAGCCCTTCCGGTTGCCGCTTCCGCGGACGTGTCGCTGATCGCCCTGTTCTGGCAGGCTCACTGGATCGTGAAAGCGGTGATGCTGGGACTTCTGTCCTGTTCGGTCTGGGTCTGGGCGATCGCCATCGACAAGATCTTTCTTTACGCGCGCACACGGCGCTCGATGGACCGGTTTGAGCAGGCCTTCTGGTCCGGCGAGTCGATCGAGGAGCTCTATCGCACGCTCTCGGCCAAGCCGACGCATTCCATGGCGGCCTGCTTCGTGGCGGCAATGCGCGAGTGGAAGCGTTCCTTCGAGAGTCACGCCCGCTCGGTCGCGGGCCTCCAGATGCGCATCGACAAGGTCATGAACGTCTCGATCGCGCGCGAGGTCGAGCGTCTGGAACGCCGTCTGCTGGTGCTTGCGACCGTCGGCTCCGCCGGCCCCTTCGTCGGCCTGTTCGGCACGGTCTGGGGCATCATGTCGAGCTTCCAGTCGATCGCGGCGTCGAAAAATACCTCTCTGGCGGTGGTGGCGCCGGGCATCGCGGAGGCGCTGTTTGCGACCGCCGTCGGCCTTATCGCCGCCATTCCTGCCACTATTTTCTACAATAAGTTCACTTCCGAGGTGAACCGGCAGGCCCAGCGGCTCGAGGGCTTTGCCGATGAATTTTCGGCCATCCTGTCGCGTCAGATCGACGAGCGGGGCTGACGGACGGCATGTATGACGGCATGTATAGTGTGAAGGGCAATTTGGGCACCAGACCATGGGCATGAACGTCGCGAGTTCGTCCGGAGGCGGCGGCCGCCGCAGCCGGCGCAAGCCGGTCATGGCCGAGATCAACGTCACGCCGATGGTCGACGTGATGCTGGTGCTGCTGATCATCTTCATGGTCTCGGCGCCGCTGCTCACGGTCGGCGTGCCGCTGGACCTGCCGCAGACCCAGGCCAAGAGCCTCGACCAGAATGACCAGAAGCCGCTCCAGATGTCGGTCGACGTCAAGGGCAAGGTCTTCATCAACGACGCCGAGGTCGCGCTCAACGACCTCGTGCCGAAGCTGAAGGCGATCACGGATGCGCGCGGCGGGCTCGAGGAGCGCATCTATCTGCGCGCCGACAAGAAGGCGGATTACGGCACTGTCGCCAAGGTGATGGGCCTGTTGTCCGGAGCCGGATTCAAGAAGCTGGCGTTGGTCACGGAAGTGGAGCAGGGGTCCTAATCCGGTGAAGGTGAACGTCGACAAGACACTCGTTGCGTCGATTGTCCTCCACGTCCTCGTGATTGGATGGGGGCTCGTCACCTTTAGTAGCAGGGCATTCGTGGCGCCGGAAGAGTCGCTTCCGATCGACATCATCACCACCGACCAGCTCGCGCAGATGACCGCCGGGCAGAAGACCGGCGAGAAGGACAAGCCGAAGCCCAAGGTGGAGAAGATCGCGGAAGCCAAGCCCGAAGAAGATGCCGTCGGCAAGGTCACCGAGAAGAAAGAGCTGATCAAGACCAACTCGACGCCCGAGCCGCCGCCAAAACCCGCCGAGAAGCCGGTCGAGAAGAAGCCCGAGCCGCCCAAGCCCGTGGCCGAGGCCAAGCCGAAGGAAGAGCCGAAGCCGCAGGAAAAGAAGCCTGATCCGGCCAAGGAAGATCCGATCGCCGAGCTCCAGAAGAAGCTGGACACCAAGAAGCCGCCGCCCAAGCCGGTGGAGCAGAAGGTCGCTGCGGTGCAGCCGCAGCAGCAGCCGAAGCCGAAGGAGCGCACCTTCGATCCCGCGCAGATCCAGCGCGATCTCGACAAGCGCGCTGCGACCCGGCATGAGCTCGGCGGCGCGGCGCTGAATGCGTCCGCATCGCTGGGATCGACCACGGGGACCGCGGTTGCCAACGTTGCGACCTGGCGCGGTGCCTTCCAGGGCGCGGTCAAGCGCTGCTTCACGCCGACATATAACGGGCAGGACGCCGACCAGTACGAAGCCGACATCGACATTCCCATGAAGATCGATGGATCGCTCGCGGCCGAGCCCATCGTCGTCGCGGTGAGGGGACCGTCGCGGTCGATCGCGCAGGCGGTGGCGGAGAGCGCCAAGCGCGCCATCGTGCAGTGCCAGGTCTATTCGTTCATGCCGAAGCAGCAGTACGAGAGCTGGAAGCTCATTCCAATGACCTTCGGCCTGAAAGATATGTTGTGACATCCGAACAAAAGAATTTTGCAATGAATGACGCTCGATCGATCACCCGCCGCCGCTTTATGACCGTCACCGGATCGGCGCTCGCGATGCTTGGGGGCGGACATGCCTTCGCCCAGCAGGCCCAGCCGCGGCTTCGCATCGATCCCACCGAATTCCAGCCGATCCCGATCGCGATCTCCAGCTTCGTGCCGGGCTCGCCGTCCGACGGCGACGTCGGCAATGGCGTCACGCAGGTGATCACCAACAATCTGAAGCGCTCGGGCCTGTTCGCGCCGATCGACCAGGCCGCCTTCATCGAGCGCATCAGCAACATCGACGTCGCGCCGCAATTCCAGAACTGGAAGACCATCAACGCGCAGGCCCTGGTCACCGGTCGCATGACGCGGCAGCCGGACGGCCGGCTCAAGGCCGAATTCCGCCTGTGGGACGTGGTCACCGGCCAGCAGCTCGCGGGCCAGCAATATTTCACCTCGCCGGAATACTGGCGCCGCATCGCCCACATCATCTCCGACCAGATCTACGAGCGGATGACCGGCGAGAAGGGCTATTTCGACAGCCGCGTGGTGTTCGTGGACGAGAGCGGCCCGAAGGAGCGGCGCATCAAGCGGCTCGCGATGATGGACCAGGACGGCGCCAATGTGCGCTATTTGACCCGCGGCTCCGATCTCGTGCTGACGCCGCGCTTCTCGCCGAACTCGCAAGAGATCACCTACATGGAGTTCGGCCAGGGCGATCCGAAGGTCTATCTCTTCAACATCGAGACCGGCCAGCGCGAGATCGTCGGCAACTTCCCGGGCATGACGTTTGCTCCAAGGTTCTCGCCGGACGGCCAGCGCGTCATCATGAGCCTCCAGCAGGGCGGCAATTCCAACCTGTTCGTGATGGATCTGCGCTCGCGCTCGACCACGCGCCTCACCGACACGCCGGCGATCGACACGTCTCCTTCTTATTCTCCGGATGGCACCCGCATCTGCTTCGAATCCGATCGCGGCGGCAGGTCGCAGATCTACGTCATGGCAGCGGGCGGTGGGCAGGCGCAGCGCATCTCCTTCTCCAAGGACGACACCAACGCCAGCTATTCGACGCCGGTGTGGTCGCCGAAGGGCGATTACATCGCCTTCACCCGGCAGGGCGGCGGGCAGTTCTCGATCGGCGTCATGAAGCCGGACGGCAGCGGCGAGCGGCTGCTCACCTCCGGCTTCCACAATGAAGGTCCGACCTTCTCGCCGAACGGCCGCGTGCTGATGTTCTTCCGCGATCCCGGCGGCAATGCCGGACCGTCGCTGTACTCCGTCGACATCTCCGGTCGCAACGAGCTGAAGGTGCCGACGCCGGGCTTCGCCTCCGACCCGGCATGGTCGCCGCTATTGTCCTCGACCGCGGGCCAATAAATCGCGCGTTCAGACGCGCGATGTTTCCGAAAAAACGCGCCGATTTTTCCGGGTTCGGTCAGGACAGCAAGCTTTCCTTCACCTTGAGCCCGGCAAGGCTTGCCTAGTTGCTTGATATGTCAGCAGAAACGGGTTCGCTATTGCCGAAAAACAACCCGACTTTAACGATGTTCCCTCAGAAAGGCTTCATCAGGGCTGGGTAAAAGTACGCTCCAAACAGGATGCGTAACAAGCCAATGCAGCTGGCCGACCAGAAGCAGAGCGATCGAGACGAGCTGGAGCCGATACTCTACGCCGCTCTCATCAACTCTATGGTGCAGAATTTCTGGGCGATCTTCCTGGGCTCGGCCTCCGCGGCCGTGGCCGCGGTCATGACTGCGCTCAAGACCGGCGATGTCTGGCTGTGGCCGCTCGCGTTTCTCCTGATCGCCATCGGCACGGCGCGCGCGTTCCAGATGCGCGGCTACGAACACCGAACGCAGCCTCTGTCATTCGAAGAGGCCAAGTATCTGGAGCCGCGTTACTGGATCGGCGCGCTCAGCTATGCCGCGGTGCTCGGTGTGTGGGCCTTCGTCGTCATCTACAACAACGAGGATGCGGTTGCCGACATGCTCTGTGTCGCAATCGGTATCGGCTACACCGCCGGTGGCGCCGCTCGCAATTACGGGCAGCCCCGCGTGATCCAGTGGCACGTCGCGCTGGCCTGCGGTCCGATGTCGCTCGCGTTGCTGCTGCACGGCGGATTCTACCACATCGGCCTTGCGATCCTGCTGATGTTCTTCTTCATCGGGCTGAAGAACATCAACCTCAGCCTGCATGCGATTTTCGTCAAGGCGCTGACCTCGAGCTTCCGCGAATCCGCGCTGGCGAGCCAGTTCGATACCGCGCTCAACAACATGCCGCACGGCCTGTGCATGTTTCGCTCCGACGGCCGCCTGGCGGTGATGAACCATCGCTTCGGCGACCTGATGGCGCTGCCCGACGACCTCGTCAAGCGCGGCGCCTCGGCCGCCGACATCGTGTCGGCCTGCGTCGCTGCGGGGTCGATTTCGGCGGAGAGCGGCAACCAGGTCCTGTCCGAGATCGAGAAGGCGAGAATCTGCGAGATCGTCACCGCGGATCCGGATCCCGCGCGCGGCCGCACCTTGTCCTGGACGTTCCAGCCGATGGCCGGCGGTGGCACCGTGCTGCTGCTGGAAGACATCACCGAGCGCACCAATGCGGAAGCCCGGATCACCCATCTCGCCCGCTATGACGAGCTCACGGCGCTGCCGAACCGCGTCAGCTTCCGCGACGAGATCGAGCGGCTGCTGGCGAATTCGCACCATGCCGAGCGGCTCTCCGCGCTGCTGTTCATCGACCTCGACCAGTTCAAGCAGGTCAACGACACGCTCGGCCATCCCTGCGGCGACCAGCTCCTGTGCGCGGTGGCCAACCGCCTGCGCGAGATGCTGCGGCCGGAGGATTTCGTCGCCCGCTTCGGCGGCGACGAGTTCGTCGTGTTCCAGCAGAATCTTTCTTCGCCGGAGGACGCCGCCAGCCTCGCCCGCCGCATCGTCGAGCGGCTGAGCGAGCGCTACCGCATCGACAATCATCTGGTCGAGATCGGCGCCAGCGTCGGCATCGCGCTGACCTCGCCGGACGGCACCAGCGCCGACACGCTGCTCAAGAACGCCGACATGGCGCTGTACCGCGCCAAGGCCGACGGCCGTGGCACCTTCTGCTTCTTCCGCGACGAGATGGCGGCGACCGTCGAGGCCCGCCGCATCCTCGAGCTCGACCTGCGCAAGGCGCTCGCCAACGAGGAGTTCGAGCTGTTCTACCAGCCGCTGGTCAATCTGAAGTCCGGCAAGATCACCACCTGCGAGGCGCTGCTGCGCTGGAATCATCCGGTGCGCGGCACGGTCTCGCCGGTCGACATCATCCCGGTCGCCGAGGACATGGGCCTGATCGTCGATCTCGGCCGCTGGATCCTGCGCCGCGCCTGCATGGAATGCATGAAGTGGCCGGATGGCGTCAGCGTCGCCGTCAATTTCTCGCCGCAGCAGTTTCACCAGCGCGACGTGCTGAGCGAAATCCGCTACGCGCTCGAGGTCTCCGGTCTCCCCGCCCATCGGCTGGAGATCGAGATCACCGAGTCATCGCTGCTCCGCAACACCCAGCTCACCCACGACATCCTGTCGCAATTGCATGCGCTCGGCGTGCGCATCTCGCTGGACGATTTCGGCACCGGCTATTCCAGCCTCAGCTATCTGCACAATTTTCCGATGCAGAAGGTGAAGATCGACCGCTCCTTCCTCGAGGGCATCGACACCGACCGGCCGCTGACACTCTTGCGCGGCGTGGCGCGGCTGTCCGCCGATCTCGGCATGGCGGTCGTGGTCGAGGGCATCGAGACCAACGAGCAGCTCGAGCTGATCAGCGCCGACGGCACCGTCTCCGAGGCGCAAGGCTATCTGTTCAGCCGTCCGGTGCCTGCCGTGCGGATGCGCCAGCTCCTCAACGCCTCGCATGGACGACGCGACGAGAGCCTGCTCCACGTCGTCCACTCGCGCTCCTTCGCCTGAGTCCACCCTCGAAAAATTTCCCGTTATTTCAGTCGGTTGCCGGCTACCGTAGTGCTACGGGGGTTAACCCTAACCGTTCGATTGCTTTGCATACTTGTTAAGGAGGTGTTAATAAATGATCACGCGCGCGCAAGTTGTCTGGCAGCAATTGCCTTTGGTTCGCGCGAGCGTGAGTGGGTGGGTAAGGAGTTGGAATGCAGTCCTCAGCCAGATCTGTCATTTCGGCTGTTGGACGGGGAGCGGAGCTTCTGACCGACGTCGATTACCATCTTGCGGAAACGGCCGCGGACAAGGAGGAGATCTACAACCTCCGCTATCGCGCCTATCTGCGCGAGGGTGCCGTCAAGGAATCCCCCGAAGCCAGGGTCACCGACCGCTACGACGAACTGCCGAACGCGTGGACCTTCGGCGTCTATCTCCATGGCGAGCTCTGCAGCTCGGTGCGCATCAGCGTGCTGACCTCGGAATGGCGCGAGTCCACCTCGGTCGACGTCTTCCCCGAGATCCTGCTGCCGCGGCTCGACCGCGGCGAGGTCATGATCGATCCGACCCGCTTCGTCGCCGATCCCGACCAGGTCAAGCGGGTTCCGGAATTGCCGTATCTGACGACGCGCCTCGCTTACATGGCCTGCGAGCACTTCAATGCCGATCTCGGGCTTGCCATCGTGCGTCCCGAGCATCAGGCGTTCTACCGGCGGGTCTTCCTGCATGAGACCATCGCCGAGCCCCGGCTGGTTCCGGGTCTCACCAAGCCGTTCGGGCTGATGGCGGCGGACTTCCCGACCTTCCGCAAGAAGGTGTTCGAGCGCTATCCGATCATGCGCTCCACTGCCTTCGAGCGGCGGATGCTGTTTGGGCGCGGTGGCCAGCACCGGGTCCCGCAGCGGCCGGCGCTGGTGCCGGACGCCGCCCACGCCTGATTCCCCGCGGGCATCGTCACGGGCCCGCGCTGTGCGGTCGGGCCGGCGCTCGCATTGCCTCACATCCGCTCTGAGCCCAATATTCCAGCAAATGCCGGCGTTTTTGCCGGCGGGCACGGCTTGCCTTCACCCTCGCGCCACATTTACAACCCATTAACCATGACGGTTGCTTTTCGCTGGTTGGGGGCATTTGACCGGCTCAAGCAAGGTTCCGTCAAGGTTGACGGAACGTTCGCTTAACCAACCCCCTGTAGACCGGACAGCAGTGGACTAACGTGAGCGTGGAGGCTCCGGAATGAAATATCCTATGCGTATCCTCCAGGGATTGAAGCTGGCTGCGGTGCTCGCGGTCGCGCTGTCGATGGGCGCCTGCGCCAACAAGAACGCTGCGACGGATGCGATGGCCAACGCGGCGACGCCTGGCAGTCAGCAGGATTTCGTCGTGAACGTGGGCGACCGCGTGTTCTTCGAAAGCGACCAGACCGATCTGACCCCGCAGGCGATCGTGACCCTGGAGAAGCAGGCGCAGTGGCTCCAGACCTATCCGCGCTACAGCTTCACCATCGAAGGTCACGCCGACGAGCGCGGCACCCGCGAATACAACATCGCGCTCGGCGCCCGCCGCGCCCAGTCGGTACGTTCGTTCCTGGCCTCGCGCGGCATCGATCCGAACCGCATGCGCACGATCTCCTACGGCAAGGAGCGGCCGGTGGCCGTTTGTAACGACATCTCGTGCTGGTCGCAGAACCGCCGCGCCGTCACCGTGCTGAACGCGAGCTCCTGACGCTCGCTCAGGCGCCGTTCATCTTCAGAAACCGATTATGCCGGCGCCCTCTCGGGCGCCGGTTTCGTTTCAGCATTCTGTGACCGAAACCCCTTTGTAGCAGTCACATTTTTGGCGTACTCCACTTCAATGTGTGGCGCGTCGAATGTTCCGTCGCAGGCCATTTCGCTTTTGTCGTCAGGGCAAGATGTCATCCAGATTTAAGGTCTTTACCGGCACCGTGGCGATCGCCGCGCTGCTCTCCTTGTGCTCGCCCGCATTTGCGCAGTCGGATGATGCCGACCCCGAGATGCGGATCGAGCGGCTGGAGAACCAGCTGCGCCAGCTCACCGGCCAGAACGAAGAGCTGCAATACCGCAACCGCCAGCTCGAGGAGCGGCTGCGGGCGCTCGAAGGCGGCGCGCAGGGTGCGCCCGGTCAAGCACCGGTCCAGCCCAACGTCGCGGCTGCACCGCCCGTCCAGGCGGCGCCGGTCTATCGCCAGCAGCCCGCGCAGCCGAACTACGAGCAGCCGCAGATCGCTTCTCCCGCGCCGATCGTTCAGGAGGCGCCGCCTCCGGGTGCGCCCGGCACGCGCCGCCGCGGCGATGCATTCGACCCGAACCAGAATCCGAACGCGCCGGGCGCACCGCGCGCGCTCGGCGGCGGGCAGCAGCCGATGTCGCCGGGCGCTCAGTCCGGAGCACCCGGCGGTCGCGGCGCCGGCGAGCCGCTCGATCTCGCCAACACCAGCCCCCGCTATCAGCCGCAGGCCGCGCCCCCGGCGGCACAGCCCGGCTATCCGCCGGCACAATCAGGCTATCCGGCACCGGGTGCCGGTGTGGGCCTTACCACCCTGCCGCCCTCGGCAACGCCGCGCGACGAGTTCGACCTCGGCATCGGCTACATGCAGCGCAAGGACTATGCGCTTGCCGAGCAGACCATGAAGAATTTCACGCAGAAATATCCGAGCGATCCGCTGCTCGGCGACGCGCAATACTGGCTCGGCGAGAGCTACTTCCAGCGCCAGCAATATCGCGACTCGGCGGAAGCCTTCCTCGCTGTCACCACCAAATACGAGAAATCGGCCAAGGCGCCGGACGCCCTGCTGCGGCTCGGCCAGTCGCTCGCCGCGCTGAAGGAGAAGGAGGCCGCCTGCGCCGCCTTCGGCGAGGTCGGCCGCAAATATCCGCGCGCCTCCGCCGGCGTCAAAGCCGCTGTCGACCGCGAGCAGAAGCGGGTGAAGTGCTGACACCTCGTGTTTGAGCCCTGACAATGCGGATGCTGGTGCGCTAAACATCGCGATCATCCGCTGGCGATTGCTGGGCCGCGTCATGTCAGACGACGACAACTCACCGATCTCGGCGCGCGAGGCGAAGCGCCTCTTCGCCGATCTGAAAGCTGCGCCGGCGCTGGTGCTCGCGGTCTCCGGCGGGCCCGACTCGGTCGCGCTGATGTGGCTCGCGGCGCGCTGGCAGCGCAGCCTTGCCCGCGGCCCGCACCTCACCGTCGTCACCGTCGATCACGGCCTGCGGAGAGAGGCGGCGCGCGAGGCGCGCGAGGTCAAGCGGCTGGCCGCCGAGCTCGGCCTGCCGCATCGGACCCTGCGCTGGCGCGGCGCCAAGCCGAAGACGGGACTGCCTGCGGCCGCGCGCGAAGCCCGCTACCGCCTGCTCGCGCAGGCCGCGCGGGCCGCCGGCGCCAGCCACGTGCTGACCGCGCACACCCGCGACGACCAGGCCGAGACGCTGTTGATGCGCCTCTTGCGCGGCAGCGGCATTGCCGGGCTGTCGGCGATGGCGCGTCTGTCCGAGCGCGACGGCATCCTCATCGCGCGCCCGCTGCTCGATGTCGCGAAGTCGCAGCTGGTCGCGACGCTGAAGCGGGCCAAGGTCGGCTTCGCCGATGATCCAACCAATCGCGACACCGCCTTCACCCGGCCGCGGCTGCGCGCGCTGCTGCCGCAGCTCGCGGCCGAGGGCGGCGACGTCAGAAATCTGGCGCGGCTTGCGGCGCGGCTGGCGCGCGCCAACGCGGCGGTCGAGGTGCTAGCCGACGGCGCCGAGCGCTTCCTCCGCGTGCGGGATCGCGGCGATGCGCCGCATCTCCGGGGCGCGCGGAGCTTCGATGCGTCGGCATTTGCCGCCCTGCCGGAGGAGGTCCGGCTGCGGCTATTGCTGCGGGCGGTCAACGCCTTCGGGCACGAGGGGCCGGCGGAACTCGGCAAGGTCGAAGCTCTCCTGGCCGCGCTCGATCAGGCCATCGCGGGCCCCCGTACAGCCGCAAATGGCCGGCCGATGCTGAAGCAGACCCTTGCGGGAGCCTTGATCAGCCTTGCCGGGGGGCGTATCCACATCGCGCCGGCGCCGACGCGGCGAGGCAAGGGCGGATCATGACACCGGCCGTTTCAGATGTACCGTGTCAGGACACCTTAACCAGGCAGGAAAAACCCCGGCCAGGTCGCCATTATTTCAGCGGGAATCGCTCTAAGATGGGATAAATAGTCCCATCTCGTTCCCTTGGCAGCGACCGGGGCGGCACCTAAATTGTATGCGTCTAACGATGAGGATTCCTTGGGGATTTCCTCGCAGCCCAAGTGACTGGGTCAAGTAACTCCCGAAGGATCAGGGCCGCGATCCGCGCGACCACGAAGGAAGATCGATGAACGCCAATCTGCGCAATTTCGCCCTCTGGGTCATCATTGTTTTGCTGCTGTTGGCGTTGTTCACGCTCTTCCAGAATCCGGGTCAGCGCGCCTCCTCCCAGGACATCGCCTTCTCCCAGCTCCTGAGCGAGGTTGACCGCGGCAATGTGCGCGACGTGGTGATCCAGGGGCCGGACATCCATGGCACCTTCACCAACGGCTCGAGCTTCCAGACCTATGCGCCGAACGACCCGACGCTGGTGAAGCGTCTCTATGACAGCAAGGTCCAGATCACCGCGAAGCCGCCCGGCGACAACGTGCCGTGGTTCGTCTCGCTGCTGGTCTCCTGGCTGCCCTTCATCGCGCTGATCGGCGTCTGGATCTTCCTGTCGCGGCAGATGCAGGGCGGCGCCGGCAAGGCGATGGGTTTTGGCAAGTCGCGTGCGAAGATGCTCACGGAAGCGCATGGCCGCGTCACCTTCGAGGACGTCGCCGGCGTGGATGAGGCCAAGCAGGACCTCCAGGAGATCGTCGAATTCCTCCGCGACCCCGGCAAATTCCAGCGCCTCGGCGGCCGCATTCCGCGCGGCGTGCTGCTGGTCGGCCCTCCCGGCACCGGCAAGACCCTGATCGCGCGCGCGGTTGCGGGTGAAGCCAACGTGCCGTTCTTCACCATTTCCGGCTCCGACTTCGTCGAGATGTTCGTCGGCGTTGGTGCTTCCCGCGTGCGCGACATGTTCGAGCAGGCCAAGAAGAACGCGCCCTGCATCATCTTCATCGACGAAATCGACGCCGTCGGTCGTCATCGTGGCGCCGGCCTCGGCGGCGGCAATGACGAGCGCGAGCAGACGCTGAACCAGTTGCTGGTCGAGATGGACGGCTTCGAGGCGAACGAGGGCGTGATCCTGATCGCCGCGACCAACCGTCCCGACGTGCTCGATCCCGCGCTGCTGCGTCCGGGCCGCTTCGACCGTCAGGTCGTGGTGCCCAATCCCGACGTCGTCGGCCGCGAGCAGATCCTCAAGGTGCATGTCCGCAAGGTGCCGCTGGCGCCGGATATCAACCTCAAGACCATCGCGCGCGGCACCCCGGGCTTCTCCGGCGCCGACCTGATGAACCTCGTCAACGAAGCCGCCTTGACCGCCGCCCGCCGCAACAAGCGGATGGTGACGCAGGCCGAGTTCGAGGAGGCCAAGGACAAGGTGATGATGGGCGCCGAGCGCAAGTCGCTCGTCATGACCGAGGAAGAGAAGCTCTTGACGGCCTATCACGAGGGCGGCCACGCCATCGTCGGCCTCAACGTGCCCGCGACCGATCCGATCCACAAGGCGACCATCATCCCGCGCGGCCGCGCGCTCGGCATGGTCATGCAGCTTCCCGAACGCGACAAGCTGTCGATGTCGCTGGAGCAGATGACCTCGCGCCTCGCCATCATGATGGGCGGCCGCGTCGCCGAAGAGCTGATCTTCGGCCGCGAGAAGGTGACGTCCGGCGCCGCCTCCGACATCGAGCAGGCCACGCGCCTTGCCCGCATGATGGTGACGCGCTGGGGCCTGTCGGAAGAGCTCGGCACCGTCTCCTACGGCGAGAACCAGGACGAGGTCTTCTTGGGGATGTCGGTGTCGCGCACGCAGAACGCGTCCGAGGCGACCGTCCAGAAGATCGACTCCGAGATCAAGCGTCTGGTCGAGGAAGGCTACAAGGAAGCGACCCGCATCCTCACCGAGAAGCATGCCGACCTCGAGACGCTGGCCAAGGGCCTGCTCGAGTTCGAGACGCTGACCGGCGACGAGATCGTCGATCTCTTGAAGGGCAAGAAGCCGAACCGCGAGTCCGTGCTCGAGCCGACCACGCCGCGCGCCTCCGCCGTGCCCCCGGCCGGCAAGTCGCGTCCGCGCCCCGATCCGGATCCGGGCCTGGAGCCCCAGCCGCAGGCATAATCGCCGGGCGGCAGATCGAATTGAAAAACGCGGCGGCAACGCCGCGTTTTTTATTGGCCAGCGTTCACGAGTGCCTCGTCATTGCGAGGAGCTCTTGCGACGAAGCAATCCAGACCGCCTCCGCACAGGCACCCTGGATTGCTTCGCTGCGCTCGCAATGACGGTGTTGAGAGAGCGCCGCTCGCAATGACTTGAAGCCAGCTTCGCAGGGTGGGCAAAGGCGCTCTTGCGCCGTGCCCACCATCTTTCGGAAGTCGCGGCAGACGTGGTGGGCACGCTTGCGCTTTGCCCACCCTACAGGCCACTCATTTCGGCGTTGCGCGCTCACCGCCACGCCCGAGGAAATGCAGCACGTCATCATTGAACTGCGCGGGATCCTGCAGGAACGAGAAGTGACTGACCTCCGGCTGGATCAGCAGGCCGGCCCCCGGAATGTTCGCCGCCATGAACTCCGTGTTCTCGCGCTTGATCGCCTCGTCATGGTCGCCGTCCACGATCCAGGTCGGGACCTTGATCGCCGCAAGGTCCGAGGCCGTCCATTTCGGCTGGCTCTCCCACATTTTGGTGATCTCCGCGACGAAGTTCTTGTACTCGGTCGGGGTCGGCGACAGGCGCGTGTATTCCTCTCCGGCCCTCGCGATGTAGGCATTGAAGACGTCGCTTGTCGCAATGTCCGCAACGCCTGACGGATCCGAGTTTGCGGCGAAGGCAAACAGCCTGCTCACCCGCTCCGGATGCTTCATGGCGATGTCGAGGCCGATGATCGCGCCGTCGCTCCAGCCCACGATCGCCGCTTTCCTGATCTTCAGATGGTCGAGCAGCCCGACCACGTCCGAGGCCATCAGGTCGTAGCCATACGGCTCCTGATTGCGGCTGCTGCGCCCGTGGCCGCGGCTCTCCATGACGATGACCTGATAGTGCCGTTGCAGCGCACGGACCTGGTGGCCCCAGTAATTGGCATTGGCGAGGCCGCCATGCAGCAACAGCACGGGCTGCCCGCGGCCGAACACGGCGTACCAGATCCTGACCCCGTTGACGGGCGCGAAGCCGCTCTGCGTTGCCTTGGGCAATGTCGGCGTCGGCGGCAGGTTCAGCCATTGCGGCGCGGCTTGCGCTGCGCCGATCGAGACCGTGACGAGCAATGCGATGAAGAGATTGCGAAGCGGCATGATGCGCCTTCCTGTTCGACCGTCAGCTATTACCGCACGGCAAACGGGCGCGTCACCTGCCGGGACGGTCAGCACCGAGAAGTGAAGCTCCCTGATCTCCACTTGCCGGGGCAGACGACGCCGGAGATCGCGAGCACCACCAGCGGCTTTATTTCGCTGTGACGTGTTCGCCAAGGAACTTCGCCGGGCTGCGCAACGTGCCGAAGACGAGGCCGATGAGAGCGACGATGAGGAGGGGCGATAGCCGCCCCGCCGGGATATAGACCGCCGGACTGAGCAACGGCACCATCCAGATGCCGAGCCCGATCAGCCAGTCGCGAAAGCGCGGAGTATCGATCGATGCGGCAAGCCACAGCACGATGGCGACCGCCAGCAGCGTCGCGTCATAGGGCCCCGAATGCGGCGCCGCCAGCACGGTTGCCGCAAGCAACACGATCAGTCTGTTGTCGGTACTGAGCGAGGAGCGAAATGCCGCGAAGGTCGCTGCCGCGCTCGAAAGGATTGCGGCCAGTTGCAGGATCGATGCCAGCCGTTCCGGCAGGCCCAGCAGCACCGCGCAGGCCCACACGCTGTGACCCCAGATGCGGCCATAGGTCAGCCATTTTGCATCGGGGCTGACCAGATTGTTGAACGCCTGCGGTATCCACCACAGCCACAATTCGACGCCAAAAATCATGGCACTTGCAGCCGCCAATGCGAATGCCGAGCAGGCGGCGGCGCACAGGCTGCGATACTGGCGCAGGCCCAGCAGCGCGAGCGGGACGAGCAGGAAGAATTGCGGCTTGAAGCTCAGGAGCCCGAGGATTGCACCGCCAAGGAGCGGTCGCGGTCCGAGCAGCCTGACGCCTGCGACCAGCAGCGCGGCGACGAGAAAGGCGCATTGTCCATCGGCCAGATTGAGAGATGCGGATGGCGAGATCAGCACGGCCGCGATGATCCAGGGCGTCAGTCGCGGTTGATCGGCCCGGTTGCGAAGCGCCCAGGCCAGGAGGCCTGCGGTCGCGGCCTGGAATGCGACATAGGAGCCGACGAAACCAAGCGGCGCGAATGGCAGCAGCAGAACGAGAAAGCTGGGCGGATAGAACCATGGACGGAACGCCAGAGGCACCGTGAGCCATGATGCGAACGACTGGTTGAGATAGGCGGTGAACGCGTCGCCATCGGTGACCAGCGCAGGATTGCCGGCCAGCACCGATCTGACGGCACCGTAAAACACCATCCAGTCAGTGCCGGGCGCGATGTGGTTCAGCCCGATCCAGCCGGGATGGACGAAGGTGGAGATCAGGATGCCCCAGCCGAAGAGCGTTGCGATCGACAGCGCCGGCAGCAGCATGAGGGGAATCCAGATCCAGCTGCGCGATCCACCTGACGTCGTCTGTTGAACGGACACTTACTTGAAAGCCCCCTTCGCGGTTTCCGCTTCCGGCGCCACATCGGTCTGCGCGCCGGTTCGCACATGGATCACCGCAACATCATCCGTATGGATCCGCTTCCAGCCCCTGAGCTGGTCGAGGATCTGCGGGCCCGGCGCATCGGCGACCAGGAGCGTCGCGTCGATCTTGTATTCGTCGAGCAGGCGAGGCAGGAGCTCGGGCTTCTTGCCCTCCGTCGCCTTGAAGAAGTCCATGACGAACTTCTCGCCATAGAGCTCGGCGCGGCCGTCGATGAAGACCGGGATGTTGCGTGAGATCAGATAGCCGCCGAACTGATAGGCATTGAAGATGCGCTGCGGCTTGCGTTGCTCGAGCAGGTCTACTGCGGCAACGGGCGTGTGCGTCATGGTGAAGGCGAAGCGGTGGTGCCCCATATGGAGCACGGTCGAGGTCCAGCTTGCGGCCACGATCATCAGCGCGCCAAGCGCGGTGACATGGCGGGCCGGCCAGCGGTCGGCGCCGGGCGCATCCGTCGGCGCGCGCGGGAACATCTCGCCGAGCGGTTTTGCCAGCACCAGCGGCACCAGGAAGGCAAAGGCGTCGACGCTCCTGACGTGGGTCAGCGCGCTCCATGTCAGGAACAGGATCAGGAAGATCCGTGGCGCCGAGAGCACGAGGCCGCGATAATAGCCGAGTGCGATCAAGCCGAGCAGGGCGCCTTCAAACGACGTGAACGTGGCAAAGTTTGCCGGCATCCATTCGAAGATCACCGAGAGCAGCTCGCCGAGACTGAGGATGTTGGTCGCACCCAGCAGCGTCCGCCAGCCGTAAGGCGTGCAGCAGCTCGCGATCAATGCGCCGACGCCGAACAGCACCCAGCGCATGAACAGCCGAAGCCGTCGTCCCTTCTCGGCATGCTCGACCGCTTCGAGCGAGATCGGTCCGATCAGCGCGAGACCCAGCACGAAACCGCCATGCAGGTTCGCCCAGAGCGCCATCAGCGGCAGCCAATGCCAGGACGGCGCGCTCCTGCGATCGGCCGCCGCCATCAGCAGGCCGACCCAGGCCACCATGACGGGCAGCGCCAGGATATGCGGACGCGCCAGCACGTGATGCATCGACAGCAGCAGCGCCAGCAGCGCGAACAGCACCGCGCGTGGTGCCTCGATCTGCGCGTCGAGCAGGTGGACGAAGATGGCAGCCGTGAGCGCCATCGCGACCGCGGTGAGGATCACCGGGCCCGCCCAGTCCCACTGCGCGTAGGAGAAGGCAAACAGCACCTGTGACAGCCACGACGTCGAGATCCAGGACTCGCCCGTCCGCGTGAAGGAGTAGAAATCCGTGTACGGCATGGCGCCGTGATCGAGGATCCACTGCCCGATCTTGATCTGCCAGAACGAGTCGGAGTCCTGAAGCAGCGTGTCGCCGACATGGAGGAAGAACAGATAGACGCCGGCACCGACGCACAGCGGCACCAGTGCGCGTGCGCGGCTCTGCACCGCGATGCTGTTGGCAAAGGAAAGCGACATGCCGCCTCGTCGTCCTGCTTGTTCTTGTCGGTCGAGCATGATCCGGAAAAGTGTGTAGCGGTTTTCCCTCGCGACAAACGCGGAACGCGTTTGCGCGGAGATCATGCTCAAACAATAACCCGAAGCGCGATGAACGATTCGTCCCGTCGCGCTTCAGGCCGAGCCGGCGGCATTGGACCACGCGTGGTCATAACTTCGGGTAAATCGTCAAGTTCGTTCCTGCCCCGAATACCGACGATTTAACTGATTGTTTTCAATTCTCCTTTACCAACGGCCAATACGCGCAAGCCGCTCCGTGTTTACGCAGCTGAATTAACTGCGGCGCAATTCTTTGCCACTAGGTTTTTTCCATGGTCGGGCGGCGCTGGGAAGCCGAAAAGACCGGACCAGTTGTAGCCACGTGTACTCTTTGGGAGCAGTCTATGAAGAACCTCGTTTCGCGTTTCGTGAAAGACGAATCCGGCGCCACCGCCATTGAATACGGCCTGATCGCTGCCGGCATCGCGCTGGCGATCATCACCGTCGTCAACAACCTCGGCACGGCGCTGAACACCAAGTTCACCTCGATCTCGACCAGCCTCAAGTAAGGCCGGCGAACCGAAAGTCGAAAGAGCCTCGTCCAAGACGAGGCTCTTTTCTTTTCTGCGCTGGTTTGCAAGACGCAGCAAAGCGTCCGCGCACGTACAAGGCAGCGAGAATCAACGGGCCAGTTCGCGGCTCATCGTGACGTGGAGGGTTTCGCCGGTGCGTCGTCGCGCACGTGAACCACCACGATGTCATCCGCATAGAGCCGCTTCCAGCCCGGCAAATGGTCCATTATCCTCGAGGCGGGGACTGTGGTGTTCAGCAGCGTCGCGTCGATCCGGTAGGTTTCGAGCAGACGCAGCAGAGTGTCTACGTTCTTGCCCTCGATGGCGTCGAAATAGTCGAGCACGAACCGCTCCCCATACAGCTCGGCGCGGCCGTCGATGAAGGCCTTGACGTTGCGGGAGATCAGATAACCTCCGATCGGGGCCGTGCTGAAGATACGCTCTGCGTGGCGCCGCTCGAGCAGGTCGACCGCGGCTGCGGGGGAGTGGTTACCGATAAAGGCATACCGGGACGGCGTGGCATAGGACCGTGTGATGCTCCAGCCGGCCGCGACGATCGCGAGCGCCGCGATTGCGGTCAATGCAAGGGAGGGCCGGGATTCCGCCGCCCTGAACGCGACCGTTCTCGTCACGCCCCAATGGTCGGCGAACGGCTTGGCCAGCACGAGCGGTGTCAACATCGCAAAGGCTTCGATGTTTCTGACGTGGTTGAGTGCCGCCCAGACCAGGCCGAGCAGCAAGAGAATACGGGTCCAGGACAGCACCACCCCGCTGTAGTAGCCGATGGCGATCAATCCGAGCAGGCTGGCTCCAAACAAATCGAGCGAGCTGAAATCGGCGGGCACCCATTCCGGGATCATCAAGAGCGCCTTGCCGAGCCCGAGGATCTTGGTCGTTGCGAGCGGCGTGTTCCAGCCATAGGGCGTGCAGCAGCTTGCGGCAAGCGCCGCAAATCCGAACAAGGCCCAGCGCGCCGCCAGTGCAAATCGGTCCTTGCGCTCCGTGGACGCGAGCGCATCGAGGCCAATGGGGCCGATCAGTGCCAGGCCCATGACGAAACCGCCGTGAAGATTGGCCCACAGCGCCATGAGGGGCAGCAGCAGCCAGGAGGGGGCAGTGCGCCGATCGGCGGCCGCCAGCAGCCCGCCGACAAAGGCCAGCATGACCGGCAGCGCCAGCATGTGCGGACGGGCAAGAAAGTGGCCCATCGACATCGCGAGGAGCGGGGTGAGGAGCACGAAGGCGCGCGCAGGCTCCAGATAAGGCTCGAGCAGGTAGATGAAGATCGCTGCGGTCGCTCCGATCGCAAGCGATGTCAGGATCACCGCGCCCGACCAGTTCGACGGCTCGTAGGCCAGTGCGAACAGGACTTGCGCCAGCCAGGAGCTCGAGAACCACGCTTCGCCGGCTCGCGTGAACGAATAGATGTCGGTATGGGGCAGTGCGCGGTTTTCGAGGATCCACTGCCCGACCTTGATCTGCCACAGCGTATCGGAATCCCGCAGCATGATGTCGCCGACGCCCAGAAAGAACATGTAGACGAGGGCGCCGATGCAGAATGGCATGAGCCAGCGTGCAACGCCTCGAATGGGCATGGTGCTTGTGATGGAAACCGACATCGCACTCTCGGGCCTGGGCGTCAGCGCGCAACAGCGCGCAAGCGTCGGCAACTAGAGCATGTTCGCTTCTAAATTGGGGTAAACTGGACCGGATCGCCACGGCCACGCTGTGCAAGGATGCGTTTACCTGTCTGCATGCGCTTTGGAATGGCGTGTCGCACGTCTGCGCATTTGCATCTTGTCATTCACTCTGAATATTTGTTCAGTTCTTGAGGGCGATTTGGGCGAAAGACAGCGAATGAGCATGCGGCCGCCGGGCTTTGGGCCGGGCCGGGTGCGAGAAATCCTCAGTTTCTTTTGCTTCTCTGCCGTTTCGCTTATTGCTTCGGGCGCATGCGCTCGCGCTCATCGTTCCAAAACTTCTCTTCCCACTTCCGATACTCAGCCTCGCCCATCGGAAATCCGGCTAGATGCCATTGACCACCATCGTCCGCGTATAGGAGCGCAAAGTACTCCTTCTCCAGTTCGAGTTGAGTGCGCGGCACCGGAATGAGGGAATGGGTTTGATCAACTGCCCCGAACGTCGCTTCGAAGACCGAGTCAACGGCTGCATGTCCGCTTAGGACTTCAACAATCCTGATGCGAGCAAAGAAATCTCTTTTGGGAGGGGATATTGCCGATGCCCCCCACGCCCCACGCGCCCGCCCAGATAGGATGCAGCGCCTAGCAGTCGCACCCTGGCCAGAAGTACTTCCGTGGCTGTGGTGGGTAGCGTTGAAATGCGAATATCGTTCGGAGCCTTATCGAGAAAATATGCAAGAGGCACTTCAGGTCCGGCCGTGTGCCCCATGTTACTACCTCCTCTCGACGGAGAGCCTATTGGGCCCAAATGTGCAGCGGATCGGATTTGGCGGTTCTGGTTCTTGTCCAGGTCCTCGGCCGAAAGGCCGACTGTAGGCAGCGCCAGAACCAGAATGGTGCAGCTTGCTCCGCGTCCAGCGATTGAGAATCTCAAAGCCAAGCTCCATCGATGTTTATGCCGTCAGACACGGTCGGCCAGTCGCTCGTTTTCTTTCGATTGATTGAAGCGGATCGCTGCCGTCGTAGAGGCGTCTCTTACCGCTGTGGGTCTCTATGAAATTCCATCATGGTTCGAGGCGGGACTTCCTGGCATTGCATGACGGTGCGAGGTCGCGATGCATCACCCTCGATGCCTTCGATCGTGATCGTCTGGCGACTTCTGCTCCATACGACCCGGCGAGGGACATCGAAATTCATCGACAGCGTGACCTCATCCTGGCCGGCATCCGTGACCTCGCCGCGATACCCTCTTCCCTCCTTGCCGCGCTCGAAAAGCGCTTGTTTCGAAGCGGCATCCATCGTGAAGTACATGTAACCTGCATCTTCACAGCGGACCGAGCTCGGGTGCTGAATTGGGTCGCGAACCCGGAAGCTCAAAATGCTTCTCGGCGGGGTGACGGTGCACCGGTCATTCAATGTCGGCCGAAAGGTGGGGTCATCCAATCCTGGCCAAGTCATCGTCCTTCGATTGCGATCAAGGATCAGGTAGAGCCGTCCTGGGAGGACGTGCACCACAAATTCAATCTTTCCATCGTTTGAGGAGACAATCTGTCCTGAGAACGCATTGATACCGAAATTCGTTTCGACATTTATGGGCGGCGTTTCAAAGACGACAGCTTTGGCATCGACGTCGAACGTCGCGAAGTAAGGGCGGGCGGGGACGCCACCTTCACACCGCACCGAAAATAGCTCAGCGGCTGCTGCACGATCTGGTATCAGCATGAGAAAAAGGAACAGAGTGAGAGCGAAGCCCATGAGCCGCTTCATGTTGCTCGCTCCGTTCCCGCACGAGAGCAACACCGGCAAATGAGCCGATCGCGATCGAAGAGCGATCGAATGAGTATCTTCAAGTGCTCGGACTGTGGGTTCCAAATTTGATTCTATCGCGCCGAAAAATTTGATCCTGATCCTGACGTCAGACCAAGCCATCGCGATTCCCCTTCAGTTGATCTTATTTCTTGTACTGCGAGCGCCAGTATTCCGAGCGCTTAGTCATCCAATCCCGGTACTGCGTGCTGTTGACCGGAAATCCGACAAGCCGGTGCTTTCCATCAGTCGGATCGGAGTACATGACGACGACGTAGTCGCGTGCGAGTTGGTCCGGCGTGAGTGGATAGATCATCTCGCGGCCCCATTCACCAAAGTAGATTTCATACGTCTTGCCTACTGGGGCGCTGCCACTTCGTACTTCAAGAACCTGTATTCGGATAAAATACCTGTCGCGTGAACGTTGAGTGGGTGTGATCCCGGATTGATCCCGCTTTCCTAGCCAGACTGGAATGTCGAGTGCGCGCACCCTGGCAATCGCGACTTCTTTCGCGCCATTCGGCGCTTGGGAAGGATCGAAACCATCCGGCAGTTCATCCAGAAAGTAGGCGAGAGGAGCTTGGTCGTTCGCAACCATCCGGACCAAGCCTCCCTCATGCGGAATGATGGGCCCCCCGGCAACGCCGTCACAAGATGGGCCCACGCAAGCAATAGCCACCGCGCGTCGCATCGAATGTTTGCAAGATCGCGCTTCGCTTACAGCCGATTGAAATGCGAGAAAGAGAGCGAGGACGAAGCCCATGAGCCGCTTCAAGTCGTGCGCTCCGTTCGCATATGTGATTCTCCACCGTAGCTTGATAGCGGCGGAAGGCAGCTCGAACCCTTCGACATTGTCTGATGATGAGTTGGCCAGATGACTTTGGTGGGCGCGCCATGAACTCGCTCTGCGCCAACAGACACTGAAAGTATTGCGAACCCCAGTCACAACCACCGCCCCGGGGCGTCGACGCTGCCAACACATTGCGCGCCGGCTCATATCAACGTCCGGTTGCAGACCCTACAGAATAGCTTAGAGATGTAAAGCAACGTGGCGCAACTTCGGTTGCTTCCAAGGCAGTGGCGCGCTCAGCAATAGCATCTCGTCTTCCGATCCCGGCCGACTTCCTAGTCCCGGTAGGTAGCTCCGGCCAGCAAGGTCGTTGCCAGGTGGGAGCGAGCCGCGCCTATGCAGCTTTTGCAGCGCGGCCTCGGCGCTCCAGCCCTTCCGCTGTGACGCTTCACGCATTTGCATCTTGTCATCCACTCTGAATAGTTGTTCAGTCCTTGCGGGACGATTTGCACCTACTGAAGTGACGAAGCGTTCGGCCGCAGGGCGTGCGGCTGGCGTGTGGGACAGGAAGCGCGCCATGGTTTATCGGCGGACGCATCAAGTGGTTAAGCGCCTTGCGGCCAGGCGCAGTGCGATACTGGCGGCGGCGCGCGAGGCGGCGGCGGAAGGCGGGATGGCGGCGGTGCAGATCGCGCCGGTCGCAGTCCGGGCCAATGTGGCGGCGGGAACGGTCTACCGCTATTTCCCCTCCAAGGCCGAGCTGATCTCCGAATTGATCGCCGAGGTCTCGCGCGACGAGCTCGCGGCGATCCGCCGGGCGGCTGACGCCGCGCCCGGCCCGTCCTCGGCACTGGCGGCTGCCGTGACCACCGTGGCGGTCCATACGCTTTCGCAGCGTAGGCTGGCTTGGGGCATCCTCGCCGAGCCCGTCGACGTCGATGTCAGCGCCTCGCGCCTTGCCAGCCGGCGCGAGATCGCGGGCGAGATCGCCGCGCGGATCGATGCCGCCGTGCGCGCCGGTCACCTGCCGGCACAGGATACCGCGCTCGCCGCAACCGCGCTGCTCGGTGCGCTCCATGAGGCGCTGGTCGGGCCGCTCGCGCCAGACAATCTCGAGGATCCCGCCAAGATGCGCGATGCCGTGCAGACCGTGACGCTGCTCGCGCTGCGCGCCGTCGGCGTCATGGATGCCCGTGCCCGCGGCCTCGTGGTGCAGCAGACGCTGTTGCCGGCGGCGAAGGCGCTGGTGGGGGCGTAAAATCGCGTGCGCGATCGAGGCGGAGGCCTCGTCGTGCTCAGGCCGTTGGTCGAGCAAGCCTTTTCGAGAAAAAGCAGCACCCTCGCCGAAGTCGCCGGCCACTGTGCATGGGGTTGTTTTCGCAATTTTTTTCCGGAGCGACCCGGAAATCAGATATGCGCGTCGCCCTCAGGCCCGACCGAAGCGATGCGCACCATGTTGGTGGTGCCGGGGATGCCGAGCGGCACGCCGGCGACGATGATGACGCGCTGGCCGGCACGGACGAAGCCGTCGCGGAACGCGATCTGGCCGGCGCGGCTCACCATGTCGTCCTGATCGCGCGCATCTTCCGCCACCACGCAGTGCACGCCCCAGACGACGGCGAGCCGGCGGCCGGCGGTGATGTTCGGCGTGATCGCCACGATCGGCGGCTTCGGCCGTTCGCGGGCCACCCGCACCGCGGTCGAACCCGAACTGGTCCAGCAGATCAAGGCGGGCAGGTCGAGCGTCTCCGCGATCTGCCGCGCGGCGTCGGCGATGGCATCGCCTGCGGTGGATTCCGGCGCGGGACGCTGCGCTGTGACCACCGAGCGATAGGTCGGGTCGCGCTCGACCTCCTCGCCGATGCGGTTCATGGTCGAGACCGCCTCGACCGGGAATTTGCCGGCCGCCGATTCCGCCGACAGCATGATGGCGTCGGCGCCCTCATAGACGGCGGTGGCGACGTCGGAGACCTCGGCGCGGGTCGGCACCGGCGACTGGATCATCGATTCCAGCATCTGGGTCGCGATCACCACCGGCTTGCCGGCGCGGCGCGCCATGCGTGTCATCTGCTTCTGCAGGCTCGGCACGCGCTCCAGCGGCAGCTCGACGCCGAGGTCGCCGCGCGCCACCATCAGCGCATCGGAGGCCTCGATGATGTCGGCGAGACGGTCGATCGCCTGCGGCTTCTCGATCTTGGCCATCACCGCGGCGCGGCCGCGGATCATCTTCTTGGCCTCGATCACGTCGTCGGCGCGCTGCACGAAGGACAGCGCGATCCAGTCGATCCCGGTGACGAGTGCGGCCTCGAGGTCGGCGCGGTCCTTCGGCGTCATCGCCGAGACCGGCAGGTCGGTATCGGGCAGGCTGACGCCCTTGCGGTCGCTCATCTTGCCGCCGACCACGACACGGGTCACCGCGTGCTCCTTCGAGGTCTCTTCCGCGATCAGCCGCACCTTGCCGTCGTCGAGCAGCAGCGCATGGCCGGGCCGCAGCGCCGCCAGGATCTCCGGATGCGGGAGGTGGACGCGCGTGGTGTCACCCGGCGCCTTGTCGGAATCGAGCGTGAAGGTCTGGCCGTTCTGGAGCTGGACTGAGCCCTCGGCGAACGAACCGAGCCTGAGCTTCGGACCCTGGAGATCGACCAGGATGCCGATCGGCCGGCCATAGCTGCTCTCGACATTGCGGATCGTCGCGACCAGCTCCCGCATCTTGTCATGCGGGGTGTGGCTCATGTTGATGCGAAACAGGTCGGCGCCGGCCTCGAACAGGCGGCGGATCATCGCGAGGTCCGAAGACGCGGGTCCCAGGGTCGCGAGAATCTTGATACGGCGAAGACGCCTCATGGCTTATTTCCAGACGGGGGCGAGGGAGCTGGCGGGAGGCCAGGCGCGGGGGGCGTACCACCGGGCGGGCTGTTGGGC
>NZ_WQNE01000042.1 GCF_009759665.1 Bradyrhizobium cajani
CGCTACACCATCATGTGAGGGACGACCGCTTGCCTTCCAATCAAGCCGCGCGACGCGCGCTATCAAATAGTGCCGTAGCTAGCGCGGCTGGTTGGAAGGCCTCAGCGGAGCCCGTTACCCCATCTACGGCGCTACGGCAGCTAAACCTACATCCCACCCATCTTGCAGACGAGCTTCCACTCCTCGGCCGTGACCGGCTGCACCGACAGGCGCGAATATTTCACCAGCGCCATGGCTTCGAGCTTCTTCTCGGCCTTGACCGCGGCCATCGTCACCGGCGTCTTCAACGGCTTGTCGGCCTTGATGTCGACGCAGACGAACTTGCCGGTCTTGTCGGTCGGATCGGGATAGGCTTCCTTGATGATCTCCGCGATCCCGACGATCTCCTTGCCCTCGTTGGAGTGATAGAAGAACGCCTTGTCACCCTTCTTCATGTTCACGAGGTTCTGGCGCGCGGTGAAATTGCGCACGCCGGTCCAGGCCTCGCCCTTGGCGCCCTTCGCCACCTGCTGGTCCCAGGACCACACCGACGGTTCGGATTTCACCAGCCAGTACGCCATGTTCATTCCTCTGCCTTGAAGGGGCGCGTCAGAAGCCCCGAGATCGCGGCGTCGATCGTGCTCCGGCCGCTCAGGATCGAAGCGACCGCTTCTGATACCGGCATCTCGATGTTTTGCGAAGCTGCGAGTTCGATCAGCACCGGCGCGGTGAACTCGCCCTCGGCGAGCTTGCCGGCGGACGGCTGCTCGCCGCGCCCGAGCGCGAGGCCGAGCGCGAAATTGCGCGATTGCGGGCTCGAACAGGTCAGGATGAGGTCACCGAGGCCGGACAGGCCCGTGAGCGTCTCGCTGCGTGCGCCGAGCGTGCGGCCGAGGCGTGTCAGCTCGGCAAATCCGCGCGTGGTCAGCGCGGCCTGCGCCGAGGCGCCGAGCTGGCGCCCGACGGCAATGCCGACCGCAATCGCCAGCACGTTCTTGGCCGCACCGCCGATCTCGACGCCGCGGATGTCGCTGGAGTGATAGGGGCGGAACGTCGGCGAGCCCAGTGCCTGCACCAACGTTCTGGCCAGCGCCTCGTCCGTTGCCGCCAGTGTCACCGCCGTCGGCAGGCCGCGCGCGACGTCGTCGGCGAAGCTCGGGCCGGACAGGATCGCTGGCTGGGCATGCGGCGCGGCTTCTGCGATCACGTCGGTCATGAATTTGTGGGTGCCGTGCTCGATGCCCTTGGCGCAGGCGACGACCGGCACCGGCTTTGTCAGATGCGGGGCCAGCACGTTGACGGCGCCGCGCAGATGCTGCGCCGGCGTCGCGATCAGCAGCATGTCGGCGCGCGCAGCGAGCGCCAGATCGCTCGTCACGACGATCTCCGGCGCGATCCGCACGCCGGGCAGCCGGGGATTGTCGCGGGTCGATGCAATCCGCGCCGCATGCTCGACATTGCGTGCCCATAGCGTCACCGTGCGCCCGGCCCGTGCCGCCACGGTCGCCAGCGCCGTGCCCCAGGCGCCCGCGCCGATCACTGCGACGGAGTCGAACGCGGTCATCGCTAGAATCCCGCCCGGGTGTTGCCGTAGCCCGCCGGTGCCGTTGCGTTGGCGTCGAGCAGCCAGCGTGCCCGCGGCTGCGCTTCCATCGTGTCGGTCATGCCGAGCGCGAGGCGTTCGGCGCCGGCCCAGGCGATCATCGCGCCGTTGTCGGTGCAGAGCGCCGGCGGCGGCATGATCAGTTGCGTTCTGGCCTGCCGCGCGACGTCATGCAGGGCGCCGCGAATCGCCTGATTGGCGGCGACGCCGCCGGCGGCCACGAGCGCACGCGGTGCGCCGAACTGCTCGCGGAAAAGTTTCAGGCCGACGCTCAGCCGGTCCGCCGTCGAATCCAGCACCGCGGCCTGAAAGCTCGCGCAGAGGTCGCTGATGTCCTGCGGCGTGATCTCGGCCAGCCGGCTCGCTTCGTTGCGCACAGCCGTCTTCAATCCCGATAGCGAGAAATTCGCATCGGGGCGTCCCTGCATCGGCCGCGGAAACGCAAAGCGCGCGGCATCGCCGCTTGCCGCCGCGCGCTCGACCTGCGGGCCGCCCGGATAGGGCAGGCCCAGCATCTTCGCGACCTTGTCGAAGGCTTCGCCGATGGCATCGTCGACCGTGGTGCCAAGCCGTACATACTGGCCGACGCCGGTGACCGCGACGATCTGGGTGTGCCCGCCCGAGGCGAGGAAGAGGCAGTAGGGAAATTCGATTCCGTCGGTAAGGCGCGGCGTCAGCGCATGCGCCTCCAGGTGGTTCACCGCCACCAGCGGCGTGTCGTGCACCATCGCGATCGCCTTGGCGGTGGTGAGCCCGACGATGACGCCGCCGATCAGCCCCGGGCCTGCGGCGGCCGCGACGCCGGCCAGCTGTGCGAAGCCGATGCCGGCCTCGCGCATGGCGCGGTCGATGATGCCGTCGAGCAGGTCGACATGGGCGCGTGCGGCGATCTCCGGCACCACGCCGCCGAACCGGGCATGCTCCTCGACCTGCGACCGCACGATGTTCGACAGGATCTTGCCGCTGCCGTCAGGCGCGCGTTCGATGACCGCCGCAGCGGTCTCATCGCAGGTGGTTTCGATACCCAGTACCAGCATTGGCGAATTGTTATCCAATTTGCGCCTTGCGCTCATCCGTAAAGCAGAGTTCTGGTACGTCCGGTAGCATTCCGCGGTCGGCTTGCGCAATCGTCACGCGCGACTGGTCACGCGTCACGTGGTTCGGGAACACAAGCGATGTCCATTCTTGTCACACGGCCGCATCCCGACAATGAGGCGACGGCCGAAAGTCTGCGCGCGCGGGGCCATCCGGTGCTGCTCGCCCCGGTGCTCAAGTTCGAGCCGGTCGCTTTTCATGACGAGAATGATACTGGCTACAGCGCCATCATCGTCACATCGGCCAATGCGATCCGTGCCGTCGCACCGCAATTGCGGGACCTGGGCCTGTTGGCGCTGCCGCTGTTTGCGGTCGGCGAGCACACGGCGGCTGCGGCGCGCGACGCCGGCTTTGCCGAGGTGATCGTCGCCGGCGGCGATGCGGCGGCCCTGCGCGACAAGGTGATTCAGAGCGCGCGCGACAGGCTGCTGAAGAAAAAAAGCACGCTGCTTTATCTCGCGGGGGCGGATCTGTCGCGCGATCTCGGCGGCGAGCTCGGCGCGGAAGGTTTTAGCGTGGTGACGCAGACGATCTATCGCATGGCACCGGTGAAACATCTGCCGCGCGAGGTCTGCGAGGGCTTTGCCGCCCATGGGGTCGAGGCGGTGCTGCACTACTCCCGGCGCAGTGCGCGGGCGTTCCTGGACGCGGCGCGGGACGAAGGTGTCGAAATCTCGGCGCTGGCGATCCCGCAATGTTGCCTGTCCGAGGCGATCGCGAGCGTGCTGCGCGATGCCGGCGCGTCGCAGGTACTGGTCGCCGCAACGCCGGATGAAAGTGCCTTATTTGACACCTTGGAGCGTGCTTTGCACACCCGTTTGGCGTAAGAGGTCGGGCCGAGTCCGGCGTAATCGGGTCCGCCCAAGGATCTGTGCAGGTATGGAAGTGTGAGGAACCGTCACGATGGCCGACGACAAGCCTGAAGACGCAGGATTGGCCCCGGAGTCCGGTCGTGCCAAGCGCACCCCGCCCACCATCGATCTCGAGGCGACCGACGTGTCGACCCAGCCGCAGCAGGTTGCGGGCGAGCCCGGGACTCAGCCGACGCCGGAACACCCCGAGCCCGAGCAGGCCAAATCCGAGGAGACGATGTCCGAGCCGGCTGATTCCGAGCCGGAGCCTGCCGAGGCGCAGGCCGCCCCTGCGTCCGATCCGGTGTCACCGCCGATCTCGTCACCGATCTCGCCGCCGATTTCGCCATGGGTCATCGCGCCGTTCTCCGGTGCCGTCGCGGCCGCAATCGTGATCGCGGTCGGCTGGATGCTGGGCTGGCCCGCCGTGCAGGCGCCGCCGGCCGCGCCGCAAGTCACGGGCGCCACTGTCGATGCGCTGAGCCGCCGCATTGCCGCGGTCGAAGCCAGGACCGGCAAGCCCGCGGCCGATCCGGCCACGGCGGCGCGGATCGACGCGCTGGAAAAGTCCGCGAGCGCCCTGCGCGGCGACATCGCCAGCCTGCGCGCGCAGTCCGACAAGACCGCGAGCGCGCTGAACGACGCGAAATCCGCGCCGGGCGCGGCGGCGCCTGATCTTGCCGCGCTCAACGACCGCATCGCGCAGCTCGAGCGTGCCAGCCGGACCGAGCGGGCCGAACTCGCGCAGCAGGGCGAGAAGATCGCCGATGCGAAGACGATGGACGACAAGGCGCTGCGCCATGTCGTGGCAGCGGCCCTGCTCGACGTCGCCGTTCGCCATGGCGATCCTTACGCGTCGCAACTGGCCGCGGCGCGGTCGCTGGCGGCAAAGCCCGACACGCTGAAGCCGCTCGACATGTTTGCATCGTCCGGCATTCCGACGCCGGTCGCGCTGAGTCGCGAGTTGCTCAACATCGTGCCGAAGCTGTCGCCGCCCGCGGAGGCCCCGGCCGGCGGCGGCATCGTCGAGCGTCTCCAGGCGGGGGCGTCGAAACTCGTCCGCATCGAGCGCACCGACGCCGTCGGCAATGACCGCGGTGCGATCGTGGCGCGCGTCACGGCGGCGGCGCTGCGCAACGATTTCGCCGAGGCGCGGCGCGAGCTGAAGACGTTGTCAGAGGCCGACCGCGCACCTGCGCAGGCATGGCTCGACAAGACCGACGCCCGCGAAGCCGCGCTCGCCGCATCCCGCAAATTCGCCGACGATGCCATGGCGGATCTCGCCAGATCTGATCAGGTCAAGCCTGCTCAATAAAGGTTCGCGCAACAAACAGCGCGTATAGGGATCATCATGCTTCGCATCGTCCTCTTCCTTGTCTTGATCGCGCTTGCGGGCGCCGGCGCCGCCTGGATTGCCGACCAGACCGGCGATGTCATCATCAATTGGGGCAGTCTGCGCGCCAAGACGACGGTGCCGGTGCTTGCGCTCGCGTTCGGCCTCGTTGCCGTGGCCGCCGTGCTCGCCTGGAGCATCCTGACGACAATCTGGCGTATGCCGGGGCGTCTGCGCCGCCGCAACCATGAGAAGCGCCATGCGCGCGGCCGTCATGCCATCACCCACGGCCTGCTCGCGATCGGTCACGGCGACACCGCGCTCGCCCGCCGTCACGCCGCGGCGGCGCGCCGGCATGCGCCGAACGATCCGCTCGCGCTGCTGCTGCACGCGCAATCGGCGCAGCTCGAAGGCAGGCGCGACGAGGCACAGCGCGTCTTCCGCGCCATGGCTGAGCGCGAGGACACGCGCCTGCTCGGCCTGCGCGGCCTGTTCATCGAGGCGCAGCGCGCCGACGATGCGGTCGGCGCGGTGATGATCGCTGAGGAGGCGATCAAGCTGTCGCCATCCTCGACCTGGGCTTCGCATGCGGTACTCGGCTTCCGCTGCGCGCGCGGCGACTGGAGCGGTGCGCTCGCGATCCTCGATTCGAATCTGTCCGCGGGCCTGATCGACAAAGCGGCCTATCGCCGGCAGCGCGGCGTGCTGCTCACGGCGCGCGCGCTGGAACTGGAGACCATGGACCGCGACGTCGCGCGCGAGAGCGTGATGGAGGCGATCAAGCTCGCGCCGACCCTGGTGCCCGCCGCGGTGCTCGCCGCAAAGTTCGAGAGCGAGGCAAATCAGGTGCGACGCGCCATGAAGCTGGTCGAGGTGGCCTGGCTCGCCAATCCGCATCCCGATCTCGCCGAGGCCTACGCGCATGTGAAGCTCGGTGATTCCGCCCGCCAGCGCTTGCAACGGGTCGAGACGCTCGCGGCCAAGACAAGCGACAAGACGGCTGCCGGCAAGGCCGGCCACATCGAGGGCCGGCTCGCGCTCGCGCGCGCCGCGATCGATGCCTCCGAGTTCGCCCGTGCGCGCGAGGCGCTCGCGCCTTACGTCAACGATCCGACCCAGCGCGTCGCGCTGCTGATGGCCGAAATCGGGCGCACCGAGCATGGCGACGGTGGCCGTGCCCGCGCCTGGACCCTGCGTGCAGTGCGCGCCCGCCACGATCCCGCCTGGACCGCAGACGGCTATGTCAGCGATCGCTGGCGCCCGGTCTCTCCGGTCACCGGCCGTCTCGACGCCTTCCAGTGGCAGACGCCGGTCGCCAGCCTGCCCTCCGACAAGGGCACGACCATCGAGTCGTCGGCCTTCGAGGAGGCGATGCTGGCGGCCCCGCCGCCGAAGCGGGTGACAGCGAACCCGGGCGAAAGCCCGGTGGAACCGCCCGTGGCTGAGCCGGCCCCGGTGCCGGCCGCACAGGACAATGCGCCCCCGCAGGCCAAGGAAATCGTCAAGGAAATCATCAAGGAAAACGTCGAGGAAGCTGCCAAGGAGGTCGCCAAGGAAGAGCCGGTGGTTGCACCCGCCGAGCCGGTCAAGCCGGCCTCCGCGCCCGCCGAATCATCGCCGGTGGCGGCAACACCGGTGTTCCGGAGCCGTGCCGACCTCGGCAAACCCGGACCGGCCCCCATCCCTGCCGTGATCCCGATCGTCCGCGCGCCGGATGACCCCGGGATCGACGACGAGGGCCCGAGCGATGAATTTACGGAACAAATCGGCACGCCAAAGGCCCAGGCCGGCGGTTGGCGCGGATTCTGGTCCCGCTGGGGCGCGTGAGGCGCATTTCGAACGCCGCTTGTCCTTGCCAATTCGGGCCATGCCCGATATCAGGGGCGCGCGTGTATCGGGGCCGGCACCGTCCGGGCTCCGGCAGGGTTCGCCGCAATAGCTCAGTCGGTAGAGCACGTCATTCGTAATGACGGGGTCGGGGGTTCGAATCCCTCTTGCGGCACCAGCGCCCCCAACTCATCCGTGCTCACCGCAGGCCGCGTGCTGATGACGATCGGGCGGGTTCAAGATCGTGCGTCCGTCCAAGTGACAATAGTCACATAACGCCGGGCATGTTCTCCCGTAGTGTCCCGGTTACGCCACACGGGGAGATTTCACATGCGCAAGATCATTCTGGTTGCCGCCATGGTCCTGGCCTCTGCATCGGCCCAGGCAGGCGGCCCACGCAGCCTGTCGCTCGCCGCCGCCAACGAGCAGGCTTCCGCTCCGCAACCCACGACCACCACAACGACGCAGGTGAGCGAAGTCGCGCCGGAAGCTCCGAAATATGCCGATCGTCCGCCGGCGGTGTCGCTTTCCGCACCGGCTGCGGCGGCCGCTCCGACCGTGACCACGCCCACGACGACCTCCGCGCCGGTCACGGCAACCAAGCCCGCCATCAAGACCACGGCAAAGGCAGACAAGCCGAGGCACAAACGCAGCTGGACCGAACGCCGCATCATCAGCGAACTGCACCGCCACGGGATCTACTGGTAAGCCGTCGCTTCCCCCAAAAGCAAATGGCCGGGACAAGCCCGGCCATGACGCAAAGAGTTTGGACCTGATCGGGCCCGCTTACTGCGAAACCGTCTGCACCACGCTCGAGATCGGACGCGTGGTCGTGCTTGCTGTCGGCACCTTCATATCCTTCATCAGCGCCTCGTCATATTCCGGCAGCGTCTGGAAGGTGGTCTTGGCCTTCATCTGCACGATCTTGTAGCCGCCGGCCTTGAGCCGCGCGAGCAGCGCCGGCATGGCTTCGCCGGTGTGCTTCTGGAAATCGTGCATCAGGATGATGCCCTTGCCGAGCTTGTCGAGCCTGGTCATCACGGTCTCGACGATCTTCTCCGGCGTAGCGCCCTTCCTGAAGTCGAAGGAGTCGATGTCGGTCGAGAACATCGCGACGTTGCGGGTACCGAAATAGCTCACCATCGCCGGGTTGTGCTGAAGCTGCGGGAAGCGGAAGAACGGCGCCGGGTTGGTGCCGAGCGCGAACCTCACCGCGCTGAAGCCCTTCTCGACCTCGTCCTTGACTTGGCTCTCGGTCATCTTCTTGCTGTTCAGGTTGACATGCGACCAGGTGTGCGTGCCGACCGTGTGGCCCTGGGCCAGCACCTGGCGCAGGATTTCCGGATGATAGGTCGCGTGCTTGCCGACCGAGAAGAACAGGCCCTTGGTGCATTCATCCGCGAGCGCCTTCAGCACCGCGGGCGTGTTGACCGGCCACGGACCGTCGTCGAAGGTCAGCACGACCTCCTTGTCGGTCAGGAAGTCGAACTGCTTGAAGTGCTCGAAGCCGAAGCCGGGCCCGCCGGTGGTGTCGATCTCGACCACGCGGGCGACGCCCAGCGCGTTCGGATTGGCGCAGGCCTGTTTCTGCTGCACCGGCATGGCCGGGGCGGGCGCGGACGCCGAGGCGGAGGCTGCCGCCGGCTTGGCCGCGATCGCCGCGGTGGTCTCGACGTCATTCCTGGCGGCGAGCTTCGCCGGTGCCGGCAACGGATCGGCGGCACGGGCGGCCGTTGTCTTGGGAGCGCCCTGATCGGCGCGCGCGGAATAATAAAACCAACCGCCGGCGGCGATCACGACCGCCGCAACTACACTGGCCAGCATCAGGCCCAACGCATTACGCATCGTTACTCTTTCCAATTACGCAACCAAACCGGCGGAATTTCCCGCGCGACGAGCCATTAATGCGAAGGAACAGTTAACGTGACACCAACACGACAGCGGTTGCGGAGGAATTTCAGCGAGGTGCGCCAAAGTGACCGATGTCACAGTCAGGGTGTGGCTTGTGACCATCATCACGGTGGAAACTGTTTTGCTGGAGCATCGTAGTTCCCATCAACAACGGGCCCGCTTGCTGCGGTGCCATGGGAGCTTCAGATGACCAAGTCGTTTACTGTCAGGATACGTGACACCGGTCTGGCCCTGGGCTTTGCCGCCATCGTCTCGCTTGTCACGACGACCTCGAGCTTCGCCTTCTCGGCGGAGGCGCAGCAGATGTGCACCGGCGATGCCTTCCGCCTGTGCTCGTCGGAAATTCCCAACATCCCGAAGATCACCGCCTGCATGATGAAGCATCGCTCCGACCTCAGCGCCGGCTGCCGCGCGGTGATGGACAAGAATCTCGCCAAGGGCGCGTCGCGCAAGGTCGCTGACGCGAAGGACAGCCAGTAAGCGAACGCGCAACAACGATCGTTGCGTCGGTTAGCTCCCCACGCGATGTGTCCCGGCCTCGAGCCGGGGCCACGCGATTCAGCCTGCCAACAAAGCCGTTGCGGCTGAGGGGGCGTCGCACTAGCTTCGCCCGCAATTCGTTCCGGGTAAGAGGCATTACGCGATGACAAGATTTCTTTTCGTTATTTCCCTGCTCCTGTGCACGTCGGCCGCGTCCGCGCAGCAACAGCCCGGCCACGACGCCTGCGCGCGCGATGTCTCGCGCTTCTGCCGTGCCGTGATGAACAATGGCGATGGCGCCGTGCTTGCCTGCCTGAAGCAGAACCGCACCCGGCTGAGCAAAGGCTGCGACAAGGTGCTGACGGATCATGGGCAGTAACTGTCATTCCGGGGCGCGCGAAGTGCGAACCCGGAATCCATTGAGCCGCATACGCCTGAGAGGAATGGATTCCGGGTTCGCACCTGACGGCGCGCCCCGGAATGACGAGACCTACGTGCTGCTCCCCGCCGCGGTTGCGACCACCGGCAGCACCTCCTCGTTGGCGCGGTCCGGCGTCTCGTCCTTCCAGCGCACCGAGCCGAACGGGCGCTCCAGCATGCGGCGGATCCGCACCGGCTCGGGGCCGATGTGGAAGGCGATCGCCTCCTGGTGCAGCGCGCGTTCGGACTGGGTCGAGCGGTTGCGCTGGCGCAGATAGTCGAGCCAGGTCGGACAGTGATAGCGCTCGGTCCACAATTCCGGGTCGGCGATGTCGCGCGCGATCGACCAGCCATAGGCGCCGTTGCGCTGCCGCGAGAGCTGCACGTCCTGCATCACATTGTGGAAGGCGCGCGCGTTCTCTTGGGCGACGCGGTATTCGATCTCGACCACCAGCGGCCCGCTGCGTCCCGTCAGCGAGAGCCTCACTTCCGGATCGGCCAGCACGTCGGCATCCTCGTTGCGGGCGCCGACGCGCGGCATCGTGAGCCAGATGCCGAGCAGCGGCGAGATCAGCATCAGGCCGGCAGCGGTCAGCAGCGCGACCTCGACGCCGGCATAGTCGGTGAGATGGCCCCAGCCCCAGGCGCCGATCGCGATGCCGCCCGAAATCGAGGCCTGGAACGCCGCGAGCGAGCGGCCGGCGACCCAGCGCGGCGCCGAGAGCTGCACGCCGATGTTGAACAGCGCGACGGCGGCCATCCAGACGGCACCGGCGAGCACCAGCGCGGTCGCGGTCAGCACCGGCTCGGTGCTCACGGCAAGGGCGGCCATCGCGAACGCCATCGAAATGGTGCAGGCGCGGATCGCCGCCTCGCCGCTCATGCGCTTGCGCAATTCGTGGATGTTGAGCGCGCCGACGACCGCGCCCATGCCGAAGGCGCCGAGCATGATGCCATAGGTCTGTGCGCCGCCGTGCAGCATGTCGCGCGCGACCAGTGGCATCAGCGCCATCACGGCACCGCCGATCAGCCCCATCACCAGCGTGCGCAGCAGCACGATCTTGATCGGCGGCGAGTTGGTGATGTAGCGCACGCCGGAGACCATGGCGCGATTGAGCTTCTCCCGCGGCAGGCGCGACGGTTCGACACTGCGCCGCCACAGCAGCAGCACCACCAGCAGCGGCAGGTAGAGGATCGCATTGCAGGCAAACGCGGCGACCGCGCCGAGCGCGGCGACGATGACGCCGCCGACCGCAGGACCGAAGCTGCGCGCGATGTTGTAGCTGATGCCGTTCAGCGCGACGGCCGAAGGCAGTGCATCCGGCGGCACCTGCTCGCTGACCGAGGACTGCCAGGCCGGTCCGAACAGTGCGTTGCCGCTGCCGACTACGAAACAGAAAGCCAGCAGCGTTTCCGGGGTGATGAGGTTGAACCAGGCCAGAACAGTGAGCGCGGTCGCACCGGTCAGCGCGATCGCGAGCGAGACCAGGGTGACGACACGGCGGTCATACATGTCGGCGATGGCGCCGGCCGGCATCGAGATCAGCATGATCGGCAGCATCAGCGCGGTCTGCACCAGCGCCACCTTGTCGGCCGAGGCCGCCATCTGCGTCATCGCCCAGGCGGCGCCCACACCCTGGATCAGGAGGCCGAGATTGGAGAGCAGGCTGGCGAGCCAGATGCGCCGGAACACGGTGTACCGCAGCGGCGCGGCGATGCCGTCGCCGGCGAATTTCTGACGGTTCGGCTGCTCGGTCATATCCCCTTCCAGATGGGCTGGCAGAACTGGCTTCAGCGATTCCGGCCGGTCCAGTGATGCCTGCGAAAGTCCTTCGCTGTCCAGTGGTTAGGCAGGTATAAGCGGTGCAAAGATAGTGATGCCGGAGAGGAACAGAATGAAGCTGTCGCGACGGACGATCCTGCTGGGGGCGGGCAGCTTGCCTTTCGCGGTTGCGAGCTTGCGGACGGGCGCGGTGGCCCAACCTGCCGCCACGCCGAGCGAGGTGCCTCCGATTCTGTTCGTCCACGGCAATGGCGACTATGACGCGCTCTGGATGACGACCTTGTGGCGGATGGAATCCAACGGCATCGCGCGCGACCGCATGGCCGCGATCAATTTCACGGATCCGCTGGCGCGGAGCGACGACAAGGTCGAGCAGGCGAACCGCTCCTCGACCGAGGATCAACGTCGCGAGCTCGCCGCCGCCATCGCCGACTTGAAGCGACGCACCGGCGCGGCGCGCGTGGCGCTGGTCGGCAGCTCGCGCGGCGGCTATGCGATCCGCAACGTCATCAGAAGCGGCGGTGCCGGCGATGTCAGTCACGCCGTCCTGTGCGGCACGCCCAATCACGGCGTATTCGCGACCGACGAGCAGCCCAACAACGAGTTCAACGGCCGCGGCCCATTCCTGCGCGGCCTGAACGAGGGCGAGAGCGAGGTGACGCCGGGCGTGGCTTTTCTCACATTGCGCAGCGACGGCATGGACAAATACGCGCAAGCGGACGGCCGCTTCATCGGCAAGCCCGGCGCGCCCACCGGTGTCACCAATGAGGGGCCGGAGCTGAAGGGCGCTACCAATCTCGTGCTCGGTGCGCTCGACCATCGCGAGGTGGCGTTTCATCCGCGAGCCTTCCGCGAGATCTACAAGTTCATCGCCGGCCGCGAGCCGGATCGCATCGCGATCGTGCCGGAGCAGAGCGTCAGGCTGAACGGCCTGGTCACGGGCACGCCGGGCGGCGTGGCCACCAATCGCCCGGTTGCGGGCGCAACCGTCGAGATCTTCCGCGTCGATCCCGAAACCGGCGAGCGCAAGGGCAACGCCGTGCACAGCGCGAAGACCGGCGCTGACGGCCGTTGGGGGACGGCGCAGGTCGATCCCGCCTGGTCGCTTGAATTCGTCCTGGCATCGCCGGATGCGCCGACGACGCATATCTATCGCTCGCCCTTCCCGCGCTCGTCCGACGTCGTGCACCTGCGCGCCGCGCGTCCGTTCGGCCCGGCCGACAAGGAGGCGGCAGCCGTCGTGATCATGTCGCGTCCGCGCGGCTATTTCGGCCTGCCGCGGGACGTGGTGCTGTTCGACGGCAAGGAGCCCGCCGACGTCAAGCCGGGCGTGCCCACGGATGCGGCAGCGACACTGCGGCTTTCGGCCGCCGAGGCCGGGCGTAACGTCGTGGCCCAGTTCGGCGAAGAACGAATTGTGGCGCGCGCCTGGCCTGCGTCGGAGAACAGGATTGCGGTTGCCGAACTGACTTACTAGCTGTTTAGCTGCGTCACATCTGCGGGAGAGAGCCATGAATATCGCCAGCGTGCGTCGGCCCATCGTCCCTCCGACCCCACCGCGTGCGCCGGACGATATGTCGTTCCTTGCCAAGCTCGCGGTGATCCGGCGCAACATGATCGCGACCTGGGGGCAGCGTGCCTACGAGGAAGAAATCATTCCGGGCCGCTTCATCTTCCGCAACAGTTTCATCCTGAATCGTCCGGATGCGATCCGGCACATCCTGGTCAGCAATTACGAGAACTACACGCGCACGCCGGCCGCCATTCGGATGCTGCGTCCCGTGCTCGGTGACGGCTTGCTGATCGCGGAAGGTCATTCTTGGACGTTTCAGCGCCGCACACTTGCGCCGGCGTTCACGCCGCGCGCCACCGCGAACCTCGTCCCGCACATGACCGCAGTGCTCGACGAGACCATCGCAAAGCTCGATGCCCGCACGAGCGAGGCCGTCGACTTGCGCGAGATCATGCAGCGCATGACGCTCGAGATCGCCGGACGCACGATGTTCTCGTTCGGCATGGACCGGCATGGTCCGACCTTGCGCAACTTCATCATGGAGTATGCCGAGCGGCTGGGGCGGGCGTATTTCCTCGACATGGTGCTGCCGGTGTCCTGGCCGAGCCCGATGGATTTTGCCCGCGCCCGCTTCCGCACGCGCTGGACCGAATTCGTCGCGATGCTGATCGCCGAGCGGCGTGCGGCCGGGAAGAAGGACGGCGCGCCGCCGCGCGACCTGTTCGATCTCATGGACGAGGCGCGCGATCCCGAAACGGGCAAGGGCTTCTCCGACGCGCAACTCGTCGACGAGGTCGCGACCATGATTCTCGCGGGTCACGAGACCACGGCGACCGCGCTGTTCTGGGCGCTCTATCTGCTCGCGCTCGATCCGGAGACGCAGGAGCAGGTCGCCTCCGAGACCCGCGGCGAACATCTCGACAGCATCGCCGACATCGACCGGCAGAAATTCACCCGTGCCGTGGTCGATGAGACCATGCGGCTCTATCCGCCCGCCTTCCTTGTCGCGCGGGCTGCGCGCGACAAGGACAATGCGGCCGGCATCGAGATCGGCAAGGGCGACATCATCATGATCGCGCCATGGCTGCTGCATCGGCACGAGAAACTTTGGGATCAGCCCAACGCGTTCATTCCCAAGCGCTTCATGTCGAAGGAGCCGCCCGATCGCTTTGCCTATCTGCCGTTCGGCGCGGGTCCTCGCGTTTGCATCGGCGCGGCGTTTGCGCAGGCCGAATCCGTGCTGGCGCTGGCCCGGCTGATCGGAGCGTTCCGCATCGAGCTCGCCGATGCGAATCCCGTGATCCCGCTCGGCGTCGTCACGACCCAGCCGGACCATTCACCCATGTTCCGCATCACGCGTCGGTGACAGGCGTTCGTCCGGCCGAAGGCGTGATTACCCCAGCTAGAGTTCCGCCATGAGCGACATCCAGGCCCAGTTCTCCGTTCTGAAGCAGACCGCCGATGCGAAGGTGGTCGACGCGATTGCGCGTCTGATCGACAGTGGCGAGGATCACGAGCTCAATCGCGTCAACGTGCTCGACTTCTCCGGCCAGCATGGCCTCGACGAAGAGCGCGTCATCTCCGCATTTCTGCACGCGGCGCGGCTCGGGCTGTTCGATCTCGGCTGGAACGTGCTGTGCCCGGGCTGCGGCGGCGTGCTGGGCGCGCACTCGACGCTGAAGGCGCTCAAGCCCGACGATTATCATTGTGCGCTCTGCGCCTGCGGCTACAGGGCCTCCGTCGACGATCAGGTCGAGGTTTCCTTCACGGTGAATCCGCGTGTCCGGCGGATCGCCGCGCACGATCCCGACTCGCTGCCGGTGTGGGAGTATTTCAAGCAGGTGTTCTGGAGCTCCGGCGTCGACTTCAACAAGGAATCGTTCGCAACGCTCGCCAACGAGGTGACGCTGGACACGATGGAGCTGCCGGCCGGCGAGAAGGCAACGATGTCGCTGCAGCTGCCCGGCGACTTCATCATCATCTTCGAGCCGGTGACGCACGCGGCCCAGTTCATCGACGTCCAGGGCGAGCCGACCAGGGATCGCCAGCAACTCGCCATCATGTACAACAAGGTGCAGGCGCCGACGGGCACCACAGTCATGCGGCCGGGTCCGTTGCGGTTGTCGCTGGAGAACCAGGCCGGCGTGCGCGTGCTGCCGTCGGTGTTCATCGCGGCCGAGGCGCTCCATCATCTGATCGGCAAGCGCAAGCCGTTCCTCACCGCCAAGCGGATGCTGTCCAACCAGACGTTTCGCGATGTGTTCAAGGCCGACAATCTCAGCCTCGACCAGCGGCTCCAGATCACGTCGCTGACCTTCCTGTTCACCGACCTGAAGGGTTCGACTGCGCTCTACGAGCGGGTCGGCGATCTCGCCGCCTTCGATCTCGTGCGCGCGCATTTCCATGCGCTGCTGGAGATCATCTCCTCGGAGAAGGGCGCGGTGGTGAAGACGATCGGCGATGCCGTGATGGCGACGTTCGTCCGTCCCGAGCACGCGATCGTTGCCGGCCTGCGGATGCGCGCGGCGATGGATGAGCTCAACAGGAAACGCGGCACCGCCGACCTCATCGTCAAGATCGGCATCCATGAAGGTCCATGCCTTGCGGTGATGCTCAACGAGCGGCAGGATTATTTCGGTCAGACCGTCAACATCGCCGCGCGCGTGCAGAGCCTGTCGACCGCACAGGAGATCCACATCACCGGCCCGGTGCTGGATGCGCCCGCAGTCGCCGAGGTGCTCGAGCGGCGTGCGATCAAGCCGATCCAGAAGCAGGCGGCCCTGCGCGGCATCGCCGACAAGATGGTGGTGTACGAGATACCGTGAGGGACTGACGGCGCCCGCCACAGTCTCCGTCATTGCGAGGAGCACTTGCGACGAAGCAATCCAGAATCCCTCCGCGGAAAGATTCTGGATTGCTTCGCTGCGCTCGCAATGACGATGTAGAGACGAATGCGCGTCACACCATCAGCCGTCACGCCCAGGCATGACCTGGCATCCACGCCTTTTCTTTGTGGATACGCGTGGATGGCCGGGACAGGCCCATGACGGCACCCCCAGATTGCCGAAACGTAATACGCGCGCGGGACTGACGCACATTGCGCCAATTGGGTTTCCCGCTCATATAATGCTGGTGGCGGCCGCGCTCCTCGCGGCCGCATCGATTTCGGTAGGATCTCATGCTCGACGGCCTGCGCCAGTTCATTGCCGATATTGTCGCCCCTCATGCCCCGGACCGCGCGTTCGGGGACAGCGACTATCGGCTCGCGGCAACCGCACTCCTGATCCACGTGATCTCGCTGGACGGCCAGCCGACGGCGACCGAGCAGCGCAAGCTGCATAGCCTGATCGAAAGCCATTTCGGGCTCGATCGCGGCACTGCCGATCGCCTGATCGCGGATGCGACGGAGGTCGAGGGCGAGGCGGTCGACCTCTATCGTTTCACCAGCGTCATCATGCGCTCGCTCGACGAAGAGGGTCGCAAGCGCATCGTCCAGATGATGTGGGAGCTGGTCTATGCCGATGGGCAGGTCACGGAGTTCGAGGACAATGTCGTCTGGCGCGCCTCCGACCTGCTCGGGATCTCCCAGCGCGACCGGATCGACCTGAAGCGTACCGTTGCCGATCGCGCCGGCAGTCAGGTGAAGGACAGCGCGGTCGGCGGCTGATCCGTCGCGGCCTGGCTCAGCGCGGCCTGCGTCGACACATGACGAAACTTTAATTTATCCGCCGCCCGCCCCGAATTCATCAGCAAATCAGCGGTTTTCAGCTCTGCCCGTCATCTGCTCAGGCGGCCATGCCGGCAGCGCCGCTTGCCTGTCGCGCACGGCTTATGCTCTCGTTCCGCCATTGCGGGGCCAAAAAATCTCAATTCAAGAGACTTCGATCGTGACTGAGCGGGTAACGTTGATCACCGGTGCCTCGGCGGGCATCGGCCTGGAGCTGGCGCGTGTGTTTGCCGCCAATGGCCATCGGCTCGCATTGACTGCGAGACGGGCGGACCGGCTGGTGGCGCTCGCGACTGAGCTCGCCGCCAAGGGCGGCAAGAAGCCGATCGTGATCGCCTGCGATCTCCACGAGGCGGATGCCGGCGAAAAAATCGCGGCGGCGCTTGCGGCCGAAGGCGTCGAGCTCGATCATCTCGTCAACAATGCCGGCTTCGGCGTGTTCGGCGATGCAATCGAGCGCGATCGCGTCGAGCAGGTCGGCATCGTCGATGTCAACGTCCGGGCCCTGACGGATCTGTCGCTGCGCTTTGCCGATCAGCTCATCAAGAACAAGGGCGGTCTGCTCAATGTCGGATCGGTCGCCGGCTTCCTGCCCGGCCCCGGCATGGCCGTCTACTACGCGTCCAAGGCCTATGTGATCTCATTCACCGAAGCGTTGCGGGCGGAGCTCGCCCCCCGCGGCGTCCGCGTCACCGTGCTTTGCCCGGGTCCGGTGCCCACCGAATTCCAGGCCCGCGCCGGTGTTGGGGCCGGACATGATACGGCCGTCCTCAACGTCTCTGCCGCCGAAGTCGCACGGGAGGCCTATCGTGGCCTGATGGCCAACAAACGGGCAGTGCTGCCGGGTCTGGGCATCAAGATTGTGCCGTTCGCGCTGCGTTTCTTCCCGCGGGGCTTCATCCTGGCCGCCACCAGCCGGTTCCAGAGGCGCAGGCACTAACGCATGATCCGGAAAAGTGCGCGGCGGTTTTCCGAAAAGTTCATGCTCAAACAACAACCTAAAGCGCGATGACGATTCATCCTAATCTCATCGCGCTTTAGAGAAATCCTGGAGCACCCGTAGTGGCCCGGAGCTTGCTTGATAGCAGGCGCATGTGTGCGCGAACTCACACGATGTTAACCATCGCTTAGCTATGCTGCTGGACTGAACCGATAGCACTCGCAGAGGCCATGTCGTTCCGGACGAACAGGTTTGGTGGCGCAGAATTGGTGCCCTTCCCCAGAAGGACGCCGGGCGCGGCCGCCTCCGCTTCCGAAGCCCGGTTGCCGGTTCTGATCGTCCTGCACCAGGAATCCTCGACGCCGGGCCGGGTCGGCAATGCGTTGCGCGCGCTCGGCCATCGCCTCGACATTCGTCGTCCCCGCTTCGGCGACCCCCTGCCCGAGACGCTCGAGCGGCATGCCGGCGCAGTGTTCTTTGGCGGGCCGATGAGCGCCAATGATCCCGACGACTACATCCGCCGCGAGATCGACTGGATCGAAATTCCGCTCCGCGAACAGCGGCCGTTCCTCGGCATCTGTCTCGGCGCGCAGCTGCTCGCGATGCAGCTCGGCGCCCGCGTCGCGCCGCACGCGGAGGCGTTGACCCAGATCGGCTACTATCCCATCCGCCCGACTGCCGCGGGACATGCGCTCTGCCCGCACTGGCCGGCGCAGGTCTATCACTGGCACCGCGAAGGCTTCGAGCTGCCGCGAGGCGCCGAACTGCTTGCGGAAGGCGATGATTTTCCGGTGCAGGCATTCCGCGCCGGCAATGCCTTCGGCGTGCAGTTTCACCCTGATGTGACCTACGCGATGATGCATTGCTGGACGACGCGCGGCTATGACGGCTTCAGCGCGCCCGGCGCGCGGCAGCGGCATCATCATTTCGCGGACCGTGCCGTGTACGACGTTGCGGAACGCGCCTGGCTCGATCATTTCATCGACGGCTGGCTGGCGTGCCGGCCGGTGCTGGCGCAAGCCGCCGAGTGATCGCGCCTTCGCGCAGTTCCTTGGCGCAAGCCCTTGCCTCATCCCTTGATATGCTAGGCTCACTCGCAACGAGCGCGCGCGAAAGTGCGCCGGCGAACAAGGGAGAGCGCCATGGCCTACGAACACATTCTCTATGAGGTGAGCGACAGGATCGCGACCATCACGCTCAACCGCCCGGACCGCATGAATGCGTGGACGCCGGTCATGGAGCGCGACGTACGCCACGCGATGGAAGCATCGAGCACTGATGACAATGTCCGCGTCATCGTGCTCACCGGCGCGGGCCGCGCCTTCTGCGCCGGCGCCGACATGGATGCGCTCAAGGGGCTCGATCCCGATGACGTCAGACGCGCATCGAACCTGCCACCTTTCGACATGAACCGTCGTCCGGACTGGCAGACGCGCTACGGCTACTATCCTTCGATCAGGAAACCGGTCATCGCCATGCTCAACGGCGCGACTGCCGGCATCGGCCTCGTCCATGCGCTCTATTGCGACCTGCGCTTTGCCGCCGACAACACCGTGTTCACCACCGCCTTCGCGCGGCGCGGCCTGATTGCCGAGCACGGCATCAGCTGGATGCTGCCGCGCATCGTCGGTCATGCCAATGCGATGGACTTGCTGCTCTCCGCGCGGCGGGTGTCGAGCGAGGAGGCGCTGCGGATCGGGCTGGTCAACCGGCTCTGCCCGCCCGAGAAGCTGCGCGAGGATACCTATGCCTATGCGCGCGATCTCGCCGATCTCGTCTCGCCGAGCGCAATGGCCGTGATCAAGCGGCAGCTCTACGAGGTGCCGTTCCAGACGCTTGCCGAGGCCATGATCGAGGCGAATCGGGAGATGATGGTGGCGCTGAACGGTAGCGATTTCAGGGAGGGTGTGGCGAGCTTCATGGAGAAACGGCCGCCAAGGTTTACGGGGAGGTAGGAGCATTGGTGGAGAGGGTCCGCCGTCGCCCTGCGGGCTATGGCGGGACAGCCTTCGCCACGCGAGGGCTTGCCGAGCCGAAGCAGGCGTAGCCTGCGAAGGCTGGTGGAGCCAGGCGGGATCGAACCGCCGACCTCGTCATTGCGAACGACGCGCTCTCCCAGCTGAGCTATGGCCCCGTTTGCTGGCCGCTCTGGTGAATGCGGCCGACAACCGGGCGCCATTTAAGTCCCCGCCAAGGTCAAGTCAAGGACAGGTGTAACCCGGTTTTAGCCATCCGGGCGCCGACTTCCCTTGTTTGGGCCTGACGGAACCGATATCTAGCACAAGCCGTCAATCCCCACCGAAGCCAGAGATTTCAAAAGCCATGCGTGCCGTTCTCGACATCGTCATCATCGTGCTCGATCTCTACGTCTGGCTGCTGATCGCCGCCGCGATCCTGTCCTGGCTGATCGCCTTCAACGTAGTGAACACCCGCAACCAGTTCGTCTCCGCGGTGGCGGAGTTCCTGTACCGCATCACCGAGCCCCTGCTGGCACCGATTCGCAATTTCCTGCCCAGTCTCGGCGGCCTCGACATCTCGCCGATCATCCTGATCCTGCTCATCATGTTCGTCGAGCGGGTGATCCTGTATTACATCTACCCGAATGTGGTCTAGGCAGGCTGGAGCGCCTTGGTCGCTAGAGAAGCTTGCAAGGAACCTTGGCGCACCTCAACCGCGGGCGTCAGCATCGCGCTGCGGGTGACGCCGCGCGGCGGCCGCGACGACATCGACGGGATCGAGCAACTCTCCGACGGCCGCAGCGTGCTCAAGGTGCGGGTGCGCGCCATTGCCGATGGCGGCGAGGCCAACAAGGCTGTTTTGGTCCTGCTGGCGAAATCGCTTGGTGTGCCCAAGGCCAGCGTCAAGCTTTTGTCCGGGGCGACCTCGCGGCTGAAGCAGATTGCGGTGGACGGCGATCCGGTGCGGCTCGGCGAAGCCCTGCGCCAGCTCGCCTCGGCCAAATCGAAAGACTGAGGGAACTGACATGACGGCCAAGATCATCGATGGAAAAATCATTGCCGCGGAACTTCGCGGCCGCGTCGCCGACGAGGTCGCCCGCGTCAAGCGCGAGCACCAATTGGTGCCGGGGCTTGCGGTGGTCCTGGTCGGCAATGACCCCGCGAGCGAGGTCTATGTCCGCTCCAAGCACACCCAGACCCAGGCCGCCGGCATGGCCTCGTTCGAGCACAAGCTGCCGGCCGACGTCTCGCAATCAGATCTGCTGGCGCTCGTCGCCAGGCTCAACCGCGATCCCGCCGTGCACGGCATTCTGGTGCAGCTGCCGCTGCCGAAGGGCCTCAACACCGAGGCCGTCATCAATGCCATCGATCCCGCCAAGGACGTCGACGGGCTGCATCCGAACAATGCCGGCCGGCTCGCCGGCGGCTTCGAGGCGCTGTCGCCCTGCACGCCGCTCGGCTGCATCATCCTGACCAAGAGCGTGCACGCTTCGCTCGAAGGCATGAACGCCATCGTCATCGGCCGCTCCAACCTGGTCGGCCGTCCGCTGGTGCAGTTGCTGCTGAACGAGAATGCCACGGTGACGATCGCGCATTCGCGCTCGCGCGACCTGCCTGGTCTGGTGAAACGCGCCGACCTCGTCTATGCCGCGGTCGGCAAGCCAGAGATGGTGCGCGGCGACTGGCTGAAGCCGGGCGCGACCGTGATCGACGTCGGCATCAACCGGATTCCGAAAGACGACGGCAAGACCCGCCTCGTCGGCGACGTCGCCTATCAGGAAGCGCTTGCGGTTGCGGGCGCCATCACGCCGGTGCCCGGCGGCGTCGGCCAGATGACGGTCGCCTGTCTGCTGGTGAACACGCTACGCGCCGCGTGTGCGATCACGGGGCTGCCAAAGCCGGCGGTGTAGGTACGTCGGTCATTCCGGGGCGGCTCGAAGAGCCGAACCCGGAATCTCGCGCCGCAAACTTCTGGATTCCGGGTTCGCGCTTCGCGCGCCCCGGAATGACGGTTATTTCGTCACGCCTTCTTTTTCTTCTCGCGATCCATGCCCTCGAGGATCAGCTTGTGCGCTTCCTCCGGGCCGCCCCAGCGCAGGATCTTCACCCACTTGCCCTTCTCGAGATCCTTGTAGTGCTCGAAGAAGTGCTGGATCTGCTGGAGCGTGATGTCGGGCAGATCGGAATAGCTCTTCACCTTGTCGTAGCGCTGCGTCAGCTTGGACGACGGCACCGCCAGGATCTTCTCGTCGCCGCCGGCTTCGTCTTCCATGAACAGCACGCCGACGGGACGCACGCTCATGACGGCGCCGGGGATGATGGCGCGGGTGTTGATGATCAGGACGTCGCAGGGATCGCCGTCATCGGACAGCGTATGCGGGATGAAGCCGTAGTTACCGGGGTAACGCATCGGCGTGTAGAGGAAGCGGTCGACCACCAGCGTGCCGGCCTCCTTGTCCATCTCGTATTTGATCGGCTCGCCGCCCACGGGGACTTCGATGATGACATTGACGTCGTGGGGTACGTTTTTTCCGATCGAGACCGCATCGATACGCATTCAAGGCTCCGTTATTGCCGAGGTGAAATCGCGCCCGGCAGCGATTTGGCGCTGTCATACGCGGGCTTGGCCCGCTGATCCATCGTTGTTTTTGTGAAATAATGAATCCAGCGATCACCGGCTCAAAAGGCAACGGTATCGACGGATGGAAACGCTGCCGCCCAGACTTTCAGCAGCTCAATTGGTCCAAGCGAAGGCAACCTTGTCGAGCGATTTCGGCCCGAAACGCTCCGAGGAGCGCGCCACCATGCGGCCGCCCAGGGCCCGGTAGAACTCGGTGGCCGGATCGTTGTCCGAGAGCGCCCACACCACCATGCTCTTCAGCCCGCTCTGCATCAGATCGCGGCGCGCGGCTGCGAACAGGCGGCGGCCGAAGCCGAGACCTTGGAATTCCGGACGCAGGTAGAGCTCGTAAATCTCGCCGTCGAAGTGCAGGCTGCGGGCGCGGTTGCGGCCGTAATTGGCGTAGCCCGCGATCTTGTCGCCGAACACGAGCACGCTGACGCGGCTGCCTTTGCGGATTGCGCTGTCCCACCACTGCGGGCCGCGGCGGTTGATCAGCTTCTCCAGCTCAGCGCCGGGAATGATGCCCTGATAGGCCGAGCGCCAGGCTTCGTCATGGGTCGATGCCACCGCAGTTGCATCTGCAGCTTTGGCCGGCCGGACCTCGATCAGGGTTGTGCTCATGGAGACAATCAAACCAAGTCGCCGCGCCGGCGGCAAGACCTATCGTTAATTATGGGTTAACCTGTGGACTTTCTGCATCAGTATTTTACCCATGTTGTACCGAAAGAGGACAAGCCGCCGGCTCGAATGGTAACGGCCTGCCATGCGTCGGTGCAAAACTGCTTGGCGGCAACGAATGGAGGGCAATGGCAGCGCAGAAAGTCCGCCCATCATGATTCGTTCCTACTAGTCTGGCTGTCGTTCTCTGTATCGCCTTGCGGGAATTCATGCGGCTGTTCAACACCCTCGCGCTCCTGCCTGTGCTGGCCTTTCTGATTGCACGACCTCTGTGCGCGCAGGTCACGTTTGGGCCGTCGGGCACGGAGGGCGAGCCGTTTCGCCGTCAGCAATGGCGCGTGCCGTCGCCGGATCCCGAGATTGCGGCGCATGCCCTGCTGTTTCGCCCCGCAGGCACGGGTCCGTTCCGGCTTGCGGTGATCGCCCACGCCTCGACACAGAATGTTTTGCGTCGCGCGCAAATGCCGCAACCGGAATACCGCGCGCTCACCGCGCATCTCGTCGCGCGCGGTTTTGCCGTGCTGGTGCCGGAGCGGCTCGGTCACGGTGCGACCGGCGGCAGCTATGTCGAGGACCAGGGCGGCTGCGACGAGGCGGACTATGCGCGCGCCGGCCGGGCGACGGCCGAAGAAATTTCACTCGCGCTGGACCATTTGCGAAAGCAGGAATTTATTCGCAGGGATGCCGCAGTCGTGATCGGCCATTCCGCCGGCGGTTGGGGCGCGCTGGCGCTCGCCAACGCCGATCCATCGGCGATCTCCGCGATCATCGCATTTGCGCCGGGGCGCGGCGGCCATGCCAATGATGAGCCGAACCGGATCTGCGCGCCGCACGCGCTTCTTGCTACCGCGGCGGAGTTCGGCAAGGGCGCGCGCTTTCCCGTCACGTGGCTCGTTGCGGCCAACGACAGCTATTTTGCACCGAGGTTTTCGCAATCGCTGGCAGACGCGTTTCGCGGCAGCGGCGGCAAGGTCGACTTCCGCGTACTGCCGGCCGTCGGCAGTGAGGGGCACTGGATGATCGAGCTCGAGGCCGGCGTCAACGCCGCGAGCAGCGTGCTAGAACGTGCGATGAACCTGCAAAAGCCCGTGGCGACCAGAAAGCCATGACCCTGTATTTCCTGGTCAAATATCTCCATGTGCTCGGCGCCATCGTCATCCTCGGCACCGGAACCGGCATCGCCTTCTTCATGCTGATGGCGCATCGCACGAACGACGCAGAGTTCATCGCGCGCACCACATCGATCGTGGTGATCGCGGATGCGATCTTCACGCTGTCGGCCGTGATCCTTCAGCCGCTCACCGGTGGCCTCTTGATGATGCTCTCGGCAACCTCGATCACCGAACGCTGGCTGCTGGCGTCGCTCGCGCTGTATGCCGTCGCCGGCCTGTTCTGGGTCCCCGTCGTCTTCATGCAGATCGAGATGCGCGATCTCGCGCGCAAAGCCGCAGAGCAGCGGATGGCTCTCCCGGAGCGATACTTCGTCCTGTTCCGCCGCTGGTTCGCGTTCGGTTTCCCCGGATTCGGCGTGACGATGCTGATCCTCTGGCTGATGATCGCAAAACCGTTTTGAGGGATGCGATGAGCGAGCCAACCATTCTCGTGCTCGGTGCTTCCGGCCTGATCGGCCGTTTCGTGACGGGCGATCTGCGCGCACGGGGGTTTCGGGTCGTCGGCGTGGCGCGCAGCCTGTCGGCGGCGCAGACGATGAGCGCACGGGACATCGAACTGCCGGTCCTCATCCTCGATGCCGCCGCGCTCACGCGCCTGCTGCGTGAGCATGCTGTCGATGTCGTCGTGAACTGCCTCGGCGTGCTCCAGGACGGTCCCGGCAGCGACACAAATGCCGTGCATCGCGAGTTCGTCGGGCGCCTGCTACAGGCGATCGGCGACAGCGGCCGCGCGATCCGCCTGGTGCACATCTCGATTCCCGGAACAGCGGAAGCCGATCGCACAGCCTTTGCGACCACCAAGCGCGAAGCCGAGCGTCTGATCGCGGCTTCGGGCATCCCGCACGCCATCCTGCGGCCGGGATTCGTGGTTGCGCCATCGGCCTATGGCGGCAGCGCCATGCTGCGCGCGCTCGCCGCCTTTCCGCTCGATCTGCCGGCTGCGGAGATGGCGAGGCCGTTCCAGCCCGTCGCGGTCGAGGACATCGCCGCCACGATCGCCTGGCTAGCAGCGCGCGATATCAACGATTTATCCGTCAAAGCCGTGAGCTGGGACCTGATGCAGGCCGGGCCGGTGACCATGGCCGGCGTCGTCAAGCAGTTTCGCCTCGCGTTCGGGACGGCCGGCTGGCCGCATGTCGCGATGCCGTCGTTCCTGCTCGATCTCGGCGCGAAAATTGGCGATTTCGCCAGTTATCTCGGCTGGATGCCGCCGATGCGCTCCACCGCCATTGCGGAGCTGCGCCGTGGCGTGCGAGGTGATCCCTCGGCGTGGATCGCGGCCACGGGCATCGCGCCGAAAACGCTCGCCGATACGGTCGGGCGCCATCCCGCCACCATCCAGGACAAGTGGTTCGCACGGCTGTTCCTGGTCAAGGCGCTGATCTTCGCGAGCCTGGTCGCCTTCTGGGTCGTCTCCGGCTTCATCGCACTCTTCGTGTCCTATCGCGCCGCCGCAGGCATCCTGAGCGCACACAACTTTCCGCCGGCGTTGGTCGATCCCATCACCGTCGGCACCAGCCTGATGGACATGAGCATCGGTGTGCTGATCGCTTTCCGCCGCACCGCGGCGATCGGACTCGTTGCGGGCATCGTCGCGTCGCTCGGCTATATGGCCGGTGCGGCAATCCTGACGCCCGACCTCTGGATCGAGCCGTTAGGAGCACTGGTGAAGACAGGACCGGCGATCGTGCTGATGCTGGTGGCGCTGCTCATGCTGGATAACCGCTGATGAGAAAATGGCCCGACGACGACGTGATCCTGTACGACGGCGTCTGCATCTTCTGCTCGCGCTGGGTCCGCTTCGTCGCCAAGCGTGACACGGCGGGTCGGTTTCGCTTTACGCCGATCCAGTCGGATTATGGGGCTCGGCTCGCAAGGACATTCGGCATCGACCCCGGTGATCCCGACACCAATGCCGTGGTTCATGGCGGGGAGGTGCTCCTGAAGTCCGACGCTGCGCTGACGGTGCTGTCGCAACTCCCGGGATGGAGCTGGGTGCGCGTGCTGTTCGCCGTGCCAAAACCGCTGCGTGACCCCGTCTACAGTCTCATTGCGCGCAATCGTTATCGCATCTTTGGGAAGTACGACGCCTGCTTCGTGCCCGATGCCGATTTGCGGGCGCGGGTGATCGAGTGAGGCGTCATTGCGCAACTCTCTCACCACCGTCATTGCGAGGAGCTCTTGCGACGAAGCAATCCAGAATCCCTCCGCGGAGAGATTCTGGATTGCTTCGCGGAGCCTGTCATCGGGCCGCGCTTCGCGCGGACCCGGTGGCTCGCAATGACGGAGTTTGCGGTTAGCTCTTACCCAGAGCCGCCAGCACTTCCCCCGCCGCCCGCTCGCCGCTGTCGCGCGCGCCATGCGCGGTCGAGAAAAAGTGCGGCGAGGTCGCTTCGCCCGCGAAGAACAGCCGGCCGTCGACCGGCGCGGCCAGCACGGCGCGATCGCCGGCGTGACCCGGCAGCGCATGCGAATAGGAGCCGCGGGCGAAGGGATCGTGCGCCCAGCGCGATTCGCGCAGCGGACTCAGCTTGCGGCGGATGTCGTTGCCGAGAAAGCCCGCAATCTCGTCAATGCTATGGGCGGCGAAGGCACCCTCGCCGGCATCCTCCAATTGGCGCGCAAAGCTGCCGCCGAAGAAGCCGTCGATGCAGGGCTGCCCGAATGGACGGATGTGGTAGGTCCCCATGGCGGTGCGCATGGTGGCGCCGCGCAGGTTTCCCTCCTTCGGGAAGGCTTCAGCATCCGCCAGCGCCAGCGTCACCTTGTCGTCGACACCGAGCGGCAGGCCGCGCGCGGCATCGAGCTTGTTGGGAAGCGCCGGAGAAAAACGGATCGCCTCATCGGCAATCAGATTGGTGGGGACGGTGACGATCACCTTGTCCGCGGTGAGCGTGCCCCGCGAGGTTTCGAGCCGGATGCGCTGACCGGAGTGATCGATCAGCGTGACGTTGCAGCTCAGCGCGACCGGACAGGGCGCGCCATAGGCCGCGATCAGCGTCCCATATCCGGCCCGCACGCGCCAATTGAAATACGTGTCCTCGTAGGCCTCCATGTCGAGGATCGAGACCTGATCGAGCTCGCACCCGTTCACATAGGTCGAGACCGCGTCGATCATCGGATTCCAGCGGTTGCCAGGTTCCAGAAAGCGGGAGGCCGGCGCGTCCTCGCCGCTTTCCGCGGCCTCCCAGGCGCGTTCGTAGAATTCGTCGATCGCGCCTGCGAAGGCGATGCGCTCGGCTTCCGGAAAGGCGTCGCCATAAGCGCGATCGCCCCAGGGCGGCAGATCGGTGTTGAGCTCGAAGCCGAGCTGGCGGGCAATCGGAACGAAGGAATTCTTGTCCGCCGAGTGCAGCCAGCCGCAGCCGACGTCGAACGTGACCTCAGGCGAGGCCTGCACGGTCCAGGCGCGGCCGCCGAGCCGGTCGCGCGCTTCGAGCACGATCACGGAGAGACCGGAGCCGTGCAGCGCATGCGCCGCGCCGAGGCCCGCGGCACCGGCGCCGATGATCGCGACGTCGACGGAGGAGGGGAGGGACATGAAAGAGCGAATAGTGAGTGGCGAATGGCGAATAGAGTATAAGAAACGCAGCCTTTGGCCAAACGTCCTATTCGCTAATCGCCATTCCCATTCGCCCGGTTACGCCACCGCTTCCTTGGCCTTTTCCGCGCGCTTGCGCTCGTTCGGGTCGAGGTGCTTCTTGCGCAGGCGGATCGACTTCGGGGTGACCTCGACGAGCTCGTCGTCCTCGATGTAGGCGAGCGCCTTTTCCAGCGTCATGCGGATCGGCGGGGTCAGCCGCACGGCTTCGTCCTTCGAGGTCGTGCGGATGTTGGTGAGCTGCTTGCCCTTGAGCACGTTGATCTCGAGATCGTTGTCGCGGGTGTGCTCGCCGACAATCATGCCGCGATAGACCTTCCAGCCCGGCTCGATCATCATCGGGCCGCGGTCTTCCAGCTTGAACATGGCGTAGGCCACCGCGTCGCCCTGGTCATTGGAGATCAGCACGCCATTGCGACGACCCTGGATCTCGCCCTTGTACGGGGCGTAGCCGTGGAACAGGCGGTTCATGATCGCGGTGCCGCGGGTGTCGGTGAGCAGTTCGCCCTGATAGCCGATCAGGCCGCGGGTCGGCGCGTAGAACACCAGGCGCTGGCGGTTGCCGCCGGAGGGCTTCATCTCGATCAGCTCGGCCTTGCGCTCGCTCATCTTCTGCACGACGACGCCGGAATGCTCCTCGTCGACGTCGATGACGACTTCCTCGATCGGCTCCATGGTGGCGCCGGTCGCTTCGTCCTTCTGGTACACCACGCGCGGACGCGACACCGAGAGCTCGAAGCCTTCGCGACGCATGGTCTCGATCAGGATCGCGAGCTGCAATTCGCCGCGGCCCGAGACTTCCATCGCGTCCTTGTCGGCGGCTTCGACGACGCGCAGCGCGACGTTGCCTTCGGCCTCGCGCAGCAGGCGGTCGCGGATCATGCGGCTCGTCACCTTGTCGCCTTCGGTGCCGGCGAGCGGGGAATTGTTGACGATGAACGACATCGACACGGTCGGCGGGTCGATCGGCTGCGCCGGCAGCGGCACTTCGACGGTCGGGTCGCAGAAGGTGTCGGCGACGGTGCCCTTGGTGAGGCCCGCGATGGCGACGATGTCGCCGGCTTCGGCTTCATCGAGTGGCGTACGCTCGAGGCCGCGGAATGCCAGGATCTTGGTGATGCGCCCGGACTCGACCAGCTTGCCGTCGGCGTTCAGCACCTTGACCTGCTGGTTCGGCTTGAGCACGCCGGAGGAGATGCGGCCGGTGATGATGCGGCCGAGATAGGGGTTGGCCTCCAGGATAGTGCCGATCATCTTGAACGGACCTTCCTCGACCTTGGGCGGCGCGACGTGGCGCAGGATCAGGTCGAACAGCGGCTCCATGCCCTTGTCCTTCGGACCCTCCGGGCTCTCGGCCATCCAGCCCTGCTTGGCCGATCCATAGAGAATCGGGAAGTCGAGCTGCTCCTCGCTGGCGTCCAGCGCCGCGAACAGGTCGAACACCTCGTTGATGACTTCGGTCGGGCGCGCGTCCGGGCGGTCGACCTTGTTGATGACGACGATCGGCTTGAGGCCGACCTTGAGCGCCTTGGAAACTACGAACTTGGTCTGCGGCAGCGGGCCTTCGGCGGCGTCGACCAACACCAGCGCGCCGTCCACCATGTTGAGGATGCGCTCGACCTCGCCGCCGAAATCGGCGTGGCCGGGGGTGTCGACGATGTTGACGCGGGTGTCCTTCCACTGCACCGAGGCCGCCTTGGCCAGAATGGTGATGCCGCGCTCGCGCTCCAGGTCGTTCGAGTCCATGGCGCGTTCGGTCACCTTCTGGTTCTCGCGGAAGGTGCCGGACTGCTGGAGGAGGCGGTCGACCAGGGTCGTCTTGCCGTGGTCGACGTGGGCGATGATGGCGACGTTACGAAGGTTCATGAGTGAGCTTCTTTGCGGTCGAACAATGGGTTAAGCGCGATCTCGCCGGTCGGACCGGGACCTCTTCTCGAAACAACGCTGGAAGACTGGAAACGGGGCGCTTTCCGCCCAAAAAGGAAGCCCGGCCAGCTCGACCGGGCACCCTGTGCGTTGCGGCGCAATATATGCAAAAAACGCCAAAAAACAATGTGTTCTTTGGCCGTTGGTTGACTGAATTTTGTCCGGGAATTCCCGGGGCTTAGGGCTGGGTTCCGGGATGGTTGGGGGCCTTTCGCCCCACGATGGCCGCCCAGATCAGGACGGCGCCTCCGATGCCGACCACCAGTCCCAGGAAGACCAGCGGCGCGATGTCCGAATCGATCTTGCCCCCCTCGATCACCGAGGCTCCGCCAAACAGCAGCGCGCAGAGACCCGGCAGCAGCAGGATCACCCCTGCGATCGCCATCAGCGCGGTCAGGCAGCCGCTGCGTGCATGGCCGGGCGTCGGGACGGGTGGCAGAGCCGGTGGCGGCGTATCGCTCAATGTGGTGCCTCCTCGCTTTGCCTTGCCTCGCGATAGGTCCGCCCTTCGAGCTCGGCGCGAATCCGGCCGATCGCGCCGTTGCGGTAGAACAGATTGTAGGTGTCGAACGGGATGATCGCGCCGCTCTCGGTCACGAAATGGATGCAGCTGCGCTTGACGTTGCCGACGCAGAAATTGAAGCGGTCGAGAAACTGCACGATAGTGACGCGGAAGACGTTCTCGTAAGTGAGACCCTGCGGCACCTCGAAGCTCGGCAGGCAGCACAGCAATTCGCAGACGCGCTCGGAGGTGTTGAGCGGCCCCGACGACAGCGAGAACAGGTCGACGAATTTCTCCCGCAGCATCGGGTATTTTTCCGGGCTGATGGTGTTGGGCATCACCGCCACCAGCTGCTCCTGCGGAATGAGCGAGGTCAGCGGCAGCACCTTTTCGCCGTTGCGCAAGCCGTAACCGATCGAGATGCTTTCGGGATTGCAGGGCAGCGGGATCATGTCCTTGTCGCCGAACACGCCGGTCTCGATCACGCGCCTTCGGATCTCCGACAGCATGATGCGGTCGGTATTCTTGTCGAAATTCTCGTTGCGGCCGGCGTCCTGCACCGGCTGGAGCGTGACGCCGCGCACGCATTTCCATGTGAGGGCATGGCGGACGATGTCGCCGATCTCGGCGTCGTTGACGCCGCGCTTGATGGTCGCGACCAGCGTGGTCGAGACGCCGTAATGCTCGAGATTCTCCAGCGCCTGCTGCCGGATCTTGCGCAGGTCCGCGCCGCGCAGATTGAGCAGCGCGTCGCGCTGAAGCGAATCGAACTGGAGATAGACCTCCAGCCCGCGCCTGTTCTCGGCGAGCCGCGCCACGAAGTCCTTTTCGCGGGCGATGCGCAGGCCATTGGTGTTGATCATGACGTGGCGGATCGGGCGCGCGCGCACCGCCTCCAGGATCTCGAAGAAATCCGGATGCAGCGTCGGCTCGCCGCCGGATAGCTGCACGAGATCGGGCTCGCCTTCGCTTGCGACCAGGGCGTCCAGCATCTTCTCGACCTTTGCGAGCGGCGCGAACCGCGTCCTTGCCGGTGAGGATTCCGCGAAGCAGACCGGGCAGGTGAGATTGCAGTGCTCGGTGATCTCGATCAGTGCGAGGCACGAATGCTGCTCGTGGTCGGCACAGAGACCGCAATCATAGGGACAGCCGAATTCCGTGCGCTGCTGGAATTGCAGCGGCCGGTCGCCGGGCTTGATGAAATCCTTGCACAGGCGCCAATAGGCGGCATCCCTCGACACCAGCGTCGACTGGACGCCGTGCTCCCTGCAGCGCTTTTCATACCAGACCTCCTCGCCGCGGATCTGGATCTTGGCCGGCACCAGCTTCAGGCAGGTCTCGCAGAGAGATTGGGTCTGGCCCCAGAAGATGTACGGGCGCGACTTACGCAACGGCGCGTTCATGCAGGGGTCTCGCTTTCGGCGCCGTCGCCAGCATGACGGCGGCGTAGAGCAGGATGGACAGCGACAGCAGGTGAAACAGCGTGAAGGGGCCGATCAGCGTGCCATAGGGCTTGAGGAATTCCCACAGGAAGCGCTGGGCGCCATAGTAGGCGAGAGCCAGGTAAAAACCATTGGTGATCGTGAATGCGCCTTGGTTCAAGACCGCCAGCACATAGAGCAGGGCGAACGCGCCCATCGCGGCGCTCTCATAGAGCTGGACGGGATGGCGAAGAATACCATCGCCGAAATCATGGCCCCAGGGCAATGCCGTCGGCGTGCCATAGGTGAAGTCGTCGAGACCTGCGAAGTAGCAGCCGAGCCGCCCGATCGCGATGCCGACGGCGAGCGGCAGCGCAAACCGCGCGCCGGTGCGCAGGGCGATGCCGGCGTTCCATTTGTAGAGCTCGATCGCTACGATCCCCCCGGCGAGCGCACCCTCGACCGAACGCGCGATGCCGCTCTGCCCCGACAGCCACAGATTGGCGGACCCGAACAGATAGGCGCCTATGCCGGTGCCGAACACGAGCGCGGCGACATAGGGCAGCTCGAAGGACTGCGCCGGAAACCGCAAGCCTCGTCGCGACAGCCAGTAGACGGCGACGGCCGCCGCCAGCCACGCCGCGATGTCGAAGACAGTGTGAAGGAAGGCCCCACTCATGCGGGGAAGAATATAGCACGATCACGCTCAAAAGAGCGCGCCGCGCATTTCTCTGCGGCCCATCCTTCGAGACGCCCGCCTTTGGCGGGCCCTCAGGATGAGGACAGAGTGCGCTGCAGCAGTTTCGACCGGCGAGATCCCGCTTAGCCTCATCCTGAGGAGACCGCAAAGCGGTCGTCTCGAAGGACGAGGCGCTCGCTCAGGTCCCGTCAAAAAGTCGTTTACGATAGCGCTGCCTTATCAGGGGAGAAGGAAGAGACGAGCCTAGCCCGCTACCCCGGCCTCCCGCTCCTCCGTCGGATAGACGCCGCTCAGCACCTCCTCGAAATGCATCTTCACGGCGTCGTTGCACAGGCAGCCGCGCAGGCGCAGGCCTTCGCGGCTGCGGACCAGGATTGATCCGCGTCTCGTGTCCAGCACGCCCTCGGCCCTGAACGACTGAAGCACGCGGCTCGCATAGCTGCGCCCGACGCCGAGCAATGTCGCGAGCTGCTCGTGCGTCAGCGGCACGCTGCTCTCGTCGCCGGTCCGCTCCATTGCCGCCAGGATCCATTTCGCCGTGCGCTGCTCGATCGAATGGATGGCGTTGCAGGCGGTGGACTGGAAGATCTGCGCCAGCATGCAGTCGGCGTAGCGGGCGAAGATGTTGCGCAGCGACGGCGAGCGCGCCTTGGCCGCTTCGAGCTTGCCGACATGAATGCGCGCAAACGGCCCGCCGAACTTCACGCAGATGCGGGTGTAGGCCGGCAAGAATCCTTCGCTGACGATGCCGCCCACGGCGCCTTCGCGTCCGACCAGGATGGTCTCGACGTCGCGGCCGTCTTCGTTGGGAACGAGAAAGGTCGCAAGCGCTGGTCCGCAGGGGAAGTGGACGACCTGAACGTCATCGCCGGGATTGTAGAGCAGATTGCCTGCCGCAGAGACTTCGACAGTGACGTGCGGCGCGAGCAGCGCGTAGTCCGCCGGGCTCAGACGCCGCAGCAGGTTGTTCGCCGGCCGGCTGTCGATTTCGGTCGTCTTGCCGATACGCGCATCCATCGTAAATCCCCCTGCTCTCCTTTCGACACTAGCGAGGTCCGATCATTGGCTGTGTGCACAAGTGGACAGACGTGAAAACTGTTCTGTGGTGAGTTTCGTTCCTGGAACCCACCGATGCGCCGGATGCGGGCGTCGGATGCGGCTGTCCTTAGTGGATACGAACATGCAGCCCTCGATAGCCAGCATCATGATACCTGCTACTCCAGACGGCTCGGCCGGCATGCCCGCGGATGTTCTGATCGTCGAAGACGATCCGATCATTGCAATCGATTTCGAGGACCGTCTCGTCGGATTCGGTGTGACGAGCGTGCGTACCGTCGGTTCGGTGGCGCAGGCGCTGGACGCCATCGCGAAGCAGACGCCCGACTTCGCGCTGCTCGATGTCGAGCTGGTCCGCGAGACGAGCTTCGCGGTCGCCGAGCGGCTGGTGGCGCTGAAGATTCCGTTCGTCTTCGTCACCGGCTACGGCGCCGAGGCGCGCATACCACCTGAATTCGTCAGCCAGCCGCGTTTGCAGAAGCCGTGTTCGAGCGACGCGCTGGAGGCGGCACTCGGACTGCAAGCCCTCGATTAGCGATTATGCCTGCTTCGGATCGAGCGTGGTCGACCACAGCGCGACGTCGGCGCGATCGCGCAAGGTCACCGTCATCTGGCCGGAAGCGCCGTCGATCTTGACGTGACCGAAGAACTGCATGCCGGCGGAGGGCGGCAGGTTCTGGTTGCCGGGACCGGGCGCCTTGACGAAGCGCACCTCGGGGCCAAACGTGTTGTCCATCTCGCCGGGTCCGAATGTCCCCGCGTGCAAGGGACCTGAGACGAACTCCCAGAACGGATCGAATTCCTGGAATTGCGCCTTGTCCGGGTTGTAGTAGTGCGCGGCGGCGTAATGCACGTCGGCCGTCAACCACACCGTATTCCTGATCGGTGCCGTCTTGATGAAGCGCAGGAGGTCGGCGATCTCGAACTCGCGGCCGCGCACCGGGCCATCGCCTTGCGCGAACGCCTCCGAGCCCTTCTTGTTGGTAGCATCGTCATAGACCAGGATGCTGAGCGGCATGTCGGACGCGATCACCTTCCAGGTCGCACGCGAGTTGAGCAGGCCGCGTTTCAGCCACGCCATCTGATCCGGACCGAGGAAGTAGGCGGCGGGGCCGTAAGCCGTCTCCTGGTTCGCGCCGTTCGGACCGCGATAGCTGCGCTCGTCGAGCACGAAGACGTCGAGATGCGGGCCGTAGGAGATCTGGCGGTAGACCCGGCCCGGCTCGTTGATGCTCTCGCGCATCGGATACATCTCGTGGAAGGCGCGCCCGGCGCGCGCCGCAAGCAGGGCGATGTTGCGCTCCTTGTAGGACGCCGGCAGCTCCTTCGACAGCGACCAGTTATTGGTCACCTCGTGGTCGTCCCACTGCACGAAGATCGGGACTTCGGCATTGAAGGCGCGGACATTGTCGTCGGTGAAATTGTATTTGTGCGCGGCGCGGTACTCGTCCAGCGTCTCGGCGACCTTGGCCTTCTCGGGGATGGTCACGTTCTTCCAGAGCTTGCCGTCGGCAAGCTTCACCTCGGAATGTATCGGGCCGTCGGCATAGATGGTGTCGCCGGAATGCAGGAAGAAGTCCGGACGATGCTTGCGCATCGCCGCGAAGGTGAACATGCCGCCGTCGTCGGGATTGATGCCCCAGCCCTGTCCGGCGACGTCGCCGCCCCAGACGAAGCTGACGTCGCGGCGGTCGGCCGGCGCGGTGCGGAAGCGGCCGACCACGGCCTCGCCTTCGATCGCGCTGTGCGAGAGATCGCGGAAGCGGACGCGATAGAAAATCTCCTGCCCGCCCGGCAGGTTGTCCAGCAGCATCTTCGCGGTGAAATCGCTCTCCGGCAGGGCCGCAATCGGCGGCAGCGCGCGGGCATCCCTGAAAGACTCCGTCGTCGCCACCTCGACCAGCATCTGCGCCGGCCGGTCGGCGCGCGCCCAGACCACGCCGCCATCGACGGTGACGTCGCCGGACTGCACGCCATGGGTCACCGCCGGCCGATCGGCCGCACGCGACAGATGGGGCATCGCGACCGCGCCAAGTGCGCCGGCGCTGGTTGTGAGGAAACGGCGGCGGGAGAATTTGATGTTCATGAGTGGATTCGTTTCGAGGTCACAAGGAGCATCGTCATTCCGGGGCGCGCCTCAAGGCGCGAGCCCGGAATCCATTTATCGAAGCGTACGCGGCTCGATGGATTCCGGGCTCGCGCGTTGCGCGCCCCGGAATGACGCCGAAACTATATTGTGACAATGTGACGCAGCAATAACGCGCGCGCGTTTACGCGTTGCCCGCGGCCCGGAATTGCGCGCCCGCGCGTGGCGGGGTCTGCGGCAGGCTGATCAGCAGCGCCTTGCGGTCGGCGACGGCGGCGTGGAACTGGTCGAGTGCGATGTTGAAGGCGGTGAGCGCGCCTTCCTCGATCGCGCCATGATCGAAGCAGCGCAGCGTGTCGCGCAGGATGTCGTCGGCTTCGGCCTGCATCTGGTCGAGCTCTTCGGACGTGTCGCTCTTGCGTGCCGCCGCGATCATGTCGAGCAGACGCTCGCGCAGATGGCTGTTGTTGTCGCGCTCATCCTTCTTCAGGTAGCCCGCAAACCAGGCGCCGATCGAGCCCATGGCCGAGAGCGCCATCAGGCTCCACCAGATGTAATCGCTGTATTTGTCGAGGAAGGTCTTTTCCTCGCCGTCGACGAAGGCGGCGGCGCCGGGATGCACGGGAATCACGGCATCCTTGTCGGTGTCGGGCGTCTCGATCTTCGCCGCCAGCGGGAATTCGGTCACGAGCTGCTGCCGTACGGCGAAGAGCTGGCGCGTGAATGCCGCGATTGTGGTTTCGGACACACCTTTGCGCGCCACGACGTGGTGCGAGAAGCTGATGGTCTTGACCTCGTCGTCGGGCCGATCGGGCGAGCCGCCGTAAGTGCCCGCGGGTATCTCGGACGCTTCATAGACCGGATGGTTCTGCGCGATCGCATCGGCGGAATCGATCGCGAGGAAGGTCGGCGTACCGCCCTCCCTGACCGATGCCGAGATCGCGTCCGCCGTGATCTTGCTGTTGACCGGGCCGGCCGCGAGATAGACGTCGGCCTTCTGTGCCTTGATCGCTTCGGCAACTTCATTGGCCGGGAACTGGACGATCTCGACCTTGGCGGGATCGACGCCGTATTGCTGGAGGATCACCTTGAGCAAATTGACGTTGGCCTGGGTGCGGCCGACCACGCCGACGCGATGGCCGGCGAGCTGCGCGATCTTGGTGATCTTCGCGCCCTTCTTCTTGCCCTTGCCGGACACCGACCACAGCACCACGACGTTCTTGCGCAGCGTCGCGACCGCCTGCGCATTCTTCGGAACGTCGAGATCGCCGCGCACGATGGCGAGATCGACCTTGCCTTCCGCAAGCAGATTGGCGCTGGCGGTGGCGCCGTCGGTCGGGATCGGACGCAGCCGCACATAGCTCTTGTTCTGCGCGAACGCCTGCGTCAGCGTCTGCACGACCTTGACGTCATCGCTGTTGACGGGACCGACCGCGATCCTCAGCATCACCGGCCGCATCGCGAAATAATAGCCGCCGGCGAGCGCGCCGACGATCGCAAGCACGAGCGCAAGAGACACGAGCGCCGTCCTCCGCGCCGCGGATCGCGGCGAAGGCGGAGAGGGCGTTTCGGCCAGGTCCGGTCCCCCGGTCATCGATCTCCCAAACAGGCGCTTCAGGCTCAGTTTCATCTTGGCCGGCGACTTACGCCGGCAATTGTAGCAAATTTCTTGTCCGGCGGGGTTACATCTCCGTCATGGTTAGCGGATGGGACAAATCCCGGCATGAACCCGGACCGTCAGCACGGTGTTAGGGTAAAGTTCCCCTGAAGGACGGAGGCGATCATGGCAGAGCGGCTATCGGCGGAGGCGCGCAAGCAGGCGCTTGGCGGAATACCGGACTGGGGCGAGATTTCCGGCCGCGACGCCATCGGGAAGACCTTTGTCTTCAAGGATTTCAACGAGGCCTTCGGCTTCATGACCCGCGCCGCGCTGGTCGCCGAGAAGCTGGATCACCACCCCGAATGGCGCAATGTCTACAAGACCGTGGAGGTGGTGTTGTCGACCCATGACGCCGGCGGCGTCACCGCGCTCGACATCGAGCTCGCCCGGGCGATGAACGCCATCGCAGCCTGACACCAGGCTGACATCTTGCAGCGACCGGCCGCATCCCCATCTTGTGATCAGCAGGAGATGCGGCGATCCGCCGCCCCTGGCGGACGGGGAGTCTCGAACATGGCTGCCGAACACAGTGTCGGCTTCGAGCCGGCCGATCGGCTCGCGGAAGATCGTGAGAGCGTGCGCCGCCGCTTCTGGCGCAAGCTGAAGCGCGTCGCCGCGCAATTGCCGTTCGCGGAAGATCTGCTCGCCGCCTACTATTGCGCGTTCGACCGGCAGACGCCGCGCCACGTCCAGGCCTCGCTGCTCGGGGCGATCGCCTATTTCATCCTGCCGTTCGACTTCGTCACTGATGTGATGCCGATCCTCGGTTTCGCCGATGACGCCGCCGTGCTCGCCACCGCGATCCGCATGGTCGCCGGCCATATCACGACGGAGCACCGCGAAGCTGCGCGCGCTGTGCTGAAGCGCGGCGTGGACGAGGCGGAAGCGAACGTGAAAGCAGCTTAGCCGACACGGATTCAACCACACCCACCGCTGTCATGCCCCGGCTCGATGTTTAGCCCCTCGATGTTTAGCCCGGAGACATAGCTGACACCTGTTCGGACACATCACTGACAGGTTGGCGATTGGTCAAGCCGGGCGACGACATCTCGCGTGTGGACGGTGCTTGCGCTGCGTCGTTGCTCGCGACAACCTTTACTTCTTCTGCGCCCGCGCCTTCTCCGTGTCCCACGCCTGGAATTGCCTGAACAGTTTCTCCCTGTCCGCGTCGGACACTTGTGCGGCCGCAGGACTCTGCTTCAAGAACGCCTCGAAGCGCTGGCGCGTCACCGGCTCGATGCCGTGCTTGTCGAGCCATTGCTGCGCCACCGGCAATCTGTTCCAGCCGGACAGAGGCGCCGCAAGCGAGACCTCTTTCCACTTGGGATGGAACGGCGGGTTCTGAAGCGCTGTGAATTTCGTGAAGAATGCGTCCACGAACAGCGCGAGCTTGCGATAGCGCTCGGTGTTCTGCGCCCAGTTATAGGCCGCCAGCACCGCGGGCACCGCGATGGTGTCCACGCTCTCGCCGTCCTTGATCAGGTTCGGATAGTCCTTGGCGGTCAGCGTCGCCGGCAGATAGTCGCTCTGGAGCGGCTTGGCATAGTCGACCTTGGCAAGATGGAAGCGGCCGTCATTGCCGAAGGTCGAGACCGATTTGTACGGCTTGCCGCCGACCACGATGACGGCGTCGATCTCGCCGGCTTTCAGCTTCTCCATCGCGATGCGCTGCTCGACGTAGACGAACTTCGCCTTGATTCCGAGCCGCTCGAACACGGTGAGCGCGGTGACGAAGGTGCCGCCGTTGGGCAGGTCGACGCTGACCGTCTTGCCTTCGAGGTCCTTCAGCGTCGCGACCGATTTCGGCGCGATCACCTGCATCTCCTCGTTGTAGAGCTTGGTCACATAGGTGAACTGCTTCTTGATGTCCTTGGCAAAACCCTTGCGCTCGAGATAGTCGAGCGTGTCGGCCCGCACGATGCCGAGATCGACGCCTTGCAGGAACAGAATGTCGGCGACGCTCTGCACCGATCCGCGGCCGACGATCGGCAGCACGCGGATCTTGTTGCCGTCGTCGAGCACCGAGGCGAGATCGGCGCCGAACTGCACATAGGTGCCGCCGATCGTGCCGGTGATCAGTGTGACGGTGTTGGCGTTCAGCGCCTGCTTGGTGGAGTTCGAGCCGAACTGGAAGATGGCTTTCAGACTGTCCGAGACCTTGGCCGGATCGTATTCGGTCTGGTCGGCGCGCGCCGTGACGGCACAAATCGTCATGATGGCGGCAAGCGCCATTTTCAAAGCGTTACGCATGATGTCCCCTGAGAGTTCTAGTTCGAGAGCCGGGCGAGGCGCTGTCGTGCCTCCGCCGATCCAAGTGTCGCGGCCCGCTGATACCAGTCACGTGCAAGCGCAGCATCGGGTACGACGCTTCGCGCATCGCTGGTGCCGAGCACCGCCGGATCGTAGGTCTGTGCCAGCAGAAGCGCGGCCGTCGCATCCTTCGCATTGGCTGCGTGTTCGAGCAGCAGGCGCGCCGCGGCGATATCGCCGAGGCTCATCAGGCTCCTCGCGCGCTTCATCAGCCCCGCCAGCGTGTCGGCGTCGAGCGTCCTGACAGGCTCAGGCGGTGCAGGCTCTGCCGCGGCGGGTGTCGGCGCGGGTGCTTGTATCGGCGCCTGGGCTTGCAGCGCGGTCTGATAGGCGCTTGCGATCGCTTCGCGGCTTGGCGTTGGCGGCGCAGCAGAGTCCTGCGTGTCGGCGCTCGCCAGCTTCGTGTTGGTGACGCGGACCGCATCCTTCAGCGGAGTCTGCCGGGCGGCCGGCGGACCGGCCGGTGTCGCAAGCTGCGGCGCAGCCGCGTCGGTCGCACCTCCGGCATCGGCGGCAAGCAGCCGGCGAAGGTCGGGCTGAAACAGTGTGGCCGGAATCGCGAGGGCGGACGCCGCCAGAATGGCGGCCAGAACGCGCGGGGCGATCCTGGTTCTGGGGCGCAGCTCCAGCGGCGCGTATTCCTGTGGGTCCTGTGCCCCGAGCGGGTCGGACAGGAACAGTGGATTTGGATCGTCCTCTGGAAAATCGGCTCGTGCGGCGCGCGCACGGATGTAGGACTTGGCCGGCGGATGTGATGCAGATCGATCGGAGTCGAGCGCGCGCGACTCCCTCGACGGACGGTATGCCGTCGTCTCCATGGTGATGCTCCCCATTACTGACGCAACGCAGGGGCCGTCCCGGCTTCAGTCTTCTTGTTGTTGTCCAGAAGCGCCCCGCAAACTGGAACCGGTAAATCGCCGTCCGATTCAGCCCAAAAAACGACGGCGGTTTGCGCGAATCTGGAGATATTTGGGTTTGATTACGGCAAGGCGGGGGAATGCACTGCCATTTTAGCGGTTATGGTTGAGGGCGCTCTACCAGGCGCGCGGGTGGCACAACTTTGCGATGCCGCGGTCGTCGACGCTTGCCAGCCACGCCCTCCGCTGCCATGCCCCGGCTTGACCGGGCATCCAGTACGTCGCGGCGTCTCGCTGAGTCTCTCGCGTCTCTGGAATACTGGGTCGCCCGGTCAGGCCGTGCGACGACAGCTGAGTGTGTGGCTGGCAGGTCGGCCAAAGCCGCCGCCGCCCAGATCCTCACGGATGCAGAATCACCTTCCCCATCGCCTGGCGCCCCGCGAGCACTTTCAGTGCATCCGCGGTCTGCGCCAGCGGGAAGGTGCGGTCGACATGCGATGAGATCTTGCCTTCAGCCGTCCACTTCACGAGCTTCTCGAGATTGGCGCGGTTCTTGGCCGGGTTGAGCCGCGTCCATGCGCCCCAGAACACGCCGCGGATGTCGCAGCCCTTCAGCAGTGCGAGGTTCAGCGGCATCTTCGGAATGTCGCCGGCGGCGAAGCCGATCACGAGGAAGCGGCCTTCCCAGGCGATCGAGCGCAGCGCCTGCTCGGCATACGCACCACCAACCGGATCGAAGATGATGTCGACGCCCTTGCCGCCGGTGAGCTTTCGCAAGCCTTCCTTCAGGTCTTCCTTGGCGTAGTTGAGCGTCAGCTCGGCACCATGCGCCTTGGCAAATTCGAGCTTCTCATCCGACGAGGCGCAGGCGATCACCTTCAGGCCCATCAGCTTGCCGAGCTCGCAGGCGGCAAGGCCCGTGCCGCCGGCGGCGCCGAGCACCGCGAGCGTCTCGCCCGGCTTCGGGCTCGCGCGGTCTTCCAATGCATGCAGCGCGGTGCCGTAGATGATGATGATGCCGGCCGCGCGGTCGTAGTCGAGATTGTCGGGGATCTTCACGATCGATGCCGCGGGCAGCGCGATCTTTTCGCGTGCGCCGTTGTGGCCGCAGGACGCGACGACGCGATCGCCGACCTTCAGGTCGGTGACGCCGGGGCCGATACTCTCGATCACGCCGGCGACTTCGGCGGCGGGCGAGAACGGGAACGGCGGCTTGATCTGGTATTTGCCCTGGATCATCAGGATGTCGAAGAAGTTCAGCGCCGCCGCCTTGATCGCGATCACGGCTTCGCCGGGACCTGCCACCGGATCCGGCACCTCGGCGAGCACGAGATCGTCGGGCTGGCAATATTGCGAGCAGAGGATGGCTTTCATCGCGGCACCTTGGGCGTTTCGAGTGGAATTATAATTGGCCCGGTTTTGCCGGATTTGAAGCGGCCCGACAATCCGGATTCTTTGCCCAAAGCGATGCGCAGACCTATCCTCACGTCATTGCGAGCGCAGCGAAGCAATCCAGACTATTTCCGCAGGACGGACTCTGGATTGCTTCGCTGCGCTCGCAATGACGAGACAAGAGACGAGAGGATTCAAACGATGTTTGAAACAGGTCTGCTCAAGGACAAGCGTATCCTCGTCACCGGCGGAGGATCGGGCCTCGGCGCCGCGATGGGGCGCCGTTTCCTCGCGCTCGGCGCCGAGCTCGTCATCTGCGGCCGCAAGCTCGACCGGCTTGAAGCGACGGCGAGCGAGATGCGCGCGCAGACGGGCGGCAAGGTCACAACCATCGCCTGCGACATCCGCGACGGTGCCGCCGTCGAGGGCATGATGGATGCGATCTGGCGCGAGGCGCCGCTCGACATCCTCGTCAACAATGCCGCCGCGACCTTCATCGCACAGAGCGAGCATCTCTCATTCCGCGCCGCGGACGCGATCCTCGCGCCGACGCTGCATGGCGCGATGTATTGCACGCTCGCCGCCGGAAGGCGCTGGATCGAAGGCAAGCACGGCGGCGTCGTGCTCTCGATCCTCTCGACCTCGACCATCACCGGTCGCGCTTTCACCGTTCCGTCGGCGATGGCGAAGTCCGCGCTGCTGGCGATGACCAGGAGCCTCGCGGTGGAGTGGGGTCCGAAGGGCATCCGCACCGTCGCGATCGCTCCGGGCCCGTTCCCGACCGCCGGCGCCTCAGGACAGCTCCGCCCGGAGGGCCGCGATGAAGGCTGGGCCGCGCGCAATCCGCTCGGCCGCACCGGCGAGCACGGCGAGCTCGCCGATCTCGCCAGCTTCCTGGTCTCGGACCGTGCCGGTTACATCAATGGCGAGATGGTGGTGATCGACGGTGGCGCGCATTTGCGCAGTTCCGGCGCCGAGGACCTGCTGCGCTGGACCGAGGCGCAATGGGCCGAGCAGCGCGCGGCGCGATCCCGAGCCTCGTCGCCGGCAACGGGCTAACTGCCTTCCCAAACTGGACTTTCCCGGCTATCCCTGCCCGGGGACAAAACGCGGCCGGGCCATCTTCCAGTCACAATATTGAGGGAACCACTCCAGCATGTGGCGGGTGCTATCGTTCGTTTTGATGATCGGCATGATGACGTGCGGGATCGCCGATCTCGCGCGGGCGCAGACGGCCCAGCCGGCGCCGAAGGCGGCACCGAAGCCGGCCGCGCCGGCGGCCAATACGACGGCAAAAACCGCTGCAAAGCCAGAGAGCAAACCGGCGGGCCCGCCCGCAGCGGTTGCGGGCGGCGCGGAGCCGACGCTGATCGGCCAGTTCGGAACCTGGGGTGCCTATTCGGCGACGCCCAACGGCAAGAAGGTCTGCTTCGCGCTGGCCAAGCCCTCGTCGTCGAAGACCAACCCGCCGAATCGGCCGCGTGATCCCGCCTATGCCTTCGTCTCGACCCGGCCGGCCGAGAAGGTGAACAACGAGGTCTCGGTCATGATCGGCTATGCGCTGAAGCCGGGCTCGGAATCGACCGTCGAGGTCGGCGGCGCCGCCTACACCATGTACACGCAGGGCGACGGCCTCTGGATCAAGAACGCGGCCGAGGAGGAGCGGATGGTCGAAGCCATGCGCAAATCCGCCGATCTCGTGGTCAAGGGCGTCTCGGCCAAGGGGACGGAGACGACCGACACCTTCTCGCTGAAGGGCCTCGCCCAGGCGCTCGACAGGATCGCGCAGGATTGCAGGCGGTAAGTCCGCCCGCGTTAAGCCTGCGGTCGGTATCACGGTCGCAATCGGCAATTCCGATTGCTATATAAGGCCGGTTCCAAGTTTTTCCGTCATTCCGGGGTGATGCGCAGCATCGAACCCGGAATCTCGAGGTTCCGGGTCTGGTCCTCAGGGTCGCTTCGCGATCCCTTCGGACCATCCCGGAACGACCAAGCCATCAGGTTCATTCAATGCAGACCTCGACCGAGCCGCACAACGCAATCCTGGTGGAAAAAACTCCGCTCGAAACCTACGTGCCGCCGGCAAAACCGTCGCTGATCGGCCTGTCGCGCAGCGAGCTTGCCGATCGCCTCGGCGAGATCGGCGTCGCGCCTGCGCAGCGCAAGATGCGCGTGCAGCAGCTGTGGCACTGGATGTATTTCCGCGGCGCCCAGAGCTTCGACGAGATGAGCTCGATCTCGAAGGGCATTCGCGCCGAGCTCGCGCAGCATTTCACCGTCGACCGCCCCGAGGTCGTGGCCGAGCAGATCTCCAACGACGGCACCCGCAAATGGCTGCTGCGGCTGCCGAGCGGCGACAATGTCGAGAAGGCGCATGAGGTCGAGTGCGTCTACATTCCCGAGACCGATCGCGGCACGCTCTGCGTCTCCTCGCAGGTCGGCTGCACGCTGAACTGTTCCTTCTGCCACACCGGGACCCAGCGCCTGGTGCGCAACCTCACCGCCGGCGAGATCGTCGGCCAGATCATGGTCGCGCGGGATCGCCTCAACGACTGGGCCGATCGCGAGGACGGCACGCGTCGCGTCACCAACATCGTGATGATGGGCATGGGCGAGCCGCTCTACAATTTCGACGCGGTGCGCGATGCGCTGCTCATCGTCGGCGACAATGAAGGTATCGGCATCTCCCGCCGCCGCATCACGCTGTCGACCTCGGGCGTGGTGCCGAACATCGTGCGCGCCGGCGAGGAGATCGGCGTCATGCTCGCGATCTCGCTGCATGCGGTGCGCGACGAGTTGCGCAACGAGCTGGTGCCGCTCAACCGCAAATATCCGATCAAGGAGCTGCTGCAGGCCTGCCGCGACTATCCCGGCGCCTCGAACGCCCGCCGCATCACCTTCGAATATGTGATGCTCAAGGGCGTCAACGATTCGCTCGACGATGCAAAATTGCTGGTGAAGATGCTCAAGGGCATTCCGGCCAAGATCAATCTGATCCCGTTCAATCCCTGGCCCGGCACGGCCTATGAATGCTCGGACTGGGACCAGATCGAGAAATTCTCCGAGTACATCTTCAACGCCGGTTATTCCTCGCCGGTGCGCACCCCGCGCGGTCGCGACATCCTCGCCGCCTGCGGCCAGCTCAAATCGGAGACCGAAAAGCTCTCCGCCCGCGAACGCCAGGCGCTGCGCGCCATGGCGATGACGGATTAGCTTGCCATGCGCGGGCTGTCGCAACCTCGTCATTGCGAGGAGCGCAGCGACGAAGCAATCCAGGCTGTCTCTGTAGACGCATTTCTGGCTTGCTTCGCTTCGCTCGCAATGACGGTAAGAGTGGCGCCATGTCCCTGATCGGCCGCCTCGTCGTCATCTTCATCGGCTTCCTCGCCGCCTGCTTCGTCGGCGGGATGATCGTCGTCGTCGCGCTGCTGTTTCCGGAATTCGCCGATCTCGGCGCGGGTCCGGTCGATCAGGGCGCGATCGACATCCTGCTCGGCTTTGGCTTCATCTTCGTCTCCGGCTTTGCGCTGGTGCCGGCGGCGGTGATCGTCGCGATCACCGAAGCGCTCTACATCCGCAGTGCGCTGGCCTATGCCGTCGGCGGCGGCCTCGTCGGGCTCGCCTGCTATCTCGGCCTCGTTCCGTTTCACTCCGACACGTTGCAGTTCGAGGGCATCGTGCGGCGTCATCTGGAGATCATGACCGGTGCCGGCATCGTCGCCGGCGTGGTCTATTGGCTGATCGCCGGTCGCAACGCCGGCGCCTGGCGCAATCCGCCACCCCCGCGCAAGCCGCCCCCGCCGCTGCCGTCGAATTCGAGGCCGGATGCGCGATGATTTGCACCGTCATTCCGGGATGGTCCGAAGGACCAGGCCTCAGGTGCGCAATTGCGCACCGGGGAATCTCGAGATTCCGGGTTCGGCTCTGCGAGCCGCCCCGGAATGACCGTTGCAAGGGTTTCCATCTCCGCCTCACTCCGCTAAACCGCGCGCCATGAACCGGACTGGACTCTTCATCGCCCTGGCGCTGTGGCTCGTGATCGGTGTCGTTTTCGGCCTCTATCCCGAACTCGATCTCAAGCTCGCCTCACTGTTCTTCGATCCCCGGTCGAAGACGTTTCCACTCAAGCTGAACGACTGGGCCGGCTTCGCGCGCGATGCCGCGATGTGGGTCGCCTGGGCCTTCGTGCTGCCGTCGCTCGTCGCATTCGTGGTCAAGATGATCCGGCCCGACCGGCCGCTGATGGTGTCGGGACGCGCGATGGTGTTCCTGCTGGTCACGATCATCATGTCGGCCGGCATCCTCACCAATCTCACCTTCAAGACCTATTGGGGCCGGCCGCGTCCGGTGGTGGTGACGCAGTTCGCCGGCGATCAGCAGTTCGTGCCGTGGTGGGATCCGCGCGGCGACTGCGCGCGCAACTGCTCGTTCTTCTCGGGCGAGGGCGCGACCGCGTTCTGGACGCTGGCGCCGGCCGCGCTGGCGCCACCGGCGTGGCGGCCGCTGGCCTATGCCGGCGCCGTGGTGTTCGGCCTCTTGACCAGCGGGCTGCGGATGGCCTTCGGCGGCCATTTCTTCACCGATGTCTCCATCGCCGGCCTCGTGACCTTCGTCGTGATCTGGTTCGCCTACGCGCTGATTTACCGCTGGCCGCGGACGCGGTTCTCGGATGAGGCGGTCAACGCCGCCCTGACCCGGCTGGCCATGCCCGGCTACCGGCTGCGTCAGCGCCTGTTCGGCGGCAAGACCGGTCCCGCGCCGTCCGTTTGAGCCATTAAATGGGTGCCGAGGCGTGCGAAATTTGATATTCGCGCGGTCAAGTTCGCCCCTCGCATCAGCTCTTGAGACCCGATTGGAAGCCCCATGACCACGATCCTGAAAAGCCTGCCCAAGGGTGAGAAAGTCGGCATCGCTTTTTCCGGCGGTCTCGACACCAGCGCGGCGCTGCTCTGGATGAAGCAGAAGGGCGCGCGCTGCTACGCCTACACCGCCAATCTCGGCCAGCCGGACGAGGCCGACTACAACGAGATTCCGCGCAAGGCGATGGAGTTCGGCGCCGAGAAGGCGCGGCTGGTCGATTGCCGCACGCAACTGGTCCACGAAGGCATCGCCGCGATCCAGTCGGGCGCCTTCCACATCTCGACCGGCGGCATCACCTATTTCAACACCACGCCGCTCGGCCGCGCCGTCACCGGCACGATGCTGGTCGCGGCGATGAAGGAGGACGGCGTCAACATCTGGGGCGACGGCTCGACCTTCAAGGGCAACGACATCGAGCGCTTCTATCGCTACGGCCTGCTCACCAATCCCGGCCTGAAGATTTACAAGCCCTGGCTCGACCAGCAGTTCATCGACGAGCTCGGCGGCCGCGCCGAGATGTCGGCGTTCATGACCGCCCAGGGCTTTGCCTACAAGATGAGCGCCGAGAAGGCCTATTCGACCGACAGCAATCTGCTCGGTGCCACCCACGAGGCCAAGGATCTCGAGAGCCTCGACAGCGGCATCAAGATCGTCAATCCGATCATGGGCGTGCCGTTCTGGCGCGACGACTGCGCCGTCAAGGCCGAGAAGGTCGTGGTGCGGTTCGAGGAAGGCCAGCCCACCGCGCTGAACGGCCAGACCTTCCCTGATCCGGTCGCGCTGTTCCTGGAAGCCAACGTCATCGGCGGCCGCCACGGCCTCGGCATGAGCGACCAGATCGAGAACCGCATCATCGAGGCCAAGAGCCGCGGCATCTACGAGGCGCCCGGCATGGCGCTCCTGCACGTCGCCTATGAGCGCCTCGTTACCGGCATCCACAACGAGGACACCATCGAGCAGTACCGCATCAGCGGCATGCGCCTCGGCCGCCTGCTCTATCAGGGCCGCTGGTTCGATTCGCAGGCATTGATGCTGCGCGAGACCGCGCAGCGCTGGGTCGCACGCGCCGTCACCGGCGAGGTCACGCTCGAATTGCGGCGCGGCAACGACTATTCGATCTTGAACACGGAAAGTCCCAACCTCACCTACGCGCCCGAGCGGCTCAGCATGGAGAAGGTGGAAGACGCCGCCTTCACCCCGGCCGACCGCATCGGCCAGCTCACCATGCGCAATCTCGACATCGCCGACACACGCACCAAGCTGAAGCTCTACAGCGACACCGGCCTGCTCTCGGGCAGCGAAGGCTCGCAGATTTTCAGGCTGGAGAGTGACAAGGGTTGATTGCTTGTCAGCCCGATCGGGCTACGAACCCATCGACGGCTTTGCCGGCCCTACGGCGAATACCAGCTTGACACAGCTGCGGAACAGCAGGATTTGTCGTTCCAGCCGCTTGGGGTCGTTGAGCGTCTTCGACATGATGATCGCGCCGTCCACCACGCACGAGATCATCTCCGCGAGATCGTCGAGATCGATAGCCTCGCGCGGCGGATAGACAGCGGCGATGCCGTCGAGGATCGCTCGGAAATGCGCATTCCAGCTCCTGACTGATTGCGTGGTCAGCTCGCGAACCTCGCGGTCGAACAAGCGCTCCTGATAGCAGATGCTGGCAATTAGGCAGCCGGGGTGACCGCTGGGCAGATCGGCCATGATCTCGGCGAGCAATTTCAGCGAGATCAGGAACGACTGGAGCGGATCGTCCGAAAGCTCGCGTCCCCGCCTGAAGATTTCGTCAAACAGCCGATCGTTTGTTTCCACGTACCGGCGCAGCATCTCCCGCGCGAGGGCATTCTTGTCCCTGAAGTGATAGAAGAAGCCGCTCTTGGTCAGTCCGGCCTCGGCGATGACCTCGTCGATCGAGGTCGCCGCGAAACCTTTTGCGAGCACCGCCGCTTCGGCGATCTCGAGAATGCGTTCGCGCGTCGCTTCGCCCTTTCCCATCGACTCCTCCAAAACAACACCAACGGTGCGGAATCCGCCGCGTGCGGAAAACGCCCGATCCGAGGGTCTCGCGCAAGTCTCTGATTTGTCATCTGTTTGCGCGTGTAAGTTCAGCCGCACCATCAGGCTTCTAGAGCGGCGCGACATTATGCGGCACCACTGGCCTGAGACCGAGGGCCGGCATGACGTGACCGAACGAGGAGAGCGGCCCATGCAAAAGATGGAGCGATCAATGGCCAGATACGGACATGGCCTGCCGCAGCACCGCGGCGGCATTTTCCTGACCGACGGCGGCATGGAAACCACCCTGATCTTTCACGAGGGGCTGGAGCTGCCTTATTTCGCGGCATTCGTGCTGCTCGACAGCGCCGATGGTCGCGCGCATTTGAAACGCTACTACGAAGCTTATCTCCGCATCGCGCGGCAGCATGGGCTCGGCTTCGTGCTCGACAGCCCGACCTGGCGCGCCAACCCCGATTGGGCTGCCAAGCTCGGCTACGATGCGGCCGCGCTCAAGGCCGTCAACATGCGCTCCATCCGATTTCTGGAGGAATTGCGCGGCGAATGGGGGTCCTCCGCTGCACCTTGCGTAATCAGCGGCGCGATCGGCCCGCGAGGCGACGGCTACAAGGCCGGCAACATGGATGCGGCGGAGGCGGAAGCCTACCACTCGGCTCAGATCGCGGCATTCACCGCGGCGGGCGCCGACATGGTAACCGCGTTCACGCTGAACAGCATCAACGAGGCCGTTGGCGTGGTGCGTACGGCCAAGCGGCAGGACATTCCGGTCGCGATCTCTTTCACGGTCGAGACCGACGGCCGCCTCGTCAGGGGAGAGTCCCTGCGCGAAGCGATTGAAGCGGTCGACGACGCGACGGCACGTGCTTGCGAATATTTCCTGATCAACTGCGCGCATCCGACTCATTTCGAGGGTGCACTCGCGGACGGCGAGGCGTGGGTCCAGCGCATTCATGGTGTCAGAGCCAATGCGTCGACCAAAAGCCATGCCGAGCTCGACGAGTCGGAGACGCTCGACAGCGGCGATCCCGGCGATCTCGGCCGCCGTTACCTTTCGCTCAGGCGCGCGTTCCCGGGCATGCGGATTCTCGGCGGCTGTTGCGGCACCGATCACCGGCATGTTGCCGCCGTTTGCGCGGCCTGCCTGCCGTCAGAAGCGTTGACTGCGTGATGCAGGTGAGAAGGCCGGAATCGCCCCCGGCGTTCTGCGCTTGCAGGTCTCGTCTCGGCCTTGGCATTGCGGTGGCGGGCGAGGACGGCCAAGGGCGACAAGCGTTGTGGGCTTTTGGGTGAGGCCCTTTGCGACCCGGTCGGGCGATATGTGATGACGGTGTCATTCTCGATCGCTACGCTTCGTGTTCCTGTCGGAACTGGATTGCGGAGCATCGCGCATGGTCAAGGGATCGGCACTCGCCTCTTTCATCGTCCTCTGTTGGACATCGTCATTGTCGGCGCAGACGATCTATCCGATCGATCGTGCCGAGATGCTCGCCGGCGCCCAATTCGACTTCAAGGTCGAACTTCCCGGACTGGTTGATCCGGCCAAGCTGAAGATCACGGTGAACGGCGCGGACTATGCGACCGCGTTCGGCCGTTCCGGGACCTTCATCGATCGCGAAGACGGCAAGGACCAGTCGGCGCTGACGTTGCGTGACGTCACGTTAACCAAGCCGGGCAGTGTCACTGTGGAGGTGAGCGACGGCACGCAGCAGCGCAGTGTCACATGGACCGTCTACGAAACCGGTCCGCGCAAGGCGAAGAACGTCATCCTGTTCATCGGTGATGGGATGTCCCCGGCGCATCGGGTCGCAGCCCGGATCCTGTCCAAAGGCATTTCGGAGGGCAAGAGCCGCGGCAAGCTCGCGATCGACGACATGCCGCATATGGCGCTGGTGGCGACCGCAGGCTCGGATTCGATCATCACCGATTCCGCGAACTCGGCCAGCGCCTATGCGACCGGACACAAGAGCGCCGTCAACGCCTTGGGCGTTTATGCGGATCGCAGCGCAAGCCCGTTCGACGATCCCCGGGTCGAAACCATCACGAGTCTCGCCAGGAGGCGACACGGCATGGCGATCGGCGTCGTCACCAACACCGAGATCGAAGACGCGACGCCGGCGGCAATGGTCGCGCACACGCGCCGGCGCGCCGCCTATGACGAGATCGTCGAGCAGTTCTTCGCGGCGAAGCCGGATGTGCTGATGGGCGGCGGCAGCGCGAATTTTCTGCCGAAGTCTGCCGCCGGCTCGAAACGCAAGGACGAGACCGACTACATCGCCAAGTTCCGCGATGCGGGCTATCAGGTGGCGACCACCGCGGGCGAGCTCGGTGCTCTCTCGGCAAAGCCGGAGACGGGCAAGCTGCTCGGCCTCTTCGCCACGGGAAACATGGATGGCGCGCTGGATCGCAAATTCCTGAAGGGCGGCGGCGTCAAGAAATTCCCCGAGCAGCCCGACCTGACCGAGCAGGTGCAGGCAGCGCTGAAACTCTTGTCGCGGAATGAGGCCGGCTTCTTCCTGATGGTCGAATCCGGACTGATCGACAAATACGCGCATGTCCTCGACATGGAGCGGGCGGTCTACGACACCATCATGCTCGACAACGCGGTGCGCCAGACGCGTGAGTGGGCCCGGGCGCGCGGCGACGACACCCTCATCCTGGTGCTCGCGGACCACAATCATCCCAACAGCCTTGTCGGGACGGTGAATGACGACATGGCCACCACGCCCAACGTGCCGCTGCGTGAGCGCGTCGGTGTTTACGAGCAGGCCGGATTTCCCAACTATCCGGCCCCCGATGCGGAAGGCTATCCGGCACGCGTCGACGTGAGCCGGCGGCTCGCCATCTTCTCGGCCAGCCTGCCGGACCATTACGAAACCTTTCGCCCGAAGCTCGACAATCCCAATGAGCCGACCGTCAAGGCCGGCGACGGCGGGACCTTCAAGGCCAACGACAAATACAAGGACGTCCCGGGCGCGGTGCTGCGTCCCGGCAATCTGTCGGCACTGATCGGCGCCAGCGTGCATTCGGGCGAGGATGTTATCGTCACTGCGACCGGCCCGGGCAGCGAGCGCGTGCACGGGTCGATGGACAACACCGAGGTGTTTCGCGTCATGGCCGAGGCGCTTGGGCTGGCCGCTCCGCAGTAGGACCGTTGCGCGCCAAGTAAAAATGGCCGGGATCGCTCCCGGCCATTTTCCTTTTTGCGAAGGTCTTACTGGCGCGGCGGAGGCGGTGCCGCGTTGGCCTGGCCACCATTGAGCAGCGGCGTGATGCGGCGGACGGTGACGCGCCGGTTGATCAGGCTCGGCCCTTGGGTCTGCTCCTTCAGATACTGCTCGCCATAGCCCTGCGACGTCAGGTTCTCCGCGGGCACATTGAACTGCTGCGTCAGCAATTCGGCCGCGGACTGCGCACGGCGGTCCGACAGCGACAGATTGTCGACCTCGTTGCCGACCGCGTCGGTGTGTCCCTCGATCAGGAACACCTCCTGCGGGTTGGCCTGGATCGCCTGATTGATGCCGTCGGCGATCACTTGAAGTCGTGCCGCCTGGTCCGGCGGAATGGTCCACGATCCCGTTTCGAAGTTGATCGTGTTGACGTCGATGCTCGGCATCTGCATGCGAACATTGGGGCTGTAGCGGATCTCGTCGAGCGAGTAGCGCCGATCGATCCGCTGCACCGGCGGGGCCCGCATGGTCTGGTAGATCACGTCCGGCGACGCTTCCTCGGCGTCGACGATGTAGCGATCGTACGGGATGTTGACCACCGGCGGGGGCACGTCGACATAGAAGCCACCGACCGCCCGCGGATCGCGGTAGCTGTTGTCGATGATCACAATCTCGCGTCCGCGCGGGTCCCTGCGGATTCGCCGCAGCAGCGAACCGTCCGCGCCGACCACGGTGATCACCTCGCTGCCGTCAGGACGCACCACGACCGTCCGCGTTTCTCCGCCGACCGTGTCGGTGCGGATGTCGCGGGCGCCGTAGCGGAAGCGATAGAGATCGTTGCCGCGGACATAGGCCTGCCCGCCCGGATCGCGGATGATGATGCGGTCCGGCTCGGTGTAGACGGTGCGGCCGCCCTCGACGACCTCGCGCCGCTGGTTGTGCAGGTCGGCGATGGTCGCACCGACCACGGCACCGGCCACCACGCCTGCACCGATCGCGAGCGGCGTCAGGTCACGCTGCGGCGGGCGCGGCGGTGGCGGTAGCGGTGCTGCGACCGTCGGCGCGGCCCGGAACGCCGGCGCAACCGTCGGCGGGGCATATTGCGCCCGGTTCGGGGGTGGCGCTGCGGCCGGCGTGCCAGGGACGACGGTTGGCGCTGCGACGCCGGCGGGAGGCGCCGGCGGTCGGGGCGGGAGGCCGCCTGCCTGGGGCGGCGCGGCCGGAGTTCCGGCCGCAGGCGCGCCGGCAGGAGGCGTACCACCCCGAGGACCAGGTGTTGGAGCCACGGCGCCAGGGGTCGGCGTCGCCGCCGGGGCCGGAGTTGCACCGGGAGCAGGCGTGGGTGCCGCACCGGGACGTCCGGGCGGCGGCGTCTGTGCACCCGGAGCCGGTGTGGCTGTCGGAGCGGGTGCAGCACCGGGCGCCGGCGACGGTGATGGTGATCCTGCAGCCGGAGGCGTGCCGGGACGTCCGCCGGGCGGAGGAGGCGCGCCCGGACGGCCCGGTGGCGTGCTGCCGGGGGCCGGGGTCGCAGTCGGTGCGGGTG
>NZ_WQNE01000043.1 GCF_009759665.1 Bradyrhizobium cajani
GGTGGGCCCAGGGCGTGTTGCGCAACGCCGGTTTCAAGTTCGACGATTTCATCATCGTGCCGGGCCCCAGCGACAATGGCAAGCCGGTCTTCCTGTTGAATGCCGATGCCTTCATCTTCTGGCAGCGCAAGGAGCCTGATCTGCAAGCCGGTCAGACGCTGATGGCCCAGCTGGTCATGGATCCGGCGATCCAGACCATGTATTCGCAGATCACAGGATCGATCCCCGTGCGCACCGATGTCGACCTCTCCGGTGACGGCTGGTCGGATGGTCAACGGCGAACCGCGGCCGCGCTCAAGGACGCTGTCGCCAACAATCAGGCCGTCCTGAGCCTCGCGCACAACATGGCGCAGGAAAACGGCCTCACCGCAGCGATGATCGACGTACTCACCGAGTACGTGAAGAACAAGACGATCAAGCCGGAGCAGGCAGTCACCCGCCTCGCCGAGGCCGTCGAGGGCGCGCGTTGACGGACGCCGTCTCCACAGCAACCCGGGCCGGCCGACCGGTAATCTCCGACGTAGTCGGCCGGCTGCCCGAATATCTGATGATCTGGGTGCCGCTGCTCCTGTCCGCGGCGCATCTCATCTCGTTTTCGCTGTGGACGATCTGGATTTCGTTCACGCCATCCACCCTCGTCCCGGTCTCGGGCTGGGTGGGCTTGCGCAACTACACGGCAGTCCTGGCGAGTCGGAACTGGCAGATCGCGTTCGACAACCTGTTGCTGTTTGGCAGCGCTTTCGTACTGCTGAGTTTGCTGACCGGCCTCCTGCTTGCGATCCTGCTCGATCAGCGCATTCGCGGCGAGAACGTGCTGCGATCCATCTTCCTCTACCCCCTGGCGGTGTCGTTCGTCGTTACCGGCACGGTCTGGAGCTGGCTGCTCAATCCTGGCATCGGCATCCAGAAGCTCGTTCACGACCTCGGCTGGACCTCCTTCCGGTTCGACTGGCTGGTCGACCGCGACATGGCGATCTGGACGATCGTGATCGCTGCGATCTGGCAGTCCTCGGGCTTCGCCATGGCGCTCTTCCTGGCCGGCCTTCGCTCCGTCGACGCCGACATCATCAAGGCCGCGCAGATAGATGGCGCCGGGCCATTTCGCCTCTACCGGCGCGTCATCTTGCCGACGCTTTGGCCGATCACGGTCACCGTCATTGTCGTTCAATTGCAGTTCGCGATTTCGGCCTTCGACCTTGTCCGGGCACTGACCAACGGCGGGCCCGGAATAGCGACCCAGCTGCCAGCCCTCGTCGTCTACGACTTGATGTTCCAGCGCAGCCAGCTCGGCCGCGGTGCCGCGGCGGCGGTGCTCATGCTGCTCATCCTTCTCGCGGTGCTGCTGCCCTATGCGGCGTGGCGTTATATCCAGCGACGGCAGGCCGGCCATGCGTGACCGATCCTTCACGCCGGGCCGCATCCTGATCTATCTCGTCGTGACTTTGTTCGCGGCGGCTTACCTCGCCCCTCTGGCTGTCGTCGTCCTGAACTCGCTCCGCACCAACGAGGAGATCGCGCAGGGGTCAATGATCGGCTGGCCGCAACATCTAGCCTGGGGCAACTACGCCAAGGCCTGGAGCGGTTTCTGCGTCGCCGAGACCTGCGCCGGCATCCGGCCCTACATGCTGAACTCCGCGCTCGTCACGATCCCCGCGACGATCATCTCCACCCTGCTCGGCGCCGTCGCCGGCTACGCCGTGTCGCTCTGGCGTTTTCGCGGCGACAACTGGATCTACGGCATCGTCACCCTTGGCCTCTTCCTGCCCCAGCAGATGCGCTTGCTGCCCTGGACCATCGTGCTGCGGGACATCGGGCTCATCAACACGCTGACGGGTCTGGTGCTGATTCACACCATCCAGGGGCTCTCCTTCACCGCGCTGTTCTGCCGGAACTACTATGTCGCCATTCCGCATGAATTGATCCGGGCCGCGCGCATCGATGGCGCCGGATTCTTTCGTATCTTCTGGCGCATCATTCTGCCGCTCTCGGCGCCGATCCTGATCGTCACCGTGATCTGGCAGTTCACGCACATCTGGAACGAGTTCCTCTATGGCGTGACATTCACGACCGGCCAGCAGCAGCCTGTCACGGCCGCCCTCATCGCGCTATCTGCCGCAATCGCAGACATCCCGCAGCATGGCGTGCAGAGTGCTGCGGTGATCATCGCAGCCCTGCCCACCTTGTTGATCTATCTCCTCGGCGGCAGATATTTCGTACGCGGCCTCACTGCCGGGGCCGTGAAATGATGGATTTGTCATGGCAGCACTGAGCATTCGCACCCTGTCGAAGCGCTACGCCAATCTGGAGGTGCTGAAGGGCATCGATCTCGACATCGAGAGCGGTGAATTCACCGTGCTGGTCGGGCCGTCCGGCTGCGGCAAGTCCACGCTGCTCAACATCGTCGCCGGGCTCGATCGTCCGAGCGCCGGGACGATCGAGATCGGCGGGCGCGTCGTCAACGACATCCCGCCCAAGGACCGCGACATCGCCATGGTGTTCCAGTCCTACGCACTCTATCCCTCGATGACGGTACGCCAGAACATCACCTTCGGCATGGAATGCCGCCACGTGCCGAAGATCGAGCAGGAGAAGGCGGTCACGAATGTGGCCAAGCTGCTCCAGATCGAACCGCTGCTCGGCCGCAAGCCGTCGCAGCTCTCCGGCGGCCAGCGCCAGCGCGTGGCGATGGGCCGCGCGCTCGTGCGCAATCCCCTGCTCTTCCTGTTCGACGAGCCGCTGTCCAATCTCGACGCCAAGCTGCGTGTCGAGATGCGGATGGAGATCAAGCGGCTGCACCAGCGCATCGGCGCCACCATCGTCTATGTCACCCACGACCAGATCGAGGCAATGACGATGGCGACGCGGATCGCGGTGATGCATCAGGGCAGCGTGCAGCAGTTCGCCGACCCCGATACCGTGTACCGCTATCCGGCCAATCTGTTCGTCGCGCGTTTCATGGGCTCGCCACCAATGAACACCATGCCGGCACGCCTCGAGGCCGAGAATGGCAGCCTGGTGGTGATCATCGGCGCGGGGCGGCCGGACGAGGTTCGCCTGCGCCTCAAGGGATATGACGCGGCAGCGCCCTTCGTCGGTCGCGAGGTGGTGTTCGGGATCAGGCCGGAATGCATTGCAGAGGGCAGCCGCGCGTTTTCCGGCGATGCTCCTGTCCTCGTCAACGCGCCGGTGGAGATGGTCGAGCCGACCGGTGCCGAGACGATGGTTTTGCTGCGGCTCGGGGGCGAGCCCGCGATGGCGCGCATCTCGCCCGATATCCGCCCCGCGCCCGGCGCGTCCGCCTCCTTCGCGCTCGACACCCGCCGCATTTGCCTGTTCGATCCCGAGACGGAGCGACTGATCGCATGACGAAGACGACCTATTCAGGCCTTGCGGGCCGCGTGGTACTGATCACCGGCGGCGCCAGCGGCATCGGTGCCGCCTTCGTACGGGCCTTCGCGGCCCAGGGGGCACGCGTCGCCTTTCTCGACATCGACGCGGACGCCGGCGAAACGCTGGCGCGGGAAGTGGCAGGCAGCTTCGACGCAGCCCCCCTGTTCGTGCGGTGCGATCTCCTGGACATCGACGCCCTTCGCGCGGCGATGGCGATGGTCCACGGCGCGCTCGGCGATGCCGCGGTCCTCGTCAACAACGCCGCCAACGATCAACGCCAGGTTCTCTCCGAGGTGACGCCGGCCGAGTTCGACTGGATGATCGGCGTCAATCTCAAGCACGTATTCTTCGCAGCGCAGGCGGTCGTGCCGCAGATGCAGGCGCGTGGCGGCGGCTCGATCATCAACATGTCGTCGATCGCGTGGATGCGTGGCGCACCGGCGTTGCCGGCCTATGCCGCGGCGAAAGCGGCGATCGTCGGCTTCACCAATTCGCTGGCCCGGCTGGTCGGGCCCGACCGCATTCGTGTCAACGCGATTGCACCGGGCATGGTGATCACCGAGCGCCAGCGCCGGCTATGGTATCCGGACGAGCAGGCCATCGCCGAGCTGCGCACGCGTCAGGCCGTTCCCGATGCGGTGACGCCCGACGACATCGCCAACATGGCGCTGTTCCTGGCTTCCGACGAGAGCCGGCGCATCACGCGCCAGTGCATCCAGGTCGACGCAGGTCTCGGCTAGACTAGCTCGCCCGCCTGCCCTTGCGCATCGTTGCCAGCACGATGTCGGCGGCGAGCACGCTCGGCGACTTGTTGCCGGTCGACATGATCTGATCGAGCCGGGCGAACGCGTCGACCTGCTCCCGGCGTAGCGGCGATTCCGTCAGCAGTTCGGCGAGCGCCGCTGCCAGCTGTTCGGGCGTGCACTCCTCCTGCAGGAACTCGGGAATGACATCCTTGCCGATCACGAGATTGGCGAGGATCACGGAGGACACGCGGATCGCGCGGCGCAGGATGAAGGCCTCGATCGCGCCGACGCGATAGGCCGTCACCATCGGAATGCCCGACAATGCGAGCTCGAGCGTCACCGTGCCGGATTTTGCCAGCGCCGCATGCGCAATGCGAAAGGCCGCGCGCTTCTCGTTCTCGCCGATCACGATCTGCGGCTTGACCGGCCAGTTCGCGACGCCTTCGCGGATGGTGGACTCCAGATGCGGCATGGTCGGCAGCATCAGTTCGAATGCACGCCCCTGCGTCCGCAACCGGCCGAGTGCCGCACCGAACACGTCGAGGTGATGCCGGATCTCGCTGCGGCGGCTGCCGGGCAGCACCAGGAGCACCGGCGGCTCGCCGCCGCGGCGCTTCTGCTCCATAGCGTTCGGCCGCAGCGACGGCAATTGCTCGACCAGGGGATGGCCGACATAGCTGCATGGCGGCCCGCCGAGCTTTCGGTATTCCTCCGGCTCGAACGGCAACAGGCCGAGCACATGGTCGACATAGCCGAGCATGGTCCGAGCGCGTCCCGGCCGCCAGGCCCAGAGCTGCGGCGAGACATAGTCGATGATCGGGATCGCCGGACTGCGCGAGCGCACGCGGCGAGCGACGCGATGGGTGAAATCGGGGCTGTCGATGATGACGAGCGCGTCGGGCGCGGCCTCGGTCACGGCCTTCGCGGTCTCGCGGATCAGCCGCAGGATCTTCGGCAATTGCTGCACGACGGCGGCGAAGCCGACGATCGACAGCTCCTCGATCGGAAACAGCGTCTCTAACCCCTCGCGCGCCATGGTGCGGCCCCCGACGCCGACGAACTGCACGCCGTCGCCGAGCCGCTGGCGCAGCACCTTCATCAACGCGGAGCCCAGCCTGTCGCCGGATTCCTCCGTCGCGATCAGAAAAATCTTCCGCTTGGGATCGCGACCCTGCATCACGACGGCAGGCCGATCACGAAGAGATATTTCGCATCGGCGAGCGCGATCATCGCCTGCGGCTCGGCGGCAATGGTATTGCCGGCGATGACGGCAATGCCGGCCAGCCCGGCGGCCGCGACGCCCTCGATGGTGCGCGGGCCGATCGTCGGCAGGTCGAAGCGCAGATCCTGGCCGCTCTTCGGCGCCTTCACCAGCACGCCGCGCCCCATGGCGGCGCGAATACGGCCCTCCTCGCGCAGCCGCGCGACACGCGCGAGCAGCGCGTCGGTGCCCTCGATATCCTCGACCGCCACCACATGGCCGTCGATCACCACCGCGGCCTGGCCGATGTCGAACGGACCCAGCGCGGCCAGCACCGCGCGACCGCGCTCGATGTCGGCCTTGCTGGCGTCGCTCGGCCAGGCGCGGCTGATGCAGCCCTCGGGCATCAGCAGATCGGGCGCGACCTCCTTGATGCCGATCATGCGAAAACCATCCTGCTCGAGGATGCGCCCGACGCCGGACAGGAGATGGTCGTCGCCGCCGCGGAAGGCGCGAATGACGTTACCGAGCAGGCGCAGCGTCTTGACGTCGAACCGGATCTCCGACAGCGAGGGCCGCACTAGGGTGCCGATGAAGATCAGGTCGCGGCAGCCTTCTTCGCGGAACAGCCGCATGGCGCGGCCGAGCTGGCCGACCGAGATCCAGCGATGGCGGAATTTTTCCACGCGCGCCGGGTCGCAGGCCCCGCGCAGCGGAAACAGCACCGGCGTGATGCCACGTGCGGCGAGCGACTCGGCGACCGCGAACGGCATGGCGCCGCCGCCGGCGACGATGCCGACCGGTGGCGAAACCTCCGAAGCCGCCGATGTCATGTCCGCGGCCATCCAAAGTCACTTCGCAATGGCGGGAAGGCAGAGCGGGCGCTTGCCCTTGCCGATGAAGTCGAGGATCTCGGCGATCGCCGGGTCTTCGCCGGCGAGCGACCTGGACGCCTCCAGCCGCTCGGCGAACGTGCCGAGCCCATGGAAGAGCTTCTGGTAGAACGCGCGCACGGTCGCGAGCCGCTCCTTGGTGAACTTGCGCCGCTTCATGCCGATCAAATTGAGGCTTTCCAGCACGGCATACTGGCCGTTGACCAGCCCGTAGGGGATGACGTCGTCGCGCACGCCGCACACGCCGCCGACCATGACATAGGGGCCGATGCGCGTGAACTGATGCACCGCGGACAGGCCGCCGATATAGACGGCATCGCCGATCTCGCAGTGACCGCCCAGCGTCGCCGACGTCGCGAAGATCACGTTGTCGCCGACCATGCAGTCATGGCCGACATGGCTGTTGTTCATGAAGTAGCCGCCGCTGCCGACGCGGGTCAGGCCACCGCCCTTGATGGTGCCGACATTCATCGTCGCGCCTTCCCGGATGGTGCAGCCGGAGCCGATCTCGAGCCGCGTCGGCTCGCCCTTGTAGCTGAGATCCTGAGGCGCGCCGCCCAGCACCGCGAACGGCGAGATCACGCAGCCGTCCCCGACCGAGGTATGGCCGATGACGGTGACCTGCCCGATCAGCTTGCAGTTCGCCCCGATTACGGCGTTCGGGCCGATGATGCAGTAGGGCCCGATTTCGGTGCCCTCGCCGATCACCGCGCCGTCTTCCACCCGTGCGGTGGGATCAATCTTACTCATCAAGAAGGTCTGATTATGTGTTGAAGTCGCTTGGTTTTCCGGTGGTTAGCGCGACTATGACCGGTCTGTCCAGTGACGTATCATCTCGCCATGTTTCAAGTACCGGATGAACGCCCTTCGCGGCACATCAACCGGTTCATGCGGAGCTTCAACTCTCGTGGTCAGAGCCCTGGCACTTCTGCTCGCACAGTTCGCCGCCGCCCCGATCGTCTCTGAGACGATCGAGACCGGCGAACGCCGCCCCATCGACCTTGCGACATTCGAGTGCCGCGATATCAGCCGCAGCACGGTGCTTCAGCGCGTCTGCTACGACCGCGCACAGCAGAACCTGATCATCGCGATCAATGGCACGTACGACCGCTATTGCGGCGTGGACTCCGATACGGTCGACCGCCTCCTGGGCGCGCCGTCCATGGGGCAGTTCTTCAACCGGAATATCAGACGGCAGGACGTCGGCAGCCGCTACGATTGTGGCGGGTGAGCCCTCGTCCCCTCAGTCCGTCAGCATGGCGCCGACGTCGGCTTCCGCGACGACATGGCCGTTGACCTTGGCGTCGCCGTGAAACCACCACATCGTCTTGCGGCGGCCGAGCGAGCGCATGTGGTACTCGATGGTATCGCCGGGCAGCACCGGCTTGCGAAACTTGCACTTGTCGATGGTGAGGAAGTACACCGCCCGCGGCTTCTCGGTGCCTTCGACCGACTTGATGCCGATCACGCCCGCCGTCTGCGCCATCGCCTCGATCATCATCACGCCGGGATAGACGGGACGCTCGGGGAAATGGCCCTGGAAGGCCGGCTCGTTGAAGGTGACGTTCTTGATGCCGATGCCGCTGTAATCGGCGCGGATGTTGATCACGCGGTCGATCAGCAGCATCGGAAAGCGGTGCGGCAGGGTCTGGAGGATCGCGTTGATGTCCACCAGTTCGAACTTAACAGGTAATTCCTCCGTCATTCCCGTCCCTCGTCCTTCGGATCGGCCTTGTTGTCGCGAACCAGGCGCTCCACCGCGATGATCTCCTTGAACCATTGTTTGGTCGGCTTGGCGAAATGCCCGCCCCAGCGTCCGCCCGGCGGGATGTCGTCCTTGACGGCGCTCATGGCGGTCACCTGGGCTCCGTCACCGATCTTGAGGTGGTTGTTGATGCCAACCTTCGCTCCCAGCGCCACGTTGTCGCCGATGGTCAGGCTGCCCGCCAGCCCGATCTGGGCCGCCAGCAGACAGTGCCGGCCGATCGTCACATTGTGGCCGATCTGGACCTGATTGTCGATTTTGGTGCCCTCCCCGATCACGGTGTCGCGCAAGGACCCGCGGTCGATCGTGGTGTTGGCACCGACTTCCACGTTGTTCTGGATCAGCACACGGCCGGTTTGCGGCACCTTCAGATGGCCCTCCGGGCCGAAGAAGATGAAGCCGTAGCCGTCCTGACCGATCGAGCAGCCGGGGTGGATCAGCACGTCGTTGCCGATCAGGGCGCACTGGATGGCCGTGCGGGCACCGACATTGCAGTCGCGGCCGATCTTGACGCCCGGGCCGATGACGGCGCCGACGCCGATCACCGTGCCGCTGCCGATCTCGACGTCCGGACCGATCACGGCCAGGGGATCGACGATGACGCCGTCCTCCAGACGCGCGGTGGGATCGATGATGGCCGACGGCGCGATGCCGTCATTGCCGACCCAGGATTGCGGCCTGAGCGCATCGCCATGCCATTCCCGCGCGACCCTGACGAAGGCACGGAACGGCTGCGCCACGCGCAGCACGGCCACATGCGCCGGCACCTCCGCCTCGAAGCGCGGACTCACCAGGCAGGCCCCGGCCCTGGTCGCCCTGAGTTCATCGGCATATTTCAGGTTGTCGAAGAACGTCAGATGCATCGGTCCGGCTTCGTCGAGCGACGCCAGGCCCGTGATGACGTGGCCACCCCTCGCGGGATCGACCAGTTGCGCCTTGGTCAGCGCGGCAATGTCAGCCAGCGCTGAGGCAGGCGGTTTTGTGAAGAAGATCGGTTGCGCCATTCCACCCCGTCGCGGTCCGGCTTCGGCATGAAGCGGCCGGGCCGCATCATGCCTCATCTCTTGAATTGGCACGATCCCTTCGGAAACCGGCTCCAGTGATCCGGATCGTGCCGTGCTGATCGAATTAGAACGTGGTGCCGCCGCCGAACCGGAACTCCTGCGTACGGTCGTACTTGCCCTTGCTGAGCGGCACGGCGTAGTCGAAGCGCAGCGGACCGAACGGCGATTGCCAGATCAGGCCGACGCCGACCGACGAACGGATCACCTTGCTGTCGTCATAGACGAGGCCAGTGCAGGTTCCGGCGGTCGGTGGGTTGACCGTCGAGGGGATACAGCCCGGCGCATTGACTTCGTTGGTCAACGCCCAGCTGGTCGGTCCCTTGTAGTCGTACAGGCCACCGGCATCGGCATAGACCGCGCCCTTCAGACCCACTTCCTTCGGCAGGAACCAGAACGGCATCTGGACCTCGAGCGAAGCGCCCCAATACTTGGTGCCACCGAGCGCGTCCTGCGTTCCGAAGGGATTCAAGTCGCGCGGACCGATGCCATTCGGGGCAAAGCCGCGAACGAGGTTCGGCCCCATCTGGAAGTGGTCGAGCATGCGCAGATCGTCGTTGATCTTGGTCAGAATACCGCCCTGGAGGTGGACGATGCCGACGAGGTCCGACACCAGCGGGGCGTAATACTTTCCGTCCGCGACAGTCTTCAGGTAGGAGACGTCGCCGCCGACGCCGGCGAAATCCTGCCGGAAGTCGATGAGCAGACCGTCGGTCGGGTTCTTGTTGTTGTCCAGCGTGTTGTAGGTCAGCGTATAGCCGAGCGCCGAGGTCAACGTCTTGCCGTTGGCAAGCTCCTTGCGCACCGGCAGCGAAGCTTCGCCGTCGAAGTAGCAGCCGAGGCCATTGGTCGAGGTCAGATCGATCGGCGGCGTCTGCGATGCCGCGAAGGCCGGGCTCGGGTTGAAGGCGGACGAACCGAGGACGTTGTTACAGTTCGCCAGGTTACTCGGCAGCGTGATTTCCTGCTGGTAGACCGAGTAGCGCAACTGCAGCGCCAGATCTTCACGCAAGGAGAAGCCGAGGCGCGGCGAGAAGCCGAGCGTCTTGGTGCCGTAGGAGATGTAGCTGTTGGACAGCTGCTGGCGCTGATAGAGGTCGAGGCCGAGCGCGACGCGGTAGTCGAGCAGATACGGCTCGACGAACGACAGCGAGTAGCCGCGTGCGTACTGGCCATAGGTCACCGACGCCTTGGCGAACAGGCCGCGGCCAAGCAGATTGCGTTCGGAGATCGAGACTTCGGCCAGCGCGCCGTCGGTCGTGGAGTAGCCGCCCGAGACCGAGAAGTCGCCGGTCGATTTCTCTTCGAGATCGACGATCAGGATGACGCGGTCGCTCGAGGAGCCCGGCTCCGTCGTGATCTTCACGCTCTTGAAGTAGTCGAGGTTCTTCAGGCGCCGCTCGGCGCGGTCGACCAGCGCGCGGTTGTAGGCATCGCCTTCCGAGATGTCGAACTCGCGCCGGATCACGTAGTCACGCGTACGGCTGTTGCCGCGAACGTTGATGCGCTCGATATAGGTGCGCGGACCCTCGTCGATGTTGAACACGACCGAGACGGTGTGCGCCTCGAAGTTGCGGTCGCCGCCGGGACGGACCACGGCGAAGGCATAGCCGCGGCGCGAGGCCTCGATCTGCATCTCCTCGACCGACTTCTCGACCGATTCGACGTTGTAGAGCGAGCCGACATTGACGCGCGAATAGCCGCGCATCGAAGAGGGATCGAAGTTCGGAATGCTCGAGCGGAAGTCGACCGCGCCGACGCGGTATTGAGAGCCTTCCTCGATCTTGAAGGTGACGTTGAAGCCCTTCTTCTCCGGATCGTATTCGGTGAGCGCGGCCACGACCTGGACGTCGGCGAAGCCGTTCTTCAGGTAGAAGCGGCGGATCAGGTCGCGGTCGGCCTCGACGCGGTCGGGATCGTAGACGTCGCCGCTGCCCAGGAAACTCAGCAGATTCGTTTCGCGCGTCTTGATGACGTCGCGCAAGCGGTAGGACGAGAACGCGTTGTTGCCGACGAACTCGATCGATTTGACGCCGGTCTTGGAGCCTTCGACGATCGTGAAGATTAGATCGACGCGGTTGTTCGGCTGCTCGATGATTTCGGGAGTGACGTGAACGTCGTAGCGGCCGGACCGGCGATAGATTTCGGCGATTCGCAGCGTGTCGGACTGCACCATGGCGCGGGAGAACGTACCGCGCGCCTTGGACTGGACTTCGGCGGTGAGCTGCTCGTCCTTGATCTTCTTGTTGCCCTCGAAGGCAATGCGGCCGATCACCGGGTTTTCCACCACGGAGACGATGATCTGGCCGCCAGGACCGCGATTGATCCTGACGTCCTGGAACAGGCCGGTCTCGATCAGCGCCTTCAGGCCGTCATCGATGGCGCCCTGATCCAGGCGGCCGCCCGGGCCCGGCTTGAAATAGGAGCGGATCGTCTCCACCTCGACGCGGCGATTTCCTTGGACGGAAATCGACTGCACCGTCTGAGCGAGCGCAGACGAAGACACGAAAATAGCCCCGACCGGGGCAACCACCGGCGCGCCGAACATGATCAGGGTTGCGAGCAAGCCCCCCCGGAGTCGCAGTCCAAACTTCATCGCGCAACGCGCCCTTATCATTCCGTACCAGACCCAACCCCAACGCCGGTCTGGAAGATTCCCCAAGTTCAAGCCGCTTGTAGCCAATTTCCCCGACGCCGCAAACGGCCGAGCGCGCCGCAATTTCATTTTCATTCCAAGACGTTGCTCAACAGCAACGCCACAAAAAAGCCCCTATCACGAAGCCGCCATCCGCAGGATGTCGTTGTAGGTCGCAAACACCATCAACATCAGCACCAAACCGAGCCCGATTCGGAACCCCATTTCCTGAGTCCGCTCGGAAAGCGGCCGACCGCGGAGCACCTCCGCCGCATAGAACATAAGGTGACCGCCATCGAGCAGCGGGATCGGGAACAGGTTCAAGAGGCCGATCGACACCGACAAAACCGCGCACAGATTGATCACGAACTGGAACCCGGCGCTGGCCGCCTGCCCCGACATCTTGGCGATGCCGAGGACGCCGCTGACCTCGTTGGGATTGCCTTGCCCGACGAACAGCGAGCCCAGGAACTTGAAGGTGCTGGTGATGATGAACCAGACCTGCTCGACCCCGATCTTGAGTGCTTCGCCAACGCCGACCGGAGTGGTCGAAGCCTCGCCGGCCTGCGACTTGTGCTCGACGCCGAGCACGCCGACTCGGTGGCTGTTGCCGAAGGGATCCTTGCGCTCGAGCAGCGCCGGCGTCGCCGTCAGCGAAACGATGGCGCCGTCCCGCTTGACCTGGAACACAAGCGCCGAACCTGCGTTCATCGCAACGATTCGCTGCATGTCGGCAAAGCTTTCGATCGGTTTGCCGTCGATCTGGACGACGACGTCCCCGATCTTGAAGCCGGCCGCAGCCGCAGCGCCTTCGGCGACGACGCCATCGACACGCGCGATCGTGCTCGGCTTGCCATAATACAGCGCCATGGCCGCGAAGATCAGCGCGCCGAGGATGAAATTGGCGATCGGTCCGGCCGCCACGATGGCGGCGCGCGGGCCGACTTTCTTGTGGTGGAAGCTGCCGGCGCGCTCCTCGGCCGTCATGGCCGCGAGCGTCTCGGCCGACGGGGTCGAGGCCTCGCTCTCGTCGCCGAAGAACTTGACGTAGCCGCCAAGCGGAATCGCGGAGATCTTCCAGCGGGTGCCGTGGCGGTCGTTGAAACCGACCAGCTCAGGTCCGAAACCGAGCGAGAAGGTCAACACGCGAACGCCTGCCCAGCGCGCGACCAGGAAATGGCCGAGCTCGTGGAAGAACACGACGATGGTCAGGACGAACAGGAAGGGAACCGCGTAGCCGAGGAGCCCATGGCTCAACGCACTGAAACTATGGACAAAAAAGTCGATCATCGATTTCCCTCTCCAGCGCCGCGAGGCCCTGGCCGCGAACCATCTAGGATGCCTTTAAGGCAATTTGAGGCAATAGGGCGGCAGCTCTATTTCGAGCAACATGGTCAACAGAGATTGCATCATCGGCGGAGGTCAGCGGGGCCTGGTTCCCGCTACGGATCCAGTCCTCCAGCGTCGCCTCGACCAGCCGCGCAATCGCGCCGAACCGGATCTTGCCGGCGATGAAGGCCGCGACCGCGACCTCGTTGGCGGCGTTGTAGACGGTGGTCGCCCCCTTCCCGGTCCGGAGCGAATCGTAGGCGAGGCGCAGCCCGGGGAACCGCTCGAAATCCGGCGCCTCGAAAGTGAGCTGGCCGATCTTGGCCAGGTCCAGCTTGGCCGCCGGTCCCTTGATGCGGTCGGGCCAGCCGAGGCAATGCGCGATCGGCGTGCGCATATCAGGCGCGCCGAGCTGGGCCACCACCGAACGGTCGGAGAACTCGACCATACCGTGGATGATCGATTGCGGGTGAACGAGGACGTCGATCTCGTCGGGGCTCAGTGCGAACAGATAGGACGCCTCGATCACCTCGAGCCCCTTGTTCATCATCGAGGCGGAATCGATCGTGATCTTCTGGCCCATGCTCCAGTTCGGATGCTTCAGCGCCTGGGCAAGCGTGGCCTGCTCGATGTCGGCACTCTTCCAGGTCCGGAACGGGCCGCCCGACGCCGTGATGATGACGCGGACGAGCTCGTCGCGGTTGCCTGAGCTGAGCGCCTGGAACAGCGCATTGTGCTCGGAATCGGCCGGCAGGATGCAGGCGCCCGCTTTTGCCGCGCGCTGCATGAAGAAATCACCGGCGCAGACGAGACATTCCTTGTTGGCGAGCGCGACATGCGCGCCGCGATCGACCGCAGCCAGGGCAGGCTTCAGTCCGGCGGCGCCGCTCACGGCAGCCATCACCCAATCGGCCGGACGTGCGCCGGCCTCGATCACCGCGCTTTCGCCGGCGCCGCATTCCGTGCCCGTTCCCGCAAGCGCGGCCTTGAGCTCGGCGAGCTTGGAGGTGTCGGCGATCGCGACATAACGCGCGGAAAATTCCCGGGCGAGCTTGGCCAGCGCCTCGACATTGCCATTCGCGGTCAGCGCCTCCACGCGGTAGCGCTCGGGGGCGGCACGCAGCAAATCCATCGTGCTGTCGCCGATCGAGCCGGTGGCGCCGAGAACCGTGACGCTGCGGACGTCGGACGCAGCAAGCCTGTTGTTACGCAATGGGACCGCGCTCATATCCTCACCAAACCATAAGACCGCTTCCGGCGCTATGCACACCATGGCGGAAGTAGCCGATAATCCATGCCATCAGGATGGCGGCGACAAAACCGTCCAGACGGTCCATAAGACCGCCATGGCCGGGAATTAAGTGACTGGAATCCTTGACACCGAAGCGCCGCTTGACCGCGGATTCGAAGAGATCGCCGGCTTGCGATACCACCGACAGGATGGCGCTGACGAACAGCAGCGGAACAGCCTTCCCGAGCCCGAAGGCGGCAAAGCCGGCGCCGACCGCAAGGCTCGCGGCAAAGCCCCCGAGCGCTCCGGCCCAGGTCTTCTTGGGGCTCACGCGCGGCCATAGCTTCGGCCCGCCAATGCCGCGGCCGGCGAAATAACCGCCGATGTCGGTCGCCCACACCACCAGCAGCACGAACATCAGCGCGGAGAAACCGTGGACGAGATCCTTCCGCACCAGGATCGAGGCCAGCAGCGCCGCCGACGCATAGGCGAAGCCGGTCGCCGCCCACACGAACTTGCCGCGCGCGATCAGCGTCACGATCGCGCCGCCGACGCAGCCGACGATGACAGCGGTCTTGAGCGCGCCGAAGGCCACGCACAAGCCCATCATGGCGATGACGACCGTCCCTGCCCCGGTCAGCGCGGTCGAGCCTGCGCCCACCACCATCAGCCATTCCGCGAACAGTCCAATCGACGCCAGGGTGACGAGAAGCGCCCATAACCAGCCGCCGGCATAAGCGATCGCGATGGTCAGCGGCGCCAGCACCAGCGCTGCGAGGACTCGCAGCACCAGATTGCTCGGGGCAGGCTTGGCGCCTGCCGGTGCGGCGTCGGGTTCGCTCACGAGGCGGTTTTCGCGACCAGACCGCCGAAACGGCGCTCGCGCCTGGCAAATTCGGCGATCGCGCTTTCCAGCGCCGCCTTGTCGAAATCGGGCCAGTGGATCGGAACGAAGACGAGCTCGCTATAGGCGGCCTGCCACATCAGGAAATTGGACAGGCGCTGCTCGCCGCTGGTGCGGATGATGAGGTCGGGATCCGGAATGTCGGGCGCATCGAGATGAGCCCCCAGCGTCTCGGCATCGATCGTACCAGGATCGCGCCTGCCCTCCGCGACTTCGCGCGCGAGCTTCTGCGCGGCCTTCGCGATCTCCTGCCGCGAGCCGTAGTTGAAGGCGACGACGAGCGTGAGGCGCGTATTGTCGCGCGTCAGCTCCTCGGCCTCGTTCAGCAACGCGCAGATGTCGCCATCGAGCCCGTCGCGCTCGCCGATGATGCGGACCTTGACGCCGTCCCGGTGCAGGCTCGCCAGATCGTTGCGGATGAAGCGCCTGAGCAGGCCGAAGAGATCGCCGATCTCGCTTGCCGGACGCGACCAGTTCTCCGACGAGAAGGAGAAGATGGTGAGATAGCGGATACCGAGCTCGTGCGAAGCACGCACGACGCGGCGCAAGGCCTCCACGCCGCGGCGATGCCCCTCCGCACGCGGCAGACCGCGCGCGGCCGCCCAACGCCCGTTGCCATCCATGATGATGGCGACATGCGCAGGCGCGTCGGACCGATCGGGTCCTTCCGTTGCGGGCGCGGCGGCGTTGGACATGACGGCAGCCTTAAAGCATGATCCGGACCCGAAGGGCCGCGTTAGCGCAAAGTGCGAAGCGGTCTTCCGACAAGATCATGCGCGAACAATACTCTAAAGCGCGATGACGATCCTCATCCCGCTTTAGACGGTGAGGATTTCTTTTTCCTTGGCGGCCAGCAGCTGGTCGATCTCGGCGATCGTACCGTCGGTCGCCTTCTGCACCTCGTCGGCGTGACGCTTCTGGTCGTCCTCCGACATCTCGTGATTCTTCTCGAGCTTCTTGAGGACGTCGAGACCGTCGCGGCGGACGTGGCGCGCGGCGACCTTGGCGGCTTCTGCGTATTTGTGGGCGACCTTCACCAGCTCCTTGCGCCGCTCCTCGTTGAGCTCGGGGATGCGCAGGCGCAGCACCTGGCCTTCGGTCGCGGGCGACAGGCCGAGATTGGAATCGACGATCGCCTTCTCCACGGCCTTGACCATCGACTTGTCCCAGACCTGCACCGAGATCAGGCGCGGCTCCGGCACGCTGACGGTGGCAAGCTGGTTCAGCGGCATGTGGCTGCCATAGGCGTCGACCTGCACCGGATCGAGCATCGAGGCGGAGGCGCGGCCGGTGCGCAGGCCGCCGAGCTCGTGCTTGAGGGACTGGACCGCGCCCTGCATGCGGCGCTTCACTTCGTTGAGGTCGAAATTACCCGTGGGCATCACGTTTCTCCTTCAAAATCCCGGCGACCGCTCCGCGCCCTTCGATCGGGGCGCGCTGGATGAGCCGTCAGCCGGCGACGATGGTTCCGTGGCCGACGCCACGTAGAATCGCGCCGATCGACCCCGGCTCCGCGATCGAGAATACGATGATAGGCAGCGACGTCTCGCGGGCAAGCGCGAAGGCGGTCGCATCCATCACCTTGTAGCCGCCCTCGATCGCCTGCGAATGCGTCAGCCGGTCGAACCGCGTCGCGGTCGGATCCTTCTTCGGATCGGCCGAGTAGACGCCGTCGACATTGGTCGCCTTCAGGACCGCCTGGGCCCCGATCTCGGCGGCGCGCAGCACCGCGGTGGTATCGGTGGTGAAGAACGGATTGCCGGTTCCGCCGCCGAGCAGCACGATTCGGCCCTCCGCGAGGTATTTGTGCGCCGCAGTGCGGGTGAACAGCTCGGAAATCTCCGGCATGACGAAGGCGGATAGCGCGCGCGCCGGCGTGCCTTTGCGCTCGATCGTCGCCTCCAGCGCGAGGCAGTTCATCATGGTGGCGAGCATGCCCATGGTGTCGCCGGTCGTCCGCGACACGCCGCGGGAGGACACCTCGACGCCGCGCACGATGTTGCCGCCGCCGATCACCACCGCAACCTCGGTGCCGAGCTGGCGGGCGGCGATCAGGTCGTCCGCAACCCGGTCGACAGTCGGCTGATCGATGCCAAAACCCTGCTGTCCCGCGAGATATTCGCCGGACAGCTTGATCACGACGCGACGATAGACCGGATCAGTCATGAGCACTTTCCTCGTCCGGGCGCCGCTTCCGGCGGCACGCCGGAAGGAACGTTCCGGCGCTTACTTCTTGCCGCTCGCCGCCGCGACCTCGGCCGCGAAGTCGCTTTCCTGCTTTTCGATTCCCTCGCCGAGAGCATAGCGCACAAAGCCGGCGATCTTCACAGGCCCGCCGACCTTGCCCTCGGCCTCCTTCACCGCCTGCGCCACCGACTTGCCGGTGTCGTGGATGAAGGCCTGCTCGAGCAGGCAGACTTCCTTGTAGTAGGTCTTGAGGCCGGATTCGACGATCTTCTCGATCACGTTCTCGGCCTTGCCCTGCTGACGATATTTGTCGGCGAGCACGTCCTTTTCGCGCTTGACGACCGCCGGATCGAGACCGGACGGATCGAGCGCGAGCGGGTTGGCGGCCGCGACATGCATCGCGATCTGGCGGCCGAGCGCTGCGAGCTCGTCGGCCTTGCCCGGCGATTCCAGCGCCACGATCACGCCCATCTTGCCGGCGCCGTCGATGACGGCACCGTGGACGTAGCTCGACACCACGCCCTGCTTCACTTCAAGCTGGGCGGCGCGGCGCAGCGTCATGTTCTCGCCGATGGTGGCGATCGCATCATTGATGGCGGTTTCGATCGTGACGTCGCCGACCTTGGCGGCCTTGATCTTCTCGACGTCGGCGCCGGCGTCGAACGCGACCTGGGCGATCATCTTGACCAGGCCCTGGAACTGACCGTTGCGCGCGACGAAGTCGGTCTCGGAGTTGACCTCGACCACGACGCCCTTGGTGCCCTTGGTGAGCGCGCCGATCAGGCCTTCTGCCGCGACGCGGCCGGACTTCTTGGCGGCCTTCGACAGGCCCTTCTTGCGCAGCCAGTCCTGCGCCGCTTCCATGTTGCCGTCGTTTTCGGTCAGCGCGGCCTTGCAGTCCATCATGCCTGCGCCGGTGGACTCGCGCAGATCCTTGACCATCGCAGCTGTGATCGTTGCCATCGTTGAAAATCCTTCTTGCCTGCCGGTTCGCCGCGGCGCGGCTCCAATCGCCCCGCCGCGGTCCATCTCAGGAATTCGCGTCAACTGAATGAAATGGTGGCCGGACTTGTATCCGGCCAACCCATCGCTCGTTTTGACTATTCCGCTTCCGCGGTCAGCGCCTTGGCCTTGGCCACCCACGCATCGGCGCGGCTCGGCAGACCGACCTCTTCGCCGATCGTGTGCGCGGTGGCGTGGTCGAGCTCGGCAAGCTGCCAGTAGTGGAAGATGCCGAGGTCGTTGAACTTCTTCTCGATCGCACCCGACACGCCCGGGAGCTTCTTGAGGTCGTCGGCGGTGCCGCGCGGACCGGCAAGGCCCTGGAAGCCGCTCGACGAGGCAGCCGGCAGCTCTTCGGCGAGCGGACGAGCCGATGCACCGATGTCGATGCCCGAATCGCCCTGGGCGCGCGAGATGCCGTCGATCGCCGCACGCGCGATGAGATCGCAGTACAGCGAAATGGCGCGGCCGGCGTCGTCATTGCCCGGCACCACATAGGTGATGCCCTTCGGGTCCGAATTGGTGTCGACGATCGCAGCGACCGGGATGTTGAGCCGCTGGGCTTCCTGGATCGCGATGTCTTCCTTGTTGGTGTCGATCACGAAGATCAGGTCGGGCAGACCGCCCATGTCCTTGATGCCACCGAGCGAGCGGTCGAGCTTGTCGCGCTCGCGCTGAAGCGTCAGGCGCTCCTTCTTCGTGTAGGAATTGGCTTCGCCGCCGGAGAGCACGTCGTCGAGGTGACGCAGGCGCTTGATCGAGGCCGAGATCGTCTTCCAGTTGGTCAGCGTGCCGCCGAGCCAGCGCGAATTGACGAAATACTGCGCGCAGCGCTTGGCAGCGTCCGCGACGCCGTCCTGCGCCTGGCGCTTGGTGCCGACGAACAGGATGCGGCCGCCCTTGGCCACCGTGTCGCTGACGGCCTGGAGGGCCTGGTGCAGCATCGGCACGGTCTGGGCGAGATCGACGATGTGGATGTTGTTACGGGTGCCGAAAATGAACGGGGCCATTTTCGGATTCCAGCGGTGAGACTGGTGACCAAAGTGCACGCCAGCTTCGAGCAGCTGACGCATGGTGAAGTCGGGTAGCGCCATCGTTATAATTCTCCGGTTGGTTCCTCCGGAAACGTGTGAGCAAAACGGAGCGTTCTCGCCCCGGCTGCCACCGGACGGCCTTGTGAGCCATGTTTCCGTGTGAGATGGCGCGCTATATAGCGCCATTTCGGCCAGAAGCAAGGAAATAAGGGCCTTTCGGGGGCGGTTTTCGCCCGCGAGAGGCCCCTTCCGTAAAGACCACGCTCCCCCCTGGCACTTCCTGGCACTTGGCTAGCATTTGGGCTGGTTGGGCGGACACTTCTTGGGCGCTGGCGCAGCCGGGTGGTGCGGCGGAGGTGCCGCCGGACGCGGCGGAGGTGGTGGCGCGACCGCCATCCGGGGCGGCGGTGCCGGTGCCGGCCGGGCGACCGGCGGCGGAGGCGGCGGCGCGGGCCGAGCCATCGGCGGCGGTGCCGGCCGGGCCATGGGCGGAGGCGCCGGCCGCGCGACTGCAACCGGTGGGGCCGGTCGTGGCGGTGGAGGAGCAGCCACCCTTGGCGGCGGCGCCGAGACCCGCGGCGGAGGCGGCGGTGTGGGCCGCGCCACGGCCTGAGGGTGCGGTGGCGGTGCGGCCGGTCTTGCCGCCTGCGGCGGGGCCGGCGGCAGATGCTGCGGTCTGATCGGCTCGCGTGCAGCCGACGGCGGCGGCACGATGGGTCTTCCGGCGGCCCCCGCAGGCGTGCCGGGCGCGCCAGCCCGCGGCGGCGTCGAACCAGCCGGCTCGCGGGTTGCGGATTTGGCGCGATCGGCGGGTCCGGTCCCGGGTGGTGTCTGGGCCACCGGTGGCTTGGGCGGCTGGCCGGGCGCAGCGGCCGGGTTTGTCGCGGTGGGCGCAGCGGTCACCGGAGCGGCGGCCGTTGGTGCCCCCGGACGCGCCGGCAGCGTCGTGCCGGGCGCCGCAGTCGTCGGTGCCCCCGGATGAATCGGCGGTGTCGCGCCGGGTGCGGTTGCGGCCGGCGCGGGCCTGCCGCCCGGCAGAGGCCCTGCCCCCGCCGGCGGCGTCGGCGGACCGCCACGGGCGCCGGGGACCGGCAGCGTGTTGGCCTCGGGCAGCCTGGCCTGTGGCGCAGCGGATGGCGCTGCGGTCGGCGCGACATTCGCCGGCGCGACCGGAGGCGCCCCCGGCCTTGCTGTCGGCTGGACCGTCGCGCTCGGCGGCATCGGCGCCTTGCCTTGCTGGATCAGGGCGGCGCGCTGCATCACCGCCTGCGGCACGGCCGGCGCCACCGGGTTGGCACGGCCGGCTACCGCCGGCGCCAGATTACCCGGTCCGACAGCCCCTGCTCCCACCCCCGCCGGCGGGGGCGCTGGCGGGCGGTTGATCACCGTGTTGATGACCGTGGTGTTGTGGATGTTCTGGTAAATGATGTTGTTGGGCGGCGGTGCGACATAGAGCGGCGGCCGGCAATAGACCGGGATCGGCACGAACACCGGCTGCGGCAGCACGAACAGGCCGACCACCGGCAGCGGCGGCGGCAGCACGACGAAATCCGGCGGCGGCGGCGGCAGATAATACACCGGCGGCGGCGGTGGCGGCGCGAAGCCGAAATCAGGATCGCTGAAATACAGCACCGGACGGTCGACATAGACCACCTCCTCCGGAGGCGGCGGCGGCACGTCGTAATCGATCATCGCAAAGGTCGGCGGCGGCTCGGCCGGCGCGGTGAGGATTGCGAGGCGCCGGCGCGCATCGGCCGCATGCGGGCCGCGCGGATAGCGGCGCAGGTACGACCAATACGCTTCGGGCGTGTCGGTCCGGTAGGTCCGCCGCCAGGTGATCGCCTCGCGCCGCGCCGCGACGATCGCCATCACGCGCTTGGCAAGCGGATCGCCGGGATAGGCCGCGAGAAATTCCTCATAGGCCGGCAGCGTGTCGCGTTCGAGCGCGGCGGCATAGGCATCCTGCACGCCGAGATCGCGGATCGGCTTGTTGCGGATCGCGGCGACCTGATCGGGGGCGGCTTCCGGCGGCGGCGCGTCGGGCCCGCGCTCGAAGAACGAGAACTGGGCCGATATCTTCTGCTCGTTCCAGGGCACCTGCGCGCCCTTGCTGGCCTCGTTGACGCGCAGGCGGACGCGGTCGAACACCTCGGGCAGCGGCAGGCCGCCGGTGCGGATCATCTCGGCGAGCGACTGCGCATAGATGCCGTAGGGGCCCGGCTCTTCCGGCGCGACGGTGCCGGGCGCCGCGTTGAAGGCGATCAGCATGTTCGCCTCGGGCTCGACCAGCGCGAGCCCGCTCGCGATCGGCTGGCCGCCCTCGATGAAGGGCTGCGCGCGGGCTGCATCGAGCACGACGATATTCGCCTTCAGCGGGATGGCGGCGAGCTGGCGAATATAGTCGCTGATGCGCAAGGCCTCGGTCGGGACGTCGGTGTCGCGGGTGATGTTGGAATCGACCGGAATGAAATAGTTCTCGCCGGCAAGCTGGATGCCGTAGCCGCCGAGATAGATCATCGCCACGGTGCCGGGCCCGGAGGCCTGCGCCTTCTGGATGAAATCGCGAAAGCTCTTGCGCAGCGTGTCGCCGTCGAGATCGCGCGCGCCGACGACGTCGAAGCCCGCCGCCTGGAGCGTCTGCGCGATCAGGCCGGCATCGTTCGCGGTCGTCGCCAGCGGCGACTTGGCATAGGCGCCGTTGCCGACCACGAGCGCGATGCGCTTCTCTTGCTGCTGGGCGCGGGCCGGGTTTGGCCCCGCGGCAAGGACGAGGATCGGCAGAAGGCAGATGAAGACTCTGAACGTCCCACGCATGGCTTGCTTGCCCGTTATTGTTGTTGAGCTTGCTGCCGCGCATCAGACGCGCGGCCAGCTGAACGGCGCTTGAACGAAAGGCTGGGATTGAGGCGGTGGCATGGCCGGGTCGCTGCCGACGTCAGCTCCGCGTCAGCCCTGCGCGATCAGGTCGACCGTTCCCGTCGTGAGCCGGTAGATGCCGCCGACGACCTTCAGCTTGCCCTGCTCTACCGCCGCATTGAGGATTGGCGCCGCCGACTTTAGCTTCGCGACGTTGTCGATCACGTTCTGCCGGATGGCCTTGCTGAGCACATCCCCGCCTTGCTGCATCGCAGCCTTTGCGGCAGGCGCGATCGCATCGACCAGCGAAGGGATGTGTCCCGGCGGCGGCTTGTCGTCCTTGATCGCCTTCAGCGTCGCATCGACTGCGCCGCAGGCATCATGGCCGAGCACGAGGATCAGCGGCGCGCCGAGCACGGCAACTGCATATTCCATGCTGGCAATGGTCTCGATGCCGGCGAAATTTCCGGCGACGCGGCAGACGAACAGATCACCCCGGCCGGCGTCGAAGGCATATTCCGGCGCGATGCGCGAATCGGCGCAGCTCAGCACGGCCGCGAACGGGTTCTGTCCGCCGACGAGGGCTTCACGCTCGTGCTTGAAATCGTGGCGCCGCGCCACGCCGTCGACGTAGCGCGCATTACCGTCCATCAACCGCTTCAATGCAGCATCAGGCGACAGCACGTTCTGCGGTTTTGGCGGTGCCTTGGTTTCCTTGGCGAAGGCCGCGCCGCCGAGGGCCAAGCCTACGGCGGAAGCGGCGAACAGCATGGCGGTACGCCGTGACGGCACGATCTCATGCTGTAGAGATTGAGAGCATTTGTCGCACATCTGTTCCTCCCGGCGCCACGGACCGACAGTATCGCCGCGATCATAGCCGCGATGAGATGGCGAAACCACAACATCTGCAGCGCCGGACGCCCAGGCCGGACCTCGCCGTGTTCGCGGCGCTCGATCAGAGCTGCTGCACATCCACGACGCCGGCGACCGCCTTGATGGCGCCGGCGATCTGCGGCGAGACCTTGAAGCGGCCGGGCAGCTTCATCTCGACCTCGGTCTCGAGGTCGAGCATCATAACCAGCGAGACCTCGCCGTCGCCGTTGGAGCGCGGCGCGGTGGCGGGACTGCCGATCTTTGGCGCAGCGCCGTTCGCGGATGCCATCTCTGGTCCGGCAAGGCGCTTGGCGATCGACTCGAGCGGCTTGGTGTCGCGCAGGAAGATGCGCAGGCCCTTCTGCGTCTTGGCGGCGGCGTCATCCAGCGGCTCGGCATGCAGCACGCGGGCGCGGACGTCCTCGCCCTGCAGCTCGGCGCCGAGCTGGAGCAGCACGGCCGCACCCGGCTCCAGCACGTCGCGATACTGCGCAAGGCCCTCGGAGAACAGCACCGCCTCGAAGTGGCCCGTGGGATCGGAAAGCCCCATGATGCCCATCTTGTTGCCGGTCTTGGTGCGCCGCTCCATGCGCGAGACCACGGTCGCCGCGACCTTGCCGGCGGTGGCGCCGGTCTTCACCGCGCGCGAGAACTCGGCCCAGGACTGCACCCGCAGCCGCTTCAGCACGGTGGCGTAATCGTCGAGCGGATGGCCCGACAGGAAGAAGCCGATCGCGTCGTATTCGCGGCGCAGCCGCTCAGCCGGCAGCCACGGCTCGACCTGCGGCAGCATGATCGTCGGTGCGTCGGCCGATGAGCCGAACATGTCGTTCTGGCCGATGGTTGCGGCTTCGTGCGCGCGCTGGCAGGCGGCGAGGATCGAGTCGGCGCCGGCGAAGACGCGGGCCCGGTTCGGCTCCAGCGTGTCGAAGGCACCCGCGGCGGCGAGGCTTTCGATGATGCGCTTGTTGATCGCGCGCGGCGACACCCGCGCGGCGAAGTCGGCGAGCGAGGTGAACAGGCCGTTCTTGGTCCGCTCTGCGATGATCTGGTCGATCGCCTGGATGCCGACGCCCTTCAGCGCCGCGAGCGCGTAGTAGATCGTCTTCTCGCCGACCTCGAAGGTCGCTCCGGACCGGTTGATGTTCGGCGGCTCGACCTTGATGCCGAGACGCTGCGCCTCGGAGCGGAATTCGGAGAGCTTGTCGGTATTGTTCAGATCGAGCGTCATCGACGCCGCGATGAACTCGACCGGATAATGCGCCTTCATGTAGGCGGTGTGGTAGGACACCAGCGCATAGGCCGCCGCGTGGCTCTTGTTGAAGCCGTAGTCGGCGAACTTCGCCAGCAGTTCGAAGATGGTCTCGGCCTGCCCCTTCGGCACGCCGTTCTTCACCGCGCCCGCGACGAAGATGTCGCGCTGCTTGTCCATCTCGGCGCGGATCTTCTTGCCCATGGCGCGGCGCAGGAGGTCGGCGTCGCCGAGCGAATAGCCCGACATCACCTGCGCGATCTGCATCACCTGTTCCTGGTAGATGATGACGCCGAAGGTCTCCTTGAGGATCGGCTCCAGCACCGGATGCAGATATTCCGGCTCCTCGTCGCCGTGCTTGCGGGCGCAATAGGTCGGGATGTTCGCCATCGGGCCCGGACGGTAGAGCGCGACCAGCGCGATGATGTCCTCGAAACGGTCGGGGCGCATGTCGACCAGCGCGCGCCGCATGCCCTGGCTTTCAACCTGGAACACGCCGACCACCTCGCCGCGCGCCAGCATCTGGTAGCTTTCGGCATCGTCGATCGGCAGTGTCGCGAGATCGACATGGATGTCGCGCGGCTTGAGCAGTTTGCACGCGACGTCGAGCACGGTCAGCGTCTTGAGGCCGAGGAAGTCGAACTTGACGAGGCCGGCCGGCTCGACCCATTTCATGTTGAACTGGGTCACCGGCATGTCGGATTTGGGATCGCGATACATCGGCACGAGTTCGCTCAGGGGGCGATCGCCGATCACGATGCCGGCCGCGTGCGTCGAGGCGTGCCGCGTCAGCCCTTCGAGGCGCTGGGCGATGTCGAAGGCGCGCGCCACCACCGGATCCTCGTCGCGGAAGGCCTGAAGTTTCGGCTCGCTCTCGATCGCCGCCGCCAGCGTGACCGGCGCGGCCGGATTCTGCGGCACCAGCTTGGTCAGCTTGTCGACCTGGCCATAGGGCATTTGCAGCACGCGACCGACGTCGCGCAGCACGCCGCGCGCCTGCAGCGTACCGAAGGTGATGATCTGCGCCACCTGGTCGCGGCCATAGCGCTCCTGGACGTACTTGATCACCTCGCCGCGGCGGTCCTGGCAGAAGTCGATATCGAAGTCCGGCATCGAGACGCGTTCCGGATTGAGGAAGCGCTCGAACAGCAGGCCGAACTTGATCGGGTCGAGGTCGGTGATGGTCAGCGCCCAGGCGACCAGCGAGCCTGCGCCGGAGCCGCGGCCCGGCCCGACCGGAATCCCTTGCGACTTCGCCCATTTGATGAAGTCCGACACGATCAGGAAGTAGCCCGCGTACTTCATGCGCATGATGACGTCGAGCTCGAACGCCAGACGCTTGTTGTAGTCCTCTTCCGTCGTGCCCTGCGACAGGCCATGCACGCGCAGACGGTTGGCGAGCCCCTCCTCCGCCTGCCGCTTCAGTTCGGCGGCCTCGACCGCGGCGGCGTCCGAGCTCGCCGCGGCGCCGACGGTGAAGAACGGCAGGATCGGCTTGCGCGTCATCGGGCGGAACGAGCAGCGCTCGGCGATCTCGACCGTCGAGGCCAGCGCCTCCGGAATGTCGGCAAACAGCAGCGCCATCTCGGCGCGGGTCTTGAAGCGGTGATCGGGCGTGAGCTGCTCGCGATCGGTCTCGGCGATCAGCCGCCCGCCGGCGATGCAGAGCAGCGCGTCATGCGCCTCGTAATCGTCGGTCGCGGCGAAATACGGCTCGTTGGTCGCGACCAGCGGCAGGCCCTTGGCGTAGGCGATATCGATCAGCCCGCTCTCGATGCGCCGCTCCTTCTCGGTATTGTGGCGCTGCAATTCGATGTAGAGGCGGTCGCCGAACAGGTTGGCCAGACGCTCGCAGCGCGTGGCCGCAAGCTCGGCATGGCCGGCGGCAAGCGCCAGCGAGATCGGCCCGTCCGGGCCGCCGGTGAGCGCGATCAGGCCCTCGGTCTCGCCTTCGAGCCAGTCGAACTTGATGTGGGAGGCGTGGGTGTCGGGCGTCTCCAGGAACGCCCGCGAGTTCAGCCGCATTAGGCTGCGATAGCCGCGCTCCTGCGCCGCCAGCAGCACCACGCGCGACGGCAGGAGCGCGTTGCGCGCATTGGGATCCTGGTCGCCGAAATCGATCGCGAGTTCGCAGCCGACGATCGGCTGGATGCCGGAACCCGCCATCTTGTCGGAGAACTCGAGCGCACCGAACATGTTGTCGGTGTCGGTCAGCGCCAGAGCCGGCTGATGGTCCTTCTTGGCAAGCTCGGCGAGCTTGCCGATCTTGATCGAGCCCTTGAGCAGCGAATAGGCCGAGTGAACGTGAAGGTGGACAAATCCGGCGCTCGGCATGATCGCGTGACGGCCTCTTGCAGATGAGATGGAGCGGTCGCCCGCTCCTGGGGTATCCACCCGCCCGGCCGACTCGCCTCACAATGGTGGGGCGTCACTGCGCCGGAGTCCACGCCGGAGCGGCCGATCGGACGCGTCGTCCCGCTTTTCCCCAACCAGGCCTGCCCTGTTGCCGCAGAATCAGAGCTGCGGGATCACTTGCGCCCAGATCGCGATCATCCCGACGAACAGCGTGATCGACGCCAGTGCGGCGGCTTCTTCCACGAAAATCCTGAACATGGCTTGCTCCATCGCTAGAACGTATGAAGAACATTGTTCTCATTTCGTTCACGGGAGTCAAGCGTGGCCAGCGATCTCGCGACGCGATGGTTAACTCGCTGAATTCACGCAATAAAAAAGCCCCGGCCGAAGGCCGGGGCTTTCGATAACCGGTCGCAAAGAGCGATCGGTATCAGTAACGGCCGATCATCGGGCCGCCGAACTTGTAGTTCAGGCGGACGAGGCCCATGTCGACGTCCTGACGGATGCGCTCGGTGCCGGCGAAACCAGCAAAAGCGACATCCTTGTCGGCCAGGAAGATGTGGTTGTACTCGACGCCAACCGACCAGTTCGGCGCGAAGCCGTACTCGAGGCCGGCACCGACGGTGCCACCCCAACGGGTGTCGCTGGTCGACGCGAGCAGCCCGCCGCCGAGGCCATAGATCTCGTACTTGTCGCTGACCACGGCCGCGCCGCCCTTCACGTAGACGAGGACGTTGTTCCAGGCATAACCGATCTGGCCGGTGATCAGGCCGAACGCATCCATCTTCGTGCGGTTGCGAGTGGCGAACAGCGCGCTGAGATTGTCGCCGGAGAAGTCGGCCCAGTTGCCCTGGCCTTCCACGCCGAACACCCACTGGCCCGACTGCCAGCGATAGCCGATCTGGCCACCGACCGTACCGCCGGTCGCATCGTGCGAGCCTTCGCGACCAACGCCAACGAAATCCCAGGTCGCGTGCGACGAACCACCGCCGCCGTTGATGCCGATGTAGAAGCCGCTCCAGTCGTAGATCGCGGCGACCATCGCGGGCGCCTTGGTGTAGGGCCGCGCGGCGAGGTCAGCAGCCAGCGCCGGCGCAGCCGCGCTGAGCGCGACAAGGCTCACAGCTGCAAGCAACAAATTCTTCTTCATTTGATTCCCGTTCCAGTTTCGTCGTAAGGCCCCCGGGCCGTCTAGCCGTCATAGCAGCGATCGACGGAATTGCTGTAACCTCGACGCAACAGTCGGCTCCAAAGGCCCGCGCTTCATTAATGAAGGTTTACCAGAGCGCGCTGGAAGCCCTTTGAAACAAGAGTTTTCCTGAAATCCAATGTCGACTTGCGGACATATGTTGCATGCACGCGGAACCGACGTCGCGTGCACGATTGCGTGATTGAAGTCTTGAGATGTGTGGAGGAATTGTCTTCCCCATTGTCGCCATATTTGCGCTCGCATTCGCCACATTTGCACTCGCGCTCATCGTTTGCCTGACCGGCGATTGGATCACCAGCGCGTCGATCACGAGTTCCCGTCGATCTGGACGGGCCCCGATGTGGTCCGGTCTGCGCGAAGAAGCATCAGCGCCAGGAACGCTGAAACCGAGGCCAGCGCGCTGACCCAGAGCGCGCCGCTGCCGACATGTTCCACCATCAGCCCCAACGCCAGCGGTGCGGCAGCACCTGTTGCGCGGGACGGAAGCGAAATCATGCCCACGCGCTTTCCAAATCCGACGGATCCAAACAGCGCCAACGGCAGGGTGCCGCGCGATCGTGATGATCCCATTGCCCGCTCCGTACAGGATCGCGAAAACCGGCGAGAACAAGGCCCCTCCCGCCACCAGCGTGATGACGCCAATGGGATTCATCAGCATGGCCAGCCTTGCGGACAGGAGCGGATGGAACCGGCCGAGCCATCCTGCCTCCAGCAGACGTGCACCGACCTGGACGGGTCCGACCAACGTTCCTGCGAGCAAGGCCTGCGTCGGCGTTGCGCCGAAAGCGATCAGCATGGTTGGCAGAATCGCCGAAATTCCCGAGCTGACGAAGCTTGCTGCCGAGAAGATGTAAGCCAGTACGACCATCGCGAAGGTCTCGCTCTGGCGCCCGGAGCGTTGGCTCGTCCCTACACCCGAGTGAGAGCCCTGCTCTATCGGCGCGGCGCGCGGCAGCAAGAGATTTAGCGGCAGCGCCAGGCCGATATGGATCGCCGCCCAGACCTCGCAGGCCGCACGCCAGCCATATTCGGACGCGAGCCAGCTCGTGAGCGGCCAGCCGAGCGTGCTGGCGAAGCCGGCAATCAATGTGATGCCGGTGATCGATTTTCGCGCGCCGGTGCCGTAGATGCGCGCAAGCGTCGCAAAGGCCGCTTCATACAGACCCATCCCCATGCCGATCCCGAGCAGCACCCACGCCGCGATCAGCACGGCAGCGCCGTGCGCAACGGACAGTGTCAGCAGGCCGGCAGCGAAGACGACGTTAGAGATCGCGAGCAGACCACGCCCGCCAAACTTGTCGATGGCCTGACCGACGCGTGGCCCAAGAAGCCCGGAGACGACGAGCGCGCCCGACAGCGCCGCGAACACATAGGTCGTCGCAACGTCGAGATCGCGCGCAATCGGCGCGGCTAGAATGGCAGGAAGATAATAGCTCGATGCCCATGCGATGGTTTGCGTGGTGCCGAGCGCGAGGATGACGGCCAGCGGACCCGCAGCTCGTCCCGCAAGTGTTCGCGTCATGAACAACCGCAGCCCGAAGCGCCTGCCTTCCGCGCCGTCTCGTCGGCGGCGCAGCAGGCGGACGGCTCTTCCTTCGCCGGCCCACCGCAACAGCCCGATGCGATCGACGACTCCAGGCCTCCGCGGGTGCAGACGCCCGTCTCCGGAAGCACGAGTTCGACTCGTGCCGCGGCCTCCTTGTCGCCCGCGATGTCGGCGGCGATCGACCGCACCTGCTCATAGCCGGTCACCATGAGGAAGGTCGGCGCACGGCCGTACGATTTCATGCCCGCGATGTAGAAGCCCGGCTCATCATGCGCGAGCTCGCGCGCGCCGTGGGGACGAACCGTCCCGCAACTATGCTCGTTGGGATCGATGAGCGGCGCCAGCGCGACGGGTGCGTCAATGGCCGGGTCGAGCCGCAGCCGCAGCTCGGACAGGAACGACAGGTCCGGGCGGAAACCGGTCGCGACGATCAATTCGTCCGCTGTCACGCTTCGCGCGCCGCAGCAGGCGCCGGCTGCAATGCGCAGACGACCGTCCGCGTCCGACAGCTGCGTAACGCCGAATTCGGCTTCCATCCGTATCCGTCCGGCGGCCAGAAGTGCGGCGAAGACGGTTCCCAATTCGCCGCGTGCGGCAAGCTTGTCATTGCGGCCACCGCCAAAGGCCTTCGCGGGATCGGAACCGCGCAAGAGCCACACGGGCTGCGTGCCCGGGACCTCGTCGGAGAGATGCACGAGATCGATGAGCGTGCCCACCGCGGAGTGGCCGGCGCCGAGCACGGCCACCGTCTTGCCCGCATATCTGGCGCGATCGACGCCCCTCACATCCGGCATGCCGTAGGCGACGCGGTCGGCGCACCCTACTTCGCCTATGGCTGGCAATCCATTGCTGCCGGCGGGATTGGGGCTGAACCAGGTGCCGGAGGCATCGATGACGGCGTCGGCGCGCAGCACCTCGGGGCCCCTGCCATTCTGATAGCGGATTTCGAACGGGGCCCGTTGCCGCCCTTTCGTCCTCGCCTTGTCGAGGCCGGCACGGCTGATCGCCGTCACGCGGCTGGACGTGCGGATCGTCTCGCGGAGCGGCGTTCGCGTCGCAAGCGGCTCGATGTATCGGTCGATCAGTTCGCCACCGGTCGGATAGGACTGCGGGTCGGGCGAATTCCATCCGGTCGGCTCGAGCAGGCGCGCAGCTGCGCGGTCGACGTTGTATTCCCAGGGCGAAAAGAGCTGGACCTGTTGCCACTGGCGCACCGCGTGCCCCGCTTCGGGGCCCGCCTCCAGCACGACCGGCGACATCCCGCGTTCCAGGACGTGTGCGGCCGCCGCGAGGCCGACGGGGCCGGCCCCGATGATGGCGATCGTCTTGTTACCGTCCATTTGGCTCATCCGATCCTTCTAGAATCATCGAATAATTGGGCAAATCGATCAGGCCGCCGTCGCGGCGTCCTTGCATTCGCTCTCGTCCGCACAGCATTCGGCCACCAGAAAATCGACCAGGCCCTGCATGGCATCGTAGTTCGCGTGGCAGATCAGCGTCGTGGATTCGCGGACCTGACTGACAAGCCCGACCGAAACCAGGGTCTTGATGTGATGGGAGAGCGTTGACGCCGGGATCTTCAGCTTCACCTGAAGGCGGCCAACGGGCATGCCCGGGCGCCCTGCCCGGACCAGCGCCCGGTAAATCTGAAGCCGCGTCCGGTTCCCCAAAGCTTCCAAACGTGCCGTTGCGTCATCGATCTTCATGATCGGTACGGTGCGCGCCTTCATCCTTCCTGTCAAACCATATTTCCAGAATATTCGAAATAAGGATTCGAATTCACGAGGCGCCCGCATTGCGGATTGACGCCGCCGCAATACTTCCATAAGTCTGGATATATGGAAACAGAAGAAGCCGTCCTGGCGCTCGCCGCCCTGTCCCAATCCACCCGTCTGGAGGCGTTCCGGACGCTGGTGCGGTACGAGCCTGACGGCCTCGCGGCGGGCGAACTCGCGCGTCAGCTCGAGGTTCCCCAGAACACGCTCTCGGCACATCTGTCGATCTTGACCCGCGCGGGCCTCGTAAGCTCAGAGCGCCGCAGCCGCTCGATCATCTATCGCGCCAACCTCGGCGAATTCCGCGACGTCGCGGTTTTCCTGCTTCGGGATTGCTGCGGCGGGCGGCCGGAAGTCTGCGCGCCGGTCGTCGAAAGCCTGCAATCCTGCTGCTCTCCAAAACGAAAGGAGCGAGGCCATGTCTGATCGGACGTACACGCAGCTCCGAAGGCGCAGCTCACCCAGCGCCGAAGGCCGGCTGATCGACACGTTCGATCTGTCCCGGCGCCTTGCGGCCGAAGCGCTTGGCACGGGCATTCTCGTCGCCACCGTAGTCGGCTCAGGCATCATGGCGGAGACCCTGACCAGGGATGTCGCCCTGGCACTGCTCTGCAATACCTTGCCGACCGGCGCCATCCTGGTCGTCCTGATCACCGTGCTCGGGCCGATCTCCGGCGCGCACTTCAACCCTGCGGTGACCATGGTCTTCACCGGCAAGCGCGAGCTGCCGGTGAACGAGGCCGCGCTCTACGTGGTCGCGCAGATCGCCGGCGGCATCGCCGGAACGATGGCCGCGCATCTGATGTTCGGATTGCCGCTGCTCGATGTCTCGATGAAGGTTCGGACCGGAGGCGCACAATGGTTTGCCGAAGCCGTCGCGGCCTTCGGACTGGTCGCTACGATTCTGGCCGGGATCCGCTTTCAACGGACGGCTGTTCCCTGGCTGGTGGGCCTCTACATTACGGCGGCCTACTGGTTCACGGCCTCCACCTCCTTTGCCAATCCGGCCGTGGCGATCGCAAGGTCCCTGACGAACACGTTCGCAGGCATCCGCCCCGTTGACTTGCCCGGTTTCATCCTCGCAGAGCTCTGCGGAGCGCTTGCCGGCATGCTGCTGATGAGCTGGCTGCTCGGACGCCCGCAGGCGCGCGGCCCGATCCCAATTGCGGAGACAACCCGATGAGCGTCACGATCTATCACAACCCGGCATGCGGAACGTCGCGGAATACGCTTGCGATGATCCGGCAGAGCGGTGTCGAGCCTGATGTCATCGAGTATCTCAAGACGCCGCCATCACGCGAGCGGCTCAAGGAGCTGATCGCGGCGCTGGGCATTCCGGTCCGCGCATTGCTGCGCGAGAAGGGAACCCCATACAAGGAGCTCGGCCTCGACGACCCCGGGCTGACCGACGACCAGCTGCTCGACGCCATGATGGCGCATCCCATTCTCATCAACCGACCGATCGTGGTGACACCAAAGGGCACGCGCTTGTGCCGGCCGTCGGAAGCCGTCATCGATCTCCTCGATGGTCCCGTCGGTCGGTTCGTGAAGGAAGACGGCGAAGTGGTCGAGGCCCGGTAGGCTTGCCGTTGCGTTCTGCCCATTTGGCTCCTGAGACGCCTGATCGAGCAACGTTCGACCGTTATGCCCCTCCGCCCCTCACCGGCGTGTAGATCACGAGCTTCAACGCGGGATCGTCATTGGCCTGAAAGCTCGTGTGCTCGAAATGCAGCACGCCGAGGGTCGGATGAGACATGGTCTTGAGGCCCGAGGCGGTGCTGCGGATCTCGTGCGCTTCCCACCATTTGACGAATTCCGGACTGCCCTGCCGCAGCCGCGTGAGCAATTCCGTGAAGGCTGGATCGCCCGCCCAGACGTCGTGGCTGGCGCGGAACATCGCCACCATGCGCTTGGCCACCTCCGCCCAGTTCGCGCCATAGGCCTTTCGCGTCTGCCTGTTGGTCATCATCAGGAGCATCGTGTTGCGATCCTCCTCCGGCAGTCGCCCGAACGCAAAGACGGCCTCCGCGGCGGCATTCCAGGCCAGCACGTCCCAGCGCCGCCCGGTGATGTAGGCCGGATGCGGCAGGCTCTCGATCAGCCGCAGGATCGGCGGAGGCACGATCTCGCGCGTGAACGCGCGCTTGTCGCCGTCGCGCGCCAGGGCCTTCAGATGGGCGTGCTCGGCCTTGCTGAGCCGCAGGGCGCGGGCGAGCGCATCGACGGTGGTGACCGATGGGCTGACGGTGCGGCCCTGCTCGAGGCGGATGTACCAGTCGACGCCGATGCCCGCGAGCTGGGCCACCTCCTCGCGGCGCAGGCCTGCGGTACGGCGCCGGCGGCCTGCCGGAAGCCCGACCGTCTTCGGCGAGAGCTTTTCGCGGCGGGACCTGAGAAAGTCGCCGAATTCGACGCGGCGCGGGTCGGCCATGATGTCTCTCGCGATGGAGGGTCTGAGCAATACTAGGATAATACCAGGCCTTCCTGGCGCTTCCAAGGCGGCGCATATGGGCATCACCCGACTTTGAGGTGAACACATGAAAGCTGCCGTACTCAAATCCTTCGGAGCTCCGCTGGCGATCGAGCAGGCCCCGGACCCGGTGCTCGGCACCGGCGAGGTCATCGTCGACGTCGTCGCCACGCGCGTGCTGTCCTACATGAACGAGGTCTTCAGCGGACAGCGCAACTATGCGCTCGACCTGCCGATCATCCCGGGACCCGGCGGCATCGGCCGGGTGCGCGCGATCGGCCCGGACGCAACCAGGCTCGCGATCGGCGACTGGGTGTTCTGCGATCCGACGGTGCGCTCGCGCGACGACGCCGTTGCGCCCGACATCGCCCTGCAAGGACTGACCGCCGCCGGCACGGGCGGCATGCTCCTGCAAAGGCATTTTCGCCACGGCTCCTTTGCCGAGCGGATGCGCGTCCCGACCGAGAACGTGAAGCGCCTCGGCGTGATCACGTCGGAGGAAGCCGCGCAATGGTGCGCGCTGGGCACGCTGCTGGTGCCCTATGGCGGCTTCCTCGCCGCCAACCTCCAGCCCGGCGAGACCGTGCTGGTGAGCGGCGCCACCGGCAATTTCGGCAGCGCGGCCGTCTCGGTCGCGCTCGCGATGGGCGCGGCCTGCGTGGTGGCGCCCGGCCGCAACGATCGTGTTCTCGCCGACCTCGTCCGCCGCTTCGGCAGCCGCGTGAAGCCGGTCAAGCTCACCGGAAACGAAGACGACGACCGCGAGGCGATGAAGCGTGCGGCGCCCGGCCCGATCGATTGCGTGTTCGACATCATGCCGCCCTCCGTCAGCACGAATGTGGTGCGCGCCGCGGTCATGACGGTGCGCGCTTACGGCCGCGTCGTGCTGATGGGCGGCGTCGGCATGGCAGGCGGCCCGGGGCTCGAGCTGCCCTACCCCTGGATCATGCGCAACTGCATCGCCATTCACGGCGTCTGGATGTACCCGCCGGATGCGGCCAGCCGCCTGATCGCGCTGGTACGTGCGGGGTTGTTGCGGCTGGAGGAGTACGAGACGACGGCTTTCGATCTCGACCACGCCAACGACGCCGTCGCGCACGCCGCGGCCAATGGCGGACCGTTCAAATTGACGGTGATCCGGCCGTAACTGACCTGCCTGTCACGCGATGCGCCGTCGCCGCTGATCGGCCCCGACATGTCAAATGGCTAGAGGGCGTCATCCCGCTGGTCGCCGGCCAAGGCCGGCTACTGCGCATGGGGTTGTTTTCGCATATTTTGTTATTCGAGCTCGACCACCTGGCCGTTCGACAGCGACACGCGCCGGTCCATGCGGCCGGCCAGCTCCATGTTGTGGGTCGCGATCAGCATCGACACCTGCGTCGCCTTGACGAGCTGCATCAGCGCCTGAAACACGTGGTCCGCCGTGTGCGGATCGAGATTGCCGGTCGGCTCGTCCGCAAACAGCACGCGCGGCGCATTGGCGACCGCGCGGGCGATGGCGACGCGCTGCTGCTCGCCGCCCGACAGCTCTGCCGGACGGTGGGTGATGCGGTCGCCGAGGCCGAGATAGCCAAGGAGCTCCTTGGCGCGCTTGACGCTCTCGGACTTCTTCAGGCCGCGGATCATCTGCGGCAGCATGACGTTCTCCAGCGCCGAGAACTCCGGCAGCAGCCGGTGCGACTGGTAGACGAAGCCGATATCGGTGCGGCGCAGCTGGGTGCGCTCGATGTCGGGCAGCTGCGAGGTCGGCGCGCCCGAGACATAGACCTCGCCGGAATCCGGCGCTTCCAGCAGCCCCGCGATGTGCAGCAGTGTCGACTTGCCGGAGCCCGACGGCGCCACCAGCGCGACCGACTGCCCGGGCCACAGCGCCAGCTTGGCACCGTCGAGGATCGTCAGCGGCACCTCGCCCTGCAAGTACTGCCGCTTTATCTCGTGGAGATAAATGACCGGCACATCTTCCGCCCCCTGCTGCTGCTCCATCAGCCCCTCACTCGTACCGGAGCGCTTCGACAGGATCGAGGCGCGCGGCGCGCCACGACGGATAGAGCGTCGCCAGGAACGACAGCGTCAGCGCCATAATGACGACCGCCGTGGTCTCGCCGACGTCGATCTCGGCGGGCAGCTTCGACAGGAAGTAGAGTTCCGGCGAGAACAGCTCGGTGCTGGTCAGCCAGGACAGGAATTGCCGGATCGATTCGATGTTGAGACAGATCACGAGCCCGACGAAGAAGCCGACCAGCGTACCGACCACGCCGATCGAGGCGCCCGTGATCAGGAAGACGCGCATGATCGAGCCTTGCGAGGCGCCCATCGTGCGCAGGATGGCGATGTCGCTGCCCTTGTCCTTCACCAGCATGATCAGGCCGGAGACGATGTTGAGGGCTGCGACCAGCACGATCATGGTCAGGATCAAGAACATCACGTTGCGCTCGACCTGGAGCGCGTTGAAGAAGGTCGAGTTGCGCTGGCGCCAGTCGACCAGGAACACCGGCCGCCCTGCCGCCTCCGTCACCGCCTTGCGGAAGGCGTCGATCTTGTCGGGATTGGTGGTGAACACCTCGATCGAGGTGACGTCGTTGCTACGGTTGAAATAAGCCTGCGCTTCCGCCAGCGGCATGAACACGAAGCCGAGATCGTATTCGGACATGCCGATCTCGAACACGGCGACGATCTTGTACGGCTTGATGCGCGGCGTCGTGCCCATCGGCGTGACCGCGCCCTTTGGCGCCACCAGCGTCACGCTGTCGCCGGCATGCAGTGAGAGCTGGTCGGCGAGACGGCGGCCGATCGCGACGCCCTGCCCTTCGTCGAAGCCCTCCAGCGAGCCCTGCTTGATGTTCTTGGCGATCGAGGTGAGATTGTTGAGGTCCTCGGAGCGGATGCCGCGCACCAGGACGCCCGAGGCATTCCACGGCGATGACGCCAGCGCCTGGCCGTCGACCACTGGGGCTGCGAGGCGGATTCCCGGAACCTGGCTGAGCCGGTCGGCGACGTCCTTCCAGTCGGTCAGCGGCGATTCCAGCGGCTGGACCAGGATGTGGCCGTTGAGGCCCAGGATCTTGTCGAGCAGTTCCTTGCGGAAGCCGTTCATCACGGCCATGACGATGATCAGCGTCGCCACGCCCAGCATGATGCCGAGAAAGGAGAACCCGGCGATGACCGAGATGAATCCCTCCTTGCGGCGCGCCCGCAAATAGCGCGCCGACAGCATCCACTCGAATGGCGCAAAGGGCGCAGTTTTCACGGTTTCGGTCATGGTCTCATCCATCGCTCGATAATCCCATGATTCGGGGTCAATTGTGGCCGGATTGGCGGCCGCGATATCGCGCGATGAACAATATTCAGCCGACCAGGCGGGCGACTGCGTCCGCAGGCGACATGGTCTCGCGGGCGCCGTCGCTGCGCCGCTTGATCTCGACCTTGCCGTCGGCGAGGCCCTTCGGCCCGATCATGATCTGCCAGGGGATGCCGATCAGATCGGCGGCGGCGAATTTGGCGCCGGCGCGCTGGTCGGTGTCGTCGTAGAGCACATCGACGCCCTTGGCCGTGAGCTCCGCATAGAGCTTCTCGCAGGCCGCATCGACCGCGGCATCGCCCTGCTTGAGGTTGAGAATCGACACGCGGAACGGGGCGACGGCTTCCGGCCATTTGATGCCGGCATCGTCATGGCAGGCCTCGATGATGGCGCCGAGCAGGCGCGAGACGCCGACACCGTAGGAGCCGCCATGGATCGGCACGTCGACGCCGTCGGGGCCGGCCACCAGCGCCTTCATCGGCTCGGAATATTTGGTGCCGAAATAGAAGATCTGACCGACCTCGATGCCGCGGGTGTTCACCCGCTTGTCCGCAGGCACCTCCTGCTCGAACCGCGCGGAATCGTGGACGTCTTCCGTCGCCGCATAGACCGAGGTCCATTGCTTGATGATCGGAGTCAGGTCGCTGTCATAGTCGACGTCCTCACCCGGCACCGGCAGGTCCAGCACGTCGCGATTGATGAAGACGCCGGATTCGCCGGTCTCAGCCAGCACGATGAACTCATGGCTGAGATCGCCGCCGATCGGGCCGGTCTCGGCGCGCATCGGGATCGCCTTCAGTCCCATCCGGGCGAAGGTGCGCAGATACGCGACGAACATCTTGTTGTAGGCGACCCGCGCCGCGGCCTCGTTGAGGTCGAAGGAATAGGCGTCCTTCATCAGGAACTCGCGGCCGCGCATCACCCCGAACCGCGGACGCTGCTCGTCGCGGAATTTCCATTGAATATGATAGAGATTCAGCGGCAGGTTCTTGTACGACTTCACGTAAGCGCGGAAGATCTCGGTGATCATTTCCTCGTTGGTCGGCCCGTACAGCAGCTCGCGCTTGTGGCGGTCGGCGATGCGTAGCATCTCCGGGCCATAGGCATCGTAGCGGCCGCTCTCGCGCCAGAGATCGGCGAGCTGGAGCGTCGGCATCAAGACCTCGATCGCGCCGGAGCGGTCCTGCTCCTCGCGCACGATCTGCTCGATCTTCTTGAGCACGCGAAAGCCGAGCGGGAGCCAGGCATAGATGCCGGCCGCCTCCTGCCGGATCATGCCGGCGCGCAGCATCAGCCGGTGCGAGACGATCTCCGCCTCTTTCGGATTTTCCTTCAGGATGGGCAGAAAGAACCGCGACAACCGCATGGCAACACTCGAAGAATCAGTGACGGGGTGCAGTGAAACCGGATTGGGAGCGAAAACACAAGACCGGGAATGAGGAAAAGCTGCTAACGCAACGGAATTCCTGTCATTTTTCCGTCGACTTCAGGTTTGACTTGAGGAGCGGCGTACCCCAAAGCCGGCGTGCCTAGGGCGGCGCCACCTCGAGCTCGTCCTCCAGCGTGATCTTCTCGAAATCGGTCACCAGCGCGTCGATCTGCACATGCCAGCGGCCGGCGACGGGCAGCTCGACCTTGCGCACATGCCAGTAGCCATCCGGCCCGAGCGAGGCGCTGCGCTCCATCGGCTCTATGCCGCGCTCGGGCAGGCTCAACGTCAGCGTCACCTCCTTGGCCTTGAGCAGCGTCCCCTCTGCGTTCATGAGCTGGAGCACGAAATCGTCCACGCCGGCCTTTCCAGGAGACACCAGCACCTGGAACATCGCCTTGTCGCCGTGGATGTGGATCGCCAACGGCGTCTCCGGAACGATGGTCCGCGGCGGCACCGCGAAGCGCCAGCCGGCGACGACGGCGAGGATGGCAAGCGCGATCACGCATTCGAGCAGAATCGAGCGCTTGAGGGCGCGCGCGGCGCCGTGGTCCGATGCGAGCGCCGGGGTCAATCGAAAGCGATTAACCGCGGCAAGTGCGAACAGCGCGAGGACAAGTGCGAGCTTGATCGAGAGGATGATGCCATAGCGAGTCTCGACCAGCGCCGACGGCCTTTCGAGCTGAACGACCGCAAGCCCAAGGCCGGTCAATGCCAGCACGCCGACCGCCGGCACGGCGATGCGCGAGAAGCGGTTCACGACGGGCAATGTTGCCGCCGTCGGCTTCGACAGCAGTGTCGCGAGCGGCGCCAGGGCGCCGATCCAGAAGGCGACGGCAAGGCCATGGAGAAACACCGCGGGCCGCGTCAGCGTCTCGGGCGGAGCCGTTGCCGCGTGCCCGGTCATGGCCAGCGACAGACCGACACTGACCAAGGCAATGATCGCAAGCGCGCGGGCGTACCATGCGCTGCGCAGCGCCAGCAGAGCGAACAGCATCGCAGCAAAGGCAACCAGCGAGGCAGGGCCGGCGCTGGTCGCGAATGCGACCTTCCAGGGCGCAACCGTCACCAGAGCCGCCGGCGGCAGCCCAAGAAGATCGAGTCCCAACAGCCCGAGGCAAGCGACGGCGCCCGGAAGACCAATGGCGAGCGCAACGCGCGGCGCCATCATGCCCGTCATCGACCATGCAATCCACCGTGCAAAGAACACGCCGCCGACGCCAACAAAGAGCCCGAGGTAAAGACCGACCCGCGCCAGCCAGATCAGCGTGCTCAACCTGCCATCCGCGGTGACCGGAGGCTTTGTCGCCGTCGGCGTGCCGATCGAGAAGATCACCGATCCCGAGACCGGATGGCCATCCTGCGAGATCACGCGATAACTCACCACCGACGTGCCCTGCGGCAGGTCCGGCGGCATCACGACCGAGATTGTCTCGCCCGACCCATTGACGGGCGCATCGTCTCGCACCCTGCCCGCGCCATCGATCAGCCGAATCGCGCCTGGCGTCACCGCCTCGTTGAAGCGCAGCTCCACAGCCCTTGGCGCGCTCGCAAGCATGCTGCCGCTCACCGGCTCGACCGCGATGAGCGCCGCATGCGCAAAGGCGCCGGTCGCGAAGCCGACAACGAGCAGCAGCGTCGCGAGCGCGGCGAGCAGGCGCATCAGGGTTTTGGCACGAGCTTCACGCCAGGTGCCGGCGACTTGCCCTCATGCGAATGCCCTTTCCCCTCCTCCGGAATCTCGATCCAGCGACTGACGCCGGTCTCGCACTCCTGGACGACGGGGAAATACACGGTCGTATTCGGCTTGAGCTTGTCGGTCAGGAACGTGTGCATGACGAACTCGTCGTAGTTCTTGTCCGGCAGCTTGCCACCGGACCATGCCACCTCCTTGACGCCGGAGGAGAGCTTGTTGCCATGATAGTCGTACTCGCTGGCATATTGGCCTTCGATGGCATCCACGTTCCAGCCCGCTTTCGGCATCGGCTTCACCGCGATCACCCCTTCCGGAATCTGCACGCGGATCTTCACCGTCGGCGAGCCCGCGCAGCCGTGCGGCACGGTGAAGACCGCCTTGTAGGATGCACCGACCGTCGCCTGCTTGGTCTCGAGCGACACGTGCGCCGCCGCCGGCGAGGCCGCGCACGCGGCAATCAGGACCAAGCAGAATCGTTTCGACATGCTCGGCCTCCCGAGGCTCATGATCGGGCTCATTACATCTTCATTCCCGAGTGGTCCGGCATTTTCTTCATCATGTGTCCGCCATCGCCGGGCGCCTGTGCGCCGACGCCCTGGACGTCGAGCGAGACGGCGACCTTGCCGGCCTTCTCGAACTGAAGCGTCACCGGCACCTTGTCGCCCTGCTTGAACGGGCCCTTCAGCTCCTGGAGCATCAGGTGATTGCCGCCGGGCGCGAGCTTCACGGTCTTGCCGGGGTCGATCGAGATTCCCTTGTCGAGCTGACGCATCTTCATCACGCCATTGTCCATCGCCATCTCGTGGATCTCAGCCTTCCCCGCGATATCGGCGGAAACGCTGACCAGCCTGTCCGCCGCCGTCCCCTTGTTCTCGATGGTGAGATAGCCGCCCGCGACCTTGGCGCCGCCTGGCGTCGCCCGGCTCCAGGCCTGCGAGATGACGAGATCGCCGGCCTTGACGTCGTCGGCCACGGCCGGCGCCGCGCAGATCGTGAGAGCGAACGTCGCGAGCAGCACATTCTTCAACATTGTCCTCATATCCGTATTCCTGTTTGCAGACTGGATTCAGTGCGTGGAGAGTTGTTGGGCCGACCATTTCTCGAGATCGGCCATCTCGGCCGAACCTTCGATCGTCGTGACGGTCCCGTCGCGGGCGAAGAGCATTGTCCTGGGGATGTCGCCCTGCCAGGCAGGATCGATCTCGAACCGCAAACGCTCGACAAAGCCGTCGCTGAAGATGAAGTTCTCGGTCGACGACAGCCCCGCCTTGTCGAGCATCGATTGCGTCGCGGCCGGCAGGTTCGGTACGAGATCGGCGCTGATCGTGACGACATCGATCTCGGGATGGTCCTTCGCGAACTTCCCGAGTAACGGCAGCTCGACCTTGCAGGGCCCGCAGGTCACGCCCCAGAAGTGCACGAGCGTCGGGCGGCCCGCGTGGCCCTTGAGCACGCTTTGCCAGGTGCCTCGTTCAAATGGCTTGAGGGCCGGAGGCGCTCCGAGCGCAGACGCGGATGCGATCAGGATGGTCAGGCCCAGAATGCCTGCAAATCGACGTCTCATTGTTGATCCTCGATCGTTGTGAGACGATAGCCATCAGCCTTCGTCATCCATGAAAGATACACTTGCCGGCCATTGGAGACGAGCAAGGGATGGTCGGACGTGTCGGTCGTGCTCGATATCGTCTTCGGCGGCGACCAGGTCTCGCCGTCGTCCCTGGAGATCGTCATCTGGACCGAGGTCTTCTCACCGTCGAACTCCTTCCAGACCATCACAGTTCCAGCCGGGCTTGCCAGCACGAAGGGACGCGTCGGATTGCGATCCGGCCGCCCCAGCGCCATGGGGGTAGAGAACGTGCGACCTCCGTCGCGCGAATGCGCGTAGAACAATCCCTTCCGCGCCTTGCCGTTCGTGTACCAGGCGACGTGATAGGTCCCGTTCGGCGCCACCGTCAGGCTTGGCCCATGGTGTGGGCAGGCGTTGATCTGCCAGTCGTCATGGCTGACTCGGTGGATGTCACCCGGCGTCGAGACGTCGGCGAAGGTCATGACCGCGTGATCGCGCACGCCGCGCTCGAAGATGTTTCTGAAGATCACGGCCGGCCGCCCGGGCGCCGCGAACGCCAGCCCCAATCGGCAGCACTCGCAGGTGCCGTCACGCGCGAGACCGGCCTCGGCAAAGGTGGCGCCGCCGTCGCGAGACGAAGAAAAGAACAGCGCTGCTCCCTCGTACTTCCGTCCCGCCTCCTTCGCGGGGACACGATTGCGCTTGTCGAGCCAGGCCGCAAAGACCGTTCCGTCCTGATCGAGCGCCAGCGCTTCAAAACGCTGGCTCTCGTTGCTCGCAGTGATGGGCTTCAGCTCCGCGAATCTCTTTCCGCCGTCGCCCGAGCGCGTGTAGAGGACCTGGCCGTTGAAGGCCTCATCCCTGAAGATCGAGAAGGCGACAGCGATGCCGCCGTTGCGGTCGACCACGATCTTCGGCCGCGCATCCGGCCCCCAGTCAAGGTTCAACCGCTTCGTCGTGACCTGAGTGGGGGCCGAGAAGCTCCGCCCCGCATCCTGCGAGCTCGCAACCGAGACTTGCCCGCCCGCCATCCAGACCAGCCACAGAGTTCCGTCCGGAGCGAATGCGGGCGTCGCCTTGGTTGCACAACGCAACGTAGGCTCCTCGCATGCCGCTTCGGACGCATGCTGGCCGTGCATCTGTCCGTGCGCCCCGCCTTGCAGGAATGCGAGAGCGACGATCCCGAGCAAGCCATTTCGGATCATGGCCTTACTCCCTTCGAGAGCCCGGATCATTTGAACGCCACCTTCATACCCGCAACGAAGGTGCGCGGCGAGCCCGCATAGATCGATCCCGTCGTGTTTGCGAGCACGCTCGCAGGATTTTGAAGGCCTGCCCCCGTAACCGTGTTGGCGATGTTGTTGGCCGAAGCGACGTAGGTGCGGTCGAAGACATTTCTGACTTCTAGAAACAGGTTCAGGGATCTGAAGGTGTCGGACACCAGATCGGTCTTGTAGTGAACATTCACGTTGACCAGCTCATAGCCGGGCGCCTTCAGCAGATTTGCGTTGTCCATGTAGAAGGAGTCCTTCCACTGCACCTCCACGAAGCCTCCGAGGCCCGTCAGCGCTCCGGCGAACTCGTCGTAGCCGATCCGGGCCGTCAACTCGTTGGGCGAGATGCCCGGGATCTTGTTGCGTGCCCGGTTGAAGCTGAACACCGCGCCATTGGTGATGTTCTCGACATATTCGGTGTAGACCTCGTCGAGATAGGTGTACGCCGCCGTGAAACGCCAGCCCGGATAGAACTTCCAGTCGGCGGCAAGCTCGATGCCCCGATGCTCCGATCGCGGCGCATTGAAGGAATAGGTTACGCCTGCGACCGGCGTCGCCTGATTGACGATCTCGTTGCGGAAGAACTCGTAGAAGCCGGTCGCGCTGAGCTTGAGCGTGTTGTTCGGCGTCCAATCAAAACCAAGGTCGTAGCCGAGATTCTTCTGGGTCTGGAGCTGGGTATTGTTGCCCGACAAGCCCGTCGGAAGGATGAAGAGATTCGAAACCTGCGGAGTGCCGTACCCCGTGGCGACTCGCCCTCGGAATAGCCACTCATTGTTGAGGTTATAGAGAAGCGCCAACTCCGGCGCGGCATTTTGAAACTGCCGGTCCGCCGTCGTGAGCGTGGTCGTAGTAATGCCGGTGGGTCCAGCGTATGCATACGCGGTGTTGATGCCCTTCAGGAGGGTTGTCTCCCAGCCAATGCCAGCAACGGCCGTCAGCGACGATGTCAGCTTGAGCTCCTCCCGTGCGCGGACGCCGTAATTGGTCGTTTCGCTGTAGAGGTTGCTCGAGAGCCTGCCGAGCGTGGCATTGCCGCCCGGCATCACGTTTCGCGTGTCACTCGACGCCGTCAGCGTATTGTAGAAGGCGCCGAAGAACGCGGTGGACTCCATCCCGAGAATCTCGCCGCGCTTGGTCAGATCGCTCATGTAGTTGTACGACGGAAAATCTCCGATCGCGCTGGTCGTGCCGGTCGGCTGACTGATGTTCCTGTCGTCGAAGACGAACTGGTTGCGCCAGGTCATGGTGTTGTCGAAATCGTGCTCCCAGCGGCCGCCGGCGATGGTGCGGCGGTCGTTGCGGCCGAGCCCGGCCTGCACGGCCGTCTCCGTGTCGGTTCCGGCGGTTGCGTTGAAGCCATTGTTGAACAGCCTGACCGTACCGCATCCGGGCGCGGCCGTGGCGCCGGTGGCACAGCCCTGCTGGAAGGGGTTTTGATAATACTGGTTCAGCGACTGCCGGATCGGCAGCCGCGTGCTGAGCTCGTTGTTGATGATCTTGACCGTGAAGCGATCGTCCGGCGTCGCCCTGAGCGTGCCGAGGAAGTTGACCGTCTGCGTGTTGAACCAACTATTGCCGATGTAGCCGTCACCCCGCACGTCGCTTGCGAACAGCGAGCCCTCGAAATTCCCGACCTTCTTGCCGGCCGCCAGGTAATTGTTGAGATAGCCGTAGCTGCCCCCGTCGACGCCATATTCGACGCCGTCGATCGTGCCGCCCGGCCGTGTCCGGAAATTGAGCGCGCCGCCAGTCGCGTAATTGCCGTAGAGCGCCGACGAAGGGCCGCGGATCACGTCGATCGCGCCATAGGCGTGTGGATCGATCAGGTCGCTCCGCGACAGGCCGTCGGGCTGCGTCACCGGAAAGCCGTCCTCGAAGATCACGAGATTGCGGATGCCGAAGCCGTTGCGGGCGTTGGAGCCGCGAATCGAGATACCGAAATCGCGGGGGCCATTCCCCTGCTTGACCGAAATGCCCGGGCTGTCCCGCAAGACGTCGCTGACGGAAAACGACGGGCGGTTGTCGAACTGACTACGATCGATGGTCGTCGCGGTCTGGCCGGCCGGCGAACGATTGAGGCCATCTCGCACCGCGCCGGCGGTCGCCGTCTGGTTTTGGGCCGGGGCCCTGTCGGTCGCGTTCGGCGCAACGGGTCTCGCTGCGCGGCCTGCCGAAGCAGAGCGCAGTCGCGATGGCCGGGTTACCGGTTTGGGACGGGCGGCCTGCGGCGCCTCGACAGTCACTGGGGGAAGCGCCTCCTGGGCGGCCTGGGCGAGCGCGTCTGAGCTGATCGAGGACAGCACGCCACAAAGCACAGGCAAGCTCGCGCTGCCGATCGCACGAATGCGTAACATCTCTTGAATTCCTGACATCCGGCGCATCGGCCGGTCCATTAAGCACGCCACCGGCGCGGCAACGTGGCGCGCCAATGGTTCGGTTCGTCGCTACGTCAGGAAAAGCGTGGAGGTGCGCGCGCCTGGGCGCCTTGGCCTCTATGGGCGGAGACAGTGGAGGTATCCGCGTCGCGCCACACCATGCGCTCGGCGAGGCGGACGGGAATGGCGAATGCGACCTGCGGCGGCGAATCGAGTGACGCGTTCGCTTGCGCCAGGCAACACAGAGCGCAGGCGCCGGCATGCGCGATCGGTGCGCCGGTCTGATCGTTCAGGCCGCCCTGCTCGCTCGCGCTGTGACAAATCACGCCGGTGGACAGCGGATCGGCAACGGCCTGCCCGGCGGCCCAGCACGCGGCAATCGGCGCCAGCACCTGCATGACCAGGGCGAGCAGGACAACGGGTAGGAATTTTTGCAGCCGTGCGCGCATCCGCCGAGCCATTCGTTCGCCTGCTAACTAACCACCGCCTCGCCCCTAAGTCGAGGTCAGTTCCGCCGCCGTCTTGGCCCAGCGCAAAGTTCTCGAAAATTGTCGTCGGGGCACGCTACCGCGGACGGAGGGCCGGCATTTGAGACAAATCAAACACCCCCACCGTCCACAGATTTCTTATGTTTGTCATATACTTATATGGTCAAAAGCCCGATCATTTCGTCAGCTGCTCGAATTTTGAACATTCGTTGCTGAAAATGATGACAAGTGAGAAAAGTTGATCTAGCATCCCTCTCGCTCAGGCAGGCCGCGAGGTCGAAGTCTGGTGGTCCAAGTCTCGGGAGGAGCCCCTGGCGCGCAAAACGCAGCGTCGCCCCGTCAATCAAGAGCAAATCTTAGAATCGGGGATAATAGGGTCGACACAATTTTCGAGCGGGGCCAGGGCCCCGCTCTTTTTTTGCCTGCATGGCTTCGCCGATGAACGATCCCTCTCATGCGATCGAACGGAGCTTTGAGCTCGCGGCCTCGCGCTGCGCCGATCTCGCGCCCCTCGTCTACCAACGTCTGACCGAAGAGCATCCGGAAACGCGGACGATGTTCCGCTCAAAGGGCAGCGAGCTCGTGAAGGGGTCGATGCTCGCGCTGACGATCGAGGCGATTCTCGACTTCGCGGGTGAGCGTCGCGGGCATTTCCGGCTGATCGCCTGCGAGGTCGCCTCGCACGATGGCTATGGCACGCCGCGTGAGCTGTTCATCGCGTTCTTCGCCATCATCAGGGATACGCTGCGCGACCTGCTCGGCGGGGAATGGTCGCCGGACATCGCGCGAGCCTGGGACCAACTCCTGGTCGAGATCGAGGCGTTCGCCGCCATTCCGGCCTGATGCTTTGCGCTGCACCAACGGTGCCTGCGGCGATCTCGCGATTGATTGCAGATTGAGTGGCATCAACTCTTGTGAGAGACTTTCGGACATCGGTAGCGCAATCAATGACGCGCCGACGATAGAATATATGGGAGCGAGCGATGTCCGGGACGAAAGATTTCTCGACGACCAGGCGCGATCTTCTTCAGGCGGCAGCGACCGCCGGCGCCGCGACTGCCATCCTCGGCAGCATGGGCATAAACCCAGCACTTGCAGCCGAAGTCGGACGAAGCGAGAAGCCGCTGAAGGCGGCCTTCTCCAATGCGGGTCTCCAGGCCACCTGGTGCGCGCAGGGCAAGCAGGCCGCGGAATTCTGGGGCAAGCTGTTCAACGTCGAAGTGACCTGGTTCGATGGCCAGCTCGACGCCGTGAAGCAGCGCGCGGCGATCGACAACATGGCCTCGCAGAAATGGGACTTCGTCGCGATCCAGGCCTTCGGCATCGGCACCCTCACCCAGCCCGTGCAGAAGATGATCGACGCCGGCACGCCCGTGATCGACATGGACACGCTGATCGCGCCGCTCGACCAGATCAACGTCCACTCCTTCCTCGCCCCCGACAACGAGTTCATGGGCGCCTCGGTGACGCAGGCGCTGTGCAACGCCATGGGTGGCAAGGGCAAGATCATCATGACGCAAGGCGCGCTCGGCCACACCGGCGCGCAGGGCCGTGCCAAGGGCTTCAACTCGGTGGTCAAGCAATTCCCGAACATCGAGGTGCTCGACACCCAGCCGGCCGACTGGGACGTGTCGAAGACCGCCCGCCTCTGGGAGACGTATCTCACCAAGTATCCGCAGATCGACGCGGCATTCTTCCACAATGACGACATGGCGCTCGCCGCCGCCAACATCATGAAGGCGCGCAATCGCACCAACATCCTGATCGGCGGTGTCGATGCCATGCCGCCGGCGATCCAGGCGGTGAGCGAAGGCCGCATGTTCGCGACCGTCCGCAATCCGTCCTGCCGCATCCACGGCGGCGCGATCATCGCGGGCGTGTCCGCCGTGGTCGGCGGCGAGAAGAGCGGACAGGGCATTCCCAAGAACGTCGTCACCGACGGTCCGGTCGTGACCAAGGCCAACGCCGCCGGCATGCAGTGGATGCAGGATCACTTCCTGATCTGAGCCTCCAAGATCTGATCTGCCATGCCTGCGGGACATCAGCCCATCCTGGAGCTCCAGGGCATCACGAAGAGCTTCGGCGGCGTCGAAGCGCTTCGTGGTGTCGACTTCGCGCTTCTTCCCGGCGAGATCCATGGTCTCGTCGGTGAGAACGGCGCCGGAAAAAGCACGCTGATGAAGATCATCGCCGGCGTGCACACCGAGTTCTCCGGGCGCTTCCTGGTCGACGGGACGGAGACGCATTTCCGCTCGGCCCGCGATGCGCACGCGGCCGGCATCGCCATGGTGCACCAGGAGCTCAGCGTCGCGCCGGACCTGACCGTCGCTGAGAACGTCTTCCTCGGCAACCAGCCGACCAACGCCCTTGGCCTCGTGCAATGGCGGCGGATGGCGCGCGAGGCCGGCGAGCAGCTCGCCCGCTTCGGCATCGACGTCGATCCGATGTCGCGGCTCGGCGATCTTCCGATCGGGCTGCAGCAGCTCATCGAGATCGCCCGGGTGCTGTTCTCGGGCGCGCGCATCGTCATCCTGGACGAGCCGACCTCCGCCCTCTCCCCGCCGGAGGTCGAGCGGCTGTTTGCAACGCTGCGACGCTTACGGGAGGAAGGCACTGCCATCGTCTTCATCTCGCATTTCATCGAGGACATTCTTCGCGTGTCCGACACGGTCACCGTGTTCCGCAACGGGCGGAAGGTTGCCGAAACAGCAAGCGCGGCGACCAGCAAGGGCGCACTGATCGAAGCGATGATCGGCCGCGGCGGCGAGGCCCTCGAGCACAGCTACACCGACGACCTGATGCTGCCGCGGCCGAGCGCCAGCTCGGTGATCCTGAAGGTCGACCAGTTGTCGCTGGCCCGCAGCCTGAAGGACGTTTCCTTCGAGGCGCGCGCCGGCGAGGTGCTCGGCATCTACGGCTTCATGGGCTGCGGCCAGCAGGAGCTGTCGCGCATCCTCTTCGGCAAGCTGAAGCCTGATGGCGGCACCCTCGCCGTCGAGGGTACGCCAAAAACCTTCGCCAGCACGGCGGCGGCGCGGCGCGCCGGCGTGGCGCTGGTGCCGGAGAGCCGGCGCGACATGCTGTTTCACCAGGAGCCGGTCTACAAGAACATCTCGATCAGCATTCTCGACCGCATCGCAGCGCTGCTGCTCAAGCCGGCGCAGGAGCGCGACATCGCGCAGCGCCAGGTCGAGCAGCTGCAGATCAGGCCGCCGGTGGTCGGCCTCGATCTCGGCATGCTCTCCGGCGGCAACCAGCAGAAGGTCGCGCTGGCAAAGTGGCTGACCTACCCGCCCAAGCTCCTCGTCCTTTGCGAGCCGACCCGCGGCATGGATGTCGGGGCCAAGAACGACGTCATCAACATCGTCCGCGACCTCCGCGACCGGGGGCTCGCGATCATCGTGCTGTCGACCGAGCCGGAAACGGTGCTGTCGCTGGCCGACCGCATCCTCGTGCTCAAGCGCGGCGCGTTGGTGCGGGAATTCAAGAGCGAGCCGGTCAGCAAGGACCGCCTGCTGCAAGCGGCGTGACGGAGAACCACCATGGCGAGCAGTGAAACGGTTCCAGCGACGGGTGCGCGGACGCGAGGTCTTGCGCCCTTCCTGCGCTCGCAGATGCGCAACATCGCGCCATTCCTGACGCTGATCTTCCTCTCCGCCTTCTTCGCCCTCGCCAGTCCCTCCTTCGCGACGCTCGACAATCTCGGCAACATCCTGACGCAAGTGTCGGTCACCGGCATCATCGCGGTCGGCCTCACCTTCGTGATCCTCTGCGCCGAGATCGACCTGTCGATCGCCAGCATCGCCAACGTCACCGGCATCGCGGTCGCCTACTTCACGCTCCAGGAATCCTACGTCAACATCGCCAACATTCCCCTGCCGGGCGCGGTCGCCATCATCCTGTCGATCCTGCTCTGTGCGCTGCTCGGCCTCGTCAACGCGCTGGGGCTGACCGTGATCGGCATCCCCTCCTTCATCATGACCTTGGCGATGATGCAGATCGCGGCCGGCATCTCGGCGCTGCTGGTGCGCGGCCAGATCGCCTACAAGGTGCCGAGCCTGATCACGACGCTCGGCTCGGGCTCGATCGGCGGCATCCCCTGGATCGTCATCGTCGCCGCGATCATGCTGCTCGGCGGCCATCTGGTGCTGACCTATACGCGCTTCGGCCGCTACGTCTACATGGTCGGGGGCAATCGCGAGGCGGCCGAATATTCCGGCCTCAACGTCAAGCTCATCCTCGGCGCGGTCATGGTGATCTCGGCGGTGTGCTCCGGCATCGGCGGCATGCTCGGCGTCGCCCATTTCGGCAGCGCGCAGCAGAACGAGTTCGACACCTACCTCCTCGACTCCATCGCCGCCGTCGTGGTCGGCGGCACCAGCCTGTTCGGCGGCCGCGGCGGCATCGGCAACACCATCGTCGGCCTGTTCGTGCTCGGCGTCCTCAACAACGGCCTCGACCACGTCAACATCGACAGTTTCCTGAAGATCCTGATCCGCGGCCTGATCCTGCTGGCGGCGCTGGTCATCAACGTCTACGCGCAGCGGCTGCGGGAAAAAGCGGCGGAGTAGACCGCCGCGCCGTCATGGCCGGGCTCGTTGTTTAGCCCGGACAGATCACTGACGGGTGTTCGGAGACATAGCTGACACATCAACATGGCTGGATTGGTCGATTCGGGAGGCCGTCCATGCCTTGGAGTGAGGTGTCGGTAATGGATCAGCGTCAT
>NZ_WQNE01000044.1 GCF_009759665.1 Bradyrhizobium cajani
CCCCTCCCCGACCCTCCCCCACAAGGGGGGAGGGAGCGCAGCGTGCAAGCCGCTCATATCTGCCTCGCAATGCGCATTAGAGCCCCACCACCTTCAGCCTGAGCGCCGTGCTCTGGCGGTGATGGGCGTGGGTGATGGCGATGGCGAGCGCATCGGCGGCATCTGCCGACGGCGGCTCGGCCTTGGGCAGCAATATCTTGAGCATCATCGCGATCTGGTGCTTGTCGGCGTGGCCAGCGCCGACCACCGTCTTCTTGACCTGGTTCGGCGCGTATTCGGCGACACTGATGCCGAACATTGCGGGCGCCAGCATGGCGACGCCACGGGCCTGGCCGAGCTTCAGCGTCGCCACGCCGTCCTTGTTGACGAAGGTCTGCTCGACCGCGGCTTCCACCGGCTTGTGGTCGGACAGGACGGAAGCGAGCCCTTCGTGAATCGCGAGCAGACGGCTCGACAGCGGCAAGTCGTCCGGCGGTTCCACCGAGCCGCAGGCGACGTAGATCAAACGATTGCCCTCGGCCTCGATCACGCCCCAGCCGGTGCGGCGCAGGCCGGGGTCGATGCCGATGATGCGAACGGGGCCACGAATCGGGAGCGCAGTCATGGGCCAGTGATAGCGGCTGGCCGGACTGAGGGAAACAGAAACAGAACGGAAGTAACAGGGGAAGTGGAAGTGGGTGAGCGCCGCTGCCCACGCCATACTCCGTCGTCATACCCCGCGAAGGCGGGGTATCCAGTACGCCGCGGCTTCTCCGTATTCTTCAAACGTCTCTGGAATACTGGGTCGCCCGGTCAAGCCGGGCGACGACAGCGGCAGGTGAGGCCTCACCCGCCCATCTTCGCGACCAGCGCGTCCGACACCTCGAAATTGGCGTAGACGTTCTGGACGTCGTCGTGCTCGTTGAGCAGGTCCATCAACTTGAGCAGCTTCTCGCCGGTCTCGTCGTCGACCGCGACAGTGTTCTGCGGCTTCCAGATCAGCGCGGCCTTGCGCGGCTCGCCGAACTTGGCTTCCAGCGCCTTGGCGACGTCGCGATAGCTCTCGGTCGAGGCGTAGATCTCGTGGCCGCTCTCGCTCGAGACCACGTCGTCGGCGCCGGCCTCGATCGCGGCATCGAGCACCGCATCGTCATCAGCGACGCTGCGGTCGTATTCGATGATCCCGGTGCGGTCGAACATGAAGGAGACCGAGCCGGTTTCGCCGAGGTTGCCGCCGGACTTGGTGAAGAACGAGCGGATATCGGAGGCGGCACGGTTGCGGTTGTCGGTCAGTGCCTCGACGATGACGGCGACGCCGCCGGGGCCATAACCCTCGTAGCGGATCTCGTCATAGTTCTCGCCGTCGCTGCCGAGCGCCTTCTTGATGGCGCGCTCGATATTGTCCTTCGGCATGTTCTCCTGGCGCGCGGCGATCACGGCGGCACGCAGGCGCGGGTTCATGGCGGGGTCGGGCGTGCCGAGCTTGGCCGCGACGGTGATTTCCCGCGCCAGCTTGCCGAACAGCTTCGACTTCTGCGCATCCTGCCGCCCCTTGCGGTGCATGATGTTCTTGAATTGGGAATGTCCGGCCATGCGTGGTCTCTTGAATGGTCTTTGGAATCGGTCGCCGATGGGGTGGGAAGCGCGGCCTTATAGGCCGCCAACCCACCGGAATCAAAGGGCTCTGATGCTTTAAGGTAGCACTGTAAAGTTAGCCACCGGAATGGTCCGTGCCTAGATGTCGGGCAGCGTTAACCCTGATTTCATTCCGGCCTGCGAAAATAGCGTCCGCCCGTTCCCCGACAAGAGAGACGAGATGGCGTTCGGACTATTTCGGAAGCGTCTGCCGGACATGGCCGCGCCTGCGGCAGTTCCCCAGGCGGCACAGCCGGTGGCCAATTCCGAGCCCACCCCGGCCGCCGAGGGCGATTCCGCCAGGGAAATCCTCGAATTGCTGGAACTCGAGCTGGGCGCGATGATCCGCCAGCTCGAGCGCGCCGCTAATTCCGTGGCGGGCGGCGCCGAAGCGACCGCAACGACGCTCGCCGCCATCCGCGAGCGCACCGACGCGCTGACCGGCCGCAGCAATGCCGCGCAGTCGACCGCGTCCACCTTCGCCCATGCCGCCGACAAGTTCACCCAGTCCGCCCACGGCATCGGGGCGCAGGTTCGCGAGGCCGGCAAGCTCGCCGACGAGGCCAGCGCCGCGGCCCGGGAAGCCCGTGCCAATGTCGACCGCCTGCGCGAATCCTCGGCAGCGATCGGCAACGTCGTCAACCTGATCGCGCAGATCGCGCGGCAGACGACACTGCTCGCGCTGAACTCGACCATCGAGGCCGCACGTGCGGGCGCCGCGGGCAAAGGTTTTGCCGTCGTCGCCACCGAGGTCAAGGCACTCGCGGTGCAGACCCAGGGCGCGACGGAAGAGATCACCAGGAAGATCGACGCGCTCCAGCGCGACGCCGCCGGCTCCGCGGATGCGGTGCACCGCATCTCGCAGGCGATCGAGGCGATCCGCCCGGTGTTCGAAACCGTCAACGGGGCGGTCGCCGAGCAGAACGCCACCACCAGCGAAGTCTCCGGCAACGCCGCCAGCGCGTCGGAGTTCATCGTCTCGGTCGGCGAGAGCGCGGCCGAGATCGATGCCGCGACCAAGGCGGCCGAGACCCACGGCGAGAGCGTCGCCAGCGCCGGCAAGGCCGTCACCACCTTCGCACAGAAGCTGAAGTCGCGCTGCGCCGTGCTGCTGCGCCAGAGCGAGCACGACGACCGCCGCAAGACCGAGCGTCTGCCCTGCCATCTCAAGTTCGAAACCGCGCGCGGCGTGATGCCGGTCTACGAAATCGCGATGGACGGCGTGCTGATCGGCGGCGCCGACGCCGGCCGGCTTGCGCCGCAAGCGATGATCGAGGGCACCCTCGAAGAGGTCGGCCCCTGCCGCCTGCGCGTGGTCGAGCAATCCAAGGCCGGTGCCCGTGCGCAATTCGTCAGCCCCGACGCCGTGCTCCGCGAGAAGATCGAAGACAGGCTGTGGTCGATCCACGAGGAGAATACCGAGTTCGTCACCCGCGCCATGGAGGCGGGCAACGCGCTGACCAGTATCTTCGAGCAGGCGCTTGCGCGCGGCGAGATCGGGATCGACGACCTCTTCGACACCGACTATGTGGAGATCGCGGGCACCAACCCGCAGCAATACCGCACCAGATATCTCGACTGGGCCGACCGCGCGCTGCCGCCCTTCCAGGAAGCCTTTCTCGCCAAGGAACCGCGCATGGCGTTCTGCGCCATGGTCGACCGCAATGGCTTCCTGCCGGTGCACAACAAGATCTATTCGCATCCGCAGCGGCCGGGCGACGTTGCCTGGAACACGGCCAACAGCCGCAACCGGCGGATCTTCAACGATCCGGCGGGGTTGGCGGCCGCGCACAACCTGCGCTCGTACCTGGTCCAGAGCTACGCACGCGACATGGGCAACGGGAACACGGTGATGATGCGCGAGATCGACGTCCCGATCCGCGTGCAGGGCCGGCACTGGGGTGGCTTCCGCACCGCCTACAAGCTCTAGCGCATGATCCGAAAGTTGTGCAGCGGGCCTTCGGCCAGAGCATGCTCAAACCAAAGAACTAAGGCGAATTGCGCCCTATTGCACGCTCAGGCAAGACGGCGGCGGCGAATCATCCTCTAAAATCGAAACTGGAATGGGAATGCCGCCGTGAGCCGGCGAACGGCTCTGACTGGAGGACTCATCGAATATGTCCGTCGCACAACTTGCAGTTATGGACACCGACTCCAACCGGACGCTGGCTGAACGGCTGATCGACCAGCTCGCCGACCGCATCGGCGGGCTCGGCGTGGAACTCGCCGACATCGCCGGCAACGTCCAGGAAGTCGCAAACCGCGTCGCGAACCAGTCGGAACGATTCCACCACCTCCAGAGGACGGCCGAGACCATGGTCTCGGCCAACCACGATATCGCCAACGCATCGCAGGCGGTGCAATCGACCACGTCGGCGGCGGTCGGTGAGATCGCGCAGTCGCGCAGCGCGGTCGACACCGCGGTCAGCCACATCTCCGAGCTCGTCGCGGCCGTCGAACGCATCGAGGCACGCTTGAGCGCGGTCGGCTCGGCGCTGGCGCAGGTGGCCAAGGTGTCCGGCTCGATCGAGGCGATCGCGAAGCAGACCAATCTGCTCGCGCTGAACGCCACCATCGAAGCGGCGCGCGCCGGCAACGCCGGCCGCGGCTTCGCGGTGGTCGCAAGCGAGGTGAAGAACCTCGCGGAAGCCACCCGCCAGGCCACCCATCAGATCTCCGACACCGTGCGCGACCTCGACGGCCAGATCGAAGGCCTGATCGGCGAGAGCAGCGACGCCTCGCAGCGCGCCAAGACCGCCGGCGAAGGCGCCCAGCAGATCTCCGGCATCATCTCGCGCGTCCAACAGGGTTTTGCCTCCGTGGAGGCGGAGATCGACAGCGTCACGCGCGCGGCGACCTCCAACCTCGGACACTGCGACACCGTCATCAGCGAGCTCAACGAGCTCGCCAAGGGCGTCGATCTGTCCTCGCGCGACCTCAAATATGCCGACGAGCGGGTGGCAAAGCTGCTCGACACCTCCGAAGGCCTGATCGCGCTGATCGCCGACAGCGGCGTCGAGACAACGGACGCGCCGCTGATCCGCGTCGTCGTCGAGACCGCCAGGCGGATCTCGGCCGAGTTCGAGGCCGCGATCGACCGCGGCGACATCACGCTCGACCAGCTCATGGACGAGAAGTACCGCGAAATTCCCGGCACCGATCCCAAGCAATATCTCACCAGCTACGTCGAGTTCACCGACCGCGTGCTGCCCGCCATCCAGGACCCGGTTCAGAAATCCGATCCCCGCATCGTGTTCTGCGTCGCCTGGGCCAAGGGCGGCTATCTGCCGACCCACAATCCGAACTACCGCCTGCCGCAGGGCAAGGACCCGGTCTGGAATAACGCCAATTGCCGCAACCGCCGCCTGTTCACCGATCGCGCGGTGAAGAAGGTCGCGGCGAACACCAAGCCGTTCCTGCTCCAGACCTACCGCCGCGACATGGGCGGCGGGCAGTTCGTGCTGATGAAGGATCTGTCCTCGCCGATCATGATTCGCGGCAAGCACTGGGGCGCCTTCCGGATGGGCTTCCGGCAGAGCTGACGGGCGCTGCGCGGCCGCCCTCCGGCATCTCCAAAACAAAAAGCTCGAAAACAACCCCATGCACAGTAGCCGGGGTGTGCGGAATCAATGGCTTATGCCGGCAGGCCGCGACGCGTTTGACTCGTCGGGCAAAACAGGGGCATAATGCTATTTTTCCGAAATGTCATTTTCTTGTGGCTCCCCAGATCGTGCTGTCAGGCACCAGGCGCTACACGCCCGACGGCGCGCTCTCGATGCCCGCATTCGGCAACGCCTACACCGACGACGAGATCGCGGCAGTGGCGAACTACGTCACGAAGCTGACGGCGAAGGACGTTGCGGAGCTGCGGGAGCAGACGGCGGAGTAAGTTTCGCGCCGACGAACACTGTACCCTCTCCCCTTGTTGCGGGAGAGAGTGGCTTCGGCGAAGCGAAGCCGGGTGAGGGGTCTCTCTCCGCAAGCGTGAGCCTCTCGCAGTCTAGTTCGCCGACAGAACCCCTCATCCGGCGCTTCGCGCCACCTTCTCCCGCAAGGGGAGATGTAGACAATTGGCTGCATAGCTAAAGCGTTTCGATCTGCTTGACGGACTCCCAACGCAAAAACCGAATCTTCTTGTCGTCGAGGGAGAAGAATAAGAGTCCCTTATCTCCGCCCCGGACGAGGCGTGCTGGAAGCACTTTGTCATCGATGCCAATCTTCTCGGTTGGCTCTTGACTGTTCAGAATGGTGTTGGCGCGTTGAAGTCCGATCAAAAAGGAGAGTATCAGCGAAGCTATAGCGCACGCTGCCATCAAGGCAGGAGCTCGGGTCTTCCACGCCTCATGAACGCTCTGCGCATTTGCGAGATATAAAAGCATGCAGCTAAGCAGGAATGCCGAAGTGTACTGCCCCCGCCAGACGCCGTGAATTATGAAAAGGACCATGAACCCCGTCCACAATCGCTGTATCCATATCATGGATCGGAGGCCTTGAGCACAAGCTCTCACCAAAGAACCTAGTCTGCCCAGTTGTGGCTCCGCATCTCCTCTGGCGGAAGCGAAACCGTCGCGGTACCCCAGTCGGTAACCGTACCATCCGCTAGTAGACCAGAAGAGGAGAACTGCGACCGGAGGAATGGCGAAAGGCAGTGACTGGAGTGCAAAAACGAGATGCTCGCTTAAGCTAAAAAATGAAAAGAAGCCGAGACCGATCCCTACAAAGAATCCCACGTCGTAGGTGACTGCCAATGAGCTTGCGAGCAACGGTCCGGCAAAGGTCAAAATTTTAAGTGCGTTGTCACCGACGACGGGACTGTCTTGGCTCACAAGCGTTTTTCCGCTTCAGATAAAAATAAGATGGTTGAGGCGGTCATGTGAAGAACATAAGCGACCAACTCATCAGGAGGCTCGGGCCTCGCTTGCGTGCCAGAGCCGTGACCAGCTTGACGATTCCGCGCGGTTGGGATTCCTGATTGAAGGACGCTTCGCAGACCTGCAAAATGGCCTTGCCAAAATGATGGGATCAGACCTTGTGACAGACAGATGTTGACGAGATCGGATGCGCTGGCCTTGTTCTTGTCGTAAGTCCAACCGCGCTTGTCGCAGAGTGCTTTCATCGTGCTCTCAAACGATTTGCATGCGTCTACGAGCGCTTCTTCTTTCGTACCGTGTCGATAGTGCTCGAACGCGCTCAGGAATTCTTCCTGCGCACCGGCGAAGTGTTCGCCATGCAAAATGGCAAGTGCGGGGATAACGACTTCACTGTGTACCAGCTGCGAGTCGACTCGCAGAAGTTTGCCTTCCGTGAATTGATAGCCCACTCCATGCTCTTTAAATCTAGCGTTCAATTCCTCGACGGCGCTGTCAGCAATCTTTCTGTTTTTTCTACCGTGGGGATAATACTCTTCTCCACAGTACACTTCGATTATTCGGAACGTTAGTTCGATTGCATCAAGGATGCGACCGTTATCCTCTTCTTTAAGAAACCAGCTTACAAGGTCGGCTCTGGCTTCTCTTTTATCTTGCGGATCGCGAGAATTTGAGAGTTTGAATACTCCGTACTCACGACGGAGGATTTGAGCTATCTGGAGGTAGGTGCTCTGAATTGTCTGTGTGTCGGCATCACGTGAACGATACTCAACGCCGATGGCATCGTCCCACATGTGCACGACTTGCGTTCGTAGGGTGGTCGGAATGCTGTCGTATGTATAAACATCGGATAATTGGCCCAATTCTTTCTTGCGCCGCTTCGAATAGAGTTCCCAAACTGCCATTTAAATGCTCTGCCGGTTTTTCGATTTTCACGCCCGTATTCCGCGAATCACGGTGTCTAAGATGGCACAACGCACGGTAGCAACGCGGGAATTGGGAGGCTTGTCCTGATTATTCACAAGCTTGTGTGATCACCGAACCACCCAGTGTGCCCGCGTCCGTCGCGGCGCTGGCGCCGGACAACACGCTGTCGTTCCCGTTCAACCAGCGCTGGGCGATGATGTTCTGGTCGGCCGTGTTCAATCCGGACACGCGCTTTACGCCTGATGCCTCGAAGAGCCCGGAGTGGAACAGAGGCGCGTATCTTGCGGAAGCCCTGGCCCATTGCGGCGAATGCCATACGCCGCGCAATCTTGCCTTCGCGCTCGACAACCGGAAGAAGTTCGCTGGCGCCATCACGGCCGGGTGGCGCGCCTTCAACATCTCCTCCGACAAGGCCACCGGCCTCGGCAACTGGCGCGACGAGGATCTGATCTCCTATCTCTCGCTCGGCCACGCGCCGGGTCACGGCTCGGCCTCGGGCCCGATGGGCGAAGCGGTCGACCGCAGCTTCAGCCAGTTCGCGCCCGAGGACATCCGCGCCATCGTCGTCTATCTGCGCAGCGTGCCGCCGCAGCCTTCGCCCGATCTGCCGGCCACCACGGCGCCGGCGGCCCCCGCCTCGCACCGCGACGGCGTCACCGCGGACGCGCGCGGCAAGAAGGTGTTCGCCAGCGCCTGCGCCAGCTGTCACGGCTGGAGCGGCGAGAGCCCGGTCTCGCCGATGGCGACGCTGACCGGCACCTGGGCCGTCAACGACCCCGCCGCCACCAACGTCGCCCAGATCGTGCTGTCAGGCACCAGGCGCTACACGCCCGACGGCGCGCTCTCGATGCCCGCATTCGGCAACGCCTACACCGACGACGAGATCGCGGCGGTGGCGAACTACGTCACGGCGCGGTTCGGCACCAAGGGCTCGAAGCTGACGGCGAAGGATGTGGCGGAGCTGCGGGAGCAGACGGCGGAGTAGCGTGATGGTGGATTGATGAGAGGTCACGCGTCAATCTCCGCTGTCGTCCCGGACAAGCGAAGCGCAGATCCGGGACCCATACGCCGCAGCAAAACTTTTGCGAAGACTCGGAGTGACCAGCTTCGCGCGCAACTACTCCCTGGGGTTATGGGTCCCGGCCTTCGCCGGGACGACATCGAGTATGTGGCGTCGGCCCAACCAAAACATCAGCGCGGACGCTTCATTCGCCGCGCTGATCTTGGTCCTCACGTAATCGCGATCGGGCAGCCGTTGCTTCCCGTAGCGCCCTTGATCGGGGCCGGAGTGAAACTATAGACGAACTGATATTTCTTGTCGGCGATCAGATCGTCGAAGATCAGGTTCTCGTGGTTGAGGATGCCGTTCTTGGTTTGCAGCTCGGCATGAACCACGAAGGCGAGCGTCTTGTCGGGATTGGGCACCACCTCGACAGCCCAGGTGTCAGCTCCCGTGAGCGCGAGATCCTTCTCGACGATCCATTTGGCAGCGTCGAGGCCGATGCCCGGCTCTCCGCTGTTGAAGCGATCATTGTTCTTCATCCAAAGCGAGCCCCAGCCGGTGTGGAACATGATCGCGTCGCCGGGCTTGATGTCGCTCTCGGGAATGTTCTGCTTCGCCAGCGCCGCCTTGATGTCGGCCGAGGTGATCTCCTGGCCGGCATCCATCATGCCACCCTTGAGAGCGACCATGTCGATCAGATGCGCGCGGGTGAAGATCGGCTTGAGCTTCTCGATGCCGAGCTTCTTCAGGCCGTAGGCGTCGCTGATCTCGGCGGCGGTGAAGCCGTTGTAGAACCGCATCTCGCTCTTGTCGCCCTCCTTGCCCATCTGGATGCCGATGTGGCCGAGGCCGTCGAACTGCGTGCCGGTCTGGCCGATCTCGGTGGCGAGAAACTCGTCGTGATACACGAGCTTGTTGTCGCCGAACGGGCCGCCAGTCGGGCTGCCGGGAATGCGCAGCGCGAACACGCGCGCGCCGAACAGCGGCATCGCGGCCTCGTAGACGCGACCAATCTTGTAGATCTTGCCGTCCTTGATCCACTTCGCCGCGTCGAGGACCTTCGCCGGGGTGATGTGGTTGGATGCGCCGGACTCGTCATCCTTGCCCCATTTCGAGGGCCACCACGGCTTGTCGACATTCTTGGGCATGGAGGTGGCGGTCTGCGCCTGGGCTTGGCTGATCGGCGCGAGCGAGAACTTGCCATGCATCGAGCCGGCGAGCGCCGCGCCGGCCACGCCGGCAATGCCCGCTGTGCGGAGCAAAGTCCGGCGATCAGTCGTGGCGCCACTGCCGTCTTGATCTACGTCATTGATTTCATTAGACATTGCACCCTCCCAGGTTGTAGTCCGAATAAGCCGGACTCTAAAATTGTTTCAGTCACCCTCCTCCTCCGCTAGGTTGTTGTCCAGCGACAAAAATAAGACCGTTGGTGCGAGAGCTTCCAATGAGCCTGTTTGAAGGCGACAAATCCGAGCAGCGACTTCCGGTCTCGCTGATCACCGGCTTTCTCGGCAGCGGCAAGACGACATTGCTCAATCGTCTGCTGCGCCACGACGGCATGAAGGACAGCGCCGTCATCATCAACGAGTATGGCGAGGTCAGTCTCGATCATCTCCTGGTCGAGCGCGTCGATGGCGAGGTTGCCGTGCTCGCAAGCGGCTGCATCTGCTGCACCATCCGCAGCGACCTCGAGGAGACGCTGAGAAGCCTCCTGGTGAAGCGAGACCGCGGCGAGATTCCGCCGTTCCGCCGTATCCTGGTCGAGACCACCGGTCTCGCCGACCCCGCGCCGATCGTGCAGCTCCTGCTCAACAATCCTCTCGTCTCGCACTTCCTGCGGCTCGACACGGTCGTGACCACGGTCGATGCGGTCAACGCGCCGCATCAGCTCGATCGGCAATATGAGGCAGTGAAACAGGTGGCATTGGCCGACCGGCTGTTGATCACCAAAAGCGATCTGGTCGAGGACATCTCGGCGCTGGAGCTGCGCCTGCGGCGGCTCAATCCCGGCGCCAGAACCGAAAGCGTCAGTCACGGCAAGATCGATCCCGCGCAGCTATTCGGCGCCGGCCTGATCGATCCCGAACTGAAAAGGATAGACATTGAGCGCTGGCTCAACGAGCGGGCCTTCGCGGAACCACATGGGGACGCCGGTCATTCGCATCACGATCATCACGCGCACCATGACCATGGCCATCATGATCACGATGCGTCGATCGCCAGCTTCATGCTGGCGTTCGACGAGCCGCTCGACTGGATAGAAGTGACACGCTGGCTTGGGTATCTGCGCAATGCGCGCGGACAGGACCTGCTGCGGGTGAAGGGAATTCTCAACCTCCGCGACGAGCCGACGCCGATCGTGATCCACGGCGTGCACCACGTCTTCCATCCGCCGGTCGCGCTCGGTGGCTGGCCCGACAGCGATCGCCGCTCGCGCATCGTGTTCATCACACGCGGCATCGCGCGCGCGGAAGTGCTTGAGCTCTGGCAGGCGGTCCGCGCGGCGGCCTGAGACAGCGGTCGAAACGAGCGACGCTGCCCTCCCTTCTCCCCTTGTGGGAGAGGTGGCATAGGCGGCCTTCGGCCGCCGTTCTTAAGAACGCCGAAACGAAGCTTCGGCTACGGCGCCGGATGAGGGGTCTTTCTCCACGCGCTCAGATGCGAGAGATTCACTCGCGGAGAGGGACCCCTCACCCGTCTCGCCGCTACACGGCGAGCCACCCTCTCCCACAAGGGGAGAGGGTGCACCGTCAATGCCGCTCAAAACTCAGCTCAACCAGAATTTCGGCGTCGCCGGCTCCAACCTTCCGCCGACACGCACCGGCGCGATGCGGAGCGCGAGACCCGTTGCGTCATCCGTTTCCACCGCGACGGCGCTCAGCGTCGCCGTCCCCGCGGCCGGCTCGAAGCGGCCTGACGGAATCCCCGAGGTGAAGCGGCGCAGCGGCTCTTCCTTCTGCATGCCGATGATGGAGTCGTAATCGCCGGTCATGCCGGCATCGGTCATGTAGGCAGTGCCGCCGCCGAGGATCTGGTGGTCGGCGGTCGGTACGTGCGTGTGCGTGCCGACGACGAGGCTGGCGCGGCCGTCGCAGAAGAAGCCGATGCCCTGCTTCTCGCTGGTCGCCTCGCAATGGAAGTCGACGACGATGGCGTCGGCGGCGACCCCGAGCGGACAGGCGCCGAGCTCGCGCTCGAGCGCTGCGAAGGGATCGTCGAACGGGGTCATGAAGACGCGGCCCAACGCGTTGACGACGAGCGCATGCTTGCCGTTCTTGGTCTCGACCAGCGCGGCACCGCGGCCGGGCGTGCCGCGCGGATAGTTCGCCGGCCGCACCAGGCGCTCCGCGCGCTCGATGAACACCAAGGCCTCGCGCTGATCCCAGGAATGATTGCCGAGCGTCACCGCATCGGCGCCGGCGTCGAGAAACTCCTGATAGATCGCTTCCGTGATGCCGAAGCCTCCGGCGGCATTCTCGCCGTTGACGACGACGAAATCGAGCGACCAGTCCTTGACCATGCCGGGCAGATGGTCGGCGATCGCCGCACGCCCCGCGCGCCCGACGACATCACCCACGAAGAGAATGCGCAACTTCAGAACTCCGGAAATCGAACACGTCCGATTCCGTTAGCACATAATCCAGCGCGACGTCGTGGGATAGTGCCGGAACCGCCTCGATCTCCTGCGCTGCGAAAGCAAGCCCGATCCCGACGATGTGCTTGGTCCTGCGCAGATGCGCGAAGGTGAAATCGTAATGCCCCGCACCATAGCCGATGCGATGGCCGAGACGGTCGAACGCCGCGAGCGGCGTCAGCATGATGTCCGGGATGACCTCGGCTGCCGCGGGCGACGGCTCGGGAATGCCGAGCGGGCCGAGCATCAGGCGGTCGTTCGGATGGAAGATGCGGAAGATCAGCGACTGCCCGCGCGCGGTGACGCAAGGCAGTGCCAGCTTCGCGCCCTCTTCAGCGAGCCTCGTGAGCAGCGGCATCGGATCGATCTCGCTGCGGATCGGCGAATAGCCGGAAACGATGCTGCCGGGCAGAAAAGTGAAAGGCAGCCCGCGCTTGGCGAGTTTTGCGGCGGCCGCAGCGCGCTTCTTCTCGCTCAGCGCGTCGCGTTTTGCGAGGGCTTTGGCACGGAGTGCGGCTTTCGAATTGGTCATTCGCTTTGGTCCCCCACGTCACCACCTGCAATAGCGGTGATCCAGTATTCCAGAGGCGGTGGTGTTTCACACAAAGGCCGCGGCGTACTGGATGCCCCGTGAAGCCGGGCATGACTGAACTGGCCGCAGTCATTTCGACAGGCACGAACCAGAAGGAAACAGTGCGAAGCCGCGGACGCCGTTGAAGCACTCGATCCCGGAGTTCCCTACGAAAGTAGGTGGGCACCATATGTCCGGGCCCACGGGCCCGGCCAGGGACAGTTCCCTAAAGGATCGATAAGGCCCCGGGGATATATGGCTCCTGACGCACGTCGCAGCTTCGCATCCGCAATCTAACAACGATACTGACGAATCGCCAGCCCGGCCTTGGGTGATTGCCGCCAGGGCTCGGGCCTGCATGGTTCGAGACGCCCGCTTTGGCGGGCTCCTCACCATGAGGGTCTACACTCCCACCACGAAACCAGACCTCATCCTGAGGTGCCCGCGATAGCGGGCGTCTCGAAGGATGACCGCAAGGAAACGACCAACGGTCACCCGATCGCGATGCCGTTGCCGACGGTCCGGTTCAGGACCTGGGTCGACTTCTCGATGCGTTCGGCCGCGGCGTTCAGCGCATTCACCACCGCGGTCTGCGTCATCCTGGCGCGCTCGACGGCGGCGTTGCGGAAATCCCGCAGCTCGGTCAGCTCCTGCTCCATGGTGCGGACCCGGTTGCCGGCGTCGATCAGCTCGTCGCAGACGGTCAGCGCCGCCATCACGGTGAGGCGCGCATCGCCGATCTCGCCGAACTTTCCACGCAGGGACTGGATGCGCGTCTCCAGGCTCTCCGCGAGCTTGAGCAGCCGCACCTCCTGGCCCTCCTCGCAGGCCATGCGGTATTGCCGGCCATTGATGGTGACGTTGATGTGGCTCATCCGTCCTCTCCGGTATCGAGCACCGAGCGTATCGTGACGATCGCGGAATCCAGCCGGTCGGAGATCTCGCGGTTGGTGCGCTCGAGCTTGCGCGCTTTCACCAATGCGCCATCGAGTTCGTCTGCAAGGCGCGAGCGATCGGCGCCCAGCGCCTGGATTCGTGCCGCGAGCTCGTTCTCGTCGCGATCGGCATCGCGGCGCCGTTCGACCGCGCTTTCAAGCGCATCGAGCGCCGCGGTGAGCCTGCGGGTCGCAATCTCGATCTCGACGGCGGACGACTCCGTCATGGCAGAACTGTTGGACACGCGATCGTTCATGGAGTCAGCGGCGGAACCTATGGCCTTTGCCCAGTGGCCTTATTCCTGGGGCTCGCCGTCCGGCAAAAGACTCGGTTCGGCAAGCGGTTAGAAGCAGAAATTTACGTGGCAAGCTAGCCGAGCGCAACGCCGCCGCGAAACTATGCACCGGTAGATCGGATGAATCATCCCGATCTACCGGTTTCTTCCTCGGCACGATCTCGCGGGAAAACCGGCCTCCACTTTTCCGGATCGTGCCGTAAGCAACTTTTACGGCCAAACCGGCGTTTGATTGCCTTGGACTCCCGGAACCGAGATGCTATCCCAGCCCCGACCTTAAGCGGCCGAAAGGCTCCTTCCCGCGCGCGCGAATCCCGCCAAGCGCCTCATTTCAGACGGATTTCAGACATGACGCAGGTCGACCACACCCGTATGGCCAACGCGATCCGCGGCCTTTCGATGGACGCTGTGGAGAAGGCGAAATCCGGCCATCCCGGCCTGCCGATGGGTGCCGCCGACATCGCCACGGTGCTGTTCTCGCAGTTCCTGAAATTCGACGCCGCCGCACCGGCCTGGCCGGATCGCGACCGGTTCGTGCTCTCCGCCGGCCACGGCTCGATGCTGCTCTATTCGCTGCTGTATCTGACCGGCAATTCCGAGATGACGCTGGACCAGATCAAGCAATTCCGCCAGGTCGATTCGCTGACGCCGGGACACCCCGAAAACTTCCGCACCAAGGGCATCGAGACCACCACCGGCCCGCTCGGCCAGGGCATCTCCACCGCGGTCGGCATGGCGCTCGCGGAGAAGATGCTGGCCGCCGAGTTCGGCAAGAAGATCGTCGATCACCACACCTATGTGCTCGCCTCCGACGGCGACCTGATGGAAGGCGTGTCGCAGGAAGCGATCGCGATGGCCGGGCACTGGAAGCTCAACAAGCTGATCGTGCTCTACGACGACAACGGCATCTCGATCGACGGCCCGACCTCGATCGCCGATTCCGTCGACCAGGTGAAGCGCTTCAAGTCGGCGGGCTGGGCTGCCGAGAAGATCGACGGCCACGACAAGGCCGCCATCGCCGACGCCATCACGCGCGCGAAGAAGTCGAACAAGCCGACGCTGATCGCCTGCCGCACCACCATCGGTTTCGGCGCGCCGCACAAGGCCGGCACCGCGAAGGTGCATGGCGAGGCGCTCGGCGCCGAGGAGCTCAAGGCCGCCAAGGAAAACCTCGGCATCTCGCTCGAGCCGTTCTCGGTGCCCGATGACGTGCTGAAGGCGTGGCGTGCAGCCGGCAGCCGCGGCTCCGTGGCTCGGCAGGAATGGGAAGGCCGGCTTGGTGAGCTCGGCAGCCGCAAGCGCGCCGAGTTCGAGCGTCGTCTGCGCCACGAGCGTCCGGCCTCGCTGGCGAAGGCGGTGCGCGCGTACAAGAAGGAGCTGCTGGAAAAGCCGATGGTTGCGGCCACACGCAAATCGTCGGAAGCCGTGATCGAAGTGATCGCCGGCGCCATGCCGATGGAATTCCTCGCAGGCTCCGCCGACCTCACCGGCTCCAACAACAACAAGGCGAAGTCGGCGACCGCCTTCTCGGCCAAGACGCCGAAGGGCCGCTTCATCCACTACGGCATCCGCGAGCACGGCATGGCCGCGGCGATGAACGGCATCTTCCTGCACGGCGGCTTCGCGCCGAACGGCGCGACCTTCCTGGTGTTCACCGATTATGCGCGGCCTGCGATGCGGGTTGCCGCTCTGATGGGCGCCGGCGTCGTCTACGTGATGACGCACGATTCGATCGGCCTCGGCGAGGACGGCCCGACCCACCAGCCGGTCGAGCATCTTGCCGCACTTCGCGCCATTCCCAACATGCGCGTGTTCCGTCCCTGCGATTCCGTCGAGGTTGCCGAGTGCTGGGAGCTCGCGCTCAACCGCATCGACGGCCCAACCGTGCTGGCGCTGACGCGGCAGAACCTGCCGCAGCTGCGCACCACCGCGCCGAACGACAATCCCTGCGCGGCCGGCGCCTACGAGCTGGTCCCGGCCCAGGGCGAAGCCAGGGCGACGCTGTTTGCTTCCGGCTCCGAGGTCGAGATCGCGGTCGCGGCCCAGAAGCAGCTCGCCGAGCGCGGCATCGCGTCACGGGTGGTCTCGGTGCCCTCGCTCGAGCTGTTGTTAGCGCAACCAGAGGCCAAGCGCGCCGCAATCATCGGCAACGCGCCGGTGAAGGTTGCGATCGAGGCGGCGGTGCGCTGGGGCTGGGATGCCGTGATCGGCCAGGATGGCGAGTTCGTCGGCATGCATTCCTTCGGCGAAAGCGGTCCGGCGAAGGACCTTTTCAAGCATTTCGGCATTACCGCCGAGGCTGCGGTGAACGCCGTGCTGAAGCGCGTTTCCTGAGAGTTGAGCTTGCCAAAAAAAAGGACTACGTAACTCCTCATATGATCAAGCACCGCCCGGCCGAACCGGGCGTCCGCCCTAAAAAACCCTCGCAGGCGCGCTAAGCGCGTTGTGCGGGAAGACAGACGTCATTGATACGCGTCATTGAACGGTCATAAGGAGACGAAACATGGCAGTCCGCGTCGGAATTAACGGTTTTGGCCGCATCGGCCGCAACGTGCTGCGGGCTATCGCCGAGTCAGGCCGCAAGGACATCGAGGTCGTCGGCATCAACGATCTCGGTCCGGTCGAGACCAACGCCCATCTGCTCCGCTTCGACAGCGTCCATGGCCGCTTCCCCGGCACCGTGACCGTCGACGGCGACTCGATCAGCCTCGGAGCCAACAAGATCAAGGTGACCGCCGAGCGTGATCCCTCGAAGCTGCCCTGGAAGGATCTCGGCATCGACATCGCGCTGGAATGCACCGGCATCTTCACCTCGAAGGACAAGGCCTCGGCGCATCTGACCGCCGGCGCCAAGCGCGTGCTGGTCTCCGCGCCCGCCGACGGCGCCGACGCCACCATCGTCTACGGCGTCAACCACGACACGCTGACCAAGGACCATCTGGTCATCTCCAACGGCTCCTGCACCACCAACTGCCTCGCGCCGGTGGCCAAGGTGCTGAACGACCTCGTCGGCATCGAGACCGGCTTCATGACCACGATCCACGCCTACACCGGCGACCAGCCGACGCTGGACACGCTGCACAAGGATCTCTATCGCGGCCGCGCCGCTGCGATGTCGATGATCCCGACCTCGACCGGCGCCGCCAAGGCGATCGGGCTCGTGCTGCCCGAACTGAAGGGCAAGCTCGACGGCGTCGCGATCCGCGTGCCGACGCCGAACGTCTCGGTCGTCGACCTCAAGATCGTCGCCAAGCGCGCAACCGACGCCAAGGAAGTCAACGCAGCGATGAAGCGTGCCTCCGAGCAGCAGCTCAAGGGCATCCTCGGCTACACCAGCGCGCCGAACGTCTCGATCGACTTCAACCACGACCCGCACTCCTCGACCTTCCACGAGGACCAGACCAAGGTGCAGAACGGCACGCTGGTGCGCGTGATGTCCTGGTACGACAACGAGTGGGGCTTCTCGAACCGCATGGCGGACACCGCCGTCGCGATCGCGAAGGTGATCTAAGGATCTGGTGCGTTCTAGTTGCACTGTCATTCCGGGATGGTCCGAAGGACCAGACCCGGAATCTCGAGATTCCGGGTTCGCGCTGCGCGCGCCCCGGAATGACTGCCTAGAGGCCCGGGACAAGAGAGCCAAAGATGACCAACAAATTCCGCACCCTCGACGACGTCGACGTGAAGGGCAAGCGCGTGCTGCTGCGCGTCGATCTCAACGTGCCCATGGAGAACGGGCGCGTCACCGACGCGACGCGGCTCGAGCGCGTTGCGCCGACCATCACCGAGCTCGCCGACAAGGGGGCCAAGGTCATCCTGCTCGCGCATTTCGGCCGGCCGAAGGGGCGCGATCCCAAAGAGTCGCTCAAGCCCGTCGCCGAAGCGCTGTCGAAGGTGGTGAAGAAGCCCGTCGCCTTTGCCGATGATTGCATCGGCGAGCCCGCGGCCACGGCCGTGGCTGGCTTGAACGACGGCGACATCCTGTGCCTCGAAAACACCCGCTTCCACAAGGAAGAGGAAAAGAACGATCCCGCCTTCGTCGCTGAACTGGCCAAGCTCGGCGACATCTGGGTCAGTGACGCGTTCTCGGCCGCGCACCGCGCCCACGCGTCCACCGAGGGCCTCGGCCACAAGCTGCCGGCCTATGCCGGCCGCACCATGCAGGCCGAGCTCGATGCGCTGGAGAAGGCGCTGGGCTCGCCGACCAAGCCCGTCATCGCCATCATCGGCGGCGCCAAGGTCTCGACCAAGATCGACCTGCTCGAAAACCTCGTGAACAAGGTCGACGCGCTCGTGATCGGCGGCGGCATGGCCAACACCTTCCTGCACGCCCAGGGCGTCGCGGTCGGCAAGTCGCTGGCCGAGAAGGATCTCGCCCCGACCGCGCTGCGCATCATGGAGAAGGCGGAAGCCGCCAACTGCGCCATCATCCTGCCGGTCGATGCCACCGTCGCCTATCATTTCGCCGCCAACGCGCCGTCGCATGCCTATGGGCTCGATGCGATACCGGCCGACGGCATGATCCTGGACGTCGGTCCACAGTCGATCGCGCGCGTTCACGCCGCGATCGACGATGCGGCGACGCTGGTCTGGAACGGACCGCTCGGGGCCTTCGAGATGCAGCCCTTCGACCGCGGCACCGTCGCGGCCGCCAGGCACGCCGCCGAGCGCACCAAGGCGAAGAAGCTGATCTCGATCGCGGGTGGCGGCGACACCGTCGCGGCCCTCAACCAGGCCCACGTGGCCGGTGAATTCACCTATGTCTCGACCGCCGGTGGCGCATTTCTTGAATGGATGGAAGGCAAGCCCCTGCCCGGCGTCGAGGTCCTGCGCATCAAGTAATCAGTCGGCAATCAGCTGGCGGCCTTCAAGTAGTTAGTGGCCTTGCAGGCCAAAACGGGAGAAAAAGACACATGGCTCGGATCACGTTGCGTCAATTGCTCGACCATGCGGCGGAGAACGATTACGGCGTACCGGCCTTCAACATCAACAACATGGAGCAGGCGCTGGCGATCATGGACGCCGCCAATCAGGTCGATGCGCCCGTCATCATCCAGGCCTCGCGCGGTGCGCGCTCCTACGCCAACGACGTCATGCTCAAGCACATGATGGACGCGGTGACCGAGATCTACCCGCACATCCCGGTCTGCGTGCATCTCGACCACGGCAACGAGCCGGCGACCTGCATGACCGCGATCCAGGCCGGCTTCACCTCGGTGATGATGGACGGCTCGCTCAAGGCCGACGGCAAGACCCCCGGCGACTGGGGCTACAATGTCGGCGTCACCAAGACCGTGACCGACATGGCCCATCTCGGCGGCATCTCGGTCGAGGGCGAGCTCGGCGTGCTCGGCTCGCTGGAGACCGGCATGGGCGACAAGGAAGACGGCCACGGCGCCGAGGGCAAGCTCAGCCACGACCAGCTCCTGACCAATCCGGACGAGGCCGTGAAGTTCGTCCAGGAGACCAGGGTCGACGCGCTCGCGATTGCGATGGGCACCTCACATGGCGCCTACAAGTTCACCCGCAAGCCGGACGGCGACATCCTCGCCATGAACGTGATCGAGGAGATCCACCGCAAGCTGCCGAACACGCATCTCGTCATGCACGGTTCCTCGTCCGTGCCGCAGGACCTCCAGGACATCATCAACGCCTATGGCGGCAAGATGAAGCCGACCTGGGGCGTGCCGGTCGCCGAGATCCAGCGCGGCATCAAGAACGGCGTGCGCAAGATCAACATCGACACCGACAACCGCATGGCGATGACCGGCCAGATCCGCAAGGTACTCAAGGACAATCCGGAAGAGTTCGATCCGCGCAAGTACCTGAAGCCGGCCATGGAAGCGATGACCAAGCTGTGCAAGCAGCGGCTCCAGGAGTTCAACACCGCAGGCCAGGCCTCCAAGATCAAGACGGTGCTGACCACCGCCGAGATGGCCAAGCGCTACGCCAAGGGCGAGCTCGACCCCAAGGTAGCGTAAGCGATCGCGCGGTGGCGTAAGGCCTTCAGCCACACCCTCCTGTCATTCCGGGACACGCGAAGCGTGGGCCCGGAATCCATAACCACAGCTTGGGGTTATGGATTCCGGGCCTGCGCCTTTCGGCGCATCCCGGAATGACAGAGACCCCCCCTTTACCCTGCGACCAACGTTAACTCGGCAATTGCCCGAGAACGGTCTATTTTCCCGGGCAAGGGCAGAATCGTTTTGGGAGGACCTCTCGATGAATCTGACTGAGCTCAACAGGATCGCGACCGCCATGGTCGCCCCCGGCAAGGGCATCCTTGCCGCCGACGAATCCTCCGGCACCATCAAGAAACGCTTTGACGCGATCGGCGTGGAATCGACCGAAGAGAACCGCCGCGACTATCGCGAGATGCTGTTCCGCTCCAAGGACGCCATGAGCCAGTACATCTCCGGCGTGATCCTCTACGACGAGACGATCTGGCAGGATGCCAAGGACGGCACGCCGCTGGTCAAGCTGATCGAGCAGAGCGGCGCCATTCCCGGCATCAAGGTCGACGAAGGCACGCAGGCCCTGCCGATGTGCCCCGGCGAGCTCGTCACCGTCGGGCTCGACAAGCTCGCCGAGCGGCTGAAGAAATACTATGAGCGGGGCGCGCGCTTCGCCAAATGGCGCGCGGTGATCGACATCGGCGGCGGCATCCCCTCGATGACCGCGATCAGCGTCAACGCCCACGCGCTGGCGCGCTACGCCGCGCTGTGCCAGGCGGCGCAGATCGTGCCGATCGTCGAGCCGGAAGTGCTGATGGACGGTGATCACGACATCGAGCGCTGCTATGAGGTCACGAGCCGCGTGCTCAGCAAGACGTTTCAGGAGTTGCGCGTGCAGCGCGTCGCGCTCGAAGGCATGGTACTGAAACCCAACATGGCGATCTCAGGCAAGAAGTGCGCAAAGCAGGCTCCCGTCGAGGAAGTCGCGGAGAAGACGATACGGCTGCTGAAGGCCTGCGTGCCGGCAGCGGTGCCCGGCATCGCTTTCCTCTCCGGCGGCCAGTCCGACGAAGAGGCAACCGCGCATCTCAATGCCATGCACAAGCTCGGCCCGCTGCCCTGGGGCCTGACCTTCTCCTACGGCCGCGCGCTCCAGGCCGCGCCGCAGAAGGCCTGGTCCGGCAAGGCCGAAAACGTCGCGGCCGGCCAGCGCGCCTTCAGCCATCGCGCGCAGATGAACGGCCTCGCCTCGAAGGGCGAATGGCAAAGCAGCCTGGAAAAGAAGGCAGCCTAGATCTTGTCGAACAAATCGCCACCGCCGCGCCCGGCGCCGCGCCTTTATCTTGCGACGCCGGTCGTCGATGACCCCGCTTCGCTTGTCGCCGAGCTGCCGGGCTTGCTCGCCTCCGCCGACGTCGCGGCCGTGCTGCTGCGATTGAAGGAGACCGACCAGCGCACGATGATCTCGCGCATCAAGGCTTTGGCGCCGCCGGTGCAGAAGGCGGGTGCCGCGCTGCTCGTCGACGGCCACGCCGAGCTGGTGGCGCGCGGCGGCGCCGACGGCGCGCATCTTGCGGGGATCGCCGCGCTGGAAGAGGCGATGCCCTCGCTCAAGCCCGATCGCATCGCCGGCGTCGGCGCGCTCGCGACACGCCACGATTCCATGAGCGCGGGCGAGATGGGCGCGGACTACGTTCTGTTCGGCGAGCCCGACGCCAACGGCCAGCGCCCGTCGGCGCAGGCCATTGCCGAGCGGCTGGACTGGTGGGCCGAGCTGTTCGAGCCGCCTTGCGTCGGCTTTGCCACTTCGCTGGAGGAGGCCTACGACTTCGCCGCCAACGGTGCCGATTTCGTGCTGGTCGGTGAATTCGTCTGGGCCGATCCGCGCGGGCCCAAGGCCGCGCTGATCGAAGCCGATGCTGCGATCAAGAAGGCCTATGCGACGGCGCCCGTGATCCAGGGGCACGGCTAGCGCCCAAGATGAAACTCCCGCGCATCACCCTTCTGGCCACGCTGCTGCTGACGACGCCCGCGGCCGCGCAGCTCCAGATCACCCCGCCGGCCGCGACGCCGAGCCCGGCGCCTGAGAAGCAGAAGACCAAGCCACACACGATCACCAAAAAGAAGGAGGCCGCGCCGGCACCGAAGCCGTCGTCCTCCCCGAAGCCAGCGCCGGCCCCGACCGTGATCCCTGCCCCACCGACCGACAATCCCAATGTCGACCTGGTGTTCGGCGCCTATCAGCGCGGCCAGTACAAGACGGCGCTCGAGCTCGCCACCGCCCGCGCCAAGACCGGCGATCCCAAGGCGATGACGATGCTCGGCGAGCTCTATTCCAACGCCATGGGCATCAGGCGCGACTACGCCAAGGCCGCCGAATGGTACAAGCGCGCTGCGGACGCCGGCGACCGCGAGGCGATGTTCGCACTCGCCATGCTGCGCATTTCCGGCCGCGGCGGCCCGGTCGACAAGGGCGAGGCGGTCAAGCTGATGGCGTCGGCCGCCAAGCTCGGCGAGCCCAAGGCAGCCTATAACCTGGCCTTGCTCTATCTCGACGGTCAGACCCTGCCGCAGGACGTCAAGCGGTCGGCCGAGCTGCTGCGCCAGGCGGCCGACGCCGGCCTGCCCGAGGCGCAATACGCGCTGGCGACCTTCTACAAGGAGGGCACCGGCGTGCCCAAGGACCCGGAACGCGCCGTGCGGCTGCTCCAGGCCGCCTCGCTCGCCGACAATGTCGATGCCGAGGTCGAATATGCCATCGCCATGTTCAACGGCACCGGGACCCCGAAGAACCAGCCGGCCGCTGTCGCGTTGCTGCGCAAGGCGTCCCGGCAGGGCAGCGCGATCGCGCAGAACCGGCTGGCCTGGGTGCTGATCAACGGCGTCGGCACATCCGTGGACAAGGTCGAGGGCTTCAAATGGCATCTGGTGGCCAAGACCGCCGGCAAGGGCGATCCGGAGCTCGACAAGCAATTGTCCGACCTGCCGGCCGAGGACCGGGCCAAGGCGGAAGCCGCAGCCAGAAAGTGGCTCGGGACCAAATGACTTGACCCAATGACTTGACGTAAGGGCCCTCGCAGGGCACCCAATCCCCTCAATCAGCCGCGATTTCGCGCCATTCCCCCCGATCAAGTCCAGAGCTCATGCTGTATTCCGCCACTATCAACGTCATGGTCAAGGCGGCGCGGCGCGCCGGCCGCAGCCTCAAGCGCGATCTCGGCGAGATCGAGCATCTCCAGGTCTCGCTGAAGGGGCCGGCCAATTTCGTCTCGCTCGCCGACAAGCGCGCCGAGGAGATCCTCTACCAGGACCTCGCCAAGGCGCGGCCCGGCTATGGCTTCATCGGCGAGGAGGGCGGCACCCGCGAGGGCACCGACAAGAGCCACACCTGGATCGTCGATCCGCTCGACGGCACCACCAACTTCCTGCACGGCATCCCGCAATTCGCGATCTCGATTGGACTCGTGCGCGAGGGCACTGTGATCGCCGGCGTGATCTACAATCCCGCCAATGACGAGCTCTACATCGCCGAGCGCGGCAAGGGCGCCTTTCTCAACGACCAGCGCCTGCGCGTCGCCGGCCGCCGCCAGCTCAACGAATGCGTGGTGGCCTGCGGCCTGCCCCATATCGGCCGCGGCGACCACGAGGAATTCCGCCGCGAGATGACCGCGATCCAGGACCGCGTCGCCGGCCTGCGCCGCTTCGGCGCCGCCTCGCTCGACCTCGCCTTCGTCGCCGCCGGCCGCCTCGACGGCTATTGGGAGCGCGATCTGCAGCCCTGGGACATCGCCGCGGGCATGCTGATGGTGCGCGAAGCGGGCGGCACGGTGAGCGACATCGCCACCCCGGGCGATGCGCTGGTCACCGGGCACGTCGTGTGCGGCAACGAGTACGTGCACGGCGAGCTGGTGAAGATTTTGCGAAAGCCGGCGTAAGCACGTCCTCACGCTCCATCGTCATTCCGGGGCGCGCTCTTGGCGCGGACCCGGAATCCATTGATCCGCAGCGATGGTGGCGCGATGGATTCTCAGATGCGCGATTGCGCATCAGAGCTCGCGCTATGCGCGCCCCGGAATGAAAGACGCGCGTCAGTGGCTCGTGTGAGCCCGTGCCGGCGGCCCATACGTCTCGGCCTTCTTCTCCTCCGTCTCCTCCCGGTCCCCGCCCAGCACGCGCTGCACCGAGACGAAGAACACCGGCACCATCAGCAGCGCCAGGATCACCACCGCGATCATGCCGCCCATCACGATGGAGCCGAGCGCCTGCTGGCTGGCGCCGCCGGCGCCGTGGGCGATGGCCATCGGCAGCACGCCGCAGATGAAGGCGAGACCGGTCATCAGGATCGGGCGGAAGCGCAGACGGCAGGCTTCGATGGTGGCTTCGACCAGCGGCTTGCCTTCCTTCCGCAGGTCCTTGGCGAACTCGATGATCAGGATCGCGTCCTTGGCCGCGAGGCCGATGATGGTGATCAGGCCGACGGTGAAATAGACGTCATTGGGCAGACCACGCAGCATCGCCGCGACCACCGCACCGACAATCCCGAGCGGCACGGTGAGCAGCACCGCGAGCGGAATGGTCCAGCTCTCGTAGAGCGCGGCGAGGCACAGGAACACCACGAACACCGAGAGGGCGAGCAGGAACGGCGCCTGCGAACCCGACAGTTTCTCCTGGAGCGACTGCCCGGTCCATTCATAGCCGAAGCCGCGTGGCAGCCTGTCGGCGAGACGCTCCATCTCGGCGATGGCATCGCCCGAGGTGAAGCCGGGCCTGGCTTCGCCGGAGATGCGCACCGCCGGATAATAGTTGAAGCCCGCGATCTGCGTCGGCCCGCGCGCCCATTCGACCGTGGCGAAGGAGGAGAACGGCACGAGCTGGCCGCGGCTGTTCTTGACGTTGTAGTTGAGGATGTCCTCGGTCCGCATGCGGTCGCGGGCATCGGCCTGCACCACGACGCGCTGCATGCGGCCGCGGTTCGGGAAGTCGTTGATGTAGTTCGAGCCGAGATTGGTCGAGATCGTGTTGTTGATGTCCTCGAAGGTGACGCCGAAGGCGCCGGCCTTCTCGCGGTCGATCATGAGATTGACCACGCCTGCCTCGGGCAGGCCTTCGATATAGACCTTCTGAAGCACGGGGCTCGCATTGGCCTCCGCTATCAGCTGGTCGGCGGCACGCATCAATTGTTGATAGCCCTTCTGGCCGCGGTCCTGGAGGCGGAACGAGAAGCCTGAGGAATTGCCGAGATTGTCGATCGGAGGCGGCTGCAGCGCCGAGATTTTTGCGTCGCGGATCGACGACCCCAGGTCGCGGTTGACGTCGTTGACGATCGCGGCGGCGGAGTCCTTCGGCCCGCGCTCCGACCAATCCTTCAAGGTGATGAAGGCCTGCGCGGTGTTCATGCCCTGGCCAGAGAAGCTGAAGCCGGTCAGGAAGGTGACGTTGTCGACGCCCGGCCGCTGTGCCAGGTATTTTTCGACCTTCTCGATCACGGCCTCGGTGCGGGCATAGGACGAATCCGACGGCGTCTGCACGTCGGTGGTGATGAAGCCCTGGTCGTCGATGGGCAGGAAGCCGCCGGGCAGATTGACGAAGGCCCAGGAGAGCCCAACCAACAGCGCGGCATAGACCAGCATCAGGCGGCCGGTGCGGTTCAGCGAGAAGCCGACGGTGCGCGAATAGCGTTCCTTGGCGCCTTCGAGCATGCGGTTGAACCAGCCGAACACGCCCCTCCTGGCATGGCCATGACCGGCTTCGACGGGCTTGAGCAGCGTGGCGCACAGCGCCGGCGTCAGCGACAGCGCGAGAAACGCGGAGAAGCCGATCGCGGCGACCATGGTCACCGAGAACTGGCGGTAGATGATGCCGACCGAGCCCGGGAAGAACGCCATCGGCACGAACACCGCCATCAGGACCAAAGTGATGCCGATGATGGCGCCGGTGATCTGCGACATCGCCTTGCGCGTCGCCTCCTTCGGCGGCAGGCCTTCCTCGGCCATGATACGCTCGACGTTCTCGACCACGACGATGGCGTCGTCGACGAGGATGCCGACCGCGAGCACCATGCCGAACATCGAGAGCATGTTGATGGAGTAGCCGGCGAGCAGCAGCGTGGAACAGGCGCCTAGCAGCGCCACCGGGACCACGATGGTCGGAATGATGGTGTAGCGGATGTTCTGGAGAAACAGGAACATCACCACGAACACCAGCACCACCGCTTCGACCAGCGTCGACAACACCTTCTTGATCGAGGCCTCGACCACCGGCGTGATGTTGTAGGGAATCTCGTAGGAGATGTTGGCCGGGAAGAAGCGCGACAGCTCCTTCATCTTCGCCTCGACCGCGCTCGCGGTCGCGAGCGCATTGCCGGTCGGCGACATCAGCACGGAGAGACCGGCAGTCGGCTTGCCGTCGAGGCGGGTGTTGAACTGGTAGCTGAGGCCGCCGACCTCGATGCGCGCGACGTCGCGCAGGCGCACGGTCGACCCGTCGGCATTGGCGCGCAGGATGATGGCACCGAATTCGTCCGGAGACGCGAGCTGGCCCTTGACCAGCACCAGCGCGGAGGTGCGCTGGCTCGACGTCGACGGTTCGGCACCGATGCTGCCCGAGGCGACCTGTGCGTTCTGCGCGGAGATCGCCTTGTTGACGTCATCGGCGGTGAGTCCATAGCCGACCAGCTTGGCCGGATCGACCCAGACGCGAAGCGAGCGCTCGGTGGAATAGAGCGTGGCGCGGCCGACGCCGGGGATGCGGCGGATCTCGCCGAGCACGTTGCGGATCATGAAGTCGCCGAGGCCGACCTCGTCGAGGCTGCCGTCGGTCGAGTTCAGCGTGATGATCTGGAGCACCGCGCTGGAGGCTTCCTCGATCAGGATGCCCTGCTGCATCACCGCGCGCGGCAGGCGCGCCTCGACGCGCTTGATGCGGTTCTGCACCTCGACCGAGGCGGCGCTGGTATCGGTTCCCGGCTGGAAATTGGCGATGATCTCGACCTGGCCGAGCGAATCGCTGGTCGATTCGAAATTGAGGATGCCGGAGGCGCCGTTGAGCTCCTCCTCGATCAGCCGCGTGACGCTGTTGTAGAGGTTTTCCGGCGAGGCGCCGGGATAGCTGGTCGACACCGAGATCGAGGGCGGCGCGATGATCGGATATTGCGCGATCGGCAGCAGCGGCACCGCAATCGCGCCGATCAGGCAGATGAATAGCGCGACCACCCAGGCGAAGATCGGCCTGTCGATGAAGAAACTCGGCATGGCGCGTTACCGCGTGAGCTTCTGGGCGTGCCGGTTGTCCGCGGTCGCGTCCGCTTCCGACCAGGATTGCGGCTTGACCTTGTCGCCGGCTGCGAATTTCTGGAAGCCTTCGACCACGACCTTGTCGCCGGCCTTCAGGCCTTCGGTGACGAACCACAGCCCGTCCTGCACCGAGCCGGTGCGCACCGGCTGCACTGCGATGTGGTTGTCGTCCTTGACGACGAACACTTCGCTGCCGCCGCCGCCATTGCGCTGGATCGCCTGCTGCGGCACTGCGATCGCGTCGGAGTCGAGCCCCTGGTCGATGCGGACGCGGACATACATGCCCGGCAGCAGCTCGCGCTTGGGATTGGGGAACTCGCCGCGCAGCGTCACCTGGCCGGTGTGGGCGTCGACCTTGGCATCGGAGAACAGCAGCTTGCCGTCGAGCGAATAGGTGGTGTTGTCGTCGAGCACGAGGCGCACCTTGGCGGCGTCGGCCGCGATGCGCTCGAGGTCGCCGGTCTCGAAGGCGCGGCGGAGCTGGTTGAGCTCGGTCACCGACTGGGTGAAGTCGGCATAGATCGGATCGAGCTGCTGGATGGTGGCGAGATTGGTCTCGTTCTGGACCGCGAGCGCGCCCTCGCTGACCAGCGCGGCACCGACGACGCCGTCGATCGGCGCGCGCACCGTGGCATAGTCGAGGTTGAGCTTGGCGCGCGCGAGCTCGGCCTTGCGCCCCTCGACCTCGGCCTGTGCCTGGCGTTCGGCGGCGATTGCCTTTTCGTTCTCGGCCTCCGGCGCGGCGCGATCCTTGGTCAGCGCAGCGATGCGGCGTGCCTGCTGGTGCGCCTGCATCGCGGCAGCTTCGGCCTTGGCGAGCGCCGCCTCGTTGGCCATCACCTCGACCTCGAACGGATGCGGATCGATCCGATAGAGCGGATCGCCCGCCTTCACCTCACTGCCCTGGCGGAACAGGCGCTCGACCACGATGCCGGACACGCGCGGCCGCACGTCCGAGACGCGGGTCGGCGCGATCCGGCCCGGAAGCTCGCGCACCACGGCGCGCGGCTGCGGCTTGACGACGACGATGCTGACGTCAGGGTCGGCCGGCGGGGCGGCGGACACGGCGGACATGGATTCATCGCAGCCCGCCAGCAACGGCGCAAGGGCCGCGAGCATCATTGCAGCGCATGCCGATCGCGCACGAAGTCCTGACATGAAGTGGGGCGCCCCGAAATTGTTGACACTGAATCACGCATAACGCGGCGCCCGTTCTGGACGATTACCGCGCAGCTGATATCGTCAAGATAGAATGGTCGTGCTGCGACGCAACGCGTGTTGCGGGCGGCTCAATGTCACACGGCCTATGCTATTGAGTTTTGGGGACTTTTGGGGATTCACCGGATTGTGAGTCCGGTTCCATCGCGGCGTGCTGCGACAGAAGATCGCAATCACTCGGCGGTTTTCATCCGGTACTGACTGACGCCCCATTCCGTTCCGCCAGCGTAGCCGAACAGGCCGGAGGTCGCGAGGAGGAACCAGCGCCAGCGCCGCATCCACAAGCCGGTCTCCTCACCATAGACGGTGCGCAAGGCCGCCTCGATCGTATCGCGGTTGCGATCGAAATTGGCCAGCCAGTCATTGGCGGTGCGCTGGTAATGCGTTCCGCTCCAGCACCATTCCTTCTCGATGGTGAAGATGTCGCCGAACTGCCTGACGAGGTGATGGCTCGGCATCAGCCCGCCGGTGAAGACGTGTTGCGCAATCCTGTCCTCGCGATTGGCCCGGTCGAACAGATGGGAGCCGGAGCGATGGGTGAAGATGTGCATGAAGAAGCGCCCCTCGGGCGCCAGCCATGATTGCACGCGCGTCATCAGCTTGCGCCAGTTCATCATGTGCTCGAACGTCTCGACCGAGACGATGCGGTCGAACTGGCCCTCGGGCGCGAACACGTTCATGTCGGCGGTGACGACGCACAGGTTCAGGAGCCCGCGCCGCCGCGCCTCCTCCTCGACATGGGCGCGCTGCGCCTGCGAGCTCGCGACCGCCGTCACCTTCGCATGCCGAAACCGCCGCGCCATCCACAGCGACAGCGAGCCCCAGCCGCAGCCGAGCTCGAGGATGGTCTGCCCGTCGGCAAGACCGGCATGCTCGACGGTCTGGCGCAACGCCTCCTCCTCCGCCTCCTGTAGGGTGGTCGCGTCGGTCTTGTAGAAACAGCACGAGTATTTGCGATTGGGGCCGAGCACCTGCGCGAAGAAGGAAGCCGGCACCTCGCCATGCCGGGCGTCGCCGGCAGCAATGTGCTCCGCGACCGGCCGCAGCATCATCCGCCCGGCGAAGGCGGCATCGTCGGCCGCCCCCAGCGCGGACAGGCGCGTCGCCGTGCGCGAGCACAGGCGCTGGATCGCAGCGCGAATCACGACGTCCGGCAACGGCACACGTTCGGCAGTCCCGATGATCGCGGAAACGACGCTCATGCGCCCCCCGAATGGTGAGCTTTGCAAACACCTTGTTATCAAAGCGCTGCTTTCGGTCCGGGTTCCCCAGGCTGTCCACGAAATCGGCCCATCCGGCGCTTTTTTTGGGCCGGCGCTGTGCCATAGTGCGCCCGCAAACAAGCTTTCGTAATGGATGATACCGGCCATGCCGTCAGGCACTTCGCCCCGCTCCACCATGGATACCGAGTACACCAAGCTGTCCTCACCCAGCGTCTTCCTGGTGCGGATGCTGGTATTCCTGGTGCTGTGCACGCTGGTAGGCGTGGTGCTCTACAAGCAGATCATCCAGGCCTTCTTCGCCAATCCCGGCCTCAACGCCCTGATCGGGGCGGTGCTGTTCATCGGCATCGTGCTGGCCTTCCGCCAAGTCATCCGGCTCTACCCCGAGGTGTCCTGGGTCAACAATTTCCGCATCGCCGATCCCGGCCTGGCGCCGGCCCGGCACCCGAGGCTGCTGGCGCCGATGGCGGCGATCCTCGGCGGCGAGCGCTCCGGGCGGATGAGCATCAGCCAGACCACGATGCGGCACCTGCTCGATTCGATCGCGACCCGCCTGGATGAAGCCCGCGACATCTCCCGCTACATGACCGGCCTGCTCGTCTTCCTCGGCCTGCTCGGCACCTTCTGGGGCCTGATCGAGACGGTCGGCTCGGTCGGCAAGGTGATCGACGGGCTCAAGGTCGGCAGCGATTCCGGCGCGCTGTTCGACACGCTGAAGGAGGGGCTGGCCGCCCCGCTCGGCGGCATGGGCATCTCGTTCTCCAGCTCGCTGTTCGGCCTCGCCGGCTCGCTGATCCTCGGCTTCCTCGATTTGCAATCGAGCCAGGCGCAGAACCGTTTCTACACCGACCTCGAAGACTGGCTCGCCACCACCGTACGCGAATATGGCCGCGGCGAAGTGGCTGTCGCCGCGGGCGGCGGCGGGGTCGCCAGCGGCGAGCTTCAGGCCGCGGTCGAGCGGCTGCGCTCGGTGCTGGAGGAAGGCAGCGCCAGCCGCGGCACCACCGCGGCGATGGCGAGCCTTGCCGAAGCCATCCAGGCGCTGGTGTCGCACATGCGGACCGAGCAGCAGATGATCCGCGAATGGGCCGACGGCCAGGGCGAGCAGAACCGCGAGATCCGGCGCCTCTTGGAGCGGATCGCACGCCAGCCCGAGAAGAGTTGAGCATCTAGACGAAGAGACGACCATGGCTCTTGCCCGCGCGCGCCGCAACGAAGGCGCCTTCAACTACTGGCCCGGCTTCGTCGATGCATTGTCGACGCTGGTGCTGTCGATCGTGTTCCTGCTGTCGGTGTTCCTGGTCGTGCAATTCTTCCTGTCGCAGGAGGTCACCGGCAAGGACAAGGCGCTGGAGCAGCTCAACGCCAAGATCGCGCAGCTCAACGAGCTGCTCTCGCTGGAGAAGCTCGGCAAGCTCAGCCTCGACGACCAGGTCTCGCAACTGAAGGCCGGGCTTGCCTCGGCCGAGACCGAGCGCGACCGCATGAAAGGTCTCTATGAGGGCCTCGCCAATGCCGGCAACGACGCGCAGGGCAAGACCGCCGAGCTCGGCAAGGCGCTGGACTCGGAGAAGGCGGTCTCGACGCGGGCGCTGGCGCAGATCGAGGTGCTGAACCAGCAGATCAGCGCGCTGCGGCGGCAACTGGCGGCGCTCGAAGAGGCCTTGGATGCCTCGGAGAAGCGCGACAAGGAATCGCAGAACCGCATTGCCGATCTCGGCTCTCGCCTGAACGTCGCGCTGGCGCAGCGCGTGCAGGAATTGTCGCGCTACCGCTCGGAATTCTTCGGCCGTCTGCGCGCCATCCTCGGCAACCGGCCGGACATCCGCGTCGTCGGCGACCGTTTCGTGTTCCAGTCCGAAGTGTTCTTCGACACCGGCCAGGCCATGCTGCTGCCCGAGGGCCGCGCCGAGCTCGACACCTTGGCGACCGCGCTGATCGAGCTCGACAAGAAGATCCCGAACGAGATCGCCTGGGTGCTGCGCGTCGACGGCCACACCGACGTGCGCCCGGTGAGCGGCGCGAACTTCAAGTCGAACTGGGACCTGTCCGCGGCGCGCGCCATCTCGGTGGTGCAGTACCTGATCTCGCTCGGCGTACCGGCGCAGCGTCTCGTCGCCGCCGGCTTCGGCGAATTCCAGCCGCTCGACCCCGGCAACACCGAAGAGGCCTTCAAGCGCAATCGCCGCATCGAGCTGAAGCTGACGGAGCGGTAGTGAGCCCCCTCCACCTCCGCCCCTATCGCGCCGAGGACGAGGCCGCCGCGATCGACCTCTGGCATCGGACGTGGCAGCAGGCCTATCCGCAGATCGACTTCGCCGCCCGTCTGGACTGGTGGCGCGAGCGCTGGCGCAAGGACCTGGTGCCGAAGGCCTCGATCGTGGTGGCCGAGCAGAACGGCGCGCTGACCGGCTTCGTCACCATCGACGGCGAAGGCTATCTCGACCAGCTCGTGGTCGATCCCGCCCATTGGGGCTCGGACGCCGCAAAGCTGCTGGTGGACGAGGCCAAGCGGCTGTCACCATCCGGCGTCACGCTGCTGGTCAACAAGGACAATGCCCGCGCCATCCGCTTCTACGAGCGCAACGGCTTTGCCCAGGCCGGCGACGACGTGAATCCGACCTCGGGCCGGCCCGTGCTGAAGATGACTTGGAAGGCGTAGTTCCGGCGGGCGTGAGGCCTGTCACGCCGGGATCCCCCGACCTCTGTTAGTCGTTGGTACCAAAGCAGCGGTGACAGGCGGATGGAGAGGATCGATGAAGCTGCGCGATCTGGCCAAGGGTTCCTCGGTCTTTCTGACCGTCATCGTCGCTGGGTATGTGTCGACGACCTATGTCGACCAGCGCTTTGCGACGCAGGTCAACACTACGGGCTCTCCCGCTCCGACGAGCAGCCCTGCGCCATCGGCCTGCGTCGATGAGGACGGCAGCTGGAAGAACTGGCCATGGCCGAACGTGCCGGCGCTCTCGCCGAAGTGTCGGTAATCGGGTCAAAGCGGACTCGGCGGTTTGGCGCGAAGCTCTCCACACGTCATTGCGAGCGCAGCGAAGCAATCCAGGGGCTTTCCGAGGAGACAGTCTGGATTGCTTCGCTGCGCTCGCAATGACGAGATCGTGGGACGCACCTCGCGCGAATGACAACGCGCGTGTCGCTGCGTTCTGAGCTCACGCCCCTTCGAACTGCAGCCTCGCCAGCCGCGCATAGAGCCCGTTCGCAGCGACCAGCTCGGCATGCGTGCCCTGCTCGACGATCTTGCCCTGGTCCATCACCAGGATGCGATCGCACGAGAGCACGGTGGCGAGGCGGTGCGCGATCACCAGCGTGGTGCGGTGGCGCATCAATTCCTCCAGCGCGGTCTGCACCAGCGTCTCGCTCTCGGCGTCGAGCGCGGAGGTGGCTTCATCGAGCAGCAGCAGCGGCGCATCGCGCAGGATGGCGCGGGCGATGGCAATGCGCTGGCGCTGGCCGCCGGAGAGCGTCACGCCGCGCTCGCCGAGCGCCGTCTCGAAACCTTCGGGCAGGCGGCGGATGAACTCGGCGGCATGCGCGAGCTCGGCGGCGCGCTCGACTTCGGCGTCGGTCGCATCGGGCCGGCCGAAGCGGATGTTCTCGCGGGCACTCGCGGCGAACACGTTCGATTCCTGCGGCACCAGCGCGATGCGCGCGCGGAAATCGCGCGGGTCGGCGGATTTGACCGGCACGCCGTCGAGCGAGATCGTGCCCTTGCGCGGATCGTAGAAGCGCAGCAGCAGATGGAAGATGGTGCTCTTGCCGGCGCCGGAAGGGCCGACGATCGCGACCTTCTCACCCGGGCGCACCGTGAACGACACGCCATCGAGCACGTTGACGTCGCGCCGCGCCGGATAGGCGAAGCTGACCTGATCGAAGCCGACCTCGCCGCGTGCCGGCACCGGCAACGCACGCGGCGACGCAGGCGCGGTGATCTCGGGCTTCACATGCAAAATCTCGAACAGGCGCTCGGCAGCGCCGGAGGCCGCCGAAACCTCGCCCCAGACTTCGCTGAGCTGGCCGAGGCCCGCGGCGGCGAACACCGCATAAAGCACGAACTGGCCAAGCCGGCCCGGCGTGATCGCGCCGGTGAGCACGTCATGCGAGCCGATCCAGAGGATCGCGACCACGCTTGCGAACACGATGAAGATGATGATGGCGGTGAGCACGGCGCGGGCCTGGGTCGAGGTGCGCGCCGCCTCATAGGCCTGCTCGACATTGCCGCCGAAGCGCTTTTCGGCGAACTGCTCGCTGGTATAGGCCTGCACGGTGCGGATCGCGCCGACCAGCTCGCCGGCATAGGCCGAGGCGTCGGCGAGCGTATCCTGCGCATTGCGCGACAGCCGGCGCACCCAGCGCCCGAACGCCACCAGCGGCAGTACGATCAGGGGAATGGCGAGCAGCACGAAGCCCGACAATTTCGGGCTGGTGATCACCATCATCGCGGCGGCGCCAAGAAACATCATCAGATTGCGCAGCGCGATCGAGACGGAGGCGCCGACGGCGGATTTGATCTGGGTGGTGTCGGCGGTGAGCCGCGAGATCAGCTCGCCGCTGCGCGCGGAATCGAAGAAGGCCGGCGAGAGCGACAACAGATGGCCGAACACGTCGCGCCTGAGATCGGCGACGATGCGCTCGCCGATCGTCATCACGAGGTAGTAGCGCGCGGCGCTCGCCAGCGCGAGCACGGCGACGACCGCGAGCATCACCGAGAAGTAGCTGTTGATCAGCTCGATGCCCTCGGGCGTCAGGCCGAAATCGATCATCCTGCGCACCGCGACCGGCACCAGCAGCGTGGTCAGTGCGGCGACCGTCAGCGCGACGAAGGCCAGTGCCGCCCGGCCGCGATAGCGGCTGACATAGGGCGCGAGCGCGAGCAGCGGCCGCAGCTTGGCGCGGCCCTTGGCGGGCTGCTCGATCAGCTCCTCTTCGATCGACGGGGTGTTCGCCGAGTTCATTTCGGGCTGATCGACATACTGGTCATCAAGCCGTTCCACTGCGCTCATGAGATCCGACCCATTGCATTCGTTTGCTCCCAATAGGCTGGTGCAAGGGTAGTGGCAAATCCGGGATGTCCCTTAGGGGCAAGCCCGGCTCACCAGCCCGGGATGGCTTGTTTTGCGAGGTTTCGTGCGGTATAGAGCCGGCCAAATCCGTCATTCGCTAGCCACCCAAGAAGGCGCCGGGGCGCCGAGGAATTGCCATGAAAGCCGAAATTCACCCGAATTATCATACGATTACCGTCGTCATGACGGATGGAACCGAGTACCAGACCCGCTCCACCTGGGGCAAGGAAGGCGACAAGCTGCACCTCGATATCGACCCGAAGTCGCACCCGGCCTGGACCGGCGGCAACGCCCAGATCATGGATCGCGGCGGCCGCGTCTCGCGCTTCCAGAAGAAGTTTTCGGGCTTTCTCAAAAAGGATTGATCCGGCCGCAAGGCGGACACGAAAAACGCCCCTGGGAGACCAGGGGCGTTTTTGTTTGTGGGGTCATTCCGGGACGCGCCTCTTGGCGCGGGCCCGGAATCCATACTCCCGATCGTGGTTATGGATTCCGGGCTCGCGACGTCGTCGCGCCCCGGAATGACGACCGAGATTGTTGATCGACCTTACCGCTCGAACGCCGCCTTCAGCGCGTTGAGGTGCGGCACCAGCGGGTTGCCGATGGCGACGTGCTCGGTGGGCGGGGTGTGGATGGTGGTGTCGAGACGGCGGACGCGGGTCTGCAGGCTCATCGAACGATGGATCAGGTCCTGGAGCTGCGCGGGCAGCTTGTCGATGGTGTCGGCGGGACCGGGATCGGCGGCGGAAAGCTTGACCTTGGTCTTCTCGCGGTTGGCCTGGCTCAGCGTCATCTCGCCTTCCTTCACCGCGCGGTGCAGCAATAGCCACGAGGCGAGCTGCATCAGGCGGGTGGTGAGGCGCATGCTCTCGGTCGCGTAGGTGAGGCTGACGGCACGGTCGAGCGCCTTCGCCTCAGTGCGGCCGGCGCCGTCGAGATAGGCGGCGGTCTCCTCGACGAGGTCCATGCCCTCGCGGAACAGGGCGCCGAACGCCGCAGAATTGGTGAACCGCTCGCTGAGTTGAACGAGAGCGCCTTCGGCCTGCAAACGTTCCATGGTTAACGCCCCTTACGCAACTGTTTACCTGTCCGGCTTGGCGCCGGATTATGATGAACAAATCATTGCGCGGGCGGAGCGCGGAGTCCAGCGACAAGCACGGATATGGTTTCCGCGCGTCATTCCTCGGAATTCAACCGGAACGGGACGCAAAAAGGCAAAAAAGAGCCGCCGGAGACCGGCGGCTTTGAAAGTTGATAACAGGGAGGCGTCAAACAGAGTGGACAGGAGCCACTCGGTGTCCAAACGAGGACAGCTGCAGTCATAAACCCGAAAGCTTAATCGACCGTAAACGAGCTAAATTTTTGAGAGTTCGTTAGCCATGTCGGCCAACGGCCGAGTGCAGTGCGGAACAAACTCCGCACGGATCGCCCCCGCGAACACCGAAACTAGACCCTCATGGTGAGGAGCGCGCTCTTCGCGCGCGTCTCGAACCATGAAAGGCCCGGCTGTGCGCGGCCATCCTTCGAGACGACCGCTTCGCGGTCCCTCAGGATGAGGACTGTGCGTGTGGCAAGCTTTCAATCCAGCGCGCGGCCTACGACTTGAAGAAACTGTTCGCCGCATCGCGCGAGGCGCGCTTCTTCGTGGCGGCTTCTTCCAGTCTTGCGATCTCGGTCTTCAGGAGGGTCACGCGCTCGGTCAGCTCCTCCACCGACAACAGTGAGAGATCCTGTCCGATTTCATGCGTGACCTTCTTGCGCGGGCGGTCGTCGTCTTCCGTCGGCATTCTCGTTCCTCCTGCGTTCGCGCGAACCACACGGCTGAGGCGGTTGCCAGCTTGAACCGCGCTGGCTAAGCAATGGCCTCGTTGCCGCACCTTTGCTCAAGGACACATCATGGACAAGCTGCCCGCACAAATGACCGTGGTCGCCATCTCCAAGCCCGGCGGACCGGAGGTGCTGGTGCCGGAACAACGGGCCGTGCCGCAGCCCGGTCCCGACGAGATCCTGGTCAAGGTCGAGGCCGCGGGCGTGAACCGGCCCGACGTGGCGCAGCGCTCCGGCGCCTATCCGCCGCCGCCCGGCGCCAGCGACCTGCCCGGCCTCGAGATCGCCGGTGAGGTCGTCGCTGTCGGCAGCAACGCCAAGCGGCACAAGGTTGGCGACAAGGTGATGTCGCTCGTCGCCGGTGGCGGCTACGCGCAGTACTGCGTCGCCCAGGACGCCCAGGCCATGAGCGTGCCGCCGGCGCTGTCGATCAAGGAAGCCGGCGCGCTGCCGGAAACCCTGATGACGGTCTGGCACAACGTGTTCGAGCGCGGCGGCCTCAAGGCCGGCGAGACGCTGCTGATCCATGGCGGCTCCTCCGGCATCGGCACCATGGCGATCCAGCTCGCAAAAGCGTTCGGCGCGAAGGTCTTCGTCACCGTAGGATCGCAGGACAAGATCGATGCCTGTCTCAAGCTGGGTGCCGACCGCGCCATCAACTACAAGACGGAAGACTTCGTCGCCGTGGTCAAGGAGGAGACCAACAAGGCCGGCGTCAACCTGATCCTCGACATGGTCGCCGGCGAGTATGTCGACCGCAACTATGACGCCGCCGCGGTCGATGGCCGGATCGTGCAGATCGCGACGCTCAACGGGCCGAAGGTCAGCGTCAACATCGCCAAGGTGATGGTGAAGCGCCTCACCCATACCGGCTCGACGCTGCGCCCCCGTAGTAATGCGGACAAGGCGGCGATGGTGGCCGCGATCGAGGCGAAAGTGATGCCGCTTTTGCGCGAAGGCCGCGTCAAACCGCTGATGGACAGCACTTTCCCGCTGGAAAAGGCCGCCGACGCGCACCGGCGCATGGAAACCTCGGCACATATTGGCAAAATTGTGTTGGAGGTCTAGGCCTCCGGCCCACAGGGGACGCCGGAAACCCTTTGATTTTCCACGCTTTCGTGGCATCTATCGCGACGCGCCGAACCAAATCCGTCCGGCGTGAAATCGTCTTGCACACTGAGTTTGCGTCGAACGCGGAGAACTGACCTTGCGTCTGATCAGGTGCCTCGCGCCCATCGCGCTGGGCCTCATGATTCTTGTCGCCGCGTACCCCGCGCGCGCGCTTGATGCCGTCAGCGTCCGCAGCGACGCGCCCGCGATCGACCTCACCGGCGTGCTCGAGCATCAGCGCAGCGATGCCGACCGCATCCAGGTTTCCACCGCGCCCGGCACCGACGGCATCGTCCGCCGCATCGAGGTGCGTGCCCGCGAGGGCGGCCAGAACTGGGTGGTGTTCGCGCTCGCCAACAACACCGACGACCAGCTCGACCGCCTGATCGTCGCCCCGCATTACCGCATCGTCTCCTCGGGGCTGCTGTGGCCCGATCTCGGGCTGTCGCGCATCGCGACCATCACGCCCTCGACCGGCGACCGGCCGGAGCGGCAGGAGAGCCCGACCGCCGACGTCTTCCGCATCACGCTCGACCCCGGCGCCGTCATCACCTTCGTCGCCGAGCTGCGCACCGACAAGCTGCCGCAGCTCTATCTGTGGGAACCGGAGGCCTACAAGGACAAGGTCAACTCGTTCACGCTCTACCAGGGCATCGTGATCGGCATCTCCGGTCTTTTGGCTCTCGTTCTCACCATCCTGTTCGTAGTCAAGGGCAGCATCATGTTCCCGGCCGCCGCGGCGCTGGCCTGGGCGGTGCTGGTCTATATCGGCGTCGATTTCGGCTTCTGGGGCAAGGTGCTCGACATGTCGAACAACGCCGAGCGCATCTGGCGCGCGGCGGGTGAGGCCATTCTGGCGGCGACGCTATTGGTGTTCCTGTTCGCCTATCTCAATCTCAGTCGATGGCATGTGCGCTATTCGCACATCACGGTGGGCTGGCTCGCCTTCCTCGGCTCGCTGGTGGCGCTCGCGCTGTTCGACCCGGCGGTGGCCTCCGGCATCGCACGCATCTCGCTGGTGCTGATCGCCTTCGCCGGTTTCGCGCTGATCGTCTATCTCTCCACCCACGGCTTCGACCGCGCGGTGCTGCTGATCCCGACCTGGTTCCTCCTGGTGGTCTGGGTGGTCGCGGCCGGCATGACGGTCGCGGGCTCCGTCACCAACGACATCGTCGGCCCTGCCCTGCTCGGCGGCCTGGTGCTGATCGTGATGCTGATCGGCTTTACGGTCATGCAGCACGCCTTCGCCGGCGGCGGCGCCACCACCGGCGTCGTCTCCGACATCGAGCGGCGCGCCCTGGCGCTGGCCGGCTCCGGCGACCTGATCTGGGACTGGGACGTGTCCGCCGACAAGGTGTTCACCAGCCCCGAGACCGAGGCTTTGCTCGGGCTCAAGCGCGGCACGCTGGAAGGCCCGGCGGCCTCCTGGCTCGAGGTGCTGCATCCGCTCGACCAGGACCGTTTCCGCGCCGCGCTCGACAGCGTGCTCGACCAGCGCCGCGGCCGCCTGGTGCAGGATTTCCGCCTGCGCACCCCGGACGGCCATTTCATGTGGTTCGCGCTGAAGGCGCGCCCGGTGGTCGGCTCGGACGGCGAGGTCTCGCGCGTGGTCGGCACCCTCACCGACGTCACCGAGCTGCGCAACGCCGAGGAACGCCTGCTGCACGATTCCGTGCATGACAACCTCACGGGCCTGCCGAACCGCAAGCTGTTCATGGACCGGCTCGGCGCCGTCGCGCACTTCGCCAAGACCATGCCGACGCTGCGGCCGACGCTGATGGTGATCGACCTCGACCGCTTCAAGCAGGTCAACGATTCCGTCGGCATCGCGGTCGGCGATTCCATCCTGCTCACGCTCGCCCGCCGCCTCACCCGCATCCTGAAGCCGCAGGACACGCTGGCGCGGCTCGCCGGCGACCAGTTCGGCCTGATCCTGCTTTCCGAACAGGACCCGGCCCGCATCACCGCCTTCGCCGAGACCATCCGCAAGACCATCCGCGCGCCGATCGCCTTCAACGACCGCGAGATCTTCCTCACGGCCTCGATCGGGCTCGCCTTGTCTGATCCGCAGACCCAATTGACGGACGAGATCATCAAGGACGCCGAGCTTGCGATGTATCATTCCAAGCGCATCGGCGGCGACCGCATCGACGTCTACAAGCCTGCGATGCGCGCGCGAAAAACCGACCGGCTGACGCTGGAGAGCGAATTGCGCCGTGCCATCGAGCGGCAGGAGATCACGATCCTGTACCAGCCGATCGTGCGGCTGGAGGATCGTTCGATCGCCGGCTTCGAGGCGCTGGCGCGCTGGGATCATCCGAAGCTCGGACGCATGGCGCCGTCGGAATTCATCACCATCGCGGAAGAGACCGGCCTGATCGTCGACCTCGGCATGTTCGTGCTCGACCAGACCGCCAAGCAGCTCTCGGTGTGGCAGCGCGCGATGCGCTCGCGCGAGCCGATCTTCGCCTCGGTCAACGTCTCCTCGCGGCAATTGCTGCGTCACGATCTGATCCACGACATCCGCACCGTGCTGTCGCGCTCCTCGGTGGCGCGCGGCACGCTGAAGCTCGAGCTGACGGAATCGCTGGTGATGGAGAATCCGGAGCACGCAGCACAGATGCTGACGCGGATCCGCGAGCTCGGCACCGGGCTGTCGCTCGACGATTTCGGCACCGGCCACTCCTCGCTGGCCTATCTCCAGCGCTTCCCGTTCGACACCATCAAGATCGACCAGTCCTTCGTGCGCACCACCAGCCGCGGCACCCGCCCGGTGATCCTGAAGTCGATCATCGCGCTCGCGCATGATCTCGGCATGGACGTCGTCGCCGAAGGCGCCGAGACCGATTCCGACGCGGTCGAGCTCTACCAGATGGGCTGCGAATACGCGCAAGGCTTTGCCTTCGGCGAGCCGATGGACGCTGATGCCGCGATGCGGCTGCTGACGGAAGTGCGGCTGGAAGCGGCGAGCTAGGCTTGCACCTTCTCCCGCAAGGGGAGAAGGAAGAGGGCACCGAGCTAGACCTGCTTACGCCGCAGACTCATGACCAACCCGAGTCCCGCCAGCAGCGAGAGCGCCGCGAGGCTGCCCCAGACGACGCCCGCCTGCTCGAGATAGACGTCCTGCGAGACCGGATCGTAGCAGCGGCCGAGCTCGTTGAAGCAGTCGCGCCAGCGCCAGTAGCGGGCCTCGAAGGCGAGTGCGAACAGGGCGCCCGATACGATCAGGGCCGCGCCCAAAATCCCCCTCAGCCAGCGCAGGACCATCCGCGGCTCACCTGCGCTGCGACTTCTGCTTCCTGAACCGCACGCTCGCACCGTCCGGCATGCGCGTCGCCACGAAGCCGGCGGCGAGGCAGGCTTCGCGTTGCGGCATCTGGATGTCGGGGCTGCGCAGGCTGTCCCACCATGAGGCACGATTAGCCGCACGCGGCAGGGCCGCGCCGATGATCTCCTCGATCTGCTCGAAGCTCAGCACGAATTCGGCTTGCTTCTGCCGCATCAGATAGTCGCGCAACGCGTCGTAGTCGTTCACCATCGTCCTCTGTTCATCTGTCCGGAGCCCGCCCCCCTGCTCAAAAACGGGAGCAACGGAAACCGTTTCTTAACTCATTGCGGCGGCGGCGTCCCGGCTTAAACGATACGCAAGATTTCGGGCGCATCCATCAGGATCGGGAGCAAATGATGCTGTCTGGATGGCGCGAAGTCACGGCCCGCCGGCCGTGGCGGATTTCGGCGAAGCTGCTGATCGTCTCGTCCGTGGTGACGGTGATCGGCTTTTCCGCCATTTGCGTCAACGTGATGCTGGACATGCGTCGCGGCGAAGAGGCGCTCGCCCGCCAGACGCTGCAGAACCTCGCGACGAGCATCGAGTCCGACGTCAGCCGCAACATCGAGATCTACGATTTGTCGCTGAAGGCGGTCGCCAGCAACATGCTGCTGCCGGAGATCGCGACGGTCTCGAAGCCGATCCGTCATCTGATCCTGTTCGATCATGCGATCACGGCAAGGCACTTCGGCGCCATCCAGGTGTTCGACGCCGAGGGCAGGCTGACCATCGACGCTTCCACGCTCGATCCCCTGCCGGAGGACCGGAGCGGGGAGGACTATTTCAGGGTTCATCGCGACAATCCCGGAGCCGGGCTCTTCATCAGCCGCCCGATGCTGTTCCGCGGCGCCTATTCGATCGTGCTGAGCCGGCGCATCAGCGACACCGACGGCGGCTTCCTCGGCGTCGTCGCCGGCTCGATCCGCTTCAGCTACTTCCACGAGCTGTTCGAGCGGCTGAACCTCGATCCCGAGGACACCATCACCGTGCTCAAGCGCGACCGCACCATCATGATGCGGCGCCCGTTCGATCTCGACATCATCGGCACCAACCTGAACGACCGCCAGACCTGGAAGGCCGACAATCTCAAGGCCGGCGGGTCCTACGCCGGGCAGGGTCCGGTGGACCCGACCCCGCGCCTCTATGTGCGCAGCAACGGCGGCGGTCCGATGTTCGTGGTGGCAGGCAAGCCGCTGAGCGCCGTGTTCGAGCTCTGGCAGAAGGAAGCCTATCGCATCGGCGCGGTGGTGCTGGCGCTGATCCTGTTCATGCTGGCCTCGACGCTGGTGCTCGCCCGCGAGATCGGCCGGCGCGCCGAGGCCGAGCGCAAGCTCGAGGAGATGGCGACGACGGATGCGCTCACCGGCCTGAAGAACCGCCGCAAGTTCGATTCGGTCATCGACGTCGAATGGCGGCGCGCGACGCGCCAGAAGACGCCGGTCGCGCTGCTGATGATCGATGCCGATCACTTCAAGGCCTACAACGACACGTTCGGCCACCAGGCCGGCGACCAGCTGCTGGTCGGCATCGCCATCTGCATTTCCGATTCGGTGCGGCGGGCCGGCGACTGCGCCGCGCGCTATGGCGGCGAGGAATTCGCGGTGCTGCTGCCGGACATTTCGGCCGCTGATGCCTTCAAGATCGCGGAGACGATCCGCCGCAAGGTGCAGGGCTGGTCCGACGAGCAGGCGACCTCGACGGTCTCCTGCGGCATCGCCAGCCTCGTTCCCACGGCCGATCTGGACTGGTCGATCCTGGTCGCCGCTGCCGACAAGGCGCTCTATGCCGCCAAAGCCGGCGGCCGCAACCAGTCGGTGGTCGCGAGCTTGCCGAAGCTGTCGCTGGTGGCGTGAAGCCTGCTACTCACCGCCGTCATTGCGAGGAGCTCTTGCGACGACGCAATCCAGACTGTCTCCTCGGAAGGATTCTGGATTGCTTCGCTTCGCTCGCAATGACGAGTGTCTCTTACTGCCCCAGATACTTCTTCATCTCCGCGATCAGCCCGTCGCGCAGCTCGGGGCGCTGCAGGCCGTAGGCGATGTTGGCGCGGAGGAAGCCGGGCTTGGAGCCGCAATCGTGGCGCTCGCCCTCGAACTCGACGCCGTAGAATTTCTGCGATTTGGCGAGCCCGATCATGGCGTCGGTGAGCTGGATCTCGCCGCCGGCGCCGCGCTCCTGGGTCTCCAGGATCTTGAAGATCTCCGGCTGGAGGATGTAGCGGCCGGTGATCGAGAGATTGGAGGGGGCGGTGCCCTTGGCCGGCTTCTCGACCATGCCGTCGACCTCGAACATCTTGCCGGTGCGCTTGCCGACGCCGCAGATGCCGTATTGATGGGTGAGATGGTCGGGCACCGCCTCGACCGCGATCAGATTGGATTTCTCGCCGAGCGAGGATGCGGTCTCGATCATCTGCTTCAGGCAGCCGGGCGTATTGAGCACGAGCTCGTCCGGCAGCACGACTGCGAACGGCTCGTTGCCGACGATGTCGCGCGCGCACCAGACCGCGTGGCCGAGGCCGAGCGGGGCCTGTTGGCGGGTGAAGCTGACGGCGCCGGCCTCCGGCTGGTTCTGCGCCAGGATCTCCTGCTCGGCCTTCTTGCCGCGCGCGGCCAGCGTGGTGTCGAGCTCGAACATCCGGTCGAAATGATCTTCGATGACATTCTTGTTGCGGCCGGTGACGAAGATGAAGTGCTCGATGCCGGCCTCCTTCGCCTCGTCATAGACGTACTGGATCAGCGGCTTGTCGACGATGGTCAGCATTTCCTTCGGCATCGCCTTGGTGGCGGGCAGGACGCGGGTGCCGAGGCCGGCGACGGGGAATACGGCTTTGCGAATTTTCATGGGATTGATCGAATACCTGAGGACGTGAAGGGAGCAATGGCATCTTGCTAGCTTGTTTGCAGCCGCTAACAAAGGCGGATGTGGGGCCTCGGCCGCACGGAGTTGAGAAAAAGGCCGTCACCAAAATTTCACCTTTGTTAAGCAAATGGCAACGGGTACCAGGCCTCCTGATGGCGGATTTTCGGGCCGACGGGTTGGACATGATGCAATCGATGGCAGGGCTGGCAAAACGTGCTGGATTTGTGACCAGCGTGACGTTGATTGCGACCGTTTTGCTACCGCCTTCCTCCGCGCACGCGCAGACGCAGAACGGCCTGTCGAACCTGTTCGGCGGCATCTTCTCCGGCCCGAACCCGGCGCCTTCGCAAGCGCCGCCCGGTCCCGGCGGCGCACAAACGGGAGCTCAACCCTGGAGCGGCGAGGACGGCGCCTCCGGCCATCCGCTGATGACGGCGGCCGCGATCCGCGAGGCCGCGGGCAACTTTGACAATTGCGTTGCATCGATGTGGCCGGATGCCGCACGGCGCGGCATCACCCAGGAGAATTTCCAGCGCTTTACGGCCGGGCTCTCACCTGATCTGCGCATCATGGACCTGATGGACTCGCAGCCGGAGTTCACCAAGTCGATCTGGGACTATCTCGACATTCTCGTGAACGACAACCGTCTCGCCAAGGGCCGCGAGATCCTTGCCAAATACAAGGCGCAGTTCGACGCCACCGAGAAGGCCACCGGCGTCGACCGCTACATCATCGCCTCGATCTGGGGCATCGAGTCCAACTACTCGACGCAGATGGGCGACCGCAGCGTGCTGCAATCGACCGCGACGCTCGCCTGCATCGGCCGCCGCCAGGCCTATTTCAAGGACGAATTCCTCTCCGCGCTGGAGATCCTCAACCGCGGCGATCTCAGGCCTGAACAGATGCGCGGCTCCTGGGCCGGCGCCTTCGGCCCGACGCAATTCATGCCGACCGCGTTCAAGCGCTTTGCCATCGATGGCGATGGCGACGGACGGCGCGACGTCGTCGACAATCCCACCGACCTGATTGCGTCGACCGCCAACAATCTGAAGAAGGACGGCTGGCAGGCCGGCCAGACCTGGGGCTTTGAGGTCGTGGTGCCGCAAGGCTTCAACTACATGCTGGCCGACCGTGCCAAGGCGATGACGATCGCGCAGTGGGAGAAGGTCGGGTTCAAGCGCCCGGCGGGCCAGCCCTTCCCGCACCCGGCGGAGAAGGCTTACCTGCTGGCGCCGGCCGGCGCGCAGGGACCGGGCTTCCTGATGCTCCAGAACTACCGCGTCATCATGAAGTACAACCCGGCTGAGGCCTATGCGCTGGCGATCGGTCATTTCGCCGACCGCCTGCGCGGGGGGCAGCCCTTCGTGCAGCCCTGGCCGCGGCAGGAGCGCGAGCTGTCGCGCACCGAGCGGCTGGAACTGCAGCAGCTCCTGGCCCAGCGCGGCTTCTACAAGGGCACCCCGGACGGCCAGTTCGGCGGCCAGACCCGGGAAGCCCTGCGCAACTTCCAGGCCTCGATCGGGGTCCCCGCCGACGGCTTTGCCTCCTCCGACGTGCTGGACCGGCTGCGCGGGCGGTAAAAACGCCCCGAAAGTACCCCTGAACGGGGATTTTGGCGGTCCGCCTTGACGGGGACGGCTGTTCCCCGGTGCATGGGACAAGAATCTGCAACGGAATTTGCCCGTTTGGCGCCTGATTCCGTTATTATATCGACCTACCTCCGATCCCCATTGCGCGTGCCCGAGATCGCATGTCGAAGAAGTCCCTGTTCAAGGCGCTGACCGAGACCGGCCCGCTGATCGCGCTGGGGACGGCGCTTGCGATCCTGGTGTCGGTCGCGGGGCCTGCCTCGGCGCAGTTCTTCAACTTCCCCGGCTTCGGCGGCCCGCCGCAGCGCGCGGCCCCGCCGCCGCGCCAAGGCGGAGGCGGCGGCTGGTTCGGCGGCGACTTCTTCACGCCGTTCCAGCAGCAACAGCCGCAGGCGCCACGCCAGGATTTTTCGCGCGCGCCGGCACCAGCCAAGCGCGACACCGTCCCCGAGAAGAACGTGCTGGTGATCGGCGACGCCATGGCCGACTGGCTCGCCTACGGCCTGGAAGACGCCTACACCGAGCAGCCCGACATGGGCGTGATCCGCAAGCACAAGACCGCCTCGGGCCTGATCAAGTACCAGCCGCGCGGCGAGCCCGCGGACTGGGCGGCGGCGGCCAAGGGTATCCTCGAGACCGAAAAGCCCGAAATCATCGTCGTCATGCTCGGCCTCAACGACCGCATCGCGATCCGCGAGCCTGCGGCGGATAAATCCGACAAGAGCTCGGACAAGGACAAGAAGAACGACAAGGGCGCGCGCGCCAAGCCGCAAGCAAAGCCAGGCGACGGCAAGCCCGGCGATCCCAAGCCCGATGCCGCCGCCAAGCCGGATGACAAGCCGGCCGACACCGACCTGCCGCAGGATGATGCCGACAACGCCGATGCGCCGGCAGCCGCACCGCCGGAGAAGACCGCGCGCAACCCGAACGGCCTCTACGAATTCCGCGACGAGCGCTGGGTCGAGCTCTACGGCAAGAAGATCGAGGAGCTGGCAGGCGTCCTCAAGAGCAAGGGCGTGCCGGTGCTCTGGGTCGGCCTTCCCGCCATCCGCGGGCAAAAGGGCACGGCGGACATGCTGTTCCTGGATTCGCTCTATCGCGAAGGCGCGGCCAAGGCCGGCATCACTTACGTCGATGTCTGGGACGGCTTTGTCGACGAGGCCGGCCGCTTCCTCCAGAAGGGCCCGGACTTCGAAGGCCAGATCCGTCAGCTCCGGACCTATGACGGCGTCTATTTCACCAAGCCCGGCGCGCGCAAGCTTGCCCACTATGTCGAGCGCGAGATCACGCGCCTGCTCGCGGGACGCTCCGGCCCGATCGCGCTGCCGAGCGAGCCGGCAACGCCCGACACCAGCGCCGAGCCTGGAAAGCCGGCGCCGCGGCCGCTGGCGGGTCCGATCGTGCCGCTGGTCGCGGCCTCGATCTCGACCGATCAATTGCTGGGCGGACCGGGCTCGCGTCCTGCCGCCGTCGATGCGCTCGCTGCGAAGACGATGGTGAAGGGCGAGCCGCTGGCGGCCCCGGCGGGTCGTGCCGACGATTATGCCTGGCCGCGCCGCGAGGTCGGCCGCGAGCAGGCCAAGGGCGATACGCCGATGGCCGCGACGACGCCCGATGGCACCCCTGCTCCCGGTTCGGCGAGCACGCCCGGCGCTGCCGCCACGGTCGCGCCGCCGAAACTTGCGCCGAAGAAGCCGCCGGTGCCGCAACAGCAGCCGGCGCAGGCCGCGCCGTCCTTCCGGGATTTCTTCGGGTTCGGCTCTCCGCAACCGCCGCCGCGTCAATTCGCGCCGGCGCCGGGGCCGCGCAATCCGAATCCGAATCCGAACCCCGCGATCCCGCGTCCGCCGGGCAATGTCGGGCGGTCGGCTGAGATGGTCCGGTAGTTAATCTCGTGTCCCGGACGCGTCGCAGCACCTCTTGGTGATGTGACGCAGAGCCGGGACCCAGCGCTTGCAACACTCACAAAAGAATGGCCCCGCTCAGCAACGCGGCGTTGCACGCCGCGTTGCGTCCGGGGCACGAGATCAAGCTTTGGCTACTAGCCGTAATAGCGCCAGCGCGGCGGCGGGCGGCGCGCGGGCCGCGACATCAGCAGGGCGAGCGCGAAGCCGATGGCGCCGGCGACCAGCAGCGCGCCAAGCGGGTTGTCCTGCACTTTCTTCGACAGCGCCTGCGTGCCATCGCGAAGAGTCTCGCCGCTGTTCTCGTAAGCGTCCTTGGCGTAGCCGGCCGCGGTGTCCGTTGCGTCACGCACGGCATCCTTGGCCTGGCCGTAGAGATTCTGCACCGTGCCTGCGGCTTCCCGCGCCTTGCCAGACGCCTGCGTCTTCGCATCGTCTGCCATGTCTCCGATCGCGCCTTCCGCGCGCCCGGCGAATTCCTTGGCCGATCCGACAATCCGATCCGTGTCCATGTGGGTCCTCCTCAGGGGTCAGCCCAAGTAACCGATCAGGCGCGGCGCAGTTCCAAGTAGCTACGAAAGTGTAGCCCGGATGGAGCGCAGAACCTTGTAGCCCGGGTGAGCCAACGGGTCGGCGCGACGCGCCGCCCGATGACAGGCTCCGCGATACCCGGGAACGGTGCGAGTAAAGTCCCGGATGTCGCTTCACTCATCCGGGCTACGAGATGGCTACAGGATGAGCCCACCGTCGACGACCAGCGTCTGGCCGATGATGTAGGACGACAGCGGTGATGCCAGGAACAGCGCGGCGCCGGCCATGTCGGCCGGCGTGCCCAGTCGCCGCAGCGGAATGCGCGAGAGCGCGCCTTCGAGCCGCTTGGGATTATCGGTCGTCACCTTCGTCATCTTGGTATCGACGAGCCCCGGCGCGATGCCGTTGACGCGGATGCCATCCTCGGCCCAGGCCTCGCCGAGCGTCCGCGTCAATCCGACCGCGCCGGTCTTCGACGCGTTGTAAGCGGGATTGCCCATGGTGGAATGATAGGCTGCGGTCGAAGACACGATGATCAGCGCGCCCTTCGAATCCCGCAACATGGAATGAAATCGGCTCGCGCAGGCCATCAGGCTCATCAAATTGATCTCGACCACCTTGCGGAATCCGCTCATCTCGAATTCGCCGCGGCGATACAGCACCGCGCCCTGCGCGAGCACGAGCACGTCGAGCCTGTCGAAGGACGGAGTGAATGCCTCGATCGCGCCGGCATTGCCGACATCGAGTTGCGCATACGAGAGGCCGGAGAGATCAGAACCTTCCTCAACCGAATAATCCTCGGGCCGAGCACGCGTGCCGCAAGCTGCAACATGCGCGCCCCTGGCGCGAAAGGCTTGCGCGATGCCGTTGCCGATGCCGCTGGAACCGCCGACGACCAGCACCTGCTTGCCTGAGAAATCGAGCTCATTCGCCATCGCGGCCTCCCTTTTGTTTTGCTTGTTTGACCTGTCTGCGGATCGATGCCAGCCTTGTCAATCACAACAAGAACAAGCAGGGCGCGAGGAAACAGCATGTCCGACTTCAGGGAGCTCAGCCGGTCCGTGAAGGGCCTGACCGTTCTCGTCACCCGCGCGGCCAGCGGCATGGGACGCGCGACCGCGCGCGTGTTCGCCGCCGAAGGTGCGAACGTCGCCGTCACGGATTTCAACGAGCAAGGCGCGCAAGCGGTCGCCACGGAGATCGCGGCGAGCGGCGGATCGGCAAAGGCGTGGCAGCTCGACGTCGCCGACGGCGGCGAGATCGAGCGCGTGGTTGCCGACGTCGCGGCGCATTTCGGCGGGCTCGACATCGTCGTCAACAATGCCGGCATCTCCGTGCGTGTCGCGATCGACGACGAGGCCTATGAGGACGCCTGGGCCAGGGGCATCGCCGTGATGCTGACGGCGCATCCGCGCATCATCCGCGCCGCGCTGCCCCACTTGCGCAAATCGAGGAGCCCGCGCATCGTCAACGTCGCCTCGACCGAGGCGCTCGGCGCCACCGCGCTGCACAGCCCCTATTCGGCGGCGAAGGGCGGCGTCGCGAGCCTCACTCGCTCGCTGGCCGTCGAACTCGGCCGCGAGGGCATCACCGTCAACTGCATCTGCCCCGGCCCGATCCGGACCGCGATCACCGATGGGATCTCGGAGGAGCACAAGACCATCTACGCCAGGCGCCGCACCGCACTCGGCCGTTACGGCGACCCCGAAGAGGTCGCGCACATGACGCTCAGCCTGTGCCTGCCGGCGGCCTCTTTCCTCACCGGCGCCGTGATCCCGGTCGACGGCGGCTTGATGGCGCGGAACGCGTGAGAGACGTCGAAGGGGCGTAGCCCGGATGAGCGCAGCGACATCCGGGACTTTGCTTGCACCGCTCCCGGGTATCGCTGAGCCTGTCATCGGGCGGCGCGTCGCGCCGACCCGTTGGCTCACCCGGGCTTCTGTAACGGGCGGTGGTTAGTCAATCCCTTTTTGCGTCATCCACTCGCCGGGAACGTGCTTCTGTACGGGATCGGCGCTGTGGCCGTCGCCTGATGGGGTTCTGGAGAGGAGCAGGTCG
>NZ_WQNE01000045.1 GCF_009759665.1 Bradyrhizobium cajani
TCTCGGCGGCTGGGATGGCTACCCGTCCTCCAAACCCCCAGGTCCGATAACCCTCAAGAACGGCCTCGAATACTTCCAGGCCGTCGCAGCAGGATGGAGCCTCAGAGATATGTGCATGCTCTAGCGCGTTCGCGGGGACGACAGCTAGGGCTGCGCGACGATCACGCCCTCATTGCCGCGCAGATCCAGCACGCCTTCGAGCCTTTCGCCTTCGCGATCGAGGAACGTCGAGACAAGAATCTCGCTGCCGAACCTTATCGCGCTGGTGGTCACTGCGATCGGATCAGGGCCGAGATTGAGCGCCACGATGATCGCCCTGCCCTCGGCCTGGCGACGATAGATCAGGAGATCGCCCTGCGCCGCGATCGGATGATAGTCGCCGGCGACCAGCGGCGGGCAGCTCTTCCGCACGCCGATCAGACGTCTGTAGAGCGCGAGGATCGAGCGGTCATCGGCTTCGAGGTTGACGACATTGTCCCGCACATGATGCTCCGGCAGCGGCAGCCACGGTCGCACCGCGGAGAAGCCGCCGAACTCGGACGCGTCCCACTGCATCGGCGTGCGGCAGCCGTCGCGGCCGACACCGATGCCGGGGACGTTCCTCTCGAAGGGATCGCGCACGTCCTCCGGCGCGATCGTCACCTGATGCATGCCGATCTCGTCACCGTAATAGAGCGTCGGCGTGCCGCGCAGCGTCAGCCACAGCATGGCGGCGACGCGGGCCTGCTCGGACCCGACGCGGCTGGCCACGCGCGGGCGATCGTGATTGCCGAGCACCCAGTTCGGCCAGGCGCCCCTCGGCAGCGCCTTCTCGTAATCCTCGATGATCTTCTCGATCGACCGCGCGCTCCAGAAGGTGGAGAGCAGCGCGAAGTTGAACGGCATCTGCGCGCCGGTGAGATCGTTGCCGTAATAGGCCATGAGGCGATGCAGCGGCAGATAGATCTCTCCGATCAGCACGCGCCGGCCAAAGCCATCCGTGACGCGCCGCATCTCGGCGATGACGTCATGCACCTCCGGCTGGTCGGTGGAATATTGCGTGAGGATTCTTTCATTCGGCGGCCGGCCCTCGACGTAATGCGGGTTCGGCGGATTGTCGCGGAATTCGGCGTCCTTGATCAGGTGCCAGATCACGTCGACGCGAAAGCCGTCGACGCCCTTCTCCAGCCAGAACCGCATCACGTCGTAGATCGCGGCGCGGACGTCCGGATTGCGCCAGTTGAGGTCCGGCTGCTGGGCGAGGAAGGCGTGGTAGTAATACTGGCCCGTCGTCTCGTCGAACTGCCACGCACTGCCGCCGAATTCGGACAGCCAATTATTCGGCACACCGCCGTCCGGTGCCGGATCGCGCCAGACGTACCAGTCGCGCTTGGGATTGTCGCGCGAGGCGCGGCTCTCGACGAACCAGGGATGCTGGTCGGACGTGTGGTTCGGCACGAGATCGAGGATCAGCTTGAGGCCGTTGTCGTGGGCCGCCGCGAGCAGCGCATCGAAATCCGCCATCGTGCCGAACAGCGGCTCGATGCCGGTATAGTCGGAGATGTCGTAGCCGAAATCGGCCATCGGCGAGGGAAAGATCGGCGACAGCCAGATCGCGTCGACGCCGAGCGATTTGACGTATGGCAGACGGCGCAGGATGCCGGCGAGATCGCCGACGCCGTCACCGTCGCTGTCCTGAAACGAGCGCGGATAGATCTGATAAAAGATGCCGTCGCGCCACCAATTCTCGTCGCCGTGAGCCATGCCTGAAACACCACCGAAAAATATGCTTCTCGCGCGGAAGAACGCGGAAGGAACGCCCCGGTTCAAACTGGCAAGTCAATTGGGACGGCCGTGTGACGGTGGGCGCGGCTGTTCCGGGGTCCGGTTGCGAATCTTTTGCTTGGCGGCATGACAAAAATCGGCATTGTGAGGCCATGACCGAGCAAAATGATACCCGCGAATCCGGGCAGGCCAAGGCCGGCGCGATCATCGTTCCCGTGACGCTGTTCGAGCAGAACTGCACCATCATCTGGGACGAGCCCAGCAAGAAGGCCGTGGTGATCGATCCCGGCGGCGACGTGCCGAAGATCCTTGAGGCGGTCAAGCAGACCGGCGTCACCGTGGAGAAGATCTGGCTGACCCACGGCCATATCGACCATGTCGGCGGCGCGGCCGATTTGCGCGATGCGCTGAAGGTGCCGATCGAGGGCCCGCATCAAGCGGACAAGTTCCTGCTCGACAACGTGGTCGAGAGCGGCGCGCGCTTCGGCATGACCGGCGTGCGCAACTTCGCACCCGACCGCTGGCTCGACGAAGGCGACAGCGTGTCGATCGGCGGCTTGCAGTTCGACATCTTCCACTGCCCCGGTCATTCGCCGGGCAGCGTGGTGTTCTTCAACAAGGATTTGCGTTTTGCCCATGTCGGCGACGTGCTGTTCGCCGGCTCGGTCGGCCGCACCGATTTGCCCGGCGGCAGTCACGCCACGCTGATCAACTCGATTCTGACCAAGCTGCTGCCGCTCGGCGACGATGTCGGCTTCATCTGCGGCCACGGCGCCGGCTCGAGCATCGGCCAGGAGCGGATGACCAATCCGTTCATCACCGGCGAGATGTAATGTTCTATTCCGCGGCGTCCGCCAGCGCCGCGGGTTCGCTCAGGTTGCGCTCGCCCCATTCGCGGATTGCGGCGACCACCGGCACGAAGCTCCTGCCCTTGCGGGTCAGGCGATACTCGACCTTCGGCGGCACCTCGCCGAAATCCTTGCGATCAATGAGACCGCTTGCTGTCAGCGCCTTCAATTCGCGGCTGAGCACGCGCGGGGTGATCTCGGCGCTGCCGGCCGTGCCGCGCAACAGGCCGCTGCGGATCTCGCCATAACGGCGCGGGCCGTCTTTCAAGTCCCAAACGATGCGCAGCTTGTACTTGCCGCTGATCATCTTCTGAAACGCGGCGACCGGACAGGCGCGCGCGGGGACTATCTTTGCCATGTCGTCTCCTCCATGTGCGAATTGAGCATAGGAGTGACTTCAGAAAAGTCCATACTATCAATTTTGTCCATACTTGCAGGATCGTTCGCAAGGGGCAGATGATGGCGCACATGATGAACAGGGAGCGTCACATGAAGCACTTCATGATCAGGTATCAGTTCAAGGACGGCACCACGGAAGCCTGGCATCGGGAGATCGGCCGCTTCGTCAAGGCGATCGACGGCGATCCGGAGCTGAAAGGGCGGATCGGCTATCGTGTCCTGAAGAACCGCGACGACGGCAGCTACTACCACCTCGCCAGCGTCAGCGACGATGCCGCGCAAAAGACGCTGCAATCGCGCGACTTCTTCAAGGCCTATCAGGAGATGACACGGAAGGTCGCCGGCGGCGAGGTGACGGTGACGCCGATCGAATGGATCGACGCGACGGCGTAGCCGTCATTCCGGGGCGCGCGAAGCGCGCGCCCGGAATCCATAACCACAAGGAGATGTGGTTACGGGGACTCGGAGTGACGCCTTCGCGCATCACCCTGTCCTGTGGTTATGGGTCCCGGATCGGCGCGCGCTTGGGGCGCGCTTGTCCGGGACGACAGTGAAGTTTGTGCCGCTTATCGCGCGATCAACTACTTCATCAAACCCGCCGCCGTCAGCGCGCGCGTGATGATCTGTCCGAGATCGAAGCCGCGAGCCTCTTCACGCTTCGGCTCGGCCGGCTGTGCGGCGACCGCGGTGCGGATCGAGCGGGCGAGATGCGGCGCGGGCGTCAGCGCCGCCTTAGTTGCAGGCTTGGCCTCGGCCTTCTTCGTCGCCGCATCCGGAATCCAGCCGGTGAGGCCGAAGAACTTGGCGATGTGATAGGACGAGGAGATCCCGGCCTCGATCAGGAAGGCGCCTTCGACGCCGTAGCGCTGGTCGTTGTCGGCAAGGCCGAGCGGCGTGCCATGCGCCATGTCGGTGATGGCGTAGGATTCGACCAGCGTCTCGCCGTCCCTGTTCCACCAAGCCTGGCGCGGATAGCCGTCGACATTGGTCTCCGCCATCGGCACGTCGGGCAGACCATGGAGGTCGAGCCATTGCTTGACGATCTCGTTGGCATTGCCGGGATTGACGGTGCGGTCGGCGCTGCCGTGCCACACCGAGATCTTCGGCCAGGGTCCGCGATAATCAGAGGCGCGGCGCACGAGATCGCCGAGTTCGCGCGCGGGGCGCACCGGGGAATGAAACATCCCGTCCAGCGCCTCGCGCAGATTCGCGGCGATGCCGTAGGGCAGGCCCGCGATCACCGCACCGGCGGCGAAGACTTCGGGATAGGTCGCGAGCAGCACCGACGTCATGCCGCCGCCGGCCGACAGGCCGGTGACGAAGATGCGCCGGGAATCGATCCGGTGCGCGTCGACCATGTGCGCGATCATCTCGCGGATCGAACGCGCCTCGCCGCTGTCCCGCGCCGTGTCCTCCGGATTGAACCAGTTGAAGCAGGTGTTGCCGTTGTTGATGCGCTGCTGCTCGGGCATCAGCAGCGCGAAGCCGTAATGCCTTGCGAGCGTCGACCATCCCGCGCCGAGATCGTATCCGGCCGCGGTCTGGCCGCAGCCATGCAGCACGACGACGAGCGCACGCGGCCTCTGCAATTGCGCCGGCACGAACGCGAACATGCGCAAGTTTCCGGGATTGGCGCCGAAGCTCGTGATCTCCTGCAGCGGGCTGGATGCATCTGCGCCTTGGCCAAAATCGGCAAAGCGCAGACCGTTCAGCTTCGGCAGGCGTCTCAAGAGATCGACATTTCTGGCTAGTGACACGGCAACTTCCTGGTGGGGCGACGTCCAACGTTCAGCCAAACCAAATAGTTGCTGCAGCGCAAAATAAAAAGGCCGTGTGCTGTCGACCGGCCCTAAATCATCGGTAATCCCGCGGAAATCCGCATGTATTAACCGCAATGCCTCAACTTCATGCAGATGCGCGGCGCATCCACGCCAGAAATGCGGCGCAGATCATGATTAATGTCACAAACAGCGCGAGTGAGACGAGAAATCCTGCGCGCGCTGATTGCAGCGCTTCGATCGCGAAGAACGTTGCGCCGATTGCGGCCACTCCGGCCGCATTTCCGATCTGCGCCGTGGTGCCATACGCGCCGGAGGCAGAGCCTGCGGCGACGGATTTCACTGTCGAGAGCACGGCGCCCGAGAGCGGTGCCATCACCAGCCCCTGGCCGTAGCCGAAGATGACCATGGTGAACGCAAGTGCGATCGCCGTCGGCTTATCGACATAGCCTGCAACGAGCGCGAGCGCGGCGAGGCCTGCGATCTGCAACATGCAGCCTTCTATCAGCACCTTGGTGCCGCGATGCCGCGCCCGCGTCGCGCTGTGGCGGGATGCCACGACAAAGGCCAGCGCGAGCGGAATGAAGGCCATGCCGGCCGCGAGCGGCGGAATCTTCAGGCCGCGCTGCATGAACAGCGTCATCACCAGATAGAACGAGAGATTGGCGAGGAAGAAAAAGAAGGCGGCGCCGAGGCCGCGCAGGAAGGCCGCGTCCGACAGCAATGTGAGATCGATCAGCGGCATGCCGCCGGCGCGCGCCATCGCATGCTCCAGCTTCAGGAATGCGGCGAGGATGGCGCCGCCGCTTCCCATCACCGCCCATAGCCACGGCGCCCAGCCGAAATCATGGCCGAACAGCAGCGGCCCGATCAGGCACAATAACCCTGCGAACAGGACCACGCTGCCCTTGATGTCGAGCCTTGTGCCGGCCCGGCGCGGTACCGACGGCATGATGCGCCAGGCGGCAGCGGCGATCGCGAGGCCGCAGGGCACGTTGACGAAGAACACCGCGCGCCAGCCGGTACCGGCGAGATCGATCGTGACCAGCAGGCCGCCAAGCAGGAAGCCCGCAGCGCCTGCGAGCCCGAGCACGATGCCGTAGATGGCAAAGGCGCGGTTACGCGTCTCGTCGGTGAACAGCAGGTGCAGCGTCGCCAGCACCTGCGGCACCATCAGCGCAGCGGTGGCGCCCTGCGCCAGCCGCGCCACGATCAGCTCCGCACCCGACTGCGCGAGGCCGCACCACAGCGAGGTCGCCGTGAAGCCGAGCACACCGGCCAGGAAGATAGTCTTCGTGCCGTGAATGTCGCCGAGCCGGCCGCCGGTGACGACCAGCGTGGCATAGGCCATCAGATAGATCGCGATGACGGATTCGATCTGCGCCGGTGACGCCTTCAGATCGACCGCGATGGTGGGAATGGCGACGTTCACGATGAAGGCGTCGACGCCGAACATGAACTGGGCGGCAACGACGATGGCCAGCACCCACCAGCGGCGGGACGTATCGATCTGCTTCGTGACGGCTTGATGCATCGGCGCGTGAACCTGAATTGTCGTTGCCCGATGGTCTCAGATCGCGTGCGGTGTCGCGATTACCTCAGAGGTAGGACTCCTGTGCTTCCTTCACCTCTCCCCGTAAGGACCAGGGGTATCGCGTATGCAGGCTGTTTCTCTGCGGCCATCCTTCGAGACGCCCGCCTTTGGGCGGGCCCTCAGGATGAGGACGGAGTGTGCGGCAGCAATTTCAACAGACAACCCTGCCGCTTAGCCTCATCCTGAGGAGACCGCGGAGCGGTCGTCTCGAAGGGCGAGGCGTGCGCTCAGGCGCCGCCAATAGTCATATGCGATTGCCCTACCGTAAGGACGGGGAGCGGGAGAGCAGAGATCGCACGCGCGATCAGAAGCTTGCCGCTCCCGTCTCCCTGCATGCCCAGCATTCCGTCGCACGGGACATCGCGAGATTGCGTTCGCTCTTTCCAGCACGTAGCCTCACCGCCTCAACAAACAGAAAATCGAAGCCGGAGAGAACGCCATGGCGCGCCTGAAATTCGGAGCCTTCCTTGCCCCGCATCATCCGATCGGGGAGCATCCGATGCTCCAGTTCCGGCGCGATCTCGACCTGGTCGAGCAGCTCGACGCGCTCGGCTATGACGAGTTCTGGTGCGGCGAGCATCACTCCTCCGGCTGGGAGATGATCGCCTCGCCCGAGATGTTCCTGGCCGCGGCGGGCGAGCGCACCAAGCGGATCAAGCTCGGCACCGGCGTGGTGTCACTGCCCTATCACCACCCCTTCAACGTCGCCCAGCGCATGGTGCAGCTCGATCACATGACCGGCGGCCGCGCCATCTTCGGCTCCGGCCCGGGCGCGCTGGCCTCGGACGCGCACACGCTCGGCATCGACCCGATGACGCAACGCGATCGCCAGGACGAGGCGATCGGCGTGATCCGCCGCCTCTTCAATGGCGAGCGCGTCACCGCCAGGAGCGACTGGTTCACCATGAACGATGCCGCGCTCCAGATCCTGCCCTTGCAGGAGGAGATGCCCTTCGTCGTGGCCTCGCAGATCTCGCCCTCCGGCATGACGCTGGCCGGCAAATACGGCATCGGCATCATCTCGCTGGGCTCGATGACCACGCAGGGACTGATGTCGCTGCAACAGCAATGGCAGTTCGCCGAGGACGCCGCGAAAAAGCACGGCACCACGGTCAATCGCGCCGACTGGCGCGTGCTCCTGACCTTTCACATCGCCGAGACCCGCGAGCAGGCGCGCCGCGAAGCCGGCGCCGGCCTGATGCGCTGGCACAACGAATATAATGTCGGCACGCTGCAACGGCCGGGCCTCACCGCCTTCTCCTCGCCGGACGAGGCCGTGGACAAGACCGCCTTCGTCGAGGGCGCGGCCTCCACCATCGGGACGCCCGACGATCTCGTCAAAACCATCAAGAACGTGATGCAGGTGTCCGGCGGTGTCGGCGCCATCATCGGCTTCGTGCACGACTGGGCCAATCCGGAAAATACGCGGCGGAGCTGGGACATGGTGGCGCGCTACGTCGTGCCCGAGATCAACGGCTACATCGATGGCCTGCGCAAGTCGCAAAAATTCGTGATCGAGAACCGCGCGATCTTCGAACGCGCAGGCCAGGCCGTGATGGCGAAAATCATGGAGAACGAGAAGGCCGCCGAGGCGCTGAAGGTGACCGGCCCCGGCCGCGTCGCCATTCCCGCCGTCAACGCGCCGGATCTGCAAAAGGAAGCCGCGAAGCAGCAGGGATAGGCTCGCGCGGCCGTGAATTCGGAAGGGCGCGGCGGCACGTCATTCGGTCCGGACCGTGCTATGCTAGCCCTGCAAGTCAATCGGAGTCAGCAGCATGTCGATGCCAAGCGTTGCCTCTCCCGGCGTCCCCTTCACGTCGCCCAGGCGTAACCAGTTGACGCACATTCCGGGCGACGAGGGCTGGCCGATCATCGGCAAGACGTTCCAGGTGCTGGCCGACCCCAAGGGCTTCGTCGAGGCGGCCGCCAGGAAATACGGACCGGTCTATCGGACCCACTCGTTTGGCCAAACCAACGTCGTGCTGCTCGGACCCGAGGCCAACGAGCTCGTGCTGTTCGACCAGCAAAAGCTGTTCTCGTCGACCCATGGCTGGAATCACGTTCTCGAACTGCTGTTCCCGCGCGGCCTGATGCTGCTCGATTTCGACGAACACCGCCTGCATCGCAAGGCGCTGTCGGTCGCGTTCAAGTCCGGACCGATGAAGTCCTATCTGGGCGAGCTCGATAAGGGCATCGCGGCGCGGATCGCGCAGTGGAGAGCGAAGCCCGGCACGATGCAGCTCTATCCCGCGATGAAGCAGCTCACCCTTGACCTCGCCGCGACGTCGTTTCTCGGCGCCGACATCGGACCGGAGGTCAACCAGATCAACCTCGCCTTTGCCGACATGGTGGCAGCCTCCATCGCCCCGATCCGCCGTCCGTTGCCGGGCACCCAGATGGCGCGCGGAGTGGCCGGACGAAAGCGCGTCGTCACCTATTTCCGCGAACAGATTCCGCTCCGCCGCGCCAGGGACGGTGGCGAGGATCTGTTCTCCCAACTCTGCCATGCGACTCACGAGGACGGCGCACTGCTCTCCGAGCAGGACATCATCGACCACATGAGCTTCCTGATGATGGCCGCGCACGACACGCTGACTTCGTCCCTCACCTCCTTCATCGGCGAGCTGGCGGCGCATCCCGATTGGCAGCAGAGGCTGCGCGAAGAGGTTCTGGCGCTCGGACTTTCGGCCGACGCCCCGACGGGCTTTGATGATCTCGAAAAGATGCCGCTGTCGGAAATGGCGTTCAAGGAGACGCTGCGGATCAGGCCGCCGGTGCCGTCGCTACCGCGCTACGCCATGCGCGATTTCACTTTCAAGGGATACACCATTCCTGCCGGGACCCCGGTCGGCGTCAATCCGCTCTACACCCATCACATGCACGACATCTGGCCGGAGCCCGACCGCTTCGATCCGCTCCGCTTCACCGAAGACGCCCAGCGCAACCGGCATCGCTTCGCCTGGGTGCCGTTCGGCGGCGGCGCGCATATGTGCCTCGGCCTGCATTTCGCCTACATGCAGGCAAAGTGCTTTGCGCGACACTTTTTGCAGAACATCGCGGTGTCGCTGGAGCCGGGCTACAAGCCCCCCTGGCAGGCATGGCCAATCCCGAAGCCACGCGACGGACTGAAGGTGACGGTGAAGGCGGTGTAGCCGCAATCGTCATTGCGAGCCAACGGGTCCGCGCGAAGCGCGGCCCGATGACAGGCTCCGCGAAGCAATCCAGACTGCCTCGGCGGAAGCAGTCTGGATTGCTTCGTCGCAAGGGCTCCTCGCAATGACGGAAAGCTGGTTTCGTAGGGTGGGCAAAGGCGCGAAGCGCCGTGCCCACCATATCTCGCGGAGAAAGAATTGGTGGGCACGCTTCGCTTTACCCACCCTACGACTCCGTCGCCGTGGCTCCTATGCCCCCTGATCGAATGCCTTGCGCAGGGCGACATAACCCTGCTGCTGCTGGCTCCAGTTACGGCCGCCGGTCATGGCGCCGTCGATGACGAGGTCGTGGCCGTTGATGAAGCTCGATTCGTCGCTGGCCAAAAACACCGCGGCGTGGGCGATGTCATCGGGCAGGCCGGCGCGCGGGATCGGCTGCGCGGTCTTGTAGACTTCGCGCATCACCGCCGGCGTCTTCTCCGCCGCATCGGTCGACAGCCCCAGCGCCTTGCCGAAGATGCCGGTCGCGATCGCGCCGGGCGAGATCGAGTTGACGCGCACGTTGGACTCGCCGAGCTCCATCGCCACGCATCTGGTGAGATGGATCACCGCGGCCTTGGCCGCGCCGTAGACCACCGACGAGGAGAAGCCGGCGAGGCGGCCGGCGATGCTACCATTGTTGATGATGCTGCCGGCCCCCTGCTTCTTCATGTGGGGCGCGGCGTGCTTCATGCCGAGCATGACGCTGCGCACCAGCGTCGCCATCGCCGCGTCGAACCGCTCGACCTCGAGGCCCTCGATGCCGCCGGTCTGCGCCGGGCCGCCGGCATTGTTGAACAGGCAGTCGATCCGGCCGAACTTGTCCACCGCGAGCGCGATCAGCGCCTGCATCTGCGCTTCGACCGTCACATCGGTCTGGCGGAAGATGCAGTTGGCCCCGAGCTGCTTCGCCAGCGCCTCGCCTTCCGCCACGCGGCGACCCGCGATCACAATTTTGGCACCTTCGGCAACGAAGACTTCCGCGGTACGCAATCCGATCCCGCTCGTCGCGCCGGTGATGACCGCAACCTTGCCGTCCAGCCTGCCCATGGAATGTTCCCGTTTTCGATTGATTTGATTTCTGATGGCGGACACTGACAGATGACGGCGCCGCGACGGTCACTATTCCCGCCGGCTCGCGGCAAGGCAAGCTTTGCTTGCGCTTCCGACATGCGTAACATTCGCAACCATCGCTCGATTTTCGAACGAGCATCGCGACCGGGCCGGGCATGGGGAAGCTGATCGACGAGTTCCGCAAGGGCTGGCAGGGTGTGGCGCCGCCATCGCTCGGTCTGAGTATCGCCTTCGCGATCGCCTGCCTGCTGGTTGCGACGCTGGCGCGCTGGGCTCTCGCGCAGGTGCGGCCCGACGTCTACTTCACCCCGTATTTCCCGGCCGTGTTCTTCGCCGCCGCCTTCGGTGGCTTCCGGATCGGCATCGTGACGGCGCTGGTCGGCGGCGTGCTCGGCGTGGTCGTGAATTTCGGCGATGCCTTTGCCGATCGTGCCCGGTTTGCCCTGCTGACGCTCTACTGGGTAGTCTGCGCGCTCACCATCTGGGGCGTCGAGCACTATCGCTCGCTGCTGATCGAGCAGCGGCGGATCTCCAAACGCCTGATCGAGGAGGAAGACTATCGCAAGCTGCTGGTCGACGAGCTCCAGCACCGGCTGAAGAACAAATTGTCGACGGTGCACGCCGTGCTGCACCAAGTGCTGCACGACCAGCCGCAGGTCTGGGACCGGATCGATCCGAGGCTGCGGTCGCTGGCCACGACCGACGATCTGATCTCGCGGATCGACAAGGGGGGCTGCGACATCCGCGATCTCCTGATCGCGGAGCTCGGGCCTTACGGCCATGTCCGCTTCACGCTCAATGGCGAGCGGCTGTACCTGCCGCCGAAGCTTGCGGTCACGCTGTCGCTGATGTTTCACGAGCTCGCCACCAACGCGGGCAAATATGGCGCGTTCTCCGCGCCGCGCGGCTTGCTTCAGGTCTCATGGACCGTCGACGGCGATCGCCTGATCGTCACCTGGGATGAGACCGAGGGACCGAGCATCGGCGAAGTGTCGGCACCGGGCTTCGGCACCAAATTGCTGAAGTCGGCGCTATCCGCCTTCGACGGCAAGACCGAGATCTCGTATCTGGCCACCGGCCTGCATTGCATCATGCAATGCCGCATCCCGCCAAACGGTTAGCGGATGATCACCTCTCCCCGGCGGGAGCAGGGCCATCACATTGAGAGAGTTTCGCTGCGGCCATCCTTCGAGACGCCCGCTTTAGCGGGCTCCTCAGGATGAGGACGGAGTGCGCGGCAGCCGTTTCAACGGGCACTGCCGCTCGTTAGCCTCATCCTGAGGAGACCGCTGAAGCGGTCGTCTCGAAGGACGAGGCGCGCGCTCAGGCGACTGCCAAGATCACATGCGATTGCCTTGCCGGCGGATGGTGTCCACTACGGCTCGCACCGATTTCAGTCGAAGCCATCGCACGTCAAGATTCAATGGAAGCGAAAGAGAGCGCGCGCTCCGCACGCCGTTTCGTAAGCGGCGTTGACGCTCTGTTAATGACGATCGGCGGCGCGCGTCGCATCGCCGCAAGTTTCGTCGAAAACACCCCCGTATTTCTCCGGACCCCTTAACCAAACTTAAGAGGGAACTGCGCATGATTGCGTGCATTGCAAAGGCGCGCTGAACAACAAGATTCATGGCTTCTATGAACGACAACAAGTATTCCGGCGCCAGCGAAGCCGAGCTCGGTTTTCTCAAGGAAATCGTTAGAATGCTGCCGGCCGGCCTGACCGTGCAGGACGCTCATGGCGAGCTTCTGCTGGTCAACGATGCGGCGGCCGCCCAACTCGGCATCGACGGTAGCCGTCCGTCGCTGGATCTGACGCCGCGCCGGGAAGCGTGCAGGCGGGCGCTGAGCGCCGGCAAGGCCGTCGTCGCCGAGGAGGCGCTTCACGACGGCGCAGCGCGGCAGGTGCTGCTCACGACGCATCGTCCCGTCCGCCTCGCCGGACGCGAGCTGTTGATCTCGGCCTCCTCCGACATCACCGAGCAGAAGAACTTCGAGGACCAGCTGTTCCGCTCGGCCTATTTCGACGAGCTGACGGGATTGCCCTCGCGGCGCGTGATCGAGCACCGCGCCAACAGCCTGCTCGCCCGCGACAGCGCCGGCGAGCGCTTCGCGCTCGCCTTTCTCGATGTCGACAATTTCAAGCACATCAACGACTATTACGGCCACGCCGTCGGCGACGCGCTGCTGGTCGAGCTGTCGAAGCGGCTCGGACGCGACTTGCGCGATTCCGACATGCTGTCGCGTATCTCCGGCGACGAATTCCTGCTGCTGCTCTCCCCGATCCAGAGCCAGGAGGAAGTCGCCGAATTCATGCAATCGACGCTCGAGCGACTGACTGCGCCGTTCTTCATCGACCATTCGGAGGTGTTCGCCTCCACCTCCGTCGGCATCAGCCTCTACCCGGATCACGGAAGCAGCTTCGAGACGCTGCGCCAGAACGCCGACATCGCGATGTACCGCATCAAGAACGACGGCAAGGGGTCGGCGGCCTTCTTCGATTCCAGCATGGAGCGGGAGGCGCTGGCGCGGATGAAGGTCGAGCAGTCGCTGCGACTCGCGCTGCTGGAAAAGCGCTTCTGCTGCGCGTTCCAGTCCAAGGTCGACATCCGCACGCAGGCCGTGAAGGGCATCGAGGCCCTGGTGCGATTGCGCGACGACGAAGGCGTGATCCAGGCGCCCGGCTCGTTCATCGACCTTGCCGGCGAGCTCGGCCTGATCGACGAGCTGACCCATCTCGTGCTGGCCGAGATCGTCAAATCGATCGACTTGATCAACGACACGTTCGGCGCGGAAGCGACCATCAGCATCAACGTCGCCGCCAAGCAGGCCGGCAACCTCGAATTCATGCGCAGCTTCGCGCAGGCGCTTGATGACACCGGCTTCCCCAAACGCTTCATGATCGAGGTGACGGAAGACGCCTTCGTCGCCAAGAACCATTTTCAGGACGAGATCCTGCCGATGTTCCGCAAGCTCGGCGTCGGCATCTCGATCGACGATTTCGGCACCGGCTATTCCTCGCTCTCGGCGCTGGCCGACATCACCGCCGACGAGATCAAGATCGACCGCTCCTTCATCACCGACATCCATAAGCGGCCGCGCAGCCAGGGCATTTTGCGCGCGATCGAATCCTTGAGCGACGCGCTCGGCATGACCGTCATCGCCGAGGGCCTGGAATCCTACGAGGAGCTGGCCTATCTCCAGGCCGCGACCAAGATCCGCTACGCGCAGGGCTATTACTTCTCGCGGCCGATCTTCCTGGAGGAGCTGAAGCTCGCACCGCCCGCCGCCAGCGAAGCGCGCGCCAGCGTCGCAACCCGCCCGATGCAGCAGAACCGGCAAGGTTATTCGCGGGCGAGCGGGTATCGACGGTAGGCCGGCAACAACCACCGTTGTCGTCCCGGGGCGCGCGAAGCGCGAACCCGGGAACCATAACCACAGGGAGAAGTTGCTGCGTGAGTTGCCCACTCCGAGCCTTCGCCAAACCACTGCCTGTGGTTATCGCGACGAGCGCAAGCGCTCGCGCGGGGGTCCCGGATCTGCGCTCCGCTTCGCTGCGCTTGTCCGGGACGACGACTGAGGGCAAACGGGCGCCGTCGTTAACCCCGTCACGCCAATTCTCTCCTTTGAAATTGCTGGCCTTTTGCTAATAAGCGGGTGGACTTCCCGCGAGGTACGTCATGCCCGCCTCCTCCGCCGTCAGCGATCCCGTCTATCTCCGTGCGCGCGCGATGGTGACGCTGTTCGAGCGGCTGGAGCATCTCTGCGAGGGCGCGATTGCGATCGATCGCGGCGGGCGGGTCGTCTACGTCAACGAGAAATACCTTGCGGCGCTCGGCCTCAAGCGCACCTCCGAGGCGATCGGCCGGCCGATCGAGGAGATCATTCCGAACAGCCTGATGCGGAGGGTCGTCGAGACCGGCGAGCCGATCCTGCTCGACATCATGGAGCTCGGCGGCGAGCAGCTCGTCGTCACGCGGATGCCGATCGAGGACGAGAACCGCGAGATCATCGGCGCGATCGGTTTCGTGCTCTATGATCATCTGGAGAGCCTGAAGCCCCTGCTGGTCCGCGTCACGCAGCTCGAGAGCGATCTGCGGCTGGCGCGGCGGCAATTGTCCAACCCCCGCGCCGCGCGCTTCACCTTCGCCGATTTCGTCGGCGCGACGGCGGGAATCGCACAGGCCAAGGAGCTGGCTGCCCGCGCGGCGCGGCAGAACGTCACCGTGCTGCTGACCGGCGAGACCGGAACGGGCAAGGAGATGCTGGCGCAGGCGATCCACAACGCCTCCTCGCGCGCCGAAAAGCCGTTCGTCAGTGTCAATGTCGCGGCCATCCCCGATACGCTGATCGAGTCCGAATTCTTCGGCACCGCGCCCGGCGCCTATACCGGCGCCGACCGCAAGGGCCGCGAGGGCAAATTCCGCGTCGCCGACGGCGGCACCCTGTTCCTCGACGAGATCGGCGAGATGCCGCTGCAATTGCAGGCCAAGCTGCTGCGCGTGCTCCAGGAGCGCGAGATCGAGCCGCTCGGCTCGGACAAGGTGTCCAAGGTCGACGTCCGCGTGATCGCCGCCACCAATATGGATCTGCGCAAGCGCGTCAGCGACGGCGCGTTCCGGGCCGACCTCTATTACCGGCTGAACGTGCTCTCGATCGACCTGCCGCCGCTGCGCGACTGCCTGGGCGATCTTCCCGATATCAGCACGCGGCTGCTCGAGGACATCAGCGCCTCCGGCGATTACGTCAGCGCCAGGATCACGCCGAGCGCGCTTGCGGCGCTTGCCCGCTACGGCTGGCCGGGCAACGTCCGCGAGCTCCGCAACATCCTGGAGCGCGCGCTGATCCTCAGCGATTCCGGACGGCTGACCGGCGACGATTTTGCGCGCATCCTTCCGGTCGACGCCGATGCGAGCTTGGCCGCGCCGGCGCGGGCGGCCGGCATCGTGGTGCCCTATGCCGAGGCCGAGGCGGAGTTCGAGAAGCACACGCTCGAACAGGCGCTCGCGGCCAGCAACGGCCAGATCTCCGAGGCCGCCAAGATGCTGCGCATCTCGCGCGCCACCTTCTACAAGAAGCTCGCCAAGTTCGGGCTGGCTACAGGATCTGGCCCTGACGGCGTGTGAGGTTTTCGTGTCATTCCGGGGCGCGATGAAGTCGCGAGCCCGGAATCCATCGGGCCGCAGAGATCGTAGCGCCATGGATTCCGGGCTCGCGCTCACGCGCGCCCCGGAATGACGAGGGACTCGTGCCCGTCTGAGTTTCGAGACACCGCGTGTCCGGAGTCTCGGATTCCTGACACCGCGCCCGGCGCCCCTGCTTCGACGTCTGCACTGAATCTGCTGGGTTTTCAGCCCTCTTGCGCAAACTGACGGCATCTGGCGCGGAGCTTGCTCTTCGCTTTTGCACAATGACGCATGCTGCACATGCGCATTCGCAACCAGGGAGAGCGCCAGATGAGTGAAGCGATCACGATTCATCCGCTTCAGGCAAAGCAGCCGTCGCACGTCACGGTCGCCACGGCGAGCCTGATCGGCACGGCCATCGAGTGGTACGATTTCTTCCTCTACGGCACCGCCGCGGCGCTGATCTTCAACAAGCTGTTCTTCCCGACCTTCGACCCCATGATGGGAACGCTGCTGGCGTTCGCGACCTACGCGCTCGGCTTCATCGCGCGCCCGCTCGGCGGCGTCGTGTTCGGACACTACGGCGACAAGATCGGCCGCAAGACCATGCTCTATCTCACGCTGCTGATCATGGGCGCAGCGACCGCGGCGATCGGCTTCCTGCCGACCTACGAGACCGCCGGCATCTGGGCGGCGATCCTGCTCGTGACCTGCCGCCTGATCCAGGGCTTTGGTCTCGGTGGCGAATGGGGCGGCGCCGTGCTGATGGCGGTCGAGCACGCCCCCGCCGACAGACGCGGCTTCTACGGCAGCTGGCCGCAGCTCGGGGCGCCGCTCGGCCTCGTGCTCGGCACGCTGGTATTCTCCGTGGTGTCCTCGGTGCTGACCGACGCCCAGCTCTATGCCTGGGGCTGGCGCATCCCGTTCCTGTTCTCGATCGCGCTGGTGCTGGTCGGCCTGTGGATCCGCTTCACCATCGCGGAATCGCCGGAATTCCAGAAGGTCAAGGACACCAAGCAGGAAGTGAAGATGCCGATCCTCGAGGCGATCCGGATGTATCCCAAGAACATCCTGCTCGCGATGGGCGCGCGCTTCGCCGAAAACGGCTTCTTCTACATCTACGCGACCTTCGTGCTCGCTTACGCCACGCAGTCGCTCGGCATGAACAAGCAGGACATGCTCAACGGCGTGCTGATCGGCGCGGCGATCGAGACCTTCACCATTCCGGCATTCGGGGCGCTGTCCGACCGCGTCGGGCGGCGGCCGATCTACATCTTCGGCGCGGTCTTTTCCGCACTGATGTCGTTTCCGCTGTTCATGCTGCTGTCGACCAAGAACCCGCAATATGCCTGGATCGCGATCGTGCTGGGCCTCGCCGTCGGCCACGCCGCGATGTACGGCCCGCAGGCGAGCTTCCTGTCCGAGCTGTTCGGCACCAAGGTGCGCTACAGCGGCGTCTCGCTCGGCTACAACCTCGCCTCGATCTTCGCCGGCGCGCTGTCGCCGCTGATCGCGACCGGCCTGATGACGGCCTATGCACCGGCCACCTGGCCGATCTCGCTCTACATGATCGCGCTGGCGCTCATCACCATCGTGTCGGTCTATTTCGCCACCGAAACGCGCAAGATGGTTCAGGCCTGAGACCCCTCCCGTCGCGAGGAGCAGCCTGTTGCAGGGCCGCTCCTCGCGATAAGATCGACGCACCGCAACGACGGCATACTGTCCATGAATCGGGAGGAACGCCGTGAACCAGCACCCAGCTCTGCCCTATTTGCGTAATTCGGAAAAAGGCAAGGTCGTCACCGCGGCGGAAGCCATCATGCTGATCCGCGACGGCGACACGGTCGCCACCGGCGGCTTCGTCGGCATCGGTTTCGCTGAAGAGATCGCAGTTGCGCTGGAGGAACTCTATCTCGCGAGCGAGGGCGATGCGCCCTACACCCAAGGCAAGCCGCGCAATCTGACGCTGGTCTATGCCGCGGGCCAGGGCGACGGCAAGCATCGCGGCCTCAATCATTTCGCGCATGAAGGCTTGGTCCGCCGCGTGATCGGCGGCCATTGGGGCCTTGCCCCCAAACTGCAGCAGCTTGCGATCGCGGGCCAGATCGAGGCCTACAACCTGCCGCAAGGCGTGATCACCCATCTGTTCCGCGACATCGCCGCACACCGGCCCGGCCACATCACCCGCGTCGGCATGGGCACCTTCGTCGACCCCCGCAATGGCGGCGGCAAGCTGAATGAACGCACCACCGAGGACATGGTGGAGCTGATCAGGATCGGCGGCGAGGACTGCCTGCTCTACAAGACATTCCCCATCCATGTCGGCATCATCCGTGCCACCACCGGCGATCCCGACGGCAACCTCACCATGGAGAAGGAGGCGCTGACGCTGGAAGCGCTCGCCATCGCCATGGCGGCGCATAATTCCGGTGGCATCGTCATCGCGCAGGTCGAGCGCGTCGCCGAAAGCGGCAGCCTCAATCCGCGCCAGGTCAGGATTCCCGGCATCCTCGTCGATTGCGTCGTGGTGGCGAAGCCCGAGCATCACTGGCAGACGTTCGGCACCCAATATAACCCCGCCTATTCGAGCGAGATCCGGGTGCGCGCGGCGTCGCTGCCGGTGATGCCGATGAGCGAGCGCAAGATCATCGCCCGCCGCGCCGCGTTCGAATTGAAGGCCAACAGCGTCGTCAATCTCGGCATCGGCATGCCCGAAGGCATCGCCTCGGTCGCCAATGAGGAGCGCATCATCGACCTGATCACGCTGACGGCGGAGCCCGGCGTGATCGGCGGCATTCCCGCGAGCGGGATCGATTTCGGCGCGGCGATCAACACCCAGGCGGTGATCGACCAGCCCTACCAGTTCGACTTCTACGACGGCGGCGGCTTGGATGCCGCCTTCCTCGGCCTCGCCCAGGTCGATCGCGCCGGCAACCTCAATGTCAGCAAGTTCGGGCCGAAGCTCGCCGGCGCCGGCGGCTTCATCAATATCAGCCAGAACGCCAAGGAGGTCGTGTTCGTCGGCACCTTCGGCGCGGGCAAGCAGCGCATCGCGGTCGAGGGCGGCAAGCTGTCGATCGTCGAGGAGGCGACGTCGCGCAAATTCGTCGACAAGGTCGAGCATGTCACCTTCAGCGGCGCCATTTCGGCGGCGCGGGGACAGCGGGTGCTCTATGTCACCGAACGCTGCGTCTTCAGCCTGCGCCCCGACGGCCTCGAGCTCGTCGAGGTCGCGCCCGGCATCGACATCGAACGCGACATCCTGCGCCTGATGGATTTCAAGCCGCTGATCCCGCGCAACCCGGTGCAGATGGACGCACGCATCTTCCGCGAGGACATGATGGAGCTGCGCGAAAGACTGCTGACCATCCCGCTCGACCAGCGCTTCACGCTGGACGAGCAGCAGAACCTGTTCTTCGTCAACCTGGAACGCTATCCGCTGCGCAGCAAGGCCGAGATCGACACCATCGCTGAAATCGTCGAGTCCAAGCTGGCGCCGCTCGGCCGCCGGGTCTACGCCATCGTCAATTATGACAACTTCTCGATCCTGCCGGAATTGATGGACGATTATTCGGCCATGGTGCGCAGCCTCGTCGACCGCTTCTATTCCGGCGTGTCGCGCTACACCACGTCCGGCTTCCTGCGCATCAAGCTCGGCGAGGCCCTGGAGCGGCGCGGCGTCGCGCCGCATATCTTCGAGAGCGCGGAAGAGGCGCAGTCGGATCGGCGGCAGGTCGAGGCAACGGCCGCCTCGATCATACCCGACGCTACACGCGTCACACGGCAGGCCTAAAAATGATGCATGCTCGCATGCCGGCATGCTCCGCCGGAAGGTTCAATTGCAATGTTCGTAACGTTGTGCAAATCGCTGTCACCACAAGTCTTGAATCAGGAGGGACCATCGTGCGTCGATCACTCATCATAACAACAACCATCCTCGCGCTCGCCGCGGGCACCTCCGCACGGGCCGACGATCTCAAGGTCGCGCTGATCTACGGCAAGACCGGTCCGCTCGAAGCCTATGCCAAGCAGACCGAGACCGGCCTGAAAATGGGCTTTGAATACGCCACCAAGGGCACCATGTCGCTCGACGGCCGCAAGATCGTCATCATCACCAAGGACGACCAGGGCAAGCCGGACCTGTCGAAGGCCGCGCTCGCGGAAGCCTATCAGGACGACAAGGCGGACATCGCGATCGGCACGACCTCGTCGGCCGCGGCGCTCGCCATTCTCCCGGTCGCCGAGGAGAACAAGAAGATCCTGATCGTCGAGCCCGCGGTCGCGGACCAGATTACCGGCGAGAAGTGGAATCGCTACATCTTCCGCACCGCGCGCAATTCGTCGCAGGACGCGATCTCCAATGCGGTCGCGATCGGCAAGCAGGGCGTCACCGTGGCGACGCTGGCGCAGGACTACGCCTTCGGCCGCGACGGCGTCGCCGCCTTCAAGGAGGCGCTGGCCAAGACCGGCGCGACGCTCGCCGCCGAAGAATATGCGCCGACCTCGACCACCGACTTCACCGCGGTCGGCCAGCGCCTGTTCGACGCGCTGAAGGACAAGCCGGGCCGCAAGGTGATCTGGGTGATCTGGGCCGGCGCCGGCAATCCGCTGGCCAAGCTCCAGGACATGGACCCGAAGCGCTACGGCATCGAGCTGTCCACCGGCGGCAACATCCTGCCGGCGCTCGCCGCCTACAAGGGCCTGCCCGGCATGGAGGGCGCGACCTATTATTTCTATGAGATTCCGAAGAACCCGGTGAACGACTGGCTGGTCGCCGAGCACCAGAAGCGCTTCAACGCGCCGCCGGACTTCTTCACCGCGGGCGGCTTTGCCGCCGCGATGTCCGTCGTCGCCGCCGTCACCAAGGCGAAGTCGACCGACACCGAGAAGCTGATCACGGCGATGGAAGGCCTGGAGTTCGACACGCCGAAGGGCAAGATGGTGTTCCGCAAGGAGGACCATCAGGCGCTCCAGAGCATGTATCACTTCAAGGTCAAGGTCGATCCGAACGTCGCCTGGGCCGTGCTCGAGCCGGTGCGCGAGCTGAAGATCGAGGACATGGACGTTCCCGTCCGCAACAAGCGCTGAGCGCTCTTGCTTCACCTCTCCCGCTTGCGGGAGAGGTCGGCGCGAAGCGCCGGGTGAGGGCTTTCTCCTCTCGGGGACTGTCCCGTTGCGGAGATACCCTCTCCCCTGCCCTCCCCCGCAAGCGGGGGAGGGGGCGCTCCGTGATCGCGGATACACCCCAAACTCATCAGACGCTCAATGACTCTGACCCTCGAAACCCGCGATCTCACCATCCGCTTTGGCGGCCACGTCGCGGTCAACAGCGTGACCTGCACGTTCCGCCCGGGTGAGCTCACCGCGATCGTCGGGCCGAACGGCGCCGGCAAGACCACCTATTTCAACCTGATCTCAGGCCAGCTCCGCGCCTCGAGCGGCAGCATCCTGTTCGACGGCACCGACATCACCCAGCATTCCGCGCCGCTGCGCACCCGCGCCGGCCTTGGCCGCGCCTTCCAGCTCACCAACCTCTTTCCGAACCTGACCGTGGAAGAGAACGTGCGCCTCGCCGTGCAGGCGGCGAACGGCACCCATTACGACATGCTGCGGCCCTGGATGGTCCGCCGCGACCTGATCGCCCGCGCAGACGGCATCCTCGACCAGGTTGCGCTCGGCAGCCGCCGGGGCGTCGCCGCGACCGCACTGTCGCATGGCGACCAGCGCAAGCTCGAGGTCGCCCTGATGATCGCGCTGGAGCCGAAAGTGTTCATGTTCGACGAGCCGACCGCCGGCATGAGCATCGACGAGGTGCCGGTCGTTTTGAACCTGATCGCGCAGCTCAAGCAGGACAGGAGCAAGATCATCCTCCTCGTCGAGCACAAGATGGACGTGGTGCGCTCGCTCGCCGATCGCATCATCGTGCTGCATAACGGGCAACTTGTTGCGGATGGCCCGCCCGCCGAGGTGATCGCCTCGCCGATCGTGCAGGAAGCCTATCTCGGCGTCGCTCCCAAGAACGCCGCAGAGAGTGCAGCATGACAGACCTTCTGAGACTCTCCGGCGTGCACACCCATATCGGCCGCTATCACATCCTCCAGGGCATCGACCTCGCCGTTCCGCAGGGACAGGTCACGATGCTGCTCGGCCGCAACGGCGCCGGCAAGACCACGACGCTGCGCACCATCATGGGCCTGTGGCAGGCCTCCAGCGGCGAGATCAGCCTCGCCGGGGAGCGCATCGAGAGCCGCGCCACGCCCGACATCGCGCGGCTCGGCGTCGGCTACGTGCCGGAGAGCATGGCCGTGTTCTCCGACCTGACGGTGAAAGAGAACCTCGTCCTCGCCGCGCGCGACGGGCCGCTCGACGACGCCCAGCTCGACTGGATCTTCGGCTTCTTCCCGGCGCTGCGCCGGTTCTGGCTGTCGCGGGCCGGAAGCCTCTCGGGCGGACAGAAGCAGATGTTGTCCATTGCGCGCGCCATCATCGAGCCGCGCAAGCTGCTGCTGATCGACGAGCCGACCAAGGGCCTGGCGCCGGCGATCGTGATGGCGCTGATCGAGTGCCTGAAGGAGATCAAGCGCGAGGGCGCGACGATCCTCCTGGTCGAACAGAATTTCTTTGCCGCCCGCGAGCTCGGCGACAACGTGCTGGTCATGGACAACGGCACCATCGTCCATCGCGGCGAGATGGCGGCGCTCGCCGCCGACGTGCCGCTGCAGGAGCGGCTGCTCGGCCTGAGTCTGGAGGCGCATCAGTGACTGAACTTGCCGCAAATGATCCGCTGCCGAAGCCGAAGCGCGACATCGCGCCGGTTCTGCTGCCAATCGCGGTCGCGCTTGTCATGATCCCGCTGATCGGCTCGCCCAGCACCTGGCTGACGCTGACCGCGGCGAGCCTCGCCATGGGCATGATGATCTTCATCATGGCCTCCGGGCTCACCCTCGTGTTCGGCCTGATGGACGTGCTCAATTTCGGCCATGGCGCGTTCATCGCCGTCGGCGCCTATGTCGCAACCCTGGTGCTGGCGCCGTTCGCGGCCTCCATCCAGGCGGATTCGCTGTGGATGAACCTCGCGGTGCTGGCGCCGGCGGCGCTGCTGTCGATGGCGGTCTCCGGCGCGCTCGGCCTGGTCGTCGAGCGCGTGCTGATCCTGCCGGTCTACGGCCAGCACCTGAAGCAGATCCTGATGACCACGGGCGGCCTGATCGTCGCCGAGCAGACGCTGTATGCGCTGTGGGGCCCCCAGATCATTCCGATGCCGCTGCCGGCCTCGCTGCGCGGCTCCTTCATCCTCGGCGACGTCGCCATCGCCAAATACCGCGTGCTGGCGATGCTGATCGGCCTCGCCATCTTCATCGCGATCCAGCTCGTGCTCAACCGCACCAAGCTCGGCCTGCTGATCCGCGCCGGCGTCGAGAACCGCGAGATGGTCGAGGCGCTCGGCTATCGCATCCGGCGCCTGTTCCTCGGCGTGTTCATGACGGGCTCGGCGCTGGCCGGCCTCGGCGGCGTGATGTGGGCGCTCTACCGCGAGCAGGTCCATGCCTCCATGAGCGACGACCTCACCGTGCTCATTTTCATCGTGGTCATCATCGGCGGCCTCGGCTCGATCGGCGGCTGCTTCATCGGTGCGATCCTGGTGGCGATGGTCGCCAATTACGGCGGCTTCCTGGTGCCGAAGCTCGCCCTCGTCTCCAACATCCTGCTGATGGTCGCCATCCTGATGTGGCGTCCGCGCGGCCTCTATGCGGTGACCAGCCGATGATGATCCTGTCGGGCGATCCGCCGCGCAGCCGCGTGCTCACGCTTCTTCTCGTCGTCATCATCCTGGCGCTGGCGGCAACACCGTTCCTGTTCCCGGGGGCCAAGGCGCTGAACGTCGCAGCCAAGATCTGCGTCTTCGCCGCGCTGGTCGCCTCCTACGACCTGCTGCTCGGCTATACCGGCTCGGTGTCGTTCGCCCACACCATGTTCTACGGCATCGGCAGCTACGCGATCGCCATCGCACTGTACGGGATGGGGCCCAACTGGGCCGCGGTCGCAACCGGCATCGTCATTGGCCTGCCGCTCGCGGCTCTGCTCGCGCTCGCCATCGGCCTGTTCTCGCTGCGCGTGGCCGCGATCTTCTTTGCCATGATCACCCTCGCGGTCGCTTCCGCGTTCCAGGTGCTGGCCTCGCAGCTGTCCTGGCTGACCGGCGGCGAGGACGGCCGCAGCTTTCAGCTGCCCGAGCTGCTGCGTCCCGGCACCGTGCTGATCTCGAAGAACCTGTTCGGCTTCGAGATCAACGGCCGCATCCTGACTTTCTATCTGGTGTTCGCCATCTCGGCCCTGATGATCCTCGCCTTGCTGCGGGTGGTGAACTCGCCGTTCGGGCGCGTGCTCCAGGCGATCCGCGAGAACCGTTTCCGCGCCGAAGCGCTCGGCTTCCGCACCGTGTTTCACCTGACCTACGCCAACTGCCTCGCCGCCCTCGTCGCCGCCAGCGCCGGCATTTTGAACGCGCTGTGGCTGCGCTACGCCGGGCCGGACACCTCGCTCAGTTTCTCGATCATGCTGGATATCCTGCTGATGGTCGTGATCGGCGGCATGGGCACGATCTACGGTGCGATCATCGGCGCCACCATCTTCATCCTCGCGCAGAACTATTTGCAGTCGCTGATGGGCGTCGCCTCCCAGGCGGCGTCGGAAGCGGGCCTGCCGCTGCTGCCGGGGCTGTTGCATCCCGACCGCTGGCTGCTGTGGCTCGGGCTGCTGTTCATTGCCAGCGTCTACTTCTTCCCGACCGGCGTGGTCGGACGGCTGCGCAAGGCGGGCGGCGACAAGAGCGCGGACGCCTCGCATTAAGCACCGGTTAATGGTGCAGCGCAGCGATTGTTGCGAGCCTCGCGCAACCGCGAAGCGATTCCCGCCCTGCTGCATGCCGGTGCGGCCGCGCAACCCGATTAATGCTTAGGTAACTGGCTTTCCTAAGGTTTGGGCCATTTGTGCGGTGTATTTCTGTTTCTCCAGGGAGGGGGAATGCACCAGGTCTTTTCCAGGGCGGCAGCCGGAATGTCCCTAGCCGCGAACAACGGCTGGGCGGCCTTGGCGCGGCGTGGTCCCGTGCTGTGGCTGACCTTGTGCGGCGTGTTGCTGGTCGCGGGCATCTTCACCGTGACCGCCATGGCTGTCGGCGAATTTCGCGAGCGCACCCTCGCCAACCGCGAGCGCGAGCTGGAAAACACGGTGCAGCTGATCGCGCGGCACTTTGATCAGCAATTTGAGGATTCCGACGTCGTCGCCGCCGACGTGATCGGGCAGATGAAGCTGCCGGAGATCACCTCGCCCGCGATGTTCCGCGAGCGCATGTCCGGGCTCGCGACGAACCAGATGCTGCGCAGCAAGATCAGCTCCGTGTCCTATCTCGGCGACATCGCGATTTACGACGCCGAGGGCGAGCTGATCAACTGGTCGCGGGCCCAGCCGCTGCCCAAGATCAACGTCTCCTCGCGAGCCTATTTCCAGACCTTCAAGTCCGATCCGATGGCCGAATCGGTCATCCTGGAATCGGTCCGGAGCTTCATCATCGGCAAATGGACCACGATCGTCGCGCGCCGGCTGAACGGCGCGGACGGCACCTTCCTCGGCGCGATGGTCCGGCGGATCGATCCGGACAGCTACCAGCAGTATTTCGCATCCGTCGCGCTTGCCGAGGGTACGGCAATCGCGCTGTTCGATCGCGAAGGCAAGATGCTGGCGCGCTACCCGCACCTCGAGGAATTGATCGGACGGAGCTTCAAGGATGCGCCGCTGATGCAGAAGGTGCTGTCCAAGGGCGGTCAGCACACGCTTCGGGTCAGGAGCCCAATCGATGGCGAGGAGCGGCTCGGCTCGGCCGCATCGCTGACGCACTTCCCGCTGGTCATCGTCGCCACCAACACGACGGCCGCCGCGCTCGCGGACTGGCGGCAGCAGACCAACTTCATGGTTACGACGGCGACGCTTTCGGCCACCGTGATCGCGCTGATCCTCTATTTCATCATTCGTCAGATCAGCCGGCAGAATCGCGAGGCCCAGGAACGGATCGAATCCGAGCGACAGCGGCTCGACACCGCCTTGAACAACATGTCGCAGGGGCTGATCCTGTACGATGCCGCCGGATACATCGTCACCTGCAACCGCCGCTACGCCGACATGTTCGGCCTCTCCCACGACGTCATCAAGCCCGGCTGCCACATCCGCGAGGCGATGCACCATCGCAAGGAGCGTGACGCGTTCGACGGCGATGTCGAGGAATTCTGCGCCGATGTCATGAGGATCGTCACCGAAGGCACGGTATCCACGCGAATTCATCAGCTGGCCAACGGCCGCGCCTTCCAGGTCATCAACACCCCGCTCGCGCAGGGCGGATGGGTCGCCACGATCGAAGACATCACCGAGCGCCGCAACCTGGAGCAGGAGCGCGACCGCAACTACACGTTCCTGCGCGAGATCATCGACCATATTCCGTCGCGGATCACCGTGAAGGACGCCCGGACGCGGCGCTACCTGCTGGCCAACCAGGTGGCCGAGGAACAGCTCGACGAGACCCAAGAGACGATCGTCGGCAAGACCGCGTTCGATATCTACCCTGCAGAGTCCGCCGAGATCATCACCCGGGACGACGACCAGCTCCTGCAATCGCAGGACGGGCTGTTCCTGGATGAGCACGTCTGGAGCACTCCCGCCGCCGGCCGGCGCTACATCACCTCGCGGCGGATCGGCATCCGCGACAAGTCCGGCGAGCCGCGTTACATCATCAACGTCGTCGAGGACGTCACCGAGCGGCGACGCGCCGACGAGAAGATTGCGCATATGGCGCATTACGACGCGCTGACCGACCTGCCGAACCGCACGCTGTTCCGCGAGCAGATCGAACGCGAACTGGACAAGGTCGCCGGCGGCAAGCAATTCGCGCTGCTGTACATCGACGTCGACGAATTCAAGGGCATCAACGATTCGCTCGGCCATCACGTCGGCGACGAGCTGTTGAAGGCGATCGCGGGCCGCATCCGCGGCTGCCTCAAGCAGGGCGACCTGATCGCGCGGCTCGGCGGCGACGAATTCGCGGTCATCCAGACCGGAATCCAGTCCGCTGCCGACGTGGTGTCGTTCGTGACGCGGATCTACGAGGCGATCCGGCAGCCTTTTCACTGTCTCGGCCATCAGCTCTCCACCGACGCGAGCATCGGGATCGCACTGGCGCCGCAGGACGGCAGCGATCTCGACCAGCTCGTCAAGAACGCCGACCTCGCAATGTACGGCGCCAAGGCCGAAGGACGCCGCACCCACCGCTTCTTCGAGCCGGAGATGGATGCGAGCGCCAAGGCGCGGCTGAACATGGAGCAGGATTTGCGCCAGGCCCTGGTGAATGGCGGCTTCGAGATTCACTACCAGCCGCTGGTCGATCTGCGCTCGGGCGCGGTCTCCGGCTGCGAGGCGCTGCTGCGCTGGCGGCATCCCGAGCGCGGGATGGTGTCGCCGGCCGAATTCATACCGGTCGCCGAGGACACCGGCCTGATCAACGAGCTCGGCGACTGGGTGCTGCGGATGGCCTGCAACGAGGCCGCGACCTGGCCCGCGCATGTGCGCGTCGCGGTCAACGTCTCGCCGGTTCAGCTCAAATGCGACACGCTGGCCTTGCGGATCGCCGGTGCGCTCGCCGCCTCCGGGCTCGCTCCTTCCCGGCTCGAGCTCGAGATCACCGAGGCCGTGCTGATCCGCGACGACGAGGCGGCGCTCTCGATCCTGCACCAGCTCCGCGCGATCGGCGTGCGCATCGCGCTCGACGATTTCGGCACCGGCTATTCCTCGCTCAGCTACCTGAAGCGCTTCCCGTTCGACAAGATCAAGATCGACCGCTGCTTCGTCGCCGACATCGCCGAGACGCCCGGCGCGCCCGTGATCGTGCAGGCGGTGGTGAACATCGCCGCCGCCAGCAGCATGACCACGGTCGCCGAAGGCGTCGAGACCGAGGCTCAGCGCGAGATGCTGCGCGCACTCGGCTGCACCGAGATGCAGGGCTATCTGTTCAGTGCGCCGAAACCGGCCGCCGAGGTGCGAAAACTGTTCGGCGCGGGCGATGGCTTGCCCGGAGTCCTGCCGGTGGCGGCGGTGGCCTGATGCCGAAGTCGCGCAAGACCGTCGACGTTGCGGATTCCTATGCGGTGCGGCTGATGCAGCATCTGGTGGTGCCGACCTTCGTGATCGACCCCAAGCGCCGCGTCGTGATCTGGAACAGAGCCTGCGAGCGGCTGACCGGCGTTGCCGCCTCGGAGGTGATCGGCACCACGAAGCACTGGCAGGCCTTCTACGAGACCAGGCGCCCCTGCCTCGCCGACCTCGTCGCGCGCGACTGCCCCGAGCAGCTGCCGGAGTATTATTCGGAATACGCGGCGCGCGGCCACAACGGGCTCGGCTTCAGCGCGGAAAACTGGTGCGTGATGCCGAAGCTCGGCAGCCAGCTTTATCTCGCCATCGACGCCGGCCCGATCCACGACGAGGCCGGCCACCTGATCGCCGTGGTGGAGACGCTGCGCGACCTCACCGACCAGAAGCGCGCCGAGATGGCGCTGAAGGAGCTCGCCACCAAGGACGGGCTGACCGGGCTCTCCAACCGCCGCTCCTTCGACCAGATGCTGGTCACGGAATGGGCCCGCGCCCAGCGGACGCAGAAGCCGCTCGCGCTGCTGTTCGTCGACGTCGATCATTTCAAGCTGTTCAACGACCGCCACGGCCATCAGATCGGCGACGAGTGCCTGCGCGCGATCGCTGATGTCGTCAGCCGCCACGCCGTGCGCCCGCTCGACCTCGCCGGCCGCTATGGCGGCGAGGAGTTCGCGTTGATCCTGCCGGACATGGATTGCGATTCCGCCTGCGCCGTCGCGGAGGAGATCCGCGGCGCCATCATGGCCTTGCAGATAGCCCACGGCGCCACGGGCGCCGGCGACCACGTCACCCTCAGCGTCGGCGTCGCAAGCCACCTTCCGAGCGGCGCCGATGGCGGCCCCGACCGGCTGCTCGGCGCGGCTGACGAGGCGCTCTATGTGGCCAAACGGCTCGGCCGCAACCGCGTCATCTGCGCCGAACGGGTGCTTGCCGAGTTCGCCGCCCTGGGCCGGGAGACCGCAGCGGTTCCGGCCCCCGGACGGCGCAAATCGGCCTAGAGCCATACGGCGAGAAGCGGTTGCCCGCCCCTCGCCAATCGGCTACATGAACCCTCGCTGCACCCGTAGCTCAGCTGGATAGAGCGTTGCCCTCCGAAGGCAAAGGTCACACGTTCGAATCGTGTCGGGTGCGCCACTTCGCAGAATCGGATCATGCGCAGGCATGCTCATTCCGCTGCGATGGCCTCGATCTCCAGCAGCCATTTGCCATCGACGGTCTCGGCGACGATCACCGTCAAGGCCGGCTCGTGATCCCCGAATATCCGCCGGCGAATGGCGCGATTGGCGAGAAGCTGGCTGCGATCGGTCAGGAACGTCGTGACCTTGACCAGATGCTCGACCCCGAGCCCCGCGGCGGCGAGCACGGCGAAGACGTTGCGCCAGGCCTGCTCGCATTGCGCCTCGAAACCTTCGGGCACGCTTCCGTCGGGCCGCTCCGGCACCTGGCCGCTGACGAACAGCAGCCGGCGATGCTGGTCAAGCTCCAGCCCCATGCTGTATCCGCCTGCCGGCGGATGCACGGCGGCGGGGTTGTGGCGAGTGATACGGGCCATGTCATTCTGCTCCTTTTGAATTCGCGGGCGGCGGCGACGGCGCCGACGCTCTGAAAACCAACCGCACGACCAACCCTAGACAGGGACATGGGCATTCGGCAAAGCAGAATTGGTGACGGCAAGGTGCAGAAAATCTATTGCAAGGTAGGCAGCGGATCGGCGCCGGACAGTGCGGCGATGACCTGCGTTCTTCTCTGCTCAATGCGTTGTGCGGCTTCGCGCCGTATGGCGTTGATCAGCTTCCGCACCACGCGGGCGCGCGGTGCGGCCTAAAGCCGATGGGTCGCGCGCGGGAGCTGACTTCGTCCCGCGGCCATTGCTCATCCTGGCGACCTCTGGGGTCATCGGCGGCCGTGCTATCGTCGTCGCCGACAACACGTTTCGACGGCGCAATCGAACCTTCCGTCGGGCTCGGCGCCGTGGCGCCCGTCAATGTCTGACGTGCTCGAACACGACGATCACACCGGTCGGCTCGGGCTCGTGCGCCATCAGGCGCGTCAGGTCCGAATCGCCCCAATCGGCCAGACTGACGACTTCGCCGCTCTGGCGCTCCGCCCCGACCGACGGCGTGGGCTCAAGCACCTTGAGGCCGGTCTCGTCCACGAAGAAGGTGTGTTCGCCGAACATGCTGTTGAGCTGCGGCATGGCCGGATGCTCGTCGGGCAGCACCTGAGCGCCGAGTTGCCTGACGGTCTGCTTCACTTGCTCGGACGTTAGCTTCATGCGCTGCTCCGTTTTGTGATGTCGGGTTTCATAGAGCCGGGTCGGGCGTTCCCTGCGCCTCCATTGCCTGGCTCTAGCTCCCGAACGGGTGCTGCGCACAAATGTTCCTTCGAAATGTATTTCGTGATCGCGCGTTGCATTCGCCGCGCTGGCGGCACGAGATCGCCACAGGATGCACACGATTTGGCGGATCCGGCCGAACCGGAACCCTACTCGCTCCTGGTCTCACCGACCGACAGCGCGCAGATGCGTGACAGATATGTGTAGGGAAGACCGGTCTCCGCCGCCCAGGCGTTGAACTGCGCCTGCACCTTGGCGAGATCGCCTTTCGACTTGACCTCTTCGGCGATGTCGAGGCCGGCCCCGCGCAGGCAAGCGACGACATCCTTGGAGGTGACGAAACCGTCCCAGCCGACGAAGCGCAGCAGCATCTGGCCGGTGTTACCCCCGAGCCGGCTGCCGCGCTTGGTCAGGAGATCGAGCAGGCCGACCTCGTCGGAAGGCGGCCACTTCGCCAGGAACTTGCCGAAGCTGCCATGCTCCTTTGCGATCTCCTGCACGAAGGCGGCATTGTCGCGTACCGACATGATCTTGGCGCCGTTGCGCACGACGCGCGCGTCGCGCAGCAGGCCTTCCCAATAATCCTCGGGCTGGAAGCTGAGCTTGGCCGGCTGGAAGTGCAGGAAGGCCTCTTCAAAGCCGTCCCATTTCGAATCGATCACGCTCCAGGCAAAGCCCGCGCAAAACACCCGCCTGGTCATCTCGGCGAGGATGCGATCGTCGCCGAGCTTCGCCAGACCCTTCAGGTCGGGCTTCGCCGGCATCAGCTTGTCCAGCGCCTTGGGCCCGCCCTTGCGCTTCTCGGCGCGGGCACGAATGGTCTTGAAAGAGGTCATGCGGACACGCGCGGTTGAGGGTGCGCCACGACATCAGAATTCGATGATCCGGTCCAGCCCTGCGTCACCCGCCCCCTTGCGGGCTGCAACGCGCCGCAGCATGCTCTCGCCCATTGATTGACGGGGCGGAGCGGCCAGGCTGGTCTGCTTCTTGCTTTGTGACGTTTTGGAATTCCCTGACATTTTCAATCGACGGATTTTCAATGCGCTGCCTGGTCGTTGCCGACCTGCACTATTCGCTGCCGCAGCTCGACTGGCTGGTCAGTGCGGCGCCACAGTTCGACCTCGTGATCTTCGCCGGCGATGCACTCGACATCGGCTCGATGGTGGATTTTCGCGCGCAGATCGTGGTGGTGAAAAAATACCTCGCGCTGCTCGCAGCGAAGACCCGCGTCATCCTCTGCTCCGGCAACCACGATCTCGACGAGCGCAATGCGGACGGCGAGAAGGTCTCGCGCTGGATCTCGGAGGTGCGCGAGCTGGGCGTTGCCTGCGACGGCGACAGCCTCGCCATCGGCGACACGATGTTCACGGTATGCCCGTGGTGGGACGGGCCGCTGGTCAAGCAGCGCATCGTCGCGCAACTCGGCGACGCCGCGGCCGGCCGGCACCAGCGCTGGATCTGGGTGCATCATGCGCCACCGGCGGAATCGCCGACGAGCTGGGGCGGCAAGCGCTTCTTCGGCGACGTCGAGCTGGTGCAATGGATCATGCAGTACCAGCCGTCGATGGTGATCTCGGGCCATGTGCACCAGTCGCCCTTCATCACCGACGGCTCGTGGTTCGACCGGCTCGACCAGACCTGGGTGTTCAACACCGGCCTGCAACCCGGGCGGCCGCCCACCTACATCGTGCTGGATCTCGATGCGGACAAGGCGTTCTGGCTTGCGGCCGGCGAAGCGCAGTGGATCGACCTCGCCGCGCCGCTGAAGCGGCCAGCGGCTCCCATCGAGGCGCCGCCGGACTGGCTCACATCCTTGGATCGGATTTCCGATCCGAGCCTGGCGAAACCTCAAGCGGCGGCAGGTTGATCATGCTCTGGAGCACTTCGCCGACCATGGCGAGATGCGTGCCGTGGCCGGCATATTGCCGCTTGAGATCGGCGAGATAGGTGTTGGCGACGTTGAGCCGCTGCGCCAGCATCTTGGCGATCAGCAGCGCCACGCCCGGCTCCTGCTTGAGGAACGAGGCAGCATCCTCGAACTCGTAGACGACCGCGTCGGAGCAGGCCCGCACGGTTGCGGTGTGCGGCTGGCCCAGCAGCACCGACATCTCGCCGAGCACTGCGCCGGGCTCGGTGACCGTGGCAACCACCATCTCGCCCTTTAGCACCTCGAGCTTACCTTGCATCAGCACGTAGAGATGGCCGCTGGTGCCGCCTTCGGTGACAATAAGCGTACCGGCCGTAACCTTGCGCTCCGTTCCGCCGGTGCAATAATCCAGGACTGCGCGCATCTTGCGAAGACTCCCGTCACGACGGGACAGTAGAGCACGATCCGCTGCAGCTTGCAGCGATTTTCGATCAAGCCGAAGGCTTGCTGAAATCTTCGGCAGGCCCGGTCAGCGCGACGGGCGTTTTGCCAGGTGGACCGGCTGCCAGTCTCCAAGCCCGGTATCACTGAACCCCGCCCTGGTCGCCAGGCCGCGCATTTCGGCGTTCGTCCGCGTGCGTCACGCGCGGGAGAGTGACGGCACCTCCTCCGGCAGGATCGCCTGGAGACCGCCGAAGCGGCGCTCGCGGCCATGGAAGGAGGCCAGCGCCGCGGCGAGATCGCCCGCGTCGAATTCGGGCCACATCCGCTCGGTGAAGTGCAGCTCGGCATAGGCGCCTTCCCAGAGCAGGAAGTCCGACAGCCGCTTCTCACCCGAGGTGCGGATGATGAGATCGACATCGCGAAGTGCGGCCTCGCCGGTGACGAGCTGTGAGAACGCTTCGCGGGTGAGGCTGGTCAGCGCAGCCGCCTTCGCCGCGGCGTTGAGGATGGCATCCCGCGCGGAATAGTCGACCGCGATGCGCAAATGCAGCGTGCTGCCATGAACAGTGGCCTCTTCGGCGCGCGCAATCGCATTGGCGATGCCGTCAGGCAGGCGATCGCGGCGGCCGATCACGGTGAGGCGCACGCCATTCTTCACCAGGCTCTGCACCTCGTTGGCGAGATAGAAGCGCAGCAGGGTCATCAGCGCGGCGACTTCGGCCTTCGGCCTCCGCCAATTGTCAGTGGAGAACGCATAGAGCGTCAGCGTGCCGATGCCCTGCTTGGGCGCGGCCTCGACGATACGGCGGATCGCCTCGACGCCGGCCTCGTGGCCGCGCACGCGCGACAGGCCGCGGCGTGTCGCCCATCGTCCGTTGCCGTCCATGATGATGCCGACGTGAAGCTTTTCGCTGCGGAAGGTGACGTCACTTTGCATCGCAAAGTCTCCGGTCAAAAAGGGGGAGGATCAGATCGAGACGATACCGAGGCGTCCGAGCGGCGGCGCCTCGCGGCCGGCGGCCTTGGCGGCGTCGCGCACCAGGCGTTCGAGCACGGCGAGATAGTCGAGGAAGCGGCGGCGCCCGGCCTTGGTCAGGCGGCAGGTGGTGTGCGGGCGGTTGCCCTCATAGCCCTTGGTGACCTCGACGAGGCCGGCCTCCTGGAGCACGGCGAGATGCCGGCTGAGATTGCCGTCGGTGAGGCCGCAGAGCTGCTTGAGATCGCCGAACGCCAGACCCTTCGGATGCGCCATCAGCGAGGTCAGAAGCCCGAGCCTCGCCTTCTCGTGGATCACGCGGTCGAGCCCTTCATAGGAGAAGGGCGCGCTGTCAGTCTTCGACATCATTGTCTCCGGAAGCGAAATACAGAATGCCCGCCATCATCGACTGCCCGATCATGAAGGGCAGGCCCATGGTCCATGGCGACAACGTGTGAGTCCGGCTCGCCAGCACCACCACCACAAAGCCGGACATGAAATACCAGGCGCCGGCGAGCGCGACGGTGCGCGGCAGCGAGCGGATGGAGGCGAAGATGCCGAGCGACACCAGGATCTGCCACAGGCCGGGCAAGAGCCACAGCGTTTCGGCGGCGAACTTCCACATCACCACCGCAAGCAGCACGCCGGCGACGCCGGCGGGAAGAAACTGCTCGACCGCCTGGTGGATCATCGCATCGGCGAGGCCCGAATGATGACGGCGGGAACGCGCGCGCATCTCGATGCCGATCATCAGACCGGAGAGCGCGGCGGCGATGAACCAGCCGAAAAAGAAGCCGAGCGGCTCGCTGGTGGGGTCGCCGAGCAGCCAGAGCTGCAGGATCGCGGTGAGAAGCGCGACGCCGCCGGTCGCGGCCATGGTCGCGGGGCCATAGCCGCGGAACGCCGTGCCCGCCGCGATCTGGCTGCGGATCGCCACGATGTCGGCCAGTGCCTTGTCGAGGTCGCGCATCGGCAACGCCAAAACCCCGCTTCGCCCCCTGCGTTCCGGGGGCTGCACGCCCCCGTCACTTTGTATCGCAAAGTATATAACACCGCAAAGTAAGCGCAAGCCCGAAAGCCGGAGCAGGGAGACCTTGCCCACGCGGGCAACTGCCGGTTGCATGGCCGGTTCCACCACGGATAAGATGGAGCCAAAGCATTCCCGGGGGCTGGTATGTGGCTTAAGTCATTTGTCGTTGCGTCCTTGTTGCACGTGGGTGTCGTCGGTATCGCGCATGCGGCCGGACCGTTCGGCTCCGTCAACGTCGGCAATTGGATCGGCGGCGCTTTCAGCAACGATGAATCGGGCGCCTTCTCCCATTGCGCCGCGACCACGCCTTACGCGAACGGCGTCATCCTCGTCGTGGGCCAGAGTGCTGCCGGCATATGGTCGCTGGGTTTTGCGAGTCCCAGCTACCGCTTCAAGCAGGGCGAGAACGCCGCGATCGACGTCATCTTTGACGGACAGGAACAGGCCAGGCTGTTCGCCACGGCCAATCAGCCGAACATGCTCACGGCCGTCATGCCGGCCAATGTCGTGCGAACCTTTCAGAAGGCGAGCCTGATGGTCGCGACCGCCGGTCGCGCCGTCCTGAATTTCGACCTGACCTCGACCGGGCCGGTGATCGCCGCATTGGCCAATTGCGTCACTAGGGTGAAAGCCGACGGGCTGAGCAAGGCCGGTGATTTCACCAAGGTCGCCGCGAAACCGCAGGCTGCGCCGGACAAGCAGACGCCGCCTGCGGCCGGCGGAAAAGCCGCCAGAGCCAAGAGCGGCACCGGCTTTGTCGTAAGCGCGAGCGGGCACATCGTCACCAACAACCATGTGATCGACGGTTGCGTCGGCGACATCAAGGGCAACCTCACCGGCGAGGCCTCGATGGTGTTGCGCGTCGTATCGAGCGATGCGAACAACGATCTCGCTCTCTTGCAGGCGCCGTCGACGACGACCTTCAAGGACTTTGCCCGGATCCGCGACCGTTCAATCCGCTCCGGCGATTCCGTCATCGCAATCGGCTTTCCCTTCCATGGTCTTCTAAGTTCGGATTTCACCGTGACCACCGGCATCGTCAGCTCGCTCAGCGGCATGCGCAACGATTCGCGCTTCCTGCAAATCAGTGCACCCATACAGCCCGGCAATAGCGGCGGGCCGCTGTTCGATACCACCGGTCAGGTCGTGGGTGTGGTCACCGGAAAGATCCCAGCATTGCGTATAGCCGCTGCGACCGGCAACATTCCCGAGAACATCAACTTCGCCATCAAGACCGGCGTGCTGCGCGACTTCCTCGACAATTCCGTGGTGCCCTATCAGACCGCCGAGCCGAAGGGCGAGCTGAAGACCACCGACATCGCCGGCAACGCACGGCCGTACACGATGCTGATCTCGTGCAACGCGACGGAACAGGCGGACGCGAAGCGGTGAGATGGGCTGCGCTACCAGTCCCGTCATCCTGAGGTGCGAGTAGCGCAGTGCATATGCACTGCGCTACTCGCCTCGAAGGATGAACGGCCGGCATGCAGCCGGGCCGCCGCCCTTCGAGGGCCGCTGAAGAAGCGGCCACCTCAGGGTGACGGTGATAGTCTGGAACTCGCGGCGACGTAAGCTTCGCAGCCCTCACCCGTGGCAGCACGCCGCCTTCGTCGACTGCGGCTCGTACTGGTCGCGCAGGCGGACCCAGTCCATCGGATAGGGCAGGCCGTCCTCGTGGCGGCCGAGCGGGGTGAGGTCGAGATATTGATAGGCCGCGTTCATCATGTCGAGACCGCGGGCAAAGCATGAGTAGGTGTGGAAGATCTCGCCGGCCTCGTTGCGAAAGAACACGCTGATGCCGGGAAGCTCGGGGCCGTAGAACGGCGTGGTGCCGAAATTGTACTTCGGCACGCCCTTGTCGATCTGCTCGCGTGTGAACGAGACCTCGTAATCGTAGTTGAAGTCGTTGTCGCCCGAGGAGACCCAGTCGAAGGTCCAGCCCATCCGCTTCTTGAAGGCTTCGAGCTTGGCGACCGGGGCGAGCGAAATCGCGACCATGGTGGTGTCGCGCGCGGCCAAATGCGGCACCATCCGTTCGAAGCCGTCGGCCCAGAACGAGCAGCTCTTGCAGGCGGCCTCCCAGTCGGGTGCGAACATCACGTGCTGCACCACGAGCTGCGGCCGGCCCTTGAAGAGATCGCCGAGCGTCTCCTTGCCGCTCGGCCCGTCGAACACGTAGTTCTTGTCGACCTTGACCCAGGGCAAGGCGCGGCGTTCCTCGGCGAGGCGCTCGCGGGCCTGACTAAGCTCCTTCTCATGCGCCAGATGGACCTTGCGGGCGGCGATCCATTGCTCGCGCGAGACGATCTGATGTTGCTGCATGGTGTCCTCCTCTGACAGGGATCAGCCGACGAACGCGTCGAGCTTGTCGAGGAACGAGCTCCAGCCGCGCAGGTGGTTGTCGCGTGCGGTTTCGTCGAAGAACTGGGCGTGATGAAAGATCAACAGCGCGCCGGCGCTGTCCGGCTTCAGCGTGATCGTCACCAGCGATTCACGTTCCGGCGTCGAGTGCCAGGCCCAGGTGAAGACCAGCCGCTCGTTCGGCACGACGTCGCGATAGGTCCCGCCGGCCTGGAAGTATTCGCCGTCATCGCGGGTGAAGCTGATGCGAAAGCTGCCGCCGGTGCGGACGTCGAGCTCCGCTTGAAGCGTCGCCGGCTTCATGTTCGGCGGCCCGAACCATTGCACTAGCTGCTCGGCTTGCGTCCAGGCGGTGTAGACCTTTTCCGGCCGCGCGCGGAGCCGGCGCGTGAGCGTGAGGCTTGGACGTTCAGGGCTTGGGCGTTCCGTTGGACGCCCGGCGGCGCGGGCATCGGCGTTGACGGCTGCGTTGGCCATGTCTCTTCCTCCACGAAGGCAGTGAGGCGATCGAGATTGTCGGACCAGAACTGCGCGTAGCGATTGAGCCAGTTCATCGCCTGCTCCATCGGCTGCGCGGTGAGCCGGCAGGCGACCGTGCGCCCGGTCTTCTCCCGCACGATCAGGCCCGCATCCGTAAGCACGTCGAGATGCTTCATGATCGCCGGCAGCGAGATCGGGAACGGTGCGGCCAGCTCGCTCACCGACAGGCTGTCCTGCCCGACGAGGCGCGCCAGCAGGGCACGCCGCGTCGGGTCGGATAGCGCGGCAAAGGTCCGGTCCAGCGTCTCGTCCTGATACTTAACCATATGGTTTAGTATAGGCGCAAGCGGGAAGGCGTCAAGCTGGAACCCGCATCGGAGAGCCTGCACGACTGTGTGATCGGAAAAGAGGTCGCGCCACCTTATTCCAGATCAACCGGTACCGAGCACGCAAGAAAAAAGCCCTGCCATACGGCAGGGCTTCATTCGATCGTCGCGAGATCGCTACTCGACCTTCAGGCCGGCGAAATCGACGACCTTCTTCCACTTCTCGGTCTCGGCCTTGATCTCCTCGCCGAAGGCCTCGGGCGCCTGCACCCGCGGCTCGCCGCCGAGCTCGACCAGACGCTTGGTCATGTCCGGCTCCTTCATCAGCGTGTTGATCTCGCTGTTGAGCTTGGCGATGATCTCCTTCGGCGTGTTCTTCGGCGCGCCAATGCCGAACAGCGCGCTGGCCTCGTAGCCCTTGACGGTGTCGGCGATCGGCTGCACGTCGGGCAGTTGCGGCGAGCGCTCCGTGGTGGTGACGCCGATGGCGCGGAGCGAGCCGGAACGGATGTGCTGGATGATCGAGGGCATGTTGTCGAAGATCACCTGCACCTGGCCGCCGAGCATGTCGGTGATCGCGGGCGCCGCGCCGCGATAGGGCACGTGCTGCATCTTGCAGCCGGTCATCGCCATGAACATCTCGCCGGACAGATGCACCGAGGTGCCGTTGCCGGAAGAGGCCATGTTCACCTTGCCGGGATTGGCCTTCACATATTCGATGAACTCGGCGACGTTCTTGGCCGGCACGTCCTTGTTGACGGTCATCACGTTCGGCACGCGCTGGAACGAGGCGATCGGCGCGATGTCGCGCACGAAGTTGAACTTCAGGTTGGTGTAGAGCGAGGCGTTGATATAGTTGGCCGGATTGACCATTTGCAGCGTGTAGCCGTCGGGCTCGGCGTTGATGACCGATTCGGTGGCGATATTGTTGCCGGCGCCCGGCTTGTTCTCGATCACGAATTGCTGGCCGAGCCTCTCCGACAGCCGCTGGCCGATCAGCCGCGCCAGGATGTCGGTGGCCCCGCCCGGCGGATAGCCGACCACCCATTTCACCGGGCGGGCCGGGTAATCGGCGGCAAAGGCCTTCGACAGCGGGGTGGCTGCAAGAGGACTGGCGGCAAGCAGGCCCAGCGCGGTACGGCGAGTGATCATCAAGGGTTCTCCCAACGTGTTGTTCTTGAAAGCGTCATGATCTTGAAGGCAACGTGGACGGCGTTGTAACAAAGCTTGTCGCGGGCGGAAAGTGCGTGCGGCGCATCGCGACGAAAGGATGAGGCATGACACTCAAGGTCGAAGCCCTCGATCACCTCGTGATCAACGTCACCGACGTCGCCGCGACCGCCGAGTGGTACCGCAAGATTCTCGGCATGGAAGTCAAGGTGTTCGATCCCGGCGGCGGCAAAGCGCCGCGGACTTCGCTTCAGTTTGGTAACCAGAAGATCAACGTGCGGCCGCGCGACGCCGACAAGGTGGAATGGTTCACCGCGGACCACCAGACCGCCGGCAGCGACGATCTGTGTTTCCTCACCTCCTCGACGCCCGACGAGGTGGTGGCGCATTTGCAGGCACATGGCGTCGCGATCGAGGAAGGGCCAGGCCCTAGGCAAGGCGCCCGCGGCACGCTGCGCTCGGTCTATTGCCGCGATCCGGATGGCAGCCTGATCGAGATTTCGTCGTACGAGGACGGTGGTCGATAGGCCCACGCCGCCAATCCCACCGTCATTGCGAGGAGCCCTTGCGACGAAGCAATCCAGGCTGCACCCGCGGAGACAGTCTGGATTGCTTCGCTGCGCTCGCAATGACGAGAGAGAGCGCGGACTGCCGCATGCGCCCCGACCGATTTGCTCCCTACCCCTTCCGATGGCAGGAAGACGCAATCATCAAAAGGCAGCCGCCAGCGACGCGCGAGAGTTTTGACGAGCACGGCTTCTTCCTCACTGGCGACCGCGTGACGCGGCTCGCGAACGGCTACATCAAGTTCGGCGATCGCGCCAAGGACATGCTCAAGGTCGGCGGCGAGAACGTCGCGGCCTCCGAGATCGAGCAGGTCATCGCACTGGTCCCCGGCGTGCGCGAGGCGGCGGTGGTGGCGAAGACGCATCCGATGCTGGACGAGGTGCCGGTCGCGTTCGTCATCCCGCTGGGCGGCGTCGCCGGCGACGTGCCCGATCTGCATGACAGCGTGATGGCGGCCTGCCGCAAGGGCCTTGCCGACTTCAAGGTGCCGCGCGAGGTGCGTCTCGTCGACGACATGCCGCGCTCGACGCTGGAGAAATTGGCGAAGGCGGAGCTACGGAAGCTGTTGGGGTGAGAAGATGTCGTCCCGGCGAACGCCGGGACCCATACCGCGTGATCTATCGATTGCGGTTAGCCGTCGTACCGAACAACGAATCTTCGCCAAACTTCTCCCTGGGGTTATGGGTCCCGGCCTGCGCCGGGACGACACCGAGGGCGTGGTGAGAGCGTTGGTAGATCAATAGCACCGAGATCAAAACGACCCCAGCGCCACGGGGCGGAACGCCTGCAGCAGCTGCTGGTCGAGCTTGCCGCCCATGCCTTCCATCATCGCGAACGCGCGGGAGTGCGTGAAGGGCATGCGGTAGGCGCGCTTCTCCACCAGCGCGGCATAGATGTCGACGATCGTCGTCAGCCGCACGATATCGCTGATCTGGTTCGACGACAGGCCATTCGGATAGCCGCTGCCGTCGAGGAATTCGTGGTGGTGCAGGATGACGTCGAGCATCTCCGGCGGAAAGCCGCCCTGGGCCGCGAGCGCGTCATAGCCGCGGCGTGGATGCTGGCGGACCTCGGCCATCTCCTCGTCGGTGAGCTTGCCCGGCTTGTCGAGCAGCGCGGAGGGAACGAAGGCCTTGCCGACGTCGTGCAGCAGCGCGGCACGGGTCAGGCGGCGCTGGTCGTCCTCGCGCATGCCGAGATGCTGCGCGAAGGCGACCGCGAAGCCGGTGACGAACAGGCAGTGCCGGTAGCTGCCGACATGGTGGCAGCCGACGGTGGTGAGCCATTCGCGCAGCGAGGAATGCTTGATCGCCTTCAGGATCTTGTTCTCGGCGGCAATGACGTCGTCGAAGGTCAGGGGCACGCCGAGTGGCAGTTTCTCGAACATCTTCGCAAGAACCGCGTGCGCCGCCTCGACGCCGCGGTTGAGCGTCTTGCCGCGATCGGTCGCGTCGTAGACGGCGGTGTCCGGGAACGCAGCGCGGATGCGCTGAAGAATATCGTCCGGCTGAAGCGGCCGCGAGATCGTGTCGGTGGCGCCCAGCGCCCAGGCCTGCATGGTGCCGTGATGCAGGGCGTCCGCAAGCACGAACAGCCGCGGCATCGAACGATAGGCGTCGCCGCGCAGCTTGTTGCGCACCCGCTGCACGCTTTCGGGCGAGCGCAGATTGATGTCGACGACGAGGCCGGAGAGATCGCGGCCGGGCTGCTCGGGAATGTCCTGGGTCGTCACCGTCGAGACGTCGCCGACCGCCTTCAAGATGCTGGCGAGCTCGGTGCTCTCGTCGCTCCGGTCGGAGGCGAGCAGAAGCCGGCGTTTGGCGGCGGGTTTGGCTGAGGCGTTCATGACTTCCCCAAAAGTGACCGAGTATTGCCCTTAAGCCTAAGCCCGTTCAGGTTCTCTGGCCCTTAAGAGGCGTGCTCAATGGAACCCTGCGGAATTGCGAGCAATTTTAGGGGTTCTCGGGTTCCGCGGCGGTTTCAGTCAAAACGGCGAAAACAACCCCATGCACAGTAGACATGGCATTGATGGACAAGGGGAATTTTGGCCCAAAAAAGTCGTCGTCATGGCCGGGCTTCCACGCCTTGCCCCGCGGCAGGAAAGACGTGGATGCCCGGGACAAGCCCGGGAATGACAACCTCCCTCGAAGCCCAAAAGAAATCCGCCGGAGACTGGCCTCCGGCGGATCATGTCGCTTCACAAGCGCAGCTGGCGCTACGCCTTCATGCTCGCCTTCACGGCCTCCGCCGTGATCGGCAGGGCCCGGACGCGGGCGCCGGAGGCGTTGAAGATGGCGTTGCCGATGGCGGGGGCGACCACCGTCACCGCGGGCTCGCCGACGCCGGTGGCCTTCTCGCCATTGGCGATCACGGCGACCGCGACCTCCGGCATCTGGCTCATGCGCAAGGGCGTGTAGCTGTCGAAATTGGTCTGCTCGATGCCACCGTCCTTCAGCGTCGCCTTCTCGTACATCGCCAGCGACAGACCCCACAGCGCCGCACCCTCGACCTGGGCACGGATGTTGTCGGGATGCACCTGGGTGCCGACATCGGTGGCGACCGTAAGCTTCTTCACGGTCACTGCACCTGAGGGCGCCACCGCAACATGGGCGACGCAGGCGGTCCAGCTTGCGGTCGCGCGCTCCTGTGAGGAGACGCAGGCAACCCCCATGCCCTCGCCTTTCGGCAGTTGCCTGGTGCCGTAGCCGGACAGCCCCATCGCGGCGAGCAGCGTGTTGCGCAGCCGCTGCGCGCCGCCGTCGTTCTTGCCGGCGCCGTCGAGCAGCGAGATGCGGAACTGCGCGGGATCCTTTCCGGTCGCCGCCGCGATCTCGTCGATCATGCTTTCGACCGCCCAGAAGGTCCAGCCCGGCGCCACCGAGCGGAGCTGACCGGACGGCGTGGCGTTGTGCGCGAGCTCGTTCTTGATCGCGCGCACATAGTGGTTGGGCACGGTGTAGAAGAAGTCGGCCCCGTTCACCGTGAAGCTGTCGAGCGGGCCTTTCTTGTCGACCGAGGGCGTCAGGAAATCGGGGATTCCCCAGCGCGCGGTCGGCCAGGCCGAGACCACGTCATGGCTGAGCGCGATGAGCTTGCCATCGCCGTCGACGCCGGCCTTGACCTTCTGATAGGTGAGCGGACGCGAGAAATCCATCGTCATGTCGTTCTCGCGCGTGTAGATCACCTTCACCGGCTTGCCGATGGCCTTCGCCGCCTGCACCGCGGGAATCATCATGTCGGCATCGAGCCTGCGGCCGAAGCCGCCACCGAGCCACATCTGGTGCATGACGACGAACTTCGGATCGATCCCGGCCGCACCCGCCGCAATCGCACCGGAGCGCGTCGCGAACTGGTTGCCGGAATAGATGTGCAGGATGTCGCCCTTGAACTCCGCGGTGGCGTTCATCGGCTCCAGCGGCGCGTGGATGTTGATGCTGGTGGTGTACTCGGCCTCCACCACCTTGGCGGCCGAACCGAACGCCGCGTTCGGGTCGCCGTCCTTGACGAAGAACTGGCCGGAATCCTCCAGCTTCTGAAGCCGCATCGCTTCATCGAGCAGCGACTGGCTCGACAGCTTTGCGTTCGGGCCTCCGTCATAGGCGATCTTCAGCGCCTGCGCCGCCTTCCTGGCGTTGGCATAGGTGCTCGCGACCGCGACGACCCAGCCCGACGTCGTGCCGGTCTTGTCGTCGAGGGTGACGGCCTTGATGAAGCCCGGCACCTTCTTCGCCGCGCTGTCGTCGACCGATTTCACCGTCGCGCCGAAGCGCACCGGCGGCGTGACCACCGCGCCATAGGCCATGCCGGGCAGCATCACGTCGATGCCGTACTTGGCCGTGCCGTTGGTCTTGGAGGGGATGTCGAGCTGCGGCACCGACACGCCGATCATCGTGTACTGATCCGGCGTCTTCAGCTTGATCGCCTTCAGCTCGTCGGGCGTAAACGTCTTGGTCGCCTTGCCGCTCTTGACGACATCGGCGAACGACATCTGCTTCTTCGATTTCGGATGCACGATCATGGAATCGCGCACCACGAGCTCCGAAGCCGGCACACCCATCGCGGCTGCCGCGCCTTCGGTCAACGCCATGCGGCCCGCAGCGCCCGCCCGGCTCATGGCGTCGAAATTCATCATGGTCGACCAGCTGCCGCCGGTGATCTGCGCGCCGAGCACGGGATCATTGAACTTCGGATCGTTTGAAGCGAGCGCGACACGCATATCCTTCCAGTTTGCCCCCAATTCCTCGCAGACGATCTGCGCCATGGTGGAAGCGATGTGCTGGCCCATGTCGGCCTTGCCGCAGGTCACCGTGACGAGACCATCCGGCGAGATCGCATACCAGACGCTCGGCTCGAATTTGGCCGGCGCCGCGGCAGATGCGGAATCGATGCCGGGCACGCCGGCATAGCCGAGCACGAGGCCGGTCGCGGCGGTGCCGACCAGGAAGGAGCGGCGGCTGAGATCGGTCTTCTCGGGTGTGACGTTCTTGACGTGCTCGTTCATGTGGGCCTCCGCTCGCTGGAGGTGGCGGACGCGGTGCGCATCTCGGATGCGGCGCGCATGATCGCCTTCTGGATCCGCGAATAGGTCATGCAGCGGCAGAGATTGCCGTCCATGTGAGCGACCACTTCGTCCTTGGTCGGATTCGGATTCTTGGCGAGCAGCGAGGCTGCCTGCATGATCTGCCCGGACTGGCAGTAGCCGCATTGCGGCACCTGCTCGGCGATCCACGCCTTCTGGAGCGGATGGTCGCCCTTGGCAGAGAGGCCTTCGATGGTGGTGATCTTCTTGCCGGCGACATCGCCGACCATGGTCTGGCACGAACGCACCGCTTCGCCGTTGACGTGCACGGTGCAGGCACCGCACAGGCCGGCACCGCAGCCGAACTTGGTGCCGGTCATCTGCAATTGCTCGCGGATCGCCCAGAGGAGCGGCGTATCGTTCGCCGCATCCACGGACAGACTCCGCCCGTTGATGGTGAGAGTTGGCATAGGCGTCTTCCCCTGCCGGTGCATGAAGCCGCTTACGGCGGCAACTTGTACAGCGGACGCCCACCGGGCTGGCGTCAGCCTTGGTGCCAGCATGGTCGGGTTCACGCGCGGAGGCAAATGCAATCTGGAATGAGTCGAAACTATCGCGGCAGCTTAGTGTTGTGCGTTGCGAGAACAGCGATGACGCAGCGACTGAACGCAACAAGCAGAGCCTCGCACGTGCGTGCCATCGCATTCGCGGCAGTTTCTTCCAGGTAACTTGGCGCGCTAGAGTACCAGCGCCGCCGCGGACACCCCTTCTCCCCTTGCGGGAGAAGGTGGCGCGCGCAGCGCGACGGATGAGGGGTTCTCTCCGCAAACTCAAAAGACAGTTGCGCGCGCGGAGAGAGACCCCTCACCCGTCTCGCCGCTACGCGGCGAGCACCCTCTCCCGCAAGGGGAGAGGGTGCAGTTACGTCGTGGCGAGAATAAAAAGAAAGGCGGACACAATGCCAAGGATCGATCGGGACGGCGTCAACATCTACTACGAAGTTCATGGCGAGGGGCCGCCATTGCTGCTCACGCACGGCTATTCCTCGACGTCGGCGATGTGGCACGGGCAGGTCGATGCACTTGCAGCCAACCACAAGCTGATCTTGTGGGACATGCGCGGGCACGGTCAGTCCGACTATCCCGATGACCCCAAGGCCTATAGCGAAGCGCTCACTGTCGGCGACATGGCGGCGATCCTCGATGCCGTCGGCACCGAGCGCGCCATCATCGGCGGGCTGTCGCTTGGCGGCTACATGTCGCTCGCGTTTTATCGCGTGCATCCGCAGGCCACCCGCGCGCTGCTCATCATCGACACCGGGCCGGGCTTCAAGAAGGACGATGCGCGCGAGGCCTGGAACGCGCGGGCGCTTGCGACCGCCGACAGGCTGGATCAGGAAGGACTCGCGGTGCTGAAATCGGCGACGCGTGAGCGCGCCACGGCCAGCCATCGCAACGCCAGGGGGCTGGCCCTTGCGGCTCGCGGCATGCTGACCCAACGCGATGCGCGCGTGATCGAACTATTGCCCGACATCAAGGTGCCGTCGCTGATCGTGGTCGGCGCCGACGACACGCCGTTCCTCGCAGCGTCCGACTACATGGCCGCAAAGATCCCCGGCGCACAAAAGGTCGTGATCCCCGCGGCCGGACACGCCGTCAACATCGATCAGCCCCAGGCTTTTGTTGACGCGGTCGCGCCTTTCCTGAAGAACTTGCCGGGGTAGGCGGATCAAGCAGGGATAAAGGCCATGACGCGGGCGATGTTGGCTGCGGGCGCAGTAGCGGTGCTGCTCTCGGCATCGGCACAGGCCGAGCCGTTCGGCACCATGCCGCCGCGCCAGCCTTTCGTCGCGACATTGTCGAACAACACGCCGCTCGCCTTCGGCATGGATGCCGCGCAGACCGCGCGCGCCCTGGGGCAACCGCTGCAATATGTGCGCGGACGTCCCGGCAACGAGATCTATCTCGCTTTGCGCAACATCGGAGGCAGCGGCCTGATCCCCTACCGCCACCGCCTGTTCCTGCAATTCCGTCATGGACGGCTGGCAGGATGGAAGGAGGATTACGGCGAGAACTGGATGTGGGAGTGAGGGCGGCCGCCCTACCGCTTCCCCTCATCCTGAGGAGCTTGCAACGCAAGCGTCTCGAAGGATGAAGGCCCGGCTGAGGCGTCACGGGCCTCTATCCTTCGAGACGCGCGCGAAGGGCGCGCTCCTCAGGATGAGGGGAGAGATTGAATTCGCGACAACCAAGAAGGACAACCCGCGTGGGACAAGACATCAAACTGACGGCTTCCGATAATTTCCAGCTTGGCGCCTATCGCGCCGATCCTAGCGGCGCGCCGAAGGGCGCGGTGGTGGTGATCCAGGAGATCTTCGGGGTCAATCATCACATCCGCTCGGTCTGCGACCGTCTCGCCGGGGAAGGCTATGTCGCGATCGCACCGTCGATCTTCGACCGCACCTCGCCGAACTTCCAGTCGGGCTATACGCCCGATGAGATCGCCGAGGCGCGCAAGTTCGTGGCCAATCCCGATTGGGCGGCGATGCTGCGCGATACGCAAGCGGCGATCGATGCAGTGCAGAGCGCCGGCCCGGTCGGGATCATCGGCTTCTGTCTCGGCGGCAGCATCGCCTTCGTCGCGGCGACGCGGCTGTCGGGCCTGAAGGCCGCGATCGGCTATTACGGCGGCGCCGTCGTGCGCTTTGCCGACGAGACGCCGAAGGTGCCGACGCAGCTGCATTTCGGCGAGAAGGATGCCGGCATTCCCTTGACTGACGTCGAGACCATCAAGGCGAAGCGGCCCGATGTCGAGGTCTTCATCTATCCCGGCGCCCAGCACGGCTTCCATTGCGACGAGCGGGCGAGCTACGACAAGGCCAGCGCGGACATCGCCTGGCCGCGCAGCATGGCGTTCTTCGCGAAGCATCTGAAATAGGCGGCGCACAGCTCTCTCCTCCGTCATTCCGGGCCTGCACCGCGAAGCGGTGCAGGCCCGGAATCCATAGCCACGAACCGGGATTATGGATTCCAGGCTCGCGCTGCGCGCGCCCCGGAATGACGAGAGAGCAGGAATCGGGTGGCTGCATCATGCCGCGTGACGATAGAGCTGGCCGATCAAGCCAACTCACGCCGGGAGATCGTCATGCAGCAGGCCATCACACACCTCATCATCCGTAATCCGTTCGGCACCATGGACGTCCCCACGCCGGACGATCGCGACGTTATGGATTACGCCGCATCCGCGACGCTTGCCGGCGATGCCGCTGACATCAATGCAGCGATGTGGGCCTCGATTCCCGCCGTTTCCGATCCGCTCGAAGGTGTCTGGGCGAGCCGCTGGAACGGCGGCGCCGATCCGACCATTGCCGGCGATACGCCGGAAAAATGGAAAGTGGGACGCGCGGACGTCCGGGTCGTCGGCGAGCGCATCTATTTGCGCTTCGACTGGGACGGCGGCCGCCGGCACGGACTGATCGATGCGGCGCGCGACGGCGCGGGGCGCCTGGTCGGCAAGTACATCAACCTCACCACGCCGGCGATCACACGGCCATGGGTCGGGCTCGTGGTCAATGCCGCGCGGATCGACGGGTGCTTTCCGAACGGGCGGTTGGATTTTCGGAGATAGCCTCCGCTGTCATTCCGGGACGCGTCGCTAGGCGCGGGCCCGGAATCCATCGGATGGCAGAGTCGGCGGGGGAATGGATTCGCGACTTCGTCGCGCCCCGGAATGACGGGGCTAGAACCAGCGCTCGCCGACGAACACGGTGTCACCGGGGGCCAGCGGCGTGCCGAGCGGGACGACGGCGCGCATGGCGCCGCCGGCTTCGGTATGCGTGACGGTGACCACGTCGCGCTTGGCACGGGGCGAGAAGCCGCCGGCGATCGCAACCGCGCTTTCGACCGTCATGTTCGGCACATAGGGATATTGGCCGGGCGCAAGGACCTCGCCGAGAATGAAGAACGGGCGATAGGCCTCGATCTCGACGGCGACCGAAGGCTCGCGGATGTAGCCGTTGCGCAGGCGCGCGCCGATGTCGCCGGCAAGGCCCGCCGTGGTACGGCCGCGCGCGGGCACCGCGCCGATCAGCGGCATGGTGATGGAACCGCCGGCATCGATCGCGTAGCTGTTGGTGAGACCTTCCTGGCCGTAGACCACGACGCGCAGCTTGTCGCCGGCGTCGAGATGGTAGGAGGCGTCGTAGCGCACCGGCGCCGCCATCGGTGCGGCATAGCCGACCGGCATCGGCGAGGAGGCAAAGGAATTGCGCAGTGCGCCGATGGCGCCGCCACCGTCGGCGACGACGACCGGCTGCGGCGCGCTGTAAGGCTGGCCATAGGCCATGGAATCGAGATCGGCGCGCGGCTGCATCACCGCGACGGGACCGGCGGTCTGCATGCAGCCGCCAAGGGCAAGCGCGGCGGACGCTGCCAGGGACGCCGTCAAGATCGACCATCGAAACGCGCGTGCAACCGGCACCGGACCTATCCCTCGAAACGAGACGGCTCCAGTCTTGCACCGGTTATGGTTAAGAAAGCGTTGAGGGAGGCTGGGCGCGGGTCGCAGCGATGCAGAGGCGGCGACGGCCTCTCGGCGTCGTCATGGCCGGGCTTGTTGTTTAGCCCGGACAGATCACTGACGGGTGTTCGGAGACATAGCTGACACATCAACATGGCTGGATTGGTCGATTCGGGAGGCCGTCCATGCCTTGGAGTGAGGTGTCGGTAATGGATCAGCGTCAT
>NZ_WQNE01000046.1 GCF_009759665.1 Bradyrhizobium cajani
ATCCTTGACTACCCGCGCCTTCCCCCCTATACGTCCGCCCGCTCCCTGCAAGGACAGAGAATTCGCCCCCGTGGCGCCCAGAATGGCGGCCGCAACCCGTTGGGGGTTTTAGGATAAGGATTTGTGACATGTCTCGCCGCTGCGAACTGACGGCCAAGGGCCCCCTCGTCGGCCACAAGGTCAGCCACTCCAACATCAAGACCAAGCGCCGCTTCCTGCCGAACCTCGTCAACGTGACGTTCATCAGCGAAGCCCTGGAGCGCAACGTGCGCCTGCGCGTCTCCACCAACGCGGTGAAGAGCGTCGACCACAATGGCGGCCTCGACGCCTTCCTGCTCAAGGCCAACGCCGACGCCCTCTCCCCGCGCGCCCTCGAACTGAAGCGCGCCATCCAGAAGAAGGTCGGCAACACCCAGCCGGCGAAGAAGGCGAGCTAAGAAAGATTCCCAGTTAGGGCGGGGGCTAGGTTGCGTCGCGTGGCGTAGGCTTAGCCAGTTGAGTTTTGCGTGACGGCCGGATCGGAAGATCCGGCCGTTTTTGTTTTGTGCGTCGGCGACATTATGCGCCTGCCTATCTTGCCTCGAATCCATCGCCCGTTATGATCGCAGAAAACGATAATTCAACTAGGGGGTAGTGGGTTGGGGCTCAGTGTCAGCCAGCTGCGGGCTATTGCGCAGCAACGCGATAGATATCAAACGCAATTGTCTCGCCTAAAGGCAGCAGGCAAGCAGACCTCCTGTATCGAAGCTGCTGTTACAAGCGCTTGCGAGACCCTTAGCAGCAAAACGACGTCATTTGTGATCTACGGTGAACCGCAAAGCGGCAAGACCGAGATGATGATTTGCCTGACTGCGAGACTCTTGGACGATGGACATCGAGTTGTAGTGCACCTGCTGAACGACAGTGTGCAGCTTCTCCAACAAAACCTTGATCGCTTCCAGCGGTCGAAGCTTTCACCTGCAGCTCGTAACTTCTCCGAAGTTATCGACCCAGAGTACTCACTATCGACAGGGTATCACGTCATCTTCTGCAAGAAGAATGCGAGCGACCTTACGAAACTAAACCAAAAGCTGGAGAAAATCGGCAGCAAGGTCATCGTCGATGATGAAGCTGACTTCGCAACACCGAACGCATTGATCAACAAGAGCGACGTAACCCGGATAAATGCACTGATCAAAAAGCTGATCAGTCACGACGGAATATACATTGGGGTCACTGCGACCCCCGCCCGCTTAGATCTGAATAATACGTTCGACAACGACAACGAGAAATGGGTCAATTTCCCGCCCCACGATGCATATACAGGTCAAGACATCTTCTTCCCGCTAGATACAGACGTACAATTCTCGCTTCACACGTTGCCAGACACCGACGATAGCCCAAAATATCTGCGCGAAGCGATCTTCCGGTTTCTCGTGCGAGTCGCCGCTTTGAACTTGGCGACAAAGTCCGACGAAAATTTCTCTATGCTTATTCACACGAGCGGAAAGAAGCTTGATCACAAGTCCGATAAGAAGCCAATCGACGACGTAATGAATGCGCTTACAGATGTTCACTCGAAAAAGTTCGAGAGCTACACACACGAAATAGACAAGATAGCCACCAAGCTGTACGGCCCAGAGCAAGCGAGCAGCATCCTCGCCTATATCGTGAAGAACTGCGACCAAACTAGCACTGTCATCATGAACAGCGAGCGGGACAAGAACGTCGACTTCAAATCAGCAACGTCGCCAGCAGCGATGTTTACATTCGTGATCGGCGGCAACATCGTCTCCCGCGGAGTTACATTCGACAATCTTCTTTCGATGTTCTTCACACGGGACTCAAAGCACAAGATCCAGCAAGACACATATATTCAGCGCGCTCGAATGTTTGGATCGAGAAAGAAACATCTCCCGTACTTTGAACTGACGATTCCTCAACAGCTCTATCTCGACTGGCAACGCTGTTTCGCATTTCACAAGTTGGCCCTAGAAGCGATTAAGACGAAGAAGGGCTCTCCTGTTTGGCTAGCCGATCAAAGAATTTCTGCCGTTGCCTCGAACAGCATTGATAAGGCCAATGTACTCCTTGATAAGGGAGAAATGACGTTCCCAATCTTCGATTATTCCACAGACCTTGAACAGATTGTGGTAGGCAGCAACGATCCCATCGGCAGCTTGAAGCGATTGCAAGAAAGGATAGGCAGCGACGCCCTGCCCGACTACTTGCTTCGCTATGTGCAGAGAATTCTTCCTAAGGGTCCCGCCTCCATAGCCCTGCATAGTTCAAGCACAATCGAGGGAATGAAAGACGCAGATCACGAAAAGATCGAACGCAAGAAGGGCCTCTTTGGTCAAGTCAAACGCGAGTTTCCCGAAGCCGTTCACCACTTCAAGATATTCCGCAACAAGAAGAACAAGGCGAGGGTGATTTATAAATTCGATGGCAACATCAGTTTTTTGAAGAACGTGAAAAATGTTGGATGAATACGAGTTTTACCAAGGCGTCGTTTTGCGACAACTTGCCGTCGAGAACGACTATTCCATGTCTGTGTCTTTCCGACCATTTGTTCGTGAAGGACGAATCAACGCCTTCGTGATGAATGGTCGCGCTGGGGTTTACATAAAGCACTCCTCCAAACGCATGTCGCCATGGCGATTCACATTCACCATCGAGCAGGCCGCAGACTTGCTCGACCTTGAGCATAAATTCCCAGATTCTTTCATGGTATTCGTATGCGAGGCGGACGGCCTAGTGACACTCTCGATGGCCGACTTGCACAGCATCGTCAGCTTTCAAGAGAGCGAGAACGCTTGGGTTAGCATATCAAGGTCTCCTCGCACGCAATATGAGCTAGCGGGGAATCGGGGAGAATTGAAGTATAAGGTTGCGAGAGGAATCGGGTTGATTCCAGAGACGCTCAAGACGCGAGGACGTGAGCGTTATGCTTCGGGCTAGTCATTCCCTCTATCGCAGAAATCCGATTTGCTTCTCAGGCGCCGCCGCCCCGTTTCTATACGGGGAAGAGACATGAGCAAGACTTACAAAAAGACCATACAGCAGGCACTCGGGCGTGATCCGGTTCACCCATTTCCGGCCAGAATGGCCCCGGGAATCGCACTCGACATCCTGAATAGCGAACAAGATAGAATTCGCGTTCTCGACCCCATGATGGGCTCTGGGACGGTACTCGCGATGGCGCGAGCGCGCGGCCATTCGGCGATAGGTATCGATATCGATCCGCTAGCTGTTTTACTTGCCCGCGTTTGGACGACATCTGTAGATACGGCGCAAGTTAGACGAACCGCGACCCGCGTCTTGGAGCGAGCTAAGGACATCTTCCCAGAGCGGAATGTCGGGGACGCTTATCCGCGAAACGCAGATTTGGAGACGCGGCGATTCGTTCGCTACTGGTTCGACGACTACGCCCGTCGCCAATTGAGTTCACTTGCCGAAGCGATCTTCGACGTGAAAGGCGAGCCAGTGAGAGACGCATTGTGGTGTGCTTTCTCGCGTCTCATCATTACCAAACAAGCTGGCGCGTCATTGGCGATGGATTTGTCGCACAGCCGCCCCCATCGCGCATTCGAAAGTGCGCCAATAAAGCCATTCAATAAGTTCATGGCCGCAGTCGAACTCGTGCTCAAGAACTGCATCGCCAAGGGCCAGCCTGATAGGGGACCGGCGACTCGGACACTCCTCGGCGATGCTCGAGACCTTCCAATAAAGGCCGGCTCCATCGATCTTGTGCTGACGTCCCCACCCTATCTAAACGCAATCGACTACATGCGCTGTAGTAAGTTCTCGCTAGTCTGGATGGGCTATTCAGTTGGCGAACTAGGGAGCATTCGCACCGAAAGCGTAGGCACAGAGTGCGGCGATCAAAATGCTCGCGACGATGAGAGCATTCAGGAAATTATTTCGGAATTGCGTTTAGTGCCGAAGCTTTCTAACCGTCATGAAGCGGTGCTGGCTCACTATATCGACGACATGATGCAAGCTGTCGGCGAGGCTGCGCGTGTTCTTTCGCCGGGCGGAAAGGCTGTGTACGTTGTTGGTGAAAACACAGTCCGAGGCACATTCATTCCGAATGCTAAAATCGTAGCCGCAGTGGCCGAGAGATCGGGGCTTAAGACTGACCGAAGGCATGCACGAACCCTCCCGGCTAACCGCCGCTATCTTCCTCCTCCGCCAGCTAAGCATCTTACTACGGACTCATTGGATACAAGGATGCGCCGCGAGGTGATTCTTTCGTTCTCAAAGCCTGGATAGAACTCCTGATCGCAGGTTCTAGACAATCGCATTCTCCGCTATACTCGCCCCGGTAGCATCACCCGGAGGCGCATCCCGTGGATCACGCACCCACACCGACCACAAGCCCTCACCAAAAACCTCATCATCTGCTTTGACGGCACCGGCAACGAGATCTCGGAGAACATCTCCAACGTCCTGAAGCTCTATCGCTGCCTGCGCGAGACGGACAAGGACGCATCCGCGGCAGATGGTGTCCTGCGATCCCGGGGTCGGCACGGTGACGGCACCGGTAAACAGCGCCGCGCGCGTTAACCGTCCGTTAACCAACGCGGCCTAGCCTCAACGCATTGCCCAGCCATCATCAGCCTGAAATGCCTCCCTGGTTCATTCCTGGAGACAGCCGATGTCCGTTGCGTTGCTGACTTATGCCGATCTAGGTGCCCGCCTCGACATCTCGCGCGAGGCCGCTCGTTCGCTTAGTCGACGACGCGGTTGGCCGCGCTCGCGTTCGGATGGCGGCAAGGCCCTGGTGAGCGTTGATGTCTCCGAACTCCGGTACAGGCCCCGCCCACGACGTGGCCGCCAGGCAAACTCCGTCGACGCCTCCATGGCCAAGATCGAGGCGTTCAAGGTCGCGGCCTGCAAGGCGGAGATCGCGCGGCTCGAAGTCGTCGCCGCCGGTTACAGGATGGTTTTCGAGCGCGAGCGCGAGCGCGCCGATTCCCTAGCGATCGAGCTGTCGCAGGCGGCCGCCGAGACGATTGCGGCCAACGCGTGGGCGGCCCGACTGGAAGACGAAGTGGCGGCGCTGCGGACCGGCCGACAAGCTGGCGGCTCGATCGCGGGACAGGCCGCGCTCCGATTGGGACGTCTGGCCGCTTCCATCGTGCAAGCAGACCGCGCTGCCAGCAGGTAGCACGTGAACCTTTCTCCATCCCGGCCTGCCGGAGCAATTGCGAGGACAGAATGACTGGCATCACCGATATTCGCGAGATGAAGGCGCGCATCGTCGTATTCGGGGTTGGCGGCGCCGGCGGCAATGCCGTCAACAACATGATCACGGCCGGGCTGCAGGGGGTCGACTTCGTCGTCGCCAATACCGACGCGCAGGCGCTGGCCATGTCGAAGGCGACGCGCCTCATCCAGCTCGGCACACATGTGACTGCAGGCCTCGGCGCCGGCTCGCAACCCGAATTGGGACGCGCCGCGGCCGAGGAGGCAATCGATACGATCCGCAATCATCTGACCGGCGCGCACATGGTGTTCGTGACTGCCGGCATGGGCGGCGGCACCGGCACCGGGGCTGCACCCATCATCGCCAGGACCGCGCGCGAGCTCGGCATCCTCACGATCGGCGTGGTCACCAAGCCATTCTACTTCGAGGGCCAGCGCCGCATGCGCTTTGCCGAAGCCGGCATCGAGGAGTTGCTGAAGACGGTCGACACCCTGCTGATCATCCCGAACCAGAACCTGTTCCGGGTCGCCAGCGAGAAGACCACATTCGCCGATGCCTTTGCCCTTGCCGATCAGGTGCTCTATTCGGGCGTGGCCTGCATCAGCGACCTCATCGTCAAGGAAGGCCTGATCAATCTGGATTTCGCCGACGTTCTCTGCGTGATGCGAGAGAAGGGCAAGGCCATGATGGGACGGGGCGAGGCGTCCGGCGAGAAACGCGTGCTCGCCGCCGCCGTGGCGGCGATTTCCAATCCATTGATCGAGAACCCCTCGATCAAGCGCGCCAGCGGCCTCATCATCTCCATCACCGGCGGCAGGGATCTGATGCTGTTCGAAGTCGACGAAGCCGCGACCCGCATCCGCGACGAGGCCGACCCGGACGCCAACATCATCGTCGGCGCGTCGTTCGATGAAAGCCTCGAAGGCATCGTCCGCGTCTCGGTGGTGGCGACCGGTATAGACAATCTTGATCCGGCGCAGCAGACGCCACCGGCGGAAACCTCACTCACGCAGCTCGCCGGCAGGCTGCGCAACGACAGCCGCCGCATCGCCGATCGTATCGAGCGCGGTGCGCCCCTTCCTCAAGTGGAAAGCCCGCCGCTCCGCTCCGAGGCAAGTCAGCCCGCGGGGCAACCGGCAGGGACGAGGCCGATCTATGCGCGCCAGGTGGCCGATCGGCCGCTCGATCCTTACGGCCGCTCCGTTTCCCGCAATGCCCCCGACGAAGACCTGCTCGACATCCCGGCCTTCCTGCGCCGCGCCGCCAACTGAGCTGGTCGCAGGAGCCGGAGTTACTGGCTTGGCGACCAGCGAGCCCAACAATGGGTCGTCATCCCGGGGCGCGACCAACGGGTCCGCGCGAAGCGCGGCCCGTTGACAGGCTCCGTCGCGAGCCCGGGATCCATCGATCCCCAGTGACTGTTGAGCAATGGATTCTCAGATGCGCAATTGCGCAATGGGAATGACGGAGCAAAACAACAACTCTCCAATGCCGCTGCTGCGCGACCTAAAGCGCGATGGGACAGCCATGTTCTAGCCACGCAAGCGGTGCGCCCGCCTGGGCGCGCGCCTCGTCCTTCGAGACGACCGCTTCCAGCGGTCTCCTCAGGATGAGGCTAATCGGCATCGGTGCCCGTTGAAACCAGTGCCGCGCACTCCGTCCTCATCCTGAGGAGCCCGCCGAAGGCGGGCGTCTCGAAGGATGCGTCGCAAGGACAGCACCCGCCGGGTTCACGCTGCCGTGCTGCGCGGGCTCTCCGCTGCTTCCTTTTTTTCCGGCTCCTTGTCGCGAGACAGCCAGGCCGGGAAACGAAGCAGGCGATCGTTGTTGTCTTTTGGCAGTTCCACGGGCGGTACGATGGACCACTCAATGGCCGAACTCGGGAGGTCCAGCACGGCGTGTCCGCCTCGCACCGCATCCGCGCGCTGAGCCAACTCGCGCAACAAGGGATCGATCACGGTGTCGATCTCGGTCGCCACCGACACCAGGAAACTGTTGAGCTCACGCGCCTCGGGCACAACGGCCGCAGCCGACTCGATCGCCCTGGAGAGACCATCGACGACCGGTGCAAACGCGCCGGCGGCCTGTTTGATTCGGGTTTTTATCGCCTCGATCTCGGCCAGAACACGATCACGCTCCCGCCTGTTCTTCTCCTCCGAAAGGCGGGTTTCGATTTCGGCGATCTGAGCCGTCAGGGTCGCAGCTTCGGATGCAAGCGCATCGCGTCGTCCGCGCGCACGATCGAGATCGCGACTGAGATTGTCCACTAAGTCGTCCTTTCCGAACATGGCATTGCTCCGTAGGACAGCCGATTTGGCCTGTAGGACGGCCTTGGCGCGAACCGCCAGCCTTGCAGCCGAACCAATGGCTGGATCGGCCAAAGCAGGCATCAACTTCAGTCGCGTCAGATGGGCCGACATGGTGACCCCCAATCGTCCTCATTAGGCGACCGCATGGTTAACAAGTGGTTAATGTCAACAGCCGATGTGGCAATGGGGCCTGCGGATGCGATCGAAAATGCGCGAAGCTTGCGCACGCTCGCGCTGCGAACCGTCGCGATGAGATTGGGATGAATCGTTATCGCGCTTTAGGTTGTTGTTTTGAGCATGATCTCCGCGCAAACGCGTTCCGCGTTTGTCGCGAGGGAAAACCGCGTCACACTTTTCCGGATCATGCTCCACCCTACCCCCGAAAATCAATGCTCCGCAGCACGATCCCCGGCGGCGTGCCCTCGAACTCCGTTGCCTGATATTTGCGTCCGGCGCAGGCCTCGATGCGCTCGCGCAGGCGCATGAACTGGGCTTCGCGCTCGTCGGGCCTGGCGCGCGGGCCGCGCTCAAGGTCGTCCATCGCGGAGGTCGAGATCGCGCAGGCGATCTCCTTCGCGCCGTCCTGCATCGAGAACTGGACGATGCCGCGATCCTGTTCGTGGCCGATGTAGCGGCCGGTCGTGAGCGTCATGGGGTTACTCCTTTGCGCGATGGGTGCCCTCCCTCTCCCGCGGCTCAGCCCTCTCCCGACAGCCGGGCGAAATCATCCAGCAGCGCCGCCACCAGCGCCCGGTGCCTGGTGTCCTCGGGCGGCAGGCTCGCGGCGTAGAGGTTGAGCAGATGGCGCGCCTTCACCGCGGCCTCCGGCCACGACATCGCGGGCACCGTCATCATGCGATTTTCAAGCTCGGCCTCGCGTTCGCGCAGCTCCCTGACATGGGTCTCGACCTCCGCCAGCGCCCGGCGCAGATCGGTCGCCTTCTGGGCGGCCATGCCGCGATGCTTGTCGAGATCGACCGGATCGTCAGACATCAAGAGCCCGCCTTGGATGAGGGTGAATTGGAAGAACCTGAATTTGAAGAACGTGAATTGGAAGAATCTGGCGTGGACGAACCTGGCTCGGAAGGGCCCGCATCAGGGGCACTGGCGTCGATGCGTTGCGCATCGGCGAGATCGACCGAACCGATCGACAGCCGCTCGGTGGCGCCGCGCACGCTGTCCGCCGGCACGGTGATCATCGTGGCGACGCGGTGCCAGACCGGGAACGACAGGCCCTCGATCATCTCCTCGTCGGTGACGACCTCATAGGCACCCGCCGGAAACTGGCGCGCGACGCCGCGGAGGTGGAATGGATGCTTGAAGGTGACGGTCTCGCGCCGCGAGCGGATGGTCATGCCTGCGTGCCTTTTGCAAAGCGCCCCACCGTCGCCGCTATCGCGGACCATGCGCCGTTTCGCCGACAATAGCCACCGCTTTGTCCCGAGGCGACCGCGCTGCAACGCGAGCTTCCGAGGCGGCATTGGCGTTTGCGCTCGCTATTCGCCTGTCGCGGGCGTAGCTTTCGCATCATCGCTGTCGCAGATGGCATCGGCCGGCGACCAAGGATCGCACGTGTTCCCGCCGATGCGCGATGGCCGACGCCCCTGATCAACTCGTGACGTCACGGAGGAGAGCGAGATGGCAAAAGGACAGCAACGCAGCAACCGCGAAATCAAGAAACCGAAGAAGGACAAAGCCAAGGTGATCGCCGCAGCGCCGAGCCGCAAGGAGGCGAACTGGCAGCCGGATTTCGGGCCGGCGAAGAAGAAGTAGCGACGATAGAGGGGGCGCTCGGCGCGTCGACGGATTCCGTCATGGCCGGGCTTGTCCCGGCCATCCACGTTCTTTTTGTGCGGAAGCCAGAACGTGGATGCCCGGGACAAGCCCGGGCATGACGAGTTTGTGGCGCGACCATCGGTCCAACTCTCGCCGCCGTCTCTTCTCCGTCGCGCTTTTCCGCTATACTCGCCCCGGTAGCATCACCCGGAGGCGCATCCCGTGGAGCACGAAGCCAAATCCGACCACAAGCCCGAGCCGAAGAACCTCGTCATCTGCTGTGACGGCACCGGCAACGAGATCTCGGAGAACATCTCCAACGTCCTGAAGCTCTATCGCTGCCTGCGCAAGACCGACAAGACGCATCCTCGGCAGATGGTGTTCTACGATCCCGGGGTCGGCACGGTGACGGAGCCGACGACGTGGCACCGCTGGAAGGCCAATATCAACCTGGTGCTGGGGCTCGCCACCGGCTACGGGCTCGATGACAACGTGCTGTCGGCCTATTGCTTCCTGATCGAGCATTACGCGCCGGGCGACAAGATCTACCTGTTCGGCTTCTCGCGCGGCGCCTATACCGTGCGGGTGCTGGCGGGGCTGATCCACAAGATCGGGCTGATCTCGCCGGAGCAGGCCAACCTCGCCGGCAGCGGGCTCGTCGCCTACAAGCAATATTCCGGCACCGGGCGCGGCAACGACATCGAGGACCTCAAGGACGTCGCCTTCGACGATCAGGGGCCGCTGCCGAAGGACACGTTCGATCTCGCCGCGCAGTTCGCGCGCATCACCTCGACGCGCTGGCCGACCATCCACTTCATCGGCGTCTGGGACACGGTGGCGAGCGTGATCGTGCCGCGGCGCGACAATTTCTTCTTCCTGTTCAGCCTGGAGGAGCTCGCCTTCACGCTGCGCAATCCGAGCGTCAAGATCTTCCGCCAGGCGATCGCGATCGACGAGCGGCGCTGCATGTTCCGCCTGAAGCAGTACCGGGAGCCGCAGGAATACTGGCGCAACCGCTATGTGCCGGACGAGAAGAAGGAGCCGCAAGATATTTTGCAGGTGTGGTTCGCCGGCGTGCATTGCGACGTCGGCGGCGGCTATCCGGAAGTCGAGAGCGGCGAGTCCAAATATCCGCTGATCTGGATGATCGAGGAAGCGACGAAAGCCGGACTGAACTTCAACGTCAGCACAGTGAACCAGCTCGCCTGGGGCGTGCAGCGCAAGAACTCGCCGTTCAAATATGTCGAGCCTGCCTACACCGGCAAGGCGGGCGCGCTGCACGATTCGATGACGCCGGCCTGGCGCGTGCTGGAGTATTTCCCGAAGAGCGCGAAGTACAAGGAATGGCCGGAGCGGAAAGTCTATTTCGGCTTCTACGTCCCCGATTGCGAGCCGCGCGTCATCCCCGAAGGCGCGCATGTGCATGAGAGCGTCGTGAAGCGGATGGCAGCGGAGCCGAGCTATCGGCCGGTGAACCTGCCGAAGGACTATGTGACGGTGCCGATGCCGGTGCCGCCACATGTTGCGGAAGAGACGGCGATGGCGTGACGGCCTCCACGTTCGTCAGCAGGGCTCGCACCGCCGCGACAAGATGTCCGGCAGAATCCCGCCGCTAGCGCGGAGATTGTGAAGTGGATCATGTGCATCCGCTTCCCCCGCACCTATCCTTGCGCGAGACCTCCATCAGCGAGGGTATCGATCGAGGAGATTTTCCAATGACGAAGTCTTCATTTCATGCTGCACATATTCGCGCCGCGCTGTTTGTCGTCGCGTCCGGCCTTGGCGCCGCGGCGCTGTGGCCGGCGGCGGCCGGGGCTGCCGACGAGAAGCACTACGGGGTGGTCTGTGTGAGGAACAACACCAAGGCCAACATCACCTACATGCGCAAGGTCGGCGATGGCGCCTGGCAAACCCGCTTCATCGAGCCGGGCGCTGAATGGCGGATGGCGCATCGCTACGACCGCGCCAACGAGAACTCGTCGCCGAAGGTTCACGTCAGATACGACGCCGACGCGACCGGGCGGAAGTTCACGCAGTTCAAGGATCTCGAGCGCCGCGCCGCCGTCGGCGATTCCTGCCAGGAAGGCTACGTCTATGCCTTCCAGTACGAGGCCCGCAATCGCAACTTCATCTCGCTCGAACGCGTGCGATAGCGCCGGGGTAACGGGGCCGAGGCGGCGGCAGCAAGGTGGGCGGCACCTTGCTGCCGGTTTTCATTAAAATTCTCGCGCCCGCCTTAGTCATATCGCATCATCTCTCTTCCATCATCGTCCCCCAAAACCCGCGAGCCGGGAATTGGAGGAGACGTGCCAATGCACCCGCGTAAATATGCCCGCGTGAAGCCGGCGGGGCTGGTGTCGCGCCAGGCCAAGATCATCACCGACCCGCGCGCGCCGGTGATTCCCTGCACGCTGATCGACTATTCGCCCGGCGGGGCCTGCGTCGATCTCGGCGGCCAGGTCAGCATCCCCGATCGCTTCGAGCTGCTGCACGTCAACACCAGGAAGCGCTGCCGGATCGCCTGGAAGCGCGGCACGCGGGTGGGCGTGGTGTTCTGAGGGAGACATCACCTTGCTGACCCTCTCCCGCAAGGGGAGAAGGAAGAAGGCTACTTCCGCATCCTCGCCTTGGTCCCCGCGACGATCTGCATGGCGACGCCGGCGATCCAGCCGAGCAGGACGAGCCAGGTCCAGGCCATGTGCGGATCGAGCCGCAGCACGATGACGGCGACGGAGGCGAGCGCGGTGATCGTGGCGCAGAGCGTGCCGGCCGAGCTCAGCAATTCGGCGGCGTCGATGTCGCCGTGCGCCTCGTCGAAGGGAAGCTGTGGCGTGTCGATGCCGAGATAGAAGCCGATCGCGCCGAGCGCCATCATCAGCAGCAGAAAACCCTGCGTGGTGAGCGGGGCGATCGCCGATCCGACATAGGCGCCGACGAACAGCCCGCAGGCGGCCCCCGCCATCGCGAGACCCACGCGCTCGAACACGTGGGCGGTTTTGCGGACACGAAAACGCATGACGTGCCTCCGTGAGGCGTTGACGGGACGGAGGTTAGGCCAGTTTTGCGGGAGGTGGAAGCTGGGGAGGTTTACGGATGCGTGAGGGGTGGCGATGGTGAGGGATTAAAGGGCGCACCAAACGACGATCTGTGCGTGTGGCTCACTTCTGCCTCCCCCATCGTCATTGCGAGCGCAGCGAAGCAATCCAGAGTCTTTCCGCGGAGGGGTTCTGGATTGCTTCGTCGCAAGAGCTCCTCGCAATGACGAGCGTGTGGCGCGGCCGTCGCGCCACACGCCCTACCTTGCCCCGAACGTGGTCTTCCCGAACAGCGCCTTTTGCGTCGAGGGCTGCGAGCGCCAGTATTGCGGCGGGGCTTCGACCTCGCCGCCGAGGTCGGCAGCGGCGTGCCAGCCCCAGCGCGGGTCGTAGAGCATGCCGCGCGCGAGCGCGACCATGTCGGCCTTGCCGGAGGCGACGATCTCCTCGGCATGCCTTGCTTCCGTGATCAGGCCGACGGCGATGGTGGGCAGGCCGGTCGCGCGGCGGATGGCCTCCGCAAACTGCACCTGGTAGCCGGGGCCGAGCGTGATCTTCTGCAACGGCGAGACGCCGCCGGAGGAGGCATCGATCCAGTCGACGCCGCGCGCCTTCAGCGCGCTGGCGAATTCGATGGTCTGGCCCAAGTCCCAGCCGCCTTCGACCCAGTCGGTCGACGACACCCGCATGCCGACTGGCTTGTCGTCGGGGAAGACGCTGCGCACCGCGTCGAACACTTCGAGCGGAAAGCGCATGCGGTTCTGCAAGGACCCGCCATATTCGTCGGTGCGCCGGTTGGAGATCGGCGAGAGGAATTGGTGCAGGAGATAGCCGTGCGCGCCGTGGATCTCGATGGCGTCGATGCCGAGCCGCGCGGCGCGCTTCGCGCTGTCGACGAAGGCCTCGCGGACGCGCTTGAGGCCGCTCGCATCCAGCGCCGTAGGGGAGGCCTCGCCCTCCTTGTGCGGCACGGCTGATGGCGCGACCGTCTGCCAGCCGCCATGCTCGACCGGGATGAGCTGGCCGCCGTCCCAGGGCCGCGCGCTGGAAGCCTTGCGGCCGGCATGGGCGAGCTGCATCGCGACCGCGGTGGAGGAATGCCTGCGCACCGAGGTGAGGATCTGCTTCAGCGCGGCCTCGCCGGCATCGCTGTAGAGCCCGAGGCAGCCCGGCGTGATGCGGCCGATCGCCTCGACATGGGTCGCCTCGATGCAGAACATCGCCGCGCCCGACAGGCTGAGATTGTTGATGTGGGTGAAGTGCCAGTCGGTGGCGACGCCGTCGTCGGCCGAATACTGGCACATCGGCGACACCACCAGGCGGTTCTTCAAGGTCAGGCCGCGCAGCTTGATCGGGGAAAACAGGGCGCTCATGCGGGGAATCCCGGTGGATGGAGGGGCAATGGTGGAAGTGTAGTGAGGGACAAGCGGATTGCCACCCGCGCGGCGGGAATGGCGGGTAGCCTCAGCGTGCATTCCCGCAATCACGGTTTGACGCGAGATGACGCCAGCGGAGAATGCAGGGACGACAGTGGGGCTATTCCACCAGCGTGAACTGGAGCAGCAGCGTGCGCTGGAGCATCGAGAAATTGTCGTCGGAGACCAGCGTCAGCACGGTCTCGCCCTCCGGCGTGACGTGGGCGTCGATGCCTTCCATGTTGTCGATCTCCTGGCCGAGATCGGCCTTGAACAGCACGGGACCGTCGACCAGCGCGCCCGGCGCGATCGATTTCAGCGGGATCGCGCGGATGCGGATGTCGACGCCGGTGAACCAGGAGAATTTGCGTTCGAGGATGAGCAGATCGCCCGCGGGCAGCAGCACCGCATCGCTGATGTCGAACTTCTCGGTGCGGCGGACGCTGAACTGGCCGGGCGTGGGACCGCCGATCAGGAACGCCACCAGATTGCCGTCGGCGTCGAGCCCGCGCTCGGAGAAGGCGATCAGGGTGTTGGCGAGCGGCTGCCCTTTCGGCACGAACACCAGCGCCTCCAGCCCCTTGTTGTACGGCAGCTTGCGCACGCCGGGTGGCACGGGGATCACCTCGCCGCGGGCGCGGGTGCCGCCCTTGGCGAAATCGTAGCGCAGGATCTGGTTGACGCGCTCGAGCCCGACATAGACGAGGTTGCCATCGCGCGCGATCGATTCCGTATCGTACCAGAGGCGCTTTTCAGTGATCGGCCGCCCTTCCGCACCCAGCAGCGGCGCGGCCTCGACATCGTCGAGGCCGGCGAGCTTGCCGCCGGAATAGCGCAGGGCGCCGGTGAACCAGGCGCCCTGGTCGGAGATGGCGAGGAAGCGCTCGCCCCTGGCGTCGAGGCGGATCGCGGACAGGCCGCCGAAGCCGCGATAGGGCGAGGTCAGCACGAGGCCGCCGCGATAATCGAGCGAGCCGAAACGCGCGCGCGAACGGTCGCGCGGCTCGAAACTGGGAATCGGCCGCGCGTTGACCTCGATGCTGACCGGCTCGGCGACGGCATGCTCGACCTGGAGCGGGCGCGGCGGCGGCTCGGCCACAGGCTGCGCCTGCGCCAATCGGGACATCGTCAGATAAGAAATTCCCGCCGCCGCGTGGCCGATGAAGCCGCGGCGGGATAGAGCTGCGCTCACGAATGCAATTTGCGGCGCGGGCGGCCGGCCGGCTGCGACGGCGCGGTATGCGTCTCGCTGAACAGCTCGGCGAGCTTCTCGGTGATGGCGCCGCCGAGCTCCTCGGCGTCCACGATCGTCACCGCGCGGCGATAGTAGCGCGTGACATCATGGCCGATGCCGATCGCGATCAGCTCGACCGGTGAGCGGGTCTCGATCTCCTCGATGATGTGGCGCAGGTGCCGCTCGAGATAGTTGCCGGGATTGACCGACAGCGTGGAATCGTCGACCGGCGCGCCGTCCGAGATCATCATCAGGATCTTGCGCTGCTCGGGCCGGCCGAGCAGGCGCTTGTGCGCCCAGTCCAGCGCCTCGCCGTCGATGTTTTCCTTGAGCAGGCCCTCGCGCATCATCAGGCCGAGGTTCTTTCGCGCACGGCGCCAGGGCGCGTCGGCGGATTTGTAGATGATGTGGCGGAGATCGTTGAGGCGGCCGGGGTTGGCCGGCTTGCCGGCGGCAAGCCACGCCTCACGCGATTGGCCGCCCTTCCAGGCGCGCGTGGTGAAGCCCAGAATCTCAACCTTGACGCCGCAGCGCTCCAGCGTGCGGGCGAGAATGTCGGCGCAGGTCGCGGCCACCGTGATCGGGCGTCCGCGCATCGAGCCGGAATTGTCGAGCAGCAGCGTCACCACGGTGTCGCGGAACGTTGCCTCCTTCTCGTGCATGAAGGACAGCGGATGATAGGGATCGGTGACGACGCGCGACAGCCGCGCGGGATCCAAAATGCCTTCTTCGAGGTCGAACTCCCAGGCGCGGTTCTGCTGCGCCATCAGGCGGCGCTGCAGACGGTTGGCGAGACGGGCGACGATTCCTTGCAGATGCGCGAGCTGCTTGTCGAGATAGGCGCGCAGGCGCTCCAGCTCGTCATGGTCGCAGAGATCCTCGGCGGCGATGACCTCGTCGAATTTCGGCGCAAAGGCATGGTATTCCGGCCCGCGCGGCTCGTTCCTGCCGTGCGAATTCGGACGCGTCGCCTCGCCCGGCGTCTCGTCGTCGCCGAGCTCGCCGTCGTCGAAGGTGTCCGAGGTCGAGGCCTGCGCGCTTTCCATCGCGCTCTCGCTCATCTCTTCCGAGGTCGCCTGCGCCTGGTCGGCGCTCATCTCCTGGGCGGCGTCGGAATCGGGCGAGCCTTCGGCGCCCGACTGGTCGTTGTCGCCGTCCTGGTTCTCGTCGTTGTCGTCATTGTCTTCGCTGTCGGCGTTGCGCTCGTCGCCGAGCTCGAGCGCCGAGAGCAGATCGTGCACGGCATCGCCGAACCTGGTCTGGTCCTCGACCACGCTGTCGAGCCGGTCGAGCCGCCGTCCGATCTTGTCCTCGAGAATGGGCCGCCAGAGATCGACCATCTTCTTGGCCGCGGCCGGCGGCGCCATGCCGGTCAGGCGCTCGCGCACCAGCATCGCCAGCGCGTCGGCCAGCGGCGCGTCGGCGCGGTCGGTGATCTCGTCGAACTTGCCGCGATGGAAATGGTCGTCGAGCATCGCGGTGAGGTTCTTGGCAACGCCCGCCATGCGGCGCGCGCCGATCGCCTCGACCCGCGCCTGCTCCACCGCCTCGAACACGCCGCGTGCCTGCGGATTGCCGGGCATCAGCTTGCGATGAACTTTCGGGTCGTGACAGGCGATCTTGAGCGCGATGGAATCGGCATGGCCGCGCACGACCGCGGCGTCGCGCTTGGTCATTTTCCGCGCGGGCTCGGGCAGCCGTGCCTTGCCCGGCGCAAGCCCCGGCCGCTCGGCGGCGAAGGAGACCTCGAGCTCGGGCGATTTCGCGATCGCCTTGAGGCAGCTGGCCACCGAGCGCTTGAACGGCTCGGTCGGCGCTTCCTTGGAGTTACGGAACTTGGAGTTGGATGATGATGTGCTCATAGCGACTTCGTAAACGAATGGCGCGTCACGCCGCCGGGATAGCCCTTGAGGGTGCCGAATTCCTCGTACCCGCAGGAACGATAGAAGCCCGGCGCCTGGAAACTCATCGTGTCGACATGGGCCTGGACCGCGCCCTGCCGCCTTGCCTCATCCTCGATCGCCGCGATCAGCTTCGTACCCAAACCCTTGCCGCGCTGCTTCTGGTCGATCCAGAAATACTGGATGAACAGAACGGTGGCCCAGAGGTGCCCGACGATGCCGCCGACGATCTTGCCGCGATCCTTCAGTGAAACCGCGATGCTCTTGACCGACTGCTTGCCAAAGTGCTCGTCGTTATAGCCGCCGAGCCCGGCGAGCACAGCCTTCTTGGTGGTCCCAATGGTGCGCTCGACGGTGATGGTTGGCATGGTCTAGCTGAGTGCCACGTTCACCGCCGATTCCGGCAGCTCCGCGTTGAAGCAGCGCTGATAGAACTCGGCGACCAGCGGACGCTCGAGCTCGTCGCACTTGTTGAGGAAGGTGACGCGGAAAGCGAAGCCGATATCGCCGAAGATGTCGGCGTTCTCCGCCCAGGTGATCACCGTGCGCGGGCTCATCACCGTCGACAGATCGCCATTGGCGAAGGCGTTGCGGGTGAGATCGGCAAGACGCACCATCTTGTTGACGATGTCGCGGCCCTCCTGGGTGCGATAGTGCTTGGCCTTGGCCAGCACGATCTCCACTTCCTCGTCATGGCTGAGATAGTTCAGCGTGGTCACGATCGACCAGCGGTCCATCTGGCCCTGGTTGATCTGCTGGGTGCCGTGATAGAGGCCCGAGGTGTCGCCGAGGCCGACCGTGTTGGCGGTCGAGAACAGGCGGAACGCCGGATGCGGCTTGATCACCTTGTTCTGGTCGAGCAGCGTCAGGCGGCCGGAGACCTCCAGCACGCGCTGGATCACGAACATCACGTCCGGGCGGCCGGCGTCGTATTCGTCGAACACCAGCGCGACGTTGTTCTGGAGCGCCCAGGGCAGGATGCCGTCGCGGAATTCGGTGACCTGCTTGCCGTCGCGGACCACGATCGAGTCCTTGCCGACGAGGTCGATACGGCTGATGTGGCTGTCGAGGTTGACGCGCACGCAGGGCCAGTTCAGCCGCGCGGCGACCTGCTCGATATGGGTGGACTTGCCGGTGCCGTGATAGCCGGTCACCATCACGCGGCGGTTGCGGGCAAAGCCGGCGAGAATGGCGAGCGTGGTGGCGCGGTCGAAGCGGTAGTCGGAGTCGACTTCGGGCACATGAGGATCGACTTCGGAATAGGCCGGCACTTCGAGATCGCTGTCGATCCCGAATACCTGGCGCACCGACACCTTCATGTCGGGCAGACCGGAAACTTCCTCAACTTTGGACATGGCGGCGGTCGTCATCAATCCTCCGAGGTCCCGGGCGGTCCCGAAACCGGTTATTCGCACGTTGGCTGCGGCTGGGTGCTGAAAATCAACCTATCAGAGACAACGTGCTGGCAGAAGCCCGGCCACCAATCAAAGTTCCGTTGTCTTTTCATTTAGATAGGCAAGGAACGCAGTTTTTGGAGGGCTGCCTTGCGAATCACGCTCGATTTTCGGCCCCGGATGCCTGGCCTGTCCAAGCGAATGGTATTTTTGCCGCCGCCGCTTACTTATGTAGGTGCCTGAACCCGAAAGCCCAGCCCCCGCGACAGAGACGACGTGACGTCCTTCCTCGATCCCCTCATCTCGTTCGTCGCAGCCCATCCATGGCTGGCCTACCTGACCCTGTTCCTGGCAGCGCTGCTCGAAGCCGTGCCGGTGGTGGGCTCGGTGGTGCCGGGCTCGACCATTATCCTGGCGCTGAGCGCGCTGGTCCCCGGCGGCGAACTGAAGCTTCCTTTCGTGCTGCTGGCGGCCGCGTTCGGCGCGGTGCTGGGAGACGGCTCGGCCTACTGGATCGGGCACCGGCGCCAGCGCGAGATCCTCAACACCTGGCCCCTGACCAACTATCCGCGCGTGGTCGCGGAGAGCGAGAGCTTCTTCCGCCGCTTCGGCACCTGGGCCGTGTTCTTCGCCCGCTTCGTCCCGCCGATCCGCGCCTTCGTGCCCGTCACCGCCGGCGCGCTGGGCATGGCGCCGGCGAAATTCTACGCGGTGAACATCCCGGCGATCCTGGTCTGGGCGCCGGCGCATGTGCTGCCGGGCGTGCTGGCGGTGTCGGCACTGCACGAATATGCCGGGCTGCACCATCATGAGCATGTCGGCAAGCATATCTGGATTTTGACGGTGGTGGCTGTTGCGATCATCGGCGGCCTTGGCATCTGGTACTACCGCCGACGGCGGAACGGCGTCGCCGCGACGGCCAAGCCGCGAGCTTAGATCTTACCCTCCCCTAAAGGGGTCCGAGACGAGCGAAGCTCGCTCGTGGGTCGGCTCACATGAAGCGTAGCGGAATGTGAGACGGGGTGGGGTGACGGTCTCTCCACAACGAACACCGCCCGAGTGGAGAGATCACCCCACCCCGCTCGCGTTTCGCGCGATCGACCCTCCCCCTCCAGGGGAGGGTGGCAGCCGGGCCTGCATGGTTCGAGACGCGCGTTCCGCGCTCCTCACCATGAGGGTCTAGCTCTTGGAATCCGCAGCTCCCGCCCGCCGCCCCGGCGCAGGCCCGACATACCGCGCCCGCGGCCGGATCAGCTTGCCGAACTGCAACTGCTCGCTGGCGTGGGCGATCCAGCCGACGCTGCGGGCCATTGCGAACAGGGCGAGCTCACTGCCCGCCGGCAGGCGCAGCGCGTGCACGAGGACCGCGAGGACGTAGTCGATATTGACGAATTCGCCGGTCGCCTCCGCGATCCGCTCCGGCACCTCGCGGGTGAATTTGCGCGGTGCCCCAGTTCGCGCCAGCGCGTTGAGCAGCGACTGCGCGCGCGGATCGCCGCGCTTGTAGACGCCGTGGCCGAAGCCGGCAAAGCGCTCGCCGAGCGCGACGCGCTCGCGCACCAGCGGCTCGACGTCGCGATCGACCAGCGCTTTGACGAGCTGCGAGGCCAGTACGCCGGCGCCGCCATGCTTCGGCCCCTTCAGCGCGGCGAGGCCGGCAATGACGGAATCGTAGAGATTGAGGCCGGTCGAGGCCGCACAGCGCGCGGTGAAGGTGGAGGCGTTCAATTCGTGGTCGGCGAGCAGCACCAGCGCGCGACGAATGAGGTCGGACGCATGCTTGTTGTCCGGCGCCCAGACCCGCGCAATCTGCTGATGCAGCGGCTCGGACGACGGCTCGGCGTTGAGCATGGTCGCGACCAGCAGCCGGACGATGCGCGCGCCGACCAGCGCGCGGCCCTCGGGCGCGCGGGTGAAGGCACGCGAATCGGCACTCGTTGCCAGCGCCAGCACGGCGATGGCGCGGTCGATCGGCGCGGCTCTGCGCGCGGCCTCTGCGATCGCCCGCATCTCGTCGGAGATCTCGGGCAAATTGTCCGGCGCGAAGGGATCGACGCCGGAGACGTCCCACAGCAGCGTCGCCGTGTGCTCCAGCGTGTCGTTCTCGGCGAGATCGACGCAGTTGACGCCGCGATAGATCGCGCCGGCCTCGGTGATGGTCGAGATCTCAGTGTCCATGACCGGCAGGTCGGCGTCGAAGCTGCGCAGCCCCCGCGGCTCCGGCGAGGGCACCCGCCGCTCCTTGAGCGCGCGGACGTCCTCGGCGCGGTAGCGGTTCTTGCGCGAATCCGGCGTCGGCTCGGAGCGGATCAGGCCGCGGCTGACATAGGCGTAGAGCGTGGCCGGCGAGATCGCGAGCTCGGCCGCGGCTTCCCGGGCGGAGAGGTACAGCGCCGAAGAATTTTTCATATTGATTTATGTAATCAAGATTGATCAATCTGTCGAGAGGCCTGACCTTTCCTGCATTGGAAAGGAGATTTGGGCCATGAACATCCACCTCACCAAGAGCCAGATCGGGCTGGACGGCGTTCCCGCGGCTGAGACCGTGCTGAGCCATGTCGATGGCGAGCGCGGCGAACTGATCATCGCCGGCGAACACATCGGCAGCCTCGCCGCCAAATCGAGCTTCGAGGGCGTCACCGCCCGGCTCTGGAACGGCGCCAGCAAAACTGCACTGAGCGAAGCCAATGTGCGGGCGAGCCTGGGCGCCGCGCGCGAGCGCGCCTTCGCGCGATTGCCGGAGCTTTTGCCGGCGACACAAGGCATCGGCATCATCGACGGGTTTCGCGCAGCCGTCGCCGGGCTTCGTGCGGAGCATGGCCTCGAGCACGAGGCGACCATCGTCGGCGCGTTTCCGGTGATCGCGGGCGCGCTGGTCCGCCGCGCGACGGGGTTGGAGCCGGTCGCGCCCGATCCCAGCGTGAGCCATGCCGCCGACACGCTGCGTATGCTGCACGGACGCGCGCCTGCAGCGCGCGAGGTCACCGCGCTCGATGCCTATCTCGTCACCGTCTGCGACCACGGCATGAATGCCTCGACCTTCACGACGCGCGTGGTGGCCTCGACGCAGGCCGATCTGTTCGCCGCCGTGACCGCGGGCTATTGCGCGCTCACCGGCCCCTTGCACGGCGGCGCGCCCGAACCGGTGCTGGAAATGCTCGACGCGATCGGCTCGCGCGAGCGCATCCAGTCCTGGGTGGATGCGGCGCTGGCACGCGGCGAGCGGATGATGGGCTTTGGTCACCGCGTCTATCGCGTGCGCGACCCGCGCGCCGACGTGCTGAAGACAGCGATCGAGGCACTGGCTTCCAACGGCGCCGACCTGCCCTTCGCCGGCGAGGTCGAGGCCTATATCCGCAGCGCCCTGCGCAAGAAGAATCCGGACCGGCCGCTGGAGACCAATGTCGAGTTCTTCACCGCGATCCTGCTCGATGCGCTCGCGATTCCGAGGCAGGCCTTCACGCCGATCTTTGCGGTGGCGCGCGCTGCAGGATGGACCGCGCATGCACGCGAACAGCAGCGGACAGGGCGCCTGATCCGGCCGAGCTCGTCGTATGTGGGGGCGATGCCGGAGGGGTGATGAATGCGTAGTCCGGATGGAGCGAAGCGCAATCCGGGAAAGTGGTCGTTGTGTGAGAAGCCCCGGATTACGCTTACGCTCCATCCGGGCTACGGGGCGGCGTTCCCCACTCCGCCGTCGTCCCTGCGAACGCAGGGACCCATACCGCGTGATCTATCGGTGAAATGAAGGTGTGCGTACCGCGGGAAGACACGATTCACTGCGAGTCTTCGCCAAAGCTCTCCCTGTGGCTATGGGTCCCGGATCGGCGCTCCGCTTCGCTGCGCTTGTCCGGGACGACACCGAGGGCGTGGCGCCGCGTGCCCACGCGGCTCTCAGCGAAGCCCTACGCCTCGCGCACCACCGTCTTCAGATAATTATACGCCTTGATGATCTCGATCAGGCGGTCTTCGGTGGAGCGGTCGCCGCCATTGGCGTCGGGGTGGTGCTGCTTCACCAGGGCCTTGTACTTGGTCTTGACGTCGGCGAGCGTCGCATCGGGGCCGAGGCCCATGACCTGGAGCGCCTTGCGTTCGGCATTCATCACCTTGCGCGTCTCGGCCTTGGGCTGGGCCTCCGGGCCGCGGCGCCAGTTGGCGCGGCCGTTGATCTCACTGAACATGCTGAACGGATCGAAGGCGCCGTCGATCTCGGCTTCCGAACCCTTCTTGACGCCGCCATTGGCGCCCATCTTCCAGGTCGGACGATGGCCGGTCAGCGCATCCTTCTGGTAGCGCGCGACGGCATCGGCATTCATGCCCGAGAAGAAATTGTAGTTCTGGTTGTACTCGCGCACGTGATCGAGGCAGAAGTGCCAGTACTCGCGCGAATTCTCGCGCCCCTTCGGCGCGCGGTGGCTGCCCTTGTTCTGGCAGCCCGTCCATTCGCAGGCGACCACCGTCTCGCGCGGCTTCGCTTCCGGCTGCTTGCCTCGCGGCTTGACGCGGATGGAGTCGAAGAACTTTGATGAATCGATCGGCATGGCTGACTTTGACTACGCAATGCAAAAACCTTCAAGTCTTGACATTGCAATTAGCTGAGCACCCGGTCGCAATTACCTAGAACTCCCGGGTATTGACGGGGTGCGAACGCGCACCTTAATGGCACACATGGCTATCAGAGACATTATCAGCAACAAGTTGCAGGAAGCTTTCTCGCCGGAAAGCCTGCAAGTCGTCGACGAGTCACATTTGCATGAGGGGCACGCCGGCCACCGACCGAGCGGCGAGACGCACTTCCGTGTTTATATCGTATCTGCCGCCTTCAAAGGGAAGACCCGTGTCGACCGCCACCGCATGATAAATTCAGCGCTGGCCGCGGAACTCTCCGGCGGCGTGCACGCACTCGCGATTCACGCGCAGGCGCCGGGGGAAGGGTAGCGCTCCTCACCCTCCCCTGCGAGGAGCCCTGCGGGCAGTACGAAAACGGTCGTCATGCCCGGGCTTGTCCCGAGCATCCACGTTTTTGGTGCAGCAAGTAAGACGCGGATGGCCGGGTCAAGCCCGGCCATGACGATGTGGATGCTTGAGCGCCAATAGCTGCTGCGTCAAAACGACGTCCCGGCCCGCCTCGGCTTTGCCTCTTCCAGCTCCGCCTCGCGCGGCACCGGTGAAATACGGAGCGCGGTGATGCGGTTGCGCTCGCGGCGCAGGACGCGGAAGCGGAAGCCGTGGAAGGTGAAACTCTGGCCGCGATCGGGGATCGAGCGCGCCTCGTGAATGACGAGGCCGGCAACCGTGGTTGCCTCTTCGTCAGGCAGATGCCAGTCCATGGCGCGGTTGAGATCGCGGATCGGCACCGAGCCGTCGACGACGACCGAGCCATCGGGCTGGGTGCGTACCCCCGCCACCACCACGTCATGCTCGTCGGAGATGTCGCCGACGATCTCCTCCAGGATGTCTTCCAGCGTCACGAGACCTTCAACTTCGCCGTACTCGTCGACGACGAGCGCGAAATGGGTCTTGCGCCGGCGGAACGCCTTGAGCTGCTGGGATATCGGCCGCATTTCCGGCACGAACCAGGGCGGCAGCATGATGCTGGCAACGTCGATGCGCGAGGTATCTCCCTCCGATGCGCGGATCGCCCGCAACAGATCCTTGGCGTGCAGAATGCCGATGATGTTCTCCGTCTTGTCGCGCCACAGCGGAATCCGTGTGTATTCGGTGGCCAGCACCTCCCGCACCAATTCCTCCGGCGGCAGGTCGGCATTGATCATCACCATGGCGGTGCGGTGAACCATCACGTCGGACACGGTCAGGTCACCGAGGCGGAAGACGTTGTGAATGTACTCGGCCTCGCCGCTCTCGATCTGGCCGTGGACGGCCGATTCCTCAACCAGACCCTCGATCTCGGAGTTCGTGAGGATCTCGTGCTGGGAAAATTCCTGGACCCCGATCAGGCGCAAGATCGCACTCGACGCGGTGTTGAGACACCAGCTCAGCGGATAGAAGACCAGGTAGGAGACGTGAAGCGGATATGCGATCCATTGCGACACGGGCATCGGCTCCCGGATCGCAAACGTCTTCGGCACCTGCTCGCCGATAATGATGTGCAGCGAGGAAAACACGAGAAAGCCCGCCACGAACGAGGTGAAGTGCAGCGTGCCCTCGGACAATCCCAGCGGACGGAGAACCGGGCTCAGCAGCGCAGAGACGGTCGGCTCACCGATCCAGCCGAGGCCGAGGGAGGCCATGGTGATGCCGAGCTGGCAGCATGCGAGATAGGATTCGATGTTCCCCATCATCGTCTGCAGCAGGCGCGCACCGAAGCGATTCTGCTCGACCATCGCCTTGACCCGAAACCCCCGGCTCTTCACCAGGGCGAATTCGGCCGCCACGTAGAATGCGTTGGCGGCGAGCAGGAGGACCGCAAGCAGCAGATTGATCGAGATCGAACTCATGTTTGCCTCGCGGCCGCCCCGGCATTCCGCGCCGTTTCGCGGGCGGCAGATCCAGACGAGCCCGCCATCACTGCGACAATTTCGCCTTCAGGAAATCGCGCACCGGCGCCGGCTCGACATCCTTCGCGATCACGGCGCGGCCCACGGCCTCCAGCAGGATGAAGGTCAACTTGCCGCGCTTGACCTTCTTGTCCTGCGCCATCAGCGCCATCAGCGCGTCGGTGTCGGCAAGGCCCTCCTGCGCGAAGCCGGCGATGTCCTGCAAGCGCGTCGGCAGGCCGGCCTCGATGAGGTGACGCTCGACGCGGGCGGCATCGGCCTCGCCGATCATACCCAGTTTCGCCGAGAACTGCGCCGCCAGCGTCATGCCGATCGCGACGCCCTCACCATGGAAGAGACGGTCGGAGAAGCCGGTCGCCGCTTCCAGCGCGTGACCGAAGGTGTGACCGAGATTGAGCAGCGCACGCTCGCCGGTCTCGCGCTCGTCACGCGAGACGACACCCGCCTTGGCGCGGCAGGAGGTCGCGATCGCATGCTCGCGCGCGGAGCCGCCCTTGAAGATATCGGCGTGGTTCGTCTCCAGCCACGTGAAGAAAGCCTCGTCGCCGAGCACGCCGTATTTGGCGACCTCGGCATAACCGGCGCGGAACTGCCGCGGCGACAGCGTATCGAGCACGGCGGTGTCGGCGATGACCAGCACCGGCTGGTGGAAGGCGCCGAGCAGGTTCTTGCCCTGCGGCGAGTTGATGCCGGTCTTGCCGCCGACGGAGGAATCGACCTGCGCCAACAGCGAGGTCGGCACCTGCACGAAATCGACGCCGCGACGCAGGATCGCCGCGGCAAAGCCGGCGAGATCGCCGACCACGCCGCCGCCGAGCGCGATGACGAGATCGTTGCGCTCGATCCTGGCGGCGATCAGGGCTTCGCTGACCTTCTCCAGGCCGGCATAGGTCTTGGAGATCTCGCCTTCCTCGACCACGATGCGCGAGGTCGGGATGCCCGCGGCCGCAAGCGAAGCCTCGGTGGGCTCGAGCCAATATTTCGCGACGGTACGGTCGGTCACGATGGCGGTGCGCACGCCGGGGCGCAAGGCGGCGACCCGCTCGCCGAGCGAGGCCAGCACGCCGCGGCCGATGACGATGTCATAGGCGCGATCACCGAGCGCGACGTCGACGTTGACAGGATCGGAATGTTTCAACGGCGCAGTCATCGTGCGGCACTCGCGACATCGGAAGGTGGTTGGGATGCCTGTTCGCCGCAGAGATGGGTGCGCAGCGTCTCGATGCACTCCTCGACGATCTTGTCGTGCGGCACGTCGCGCGAGGCGATGGTGAGGTCGGCATGGCTATAGACCGGCTCGCGCTCGGTGAGCAGGCGCGTTACGGTTCCCTCGGGATCGGCGGTCTGGAGCAGCGGGCGATCGGCGCGGCGGCGGACGCGGCGCATGATGACGTCGTGGTCCGCCTTGAGCCAGATCGAGACCGCCTTCGCCGCGATGCGCTTGCGCGTCTCCTCGCGCATGAAGGCGCCGCCGCCGGTCGCCAGCACGATCGGGCCGCCGTCGAGCAGACGCGCGATCACCCGGGCCTCGCCGTCGCGGAAATGCGGCTCGCCGTGACGCTCGAAGATTTCCGGTATGGTCATGCCGGCCGCCGCCTCGATCTCGGTGTCGGCATCGACGAAGGGCAGCTTGAGCCGGGCCGCCATGCGGCGGCCGATGGTGGATTTGCCCACCCCCATCATGCCGACGAGCACGATCGAGCGCGCCCCCAGAGCCGACAGGATGTCGGCCTCAGGGGAAGCTTGGATCGGCAACGCAGCGTCGGACATTTGGATCTTGCTCTGGATCTCGCTCGATCTGCCGCCAAAGGCGGCATGCTTTGGCCACCTATACGACCCCGCAGGGGGCCTCGCCAGAGGACTCTTGCCACGAAACGGCGAACATGTTGGATGATTTCATTGGTTAATTTGCCATGCCCCGAGACCTTTCCCGATGCCCAGCCTGTTCCGCTTCCTGACGGTCGTCGCCGTGATCGCCGGCATCGTCTATGGCGTGATCTTCGCGCTGGCGAACTTCGTCAGCCCCAAATCGCGGGAAATGACCGTGACGATCCCGCCTGACAAATTTCTCAAGAAATAGGAGCTAGCGTACGGGGCATGCGCGCAAAGCCCTCAGATGCCAAGCTCACCGGCCTGTTCCTCGACATGCTCGCGGCGGAACAAGGCGCCGGCCCGAATACGCTGGATGCCTACCGCCGGGACCTCACCGATTTCTCGGATTTTCTGACCCGCGCCGGGCATAGCTTTGCCGACGCCGACACCCAGACGCTGCGCGACTACCTCGCCGATCTCGACACGCGCGGCTTCAAATCCACCAGCGTCGCCCGCCGCCTGTCGGCGATGCGGCATCTCTACCGCTTTCTCCTCAACGAGCGCATCCGTGGCGATGATCCCGCCGCGATCCTGTCCGGCCCCAAGCGCGGCCGCGGCCTGCCAAAGGTGCTGTCGATCGCCGACGTCGACCGCATGCTCCGCCGCGCCAAGGAGCTGAGCGAGGCCGAGGAGGCTTCGCCAGCCAAGCGGCTGCGGAGCTTGCGGCTCTATTGCCTGCTCGAGGTGCTCTACGCCACGGGCCTGCGCGTCTCCGAGCTGGTGGCGCTGCCGCGCTCGGCGGCCAAGCGCGACGCACGCATGATCGTGGTGCGCGGCAAGGGCAACAAGGAACGCCTGGTGCCGCTCAACGACGCCTCGCGGCAGGCGATGGCGGATTATCTTGCCGCGACGGAGGCCGCGAAGACGGAGAAGAAAAAGGACAGCCTCGCCGCCTCGAAATGGCTGTTCCCGTCGTTCGGCGAGAGCGGGCATCTGACGCGGCAGCATTTTGCCCGCGACCTCAAGGAGCTCGCGGTCGCCTCGGGGCTGCAGGCCCGCCTGGTTTCCCCGCACGTGCTGCGCCACGCCTTTGCCAGCCACCTTCTGCACAACGGCGCGGATTTGCGCATCGTGCAGACCCTGCTCGGCCACACCGACATCTCCACGACCCAGATCTACACCCATGTGGTCGAGGAGCGGCTGAAGAGCCTCGTGCGCGACCTGCACCCGCTGGCGGAGAAGTAGGCCGTAAACGGTAGCCCGGATGGAGCGCAGCGAAATCCGGGACTGTCACCTCGCGGAAAGACCTTCCCGGATTGCGCTTCGCTCCATCCGGGCTACGGGCGCCCCCACGAAACCGCCTTGACTTCGGCCACATCTCCGCAGAAAGAGCCGTGGCCTCATGACTGATTTGGCCGGCGCCAGGAGCACACAGGCCAACTCATTGAAGAAGCTGAACTTCTTTACTCCGGTCTAAATCCGCTTCGCCGCCTCGCCCCGTCCTCCCTATATTGAGTTGATGCAAGACCAGATGCGCAGCTATCTCGACTTCGAAAAGCCCGTCGCCGAGCTTGATTCCAAGGTCGACGAATTGCGCGCGCTGGCCGCCTCCGGCACCGACATCACCGATGAGATCGGGCGGATCGAGGACAAGGCGGCACAGGCGCTGGCCGACCTCTATCTGAACCTGACGCCTTGGCAGAAGACGCTGGTCGCGCGGCATCCGCAGCGGCCGCATTTCAACGACTTCATCAAGGGCCTGATCACCGAATTCACCCCGCTCGCCGGCGACCGCAAGTTCGGCGAGGACGAGGCGCTGGTCGCCGGCTTCGGCCGCTTCCGCGGCGAGCCGATCTGCGTGATGGGCCAGGAGAAGGGCGATTCCACCGAGAGCCGCATCAAGCACAATTTCGGCATGGCGCGGCCGGAGGGCTATCGCAAATGCGTGCGGCTGATGGAGATGGCCGAGCGGTTCGGCCTGCCGGTGCTGTCGCTCGCCGATTCCGCCGGCGCCTATCCCGGCATCGGCGCCGAGGAGCGCGGCCAGGCCGAGGCGATCGCGCGCTCGACCGATGCCTGCCTGGCGCTGGGCGTGCCGAACGTCGCCATCATCACCGGCGAGGGCATGTCGGGCGGCGCCATCGCCATCACCACGGCCAACAAGGTGATGATGCTGGAGCATGCGATCTACAGCGTGATCTCGCCGGAGGCGGCGTCCTCGATCCTCTGGCGCGACGGCACCAAGGCGCAGGAAGCCGCCAACAACATGAAGATCACCGCCCAGGACATGCTCCGCTTCGGGGTGATCGACAGCATTTTGAAGGAGCCGGTCGGCGGCGCCCATCGCGACCCCGCCGCTATGATCGCCACCACGGGCGATGCCATCGCCAAGGCCTTTGACGAGCTCAGCGGCCTCGACGCCGACGCCATCCGCAAGCAGCGGCGGCAGAAATTCCTCGATATCGGCCGGAAACTGGGCTGATTCGGGCGCGTTTGGGCCCCACCCCGCCGTCGTCCTGGCGAAAGCCAGGACGACACTGAATTTGACGCCAGGCCAAACCGCGCCGGACCACCCCGGTAACCCGGCGTTAACCCTTTTTTTGCCCAAATCAGCGATCTCTGTTCCAATCGGGCCGAAAGGCCCAAGTTACGTCCCAAGTCGCGTCCATTCAGTCTTCGTTGACCATGCCACTGGGCCAACGGGCTCGTGATCCCCGCTCGGGTTGCGACCACATGACCCAGAGGTTAGAATTTTAATCAATGGCTTCAGGGCATAAGCGCTGGAGCGTGGTCTGAAAAAAGCCCGTCACGACGGGTCCGGTTCTCCGGCCAGGCCATGCTCCAAAAGATTGGGGTTCGCGCCGCTTGCCCGGCTCGGTGTGGGGTCGATCTTGATTTCTCGTTCGCTTGCTCGCGCGTTTTTGGCTTCGGTCGCGCTTGCCGCCAGTCTTGTGCTGGCCGGCTGCGACACCGACCAGGTCTCGCTCGCGACCAACGCCAAGGCCAACCAGCCGGTGCCGCCAAAGCTGCTCGCCGCGATGGTCGAGAAGGACATGGATCTGCAATCGCCGATCCTGGTCCGCCTGTTCAAGCAGGAGGCCGAGCTCGAGGTCTGGAAGCAGACCCGCAACGGCCAGTTCGCGCTGCTCAAGACCTATCCGATCTGCCGCTGGTCGGGCGATCTCGGCCCCAAGGTGCGTGAGGGCGACCGCCAGGCGCCGGAAGGATTCTACTCGATCAACCCGGGCCAGATGAATCCGCAGTCGGCCTATTATCTGTCGTTCAACACGGGTTATCCGAACGCGTTCGATAAGGCGCTCGGCCGCACCGGCTCGCAGCTGATGGTGCATGGCGACTGTTCGTCGCGCGGCTGCTACGCCATGACGGACGAGCAGATCGCGGAGATCTATTCGCTCGGCCGCGAGTCCTTCTTCGGCGGCCAGAAGGCGTTCCAGCTCCAGGCCTATCCGTTCAAGATGACGCCGGTGAACATGGCCAAGCACCGGAACAATCCGAACATGGCGTTCTGGAAGATGATCAAGGAAGGCTACGATCATTTCGAGGTGACGCGGCAGGAGCCGAAGGTCGATTTCTGCGAGAAGAAATACGTGTTCGACGCGGCGAAGCCGGCGGACGCCAAGCGCGATCCGGTGTTCGACGCCTCGGCAAAATGTCCGGCCTATGTGATCCCCGAGGACATCGCCAGCGCTGTGCGCGAGAAGCAGGCCAAGGACGAGACGGAATACGCTAAGCTCGTCGCCAAGGGCACGCCGGTGGCGCGCATGAACACCGGCATCGACGGCGGCATGAACAAGGTGTTCGCCGCGAAGATTCCGGAAGGCTCGACCGGCCTGTCGGAAGGCGCCGAAGGCACCACGCTGCAGATGCTGGCGATGGCGAAGGCGCCCGGCACCATTCCCGGCCACGTCAATCCGCCGAAACCGAATCTCGATGCGGCCGCGACCGCGCCGCGGGAAGAGCCGGTCACAGCCGTCAGCGCGCCCGCGACCAGCACCCGCGTCGCCGCCGCTGCACCGGCCGAGAAATCCCAAGAGAAATCGCAAGACAAATCGCAAGGCGGAGGCTTCTTCTCGAACCTCGGCCGCAAGATGGGCTTCGGCACCGCCGACACCACGGCGACCACGCCGCCGCCACAAGCCACCGCGTCCGCAGCTCCGGCCCAGACCTCCACGACGCCGCCCACGGCAGCATCGCGGCTCAAGGCCGCAGTGACCCGCTTCGTGCCCGGCCATGACAAGCCCAAAGATACCGTGAAGGATGCAGCGAAGGACGCGCCGAAGCCGGCTGCGGTTGCCGCCAAGCCCGCCGAGCCGGCGAAGCCGGCCGAAACCAAGGTCGCCGCAACGCGCCCGGCGCTGAAGCCGTCGGGGAGCGATGGTGCCGGTGACAGCGGGCAGATGGCTGGCGCCGCGCCGGTGGTGTCGTCGAATTCATTCGACAGCCGGTTTGGGGCGGTGAAGTAAAGCGATTTAGTCGCTCTCGAACTTTCACTCCTTATGGCATTGCGCACCGAGATTGCGCCCAGTGGCCTCCCTGATACTCTCTGGGTCCGAGGGGCGAGACTTGGATCGGGAGAATACTGAAGGGATTGCTGGAACACCCTGGACGGAGAGTGAACTCTCCGCCGTGGTCGACAGCTATTTTCGGATGCTAACTTCAGAGAGAGCGGGCGTCGCCTACAGCAAGGCGCAGAGCCGGCGCCAGCTTATGAAAATCGTCCGTCGGTCCGAAGGCTCAATCGAACGCAAGCTTCAAAACATCTCCGCCGTTCTCGATATGCTCGGGACACAGTGGATCAACGGCTACAAACCGTTGGCGCATTATCAAGATGCGTTGGTGGCTGCAGTTGAGCGCAACGTTCGAGGTACGCCGGATTTTCTTTACCCCGCAAGCACGGACACTCAACCGCTGGCGCTCAACGACGATGCCGTTTTCGTTGTTCCGCCGTCTGTCGCGGACTTCGACAAGACACTGACGCCCGCCGTCCGGCGATTAGTCGGGAAGTTCGACCCTGCCGAGCGCGATGCGAGAAATCGCGAGTTGGGGAAAGCCGGAGAGAAATTCGTTGTGGAGTTCGAGCGCGACCGTTTGCGGCGTGCTGGGCGCGAAGATCTTGCTGATGGCGTTCGCTGGATTTCCGATCTCGACGGGGATGGCTACGGTTACGACGTCCGATCTTTCGAGCCTGATGGCCAAGAGCGGCTGTTGGAGATCAAGACGACCTGCGGACACGAACGCACAGCGTTCTGGCTCACGAGAAGGGAGGTTGAAGTCGCTGCAGAGAAAAGTGATCGATATCGAATTCGACGTGTATTTCACTTTCGTAACCGCGCGCAAATGTTCGAGATCGCTCCACCGCTTGAAAATGCACTCTTCATGACGCCGACCACGTATTCTGCCGAACCAAGATAGCGCCAGGCTCCAATTCTTAGGCGCTTAGCGCAGATAGTGGTTAGTATCGAGGCGTCCAGCACGGTCGAAACGGGCCTTGAGGCCCCCTTGCATCATGGAATATCCGCTCTATGATATACATCAACTTTGTATATCATGGAGCAGGCCGATGCTGGTCTCCAAATGGGGCAACAGCCTCGCGGTTCGCTTACCCAAGGCACTCGTCGAAGCCTTGAACCTGTCGCCCGGGGACGAGCTTAACGTAGTGGAAGCCTCGAAAGGTCAGCTCGCAGTGGAGAAGGTCGACAGGCAAGCGGAATTTCTCAAGCAGGTGGAGCAATTCCGATTCCCCCTGCCCGAAGGTTACAAATTCAACCGCGATGAAGCGAACGAGCGGTGAGTGCGTTCTTCGACACCAACATTTTGATCTATGCCTTTTCGACCGATACCCGGCGCGAGCGGGCGCTGAACACGATTGCCGGCGGCGGCGTCATTAGCGCGCAGGTGCTGAACGAGTTCACGAACGTGCTGCGCAAGAAGCAGAGGCAGGACTGGTCGGTCGTCGAGGCAGCCGTGCAGTCCATTCGTTTCCGTTTTCCCGACATCGTGCCAATCACGGCCGACACCCACGCGGCGGCCATCGCGCTCGCCCGTGATCACACTCTCGCATTCTACGATGCACTGATCGTTGCCACCGCGCTCGAGGCAGGCTGCAACTCGCTTTACAGCGAAGACCTGCAGCATGGCCGTAGTCTCGGCGGCCTCACCATCGTCAATCCGTTTCTTCAGAGCATGCCGTGACTATCGTGCGCCATGCAATTTGACGGCAGTCGCGGCCCTACGGCGCCAGATACCGCATCAGTTCCGGATTGCCCCTCACCTCGCCCGCCTCCCCCTGCAGCGCGACGCGGCCGCGGTCGAGCACGTAGGCGTAGTCGGCGACGCGCAAAGCGAGGTCGAGGTGCTGCTCGACGATGATGACGGCGATTGACTTCGCAAGCTCGATCAGGCGTTCGGTGATCTCCTCGATCACGCCGATCCAGACGCCTTCGGTGGGTTCATCCAGCAGCAATAGCTTGGGATCACCGAGCATGGCGCGGCCGATGGCGAGCATCTTGCGCTCGCCGCCGGAGAGCGTGCCGGCAGGCTGGTCGAGGCGCTGGCCGAGCTTCGGGAAGATGGTCAGCACGCGATCGACCGCAGCGCTATCCTTGCTCGCGAGCGAGCCGACCGCGAGATTGTCGCGGACCGACAGGCGCGCGAACACCGAATGCTCCTGCGGCACGTAGCCAATGCCGGCGCGGACGCGTTCCTCGGTGCGGCGGCGACTGATGTCGCGGCCGTCGAAGGCGACCTCGCCCTTCCACGCCGGCAATTCGCCGACGATGGTCTTCATCAGCGTGGTCTTGCCGGCGCCGTTGCGGCCGAGCACCGCGACGCCGCCGCGCCAGGGAATGCCGAGGGTGACGTCGAACAGCACCTGGCTGCGGCCATAGCCGGCGTCGAGATGCTTGATATCCAGAAATTCAGGCACGGCGCAGATAAATCTCCTGGACGGATGTGTTGGCCTGGATCTCGGACACGGTGCCCGATGCCAGCACCTTGCCCTGGTCGAGCACGGTGAGGCGATCGCAGATGTCGCGGATGAAATCGAGGTCGTGCTCGACGATGACGAGCGAGCAATGCTTTTTGATCGGCTGGAGCAATTCGCCGGTGACGCGGCGCTCCTCCAGGCTCATGCCGCCGGTCGGCTCGTCCAGCAGCAACAGCTTCGGCTTGCCGGCAAGCGCCATCGCGATCTCCAGCCATTGCTGCTGGCCGTGCGACAAGGCAGCCGCCGCATCGAAGGCGCGGTCGGCGAGGCGAAATTGCCTCAGCATGGTCATGACCTGATCGTGCAGCGCGCCCCGCGTGCGCGAGAACACGAGATCGAACAGCGAGCACTGCGCCTGGAGCGCGAGCAGGATGTTGTCGTAGAGCGTCAGCGACGGCAGCACGCTGGTGATCTGGAATTTCAGGCTCATGCCGGCCCGGGCGCGCTCGGTCGGCGTGAACGTCGTGATATCGCTGTTGACGAAGGAGACCTTGCCCTGCGTCGGCACTTCGGCACCCGCAATGCACTTCATCAGCGTGCTCTTGCCGGAGCCGTTCGGGCCGATCAGGCCGTGAAACTCGTTCTCGCCGACGGTGAGCGCGGCATCGTCGAGCGCGGTGAGCTTGCCGAACACCTTCCTGATGCCGGCGGCTTCAAGGAGCGGCATTGCGCTTCTCCTTTGCCTTGGCACCAAAACTGCCGACCCGCTCGCGTTCGCCCAAGACGAAGCTGATCAGGCCGAGCGGCCGGAACAGGATCACGAGCAGCAGCAGCACGCCCAGGATGATCGGCCAGACGTCGCGGTAATTGTCTGACAGCCAGAAGCTGACGCCCTCGACGATGACGGTGCCGATGACGGCCCCGATCAGCGTGCCGGAGCCGCCGAACAGGACGTAGAGCACGACCTGCGTCGAGACCACCACACCGACCATGTTGGGCCAGACAAAGCCCTCGTGGAAGGCATAGAGGCTGCCGGCAAGGCCTGCGATCGCCCCGCCGATGGCGAAGATGATCGCCTTCAGATGCTGCGCCTTGTAGCCGAAGAAGGCGATGCGCTGCTCGTTCTCGCGCAAGCCTGCGAGCGCGAGGCCGAATTGCGAGCGCACCAGGAAGCGGCAGAGCAGGTAGACGACGACGAGGATGCCGAGGACCAGGTAGTAGAATGCCGGCCCTTCCGAGAACTCGTAACCACCGAGCGTCATCGGCGCGATCGAGGGGATGCCGTTCTGGCCGCCGAGATAGTACCAGCCGCGCGCCAGGCGATCGGCGGCGTAAGAGCCGGTCAGCGTGCCCAGCGAGACGAAGATCACGCTGGAGGGATGCCGCCCGAGCAGCAGGAAGCCGCCGAGCAGCAGCGCGAAGGTGAGGCCGATGATGGTGCCTGCCGGCAGCACCAGGAAGATGTTGGTGATGTCGAGGTCGCGTGCGAGCAGCGCCACGCCATAGCCGGCCGAGCCGAAGAACAGGGCCTGGCCGAAGCTCATGATGCCGGCGTAGCCCCAGACCAGATCGAACGACAGCGCGAACAGCGCCAGGATGATCACGCGCGTCGCGAACACCGTGAGGTAGTCCTGCAGCACCAGTGGGGCGAGCAGGGCCGCGACGAGCACGACGCCCTCGACGATCGGCAGGACCTTTCGACCTGCCTTGACTTGTTTCCTGGCCTGTCCCGCTGCCACGCGTTCAGCCATCGCGTCGTCCGCTTCGTCGCCGGCGATGGCCTCTCTTACCACACTCATCGACTTCAGCATTCCGCCTCAGCATTCCTTGGGATCGACGAGGCCGTTGCTGCGCCCGACGATCTCGTAATTCCCGCTTTTGGCGACCGCGGTGTACATCTTCATCTTGCAGTGCCGCTTGCCCGGCACCATCTCGGCTGGTCCCCCAGGGCCTTCGGCGATCTTGGCGTGGTCGAGCGCGGCGGCGACCGATTCACGATCGATCTTGCCGGCCTCCTTGACGGCGGCCTCCCACAGCTTCAGGCCGCGATAGGTGCCGGTGGCGGCGCTGCCGGCGGCGAACAGGAAGTTGCCCGGAAAGTCCTTCTCGTAGGCCGCCTGGATCTTGGCGTCGAACGGGTTCTCCTTGGTCAGCACCTTGAAATAGTCGAGGCAGCTTGCGAGGCCCTCGATCTCGGCGGCCTGATTGATGTTGAGCGTGTTCTCATCATAGTAGACGCAGGCGAGACGCCCGCCGTTCTTGAGGAAGCCGGCTTCATAGAGCTGCTTGAAGAACGGGCCGACGCCCGGCGGAATGACGGTGTTGAAGACGACGTCGACCTTGTTGGAGACGATGCGGTTGACGGTCGCGGAGAAATCGACCTGGTCGAGGGGATAGTATTCCTCGAACACGACCTCGCCGCCGTTCTGCTCGATCACCTTGCGGGCATAGACGTTGAGTGTGTGCGGCCAGACGTAGTTGGCGCTCGGCAGCGCGAATTTCTTGCCGCCGTTCTTGATCAGCCAGGGGATGAACTCGTCGCATTGCTGCGCCGGCGTCGGTCCGGTGCAGAACAGATACGGCGTGCACTCCTTGCCCTCATAGAGCTGCGGGTAGATGTAGAGCGTCTTGCCGCGCGCCACGATCGGATCCTTGATCGCGTTGCGCATCGACGAGGTGATGCCGCCCAGCACCATGTCGACCTTGTCGCGCTGGATCAGCTTGCGAACGTTGCCGACGGCGACGGATTCGTTGGAGGCGGTGTCCTCGATGTAGAGCTCGAGCGGACGGCCGAGCAGGCCGCCGGCGGCGTTGATTTCCTTGATCACCATCTTGGCGACATTGGCGTCGGCATTGCCGGCATAGGCGATCGGGCCGGTGAGGTCCGTCGCAATGCCGACCTTGATCGGGGCCTCGGCCGCATTGGCCCAGGGCGCCGGGATCACCCAGCTGCCGACGCCGGTTGCGACCGCGCCGGAGGCAAAGGCGAAATTGGAGAGAAAGCGGCGTCGCGAAATCTGAGTATCGAACATGTGATTAAACCCCTTTTCCAGCGATGAGGCCCTGCGGGCGGAATTTGATGAAGACGATGGCGAGCACGAAGACGAGCACGTCGGCGACGACGGGCGCCATCACCCAGGGCAACGCGGCACTGAGCGTGCCGATGACCCCGGCGCCCGCGACCGGGCCGATGAAGGAGCCGACGCCGCCGACCATCACGGCGACAAAGCCCTGGATCAGGAAGCGCAGGCCGAGATCCGCGTACAGGCTGAACACCGGCACGATCAGCGCGCCGGCAAGCCCGGCAAGCGCGGAACCGAAGGCGAAGGTGGCACCGTACATCAAGGGCGTTGAAATGCCGGAAGCCCGCGCCAACGACGGATTTTCGAGCGTGGCGCGCATGCGCAGGCCGAAGCTCGTGCGCGACAGCAGCAGATAGCAGCCCGCCATCACCAGCAGCGTGATGACGATGATGGTGAAGCGCCAGGCCGAGATGTGCATGGCGCCGATATCGATGGAGCCGCCGATCGGTTCGGGCACGGTGAGATAGAAGCCGCCGATCAGGCCGCGCACGGATTCGCGGATGATCAGGCCGAGCGCGTAGGTGCCGAGCATGGCCACGATCGGCGCGGCGTAGAATCTGCGGATGATCAGCGCCTCCAGCACGAAGCCGAGCGCGCCGACCAGGACGGGCGCGGCGGCCATGCCGGCCCAGATCGGCAACCCCTTGGCGTAGGCGAGCCAGGTGATGTAGGCCCCGAGCAGGACGAACTCGCCTTGCGCGAAGTTGAAGATACCCATCATGCTGGCGATGATCCCGAGCCCCAGCACGATCAGGACGATGATCGCGCCGAAGCTCAGGATCTCGAACGCCGCGACGAACGCGTTAGCCATGCGCTGCGCTTCCGGCCTGCATCAACAGACCTTTCACATCTTCTTCCAGTCGCCGTTCTGCTCGAAGGCATGGGCGGCGCGGTAGATGGTGGCTTCCTCGAACATACGGCCGACCAGCATCAGGCCGACCGGCAGGCCATCGACCATGCCGCAGGGCAGCGACATCGCGGGATGATGGGTGATGTCGAACGGCGCGGTGTTGGAGATCATCTCCAGCGCGCGGGCAACGTATTCCTCGCGGCTGGCGTTGGGCTCCGGCAGCTTGGTCGCCTTCATCGGCGTGGTCGGCATCAGCAACAGATCGTAGTCCCCGAACGCCTTGTCGTAGGCCGCGGTCAGCCGTCGCGAGATGTTGAGCGCCTTGCCGTAGAAGCGTGGGCCGAAATTGTTGTTGATGTAGGTGCCGAGCATCATGAACAATTTCGTGGTCTCGGACAGCGAGTCGGCCTGCCGGCGCCAGCCGCGATGGAAATCCATCAGCGAGGTCGAATAGAGATCGCCGCGGCTGAGGCCGTAGCCGTCGCCGAACATCATGGTCTGGGTCAGGCCTTCGGTGCCGATCGGGGTCCAGATCGCGCCGCCCAGGAGATGCATCGGGATCGAGACCGTCTCGACGCTGGCGCCGAGATCCTTGAAGCGTTTCGCCGCCTCGCGCACGCTTTCATTCACCGCGGCCTCCGCGGTCGGCTGCTCAAAGCCTTCCTTGACGATGCCGATCTTCATGCCCTTGACGCCCTGGCCGAGCGCCTTGGTGTATTCCTCGACCTTCGGCGCCTTGATGCGCGGATCGTAGCCGTCGTCGCCGGCGAGCACTTCGAGCAGCAGCGCGTTGTCGGCAACCGTCGCCGTCATCGGGCCGGTATGGTCGACGTAGATTTCGATCGGCATAATCCCGGTATAGGGCACGAGGCCCCAGGTCGGCTTCATGCCGTAGATGCCGCAGAACGAGGACGGCATGCGGATCGAGCCGCCCTGATCGCCGCCGATCGCCATGTCGACCTCGCCGAGCGCAACCACGACGCCCGAGCCTGACGACGAGCCGCCGGCCGAGTAACCCATCTTGTGCGGATTGTGCACCGGCCCGTAGGAGCCGGTGTGGCTGCCGCCGGACAGGCAGAAGTGCTCGCAATGCACCTTGCCCTTGATCTCGGCGCCGGCATCCAGCATGCGCGTGACGATGGTGGCGTCGAAATCGGGCACATAGCCTTCCAGCGTCGACGAGCCGTTGGTCATGGGCACGCCGGCCAGCATGATGTTGTCCTTCAGCGCGACGGTCTTGCCCTTGAGCTTGCCGCTGGCAGCGCCCTTCACGGTCGACTTGCGGTACCAGGCGTTGCGCGGGTTCTCCTCGGCCGAGGGCCGGTAGCCCGGCGTGCGCGGGTATTTGACCTCCGGCACCTCGTCCGGCATCGCGGCAACGAGATTGTAGGCCTCGATCGAGCCCTGCATCAGGCCGCGGAACGAGGCGATGTCGTCGTCGGTGAGCGAAAGGCCGCACTGCTCGGCGACGCTGCGAAGTTGGGCTGGCGTGGGAAGGACAACTGTCACGGCGCTCTCCTGAAGTTTCTTGAAACGATCCCTTGAAACGGTCCCTTGGAACTGTCCCTTGGGCGCGGCCGCCCATGCGCGACGCGCACCATCGGCCTCGCCGAAACATTCAAAACGGAAATATTTTCCTTTTCAAGTATTATTTTGAATTGAAGCGTGCGCGGATCGCCGCGCGTGTCAGATCGGCTTGATCAGCCTGAAGTCGAGACCGTCGGCTTCGGCGAGATGCATCGGCGTCCGCGCATGCCCATTGCGAACGGTGACCCGACCGCGGGCGCCGCTGTAGACGATGTTGCGGCCGGCTGCGAGCATCGGCCCCATCGACAGCGAACCGGCCTTGTTCGCGACCGCTTCGAGAAAGCGCAGGCCTTCGTAGCTGGACTGCCCGACCGAGCCGATCGGCGGAGCGTTCGGCCCGAACATCGCGCGATAGCGGCTCTGGAAGTCGTCATTGGCGCGCGTGCCGGTGCCGGTGAAATAGCCCGAGGCGCAGAACATGTTCTCGCTGTTGTCGGCGCCGATGCCGAGCAGCACGGTTTCGTCCATGGCCCCGGCCAGCCGCAGCGTGGTGGCGCCAAGGCCGCATTCGCCGAAGGCACGATTGAATGTGATGCTGTCGGTGCCGATCAGCGAGATCAGCACGACGTCCGGCCTTGCGGCTCGGATGCGCGCCAGATGCGGCTCGTGATTGTCCTCGCCGAGGGGAACGAACTCCTCGCCGACGACGTGGCCGCCGGTTTCCTTGATGTAGTTCTTCACGGCGCGGTGCGACTGCCAGGGCCAGACGTAGTCGCTGCCGATCAGGTACCAACGCGTCGCCCTCTTGACGTCGGCGAGCCAGTGGATCGACGGCCGGCTCTGCCAGCGCGGCGTCTCGCCGATCGCCATCACGCCGGGTGTGCGCTCGCCGCCTTCGTAGACCGGCGTATAGATGTAGGGAATGCGATGACGCGTGGTGACGTCGCGCAAGCCGACGCGGACCGCGCTGGTGTGCAGCCCGACGATCAGATCGACCTCGTCGAACGCGATGGCCTGCTCGGCGCGGTTCAACACTTCATCGAGCGGCCCGCCGGCGTCATATATCGAAAGCTCGATCTCGCGGCCGAGGAGGCCGCCGCGCTTGTTGATCTCGGCGACCGCGAGCCGCGCGCTGTTGGTGGCGCAAGGCCCCCAGACTCCGGGTGAACCGGTGCAGCAGATGAAACCGCCGATGCGCAGCCTGTTGGCGCCCCGCCGCCTGAAGAAGGCGTGATCGCTCGGCGACAACGCAGCATCAGCCGCCGATGACGACAGATTCCTGAACAGCAATGACGGCGGCAACGCCGGGCCGCCATGAGCCGGGAAGTTCACCGTCGCGCGCACGCCAACTCCTGTCTGACACCAGACCTGAAAGCACATTGAGCAGGCGGCCGCGGCTTCCGCCCTTTTGTTGGGCAATGATCCTATTTTGAAAATATTGAATATTCAACAATTGAAGTGCATATAGATGCAGCATTGATTGCAAGACATTCACTCATTTGGGTCAAGACGAAGTCTTAGCCGTGGCAAAACCGTCGAAAGAAAACTCCCCGATCACCGAACACCTCGCCTACCTGCTCGCGCAAGCCAACCGGGAAATCAACCGGCAGCTCGAACTGCGGTTGAGCAAGGAAGGCGTGCCGGTCGAGCAGTGGCGCATTCTCAAGGTGCTGTCGGATGGCAACGGCCATTCGATGGGCGAGCTCGCCGACGCCGTGCTGCTCAACCATCCGACATTGACCAAGATGATCGACCGCATGGTCTCCGACACGCTGGTCTATCGCGTGCAGGACCCGAACGACCGCCGCAAGGTTTTGATGTTCATCTCCGACCGCGGCAAGGTGCTGTGCAAGAAACTCAACTCGCTCGCGGTGGACCAGGAGGAGCACATCCTGGAAAGCTACGGCGACAAGTCGACCAGCGAATTGAAGCGGCTGCTCGAGAGCCTGATCGACAGCTCGAATTGAGCGATGGGCAGCGCGTCTCGCTGCACGGCAGTAGCCCGGATGGAGCGTAAGCGCAATCCGGGTCTTTCCCCGAACAACGACAGAATTCCCGGATTGCGCTTCGCTCCATCCGGGCTACAAGGCGGCTTACGAGTTCTCTCGACACGTCGTCCCGGACAAGCGCAGATCCGGGACCTCCGCGCGAGCGTTTGCGCTCGTCGCGATAACCACAGGATTGGATTTGGCGAAGACTGCTGGTTGCGCTTTCTCGCGCGGTACGACGACTGCGCGCCGTCGATAGATTCCGCGGTATGGGTCCCTGCGTTCGCAGGGACGACGATGTGGTGGGAGCTGCGCACCACACACTCAGCTGTCATCGCCCGCGCAAGCGGGCGATCCAGTATTCCAGAGACGGATGAGATTGAACCGGGAGGCCGCGGCGTACTGGGTCGCCCGGTCAAGCCGGGCGACGACGGTGGGGGACACGCTCGTGCCCTACCCCGTCATTGCGAGCCAACGGGTCCGCGCGGAGCGCGGCCCGATAACAGGCTCCGCGAAGCAATCCAGAATCTGTTCGCGGAAAGATTCTGGATTGCTTCGTCGCAAGTGCTCCTCGCAATGACGGTCGAAAGTGAAGCGCGAACATCGCGCCCCACGTTCGCGGAGCTAGCTGCTACGCGTACCGCCCGTGGCAGTGCTTGTACTTCTTGCCGCTGCCGCAGGGGCAATCCTCGTTGCGGCCGACCTTGCCCCAGCTTGCGGGGTTCCTGGGATCGCGCAGCGCCGCGTCGGTCGCTTGCGGGGCGAGCGTGACGCTGGCGAGGGCCATTTCGTCTTCGCCGGTATCCGGATTGAGCTTGTGCGCTTCCATAGTCGGCAGCACCGGGGCTTCCTGCTCCGGCGGGATGATCTCGACCCGCATCAGCTGCGCCGTGACGGCCTCGCGCAGATGCGCGCTCATCTCCTGGAAGAGGTTGAAGGCCTCGGTCTTGTACTCCTGGAGCGGATCGCGCTGGCCGTAGCCGCGCAGGCCGATGACCTGGCGCAGATGGTCGAGCATGATCAGGTGCTCGCGCCAGAGATGATCGAGGGTCTGGAGCAGGATGGTCTTCTCGACGTAGCGCATCACGTCGGGACCCCATTGCGCGACCTTGGCCGCCATATGCTCGTCGGCCTTGGTCTCGATGCGCGTGAGCAACTCCTCGTCGGCGATGCCCTCCTCCCTGGCCCAGTCGTCGACCGGCAGGTCGAGATCGAGCACGCGCTTGAGCTCCTCCTTCAGGCCGGCGACGTCCCACTGCTCGGCATAGGCATGCTCGGGCACGTGCTTGGCGACGAGATCGTCGATGAAGGCGTGACGCATGTCGGCGATGGTCTCGGCGACGCTCTCGTCCTTCATCAGGTCGACGCGCTGGTCGAAGATCACCTTGCGCTGGTCGTTCTGGACGTTGTCGAACTTGAGCAGGTTCTTGCGGATGTCGAAGTTGCGCGCTTCGACCTTCTGCTGCGCCTTTTCCAGGGCCTTGTTGATCCAGGGATGGATGATCGCCTCGCCCTCCTGCAGGCCGAGACGCTGGAGCATGCTGTCGAGACGATCCGAGCCGAAGATGCGCATCAGGTCGTCTTCGAGCGACAGGAAGAACTTCGAGCGGCCGGGGTCGCCCTGACGGCCGGACCGGCCGCGGAGCTGGTTGTCGATGCGGCGGGATTCATGCCGCTCGGAGCCGATGATGTAGAGGCCGCCGGGCTTCTTCACGGTCTTGGCGGGCTTCGAACCCTTCGCCGGCTCGATCTCGACGGTCTCCTCGGCCTTCAGCACGATGTCGCGGAAATGCGCGATGTCGGCCTTGATCTGCTCGATCTTCTTGGCCTTCTCGGCCTCGTCGGTGATCGCGGCGGTCTCCTGCTGGATGCGCATCTCCAGCGAGCCGCCGAGCTTGATGTCGGTGCCGCGGCCGGCCATGTTGGTCGCGATCGTGATCGCGCCGGGGACACCGGCTTCAGCGACGATGTAGGCTTCCTGCTCGTGGAAGCGCGCGTTCAGCACGGCGAACAGCTTGGCCGGCTTGCCGGCGCGGGCCGCGGCATAGAGCTTGTCGAGCGCGTTGTCCTTGCCGAAGTCGATCTGCTTGTAGCCGTTCTTCTTGAGGAATTCGGCGAGCACTTCCGACTTCTCGATCGAGGCGGTGCCGACCAGCACCGGCTGGAGCCGCGAATTGGCGCGCTCGATCTCGGCGAGGATCGCGCCGTATTTTTCCTGCTGGGTACGGTAGACCTCGTCGTCCTCGTCGAGGCGCGCGATCGACAGGTTGGTCGGGATCTCCACGACTTCGAGCTTGTAGATGTCGAACAGTTCGTCCGCTTCGGTCGCGGCCGTGCCGGTCATGCCCGCCAGCTTCTCGTACATGCGGAAGTAGTTCTGGAAGGTGATCGAGGCCAGCGTCTGGTTCTCGGGCTGAACCTGGACGTGCTCCTTGGCTTCGAGCGCCTGGTGCAGACCTTCCGAGTAGCGCCGGCCCGGCATCATGCGGCCGGTGAACTCGTCGATGATGACGACCTCGTCGTCGCGGACGATGTAGTCCTTGTCGCGCGTGAACAGCGTATGGGCGCGCAGCGCCTGGTTGATGTGATGCACGACGGAGACGTTCTCGACGTCGTAGAGCGACTCGCCCTTGAGCTGGCCGGCATCGCGCAGCAGCGTCTCGATCTTCTCCATGCCGGCTTCGGTCAGCGTCACCGTGCGCTGCTTCTCGTCGACCTCGTAGTCGGACTTGTCGAGCTTGGGCAGGAAGCCGTCGATGGTGTTGTAGAAGTCGGAGCGGTCGTCGAGCGGGCCGGAGATGATCAGCGGGGTGCGCGCTTCGTCGATCAGGATGGAGTCGACCTCGTCGACGATGGCGAAGAAGTGCGGCCGCTGGACCATGTCCTCGAGCCGGTACTTCATGTTGTCGCGCAAGTAGTCGAAGCCGTATTCGTTGTTGGTGCCGTAGGTGATGTCGCAGGCATAGGCCGCCTTGCGCTCGGCATCGTCGAGACCGTGGACGATCACGCCGGTGGTCATGCCGAGGAAGCCGTAGATCTGGCCCATCCAGCCGGAGTCGCGGCGGGCGAGATAATCGTTGACGGTGACGACGTGGACGCCCTTGCCGGCGAGCGCGTTCAGGTAGACCGCGAGGGTTGCCACCAGCGTCTTGCCTTCGCCGGTCTTCATCTCGGCGATGTCGCCCTCATGCAGCACCATGCCGCCGATGAGCTGGACGTCGAAATGGCGCTGGCCGAGCGTGCGCTTGGCGGCCTCGCGCACCGTGGCGAAGGCCGGCACCAGCAGGTCGTCGAGCGTCTTGCCCTCGGCAATCTGCTTCTTGAACTCGGCGGTGCGCGCTTTCAGCGCCTCGTCGGAGAGCTTCGAGACTTCGGGCTCCAGCGCGTTGATCGCGTTGACGCGGGACTGATATCCCTTCACCCGCCGGTCGTTGGCGGAGCCGAAAAACTTGCGGGCGAGCGCGCCGATCATGCCTAGTTCCTGTGTTCGCGATTTAACCGCGTTGCAGCCAAGAAGTTGTCACCCTTTTGCCTATCAACTCACCGTGACGCCTGATGGCGCTTTTGGCCCGGACTGCGGGGCTCATCCGCCATATGGGTGGGAATTGGGCAAGTCTGGGTTCAACGGCCAAAAACGCAGCAAAATAAACGCCATCGCCATGGACGCGACCGCGCAGAGATATGGCCCGGTCAGGGCCTTGTCAACGGCGGCCGCCTTGCCGCTAATTCATCATTTTGACAGACTTTTCGCGTTGCCAAGCCCCCCTGAATTGGGCGAGTGTCCGCCCCGCTCGAGCAGCCCCCTGCTTCAACAAAAGGATTTTCCATGACCACCTCGTTCCCGGTAACCACCGGCCAGCGTTTCCGCCATGCCTCCGCCTTGGCTGGCTGCCTCGCTTTGGCGCTGTCCCTGGCGTTCGCGGGCCCGCTCCGGGCCGCCGACGATCCGGTGCTGGCGAAGGTCAATGGCGCGGAAATCAAGAAGAGCGACGTCGCGATGGCCGAGGAGGAACTCGGGCCCAGCCTCGCCCAGATGGACCCGGCGACCAAGGACGAGAACGTCCTGTCCTTCCTGATCGACATGAAGATCGTCGCCAAGGCGGCTGAGGACAAGAAGGTCGGCGACAGCGAGGAGTTCAAGAAGCGCCTGGCGTTCGCCCGCAACCGGCTGCTGATGGACAGCCTGCTCGCGGGCGAGGGCAAGGCCGCCACCACCCCCGACGCCATGAAGAAGGTCTATGAGGAGGCCTCCAAGCAGATCACCGGCGAGCAGGAAGTGCGCGCCCGCCACATCCTGGTCGAGACCGAGGACGAGGCCAAGGCGGTGAAGGCCGAGCTCGACAAGGGCGCCGATTTCGCCGAGCTGGCCAAGAAGAAGTCCAAGGATCCGGGCTCTGCCGACGGCGGCGACCTCGGCTTCTTCACCAAGGAGCAGATGGTGCCGGAGTTCTCGGCCGTGGCCTTTGCGCTCGAGCCGGGCAAGATCTCCGACCCCGTGAAGTCGCAGTTCGGCTGGCACATCATCAAGGTCGAGGAAAAGCGCAACCGCAAGGCGCCGGACTTCGAGCAGGTCAAGGCCCAGATCGAGAACTACGTCACCCGCAAGGCTCAGGCCGACTACGTCGCCAAGCTGCGCGCGGAAGCCAAGGTCGAGCGCTTGGACCAGGCGGATGCATCCAAGGATGCCAAGCCGGATGCTAAGCCGGCCGACCCGGCCAAGCCTTCTGACGCAAAGCCGTCCGACAGCAAGATGGCGCCGCCGGCGAAGAAGTAAGAATTCGCTGTCACTTCGGTGACGTGAAGAGTATCTAAGCCTTCGTGATGCCCGGCCCTGTGCCGGGCATCTGCATATTCAGACCTCACCAAGGCGCCCCGCGATGTCCTCCTCCGTCTCTCCCCTCGCCCCGAAACACGTTCCCGAGATGCCCGTGATCGCGGGCGTCCGTCTTGCGACGGCCGAGGCCGGCATCCGCTACAAGAACCGCACCGACGTGCTGCTGGCGGTGATGGACAAGGGCACCGCGGTCGCCGGCGTCTTCACCAAATCGAAATGCCCGTCCGCCCCCGTGGAATGGTGCCGCGCCAAGCTGAAGGGCGGCAAGGCACGCGCCCTCGTCGTCAATTCCGGCAACGCCAACGCCTTCACCGGCAAGACCGGCCGGGCCTCCACGGCGCTGACCGCGAAGATCGCGGCCAAGGCGGTGGGGTGCAGCGAGAGCGAGATCTTCCTGGCCTCGACCGGTGTGATCGGCGAGCCGCTGGACGCGACCAAGTTCGACGGCGTGCTCGGCCGTCTCGCCGAGACCGCCGAGCCCGGCGATTATCTCGCCGCGGCCAAGGCGATCATGACCACCGACACCTTCCCGAAGGTCGCGACCGCGACCGTGAAGCTCGGCAAGGCCAAGGTCACCATCAACGGCATGGCCAAGGGTGCGGGCATGATCGCGCCCGATATGGCGACGATGCTGTCCTTTATCTTCACCGACGCGCCGATCGCGCCGGCCGCGCTCCAGGCCCTGCTCAAAAGCGGCGTCGAGGACACCTTCAACGCGGTGACGATCGACGGCGACACCTCCACCTCGGATACCCTACTCGCCTTCGCGACGGGGGCTGCGGCCGAGCACGGCGCGCCGAAGATCAGCCGCGCCAGCGACCCGCGCCTCAAGGCCTTCGTCAAGGCGTTCAATCAGATCCTCGCCAATCTTTCCGAGCAGGTGGCCCGCGACGGCGAAGGCGCGCGCAAGCTGGTCGAGATCACCGTGGAGGGCGCCAAGACCAAGGCCTCGGCGCGCAAGATCGCGATGTCGATCGCGAACTCGCCGCTGGTGAAGACCGCGATCGCCGGCGAGGACGCCAATTGGGGCCGCGTGGTGATGGCGGTCGGCAAGGCCGGCGAGCCGGCCGACCGCGACAAGCTGTCGATCTCCTTCAACGGCATCCGCGTCGCCAAGAGCGGCGCGCGCGATCCGTCCTATGACGAGGCGCAGGTGTCGGACGCGATGAAGGCGCCGGAGATCGCGATCAAGGTCTCGCTCGGGCTCGGCAGGGGCCGCGACCGCGTGCTGACCTGCGATCTGACCAAGGAGTATGTCGCGATCAACGGGGATTACAGGTCGTAGCTGAAAGCCGATGGCCGATCTCAAACTGACACTGGTGGTGGCCTGCGCGCTGGTCGACGCCGACAAGCGCGTCCTGATCGCGCAGCGCCCCGAAGGCAAGGCGCTGGCCGGCCTCTGGGAGTTCCCCGGCGGCAAGCTCGAGGCGGGCGAGCGGCCGGAGCAGAGCCTGATCCGCGAGCTCCACGAGGAACTCGGCATCACCGTCGCCGAGCCGTGCCTGGCGCCGCTGACCTTTGCGAGCTACGGCTACGAGACCTTCCACCTGTTGATGCCGCTCTACATCTGCCGGCGCTGGGAGGGGCAGGTCACCGCACGCGAAGGCCAAAACCTGGCCTGGGTTCGCGCCAACAAGCTGCGCGACTACCCGATGCCGCCAGCGGACATTCCGCTGATCCCGCATTTGATTGATCTGCTGATGTGAATTTTCACGACCGTCATTCCGGGGCGCGCGACAGCGCGACCTATGGTGCGCAATTGCGCACCTGAGAATCTCGAGATTCCGGGTTCGGTCCTGCGGACCGCCCCGGAATGACGGCACCAACAGCCTACGTCTCTCCCGCCTTCTTCACCGCCTCCGCCAGGCTCGCTTTCGCCGACCCCGGCTTGAGCGGCTGCTGCTGGCTCGCATGCGGCGCCCAGCCGGAGAGCCAGATGATGTCGAAGGTGGCGCGAATGCGGCCGTCGGCATCGGCAAAGCGCTCGGTGTAGATGTCGGCCATGCGCAGCAGCGTCGCGCGGCGCGTCGGCGTGCGCCGCCGCTCGATCAGCACATTGGCCGCACCCATGCGGCGGAGATCCTGCATCAGCGCGAACGCGTTGCCATAGCGCACCACGACACGGTCGACGTCGGTCACCGGCAGCGCAAAGCCCGCCCGCTGCAACAGTGCGCCGATGTCGCGCAGGTCGGCGAACGGCGCCACGCGCGGCGAAACGCCGCCCTCGCATTCGGCTTCCGCCGCAGCAAAAGCCTGACGCAGCTCGGTCAGGCTGTCGCCGCCGATCATCGCGGCGAGCAGCAACCCGTCCGGCTTCAGCGCGCGGCGGATTTGCGCGAGCACGCCCGGCAGATCATTGACGAATTGCAGCGCCAGCGCCGAGACGACGAGATCGAGGCTTTCCGGCGCGAAAGGCAACGTCTCCGCAGCCGCCGCATCGGGTGCGATGCGCGCGATGGCGGGCAGCCGCGTGCGCAACGCCGCGAGACCCTCGCCGGGCGTCCAGAGATCGGCCGGTGCGTGAAACTCGCGCATCACTGCCGCCAGCCGATCGGACATGTCCTCCGCGACGCGATCGAGCAGGAAGGTCACCGGCCCTTGCGCCAGCGCGCGACGCTGCCGCGCATGCAGCAATGCGCGATCGAACAGGGCGGGCG
>NZ_WQNE01000047.1 GCF_009759665.1 Bradyrhizobium cajani
TCTCAGAGGGCATCAGCCCCGCATACTTCTTCTTCCAATTGAAATACGTCGCCTGACTAATCCCGGCCTTGCGGCAGACCTCCGCCACTGCCGCGCCATCTTCCGCCTGCTTCAAAACGAACGCGATATGCGCTTCCGAAAACTTCGATGCCTTCATGGAACTCTCCTCGTCCCGGTGGGATCTTAATTGGAAAATTCCAGTTCAGACTGGCCTGATTTGGCGGGAGCAGGTCACGAGCCCTCCGGAATGTACGATCTCGATATCGAGAGGGACAGCATCTAGTTTCGTAGTTCGGCCGCATCTAAATCGCTCTTCTCGATGATGGCTACCCGGGAGTGGTCTTCTCCGCTTAACTTTGAGCTCGCGGTTTCCAACCTGGCCCCTCCCCCTTAGCTGCCTCGCACGGAACGGGCTACTGCAGTCGAGGTCCTAACTATTAGGGTGACAAACCTTATGGCGCCGCTGGCATTGCTGCCAACTTGCGCAGCTGAAGCTAAGATTGCTGGCCTGAGCACGCAATTCTCAAGGGCGGCGGGCTTCGACCGACCGGGGATAAATTTGACGTGTGGAGATGCATTGCAATGATTTTGAGTACACACGCGGTTGTCGGTGGTGCAATCGCCAGCTTAGTTCCTTCCAATCCAGTTCTTGCAGCCGTGACCGGCTTTGCGAGCCACTTTGCGATCGACGCCATACCACACTGGGACTATCCACTTCCGCCAATCTCCATTAGCAAGGGTGCCGACAATCGTTCCTTAAGGTCCAACGGAGCCTTGATAATCGATCTAACAAGTATCGGAGTTGATGCGTGCGCTGGTGTGGCGCTTGCGATCTGGTTGTTTGCAACACCGGCTTCGGCGTCAGTTATCGCGCTTGGCGCCACGGCTGCAATAGTGCCTGATCCGCTACAGTTCGTGCACAGCGTCTATCCGCAAGAACCGCTCGTCAGGCTCCAGCGGTTCCATGAGTGGATCCACGCCAAGCGAAAATTGGCTTGGAAGTTGGGCGTCAGCTCTCAGGTCGCATTTGAGGCGGCAGTGACCGTCTTTGCAAGCGCCATGCGTTGAGCTATCCCACCGAGCTTTGGCAATTTGGTCTCAGCCGCGGCGGAAGTGCTAGTCAGCCATCACTCTAGCTACGCGCCTCGGCTCCTATCCCTGTTACAATCACACGAGCGGGCCGCTCTCACTGACGCGGCGAAGGTGGTAACCAGGATCGCCAAACGCCCGCTCCACCATCGTCAATCGTTTGAAATAATGACCGATCCTGGCGTCCATGGTCATGCCGATGCCCCCATGGAGCTGAATCGCTTCTTCGCCGATCAATTTGCCGCTTCGCGCTATCTGCACCTTTGCCGCCGCTACCAATTGCAATCGGTCTGCGGCATCGTCGCAATTGGTGGCCATGGTAGCGAGCATCGACATCGAGCGCGCTTGCTCGAGTGCGACAAACATATCGGCGGCGCGGTGCCGCAGACTCTGGAAACTTCCGATCAGCACGCCAAACTGCTTTCGTGTTTTAAGATATTCTACCGTGATCTTTAGAGATTCATCCATCGCGCCAACGGCTTCGGCGCAGAGCGCGGCGCGGGCCTCATCGACTACGCGCTCAATTAACGACAATGCATTTTCTGGATCGCCCACCACGGCCTCGGCGCCAACCTCAACACTTGTGAATGTGACGTCGGCGGCATGCAGGCCGTCCTGCGTTGCATAGATCTTCTTCGTGAGGCCCTTGGCGTCGGCAGGAACGAGGAAGACGCCGATGCCGCCTTTGTCACGCTGCGCGCCCCTGCTACGCGCCGTGACGACCAGCGTCTCGGCGCTCTGGCCGTTGATGACGACCAGTTTCTCACCGTCGATCACCCAACCCTTGCCCCTCTTCTTCGCCGACGTGGTGATGTCATAAAGATCATAGCGGGAGCTCTTCTCGAGTTGAGCGAACGCAAGCGTCCTCGATCCATCAATTATTGAGGGAAGGTGCGCGACTTTCTGCGCGACGGAACCGCCATGGCGCAGGAACCCACCGCAGATCACGACCGTCGGTAAATAGGGCTCCAATACCAGCGCGCGTCCGATCGCCTCCATGATGATCATCGTCTCCACGGCGCCGGCGCCGAAGCCTCCATCGCTTTCCGCAAAAGGCACGCCAAGCAAGCCCTGCCCGGCGAGCTTTTGCCAGATGAGCTTACTCCATCCGCCGTTCTCCTTGATGTACCTCTTGCGCTGCTCAAAATCATAGGTATTCGCGAGCAGCCCATCGACACTTTCCTTGAGCAGCCGCTGCTCCTCGGACAATTCGAAATCCATGTTATCTGACCCATGTTGCAAGAAGCTATAGGATTCCCTTTGAACCTCGGCAGCCGTCAGGTAGGCCGATGTGGAGGCGGCCGCTGAGCGGACATTCGCGCAAGCACCGTGCCGAGGGGGAGCTTTTCGCGCGGGTATGTGCAGAGCCTGCTCGCCCGCCATCCCTTAAGCCCACGCAAGACGAAGGACGTGACTACAGTCCCAGCACCGCCTTGCTAATAATATTGCGCTGAATTTCATTGGAGCCGCCGTAGATCGAGACCTTCCGGTTGTTGAAGTAGCTTGGCGCGATCTGCGCAATCCAGTTCATCGCTTCATTCGAAGAGTCGATGTTCCCACCGTAGGCTGCGGCGAGCGGCCCTATTACCTGCAGCAAGAGTTCGGTGGTCGTCTGCTGAATTTCTGAGCCTTTGATCTTCAGCACCGAGGAAGCCGGATTCGGCATGCCGCTGCTGTGCTTGTTTTCGTCAGCGATTACACGGAGCTGCGTCAGCTCCAGCGCCTTCAGCTCAATTTCGCAAGAAGTCAACTTTTCACGAAATACTGGATCTTCGATGATCGGACGGCCACTGGATTCAAATTTCGACCCTACCTCCTTAATGCGGCGTATGCGCTCTTTGGACACGCCGACGCGTGCAATGCCGGTGCGTTCCTGACCGAGTAGAAATTTCGCATAATGCCAACCGTTATTTTCCTCGCCGACCAGATTTTGGACGGGCACCTCAACCTCGTCGAAGAACACCTCGTTGATCTCATAACCACCGTCAATCGTTTGAATTGGGCGCACGGTGATGCCCTTGCTCTTCATGTCGACCAGGATAAAGGAGATGCCGCTCTGCTTCTTAGCGGCCGGATCGGTTCGGCACAGGCAGAAGATCATGTCGGCATATTGGGCCAGGGTTGTCCACGTCTTCTGGCCGTTGATGACATATTTGTCGCCCTTGCGTTCGGCCTTGGTCTTTAACGAAGCTAGGTCGGAGCCTGCTTCTGGCTCAGAAAACCCCTGGCACCACCAATCGTCCATGTTCGCGATCCGCGGCAGGTAATGTTTCCTCTGAGCCTCGTTTCCGAAAGTGTAGATGACTGGCCCGACCATCGCGACTCCGAAGGCAAGTGGTACTGGCGCCGGATACATCTGCAGCTCTTCTTTGAATATGTACTGTTGCACCGAGGTCCAGCCCGTCCCGCCATACTCCTTGGGCCATTGGTTCACGCACCAACCTTTCTTGTTCAGGATGCGCCACCAAGCCACCATCTCGTCTTTGGACAGCTGCGTCCCTTCAACCAGCTTGCGTCGCATCTCCCCCGGCACAGTTTCGCGCAGGAACTGCCGAACCTCTTCTCGGAACGTACGCTCCTCCTTGGTGAATGCGAGATCCATTAGGCTCCTCCTGTTGGCCGTTCACTAATGAGCGAGATCAATTCTGAAGAGCGGGAGCTCCGAAACGGCTAGCGCCCTCGTCATGAAAGTTGAAGCCGCCTCTCCCAAGGCAGCGTTTGGCTCACCGAGATATGCTCCGAATCAGTCAGCTGCTGATCACTCGCGCGCTTCCGCTAGCGCGTCTTGATACATCGATCTTTTCCGGAAGAACTAGTTGCCGATAGGCGCAGCAAACATTGTGCCAGCGATACTGATGCGGGTTGCGCATCGATCCTTTGAGCCCCGCGCGGCAAACGATCGTAATAGCCACGGCTCTCGTGACATTGTGAAGAACGAGACAAAGGCATAACGCACAACAGCGCTCGAATCCGACTTCCGATAAGGGCGATAGGAACATACGTTCTTCGAGGATCCGGGCCGACCTACGCCAGTGGGCCAGGACGAAAATGGCAGCATTGTCGAATTGGCTGCTCATGGCACTCTTCCCAAAGGGCACTCTACCACGCTCTTAAGTGTCACTGGAAGCAGCAGTGCTCTCGCGTCCTTGGCTGCAGCGCCGTCTTAGAGCAGAACGCATCTCACCGAAGGCGGGTGGAGTTGCTCATGATCATGAAGGAACGAGGATCTGCGGTGACCGCCAAAGATGACTCGCGAGTTCGTCGGATACGGTTTTTATTTGCGCATGCGCTATGTGCCGCTCGCCTATCTGGCGTACCAAGCGCGATCGAACTGGTCTGCCGGTCAATAAGCATCCAATAAGAGGTCATTCGTCACCGTAGCGCAGTCGCAACCAACATGGTCACGATGTCGTTTGACGCCGATTGGGAATAGCCTCGCCAATTCCGGTTCTATGGTAGTCTGTCGGGCCTATCCAGGACTGGCGGTCAGACGTACACGCCATCGCCATCACCCGCAGCTATACAGGCAGGGCTGATAACCCTTCAACGGCATCGTGACAATCTCTCCTAAAACGCGCTAGCTCGGGCGCGGCACAGCCACGTTTTCGCGCACACTACGCGTGGCCGCGCTCCAAGGCTGCCTCCGCCCTGAGCTGGGAACGCCTCGCGACGCTGGGGTCACGTCGGATGTGGGCAACCGCGCCGCTCGCGACACGTTTTTGCCGTAAGATTGTCCGCAAGCACTCGGACCCGGCGATCACGATTCCCCGTCTCGTTAGCAAGACCACATCCCACGTGCGGAGGGCACCTACCATGGTGATCATGCATCCGTTCGAAGCCGCCGATCATAAATTGATGTTACGTGAGTCTCACCATCGCTCGCGCACCGAGCCCTCCTGGGCGACGGACGCAACCAGCGCACCATCGGATCTAAACATAAGGCCTCGCGTGAGACCGCGGCCAGCTTGTGCGCTTGGTGAATCATGAGCATAAAGCAGCCAATCGTCGACGCGGAACTGCCGATGAAACCACATTGCGTGGTCGCGGCTCACGGCCGTTATCCGCCTATCGAAAGGCGCGCGGCCGTGGCGCGCGGTTACCGCATCGAGCAGCGAGTAATCGGAGGCATAGGCCAGCGCGCACATATGCAGCGCCGGCTCGTCCGGTAGCTTCTCGGCAATTCTAATCCACATATGAACGCGGCCGTCATCGACCTTCTGGCCCAGATAGCGGTCGGTCTCGACCGGACTCAGGTCGATCGCATAGTGCCGTCGGATGAACTCAGGCGTTTCGACAAATGTTGGCGGCTCGAATACTTCCTTGACTGTGCATTTTTCTCGCGGCGGAACCACGGGCATTTTGTCTTGGTAGTCGAAAGCGCCCTTCTCCTCGGCATGGAAGGACATCATGGTCGAAAAAATTGCATTGCCACGCTGCGCCGCGGTCACGCGCCGGATCGAATAGCTGTTGTCCTCGCTTAAATGCTCCACTTGAAAAATGATCGGCAAATGCGGGTCGCCAGCTTGGATAAAACAGCAGTGGAGCGAATGTGGCAGCCGGCGCTCCGCTGTTCGGCATGCCGCGACCATTGCCTGGCCGATCACTTGGCCGCCGAATAATACTCGGGCGCCGCTGCCCGCGGCATTGCCACGAAATAGGTTTCTCTCGATCGGTTCTAGATCGAGAAGGGCACGCAGGTCGAGCAGGATCTTGGACATTGACGTGCCTTCGGCTGTTCAGCGACTATTTCGGGCTCGACGCAGCTCTAATCTACAGCATGTCCACTGCTCATCGAGCTGTCATGGAATGCACGGCGCTTTGTCTCTCGGGCTCCGTTCCGCCGTTGCCCGCGTGCAGTCAAAAAGCGTCGCCCGGAAGGCGCTTGTATAGCGACGAGTTCATTTGAACTCTGCGGTATACCTAGCGTGCGAGCGACACCATCCGTGACAATCCCGAGCAATTGGCGTGCCGCCAGGATTGAGTGCATTGCTTGACGAGACAGAAAGCCCATAAGTCTTGCTCTCTCTCGCAACGGACTGCTCATTGTTTTAGTTCGGACATGTACGTCTCCAGCTCGACACTGCCAGAACGACAATAGCGCGCGAAGTCAAGACGGTTGCATCTCATACCGGAGTTGGCCGCAGTCGCTTCGAAAGAATCCTGCAGACGCTCACATCGAGCAAATCGACGCCTGCATTGATCGTATAGGTTGCTCAACGATTAGGACTTTCAGCCGTTTAGAATTGAGCCGCTGTTTGTTCGGGATAGGACTGTAGGAGAAGACCTGTTGTATGTCCCAGCCACGACTTCCCGCGAACAAATGAACTGAGGGGTCCGAAGAAGCTTCGCCAATAAAACTCGATTTGATTTCCGACTGCGCAAGCAGCTTGGACGTTCTCGGCAGGAGCGGGGCAGCCGCCTAACTGTGCGCACAGCATAGGTGATTCGGATACGCTCGGGTCAGATCGCAGATCCCTGTGGCACTATTGCGCGACAAACCTAGTCAGTGCCTTGCGGTCAATTTCAATGCCGAGGCCCGGTCCGTCTGGCACTTGGACGACGCCACGGACGTGCTCAAGCGGCTCGACAAGAATTGCCTGCCGAATTGGGTGCTCTGTGCAGTCGAATTCCAATATAGGCTCGACGGGCATCAGCGAAGGCGGTGTATGCGGCGGCAGAACTGCAAGCAGCTGTAGGGATGCGGCGATCGCGATCCCGGTGCCCCAGACATGGGGGTTATAGCGGATGCCGAATGCCTCCGCCATATCGGCGATTTTCTTGCATTCGGATAAACCACCCGCGGCGCAGGTATCTGGCTGCGCAATGTCCAGCGCATGCGTGACGAAGAGCTCTCGAAAACCAAATCGCGTAAACTCACATTCGCCGCCGGCAATTGGGATCGCCAGAGCCGACTTTACCGCACGATAACCCGCGACATCTTCAGGCGGTACCGGTTCCTCGAACCAGCCGATATCGTGCTGCTCAATCAATCGCCCGAGCCTGATGGCAGCGATGCTGTCATAGGCGTGATTTGCATCTACCATCAATGCCGCGTCCGGTCCGATCGCTTCGCGCACGGCGCGCGTTACCGCGGCATCTTCCTCCACGCCGAAGCCGACCCGAAGCTTTAGTGCAGGAAACCCTTGGGCGACGTAACCAGCGGCCTCTTCGGCAAGATAATTGACGGGATCCGCAGCTTGGCGCCGATATAGGCCGGTGGCATACGCAGAGATCCGGGTACGTTCGGCACCACCCAGTAGCTGATGCACGGGGGCGTCAAAATACTTGCCCTTTATGTCCCACAACGCGATATCGATGCCGCCTAAAGCCTGAATCACAACACCTTTCTGGCCGTGATCACGCATTCGCGCGTAGATCAAACGCCAAAGATAATCCGAGCGCACCGGATTCTCTCCGATGAGCCATGGCGCGACGTACTCGACGGCTGCGGCCGATATCCGCGCCGGGCCATAACATTCTCCCCAGCCCACGAGGCCTTGATCTGTCTCAATTTCGACCAACATAGCTGTGCGCGTCTTATACCACCCCCGTGAACACGCCAGCGCCTGCGAGAGATCTGCTTGAAGGATGTGCGTACGAACCGCCGTTATTTTCATAGACGTTCTCTCTTAGGCCCGGCTCTAGTATCATGACGCTCGAATGTCTGTGGACTATGATTCCGCCGGCGGCAGCAAACGAATGTGCAAGCGTGAGCATGTGCGTGCTGACAAGAACATCTTTACTCCCCCCGTGTTTGGCGCGAGCGCGTTCCGCCCCCACGTTTTCCTCCGATGTTGCAGCTGGCCTCGAACCGAGCCCTGAAGCGACGACTTGCTGCCTTCAAGCCTTAGCACACCTGAAATAGCCCTCTTGCCGCGGAGCTAACTGCTTCATGTGGAGCTCGCTTCTGTTCAGAAGCCTTTTGCCTAGAGTGCGTGGCGGCGACGCCGTGTTGCTTGGCGAGGCGCCCCTTCCGGACACACTCTCCTCTTCAACAACGGATGTACTCGCCCAGGGCATGGTCCCCCGTTTGAGCGCTCAATGCCGGCGGTTCGGCCGTTGCGGCATGCATCAGCTGCAATTGCACGCGACGCTTGGCGGAGAACACCGCAGATGCTGAAATATCGGAGGGATGCAAGATCGCGACGATATCATACCCCGCTCGATCTGAATGACACCGCAAACCGAGAGCAGTTCACCACAGATGCTACCGCCTATAGGCAGGCTCCCAGCAGTCAGGCAACTGTCGATTTGGAAGCGGCCTAGGAGGCCTGCGCTTGCTTGGCGGCCTTGATGCGAGTTACGCTGCGTCGGCCTTCCACACTCACCGGCACCTCTCCATCAACCACAGCACGCCGCACCACGCGTTTCTGATCGCCGTAGTCGTTGACCGCATAATGCTGGGTCGCGCGATTGTCCCACATGACTACGTCGCCTTGCCTCCAGTTCCAGCGCACGGTATTCTCGGGCGCTGTGATGTGAGACTGGAATAGATCAAACAATTTCTGACCATCGTACTTGGAAATTCCGACAAAGCCTCGTACTAAATCGCCAAGCACGAGTGTACGTTCGCCGCTTTCAGGGTGGACGCGCACGACTGGATGCTCAGTCTCATAAATCGTTCTGGTGTAGATCTCGTCGAAATGTTGTCTGTCCGCCTGGCTCGCATTCCCCATTACGGTATAGTCATAAGCATTGGTATGAACTGCCCATAGCTCGTCTGCAAGGCGTTGAAGCGACTTTGGCAATCCGAGATAAGCTGCCGCGGTGTTCGACCAAACTGTATCACCGCCAAATGGGGGGATCACCACTCCTCTCAGGACAGCAATCTTGGGATAGGCATCCACGAACGTCACATCGGTATGCCAGAAGTCGGCTCGACTACCAACGCGGGCCGAATCCAGCTCAATCATTGACGTGGTCCCCTTGGTAACCGCCATCGTCGGATGAGCCACAAGCCTACCAAAACGAAGAGCAAACCGCTCGTGCTCGGCGTCATCCAGATGACTCTGATCCCGGAAAAACAGAACCTTGTGCTCAAGCAGGGCATCATTGACCGCCCCGATCGTCTCGTCCGACAAATCTCCCGAGACCTTTATATTGGTCACTTCAGCGCCTATCCGCGCAGCGCGCTTGATGACCTTAACACCCGTGACATTGTTGTCCAACTTTGCCTTGCTCATCCTGGATGCTCCCGGTGTTGTGGCTCTTCGATAGACGACGCTTGTCAGCAGCAACGCAGTCCTGAAATATCGATCACTCCGCCTCGCACTACTAATGCCCTGCCCATCGGCTACACACACTCTTCCGCTTTATGGTTCTGCGCGGGCCGCGCTCGGGTCTCTGCTTTCGTTTCGGTTCGCAGAACGCGTTTGAGAGTTCCTAGCAGGACGCGCCCGGGTGCGAGCGGAGTAGCTTCATACAGACGTCTCTCTGCGGCATGCCCAGCAAGTGCTGTGCCAGCTGCTGAAGAGGCCAAGGACACGCCGTCCATGCAAAAGCCGCAGCATGTAGTCCGAAGTCGGACAACCTGAGCGGAAGCGGCCTTGTAGGTTTGTGCCGAATGCGACAGCGAAGATTAGAACACGTGAGCGGCGAAGCCCGACACAACCAGAGCAGGATCGCAAGCTACAGCCTAATCGACCTGATCCCGCGTAGCACTGGATAAGCGTTGTTCTCGCACGCAAGCTTGTCGATGGATTCGCAATGTGAAAAGGGGCACGTGCTACAAAAAACAGCCTAAGCCGGTTAGGTCCAGAGGACGCGGTTAGAGAAAGCGATAAATCATTGCTACGAGAACGTCTGGCAGGAACCGATGATCATGACCGGATCTGCTAGGATCATGTTAGCAGGTGGCGCCTGATATTGTGCGTGGAGCCCGAGCTTTACAATATGACCTACAAACGAACTCACACGATTTGGCTCAGGATAGCATCTGAAACCATACACCCGGGCCAGCCGCTTCGACTTATGGTGACGCGGATCGGGTGCTAAAGGGGCTATGCCATCCACCTGACATGATCACACTCGTCTTCACCTTCATATATTGTTCGGCCGCCTCCACTCCGTGCTCGATGCCAAGACCGCTCGCCTTGTGGCCACCAATTGGAGTTCCATTGGAGAGAGTATGGGCACAATTGATCCAAACAATACCACTTACCAGCGAGCGGCGGGCGCGTTCGGCACGACGGAGCGACGAGGTCCAGACCGAGGCGGCCAAACCATATTCCGTATCGTTCGCAAGCTGCCAAGCTTCTTCATCGGTATCAAAAGGACGCAGCGCCATTACTGGACCGAAAATTTCCTGTCGCGCAAAGTCACTGTCGAGCGCGTGCTTCGTCACGATCATAGGCGGAAAGAAATGTCCACCCTCCACGGGCCGATAATGCTTTTGGCAAGCATGCCACGCATCCACATCCGCGGTAAGCCGCCGAACACGCGTAAGCTGCTCAGCGGAAATGAGAGGGCCGACCTGAGTTTCCGGGTCGAACGGGTCGCCTATGCGCAACTCTGCTGCTATAGAGCCGCAGAGTCTGGCAAACTGATCCATTAATGGTCGTGCAACGAGAACGCGTGCGCAGCTCGTGCAGGTTTGGCCAGCATTCTTGAAAGTGCTAAAGACCGCAGCGGATGCTGCGCGTGGCAGATCAGCGTCATCGAACACGATCAGCGGCGATTTTCCGCCAAGCTCAAGGATGACACCCTTGAGCGCTTCGCCGGCGGCGGCCGCAACGCGTCGGCCGGTCAGCATGGATCCAGTAAAGCTGATCTTCGACACCATCGGATGCGTGACGAGCGGCGCGCCTGCTTCCGCTCCAAATCCAGTAATAATGTTAACGACACCGTCTGGCAGCCCCGCTTGCTGCATTAGCGCGCCCAAGAGAAGCGTAACCAGCGGACTCTGTTCCGCCGGCTTAAGAACAATCGTATTTCCACAGGCGATGATTGGCGCGATCTTCGTAGCTGCGTTTAACAACGGATAATTCCACGCCGAAATCGCGCCTATGACCCCGAATGGCTCTCGCTCGACGAGCGCCGTTGCGTCATTTCCCATGGGCACAGTGCTGCCGTGCAGCTTATCGGCTAGGCCTGCATAATAACCAAAAAGCTCGGCCGCATGCTGTACGGAATCGGTCGTGGTTTCGCTGATAGGTCTTCCGCTGTCGAGCGTCTCGATCGTGCCAAGCTCTTGGGCGTGTTTCCGGATCTCCTGTGCGATGCGCAACAACAGCCCGGTACGCTTGCCGCTATCGCTGGCCCACGACGCTGCGACGGCGTCAGCGGCCCGCACGGCCCGATCCGCATCTACGGCTTGCGCCCTCGATGCGACCATCAGATGCTGGCCATCAATCGGACTCGTGACCGCGAACGCACCACCATCGGTCGCGCAGCACCATTGCCCACCGATCCAAAGCGTGCCTCGGCGAAAGCATTCCACTGGAAGCAGATCTCGAATGTTTTGGCGCATCTCCTGCCTCTCTTCTCGAAACATGTGTTACTTACGCGTTAGCGAGGGACTGACGAGCTCAGCTTGATGCATCTGGTTTGCCACCGCGGAGTTCTGGCGAAGCTGGACTCTCTAGCAATAGCGTTATTTAGAGGCAGGCGCGGGGAGCTCAGTGCATGACGTTTCTTCCGCTACATCGTCCGCAGTTCGCTGTTCCATGAGCACTGGCATCGCAGCTCGTCTGCGAGTATTCGCACGTCGGTTCGAGCTCTCTCTCGGGCTCGGCGGAAGCCAGCAAAGTCGGCGCGTAACACGCTTGACCTCGCCAGTGAAGCCAAGCACTGAATTGTCCATCGAGGTCTGATTGCCGACACAAGGTATCGCGTTTGCCAATGTCGCCTGCTCGAGTAGACGACTGGGCACTCGTAACACTGATTGGCTCAAGCACAGGATCGGCGCGCACAAGTAGCGAAGGCATTTATTTGCTCGTGGCTTGTACTTTTCGTAGTTGTCGGAGGGAGGAGCGAGCGGCGATCGCAGCGACCTACAGTTCAAGATTTGCAAGGAGCCGAGGGCTATTGCTGCCATGGGAGACACCGAGGAATTCTATCGTAACTCTATCCCTGGCCTAGACGTGGACGGGTGGTGGTGCCGTAACCGCTACACATCAGAGTGCCAGCATCGTCTCGACGACGTTCGCCCAATAGCCGATGCCATAAGGCAAGGCGTCATCATTGAAGTCGTACCCCGGGTGGTGCAAGCTAGATGTCGATCCGTTGCCAAGAAAGATGATTGCGCCCGGCCTTGCTTCAAGCATGTAGGCGAAATCTTCCGAGCCCATTCGCGGGCTTATCTTTTCATCAACACAAGCCGGTCCAACCAGATCGCGTGCTGCCTTGACCGCCAGATTAGTTTCTTCCGGATGATTGATCGTGACCGGTGCGGATCTGCTGTAGTCAAATTCGACATCTGCGCCAAATCCCCGCGCTATGCCTCGCGCAGCCGCAAATATCTGCTCTTGCGCGAAGTCGCGCAGGCCGGGCACAAGAGTTCGGACACTACCCGCGAGCTCTACCTGATCCGGAATGACGTTGTAGGCCTGCGCCGCATTGAGTTTGGTCACAGATATCACGAGCGCCTCCATCGGGTTTGTGCTGCGGGAAACCAGGGTTTGCAGGCCGACGATGATCTGTGCGGCGATGACTACCGGATCGATGGCCTCATGAGGCTTGGCGGCATGGCCGCCCCTCCCCTTCACGATGAGGTCGAACTCGTCGAGAGCCGCCATGATTGGACCTGGGCAGATGCCGAAATGGCCAACTTCTATTCCTGGCACATTGTGCAGACCGAACACCTTGGTTATTGCGAAGCGGTCCATGATTCCTGCCTGAACCATCCTTTGGCCGCCTTCTCCACTCTCTTCTGCCGGCTGGAAGATCAAGGCGACCGATCCCTTAAACTGCCGAGTCGTGGCCAGGTATTTCGCGGCGCCTAATAATATGGCCGTGTGACCATCATGTCCGCAGGCGTGCATCTTGCCCGGCACTTTCGAGGACCAGAGCTTCTTGGAACGTTCGGGTATCGGAAGCGCGTCCATATCCGCGCGCAGTGCGATGGTCGGCCCTTCTGGACACTTGCCCCGGATCAAGGCGACGATACCAGTTTCAGCTATCCCGGTTTCGATATGATCAACGCCGAAAGAAACGAGCTTCTCGGCTACAAATCTAGCCGTGTTGTAAAGCCGATATTCCAGCTCGGGATTCTCGTGAAGATGGTGGCGCCAAGCAGTTGCCTCAGCCAATAGAGGTTGAAACGCTTCAATGCCGTTCATTTGGGACCCACAGCATGAAATAGGTTGTGATCTGTACGGCTGAGCACTTCCGCGCCAGACTCTGTAACGACCACGTGCTCGCTGCAGCCAAACAGATGACCGCCTTCCCCAAACAGAATAATGGGAAGATGAAAGGTCATCCCCGGCTGCAGAATCTCCTCTGCGGCAGGCTCCAGGCTGAGGTTCCCGCGTTCTGTCCAGTGGATACCAGTTTGGTACCCGGTACGATGGCGAAACGCGCCCGGGCGCGCAGATTGCTCAATCACCTTGCGCGCGGCGGCGTCCACGGTCTTCGCGTTTACCCCTGGCCTTATCGCCGAGACGGCGGATTCGAGCGCTTCAACTGAAAGAGCGTGCAACGATTCGGCCTCACGGTGGCGACCAAGCACCGCGCTGCGGACCAGCCCTGCGGCATATCCGTGCTTCACGCCGCCGACCTCAATCATGGCAGGTTCATTGTTTCGAATTGCGTGTGGGGTCGGGACACCGTGGGGCATCTTCGTCCGATCACCGAACACGAGAGTAACGGATCGCCATATTTCGCCGCCAGCTTTGTTGGCTTCTCCAACTATGGCTGCGTACGTTTCCGCTTCCCTCACGCCTTCGCTTAGCGAGTTCCGAAACACGCGCACGGCGAGATCGGTTGTCGTCATTGCTTGACGCATCACATCGAGCTCAAGCGAGCTTTTCACTGCAGCGACTGACGCAACTAAATGGGAGGCGTCGGCGGCCCTCATGTCTGGACACAGTGCCCGCAGTGCACTCACATCGGCCGGCGCCAGATTCCAACATCCGAGTTCGAGACCTACTCTCCGATCGTGCAGACGATGCTGGCGAAGAACCTCGGCACAGGTCTTCGCAACATCGCCCTGCTGCCTATAACAAACAACCTCATCGACGCATCCTTCGGCGCGTACAGCCTCGGCATCGTACTCTCGTGCAACGAGAACCGGCGCATGCCCAGGTGCTAGAATCAATGGGAACGGCGCGAAATACCCACCAAATCCATGATAGCCGGTTAGATATCTGAGGTGGCCGATAGCAGTAACGACGATTGCATCAAGTTCGGCGCGCGCTACCGCTTCAAGCACCTTCTGCTGCCGGCGATCGTACTCCGACTTTGGGAACGGAAGCCCAGCCCACGGAATTTCCGAACCTGTCGTTGTGAGCATAGAAACCTCCGTCTTCGGCCATACCGTGCCTGGGCCCTTTCCTCTCTCGAGCGCCTTCTCGTCGACACCCTGCGATCGGATAGACCGCGGTCTACTTCGTAGCCGGCGGCCCAGCATTAAACACTGAAGCGCTCAGAGACCGACGTCACAACTGCCGGGTTTAGTAGTTTCAGAGCTGACGAGCTAAGCGTTGGGCGATAGCCCAGCCTAGCTAAGATCATGTTCCAACCAAGCAAGCACCTGAACCAGTCACGACAAGGTAACGATCGGCCAGTCTTGTTTACGGCGTATTCAAAGCGACAAGCATTGTGAGGCACCGCAAGCGAGCCAGTATGCGGCCTGAGTTGGCGCGATGTACACTGCGGTCTATACCGGGTCTCCGACCGATGGTTGCGCAGACGCATGGTCAAGCTTTGGCCTGCCGAACGCGGACCGGCCAAGGGCACGACGAATGTGTTTATGGATGGAGTAAGGTCCTGACACCGTAGACCTCATCGCCGAATGAAAGGTCCTTAGCGTCAGGAGGGCCCGTACCGACAGTCGCGTGCCAAGAGGCGACGTGATTTGCGTGGCGTCAAATGATCATTGATTCCCTCCTTTATCTCTCGGGAAGGCACGCTTGCAAGCGGCATGGACGGCCCCTTGTGCTCGCTCGTTCAAGCCAGACTTTCCCCGCCGTGCGCAAGCTCAGCGTCGCTCGCGCACCGAGCCTTCTTGGGCGACCGAAGCCACCAGCGTGCCGTCGCGCCTAAAAATCAGCCCACGAGCGAGCCCACGTCCGCTCTGCGCGCTTGGCGAATCCTTCGCATAGAGCAGCCAATCGTCGGCACGGAAAGGGCGATGAAACCACATTGCGTGATCAAGGCTTCCGGACAGAATGCGTCCATCGAACAACGTACGCCCATAGCGTGCCATCACGGCATCCAGCAGCGACAAATCCGAGGCATAGGCCAGTGCGCAAATGTGCAGCGCTGGATCCTCAGGCAGCTTTGCCGCGGCCTTCATCCACATGTGAACTCTTCCGTCCACGATCTTCTGGCCAACATACCGGCCGATCTCGACGGGACGAAGCTCGACCGGACGATCGGGTTCATAGTAGCGGCGAACAATTTCCGGTAGGTCCGGATATAGTGAATGCTTCGACAACTCTTCGGCTGCGAAATGCTCAGGCCCTGGCACCTCCGGCATTATTTCCTGGTGTTCGAAGGCGCCTTCCTCACCCCTATGAAAGGAGATGATCATCGAAACGATTGCGGTACCGCGCTGCAATGCCGTGACGCGCCGGGTCGAATAGCTTTTGCCGTCCCGCAGGCGCTCGACCTTGTAGACCAAGGGTACCTGAGGATCGCCGCTGTGGATGAAGTAGCAATGTAGTGAATGCGGCAGTCGGGCTTTGACTGTGCGACACGCTGCAAACATCGCCTGTCCAACGACTAGTCCACCGAATACCCGTTGCTCGCTGGCGTTCGGGCTGTTGCCCCGAAATTGGTCGATCCCGATCGGGTCAACATCGAGAATGGCTGCAAGGTCGATCCCACTTTTTTGCATTCAAGAGCTCTTAGCGTGTTCAGTGTCAGGGCTGGAGCGGTACGACGAAGAGCCCAGCGTCTTCAGAGATGAACCATCCTCGGCGAAACGCCGCATTTGGGCCCGGTATTCGAGCTGCCCATCCACTACCAGAACTCCACACGTGTGACAGTTCACGCCGCCGCATTTTTCGATAGGCCAGCGTCTGACAGTCGTTCAAGTCTAAAAGCAATCGGCATGCCGGTCCGCACATCAGCTGCCCCCAGCAAAGAACACAATCGCGAGCTTCTTGTACGTCGGCGCGGGTCGCACTGTCAGCGTTTTGTTCCGGACATGTCGCGAACCATACAACTGGCATGCGATTGTTGTATGTAAGGTATAGCGCGACAGCTTATTTGAGCCGCTTGCAAAACTCTGAGGCCGTACACGCTGCGACGGAACGCGACGCTTCACCGCAGGCACAGCCGGTACGCTGACGACGACCATTTCGCCGACCGAATGGCTCCAAACTGAAGGCGTTCAGCCTTATCAGCATGGATGGTAGATCTTCGAGCTTCCACCAGACGCCGTCGTCTACTGCTACGCACACGGATTGGAGGGCATGATGAGCAAGCCGCTTCGAGCATAGTTGTCGCGCAAGAGAGCAGAAGGCATTGTTCGCTCGATGCTGATAAAGGGGACCGCACTTCTTCACCATTGGTATGATGCGTAGATTCGTACCAGCCTTCAATGTGAGGTGGACGAATTGGTGCTGTCACCGAACTACAGGAACGCCGCGGCTCCAAGACAAGCGAAAAAGGCGATTATCAATTCAACCGACCTGGATTGCACAATGGTGCCTCGCGAGATGGCCGACGTCTATCCTGTCAAGACGAACTGTCCCTGCTGCAGTGTCCACAGCGATACGTCTGTCATGTCCGCCTATCTGAAAACGTGCGCCGTGGTCGTCGAAGGCGGCTGCTTACATGTCGCTAACGGCCCTAAAGGCATCTTCGCGCGCACGACATTCTTCATCCCCCCAGGTGGCGGCGATACGATTCCGTGATCAGCAGTGCAACTGCCGTCTTCATCGTTGATTCTTGGATAGGTCGGGACCCGACGCAGGCCACGCGCGCGTGCATCGCCTTTGCGCAGTGCCCACATTTCACTCCCTTTTTTCGGCACGTGCCGCGGCCTATCTAACGCGCTAGTCCCACACCCCAAAATCCACCCGAGGGCTCATCACAAGGACGCCATTCTAATGTTCGCAACACTCCTGCCGCAGTCAACCGGAAGTCTCGCCTCATGGCGAACTCGCCGCTCCAGCAGCCAAGGGCCGAATTTTTCGAATTGTTCAGTTTAACTGCTGTACCCTGGACAAGGCGGGTCTTCGGCCCGCGAATACTGCTCAAAAATTCAACTGCTCCAGGCGCACGATCCAGAAGCCCTGGGCTGACAAGTGGTACAACATTCGGCAGACTGCTCAAGGAGATCGTCTAGTTCTTCATCGCTCGTCGACTGTTTCTCGTTGAGGGGCGCATTCGAGATCGCATGCTCTTGCCGTTCGGCAAGCTTGCCCCACTTCTAAAGATTTCAAAGCGGCTTCGGTGTGGCCTCACGCGTTTACCGGGCTTGGAGGACGACGAAATGGCGGACCGCCCTCGGTTGAGGTCCACGGGCGCGATCAGCCGAAACGCTGGAGCCTTGAGGGTAGCAGTTGAGTGCTCCGAACGCCTCAGGTTCGTTGCCCAGCCATCTATGCAGGCGTTGCCGCGGACGTTTCATGCATATCGGCAAGAACCGCTAAAAGAGCGCGACAAACTCGCATCCGAATAGGTAAAAGGAGCTCTCCGAACGCTGCTCAGCGCAGCACCGTCTGCCCATTCCTGACCACTGTAACCCGACGCTCTCTTACGCAAGCTTCGAATGAGACCGAATTGCCGTCCTTCCAAAGATTGACGGTAACAACTTCTCCCGGAAACACGGGCGCCGAAAAGCGGGCGCGATGACGATGAAAAGCAGACGGGTCGTAGTCGGCATAGCTCTGCAGGACGGCTCTGCAGGTCAGCCCATACGTGCACATTCCGTGCAGAATGGGTCTTGGAAAACCGGCTCGAGAGGCGAACTCCGAATCGCTGTGCAAAGGGTTTCGGTCGCCAGAAAGACGATAGATTAGGGCTTGGTCAGGCCGGGTCGGGATATCGAGTGATCTATCTGGTGCTCGGCGGGGCACCTGGTGAGGCTCCGGCATCCCCTCCGATGGTCCACCAAAGCCGCCGTCGCCTCTGGCGAATGTCGACGAAAGGATTGTGACGATCTTGTCGCCCCCCCCCTCTCTGACCACCACCTCATTCTGAATGATCGCGCCTTTCTCCTTACCCTTGTCATATATTCCTCTCACACGGGCGTCTGCCGTCACGTTCGCTGCGGCGGGTAACGGCTTGTGAAACGTAATGTCACGTTCGCCGTCAACAACCATGACGCGATTGAGGTCAATGACTCCGGGACGTGCGCCCCAAACGCACACGGAAGCAAACGTCGGGATCACCTTTAATGGCTTCGACGTTGCAAACGCTTCGTTGACGAATTGTAGCTCCTCCTCCTTCAGAGGATCTGAGCCCATGCCCACCCCAAGTGCATAGAGCATTACCTCCCTGTCAGTCCAGGAATAGCGAGCTCCACAGGTCCTTAAGTTCAGTGCATCGGGATAGTCGAGCGGCATCCGAGCCTTTCTACGCTTGTGACCGGCGCACGCCGCCGGCGGCTGAACTTGAATTCGCTTCCTGGGGCGGCCGGCCTACCGCACTCACTCCGAGCCCGTAGGCTAGCGCGCGCGCGCGTTAGACTTCATTGTTCGGGCATATCATCAAGCCAGCAGGCTGTCGCGACGAGCGGTCGGGAAAAGATCCTCCCGATCTTCTCGGCAACTTTATTCTGATGGTAGCGCATATACAGCCGGCCATCCTGGCCCAAGTCCAGAATCTCTATTTTTCCAGTGTAATGGGACATGATGTATTTAAATGTCTTCTCGATCCCGCTCAGACGTTGATTGATGCCGCGTACAATCTCTACTCCCCGCCGCAGTGGGACTTGGAAGTGCGACGCGCCCTTCACCGGCCTCGCCTGGAATAAGTAGTAAGGTCGCACTCCGATTTCGTGACATTTGGCGAAGGTCGCGGCCAATATCTCCGGATCGTCATTGACTTTGGCGAGAAGCACGGACTGATTAAGGAGTTGCACGCCCTGTGCTCGCAAGGCGCGCACTTTGTCCTCCGCCTCGCATGAGATCTCGCCTATGTGATCGAAATGCGCGACGATGATTGGGGTTTTACCCGCCTTGTGGATACGCTTGAACAAGGCCGGTAGAGCGGAATCCGCAAACCGTCTTGGCTCATAGGCCAGCATTCTTGTGCCAAATCTGATCGAATTCAAATGGTTTATTGGCAGCAGGTGGTCAACGATCTTGTTCAGTTTGGCGGTGCTGAGCACGAACGGGTCACCTCCTGAAAGAAGTACGTTCGTCATCTCAGGATGGCGCGCAATATATTGCGCGGCCTGATCGAAATCCGGTGCGATTTCATCCGAAACCTTGCCCACAATGCGCTTGCGAAAACAGTAACGGCAATATGAGCCGCAGCGCTCCGTCACCAGCAATAAACCGGTCTGGGCGTACTTGTGCTGGAGTCCCGGTACGACTGTGTTGTCGTGCTCGCCGCTCGTATCCAAAGTGCCCGGACTCTCGAACTCCTCGACTGAGGGCTCGACAACATACTTCAGCTGATCGTAGTGCCCGCTTTTGACAATTTGTTCGCCGTAAAATTTTGTGACATGATAAGGTGTGATGTTGTTGGCTTGCAGTTCATTGTCGCTAAGCACGCGCGTTTCTTCAATGAACTTCAGCTCGTGTGCTCTGCAATCCAGCGGATTAGCTGTGGTTTCCATTGCCGCACCTCGTGTGCCCTTATCATCGCGGTTTGGTTCAATGCGATCTATACAGCATCAGCAATGGATCGATACCTACCTAGTGTGGTGAGGACTATCGGGGCTCGAGAGTTGAGGAAGGCGCACTGATACTCGCCTGGTGTCGGCGCGCTGAGGTTAGCGGCGCGATCGCGAACCTAAGTCGCAGCCGAGAGAGCGTGTGAGATCGACTTCCACTAGCCAACTCAGGCGAACCGTGATTCATCCTCGAGCCCGGAAGAGGCTGACGGGGGTGGCGCATCGGCGGCCCTTCCGATTTGGGTGAGCAAGGCCGTGGTTCAGGGCGATCTTTCAGGCGGCACGGACTTTCCGGGCAGCGAGTCGTTTGTGAAGAACTGATGCGGCTCAAAACATCGCTTGAGCCGAGGACGCCGGGAGGTCTCGATGAAGGCTCGGATGATGACACGCAAAAGCTCTGCGAGCCATCGCAGGAGCAGGCCGAAGTTGTAGCCGGCGCTGGCGAGGACGGCGTTGATGCGGTCGCCGACGCGGCCTTTGAGATAGTTGCGCTCCATGCGGTGCTCGGCCTTGACGTGGCCGATGACGGGCTCGACAGCCGCACGACGCTTCATCTCGCGTCGGATCGAAGCCGTGACGCGACGGACCTGGCCCGAGATCCAGGCCCTGAACCGATGCGGGTAGTTGTGACCACGATACCCCTTGTCGACGTGAATGCGACGAGCCTCCACGCCGGTGAGCTTCTCCAGGTCGGCGATCACAGGGCCGAGCGTATGCCCATCAAAGGGATTGCCATGTAGGGCCTTGGCATGCAGCACGAACTGGCCGCCCTTCGGAGACGTCACGGGGTGGCGATACTGACCTTGCAGCCAATCGCCTTGGCCGCAAAACTCGCGCGCATGGCCTGGAGCATGCGGTCTGGCCTAAGAAATTGGCGTCGTAGTCGCGGCCCTTTGCAAGTGTAGCGGTCTGCGCCAATCTATCCGGCTTCAATTTGAGGCTGTCGCGCCTCGAGCCAATATGGATATCCGCCCACTCCTGTCCTCAATAACTCGACGGCCTCGACAAGGGGCCCATGGCTGCGAACCAGGCTTCAGAAGTGTCGGTGGAACCGTTTCTCCATTTGTCTTTTCCGTCTCGCAGACCTCGGCGGGATATTGTCCCCTTCCGATTGAGATCGTGAATCCTTCTTCCCTTCCCGGTCGTGTGTCTCAGGCGTCGCTGCTTCCAACCAGGCTCCAAACCCGTGCCTGCACCAAGTCTGGCGCCTAAGAAGCACGGCTCGGGCCCCTTGAATGAAGAGCGTTCGCAGGTACCGATTGCCGCGCCTCGATATGCGGCCGAGAATGGTTCGATCGCCGGTCGAGAATTGTTTCGGTACCAGACCAAGCCATGCCGCAAAGTCGCGGCCCTTGCGAAAAGCATCGCCAGTCCCGATCGCGGCGAGCATCGCGCTTGAGATGATCGGTCCGACGCCCGGAGCAGTCATCAGCCGATGACAGTGTGCATCCTGCTCGGCGAGCTCGTTGATTTCTTTCGTAATTGATGTAACCCGTCGGTCGAGATAGCGCCAGTCCTCGACCAAGTCCTGAACGAGCTGAACTACTCGAGGCGACAGGTTATCTGAGAGCATCGAGAGAAGCTGAGGAAGCGCCAATCGGAGTGCTGCCGCTCCCTGCCGAACCGGCAGCCCTCGCTCGAGTAGAAAGCCCCGGATTTGATTGATGACCGCTGTTCGCTGCGTCACCAATCGACTACGAACTCTGTGGAGCGCCTGCAAATCGAGCTGCTCGGTCGATTTCAATGGGACGAATCGCATTGTCGGGCGCTGAACGGCTTCGGCAATTGCTTCAGCGTCACGGAAGTCATTCTTGTGACCCTTGAGGTACGGCTTCACATATTGTGCTGGCAAGAGCCGGACTTGATGACCTAATTTTTCGAGCCTCCGACCGATGTGGTGTGCTCCTGCACAAGCCTCCATTCCGATCAGGCAGGACGGAACATTGGCCAGCGACTGCTCCAGCTGATTTCTCGATCGCTTCTTGCGTAGGACGATTGCTCCCATAGCGTCGAGCCCCACCACATGGAATGTGTTTTTCCCTAGATCGATGCCGATCGTAACAATGTTTGTAGCGGACATGGCTTGTGCTCCTTCTCTTGCCGGGGCTTCATGTTGCCGCTGAGAGCGGGCGTGGTCCATGCCATTAACTCGTAGGGCGCGCGGGCTTTCACCTTGCCGATGCACTCGATCTCCGGCGCATATAACGCATAGACCTTGGGCCGCGCTGATGCTGATCCTGGCTGCGCACCTGTTGCGCTAAACCGAGCAGCGGGCCGAAGCGAGCCTCCAGCACCGTATCGCCATCAATCTTGCGGCGGATGTCGCGGATGATCCGGCCAAGCCGCGTCCGCAGGAACTTGAGCTGGCGCCGGGCGCGTTTGAACTGGTGGGCGTGGCTATAGCGGCCAACCATGATGGCGGCGCGCTTGGCAGGCGCAGATAGCTCTGGCGCAGCGGCACACGGTTGCGCTTGGCGAGCCCGACGAGCTTGACGATGGCCCCATGCATCAGCCGCGCATCGGTCGGATGGGCAACGGCCTTGGGCTGCACCGTGGTATCGACCACCACCCGCTCCAGGTCCTTGGGGCCGATCGCGCCAGTCTTGTGTGCCACCGAAAGACTTTCCTGGATCAGCGCGACGAGCTGTTCCTCGCCGAGCCGCTGGCGCCAACGGGTCATCGACGATCGATCGAACGGCAGACGGTGGCAGAAGCTCAATTCGCCGCAGAAGTATTGGTAGTAGGGATTCTCGATCCAGCGGGCGCACAGCACCTCATCCGACAGGTTGTGCATGTGCTTCAAAATGAACAGGCCTGCGACAAGCCGCGTCGGCAAGCCGGGCTGCCCCGACCCTGTTGGGCATACCGAACTAAAGCGCTCATCCAGAAGCGTCCAGTCGATCAGCGCCGCCAACCGTACCAGCGGGTGGCCCATGTCGATGATTTGATCAAGGGCCGGAAGCAACAGGTCTTTCTGGCGATCATCCCGCGGTTTGCTCATCGCATTCCCCAATGTCGACGACCACGTCAGGGAATCACGAATCGCCAAAAAGCAAAATCCCAAAACGCAAGAAAGCGAGGTCCGACACCTCGCTTTCCTGCAAAATCGAATATTATATCAAGACCAATTCTGCTTATTTCTCAGACCGATCCGTATTCTTCACGGACGACTAGCGAGCGCGATCCAATTGGGTGTGGGATTCGAGGGAAACGCGCCGTACAGCAGCTTTGCCGACCGGCGCGGATCGACGTTCCGCGCTGAAGCGACACCGGGACTGGCTCGATGGAACTGCGGCGTAGCTGATGGCGCGTCGTTACGCCTGGACCATGCCAGCCCACGCGCCATCGGCGATGGGCCGAACGGCCATTGAAGACGACCACATTCGTTTGCGGACATCACCTGCAAAGAGCCGATTGCATCTTTCGTGGGCGACGGCCCGATCAAGGCCGGGTACTTCCTGGCCTGTGTCGAGCAAATTCTCCTCGCCGTACTGCGCCAGACCGACGCGGTGATCTCACAATCTGTCGAGCCAGAAGAACGAAGAGGGTCTGCCTCATCGCAGACGCGGGTCTACTCTTGCTGCCGCCCTACAGCCCCGATCTCAAGCCGATCGAGATGGCATTGGCCAACCCAAAGAACTGTTGCAGCAGACCCGGGCAGAACCGCGGCGCCCTCTGGATATCATCGGGCACCCTGAACATGTCCACTCCTGAAGAATGTGCCAGCTACGTCCGTCATTGCGGATACATTCCCCTTTGATCGCGACAGGCTCCAGCGAACCGCGCAGCATGCCCAAGCTATGCGACCAGCGCGCCCAAAAGAGGCAGATTGCCCGCACCGGTTCGCCGGTCCTGCCGGGATAAGAAGGCTCGGCTCCGCTCGACATTGTAGGGCCGCAACTTAGCCTTGGACCGCCACCGTCTTACGAAAACCGGACGTGCGCACACCGCTAGGCAGCCTCAGCGGTCCGTGATTTCAGCCTCTTGAAGTGCGGTACGCCGGCGTCAATTGCAAGCCGGTCCATGGCCCAATGGGGACAGCCCATCTTGTTGACGGGATACGTCTCAATCGCGCGATCGTCCAAGATTGCGACGTCGCCTGATTTCCAGTTCCAGCACAAGGTATTCTGCGGGGCAGTGAGATAGGATTGCAGAAGTTCGAACAACCTTTGGCTCGGATAGCGCTGCAGGCCGACAAAGTTCTGCACGGAACGGCCGAGCGAGAGCATGCGTTCGCCAGTCTCGGGATGAACACGAACGATCGGATGTGCCGTTTCGTAGATCGTTCCGGTGGATACGTCCTCCAATGCCTGCCGGCCGGCTTCGGTGGTCCCCTCCATCGCTGTGTGATCGAATGCGGCGAAGCGCACAGCCCAGAGGTTATCGGCAAGCATCCGCAGCGGATCGGGAAGGTCAAGGTAAGCGGCCACCGAGCTTGACAAAGCGATCTCCCCGCCAAACGGCGGGATCGCTGCACCTCGCAGCACTGAAATTGCTGGTCGGGCGGCACTGAAGAGATCATCACCGTTCATCTGATCAACATGATCGCAGGCGCCATCGGGGAGCGTCTTCCGGATTGTTAAGCCTCCCCTTGTGTCCAGCATTGTGGGATTGCGTATCAGCGAGCCAAGCCGGAGCACAAAACGCTGTTGCTGGGCATCGGCCAGATGTCCCTGATCACGGAAGAAGATGACCTTATGCTCAAGCAGCAGCCGGTTAATGGCTATGATGGCCTCGTCAGACAAATCGTCTGAGAGCGTAATATTCTTGATTTCGATCCCAAGGCGGTCCGCGTGCTTGACGATGTCTGCTCGCGGAATGACGTTATCAACGGTCATTGTGCCACTCATGACGGCGCCTTTCTCTGTGATGTCTAAACAAACTCCGTGTTTGGTGGTCACGCTGGCGCGCGACAAAGCCGCACGCCGAACAACTAGTCGGCTGACTCTTGTTACAGACCACCATCATCTTAGGATCTGACTCCCTCTGCGTGCGGACACAGCCAGTAACGCTCCATGAAAGGGTACTCGCATATAACGCCACCAGATCGATTTGCAGCCACGTCAACGGTACAAATCATAGATGCGATCCATGTCCAGTCCATGAAACGAAACCAGCTTTCTTTTCGATCTTGAGTAACGTTCGCCTCGTCTCCGAACTCATCCTTGGAAAATCTTCGAATAACGAATGGGTCGTCACCTGACGCGACCGGCATGGCCTCATCCGCACGACAAGAATCGAACTCGTTCGCGGCCGGCGCCTGGCGAGCGGATATGACAGGACGCCCGCTTCAGCGAAGCCAACTCTATCTTAGAGAGTATATCTTATATATGGCTACTTGCGCGAGTTGCAATCACTTCCTCGCGACTTGGAGTTGTCGAATGCGCGTCGTCTTTCGTCGGCTGGTTTATGGGTTGCTCTTCTTGCCGAGCAGGAAAGCCGGTTAAAAATGTAAACGCTGCAACTCCCATTGCAGCTATACAACGGACTCAATCCCTCGATTTGCGAAATCTGCGCGCGTCCCGGAATGCAGGTCGTCCTGCCTGTGGCGCAGATTTGCACGAAACGCAGATTGCTTTGGTGTCCTGGCAGTTGACCGCAATAGAGACAGAGCGCGGGACCGCGCAGAAATACCGTGCGGCCCCGAGACAATGCAGCGACTTTGCGCTCTCATTGGCAGCACGACGCCTACGGCAGCATCAGCGGGGAATCCATCTTTCTAATGATCGCCGCTGTCTTCATGGCAACCATGAGGCACGCAAAGATGATCAGACACGCATCCAAACTGCGCGATTTCAGAGGGGACGATGAAAGAATGCACCAGCTGCGTAACAACGCGCCCACGCGGCCGAGCCGTTGCGTAAGATCCGCACCATCGCAACAAGCCGCCTTTAAAGAGCTGGGGTTCGTCACAGGCCGCAGGAGACTCTGTTCAGGCTTACTTGCATGTGCAGAAAAAGCTGCTTGTAAGCAGCTCCGCCGTGCGAAATTGTGCTTGGGGTCTTTGGTCCGGCAGGCAGATCGGTCTCACTGCCCGCTTAAGATAACGGGTTCTAGCAGGCGTTCCTGTTTGCACCTTGGCTCTGCGCGATGAAGAAAGGCGCGGGCCAAAGCAGCGTCCGATTGGGCGCTCTCATAAATTTGAACGACGCCCGTAATCTGCGATGGCTGGCTCCTGCTGAGCTCGGCGGAGTTGACGATGTCGCAGGAGGCTTGGAATGATCCGGTGGATGCTTCAGAGTAGGACTAGTGACTTCGGTAAAGCCGCAACCTATCTGGGATCTGGACCAACCAATATGGCTCAACACTGAGCAGCAACACCTTTGACCAGAATACAGGCGCGATCTGCAGCACATATATACGAACAAAATGCGAGCTGCTGCCGTGACGCGAGCGTGCCTCAACCGGCAAGCGGCCGGCTTACTCAGACCAATCAAGGTAGCCATCAGGTTGACCGTGAACTTTGTCGGATGCGGGACCGACAACCGTTTGGACGGACAGCTCAATAGCGCGACGGGCTTTCAGGGCCTATGGCTGCCCTCGCGCGCGGAGCCGGTTGTAGGGGCTCCCGGACGGTCACTTCAAATTCCCCCACCTGTGGTCGCGCAAACTCCCCCACCTGTGGAGCAGGACGAGAGGGTATTAGGTTGACTCGGTTTTGCGCGCAAGGGCTTCAGCGGCTTCCTTGAGGCGGTAGCTGCGGCCGTCGAACTCGAGCAGATGGCAATGGTGCATCAGGCGGTCAAGGATCGTCGTGCTCATGGTGTTGTCTCCGAGATAAGCGCCCCAGTCCTGCACGACGCGATTGGACGTGACGATGACGCTGCGGTGCAATTTGTAGCGTTGATGGATCAGGGTCTGCAGTAAAGCGCCAGCTTCGTCGGGGATGGTGCGAGCGAGGAACAGGTCGTCGAGCACGAGCAGATCGCAGTCAAAGATGCTCCGCAGTCGAGCTTCGCGCTGAGCGGCGGGGCTGAGGGCATATCGATTGAAGAACCCGTCGGCCTCGAGATATTGGACCTTGTGGCCTTGCATGATGGCCTGGTAGGCGACCGCCTTGGCCACGTGCGATTTTCCAGTACCGGGCTTGCCAATGAGCAGAGCGTTTTCGCCGGCGGCGACAAACTTCAGCGCGTGCAGCTGGAAGCAGGCCTGACGCGGCAGTTTGGGATTGAAGGACCAGTCGAACTCCGCGAGCGTGAGCTTCTCGTCAAGCCCGGATTGCTGGTAGCGGCGAGCGATGAGGCGGGACTGACGACGATCGAGTTCGTCCTGCAGGAGCAGGCAGAAGGTCTCGAGGAACGGTTGGCTGGCGCCCTGGGCCTGCAGGACACGGGTCTCGAGCGTGTCGCGCATGCCCGACAGCCGCAATTGTCGTAGGCAGCGATCGATGTCTGGCAAGGTCATGGTCATTCCGAATGATCTCCTGTGGAGGTTGAAAGGCTGAGCTGATCGGCAATCAAGGTCTGGGTGGGAGCGCTCGCGTCGTCGGAGCTGGCCGGGGTTGCGGAGATGACGCGAGCGCGGTTTGGTGCACGCTGACCGTCGCCGTTGTTGAAGGGCCGGCTCTCGTTGCTGGCACGGTTCTGGGAACAGAGGCGAAAGAGTTCGCCGTATTCGTCCGCGGGACGGATCAGGGGATGGTCCTGCGTCAGCGGCAGCGTCGATTGGGGAGCTTGATCGAGGCGCTCGAGAGCCTGCTCGAACAGCCGCTCGACGATTGCGCGCACCTGTTTGTAGCGGTGGATGTGGTTGCGCACTGCGTGATCGCAGGCCTGCTCGACGAGCCGGGCGGGATACTTCTTCGCAAGTCCGACAATGCCCCACATCGCGCGTTGTCCGACGCGGCCTTCGGTGTCGAACAGGTGCTGACAGAGCGCCTTCGCTTGCGGTCCGATGTCGCCGGCGCTTGCCAGCAGGAAGGCGGTCTGACGGGATGGATTGAACGGGCGCTCGTTGTGCGGCAGTTTGAGCGAACCCGGCCGTGCGGCGCGGGCATGAACGCGCAGCAGCGCCTGGGTGCTGCGGTCGCGGATCTCGATCGTGGTCTCGTAGAGGCGTACCACGACCTGGCTGCCGATCGACGCGGGCCGCGCGGCATAGTCGCTGTGATCCACCCGCACGGTGGTGTCGTCGTAGACCGTGCGCACGAGCTCGGTGAAGTAACGGAAGCCGGTCGCGGGCAATGGCCGCAGATGTGGCTTCTCTTCCTGGAACATGGCCTCGACCTGACGCTTTGTGCTGCCATGGATGCGTTTGGAAGCCCAGTTCGTCTCCCAGTGCTCCAGAAACCTGTTCTGAGCCTCGAGTGACTCGAAGCGTCGCCCGGCGAGCGCGGTGCCCTGGGTGTGCTGAATCGCATTCTCCACGGTCCCCTTGCGATTTGGGTCCCGCACCCGTGCCGGATCGGCGACGACGCCGTAATGCGCGAGCGCCGCGCCGTAGAGTCGGTTGAGTTCGGGCTCATACAGGTCGGGCGTGATGACGCCTTCCTTGAGATTGTCGAGCACGACATAACTGACGACACCGCCGAAATACCGAAAGGCCTCTTCGTGGAGCTGTGCCCAGACCTGCTGGCTCGACTTCCAGACCACCCGCCGGAAGCTGCGCCGCGAGTAGCGCAGGGTCATCACGAACAGGCGCGGCCGGCGGTAACGACCGCTCTTCGGATCACGGGTCAGCGCGCCTTCGCCATAATCAACCTGGGCTTCCTCGCCGGGGGCAAACTCGAGACGGTCAAACTGTTTGGGATCGATGTGGCGCAAGGCACGCACGAAACGCTTGACGCTCTCGTAGCTGGCAGTAAAGCCGAACTGGTCAACCAGATCCTGATAGATCGCCTGGGCGTTGCGTTTCAGACGGGCCTGCTGCTCGATCCATTCCCGATGCGGTTCACAGGCTGAGCGGGCGAAATCAAACGTCTTGGCGGCGACCTGCGCTCCGATAGCCGGCGGTCGCGGAGGTGGGGGAGTTTGGCCATCGGCAGCCTCGGAGCCGGTGGTCACCCCGGGGGAGTTTGCCTCCGACGCTCGCTCGGACGCGAAAATCGCCTGGTAGCGCCGGATCGTCTTGCGGTCGACCCCCGTCAGCCGCTGGATCTCTCGTTGGCTCGTCTGGCGCTCAAGTAACGTAAATACAGTGCTTTGCAGGTGCGGCTTCAAGACGTTCAACTCCCCGTCCCCTCTTCCCTAAAAGGGGACGAAAATAAACGTCCTGCTGCGCGCTTTGCGGCCGATCAGCCGCCCAGCCAGGCGGAATCAGGTGGAGGAGTTTGAGGTGACCTCACCCGGGGGATTTTGACCGACCGTCGGGGGGATGGTATCAGCGCCGGCGCCGATACCTTCACATTCAAGGCTGGCGACAAGGCAAATTACGTTCCAGTGGTGGCGTCGTGACCGAGAGTAGCGCAGTCGAGAAGCTCTCGAACACGAGGAAGAGCCCGATGTGACATCAAAGTCGAGTCGGTTAGCTTCGATACCGAAACCGACAGCCACCTATGATTCACAAGTAATCATGCCGGCGACGGGAACGATCCGCCCGGTGTATACGCGCGAACTGGCTTCTGATCGTTTGTCAGTTGCGCTCCTCCAGGCTTGGTGACGCCATGCACGCCCCGCCGACGCAACCGTCTTGCCACACTTGTTCGTGAGAGCTGCGGATGGCGAGGGTGTGCGCGAACAAACCGGATGAGAGCGAAATCTCACCCTGATCGGCGCCACCTAGCATGCTGTACGATGAACAGCCGAGGCCGGACTTGCCGTCCCTTCCGTACGCCCTGCTGCGGGTTGTCTCGCTGCTCAAGTCGGCCGCAGCGCATGTATCACGTCGCTCCTTCGCGCTCGATCACCACGAGCCTACGTGCACGGCCCGTTCCGGAAGATCTTCGGCGACCCTCCAGCACTCTCCGCGCGGCGCGATCCGAAGTCACTCCCCCGCGGCATGTAGCAGTCGGAGGATCTCGAGGAGCCGCAGTGACAGTTCGGTTAGGTTGCTCAATGGTTCAAATCCGTGGACGCGACATCGCAAGGCGTGATATTTTTCCCTTGAGCCTCCTCCGTGCCATCTTATTCAGCTGGACTAGCTTACTCGAACTTGCGGCGCTCGCCGTCTCTGCGCACCGATCGCCTAGCTTCCTTGCGGGTTGTTTGGTGAGTCACCGGAGACATATGATCACGCTTCGCGAGACCGCTGGCCAGTCCCTGAACTGATTCCATTTTCGGCAAATGCCGTCTCGCGCGCTTAGCCGCTCCGGATCAGCTTCCACGGGGGCACGCTCCCCGAATGGTTCCAGTTCGCGGGCGCTGTGCTGATGGATTCGGATCGGTCTGCTTTAATCCTGTTTGGTTGACCCGATAGGTTCGCCGGCGCCGCTATTTTCGGATGAAGATCGACGAGAACTTTGCTGAGGCCACATGGAGGGAGCGCTGCTCAAGGCGGTTTGCGCAACTTGCCTGAGAACTTCGACGGACGTCTCGCCGCGAGAGGCGGCTTCTAGAATTTTGGAAGCGACGTGGGCTCGGATGCCGGTCTCGTGCCGCGACAAGTCCTTGCACACGTCATCCAGAATTCGACGGAGGCAGGCGGCGGTTTCGGAGTTGAGCATAGAAAGTCTCCTCCAATGGAGCGGGGCACTGGCTGCACTGCACGGCGAATTTCACGAAATAACTATTAGCAACTGCGGATGTGAACGGCGATGGGAATGGTCTTAAGCCTCTTCACTTAAGGTTGCATGAACATATAACGAAGAACATCGCGCGTCATCAACTCTATTTCTTTAGCGAAGATTACCGACATAGTCTGGCTAGTCGTTCGAGGATGGTCTTGTCCGCGCCAAACTGGGTCTCAGGGTTGAACATGCCCGCTCGTGGCACATCATCAATGATTGATTTATTCGATGTCGTGAACCCGGCAAGCTCTGTTGATGACGCAGAGGGCCCGCGGGCACGATCCAGTTCACGTTCTGCGTAGATGTCTGCCCAATCCGCATACGCAGCTCGAGTGCGGGAGCACCTCCTGAGTTAGCGGCTCTACTCCTGATCAAGCCTCCAATCCTGGCCAGAGTTCAGCCTTCTGATCGAATTGATCAGCCAAGCGCGGGGCGCCAATCGAATCAATGAGCGCCGCCATCATCTTTTCCTCGGAACGAACTCCGGCGCTCCCTTTCAGACAATGAGTGATATGTCCAATACGCGGATGCGTTTTCGTGTGTGGTGTGGCTCCCAAAACGATCGGCTTGATCTGCCGTCGGGCGACGCGCGCCCAGCTTCGAGGGTAACGGCTTCCTTACAGCGTCTTCAAATACTCCAGAAGCGCCCGCCGTTCGGCGTCGGTTAATTCTGGCCCGATGACCCCAGGCGGCAGCTTCGTTATATCGGTTTCCTTGCCCTCAAAGGAATGCCCGCGATTGCTATTCCCAAGCAGCGATACGTCGAAGTCCGTCAGGCCGGCCGCGCAGGCGTCGTTCGCTCGCACTTTCGCAACGAGCCCAACGTCAACAGGATCGAATTTACGGCTGCCCACGCAGAAAGAGCTCGGCCGCCGGCCCTGCGGTAATAACATGTCCTTTAGCGTCGGCACGGACCCGTTGTGTAGATACGGAGCTATTGCCCAAACACCGTCCAGCGGACGCGCGCGGTACTGAGGTTCAAGAGCAAGGACATCTTGGTCCTTGCCGTTACGTCGCGCCCGCGCTCCAATGTATGCTCGCGGGTTTTGGCAATTCTTCCTCGGCCCCCACATCTGCTGCTTGGAATTTTCGGAAGAGTTGTTCGCGAGGTTCCATTGATCGATCGTCTTGCCCACGACGTCCATCAGCGCGAGCACAAATAAGGGATTTGGCGCCGGATCGGCCGGAAGGCCGCACCCCCAGGCTTTGTTCAGGTCATCGATCGGATCGAGGCCGAGTGACGCGGGTAAGTGAACGCGCCGGGTCATCAGGACATTGGATTGTTGACGATCGGTGCCGATCACGTTCACTGGCAGCTGAGCGACGTTGAAATAATGGCGTCCGCCGATCTCCACCCAATTCTTCTCGCCCTTGGCAGAGCGATCTGGGTTCTCCGGCTTCCAGAACGAATCGTCCGGCCACTTGGCGTCGAATGCGGGATCATTGACCGGCCCTCGGTGGCATTCAAAGCAGTGCGAGCGATAAAGATCGCGACCTTTCTCAACGAGTTTTTCGTCGATGGCCCAGGCCGGGTCGCCTCGGAACCGGTCCTGCGCATCCTTCCATCGTGGCGCGACAAGCCCGTTGAATTTCCTGCTGCTTGCCTCCGCCGACGAAAACGGATCGGTACCGCGCAAAAGCTCCTCGAAACGCGCAATGTCCGAAAGATGGATGGATGATTCAAAAAGCGGCCTTCCAGGCGCGGGTGCCCTCATGTTGATTTTCGCGCTGACGCCGAGCGCTTCGCCAGAATTGCGGACAAGCTCGTTGAGAACAGAGGCGTCATACTGCGCCCAGAGGAAGTACGGCGTGTCCCAGATCGGCGGAAAACTCACGGGAGCGTCGTTGCGCGCGAAGTTGCCCTTGAGGAGCGGATCTGGGAGTTCCCCGGTCGCCGGATCCAGGAAATTGGTATAGAAGACCTGGTTGCCGATCCGGTTCAAGGCATCAAGTCGGCCGAACCCTTCGTCGAGATTCGTCACGCCCTGCTTCGTCAACAGGCTATCATTTGCGGCCTTTTGCTTCTTGATCTTTTGAAGTGCGAGCTCCAGATCACGTCGAAGCTTCCCGCGGTCGACGCTTCGACCTTCAATGCTTTCCAGCCGGTCGGCGAAACGATCAAACCGCCACGGCAAGATCAGCGTATAGCCGATCGATAACCCAATGACCCGTTCAACCTCGCCAAGGTTGACCATCGCTGGCCCACCATCGTAGCGAATGCTGACATTCTTGTACTCGAGATGCCCGGTATGACAGGCGGCGCAAGTTAGTCCGATCTGATCTTCGTAGAAAGCTCCCGTTGTCGGGTCGACGCCCCCTTTCAGGATCGCGAAACCCACAGGCAAACCATTGGCATTCTCGGGCGTGGTCGCTGTCCAAGTGGAGCTAACGCCCTTGGCATCGTCCTGATAGCCGTACGCAGGTGAGCTAGCGTCAAAGTCCTTTGTGCTCGGACTTGGGATGAAACCAAGGCGTCGCAGATACTCGTTGTCCGTCAGGCTCGTGTAACCGACCGACAACTCAGGACGTTCCAGAGCCAGGAACCACTTATAGGGCACGGGAATAGTGGCCGTGCCTTGGGACGTGTGGTGGAACCAGTAACGCTGCCGCGCACTCCAGTTCTGGGGCAGCCAGTATGCGCTATCGATTTTTGAGGGCGCGGGCAGTGTCGCCGGCAGCAATTGCGCCACCAGGTTTGCGTCATTCTTGACCTTAAGCGCCGCATCGCGAAGCTTCTCGGGTGCGAAATACGCCATCCCTATTAACGCCGCCACGACGAACACAATCGCGAACAAGAGAGCGAGGACATGAGGCCACCGCCTCACCACGCCACCCACCCAAGAGCTGAACGAACGTGCCCCCATCCTAAACTCTCCTTCCATCTCAAATGCCCCGCTGCGCGCGAGCGCGCCAGCCAGCAATGCGCTTATTACTTGTTCAGCAATTGGCTATTGATGAAGGTGACGACGTCAGCGGTCTCGGCTGCCGCGCGCCGCGTTATGGTCGCGGCCGCTGGGCCACCATGCAAGAACGAGGGAAACCAACCGAAATTGCGAACATTCCAGACTTCTTTCGGTAGAACGGCTCGGTTCACCCCACGCACCGCGAAGCCTTGCACTTTCCTGGACAGCGGCTGCGCGGTTTCGGTGTGACAGCTCACGCAGTCCGTATTGAAGAAATGACTCTTCTTCGTATCGGCAATGACATTGACGATCTCGAGTACGCGGCTATTTGGCACGTTGGCATCGATGAAATCGGCTGTCGAAACACCCTTCCGGTTGGCAAGGGCCAAGGGAGGATTCTGCAGCGCCGCGTGGCGACACGTCGTTGGATTCTGGTTATTCGTGACAGGCCGCGGGGACCACGTGCGTCTGGCCTACGATGCTGAACATCTGCGCGGCATGAAGGCCGTCGAGCGTCGGGCCAGGCACTGGTATCAACCCGGCCTGCGGGACTCTCAGCATCGAGACGAAAACCCAGGGTTCGGGCGGTGAAATCCCCATAACAGCCATGGTGTTGAGGCGCTGCGGCGAGAGATGCTTTTCAAGGAAAGCTTTAACCGCATCACGAAACGGCTTTGCGGATGCACCGACAAGGCCCGGGTGCACGTTCATGTCACCGGCAGTCGAGACCTTGACATTGCCGAACTTTCCCGCCGCAAGTTGATCACGCAAAGATGCAACGTCACGAACGATTGCCTTCGTCAGGTTTGAATCGCGGGAATGGCGCACAACCATCAAGAGATGGATCGGGCTCAAGGTTGAAACTGAAGATAAGATGACCGGCAGTGTCATGGACCTTGAAGCCTTGAGGGTCATTCGTCACCGGCTGAATGATCAGGCGGATTTGCGGTTGCCGGCCAAACTGGGCGATGACATCAGCAGATAATCCCGGGGCACCCGGATCGATCCGGATGCCCGCAACGAACCAGGCATCGATCTTCTTCACGACATCAGGAAGCTGAATGCGGCGCACGCCCGACTCCGGCACGCCTCCCCTTTCTGGATTTTCGGCGTTTGCGATAAAACGCGCGAAATCCTCATCGGAGAAAAGCCGCTGCGGAGCCCGAGTGGGGCCGCTGAGATCGGAAGCCGCGATCAGATTAACGAGGTCTGCCGGAGCCTTGGGTGGAGGAAACAGAATAGACACATCATTGGCCGAAAGCGGCTTCGATGGCGTCTCGGCTCGGGCCGTTCCTGCTCCTGAGGTAAGTGCGACGATCAGCCCCGCTGCGGACAGAGTTGTAAACAACCGACCAAGCTTTGACCGGCCGATTTCACCTTTTGCCATCGTCGGCAATTCCTCTGTAAGATTGAAAAACTCGAAGGTCCGATGTAGACCGGTTTCAGCCAAATAATCCCCGCACGCGGGCCGCGGCCGGTGATCAGGATGTTTACTCGCTGCCATAAAATTTGCTCTGGAACGACTTGAGTTGCGTCGGATGTAACGCCTCTTCAATGCAGCCGAGAAACATCTGGCTTCTTGCATTGACACGCTCCCTATCGGCTGGGCCATGCTCCATGTCGGTTTGCAACGCACGCACGGCGATCCAGTCCTTCGACGGATCCTTGAGCAGCTCAAACAGCGTTCGGTTCTGATAGGGATGAAGCCGAAAGTGGGCAAAAGCGACCTTGGCTGAGATCTTCGCATCACGCAGTGCGTCGGGAAACGTGAGGAGATCAAGCCCCGCCAGTTCTCCGATCTCCTGCACTTGATTCTGCGCTTCCTGATATTGCTCCCGTCCCACCAGTTGATACATTCCTCGTGGACGAAACAGCCAACCGTCGTCCGTTCCGGCCTGGTTTCCGAACGGGTTGCCCGCGTAACCAAGAACAAAGTTGGCCAATTCCTTGGGATGGTTGAGCAATGCGTCCATGCCGACGAGCGGTTTGTTCTTGGCCGCTAGGTCGGCATTGTTCTTTTCTATCCGATCGCGCCATTTGCGCGGCAGTTGCGAGATCGCGCTGTATGAAAAGTCTTCGCTGCTGCGTGTAAAGTCAGCGCTGTCGTAGGAGATTGCCCCTAGGATATAGGCCAGGATCCGCGGATCCGTCTCCTTGATGCGGTCCCATTCCTGCAGCAAGGCTTTGACCTGCTCGGCCTGGAAATAAGCCATATAGCTCTTTCGATATGGCGGCACGGGCGCAGGAGCCGGCGAATGGTCCTTAATCGACTGCGCCAGCTGATGCTCGTACGCGGAAACTTTATCCTGGTATTTTTGATAGCCGCGCTCCTGCAACCACTTGCTCTCATAGCAGGCAAGTAACGGCTGCGGCTTGATCTTTGGAGCGGGCTTGTATTCTTTGTCTAACTCGTCAGCGTAAGCCGCCTGGGCCAGCTTGGCTTCTTTGAGCGTTTCAAAGGCGGATGCGACGGATCCATTCAAGAGATGAAACAACTTCACTTGCAGGCAATCGGCATTGCTCTGCTTCTTGCGGGATTGATCGAAGTCATCCTTCGGCACACAATCCCAGAATCGGCCGCTGCTTAGCGAGATGATATCTTCAGTTTTCTGAGATAGCGTCCAACCAAGCGGCAGGTTGTAAAACGAACCTGTTATGTCTATTCGACCGAACGTTGGAAAGCGTTGCACGCTGGACGTTACATCGCTCGTAGGCCGACGATCGATATTGTTCGCATGGTTGAGTGCAATATAGGTTCGAGAGCTTCGCGTGCTCAAGAGCGCTCGCACCGGCTCCATGAGCTCACCGAACATGAAAGAACCGTGATCTCCGAATTGTCCGCTCACCAGCGACAGCAGATAGATCCGGAATTTTGGCGCGTCAGAGGTGCCCTTGATGCTGTTGAGCCGCTCAATCAAATCGAGCGCGGTCTCTATTCCGGAATTCTCGACATATCCCCCATCCACCAGGCGCGCCTGCGGATTGGCGGTAATACAATCATTCCGTAAGGAGACCGTCGCTGCCGGCGTCACCCATGGAAATCGCGCACTGATAAAGGCCGCCGTGCTAAGCGGGATCGGCAGCGAGTGGCTCTTGACAGTTTGATCGGCTCCGGTTCCGGCACGATCAAGCATCGAGAGAATACAGAGGTCTTTGTCTTTGGCGTGGAGCGGGTCGATATCGAAGGGAGAGATGACAACGCGCTTGCCACTACCGGTATCTGTCGTGTTCAACAACAGCGCGGGCATATTGTTGGAAGGTGTCCAATGTGACTGAAAATCGGCCTTTAGCAGATTGGATTGGTGCCCGGCGCCTTTTTGGCTCTTGAGCATTCTGTCTACAGCATTCTCCAGCGTGTACTCCAGAAAGCGCGCACGATCAAAACTTGGGATAGCGAGCGGAGAAAACAGCTGGGTGAAGTCGGTAAATAGAAAACCCGCAACCAAGGGCGAGAGAAAATCCGTCTCCAAGACGCTTGCAACGCGCTGTTCTACCTGCCCAGGGGCATCGATATCCTCGGCCCGGCCGACGCCGGCCAGAAAATCGGCGATCTTCGGGCATGTCTTTGCGTCGGGAGCGATCGTATCAAGTGGCCCATTGTCGGCATGCAGCGCAGCTGCGAAGATCGCCGAGCCGACGCTCCCTCCGGAGACGCCGCTTATCGCAAACAGATGCTGCCGAAATGCCGGACAAAGATCCTGCATCCTGGCAAGAAAGCGCGCCGCATTGTTGGCTGCGTAGATGCCTCCGCCCTGGGCAGCCACAATGAAAACCGGATATTCTCCGAGCCTCTCGGCCTCGGCCAGGCGCGGTTTTTGCCGAAGCCAATCCCGAAATGCTTCGACTGCAGAAATGCGCATCTCTCCTGATGGGCCGGCTGCTCCGGCCACGCTGCGCAGCCCGTGGTCATCGCTTCCAAACAGTGAGGCAACCAGGAACAAGCCGCCAAACACAACCGGTATAAAAGGAAAATTGAACCTGATCGTCAGTAGCGCAAAGTAGGTGATGAGACCGGCCACGCACATCGCAAAGAGAGCGATTACACCGAACGATCCGACGAATTGTGCAAGCCTGTCTGGAAACAAAACGAACCCGGTCGTCAACAGGGCGATGCCGCCGATCGTGAGCGCGAGAAATCTATAGCGGATGAAATAGGCGATGTTCGCCCGATCCGCGAGTGCGGCCGAGCGATGTTTTGACCCCATCCGCCAAGCGAATACGACAAACGAGGCGAGCAGGATCAACATGGCAAGCGCAAGTATGAGCAGCATGTTCCGCTCGAAGGCGAGCGCTTGGTCCTGAATGCGGAAGATGCTTCCGACCTCCTCGACCTCACCGATCTTTTCAGCCGGCCGCGAGGCGAGTTGACCTGCCGTCGCGGCGATGATCGGCAACGCGCCGAGGACAATGGGTGCAACTTTGATATAAAACGCCACGCGCCCCCTCGCGGGCGGGATATGAGGCAGGGTTGCAGCGCTAAGCTGAAAAGCGGCCGCCCAGATCGTTAGTGCAATCACGCCCACGGCGACAAACTCCTTGAGCGTTACGCACCCAATGTCGTCAGCAGCTATCCGGTAGAGCTCCTGAATCTGATCTGGCAAGTACAACAAAATTGAAATGAATACCGAAAAGACAGCGATCCACCGGAGGTTGCGCGACAATGCAAAGAGCTGCTCGCGCACAGTCATCGCCTCAATTTCCATACTGTCCATCGGAGATAGTCCTGAGCGAGAAATAGGCCTGAATTCTGCAAAATCGTACAAGCCCTCGTCGAAGGCATTCGGCGGCCCGCTACAAACTGACGGGAGATTCCTATCGGGTCCGCCCTGAAAATTGAGAACATAACCTACAGTAGTAGCGCGATTTATCGAATATGATCTTGAACCGTCAAGAGATTTTCGATGCTGATGATCAAGACCCGTGATGTCGGTGTTTTTCGCTCTCAATCCGCCACCGTGCGCACTTTTTCTTCATTCATTCGAATAGAGCGCAACAATCCCGCATGGCCGGCTCAATCTCATCATCAGCCCGAATTGATCTCGGATCATCATCACTCGCTAGAGCCTTTAACAGTTGGCACTCGCGGCGCGTCAGGCGGTCTGCTGCTTTATTGAGGTCTCGCGACCTCACGCCGCTTGAGCTCAACGATCGGCAACTTGCTTATCCAGCCATTGGGACACGGGACGTCGGCTCGTCCTGGTTCGTTCCGGCGCGCCACCAGCACATCCGCAGTGCTAGACGTCGGACATGTCCCTCCCACTGCTCGACGGAACGTTCGAAACTGTTCCTGACGTGCCTGTAGTAGACTGCGGAATCCTTGATGCGGCAGTTCCGCCTGACGAGCACGGCTCGCAGTCGGACGGGGTTGGGGCGGAGTCCGGCTCCACGCCTTGTACTAGCCGGTCGCAAATCTGAAGGACCGCGCTACCTTTCTCCGGCGCGAGCTGGTGTCAGGCACTCCAAACGACAGATACGCCGTGGGATAGATCTTTCGCCCCGACGGGCGTCGGCGCGTCGTTCAACTTCCTACCTGTAGTGCGCCCGCATCGCCGCGCTTCATGGATGCGGGCGCAACCTCAGTTTCCTCGGTTCAGACCAGATGGATAACCTCCTGGGAGACCACAGCTAGGCGTGGGCTCATAACGCGCCGCTAGCCACAGCCGGACAGATGCGAGTTGGACGAAGGCAAGGTAGTTTCCGGCAAGCCTGCCGTAGCGGTTCGCCCACACGACGACGTTGTCTGATCCCGTTGAAGAACCGTTCGACCTGGTTGCGAGCACGATAGAGGTACGGACTGAAGCAGATCGGATCGCTGCGATTGCTTTTCGGCCGGACGTTTGCCCAAGCGCTTTTCTTCACCGCAATCTCTCTGATTCGACCGGCATCGTCGCCACGGTCGGCAAGCAACATTGACCCAGACTTCAGACGAGAGAGCAGTTTTTCGGGAAGCCGAACGTCATGCGCCTCGCCCAGGCTCTACGCAAGCCGTAGGGGCCGACCATTGCTATCGACCACCGCGTGGATTTCCGTCAAGCCGCCGCGTGACCTTCCCATCAATTGGCGCTGGTTCTGCATGATGCAGGCCCATGCTGATGCACAGCTTAAATCCTAGCCCACCTTGCGCAAAAGTTGTGCAATCAATGATTGCTGTAACAAATATTTCAACTAAGTCTTGGTAAAAAATTCATTTGGATGGCCTGCAGCATGACGACGTTTAGGAAACGTCGTCTTCCAATACTTTCGATTTGTGCTGTCGCTCATTTCCCAGGAGTCATTGCCATGCTTTCGCGCTATTCGATCAGGAGCAAACTCGTCGCCGTTATTTCTTTGCTTCTTCTCGTGTTCGGCGGCACGGGCATGCTCGCCATCAGCAACATGCGGCTGATCCAGGGCGACGTCGCTGATTTCCAATCCCGTTGGCTGCCCGCGGTCCGCCTGCTCGGTAACCTCAGAGCCTACACCATCCGATATGGCAGAGTCGTGCGGGATCACATTCTGGAATCCGACTCCGCGAAGAAAGCCTCAGCCGAGAAGCTTCTTGCTGACCTGACGCGCGACATCGAAAGGGAGGGCGCCGCCTAGGAGCTGCTGCTCTCCTCTTCGGAAGAGCACAAGCTTTACACGAACTTCCAACAACTCTGGAGCGCGTATGTCGCGCAAGTTCCAGACGTGCTCTCTGCGTACCCGCCGGAATGATATTGCCACCGCCAGCGATCTGCTTGTTCATCAAATGCAGCCGCTGCGTCAGGACAGCGGACAGGCCCTGCTGAAGGCAATGGACATCAACAACAAGCGTGCCGCGGCCGCCGGTCAGAGTGCTGAGCAGACCTATGCCTTCACATTTTCTCTCATTGTTGGGACTCTTGTCCTCACTGTTTAGTCCCAGACTTTGATGGTGCATCCTTGTCGCACGATTCGAAGGAAGCGCTATGGGACAGATTTTACACGGCTGCGCCACCACGACGGAGGCAGTCCGTCGAGCATACAAAATAGTCAAGAGAGCCTGAGAGGTCTCGCCAAGCGCTACGGGATCAACCAGAAGATTGTCGCGAAGTGGAAGCAGCGCGAGACCGTCACCGATCGTTCGACTGGCCCCAAGGAAGCCAAGTCGACTGTCCTTTCCATCGAGGAGGAGGCGATCATCGTTGCTTTCCGGCAGCATACGCTGCTGCCATTCGACGATTGCCTCTATGCGCTGCAGCCGACCATCCAGCATCTGACGCGGTCATCCCTGCATCGCTGCCTCCAGCATCACGGCATCAGCCGATTGCCGGAAGTCGGCTGTGGCAAGCCCTCGAAGAAGAAGTTCAAGGCTTATCCGATCGGCTACTTCCACATCGGCATCGCCGATGACCTTGCCCCGCGGGTTTAATCCAGTTTGAAGTTCGTTCTGGCCCACGACAAGGACCAGAGCATGAAGCGCAGCCGCTTTTCGGAAGAGCAGATCATCGGGATCTTGAAGGAGCATGAGGCCGGCGTGTCGGTCGCCGATCTGTGCCGCAAGCATGGCGTCAGCGACGCCAGCATTTACAAATGGAAGGCCAAGTTCGGCGGGCTGGAGGTCTCGGAGGCCAAGCGGCTGAAGACGCTGGAGGATGAGAACACGCGGCTGAAACGGTTGCTGGCCGACGCCATGCTGGACAACGCAGCCTTGAAGGACTGCATATTTCACTGATGGTGAGCAGCGATTTCGGACGATCATGAGCGCCGAATTCAGACGATCGTGAGCAGCCCGCTCCGGCCGAGACGGTGATAGAGTCAGCGTTCTGGCTGCTGGTCAAGGGTGATGGTTTTGGCGTTGCGTTTTCGCATGCTTTCGCCGGCAAGCTGGAGGCGGTGAGCGTTATGGACGAGGCGATCCAGGACGGCGTCGGCGTAGGTTGGGTCTCCGATAACTTCGTGCCATGTGTCCACAGGGAGTTGGCTGGTTACGATGGTGGAGGCGCGGCCATGGCGGTCCTCGAGGACTTCCAGTAGATCGCGCCGCTCGGCGGCGGTGAGCACTGACAATCCCCAATCGTCCAAAATCAACAGCTGGGCGCGGCCAATGGTTTTGAGCAAGCGGGCATAACGTCCATCGCCCCGCGCGAGCGCCAACGCCTCGAACAATCTTGGGACGCGATGATAGAGAACCGAGCGATTGTCGCGGCAGGCCTTGTGGCCGAGGGCACAGGCTAACCAACTTTTGCCCAATCCGGTCGCTCCGGTTATGAGCAAATTCTCGTGGCGATCGATCCAGTCGCCGCTGACGAGCTTGGCGAACACGACCCGGTCGATACCCCGCGGCGTGCGCAAATCGACGTCCTCCACGCAGGCATTCTGGCGAAGGGCGGCCAGCTTGAGGCGCGTGGTGAGCCGCCTGGTGTCGCGTTCCGCGGCCTCCCGGTCGACCAGCAGGCCGATGCGATCTTCGAACGGCAAGGCTTCCAGATCGGGCGATCGTCGCTGCTCCTCGAAGGCCTTGGCCATGCCGCTCAAGCCGAGCTCGATCAGGCGTTCGTGGGTGGGATGGTTGAGCATACAGGTCTCCTTGGCTCAGTGGAAATAATCCCGGCCGCGGATGTTGCCGTGGCGCAGGGGTTGGTGTTCGGAGGGTTCGTCGAGAAAGGTGCGATCCAGGCCGTTCTGGAGGATGGAGCGGATCGAGGCGACGGATCGCGCCTTGATCAGAAGGCCGCGCCGGCAGGCCGCGTCGACGCGCTCGGCGCTGTAGCTTTTAACCAGCGACAGAACGCCGAGGCAGGTACGAAAGCCTTGCTCGGGATGCGGCCGGGCCGCGATCACGGCCTGGAAGAAGGCGGCAGTTGACGGACCGATCCGCTCGCCGGCGGCGATTACTCCGGCGGGCGTCCATTGGCCGTAGCGCCGATGGGCGCTGGGCATATGGTCGGCGATGGTGGTGTGGCCCCGCCGGTTGGGCGCGCGGGCGTGGCTGGCGATCCTGCGGCCGTTGTGGAAGATCTCGACCGTCCTGTCGTCGATGCGCGCATCGACAAGCTCACGGATGAGCCGGTACGGCGCGGAATACCAGTGTCCGTCGATCTCGATATGATAGTCGGGGCCGACCCGGCATCGCTTCCAGCATGCGAAAGCGTAAGCCTGGTCCGGCAGCTGTGTGAGCTTGGGCTTGTCGAGCTCGGCGAACAGTTCGGCGCGGCTGGCGCCAAAGTCGCGCATCTGCCGGGCATTGAGTTCGACGACGAGGATCTTGATAGCTGCGTTCAACTCCGCCAACGAAAAGAAGCGTTGGTTGCGCAGCCGCGCCAGAATCCATCGCTGGGCGACTTGCACCGCAACTTCGACCTTTGCCTTGTCTTTTGGCCGCCGCGGCCGGGCGGCGAGAATGGCCGTGCCGTAGTGGCTCGCCATCTCGGCATAGGTTCGGTTGAGGCCGGGATCGTGGCGGTCGGGATTGGTGACGGCGGCCTTGAGATTGTCGCAGACCACGAATGTCGGCGCGCCCCCGAGGAAGGCGAAAAGGTTGATGTGGACCCGGATCCAGTCGGCGAGCCCCTCGCTTGGGCAGGCCTCGGCGTAGGTATAGTTGGACGCGCCCATCGCCGCGACAAACAGCTTCATCGACTGCACTTCCCCGTTTGAGGGGTCGATGACGTCGATGGTGTCGCCGGCGAAATCCACAAAAACCTTCTCGCCGCCCAGATGGGTCTGCCGCATCGAAGGCCGGGCACGCCCCTTCCAGGCCTCGTAGGTCGTGCAGAACCATGTATAGCCGAATCCATCGGGATGGGTGGCGCGATACTCGTCCCACAGCAACCGGCGGGTCACGTTGCGCCGGCGCAGCTCCTTGTCGACATAGCCCCAGTCGGGAACGGGCCGCTGGGGGCTCTGCGACGCCGGCTTCGGCGCAGGGAAAAGCAGCAGCTCCAGGTCTTCGTCGGTCATTCCCGCCGGCAACGGCCAGTTCTTCAGCCCGGCAGCCCCGGCTCGGCGCAGATAGCTGTGCACGGCGCCGTTGCTGATGCCCAGGGTGCGCGCGATGGCTCGCTCCGGCAAGCCTTGAACATGTTTTAAGCGGAGAACCTCTTTGATCCGGCGCATCGACAATCTCTGGGTGGGCATCGGCCTTCCTCGTTCACTGACGAGGCAGTTCCTAAGCCGGTTGAGTTGTCGGCCGAAGCGGGCTGAGCCGCGGAAAAGTTGCTCACGATCCCACGAAATCCGTGCTCACGATCGTCTGAAATCTCTGCTCACGATCCCGTGAAATCCCTGCTCACGATCCCGCGAAACATGCATGAAGGACCTCGTGGGAAAGAATGTATGGTCCGCCCCGTCCGTGCAAGGGTTCGTAACAGCAAAAATGACGCTTCCAGTTGCATAAATGTATCCGGCCTCTCGCGAGTGGACTGCTGTTGCAGCCAGGCCATGATGAGATCCGCGCACGCCGTTCCCAATAAATGGTTCGGGCACGAAGCCCGCTTTTTTGCACAGGGCTTACGGCATGTTGATCCACTGTTTCGTCATCACTGTTCCCGAGCCTTGCAATCGAAGCCAGAAGCGTCAGGCGAAGGCAGGATCTCTGCGTTCGTAGAGTGCTCCGGGCTTGTTCAAGACCACCCAGACAATGCGGGCCATCTTGGCGGCTAGAGCGACAACGGCCTTGTTCGGATGCATCCGAGCCTGGAGCCCGTCGAGCCAGCTTCCTAGGCGATCGCGCGTCCGGTCCAAATGCCGGAAGCAGGATCGCGCGCCATGCACCAAAAGCTTTCTCACATAACGGTTGCCGCGTTTGCTGACGCCAAGCAACGTCTGTTTTCCGCCGGTCGAGTATTGCCTGGGCACTAACCCCAGCCAGGCAGCAAGGTCGCGGGCCTTGCGAAACTGCAGCCCATCACCGACCGCGGCAAGTACGGCGGTCGCACCCAATGCGCCGATGCCAGGAATTGTCATCAGCCGGCGTGTGACGTCCTCTCGATCGGCGACCGCTTCGATCTCCTGTGTCACTTCGCGGATCCGTTCTTCGAGGCGGCGGAGATCGGCGAAGAGATCGCCCACCAGGCGACGCATCACTGGTGACAAATCGTTTCCTTCGTCATTCAAAGCGCGCGGCAACTCGAGTTTGAATATTCCGGCACCCTGACGCAAAGGTACACCGTACTCGAGGCAGAAAGCCCGCATCTGATTGATCAGGCGTGTCCTCGCGCCGACCATCTGGTCACGGATTCGATGCAGCGCTTGAAGATCGACTTGGTCCTCCTCCTTCACGGCGACGAAGCGCATTGTCGGTCGCGTCGTGGCCTCAGCGATCGCCTCGGCGTCGATGATGTCGTTCTTGTTTGACTTCACGTAGGGCTTCACGAATTGCGCGGGGATCAGGCGCACCTTGTGACCAAGTGCCTGTATCTTCCGGGCGAGCCACTGTGAACCGGCGCAGGATTCCATGCCAACTATGCTTGGTTGTGCGCGAGCAAAGAACTGAAGAAGAGTGTCCCGTCGAAAGCGAACTTTCTGATCAGGTGTGCAGTCGCAGCTCAGGCCAACGACGTGGAACAGGTTCTTGCCAATGTCGATCCCATAGACAGGCGCAGGTCGCGGCAAATTGCAATGGGCCATGATACTCTCCTCTATTGATCTGACCTCCCCCATGATGAGGGAGGAGGACGGTGCGGACCATCCCATTAATGGTGACGCCCGCGGGGAAGCGGAAAGCTGTCGCGCATCTCGTGGAGGCCCACGGGATGAGTGAACGGCGGGCGTGTAAAGCCATCGGCTGTTGCCGCATGACCATGAGATACCGAACGACCCGGGCGGCCGAAGCCGGCCTTCGCCAGCGCATGAGGGCGATCGCCCAGGAGCGCCGTCGCTTCGGCTATCGGCGCCTGCACGTTCTGCTCAAGCGGGAGGGCTATGTGATCAACCACATGGCCTAATCGCACGCGCGAGACTGAGGCAGAATATTCTCCTCAGTGCAAAACGAGGAGCATGTGATGACTCTTTATGTTGGTTTGGACGTATCGCAAAAGGAAACGGAGATTTGTGTCATCGACGGTGACGGTCGGCGCACTTGGCGGGGCAAATGCTCCTCGGAACCGGAGTGCATCGCAATGGTGCTGCGCGAGCACGCTCCAGACGCAGTTCGGGTCGGCATGGAAACCGGGCCGTTGGCGATCTGGCTTTGGCATGGGCTGCGCGCTCTCGACGTTCCAATCGACTGCATCCACGCGCGCCATGTCGCGGCGGCGCTCTCGCTGCAAGTTAACAAGACGGATGTGAACGATGCATTTGGGATCGCGCAAGTGGTGCGCTCCGGTTGGTACCGGCCCGTCGCCATCAAGAGCCTGCAGAGCTGTCGTATCCGAGCCCTGCTCTCAGCCAGAAGCGAACTCGTCGCGATTCGTACGACGCTTTACAATCAAATTCGTGGTCTACTGAAGACCTTCGGCGTGGTGCTCGCAGCCGGTAAGGGTGGAACGTTCGAGCGCGCAGTGCTCACGCGATGTCCGGCGGACCCCTTGATCCGAAGCGCCATTGACGCGCTGCTTGAGGCTTGGCGTGTTGCGGGAGAGCGTAGGCAGAGGCTCGATTCGCAGCTTCTACGTCTCGCGCGCTCCCATGAGGCCTGCCAGCGCATGATAACGATCCCCGGTGTAGGCGCGATTACTGCATTGACGTTCACGACGGCCATAGACGATCCTAACCGCTTCTCCCGATCCACCGATGTCGGAGCGTTTCTCGGCCTGACACCTCGGCGCTATCAATCCGGCGAGGTCGATATCTCTGGCCGGATATCCAAGTCAGGCGACCGCATGGCCCGAAGCCTTCTGTTCGAGGCGCCAAATTAGGCCAGTCTGAACTGGAATTTTCCAATTATGATCCCACCGGGACGAGGAGAGTTCCATGAAGGCATCGAAGTTTTCGGAAGCGCAGATCGCGTTCGTTTTGAAGCAGGCGGAAGATGGCGCGGCAGTGGCGGAGGTCTGCCGCAAGGCCGGGATTAGTCAGGCGACGTATTTCAATTGGAAGAAGAAGTATGCGGGGCTGATGCCCTCTGAGA